>NZ_LAZX01000015.1 GCF_000980895.1 Sphingomonas sp. Ag1 | reverse complement strand
ATCGCGTTGACGCGAACGTTGCTGCCGGCCAGCTCCAGTGCCGACACCTTGACCAGGTTGATCAGCCCCGCCTTCGATGCGGAATAGGCCGCCGGCCCCGCCCCGGCGCGCAGCCCCGCGACGGACGCCGTGCAGGTGATTGCGCCTGCGCCATGGCGCGCCATCACCGGCGCTGCATGTTTGATCGCCAGCGCCGGCCCGATCAGATTGACGCGCAGCACCGCCATCCACAGCGCCGGATCGGCCTCGCTCACCGTCGCCGGGCCGCCCGTGATGCCGGCATTGGCGAAGAAGCCGCGCAGCGTGCCGTGCTGCTCGGCCTCGGCGACCAGCGCGATGACATGCGCCTCATCCCCCGCATCCCCGCGCAGTGCGACGCACATCCCCCCGGGTGTCTCGTCGGCGAGCGCCTCGACCCCCTCGGCGATGTCGCTGGCGATCACCTTGGCCCCCGCCGCGGCAAAGGCGTGCACGCTTGCCCGGCCGATCCCCGACGCCGCGCCGGTGACGATCACGACCGACCCGTTCCACTCTTTCCCCATCACCCTCTCCCAACCATACCGCTTTCTTTATTCGCGCTGTTTGGCATAGCCGGGGGCGGAGCACAATCGGTTGCGATGACGGGTGCCTGGGTTCATGCTAACCAAGACGGCAATGACCGCGATCGAGACCACCGACAGCAAGACCGCCAAGTTCATCGCGCGGCGCAATCGCCTGATCGACGCGGCGGCGACCCTGATCAATCAGCACGGGCTGAAGGGCATGACCTTCGCCAATGTCGCCGAGCTGGTGGACATGAACCAGAACAGCCTGGCCTATTATTTCAAGCGCAAGGAGATGCTGGCGCACGCCGCCTATATGGAAACCCTGGGCCGGATCGCGGACAAGGTCGCCGAGGCCGCGACCCGCCCCGATCCGCGCGCGCGCCTCAACCATTATCTCCACCTCGTCTTCGCCGCTCAGCGCGGCATGCGCACCGGCGAGGAACGGCCGATGACGGTGCTGACGGGCATGAGCTCGCTGCCCGAGCCCTATCGCGCCGAGGCGACGGAACTCTACCAGTCGGTCCTGCGCGGCATGCGCGACTGGTTCGGCCCGGCGACCAAGCCGGAGGATCTGGCGGTCAACACCGCACGCGCGCACGTCGTGCTGGAGGGGGTGCTGTGGCTCCCCGTCTGGCTGCGCTTCTACGCGATCGAGGATTTCGATCGGGTCGAGCGCCGCATGTTCGAGGTGTGGGAGCGCGGCGTCGCGCCGGCGACCAGCGCGCTGGTCCATATGTCCTTCGCCCGCGCCACGCCGCCCGAGCCGCGGCAGGAGGTCGACATCGACGCGTTCCTGCGCGCCGCCACCCGCCTGATCAACCGCGACGGCTATCGCGGCGCGTCGGTCGATCGCATCGCGGCCGAGCTGCGCGTGACCAAGGGGAGCTTCTACCACCATCTGGAGGGCAAGGACGATCTGGTCCTCGC
>NZ_LAZX01000037.1 GCF_000980895.1 Sphingomonas sp. Ag1 | reverse complement strand
ACGCCGGCCGGCTCGACCGCCAGATCGCGTTCCTCCAGCCATGCCCCTGCCGCCTCCGGCGAGAGCCCGCGCGTCGCCACCACGCGATCGCCCACCAGCACGGCGGCGCGGGTGGCCTGGACATTGCGGGCGGCGGAATCGACCACCGTCTCCGCGATCTGGCCGACGGAGCCCGTTTCGCGCAGGTCACCGACGATCTGCGGCAGCCCCTGGCTCAGGCGCAGCAGCTGGCGCTGGAAGCGGCGTTCCGCCCAGCTGCTGACGCGGTGGTGCAACGGCACGATCAGCACCGCGGCGAGCGCCGCGGCGAGGCCCCCGGCCAGCGCACCGACCTGCGCGTCGAGATAGGTTTCGCACAAGGTCTCGATCAATTTCTCCCCCGCCGCGAACAGCGCGACGAAGCCGAGCGTCAGCACGCCATAAGCGGCGGAGCGCCCGATCACCGTGTCCGCGTCATAGAGGCGGTAGCGCAGCAGCGAGACGAGCAGCCCGCCGACCATCGAGATCGTCGCGAATAGGCTGCAGATCAACGAGAGGCCATGAAGCTGGCTATATTGCCCCCCCGCCCCTGTCCCTTGCGCTGCCAGAAACGCCATGCCCGACAGGATCAGCCAGAAGGTGCCCGTGGCGAGGCCGAAAAAGCCCCAGCGGACCTGCTGCCGCATGATGCCCGCCGGCATCTGGCGGTAGCGCAGCGCCATCCGCACCAGCACGACCGCGCACAGCGACAACACATAGGGCATGATGATCCAGGGCCCGCCGACCCGTAAGATCACCGCCGGCGGGTAAAGCAGGATCAGGCCGATGATTGTCCAGGAGCGCGCCGACCCGATGCGACCATCGGGAAAGCCGGCCAGGCCCACGAGCAGCATCGCCAGGCTGAGCGAGCCCATCCACTCGCTAAAGAACGGGATGTCCAAGATATCGGCGAGTGGCGTGTTGGCGGTCGCGGCGTTGGTCGCAAAGGCCAGGGCGAGCAGCGCGGGCACCGGTTCACGGCGACGGCGGAAGAGGAGGGCCGCGGCGATGAGAAAGGCGGTGGACGACACGGTTTCGCTGAACCCCTGGAGCAGGCGCACCTTCTCCACCTCCCGCGTGTTGCTGGCCGCGCGGGTCAACCGGTGCGTGCGCACCTCCCCCTGCGCATTGCGCAGGGTCAGCGCAAGGACGGCGCCTTCGGGCCGGTCGAGCAACCGGCGCTGCTGGGCGAAATCCAGAGCGCGCATGGGACGACCATCGATGGCGAGGACTTCGTCGCCGGCCCGGATCCCGGATTGTTGCGCCTGTTGTCCCGTGACAGCGAAGATTTCGCTGCCTGATGACGACGCGCTCAGGCCGTAATTGAGCCAGCGATAGGGATACGGCTTGAAACTCTGCCACGTTCCAAAGACGGTGACGATCAATGCTGTCGCAATGGTCGCGGCCCAGATGATGCTGAAGATACGCAGCCCCGTGCCGGTCAGCCGCGGCAGTGTTTCCGGCAGCCGGATTCGCCATCGTGCAACAGACAGACTGATCATGACATTCCCCCGCGATAGTCATGCCCGACGGGGGCGGTTGCTGTCCAGCCGGGTCGCGACGCGATATCAGCGCGTTACTGTTGCCATGTCTTGTTGCGGGATCGGATCTTCTATGGGTGATCTGGATCAAGGGGCGTGACCGGGCCGGTTCATTGCCCCTGGAGCGTGTTGATACCGGCGGGGTGCCCCCCCCTTACACAAGGGTCGGGCGGGAGCGGATGGCGTTCAGGACCGGGGGTTCGACGGCATAGACCGCCATGCGGCGACCGCCGCGGTTGACGTGATCGGTGATGCGGCCGGCATAGTGGCGGCGGACGAGGCCGGCGCGGACGAGGTCGGAGACGGCGCGGCTGACATTGGCGCGGCCGATCGCCAGCGCCTCCTCCGCGACGGCGGCGTCGATCACCGCAGCGTCCTGTGTCGCGATGCGGGCGGCGACCTTGGCGCGCAGCGTGGCGCGGCGGCGGTCGTTGGCCGCGAGCGGGGCGAGTTGCCGTGCGAGCCAGTCGCGCAGGGCGACACGTTCCCCCTCCCCTTCCGAGCCCTGAGTGCGTGTGCGGATCCAGGGACCGGCGCGGCCGTCGGCGCGGGCGGCCTCCGCGATCAGCCCGAGGACGAGGAAGGCGTAGCGCGGACGGCGCGAGGCGGCGGTCAGCGTGGCGAGGATCGAACCGAGATCGAGGGTGCTGCTGCTCATGCGGCGAATCAAGCACAGTGCGAACACAAGGTGAATCCCCCTTGTGAGTCGGCGTGTCGTCTTTGTCGCGGGTGACACTTTGCCGGAAGAGGCCTGGGCAGAGTGTCATGGCTGACGCTCGTCGGGCTCCGCGAGGGGCGGCGCTTCTCGACTTGGCGGGCTGGCCTGTGGAGCGCGGGGCGACGGCAGAGTGTCACCCGTGACGCAAGGTGACGGGTGGTGCCGGCCTGACGGTGGCGGCGCACGGTGAATCCCCCTCTTCCAATCCAAAGGATTTCACATCGCCTTCCAGGTTAGACGGTTTATCTTAGGGTTAGAGAGTTAGGCGGCTGCGATCGGCTACAAACCACTGATATTAGGCGGTTTCCGGGTGGGCGCTGTTCCCGGAGTGTCGTCGCTGTGTTCCTGAAGGTGCGAGGATGGCGTTCCTGAAGTGTCGGTTGATGGTTCCTGAAGGTGCGAGGGATGTTCCCGGAGTGTCGAAGGACGTGATCGTAGGCCTGTTTGCGGCGGGGAATTGAATCGAAATCGGAGTGGGTAGCCGGATCGACGTTCAAATCTCCGGCGCGGCGCGGTGGACATGTCTGGACGGCGGCGTTGACCCGACACTTCGGGAACGGATCCGCCGAACGCGAGGGTGTTTTGTCGGTGTGGGCTCCCCTGCCCCGGCCTGGCTTGGATGTCTGCGCGACCTGGCTTGAGAGGTGGTGCGCGATGCGAGGGGCGATGCGTGGCGGAAAGGTTTCGGGGCGCATGAGCGGGTGGGCCCCCTCCCCTGCCGTCACCGGCCGAGTTCGTGGCGGTGCTTGTCGTGCCAGCGTTTGACGAAGCCGATGAACGCGTTCTGGTAGTTGACCGGGGTGCGCGCGGGATCGGCGTCGATCCACTGGCGGAATTCGGCATGGAGCGCCTGATAGTCCCAGCCGGGATATTCGGCGCGGAGCGTGTCGAGCGTCGCGTCGGTGAGGTCGCCGGCGGTGGCGCGCGTTGCCAGGCTCTTGACCGATCGGCTGACCGAGCGGCGGATCATCGATGCCATTTCGGACAGCTCTGCGGTGCGCTCAGGCGAGGGGGCGGGGTCACGCGACAGGGCCGGGAGCGGCGGCTGCGCGGGGGTGGTGGGGGCAGCAGCGGGTGTTTCCCCGGGGAAACG
>NZ_LAZX01000045.1 GCF_000980895.1 Sphingomonas sp. Ag1 | reverse complement strand
TGCGCCCCGGCAGCTTCGCCGGCGGTCAGGTGGCGTTGATCGGCAAGCCGCTGCAATTCGCCGCCAATGCCATAGTCATGCCGGGCCAGCCGCAGACGGTCAGCGACACGCCGGCGACGGTCGTTCGGGAAGGCGCGCTGCCCAGCACGGTCTCGGCCTATCTCGCGGGCGGCTATGTCGACGGTTCCAGCCGGCCGATGCCCGGCACGATCCTGGGCGGCGGGCGTGACAAGTTCGACGGCTTCTTCATCGCCGGCGGGCTTGAGGCGCAGGTGACCGACACGGCGGTGCTCGGCTTCGGCCTGTCCTATACCGATCTCGACGCCGATCGTCGCCTCGGCCGCAAGACCGATGGCAAGCTGATCCTGGGTACCCTGTATGGCCGCCTGGGAGAGGATTTCGGCGCCGCGCTCGATACGCAGTTCAGCGCCGGCGTGTATGAATCGCGCACCCATCGCACCGGCACCTTCGCCGGCACGCCGTTCGACCTGCGCGGGCGCGACAATTCCTTCGCGCTCTCGACCGAACTTGGCGCAAGCTACGCCTTTGGCAGTGACGCGCTTCGCATCGCCCCGCGCGCCGCGGTGCGCGCCAGCCGGATCGAATATACCCCGCTGGTCGAAACCGGCACCGGACCGGCGCTGGCGATCGCCAAGGACGATTTCCTCAGCGTGCAGGGCCGCGCCGGGCTTCAGCTCGACGGCAACCGCGCCGGCTTCCGCCCGATCGCCTCGGCCTATTTCGTTCATGACTTCAAGGATCGGCCGGACGTGTTCTTCGCCGGCCTCGCGGGCGGCACGGCATCCAGGCGCCGTTCCTCGTCGCCGGGCAGGACCGCAACTGGGGCGAATTGTCCGCCGGCCTCGCTTATGGCACCGAACGGTTTGAGTTCTCCGTCGCGCTCGACGGCACGGTCGGGCGCGAGGATGTTCGCAACCGCTCGTATCGCGCCGGCGTGACGGTGCGGTTCTGACGGACCGGGCGTAACGGGACGGGGGCGGCCGCACCGCCGCCCCCGTGTCCAGCAGGGAAGGGTGTTCGGGTGTCGCTTCTGCCTGCCATGCTCCTTCTCGCGGCGACCCCCGATCCCGCCGCCACCTTCTACAACCGCCCCGGCGCGACGCCCGCGATGGTCGACGCTGAGCTGCGCCGCTGCCGGATGATCACCACCGGTCCCCATGCCGATGCGGTCGGCGGGGATGTGGCCGCCGCTGCGCTGACCCCGGCCATTCCCCTCCAGAAACAGGCCGCACCCAGGCCGGAAAACCCCGCGCCCTTGCCGTGGGAGGCCGTCGCAACCCCCACGATCGAGGATTGCATGGTACTGCGCGGCTGGCGCCTCTACGCGCTCGACGCGCCGACGAAGGCCGCGCTCGATCGCCTCTCCCCCGCCGCCCGCGCCGCCCGCATGGCCGCCCTCATCGCCGCCCGCCACCCCGCCAACGCCACCCTCCTGCGCGCCCCCACCACCCGCCTCCGCCAGCCGTGACCGCGCATGATTGACAGTCCCGCCCCGTCACCTGTTATCGCGTTCTCATGGCGAACAACGGACACAGCGGACTGTCGGACAATCCTGCGGTTTATGGCCTGACGGTGCAGCAGCGCCGGCTGCTGCCCCAATTCGCCGCGCTCAAGGCGTTCGAGGCGATCGGCACCTGCGGCGGCATCCGCCGCGCGGCGGAGGCGCTGTCGGTCGATCACGCCGCGGTCAGCCGCCACCTGCGCGCGCTGGAGGAATGGGCCGGGGTCCCGCTGTTCGATCGCGCGTCGGGCGTCGCGGGGCAACTGACCCCGCATGGCGCCCGGTTCCACCGCACCATTGCGCGCAGCCTCGCTGAAATCTCCGCCGCCGCGCTCGATTTCATGCCGCAGCAGGATGACCGCAATCTCGTCCTGTGGTGCGCCCCTGGCCTTGCCTCCGAATGGCTGACCGGCCGCATCGGCAATTTCTCCGCCGCCTTCCCCGATATACAGCTCGAACTGCAGCCGATCGAGATCACGCCCGGCGCGGTCGGCCATGATGTCGACGCGTACATCCATTACGTCATCGACGCGCAGAAGGCCGATCTCGACCCCGATTTCCGTACCCAGGAACTGGCCCGCCCGCGGATCCTGGCGGTGGCCAGCCCCTCCTTCGTCGCGGACCTCCCGCCGGTCGCAACCCCCGCCGATCTCCTCAACCTGCCGCTGCTGCACGAGGCGAATTTCGACCAGTGGCGCCGCTGGTTCGAAAGCCATGGCGTCGCGGGGGCGGAAAATCTCGGCGGCCCGCGCTACTGGCAGGGCCACCTGACGCTCGCCGCGGCCCGGCGCGGGCAGGGGCTGGCGCTCGCCAACACGCTGCTGGTGGCCGACAGCATCCGCCGCGGCGAGCTGGTCGAGGTCGGCGATTTCGCGCCCGTTCACCTCGGCTCCTACATGCTCACCACGCGCCGCACGCGCTGGCGCGGCCTTGCGCTCACCGATTTCCGCCGCTGGATCGAACGCGCCATCGTCGCCCCCGACTGAGCCGGCTTGGTGACCGCCAGTCACCGTTCCAACCAGCGTAATCAACTTGCCGCCCGGCCGCCGGATCGCAGACTTGCCACCCGGAAGCTGGAGGAGATGACGGTGAGCAATGTTGACCTGTTGAGCCGTCGATCGGCCGCGGTTCCCGCTGGTGTGGCGACCGGGCTTCCGCTCTTCGTCAGCCGCGCGGAAAATGCCGAGATCTGGGACGAGGACGGTCGCCGCTACGTCGATTTCGCGGGCGGCATCGCGGTGCTGAACGTCGGCCATCGCCACCCGCGCGTCATGGCCGCGGTGCGCGAGCAGCTCGACGCTTATACCCATGTCGCCTTCCAGGTGACGGCATACCGCCCCTATGTCGAACTGGCCGAGCGGCTGAACGCGCTGGCGCCCTTCTCGGGGGAGGCGCGCACGCTGCTGCTGACCACCGGCGCCGAGGCGGTGGAGAATGCGGTGAAGATCGCCCGCGCCGCAACCGGGCGGCAGGGCGTCATCGCCTTCACCGGCGGCTTCCACGGCCGTACCGCGCTGACCATGGCGCTGACCGGCAAGGTCGCGCCCTACAAGCGCGGCTTCGGCATGCCGACGCCGGGGGTCTACCACCTGCCGTTCCCGGTGCCGCACCAGGGTGTGGAGGTGGCGGATACGCTGCGCGCGCTGACCTATCTCTTCGCGGCGGATCTCTCGCCCGAGGATGTCGCGGCGATCATCATCGAGCCGGTGCAGGGGGAGGGGGGCTTCCACGCCGCGCCGACCGAATTGCTGCAGGAGCTTCGCCGCCTGTGCGATGCGCACGGCATCCTCCTGATCGCCGATGAGGTGCAGACCGGCTTCGCGCGCACCGGCCGCATGTTCGGCATCGAGCATAGCGGCGTCGAGCCCGATCTGATGACGGTGGCCAAGTCGATGGCCGGTGGCCTGCCGCTGTCGGGCGTCATCGGTCGCGCGGCGATCATGGACCGGGTTGAGCCGGGCGGTCTGGGTGGCACCTATGGCGGCTCACCGATTGCCTGCGCCGCTGCCCTCGCGGTGCTCGACGTGATCGCGGAAGAGGGGCTGCTCGACCGCGCCGACGCGATCGGGCGGCGTGCCAAGGACCGGCTGACCGCGATGAGCGCGCGAAGCGATCTGCTGCCGATCGGCAATATCCGCGGGCTGGGCGCGATGATCGCCTTCGACATCATGGAGCAGCGCGGCGGCAGCGCGGTCGCCGTCAACGGCGCCAAGGCGGTGACGATGCGCGCCGCGGATGAAGGGCTGATCCTGCTCGCCTGCGGGACCAGCGGGGAAACGATCCGGATCCTCGTGCCGCTGACCGCGTCCGACGCGGTGCTGGATGAGGGGCTGGCCGCGATCGAGCGGGCGCTGGCGGCATGACCGCGCTCACCCTGGGCAACGCCGCGCTGCTGCGCACCGGCGCCTATATCGACGGCCGATGGGATGATGCGGGCAGTGGCACTTTCGATGTCCACAATCCCGCCACCGGCGCGCTGGTAGGCTCGGTCGCGCGGCATGGCGCTGCGGCCGCCAGCCGCGCGGTCGAAGCGGCGACGACGGCACAGGTCGCCTGGGCGGCGCGTTCCGCCGGCGACCGCGCGGCGATCCTTCGCCGCTGGCACGATCTCATGCTGGCCAATGCCGATGATCTCGCGCGGCTGATGACGGCCGAGCAGGGCAAGCCGCTGGCCGAGGCGCGCGGCG
>NZ_LAZX01000001.1 GCF_000980895.1 Sphingomonas sp. Ag1 | reverse complement strand
GCGGCCAGCAGCAGCGCGTCGGCATTGCCCGTGCGCTCGCCATGCGGCCGCAGGCGATCCTGCTCGATGAGCCGACCTCCGCGCTCGACCCGGAGCGCGTGGGCGAGGTGCTGTCGGTGATCCGCGCGCTCGCCAGCGAGGGGATGACGATGGTGGTGGTGACTCACGAGATCGCCTTTGCCCGCGAAGTGGCCGACCGTGCGCTGTTCATCGACGGCGGGGTGATCGTCGAGGACGGGCCGGCACGGCAGGTTCTCACCGCGCCGACGATGGAGCGCACCCGCCAGTTCCTCGACCGGGTCCTGCAACCCACGTGAAGTGGTGATTTATCTGCACCGGGGGTGAGGCTGATCTCAACTCTTACCCCCGGCACGATTGTCTCATGCCCAAGCGAACAAGATTGCGAGGGTGTCGATCGAAATGTCTGCCACAACATTCAATGTCACCGAATTGTTCGCCGGCGCGCCCGAGCCGAAGGACGTGCCCGTGCCGCTCGGCACCCCCGTTTCCCAGGTCCGCTCGATCGCGCTGCCATCCTCCTCCCGGCCCACGACGCGGCTTGGCGTGTGGGAATGCACGCCGGGCCGCTGGGTCCGCCAGGTCGTGCAGGCGGAATTCTGCCATTTTCTCAGCGGCCATGCGGTGTTCACCCCGGAAGGGGGCGGGGATCCGATCACCTTGCGCGCCGGTGACGTCGCGCACTTTCCCGCCAACAGCCGCGGGCATTGGGACATTGTCGAAACCAGCCGCAAGGTCTTCATGGTCTTCGACGAAGAGCAGGCGTCGTGAGCGGGCCGGCCGCTGCGCCGGGCCCGATCCCGAACGATTTCTGGCTCGGCACATCCGGTGACGATCTGACACCGCGCGCGCCGCTGAAGGGCGACATCAACGTCGACGTCGCGATCCTGGGCGGTGGCTTTTCGGGATTGTGGACCGCCTATCACCTGTTGAAGCGCGATCCCTCGCTGGAGATCGCGATCGTCGAGCGGTCGATCTGCGGTTACGGCGCCTCGGGCCGCAATGGCGGCTGGTGCTCGCCGCGTTTCCCGGTCGATCCCGGCGCGCTGATCCGCCGCTT
>NZ_LAZX01000007.1 GCF_000980895.1 Sphingomonas sp. Ag1 | reverse complement strand
CGGCGCGCTGATCCGCCGCTTCGGCCCCGCCATGGCGCGCAACACCATCCTCGCGCAGCAGGCGGTGGTGAAGGAGATCGGCGCCACCCTGCTCGAAGAGGGCATCGACGCGCATTTCCGCGAAACGGGCCTCCTCAGCCTGGCGCGGAGCGAGGGGCAGATGGCCGGCCTGCGCCGGACGCTTGCCACCTATCAGTCATTGGGGCTCGACCGCGGCAACCGGGTGATCGACGCGGCCGAGGCGCATGAGCGCGTTCATGCGACGCACTTGTTCGGCGCGCTGGAAACGGCCGCCGGTGCCAACGTGCATCCCGGCCGCCTCGTGCGCGGGCTTGCGCGCCTCGTCGAGCGGATGGGCGCGGTCATCTACGAGGATACGACCGCGCTGTCGGTCAACGCCGCGCCGCAGTCCGGCATCACCACCACGCGCGGCACGGTCGTCGCCCGCCGCGCCGTGGTCACGGCGGCGGAGGCCTATCTGGCGCAGGTGCCGGGATATCGCCGCACGCTGCTGCCCATGTCGTCGATGATCGTGCTGACCGAGCCGCTCAGCGATGCGCAATGGCAGGCGGTTGGCTGGGCGGGGGGCGAGAGCCTCAGTTCGCAGGTCCACACCAAGAACTATCTCACCCGCACGGCGGACGGCCGCATCCTGTTTGGCAGCCGCGGCGCGCGTTATCTGTTCGGATCGGCGCTCTCGGAAAGCGCGATCACCGACGAGGCGACGTTTAAATCGATGCGCCGCAACGTCCACGAATGGTGGCCGCAGCTCGGCGAAGTCGAATTCACCCATCAATGGGGCGGCTTCCTGGGCGTGCCGCGCGACTGGCTGCCGACCGTCCATTTCGACCAGAGCACGCGGATCGCGTCGCTCCACGGCTATACCGGGCGCGGCGTCTCGACCAGCGCGCTCGCCGCGCGGCTGCTCGCCGGGCTGATCGGCGGATGGAGCACGGGGCTGGAGGAACTGCCCTTCCACCGCCGCCGCACGCCCAAATGGGAGATCGAGCCGTTCCGCTGGGTCGGTGTGCGCTATGTCCAGAATGCGTTCGAGCGGATCGACGCCGCCGAGCGAGACGAGCGCCGGCCCCCGCTGGATACGCCGCTGGCCGAATATCTCGGCGATCAGTGAATAAGACTGGCGCCGCTTGCCGCTCCTGACCGGGGAGCGGGGGCGGAGCAGG
>NZ_LAZX01000031.1 GCF_000980895.1 Sphingomonas sp. Ag1 | reverse complement strand
CGTCGATGAAGCCGGGCAGCAGCGTGCGCCCCTTCAGGTCGATGATGCGCGTTTGCGGCCCGCGCCATTCCGCCACGTCACCAACGGCGACGATCCGGTTGCCGCGCACCGCGACGCTGTCGGTGATGCGATCGGCACTGTCGACCGTCACCACCTTGCCGCCAGTGAAGATCAGGTCGGCGTAGCTTTCGACGGCAGGGGCGGGCGCGGGGGCAGAAGCAGGCGCCGCCTGCGCCTGTGCCCCGGCGACGCCGGGGATCAGGGCCGTGGTCGCCAACAATGCGGCAGAAATCCATCGAATGTCCGGCATCGTCAGCGACCCTTTTCCTTTCCCGGTGGTGATCAATAGCGGCCGATCAGCTGCAACCCGATCGTGCGGGGGCGCAGGGTGGAACCACGCCACAGCGGGCCCCGCGCATAGATCGGCGTGTTGGCGATATAGCCGACGTTGTTCAGGATATTCTCGCCATAGATCTGCAGGCTGACCGGGCCCAGCGTCACGCCGGCACGCGCGTCCAGCGACTGCGCCTCGGTCGGCAGCACGCGCGTCGGATCATAGGTGGTCGACGTCGGGACCTGCCACAGGAACGTGCCCCGGTTCACCGAGCGATAATTGTACTGGAAGCGGATGAACGGATCGAGATCGCTGTTCGTCGGCAGGTGATATTCCGCGTTCAGATTGATCGTCCACGGCGTCGCGCCCAGCTGCTGCCCGCCGACGACGATCGGCGCGGTGCCGATCTGGATCGTCTCGTCATAGGTCGCATCGGTGTAACCGACCGCGGCACCGATCGTCAGGTTACTGTCCGGCCGCATCGTGATGCTGGCGTCGAAGCCCTTGGACGTCGCCGCTGCGGTGTTGGCCACCAGGCTGAACGCGCATTGCAGGCGCAGCTGCTGCTGGATGTTGTTCCACTTGGTATAATAAGCGCTGATCTCATATTGCAGCGACCCGCCGAGCAGCCGGTTCTTGGTACCGATCTCATAGCTGTCGGTACGGTCGGACTGGTAGGTGTTGGCGTTGTCGATGCCCAGCGCGTCCGCCTCGGTCCGGCAGACATCGGGCAGCGTCTTGTTCACGCCGCCGGTGCGATAGCCGCGGGCGAACGAGGCATAATAAAGCGCGTTGCGCGTCGCCTGGAACGACAGGCCGACCTTGGGGAGGAAGGGGTTTTCGCGCAGGCGGCCCGCCGCGGTGGAGATGCCGCCGACATAGGACACGCCGCGCTCGACCACGTCGAAGTCCAGCGTGTCGCGCGAATAGCGTGCGCCCAGGTTCAGCGTCAGCCGGTCGACGACCTTCACGTCGACATTGGCGAACGCCGCGATGCTTTCCTCGATCGTTTCCTCATTGCCGTAATAGCGCGCATTGCCGTTGACCAGCGGCGGCACGCCGGCGGCCTGCGGGGTGCGGCCATAACGCACGAAATACAGGTCGTTGAAGTGCGGCTGGTAGATCGGCAGGTCGGACTTCACCGAACCGCGCGAATAATAGCCACCGACCGTCCACTTGATCGGCGAATC
Source organism: Sphingomonas sp. Ag1 (assembly GCF_000980895.1). Lineage (GTDB taxonomy): Bacteria > Pseudomonadota > Alphaproteobacteria > Sphingomonadales > Sphingomonadaceae > Sphingomonas > Sphingomonas panaciterrae. Next base: position 770 of record NZ_LAZX01000031.1, on the reverse strand, counting down.
CGTGTCGCCGCCCGACAGCCGGACTTCCTGCGTGAACACCTTCTGGTAGATGTTCGGGTTCTGCCAGGTGATCGACTTGTCGAAGCCGGGCGTGATCGGGAACAGGTACGCGTTGCCGAACGTCACACGGTCGTTGACGTTGGTCGCGTCGTTGATGTCCTCGACATGGCGGTCGAAATAGGACGTGACCGAATTGATCGAGATGGCGCCCGCGTCATAGCCGATCTTCAGCGACGGCAGGTAGAAACGGTCGCGGCTCGGCTGGCGGATCGGGGAATAGTTCAGGTGCTTGCCAGCGCCCGGATCGGACACGCCATTGGGGCAGGGCACGGTGTCTGGGTTGATCGGCGAGCCGGTGGTCGCCGGGCAACGCGTCCACAGGTCGCCGCGGTCGTTGAACTTCAGGTCCTGGTAATAGATGCTCGGCGCGATCGTCAGGCCGGCGGCCGGCTCCCACAGCATCGCGGCGCGCAGCACCGTCGTGTCGCTGAAATTGGCATTCTCTTCGCGGTCGTTCGCATCCTGCCAGCTCTGCCGGTCGATCCAGCCGGCATCGCGGCGGTGATAGGCGCTGAGGCGCAGGCCAAGCGTCCCCTCGATGATCGGCAGGCCGACCGCGACGCCGGCCTCATAGCCGATGCCGCCATCCTTGGTGCTGTTGACCGCCGCACGCGAATAGACGCTCGACTGCGTCAGGCTCGGCGTCGGCGTAATGAAGCGCACGGCGCCGCCCTGCGAGCTGGCGCCGAACAGCGTGCCCTGCGGCCCGC
>NZ_LAZX01000046.1 GCF_000980895.1 Sphingomonas sp. Ag1 | reverse complement strand
ATCGCCGCGCTGATCGCGCTGTTCCTGGCGCCGCGTGCCGCGCGCCGCTTCGGCAAGCGCGCCGTCGCCGTCGTCGCGGCGGCGCTGGGCGTGTCGCTCGGCCTGATGCCATTGTTCCTTCGCCAACTGGGCCTGTTCCTGCCGATCGAGCCGGAGGGGCCGCTGGTGGCGACCCTGTTCGCCTTTGCGACGATCTTCGGCACCTTTTCGGCGACCTCGCAGATCATGACGAGCGCGATGATCGCCGACGTGGTGGAGGACAGCATGGTCCGCACGGGTCGCCATGCCGCCGGTACCTTCTTTGCCGCCAACGCCTTCATGAAGACGTGCACCAGCGGGTTCGGCGTGCTTGGCGCCGGGCTGCTGCTGAGCCTGTCGGGATTTCCCGAAAAGGCGATCCCCGGACAGATCGCGCCGGAGGTGATCGACCGGCTGGTCTGGCTGTACATGCCGACGATCGCGATCCTGTGGGCGATCGCCATCGTCTTCCTCTCATTTTACCGGATCGATCGCGCCCGGCACGAGGAGAATGTCCGCCGCGTGCGCGAGAGCGCGGTGGTGGAGGATCTGTCCGCCCGCGCCGGCGAGCCCACGCGCCTGCCACCGACGGTGCTGCCCAGCAGCTGACCAGAACAGGCCTGCCCCACGAAAGGCCAGCGGCCCGACGCCGCTCAACCAACACCCGCGCAAGATCGGGGTCCCAAGGAGAAGATATATAATGCCGTTGCGTTCCTGGCTGCTCACGAGCGGCGCCCTGTTGACCATTGCCGCGCCCGCCGCGTCCATCGCGCAAACGGTCGATACCAATGTCCCGCCGGCCGGCACGGTGCCCGCCCCGGCGCCGTCGATCACCCCGCCGCAGTCCACCGCGGTGCAGCCGCCGCTGGACGACCAGGCCGCCGCCGACATCATCGTCACGGGATCACTGATCCGCGGGCAGCGGGAGGATTCGGCGCTGCCCGTCGACGTCATCACCGCCGGCGAGCTTCAGCGGCAGGGCAGCCCCAGCGTCGTCGAGCTGCTGAAGGCGTTGCCGGTCGCCAATGGCACGCTGGGCGATTCCAACCAGTTCGACAACCGCAGCCAGGGCGCCGAGGGCATCGCCAGCATCAACCTGCGCGGTCTTGGCCCGTCCCGCACGCTCGTCCTGCTGAACAGCCGGCGGCTGGTGCGCGCGGGCAATGGCGTGCCGACCGTCGACGTGAACCTGCTGCCGCTGGCGGCGATCGGGCGGATCGACATCCTGAAGGACGGTGCGGCCGCCACCTACGGGTCGGACGCGATCGCCGGCGTGGTCAATTTCATCACCAACCGGTCGCTGAAGGGACTGGTGGTCAGCGGCGACTACAAGGGCATCAAGGGATCGAACGGCGACTGGACGGCAAGCGCGGCGTTCGGACACAATCAGGACGGCCTGCGCGTCCTTGGCTCCTTCGGGTTCCAGCATCGCAGCGAATTGATGGTCACCGACCGCGATTTCGCGATCGGATCCTATACCAACAATCCCGAGAACGGCTTCACCCAGAGCGGCAATCCCGGCGTGTTCCTGCCCGTGTTCGGCAATGGCGCGCCGGCCGCTGGCCTGCGCCTCGACGCGGGCTGCGTCCCGCTGGGCGGGGTGGCGCTGTCCAACAACGGCGTCCCCAACCAGCGCTGCGCCAACCAGTATCTCGGTTTCAATGCGCTGACCGACACCGAGAACCGGCTGCAGGCGTATCTGGAAGTGGGCGTCGACGTGACGCCGGACATCGAGCTGGAGGTCACCGCGCTTTATGGCTGGTCGGAAGTGCCGCACCAGCGCAGCTCCCCCTCCTACGCCATCCTGCAGCGGCCATCGGCCTATACGCTGCCGGGCAGCTTCGGCGCGACGGCGCAGGCCGGCTTCTTCGTCCCCGCGAGCAACCCCGGCTATGCCGCTTATGCCGCGGCGAACCCCGGCGCGCTGCCGACCAGCGTCGCCGGCATTCCGGTGGCGGGCGCTACCTTCCCGGCGCTGTTGTTCCGGCCGTTCCTGCTGGGCGGGGCCAATGGCGTCGACAGTTCGGGCTGGCGTGAATCGGAATCGATCCGCTTCACCGGCGCGCTGACCGGCGCGCTCAACGATGCGCTCAATTTCGACGTGTCGGGCATGTACCATCGCTACACCCGCCAGACGATGAACATGGATACGATCGTCGACCGCGTGCAGCTGGGCCTGCGCGGGTTCGGCGGGCCGGACTGCAACCGCATCACCGGCACCGCGGGCACGGGCGGATGCCAGTTCCTGAACCCGTTCAGCAATGCGATCGAGCGCAATGCGGTGACCGGCGTCGCCAACCCCGGCTATAATGCCGCGGTCGCCAATTCGCCGGAACTGTCGCGCTGGCTGTACGAACAGTCGCGCAGCAGCTTCGTCACGCAATTGTTCGTGGCGGAGGCGTCGGTGAGCGGCCGCACCCCGATCACGCTGCCGGGCGGCGACCTGTCCTTCGCCGTGGGCGGGCAATATCGCCGCGAATCCTACGATTCCAATTATGGTGCGTTCAACAACCTTGACATCACGCCGTGCCTCGACACGCCGGTCACGGGCAACCTGACCTGTTCGCCGCAGCCCGGGCCGCTCGCCTATCTCGGCTCCAGCCGGCCGCTGTCGGTGAGGGGCGACGTCTATGCGCTGTTCGCCGAAGTGCGCGCGCCGATCCTCGACACGCTCGATCTGCAGCTGGCCGCGCGCTACGAGGATTATGGCGGCGGGGTGGGATCGACCTTCAACCCCAAGGCGACGCTGCGCTGGCAGACGACCGACTGGCTGGCGCTGCGCGGCTCGGTCGGCACCACGTTCCGCGGGCCGCCCGACACGCTGCTGCAGGATGGCTTCGTCACCTCGTTGCAGGTCATCGGCAGTTCGTCGCGCGCGGTGCGCGTCTATAACAATGCCAATCTGCGCCCGGAGAAAGCGACCAACTATTCCGCCGGCGCGATCATCAAGACGGGCGGGCTCAGCGTCAGCGTCGACTATTTCCGGTATGAGCTGACCGACCTGATCGGCGCCGACCCGGTATCGGGCATGACCAATGCGCTGTTCGGGGCGAGCGGATCGGCCAATTGCAACAATCCCGCCTTTGCCGCGCTGCAGGCGCGCTTCACGTTCGACGGAGCGTGCGGGATCAACAATGTCGCACGGCTCGATACCTATTATCTGAACGGCGCCAAGGTGACGAACTCGGGCCTCGATTTCCTGGCCAATTATGACCAGGAGGACGTGCTGGGCGGCAGGCTGGGCCTGGGTGTCACGGCGACCTATGTCATCGACTACAAGACCAGCGACCTGGTGGTCGAGAACGTGCTGGTGCAGCCGGCGTTCGATGCAGTGGGCAAGCTCAATTACCAGACCAGCGCCTATCCGATCCCGCGCTGGCGTGGGCAGGCCTATGCCCAGTTCGGGGTCGATCGCGTCGATGCGCGCTTCACCTTCAATTATATCGACGGCTATGTCGACCAGCGTGCCCTGCCCTTTGCCCCGCGGCGCGAGCTGCCCGGTGCGCCGGTGATCGCGCGCGGCCAGCGGATCTCGGACTGGGCGACGGTGGACTTCACCCTGCGGGTCGAGCCGATCGACGGCACCACCGTCAGCTTCTCGATGCTGAACATCACCGACCGCGACCCGAGCTTCGCGCGGCTCGACCTCAATTACGATCCGTTCACGGGCAATGCGCTGGGCCGCCAGTGGAAGGTCGGCGTGACGAAGAAGTTCTGATCGGTGACGATCTGACCGGAGGGTGCGGGCGCGGTTATGCTGCGTCCGCGCCCGCCGGGGACTGGCCGCCGGGCAGCATCCCGTGGGCGAAGATCTCGGCGTAGATCGCGGTCGCGCGCGCCGGCCCGACGCGCGTGGCCCATTCCTGCAGGTCGACCGCGCGGTTGAGCATCGCCATCGCCATCTGGCTGGCGATCAGCGGGTCGACGGGCCGGATCGACCCTTCGCTGATCCCGTCGATGATGACCCCGGCGAAACGCAGCGCGAAAATGTTGGACTGGCTGATCACCTCACCCCGGTGGGTGGCGGGCAAGGTGGCGAGCGCGGTGGTGCGCATCAGCGGGGCATCGCCGGAAAACTGCACCTCGATCAGCGCCGTCAGCGCGCGCGACAGACGATCCCACATGGTGCCGCCCGCGGCGCCCGCGTCACTCAGCGCCCGCGCGATCGTCTCATAGCTACGCTGGAAGCACGCGAGGACCAGATCGTCCTTG
>NZ_LAZX01000012.1 GCF_000980895.1 Sphingomonas sp. Ag1 | reverse complement strand
CGACCAGCCCGATCTGCGTCAGCACATTATTGTCCATGCCGCGCAGGTTCACGCCGATCATCGCCGCCAGCAGGCACATCGGCACGATCAGGATGATCGACAGCGGCAGGAATAGGCTTTCATATTGCGCCGCCAGCACCAGGAAGACGAACACCACCGCCAGCGCGAAGACGATCCCCGCCGTGCTGCCCGCCGCCTTTTCCTGGAAGGCGATGCCGGTCCATTCGGTGCCATAGCCCTTGGGCAGCGTCTCGGCGGCGAGCTTCTCCATCGCCACCAGCGAGGCGCCGGAGGAATAGCGGGGCGCGGTGTCGCCATCCACCTCGACCGCGGGGAAGAGGTTGTAGCGCGTCACGCGATACGGCCCGGTCTTGTCCTCGAAATTGGCAACCGATCCGATCGGCACCATGCTGCCGGCGTTGGACCGCGTCTTGAGGTTGGCGATGTCCGCCGGGGTCGATCGGAACGGCGCGTCGGCCTGCGCCGTCACGCGATAGGTGCGGCCAAGGAGGTTGAAGTCGTTGACGAACGCACTGCCGAGATAGACCTGAAGCGCCTCGAACACGCGTTCCGGGGGCACGCCCAGCATGTCCGCCTTGGCCCGGTCGATATCGGCGAAGATGCGCGGCGTGGCGGTGTCGAAGAAGGTGAAGACCTGCGCCAGCCCCTCCGTCTCGTTCGCCCTGGCGATCAGCTTCTGCGTTTCCTCGCCCAGCTTCTGATAGCCCGCGCCCTCGCGGTCCTGCACGATCATGCGATAGCCGCCGGCCGAGCCGATGCCCTGGATCAGCGGCGGGGGAATGACGAGGATCCGCGCCTCGTCGATATCGGCGGTCGCCTGGCGTGCCTTGTCCATCAGCCCGGCGAAGGTGACGCCAAGCTCGGCGCGCTCCGCGAAGGACTTGAGCGGAACGTAGGCGGCGGCGGTGTTGGGCGCGAGCGTCTGCGACGGGCCGTCGAAGCCGGCGAGCATCACGACGCCCTTCACCCCGGCGAGCGGCAGGATGCGCTTCGCCACCTTCTGCACCACCGCGTCGGTCCGCTCGACCGAGGCGCCGGCGGGTAGCTGAACGACGGTCAGGAAATAGCCCTGGTCCTGCGCCGGGATGAAGCCGGTCGGCGTCGCCCAGAACACCGCGCCCGTCGCGGCGATGAGGCCGGCATAGGTCAGCATCATCCGCCTGGGCCGGCGCACCAGCCGGTCGGTCAGCCGCGCATAGCGATCGCTCATCCGCTCGAACCCGCGGTTGAACCAGCCGCCGGCGCGGGCGAGCGCACGGGTCACGCGGTTGCCCTGCCCTTCCGTCTGATGCCCCTTGAGCAGGATCGCGGCGAGCGCGGGCGA
>NZ_LAZX01000087.1 GCF_000980895.1 Sphingomonas sp. Ag1 | reverse complement strand
GCGGCGGCGGCGGCGGTGGTCGCGGCGGCGCCAGCAGCGGCGGCGGCTTCGGCCAGTCCCGCGGCGGCTTCGCCGACGACCTGGACGACGACGTTCCTTTCTAAACCGCGTGGCGCAGCCGAACTGCGCCCACGCCCTATTCGACTTCTCTGATCCCGGGGCCGCAGTCTGTCACTGCGGCCCCGTTTTTTGTGCCCATTCTACCTACCGCGACCAGCCGGCCCAAAGAATGAGGATCGCCCGCGAGGTCCATGGTGCGCGCCACCACCGTCGCCGCACCCCGCCTAGTTCAGCGCATTGCCGATGCCGATGATCGAGAAGGCGGCGTTGGACACGGTGTTCAGGAACTTCTGGAAATCCACCAGCGGCGCGTTGGAGACATACAAAACGTCGCGGTTGCGAATCTGGAAATCCTGCGCCGCGAACAGGGCGGTGCCGTTGCTCATGTCGAGGCGATAGATCACCGGGATGCGACCATCCGCCGTCCGGCGCGCGGTCGCCGCGACCTCGGGGGCGAGCGCAGCGGGATCCTCGAGGCGGAAGATGAACACGCCGTGCACGCTCGCGCGATCGTCGCGCAGCCCGCCGATCCGTCCCAGCGCCTGCGCCAGCGACAGGCCGCCACCCTCGAACGGCACTTCCGCATTCTGCGCCACCGCGCCCAGGGCAATGAAGCTGAACGGCTGGAACAGCGCGGTCACGACGTCGCCCGGCGCCAGCGTCACATTCTGCGCCGGCTCGGCGATGATCGTTTCCAGCGGCATGATCGCGGTCCGCCCACCCCGCGCGAGCTGCACCGTCATCTTGCCCACCGGCTGGCGCGTGCCGCCCGCCGCCGCGAGGGCATCGAGCAGCCGTTCCCCGCGCCCGGTCAGCGGCATCCGTCGGCTCGCCGCGACCTCGCCCAGAATCGTCACCGCGCGGCTGTCGTTCTGCACCACGCGCACCACCGCCTGCGGCGCGTGCGCCCGCCCGGCGAGCCCCGCGATGATCAGCCGCTCCACCTGCTGCGGCGTACGCCCGCGCACCGCCAGCTGGCCGACGAACGGGACCGAGATGGTGCCCTCCTCGCTGACCATCTGCTGCGGGATCGCCGCGCTCTGCGCCACCATCGGGTTGGCGGCGAGCCGCGGATCGACGCTGGTCGCGCCAAAGAGCACCGCCGGCGGCGCCTCCCATACGGCGACGTCCAGAATATCGCCGCTGCCGATCACCGTCGCGGTCGGCGGGGTCGATCCGAATACCTGCGCGAACCGCTGCGACTGTGTCGCCGCCCTCACGCGCTGGATCACATTGCTGTCGAGATCCATCACTTGGATATCGGCCGTGGCATAGCCTTCCTTATAGGCCCGCTTCACCGCGCCGGTGGACGGCCCCGACCCGCCGAACGCCGTGCACCCGGACAGCATCGCCAGCGTGATCGTGCCCGCGATCCATCGCCGCAGCCGGCGCGCGCCAGTGGGGTGCGCGGGCGTCAAATAGCCTAGCGTGTGCCGGGTCATCACAGGAACCTCTGATACAAGGCGGCAAGATGGTCGCGATAGATGGCGGGGCTGAAGCGGGCCGCCTGCTCCAGGCCGCGCCGCGACAGCTCGGCGCGCAGGTCGTCATCCGCATCCAGCGTGCGGATCGCCTGGCTGATCGCCGCCGTGTCATAGGGATCGATCATCAGCGCGGCATCGCCCGCCACTTCGGGCAGCGACGAGGTGTCGGAGCACAGCACCGGCGTCCCCAGCGACATCGCCTCCAGCACTGGCAGGCCGAACCCCTCGTACAGCGAGGGGAACAGGGCCGCCTTGGCGCCGCGGATCAGGCTCACCAGCAGGCTGAAGGGTGCATATTGCAGCTGGATCACCCGCTTGCGATGCAGGATCGAGCGGTCGGCGATCTGGAACCATTCCAGGCTCGCATTGTCGAGCAGGCGAAGCTCCTGCTCCGATTTCCACGCCTGCGCGCCCACCATCACCAGCGGCGTATCGACCTTGCTCGCCAGATAGGCCTCAAGCATCCGGCCGATGTTCTTCTTCGGCTCGATCGAGCCCCAGAACAGGAAATATTCCTTGAACCCGGTGCCGGTCGCCCCCTCCACCTCGCGCGCCACCTGCTCGTCGGATTTGTCCCGATACTTGGCCGGGATGTCGACCGACTGATAGGTGTTGGTGATCCGCTCCGGCGCGATCCCCGCCACCTCGATCAGGTCGCGGCGCGAACATTCCGACACGGTGACGAAGTGATCCGCCGTGCGATCAAGCTTCTTGAGGAGACTGAAATAGCGCCGTTTGTGGTCAAGCGTCGCATAGGGCAGCCGCAGCGGCACCAGATCGTGCAGCGTGTAGATGTTGGTCGTCTTCTTGACGCGCAGCGGAATGGGATAGGTCCAGTGCACCAGGTCCGGCCGCACCGGCAGCCGCACGTTGGACACCTCCCCCCACAGCTTGAACGCGCTCTGCGAGCGCTTGAACACGTCGGTCGCATTGTAGAGCGTGTCATAATGCGGCATCCGCGCGCTATATTGCCGCGCGATGACCTTGCCGGTGATCGGCACCTCCGCCGCGACATGGCCAAGCGGGCCGAGCAGCGCGCGGTGGAACTGCTCGATGATCTCCAGCGACCGGTTGCGCTCCCCCACATTGCTGTCGAAGAACGCGATCTCGCGCATCAGTGGCTGGCGCGATGGCGCGGCGCGATTGCCGTAGAGCACCGACGTGCGATAGCCCAGATGCCCGATCTCATAGCTGAGGTTGCGCGCGTAAGTGGCGACACCGGTGCCCTTTTCCAGCCCCAGATTATAGCCGTCGATCAGGATGTTCTTCATTGGGCAACTACCATGATGGATGGGGCGGGCCGCTCATTGTTCGGGCCACTCATTGTTCGGGCGCTCATTGTTCGGCCATTCATTGTTCGGTTTGCGGCGCGACGAGGTGCTGCAACGCCGCCTGCGTCAGCGGCCAATCGGCAAAGCCGCCAAGGGTGATGAGCAGCGGCAGCGGCGCCTGTCCCGCGACGATGCCGTCGATCAATTGCTGACGAGTGTCATCGGACGCCTCGGACAGCGCGATGACGCACACGGTCCGCGCCCAGTCGGCGGCGTCGCTACCCGCCGCCGACCCCTCGGTGCCGCCACCGTGCGCCAGGTCGCGCGGGATCGTCCCATGCTCGCGGGCATGGCGCAGCCACGGCTCGTGCACGTCGCGCACGCGCTCATGGCTCAGCATGTCGAACAGCAGGTCGTCGAAGGTGGCGTGGCGACGCAGCAGCGCGACCACTTCGGTCTCCGGCGCCTCCTCATCCCACAACAGGCGCGCAAGCACCGCGATATCGGGTCCGCCCGGCACCTGGTTCTTCACCGGCCCCTTTACATAAGGGTGGACCGGCCATGCGGCGGGTTCGATCCCCTGCCGCGACAGCACGAAGGCGAGATGCTCGATCACGTCATGGACCGGCTCGCCGAACGCGCAGGCGGTGCGATAAGAGGCTTCCGCACGCTGGAAGTCACCATCCTCCTTGGCGACATGCGCATGCTGCACCCAATAGGACCGCTGATAGGGATGCAGCGCCAGCGCGGCGGCATAGCGCTCCTCCGCCTCGCCCCAGCGGCGTTCGTCGCGCAGCCAGTCGCCCTCGCGCACCAGCATCGTGAACCGCTCATCCTGCAACGCGCGATGCTGCGCCACTTCGATCAGCGCGCCGCGATCGGCGGTGGTCGAATGGTCGATCACGGGCGCGGCGATCAGGCCGATCCGCTCGCGGAACTCGCCGTAGGCCGTTTCGAAATCGTCATAGAGCGCCAGCTTGCCCTGATGCAGCAGCGCGAAACGATTGCAGTGATCGCGGACATAGCCGGCATCGTGTGAGATCAGCACCATCGCCCGGTCGCCGCGCTTGCCAAACAGCTCGTAATTGCAGCGATCATGGAACCGCGCGTCGCCGACCGCGCCGATCTCGTCGATCAGAAAGCAGTCGAACTCGATGATCATGGAAATGGCGAACGCCAGCCGCGCGCGCATGCCTGAGGAATAGGTCCGCACCGGCTCGCGCAGATAGGGCCCAAGCTCGGAGAAATCCTCGACGAACGCCAGGTTGCGCGCGAAATCCTGGTCGTACACGCGGCTGATGAAGCGCACATTGTCGACCCCGGTCAGGTTCTGCTGGAACGCCCCGCCAAAGGCGAGTGGCCAGGATACCGACATGGTGCGCTCGATCCGCCCCGCCGTCTGCCGCTCGGCGCCGCTGATCAGGCGCACCATGGTCGACTTGCCGGCGCCGTTGCGTCCCAGGATGCCCAGCCGCTCGCCCATGCGCAGCTCCAGGTCGATGCCGTCGAGCACGACATTGTCGCCGAACCGCGTGCGATACACCTTCCGGACGCCGCTCAGCCGGATCATTCGGGCACCACCCGCGCCGCGACCCAGCGCGTCGCGACCAGCGCGACAAAGGTCAGCACCAGGCAGAACGGCAGGACGTAACCCAGGTCATAATGGGCGTTCACCCGCGACCCGAAATAGCCTTCGCGCACGATCTCGGTGCCGTGCACCATCGGGATCAGCAGCACATATTTCTGCGCCACCTCCGGCAGCGCGTCGACCAGGAACGCGGCGCCCGACAGCGGGAAGATCAGGTAGGACGCCGGGTGCCACAATTTTTCGACCAGCTCGCTCTCATGCGACAGCGCGCCCAGCGTGATCGCCAGCGCCGCGCCGAACCAGGCGATGATGAGCCAGCCGGCCGCCACTTCCAGCACATTCTCGGGCGGCTTCAGCCAGCCGAGCGCGATGAAGAACACGCTCAGCGTCGCGAACGAAATGGTCGCGCCGCCGAATTCCAGCAGGATCCGCGCGACATAGATGTCCAGCACGCGGATGTTGCGATGGTACATCAGCGACAGGTTGCTCCACAGCGCGCCGATGCACCGCCCCGGCATGTTGCGCCACAACAGCACGCTGGAATAGCCGGTCAGCGCGAAGGCGACGATCGGCAGGTCGCTGCCATGGACCGACTTGCTGGCCGTCCACAGCGCGGTCACGCCGGCGGTGAACATCATCGGCTCGACGAACAGCCACAGGAAACCGATGTTGTGCCGGCCATAACGGGTCAGCATCTCGCGCACCAGCAAGGCGCCCAGGATGCGGACCTGGACGCGCATGCTTTCGCGCAACGGGGGCGTGGCGGCCCGATCCATCAGTCGCGATGCTCGCGCACGCCGACCAGCAGCACCGACAGGATGCCCCAGGTGAGCAGACCAAGCAGCAGGGTCGCGACAATCCCCCGCAGCCGCTTGGGCTCGACCGCATAATCCGGCAGGCTGGGCTCGGCGATCCGCTCGACATAGGCGCGCTTGCGCCGCGCCTCGGCGCGCGCATCCTGCAGCCCGATCAGCGCCGCGGCGAGCTGCTTGCCCGCCAGCTCAGAATCCAGCAGCAGCACCTGATAGCGCGCAGCGGTCGACGACAGCGAGCCGGAACCGCCGGCGATGCTGGCGGTCTGGGCCGCGATCTCGCGCTGCAACGAGGCCACCTGCGTGCGCAGATACGGGATCTGCGTCGCCTGCGGGGTGTATGTCTCCATCTGCTTCAGCTGGGTCTGCGCGGCGATCAGCTCGTCCTGCAGCTTGGACACCATCTGCAGCCGCGCGGCGGCCTGCTTCTCGGGATCGATGATGCGGGACCGGTTGCGGTAATCGGCCAGCGCGATCGCCGCGTTGCGCGCACGCTGCTGCGCCTCGTCGACCTCGCGGTTCGCCAGCGCCAGCGCGTCGCCGCGCGCCCGGTCGGACAGGCGGTTGACCAGCGCTTCGGATCGCTCGAGCAGCCGTTCATTGATCGCCTGCGCATCGGGCGCGGCAAAGGCGCGGACGGTCAGGTGGACGACCTGCGTGGTCGGCTCATCCTCCACCGTCACCTTGTCGAGGTAATAGCGATACAGCCGCTCGCGGTTCGGCTCCCGCAGCCCGCCGAACCGGTCCAGCACGAAGATCTTGGCATCGCTCCATGCGCGGCTCAGCAGGTTGGCGCGATTGGCGTCCGCGACGGCGCTGCGCGACTCGAGATACTCGATGACCGCATTGCTCTCCTCGCTCGCCCCGGTCAGCCCGCCGCTGCTCAGCACCTGCCCGAGCGACGTGACCGCCGCCTTGCTCGGGCTGCGCACGACGAAGCGCGATTCGGAAACATAGACGTCGCTGGCGAACAGCCCGAAGTAGAGGAACGCCCCAAGCGTCGGGATAACGACCGCGATCAGGAAAATCGGACCAAGGCGTCTCAGCCGTACCAGCAGGTTATTGGTCAATCTCGAACCCCCCGGTCGTTGTTGGCTAGGATCCGGATCGGCAGCCATGCATGGGTCGTTCGCCCCTCCTGGGCTGACCGATCATCGGGCAAGCAGCCACCTCCTTCCGCTCAAGCCACATCCTCGCACTCCCCGATCGGCGCGGCCGGGTGCGCGGCCTCCGCGTCATCCCCGCGCTCCAGCGTCGGCAGCCATTCATCGACGCGGTCGAAATGATCGCCCCATGTCGTCGGGCGGAACCGCCGAACCTGCATGATCTGGCGCCGATACCGCGGGCAATCGTCACCAAAACGGGCGATCACGGCCGCCCATGCCTCCACGTCATGCGGGTCGAGCAAACAGGGGATCCCCTTCCCCACCTCGTGGAAACACGGCAGGTCGCTGGCGATCACCGGCAGCCGCAGCCCCAGCGCCTCCGCCATCGGCAGTCCGTATCCTTCCGCCAGCGTCGGCATCAGCATGGCGCAGGCCCCCGCCATCAACCCTGCCAGTTCCTCGTCGGTGCAATGGTCGATCCGGACGACATGCTCGGCCAGGTCCGGATCGCGCGCCAGCATGTCGCGCACCTGTTCGGCGCCCCGCCCCCATTGCCCGACGATGACGAGCCGCGGCGCCGCCCGCCCCAGCCGCTGGCGGAGCCGCCGCCACACTTCGAGCAGCAGGACATGGTTCTTGCGCCCCTCGATCGTCCCCACGCACAGGAAATACCGCTCGGCATCCCCGTGCAGGCCGCGGCGCGTCTCGAACGTCGCTCCCGCCAGCGGTGCGACAAGCAGCGGTGGCGCCTTCAGCCGGCACTCACGCGCAAAGCGCAGCAAGTCCTCCGCCACCGCCTGGCTGCTCACGACGATACCAGCGCCATGCCGCAACGCATTGGCCACGCGGCCCAGATGCCGCCGGACCGCATGGGGGCGGCAAAGCTGCTTGTGGGTGATCGGGATCAGGTCATGGATCAGATACACCGGCCGCAATCCGTGCCGTCCGATCCAGCGCGTGTGCGAGGGCAGGTCGAAATCGGTGTGACCGACGTTGACATAGGTCGCGCCGCGCGGCGGCGCGCTCCCCGCCGCCAAGGCCCGCGGCGCAAACGCCGCGATGCGCGCCTGGAAGCCGCGGCGCCGATCGCGCAGCAGATCGAATAGGGCATCGGTATGCCGCCGATCCAGCACCCGGATGAAGCCGCGGTGCTGGATCACGGCCGATGCGCGCCCGGCATAATGGTGGAGGTAGGCGTAGCAGACCCGGTCGATGCCGGTGGGCAACCGGCCGGTCCAGCAGCACGCAATCAACCGCGTCACATCCAGCAGCAGGGCCCGCCCCGCATCCGGCGGCGGCCGCGCTGCCGCCAGGGCGTGGCGCATGGCCGCGACAAGATGATCACCGGACGCCGCATCGCGCCGTTCCCAAGCCGCCGGACAATCGTCGTACACAGAAAGAAGTTGGTCAGGCTTCACGACCGTCCCCTCCCTGTGCTGAATGCCACGCGAGTGTATTGGCCGATATCGCAGCTTATACTTACTGCGCGCCGTTCCCAAGATGCGCTTTTTCGCGTGCCGGATGCGACGGCGGCCGGACAACTCTTTTGCCAATTTGCGCCGCATCGTCGCAGATGGCGTGTCCCTCGGACAGGTGTGAACCTCCCTAGGTTCGCGGCCATTCGCGCGGCGGTACATCCGCCGCATGGCTTGCCGTTTTCGCCTGTGCGTACACGATCGCATCGTCACCCGCCGGCACTGTAGCGTGCAGCGTTTCCCGCTCGGCGTGGCCGTCCGATGCGACCTCGCCCTCGCTGGACACGGCGGGTGAACGCAGCTTGACGACGATCTGTATCGATTGCCGCTACATTGGCAGGCGCTACAGCGGCATCGCTGAGGTGCTGCGGGGGTTGATCGATCTCATGCCGCTCCGCGCGCCCGACCTCGATTTCCTGCTGCTGCGCAATCCGGCGCATCCCGGCACGCTCAGCGCGGCCGCCAACGTCACCGAAGTCGTGGTGCCCCAGGCGGCGAACGGCCCCGCGAGCATGTGGTGGCTGCCGCGTCTCATCGACATGGCAGCGATTGACCTGTTCCACGCGCCGTCCAACATCATGCCGGCGCGGCTGACCGTCCCGTGCGTCACGACGGTGCACGACATCATGTGGCTGACCCATCCGGACTGGTGCCGCACCGGCCTGCGCGGCACGATCGACCGCCTGTTCTACGGCCACGGCATCCGGCGCGCGCTGCGGTCCGCCGATGCGATCGTCGCGGTCAGCGAGGCGACTGCGCGCGATATCGTCACGCATGAACCCTCCGCCGCGCCGCGGGTGCATATCGCCCGCTCCGGCGTCGCGTCACGCTTTCGCCCGGTGGCCCCGGACTGGCCCGCATTGGCGGCGCTCGGATTGCATCCGGATCGGCGCTTTGTTCTCACCACCGGCCAATATGCGCCGTACAAGAACCATGAAGGTGCGATTGCCGGTTTCGCGACCGCATTTCGCGACCGTACCGACATCGATCTCGTCATCGTGCAGCGCGCCGGCCCCGGCGTGCGGCGGCTGTACCGCCTGGCGGCAGAGCTGGGGATCGCTGACCGTGTGCACCTGCTCTCGGCGGTGTCGGAGGATGTCCTGCTGTCGCTCTATTCGGCCGCCAGTGCCTTTCTCCACCCATCGCTGTATGAAGGCTTCGGCAATCCCCTGGCGGAGGCGATGGCATGCGGCTGTCCGGTCATCACCAGCAATGTATCGGCCATGCCCGAGGTGGCGGGCGGTGCCGCTCGCCTGGTCGATCCCCGTGATCCGGCCGACATCGCGCACGCCCTGGTTGCGGTGGTCGATGACAGCCGGACGGCGGCCGACCTGCGCCGCGCCGGGCTGGCCCGCGCCGCCGAGCTGAGCTGGGAAAGCGCGGCGACGACCATGATCGGCATTTACCGCCAGACCGTGTCGCGATGATGGAAGATCGAGTACCCGTGAACCAAGCAGACAGCCTGTCCGTGATCGACATCGTCTTCCGCAGCGCGGCCGCTGCCGAATACCGCGTGGCCGGCATTCCCGCTGCGGCGCGCGCGGCGCGCGGCGTGGCGGAGGCTTTTGCCGGCGAGGATATCCGCTGCATCATCACCGCCGAAGGATCGTGGACGCCCGGCGCCGGCTGCCGCGCCGAATGCCGGCGTCTTGCCCGGGGCCTGCACCTCGTGCTCGGCGGATCGCCCGCCCCCGGCGCGCTCCGCATCGATGGCGAGGCGCTGGTCGCCGCCCTGGCAGATCTCGCCCCCGGCGGGGATGTTGCCGCCACCGTCCAGTCGGCCCTCGCCCCGGTCACCTGGGGCGCTGAGGATCCCGCGCTCGCGCTGCGCCACGCCAGCCGGACGATCATCGCCGGCACCGGCAAGACGACGGACGGCATCGTCTCGCGCTACCTCAATCGTCCCATCTCGCAGCGGATTACCCGCACCCTGCTGCGATGCCCGGGCATCACCCCGTTTCACGCAACCCTGGGCACCGCAACGCTGGGGCTGGCAATGATCCTCTCGCTGCTGCTCGGCGGGCATCCGGGGCTGATCCTGGGCGCGATCCTCTTCCAGGCGGCCTCGATCTTCGACGGCGTCGATGGGGAAATGGCGCGCGCGACGTGGCGCACGTCGGATCGCGGCGCCATGCTCGACAGCCTCGTCGACGCGCTGACCAACCTCGCTTTCGTCACCGGCGTGACGGTCAATCTGGCGATGAGCGGCGATGTGTCCGCCAGCCTCGCCGGCGCGGCCGGGCTGGTCATGCTGGCCAGCGGCCTGTTCCTGATCGGGCGGCGGGCCAAGGCATCGGGCCAGCCGGTCAATTTCGACGTCATCAAGGGGCATGTCGGCGAGCGGCGGTCCGCCGTCATGCAGTGGCTGATCTGGCTCACGATGCGCGATTTCTTCGCCGCCGTGGCCGCGCTGCTGATCATCCTTGGCCTGACGCGTCTCGCCTTGTTCGCCTTTGCCATCGTCGCCGCCGGCTGGCTGGTGGTGACCGTCACCGTCCTGGTCCGCACCAGCCGCCGCCACGCAGCGGCGGCAAAGCGCCCCGACGGCGCATTGCGCGGGGGCTATTCGCTTTGAAGGCGACCGGGCCGTCAGCCCCCGATCTCGCCGCCACGCTGAGCGATCCCGAATGGCGCAGCCTGCATGATTTCCTGACCGGCCTTGCCGATGAAACCGCACGGCTGGTGGTCCCCGCACCGCTTCACCACGCCTTTCCTGGCGCCATCTGCCCGCAGGACATGGCCGATCCGATCGCGCAGGGGTTTGCGGCGGTCGCGATCCACAAGGGCGACTACACCTCGATCCCCGCGGATAGCCTCTACCCGCTGCTGATCCTGTACCGCCCCGTCTTCGCCAATGCGGTGTTCATCGTCCTCGCGCCGTCCGATCGCGCCGGGCCCGCGGCAGACCGGGCGCACACTGGCGCGTTGACCGCGATGATGGCCTGGGCCCGCACCCATGCCTCACCGGCGCTGGTCGCCGCCACCACCACGCCACACGCCGAACTGTCCGCCGATGAGGCACTGACGGCGATGGCGCGGCTGATCGCGCGCGATCTGGTACAGCAGGTCAGCGACGACAGCGGCCTCGTCGCGCTCGCGGAGACCGCGCTGCCCTTTGCCGGCACGCGCTGGTTCTGGGGCGACGACGCGGGCAAGGTGGCCGAATTGTTCTGCCTCCCCACGCTGGCCGCGGAGCAGCCCGACCTTGCCTCGCGCCTCATCGATCTGGTGATGGCATTGTCCCCGGCAGGCCTCATCCACCGCCGCATCGGCCCCGCCGACCTGCGCGTGGAATCGGACGATCCGCACGATCTCAAGGTGGCGACGCCCTTTACGATCACCTTCGGCGACCTCTCGCGCGGCCGCATCCAGCAGGCGATCCGCTTCAACGACGGGCGCAGCCGCCCGATCGTCTGCTTCGTCCCCGGCACGCTGACCGCCAGCTGGCGCGGCCGGCCGGTCACCTGCGACCTCGCCGCCGCCATCTTCGCGCAGGAGGTGACGCACGACGGCGACCGCGTGATGCTGCGCCATGTCAGCACCATTCGCGATCCCGGCGACGTCACTCGCGAACTTGCCACCGTGACCTGTACCTACTCGCTCGCGGCAGACCGCAGCACCATTGGGTTCGAACTCGCCGTCCGGCCGGCGCGCTTCGTGACCCTGAAGGACATCACCGTCACCCCGGGGCTGGGCGATCTCGACCAGCTCGGGCATTTCGACACGCTCTCCACGCTCGGCAGCACGTCCCGGGCGCACATCGCTCCCGCGCTTGGTTCCCTGCCCCTGTCGGCCGCCGCCATGCCCTATCTGTGCCTGTGGGAAAGCCGCAGCCTGCCCGGCCATGCCGTCGGCGTGCACGTCGCGCCTGCCGACACCGCGACGAAGCTATCCGCCGTCACCGACGACGAGCGACTGACCGGCCTCCGCCTCCACTATCGCGGCCGCGCCGCCACGCGCCGCACGCCCTTCGTGGTACGCGACACGCGGCTCGTGACGACCGGCGGCTATTATGACCGGGCGGCCGAGTATCGCGATCTGATCCA
Source organism: Sphingomonas sp. Ag1 (assembly GCF_000980895.1). Taxonomy (GTDB): domain Bacteria; phylum Pseudomonadota; class Alphaproteobacteria; order Sphingomonadales; family Sphingomonadaceae; genus Sphingomonas; species Sphingomonas panaciterrae. Next base: position 116,973 of record NZ_LAZX01000087.1, on the reverse strand, counting down.
CGACGCCGGCGACGGCGGCTGGTGCCGCGATCCCAGCATGTCCTACGATACCGGGGTGGAGCTGAACGCAGTCGCCACCTGGCTCTTCTTCGCCAGCACGAACGCCTACGGCACAGTGCCGCCCGATCGCATGACGACGCTGCGCGCCTGGTACGACCGGCACTTGTCGCTCTACCGCGATCACCTGCGCCCCGACGATCCGAACGCGCACGAACGGATTTTCGTGCGCGGCCTCGCCTTCGTCATCCTCTCGCTCGACACGATCGCCCGCGCCCATCCCGACGCCGGCTATGACCGCCTTGCCGACCGGCTGACGAACCTGCTCCTTGACACACAGACCCCGGTCGCCGGTGATCCGGACGCCGCCGTATTCGGCGGCGGCCTTCCCGACGCGCCCTGGCGGCCGGAGCTCGACAGCCAATGCGCCGCCTTGCTCGCGCTCGGCCGCCGCGCCTTCACCCAGCCGCCGAGCACAGCCCTCGCCGCCGCCATCGCGGCCGGCGTGACCGCGCTGCGCATCGCCACCCCGACCAGCTCCAGCTACGGCAACGACCCGCTCGATCATCCCACGATCGTCATCAGCCGGAGCATGGACGACGACGATCTCGTCGACACCGGCTTCTGGACCTACAAGCTCGGCCTGGCGCTGCGGGCGTTCCACCTCATCGACCATGCCGCCGCCACCGGTCGCCTCGCCCTTCCCGACGTCATCCGCGCCCATCTGCAACAGCTCGCTGCCACCGCGACGCAGGCGTTGCTGCGTGCGGCCGACTATCGCGACGGCCTGATCGAGGTGCGCACCTCGTTCAACGCCGGGGAGACCAATTCGGAAACCCAGCCCTGGGCGGCGCTCGGCCTCGTCCCGCATCTCGACCGCGCCCTGCTCGATATCCCCGCGGGTGAGGCGCTTCCCCTGAGCATCGCGATCACCCCAAAGGCGTAACGCGCACGATCAGCGAGCCGGCGCGGTGGCGATACTCGAACGGCCGCGCGCAATATGCTAGCGCTCGGCCGAAGGTTTCAGGCGGGGCAAACTGGATGCATCTTTCCTTTCACGGCACGGCCATTGCTGGTCCAGTGACCAGGGCGCCGCGTTGACCACCCACCGCTCCCACCAGGCCATGGCGGCCCCGCTTCATGATCGGGATCAACCTCGCCCTTCGTCGGTTGATCCCCACCCGAACTTCCCGGAAGGAATGGTTACGCTCTCCTCCCTGCCCGACCTCGACGAGCTTGAGCGCGCCCGCGTGATGGAGCTCTATGACCTCGCCGGCGCGCGCGACGAAGGCCTGCTGGACGATCTCACCGCCTTCGCGGCCGAGCTGTGCCAGGCGCCGATCGCGCTGGTCAGCCTGGTTGAGCAGCAGGACCAGTTCTTCCTGTCGCGCGTCGGCCTCGACGTCGACGGCACGCCGCGCTCGCAATCCTTCTGCGCCCACGCCATGCACGGCCACGTCGTGATGGAAGTCGTGGACGCGACGCAGGACGGGCGCTTCCGCGACAATCCGCTCGTCACCGGCGATCCGTTCATCCGCTTCTACGCCGGCGCCCCGCTCGTCTCGCGAGAGGGGACGCCGCTCGGCGCGGTGTGCGTGATCGACACGTCGCCGCGCGCGCCGCTCAACGACTTCCAGCGCCGCGGCCTCGAAATCCTCGCCACTGCCACCATCTCCCGGCTGGAGGCCCGCCGCGTTGCGCGCGAACAGCGAGAGCAGCGCGCCGCGCTCGCCGACAGCGAGGAACGCTTCCGCACGCTCGCCGACACCATGCCGCAGATGGTCTGGTCGACGCTGCCCGACGGCTATCACGATTATTACAACGCACGCTGGTATGAATTCACCGGCGCGCCGGCCGGCACCACCGATGGCGAGGGCTGGAACGACATGTTCCACCCCGACGATCAGGCCCGCGCGTGGCAGGTGTGGCAGCACAGCCTTGCCACTGGCGACGCCTATCAGATCGAATATCGCCTGCGCCATTTCGACGGCACCTATCGCTGGGTGCTCGGCCGGGCGCTGCCGATCCGCGATTCAAAGGGGCGGATCACCCGCTGGTTCGGCACCTGCACCGACATTCACGAGCAGAAACTTGCGCTCGAAGAGCGTGAGGTGATCAGCCAGGAACTGTCGCACCGCATCAAGAACATCTTCGCCGTGATCGGCGGGCTGATCCAGGTAGCCGCGCGCGCCCATCCCGAACTGGTGCCGCTCGCCGCGGACCTGCGCGCGCGCATCGCGGCGCTCGGCAAGGCGCATGATTTCGTCCGTCCGCACAGCCCGCATTCGCGCCCCTCGGCGCATCAGGACAGCCTGCGCGGCCTGCTGGAGCAATTGTTCGCCCCCTATCAGGCGCATCCCGGCGAGCGGCTGGTCATCAGCGGCGCCGATATCGCAGTCGACGATCGCGCGGCCACGCCGCTGGCGTTGCTGTTCCACGAGCTTGCCACCAACGCGAGCAAATATGGCGCGCTCTCGGTCGCCGGCGGCCGCGTGTGGATCGCGATCAGCCGCGATGAAGCGACGGCGCGGATCGTCTGGCGCGAAGAGGGCGGCCCCGGCATCGACGCAAGCGCGATTGCCGCGGGCTTCGGCACCCAGCTGATTGAATTGAGCGCGGTGCGCCAGCTCGGCGGCGCGGTCACGCGCGATTGGCGGCCGACGGGCCTAGAACTGGTGATGGAGGCGCCGGTCGCCTCGTTCAGCCGGTCCGGCTGATCCGGATCACTTCGTCGTCGGCCGGTTCGCCGATCCCGCTCGCCAGCGCTGCCGCGGCCAGGATCGCGCGGTCGCTGAACGGCTTGCGTACATAGCCCAATGCCTCTGACGGGATGCCGATCTGCGCCGGATTGGCGGTGACGAACACCACCTTCACGCCATAATCGCGCGCGATCCGCTCGGCGATCTGCGGCCCGGTCGGCCCGTCGCGCAGGTTGATGTCGACGAAGGCGATCTCGCACCCGGGCGCCGCGGCCAGTGCCTGATCGCTGTCGGCAGCGATTCCGGCGACCACATAGCCGGCATCCGTCAATATCCGCTCCAGATCGAGCGCGACGAAGATTTCGTCTTCAATGATGAGTGCAGTCTTGGGCATGATTGGATTGGGCAACACAGATTAGGGTCGTTCAGTTCCCCGCAGCAGGAATATCGCATGCTCTGCCAGGATATTTGCCGCGGCCGATGTCGTTTTCTTGTCACCTGACAGGAACCAGGCGCCTTCCACGGCAACTCCCTGATCCTGCAGATGGGCTCGAAAATCATCTACGGTCAGATGATGAATGTTCGGTGTATCGTACCAGCGTTCGGGCAGCAGCCGGGTCACCGGCATCCGCCCGCCCCACAATAGCGAAAGCCGCACCCGCCAGTGCGCGAAATTGGGAAAGCTGACAAAGGCGTGGCGGCCGATGCGCAACAGGTGGCGCAGCACCACGTCGGGCGCGCGGCACGTCTGCAGCGTCTGGCTCAGAATGGCGTAATCGAAACTCGCATCGGGGTATCCGGCTAGGTCGACGTCGGCATCCCCCTGGATCACGCTCAGCCCGCGCCCCACCGCCGCCGCGACATTGCCGGGGTCAAGCTCCAGCCCGCGCGCGTCCGCCTGCTTGCCATCGCGCAGCGCCGCCATCAGCGCCCCGTCGCCGCATCCGACGTCCAGCACGCGGCTGCCCGGCGCGACATGGTCGGCGATGATCGCCAGGTCGGCGCGCAGATTGCCCGCGCCCGGCGTCATGCGCCCGTCCCCATGAATCCGGCGACGACGCGGTTCATCTCGGGCGAATCGAGCAGGAACGCATCATGGCCATAGGGGCTCGACAGCTCGACGAAGCTGACCGGCGCCCCGGCCGCGTTCAGCGCATGGACGATGCTGCGCGACTCGCGCGTCGGATACAGCCAGTCGGTATCGAAACTGATCAGCGCGAAGCGCGCGTGCGTCTGGCGGAATGCATTGGCCAACAAGCCGCCATGCTCCTCGGCCAGGTCGAAATAATCCATCGCGCGGGTGATATAGAGGTACGAATTGGCGTCGAACCGGTCGACAAAGGCAATGCCCTGGTACCGCAGGTAGCTTTCGACCTGAAAATCGGCGTCGAAGCCGAACGTCTTGGCCTCCCTCGCCTGCAGCTTGCGACCGAATTTCTCGGTCAGCCCGGCCTCCGACAGATAGGTGATGTGCGCTGCCATCCGCGCCACCGCCAGCCCCGCGGCGGGCGCCGAATGGCCGTAATAATCGCCCCCGCGCCAATTGGGATCGGCCATCACCGCCTGCCGGCCGACCTCGTGGAACGCGATGTTCTGCGCCGAATGCCGCGCCGCCGATGCGATGATGACGGCGGCCTCGACCCGGTCGGGGAAGGTCGCGGGCCAGCTCAGCGCCTGCATCCCACCCATCGATCCGCCGATCACCGCCTTCAGCCGCCCGATGCCCAGATGGTCGAGCAGCATCGCCTGCGCGCGCACCATGTCGCGGATCGTGATGACCGGGAAACTCATCCCGAACGGCTTGCCCGTCGCCGGGTTGATCGTCGCCGGGCCGGACGAACCCATGCAGCTGCCCAGCACGTTGGCGCACACGACGAAGAAACGATCGGTGTCGACCGGGCGACCCGGTCCCACCATCTGAGTCCACCAGCCGGGCTTGCCGGTGCGCGGATTGGCGCCGGCAACATGCTGGTCCATCGTGAGCGCGTGGCAGATCAGCACCGCATTGCCGCCATCTGGCGCCAGCGTGCCATAGGTCTCATAGGCGATCTCGACCGGCGTGAGCTGGCCCCCACCGTCAAGCGGCAGCGGGCCGGGCAGGATCACGTGGCGCTGGAGACCGAAACGCTGGTCGTCGGCGGACATGCTGTGCGCGCTAGCATTGTGCGCGGCGCAAGCAAACCATTCGTGTACCGAACATTCGGTGCCGCGTTGCTTGCGCCGAAATGCCGCCGCCACATTGCCAAGCTGCGCCGCCCCCCGCTACACGCCCGCGCCATGAACGGACCCGCTCCCAAGCCATGGATCATGCAGATTGCGCCCTATGTTCCCGGTCGCTCGACGACCGAGGATGGGCGCAAGGTCGCGAAGCTTTCCTCCAACGAAAATCCGCTCGGCACCAGCCCGCTGGCGCGTGAGGCATTCGCCAGCGCGGCGACCAGCCTGGAACGCTATCCCGATGCCGGCGCGGCCGATCTGCGCGAGGCGCTGGCGGCCAAGCACGGGCTCGATCCCGCGCGGATCATCTACGGCAATGGCTCGGACGAGGTGCTTCACCTTGCCGCCGGCGCCTTCGCCGGGCCGGGTGACGAGGTGATCTACGTCAATTACGGCTTTGCGGTTTACCCGATCGCGACCCGCCGTACCGGCGCGACGCCGGTGATCGCCCCGGACAAGGATTATGCGACCGACGTCGACGCGATCCTCGCCGCCGTCACCGATCGCACCACGATGGTATTCGTCGCCAATCCCAACAATCCGACCGGCACCTATGCGCCGCGCAGCGAGATCGAGCGGCTTCACGCTGGCCTGCGCGACGACATCCTGCTCGTCCTCGACCATGCCTATGCCGAATATATCGACGGCGCGGACGATGATGGCGCGATGGCGCTGGCGGAACGTGCCTCGAACGTTCTGGTCACGCGCACCTTCTCGAAGATGTACGGCCTCGCCGCCGAACGCATCGGCTGGGGCTATGGCGCCGCGCCGCTGATCGAGGCGATGCACCGCATCCGCCTGCCCTTCTCGATCACCATCGCCGGTCAGTCGGCGGCGATCGCCGCGCTCGGCGACACCGATTTCGTCGCCAACGCCGCCGCCCACAATGCGAAATGGCGGGCATGGTTCTCGGACGAGATCGCGAAGCTCGGCAATGCCGGCCTTCGCGCCATCCCCAGCCAGGCCAATTTCGTGCTGGTGGTGTTCGAGGGCGATCTGACCGCGGAAACCGCATACAAGGGGCTGATGGACGCCGGCTATATCGTCCGCTGGCTCCCCGGCCAGGGTCTCCCGCACGGCCTGCGCATCACCATCGGCACCGAGGATGAAACCCGCGGCGTCATCGCGGCGCTGCGCACGCTCGCCGGCGCCGAATGATCACTCTCCCGTTCCTCGCGGCCCGCGCGGCCTGACCCAAGGTGGCATGATGCTTCCCTTCGCACGCGTTACCATCATCGGCCTCGGCCTGATCGGTTCCTCCGTCGCGCGTGCGGTGCGTCACTATATGCCCACCGTCGCGCTCGTCGGCCATGATGCCGATCCCGACGTGCGCCGCCGTGCCGACGCGCTCGGGATCGTCGATGACGTGACCGACACGATCGGCGCCGCGGTGACCGACGCCGATCTCGTCATCCTGTGCGTCCCCGTCGGCGCGATGGGCGCGGCGGCGGCGGAAATGGCGGCCGATCTTCCCGCCGACGCGATCGTCAGCGACGTCGGCAGCTGCAAGGCAGAGGTGGTGCGCGCGCTGCGCGACGCGCTGCCCAACGCCACGATCGTCCCGGCACATCCCGTCGCGGGCACCGAACAGAGCGGGCCGGAGGCGGGCTTCGCCACCCTGTTCCGCGGCCGCTGGTGCATCGTCACCCCGCTTCCCGATGGCGATCCCGCCGCGACCGAGCGGGTCGCCGAATTCTGGCGCCGGCTCGGCAGCACGGTCGAGATCATGGCCCCGGACCATCACGATCGCGTGCTGGCGGTGACCAGCCACCTGCCGCACCTCATCGCCTATACGATCGTCGGCACCGCCAACGATCTGGCGGAGGTCACCCAGTCGGAAGTCATCAAGTTTTCCGCCGGCGGCTTTCGCGACTTCACCCGCATCGCCGCGTCCGATCCGACGATGTGGCGCGACGTGTTCCTCGCCAACAAGGACGCGGTGCTCGAAATGCTGCAACGCTTCAGCGAGGATCTGTCGCACCTTCAGCGCGCGATCCGCTGGGACGATGGCGACACCTTGTTCGACCTGTTTTCGCGCACCCGCACGATCCGCCGCTCGATCGTCGATCAGGGCCAGGATGATGCCGCCGCGGACTTTGGCCGCAAGCACGACTGACGCGGCCAAAATTCGCCGGAGGGCGGCCGCTCACCGCCGCTTTGAGGCCATTCGCACCCGCCCGGCGGCCGCGCTTACCCCTGCGCGCCGGGCTCCAGCGCATTGATCGCCTGCCACACGCGCTGCTCGATTTCCTTGCGCGGTAGCCCCGCCGGGATCGGCGTTCCAACGCGGATCGTCACCACCCCCGGCCGCTTCGGCCCCTTCTTCGGCATGAACCGCCCACTGTCGAGCGCGATCGGCACCACCGGCAGGTTCACCGCCTTGTACAGCCCGGCAAAGCCCGACCGCAGCGGCGGCGATTCCCCCGGCGTCACGCGCGTTCCCTCAGGGTAAACGATCACCGACCGCCCCTGCGCGCGCAGCTCCTTGCCCTCCGCCATCAACCGCCGCAGCGCCTTCGCCGACGCCTCGCGATCGACCGACATGGACCCGTACAGCTTGGTCGCCCAACCCCATAAAGGGATACGGCTCAGCTCACGCTTCAGCACCATCGCCGGCCCGCCTAGGATCAGCTGCAGCTCGGTCGTCTCGTACATCGACTGATGCTTGGCCGCGAACAGGAACTGTCCCTCGGGGATCTCCCCCTCGACCCGCGTCGTCACGCCCAGGAACACCCGCGCCGCCCAGCGGTTCAGCCGCGCCCAGCGATGCGCGTGATGGATCGTCGCCTTCTGCCCGAACGGCGCTACCAGCGGCACGGCCAGCACGATCAGCACCGACCCGCTGTAAAAGACGATCTGATACAGGATCGTGCGTAACCAGTTCATATTCCGTCGATTCCTGCCCACAAGGCGATCCGCCGCAGGATCAGCTTGTTGTATTCGTTGACCAGCCGGCCCAGCGGCTGTTCGGCACGCACGCCGTCGCGATGGATCGTGACGTCGCCGTCCAGCGCCGCACCCAGCTCCATCCGGGCGCGCGCCATATGCCAGTCCGATGTCACCAGCCGCACCGACTTATAGCCATGCTCCCGCATCCAGCGCGCCGTCTCCTCGGCATTGGACCTGGTGTCCACCGCCTCCCGGCCCAGGTCGACGCAGCAGGCGATCGCCCGCTCATGCCCGTTGGCGGCGATCAGGTCCGCCTTGCGCAGCCCGGTGGCGACCCCCGTCACCAGCATCCGCTTCGCGCGCCCCTCGTCGATCATCTGCAGCCCGCGGGGGATACGCCCCGGCCCGCCGGTCGGCACGACGATGGCGTCGGTGGTCAACGAGGGCTCGGCCGGCTCGGCCAGCCTCAGCATGAACACCGCGAAGCCCAGCGCCCAGGCCACCGCCAGCAATCCGACGAACCGCGAAATCACAGGACGCGCTCCAGCGTGCGGGTGATCGCCAGCCGCGCCGCCAGCGCCGCCAGCAGGACAAAGGCGACCGGCAGCAGCGCCAGCGTCGCCCAGCCCAGCGGCCCCAGTGTCGCCTGCCCCAGCAGCTCGGACCCAAGCCCCGCGGCCTGCGCGCTGATCAGCAGCAGCATCGCGAGCGCCGCCACCCCGCCGATCACCGCGCCAATCGCCGCATCACGCGCGATCCGCCGCTGGAACAGCCGCGCGACCTGCACATCGGTCGATCCCAGCATGTGCATGATCTCGATCGTCTGGCGATGCGCCTCCAGCCCCGCACGCGCCGCGAGCACCACCACCGCAGCGGTCGCCCCGGCTAGAAGGATCACCAGCACCGCCGCAATCAGCACGATCAGGTCCAGGAAATCCGCCACCGGGGTCATCCACGCCTCATGCGTATCGACCCGCGCCGCCGGCGCGATCTTCGTCACCGCCGCACGCACGCGGGCGAGCGCGGCAGGCTCACCGTCTGCCAATTCCAGGTCGATCATCGTCGGCACCGGCAGGTCGGGGTCGGCACCCGCATCCCCCAGCCACGGGCGCAGCAACGCGGCCAGTTCGCCGCGGTCCACCGGCGTCGCCGCGCGCACGTCGTCCAGCCGGCGAAGCGCGCCCAGGACCCGGTCCGCCTCCGCCTGGCGACGCGCCGGGTCGCCGGTCACGATCTGCACCGTCGCGCGCCCGGCGAGCTGGCTCTCCAGCCCGCTCGCGGCATTGCGCGTGGCCAGCCCCAGCGCCGCGCCCAGCACCGTCAGGAACAGCATGATGGCGATGATCCACACCATCGCCCGTACCCCGCGCGCCTCGTCCAGGACGCGCCGGGTCCGCTCGCCGCCCCCGCTCATGGCAGCTCTCGTGCCGGCGGGTGACGCAACGTCCCCGTGGGATCCTGCAGCCGGCCCTTCACCAGCCGCATCATCTGCGCGCCGGGCACCCGGTGCATCAGGTGCAGGTCGTGGGTGGCCACCACCACCGTCGTACCCAGCCGATTGAGCGAATCGAACAGCAGCAGCAATCGCTCCGCCATTTCCGGGTCGACGTTGCCCGTCGGCTCGTCGGCCACCAGCATTTCCGGGCGCCCGATCACCGCCCGCGCGATGGCGACACGCTGTTGCTCGCCGCCCGACAGCGTCGCCGGTTTCGCGTCGGCGCGCTCCGCCAACCCGACCCAGGCGAGCATCTCGCTCACCGGCTCTGCGATCTCGGCTTCCGGCATCCCTGCAATCCTGAGCGGCAGCGCGACATTATCCGCCGCCGACAGATGGGGCACCAGCCGAAAGTCCTGAAAGACAACGCCAATCCGCCGGCGAAAGCCCGGCAGGCGGCTGCGCGGCATGGTCACGGCATCCTCACCAAACAGGCGAATGACGCCCCGGCTGGGGCGCTGCGCGAGGTACAGCAAACGCAGCAGCGATGTCTTGCCCGCGCCGCTCGCGCCCGTCAGGAAATAGAAGGAACCGGCGGCCAGCGCGAAACTGACATCGCAAAGCGTTTCAGGCTCTTGCCCGTAGCGCAGCCCCACATTCTCGAACTGCACGATATTCGCCATTGCGGCGCTGCTTGTCCCTTGAACCACCGATGTCTTGCACGCGCCATCGCACGATGCAGCCTTCCGCTTCAACCTCCGCTTGCAAGCGGGGCGCAGGGCGTGTTTAGATTCGCGATGGCTTCAGCCCTTCTGTCCTACGCCGGTAACGACGCGCGATGATCCTCGAATGTCCCGAATGCCGCACCCGGTATCTGGTGCCCGACACATCGATCGGCCCGGAGGGTCGCACGGTGCGCTGCGCCAATTGCCGCCACAGCTGGCACCAGGCGCCTGACGCGCGTGCGATCGAGGCGCTTGCCGCCGGCCCGCAGATGGCGACCGTCGCTGCCGACGCACCAGCATCCGATCCACCGCCCGCGCAGCGGGCAACGGAGGCGCCAGCCACCCCCTCTTCGGCGACGTCCAACAACACGCCCCCTGCAGTTGCTGCCCCCCCTGCAGTCGCTTCGCCGCCTGCCACCGCTGCGCCGACTTCCTTTGCATCCGCGCTCGCCGCGGCCGTGTCGCCGCCGGCAGCCAACGGCGCCGTCCCGCCTCCCGGCAGCCGCCCGCGGATCAACCCGGCGCGCCGCTGGACCATTGCGGCGGTGCTCGCTGCGCTGCTGATGCTGGTCGCGGTCGGAGCCATCCTGTGGACCAGCGCGCCGGGCCTCGCCTCTCAGCTCGGGCTCAATTTCGGGCCGGAGGAAACGCCGCTGCGGCTGATCGACAATCCGATCGAGCGGCGGGAGATCAGCAACGGCAGCGAATTGTTCGCGGTCAGCGGCAAGGTGCTGAACCCGTCGAATGAGCGGCAGCGCGTTCCCGACATTCGCGCCGACCTGCGTGATGACCAGAACCGGATCGTCTACACCTGGACGATCATCCCGCAGCAGCGCACGCTGGCGCCCAAGAGCGCGATCGATTTCAACTCGGCCAAGCTCGACGTGCCGGCCAGCTCCAAGAAGCTGGAACTCAGCTTCGTCGGCGAAGGCGACAGCTGATTGCCGGGCCGCGATCCACGGCCCCAGGGCCTGCGGATCGCGGCGTATCATTTTTCCGCACAAACTTACGATTTGGGCCTTCGGACCCATTGCCAGCCCCAACAAGCCTTGCTAGTGGCCCGCTCCTGCCAGCCGCCGGGCCAGCCCGGTGGACATCACGTGCGGTCGTGGCGGAACTGGTAGACGCGCAACGTTGAGGTCGTTGTGTCCGAAAGGACGTGGAAGTTCGAGTCTTCTCGACCGCACCATTGATTATCGGCGGGGTTACGAAACACTCTCTTGAGTGCCCCGCCGCTACTCCTGCCGGCTGATCATGACCCTGCCCTTCCGCACCGCCGCGCTGTATCAATTTGCCCGCTTCGACGATCCCGCTGCCTTGCGCGATGACATTGAGGCGTGCTGCCGCGCGAACGGCGTGCAGGGAACGCTGCTGCTGGCGCATGAGGGGATCAACGGGACGATCGCGGGCTCGCCCGCGGCTATCGACGCCGTGGTAGCGCACCTGCGCACCCTGCCTGGCTGTGCCGACCTCGCCGTCAAATACGCCTGGGCGCCAACCGAGCCCTTCCATCGGCTGAAGGTGCGCCTGAAGCGTGAGATCGTCACCATGGGGCAGCCGGATCTCGATCCGCTCACCGACGTCGGCACCTATGTCGCGCCCGAGGAGTGGGACGCCCTGATCACCCGGTCGGACACGGTCGTGATCGATACGCGCAACGATTACGAAGTCGCGATCGGCACCTTCCCCGGTGCGATCAACCCCGAGACACGCAGCTTCCGCGACTTCCCGGCCTGGTTCCGCGTCAATCGCGACCAGCTGACCGCGGGCAAGAAGAAGGTGGCGATGTTCTGCACCGGCGGCATCCGCTGCGAGAAATCCACGGCCTTCCTGAAGGCGGAGGGGATCGAGGAGGTCTATCACCTCCAAGGCGGCATCCTGAACTATCTGGAAAAGATGCCGGCGGACCAAGTCTCGTGGCAGGGCGAATGCTTCGTCTTTGACGAGCGTGTCGCCGTGACGCCCGACCTGGCCCCTGGCACGCACGTGCTGTGCCGCGCCTGCCGCCGCCCGGTCAGCCCCGAGGAGCGCCAGTCGCCGCTATACGAGGAGGGCATCAGCTGCCCCGCGTGTCACGCCGACCTCGACGACGACAAGCGCGCCCGCCTCGCGGAGCGTCACCGGCAGGAGGAACTCGCCCGCAAGCGGGGCGAGCGGCACGTCGGCGCCCGGATGGACAAGGACTGACCGCGCCCCTCTCCTGGGACAGGCGCAAACCCGCCAGCCCCAAGCCAAACGAAAACGGGCGCCGACATCGTCGGCGCCCGTTCGTGCATCAGGGTGCGGGTAAGCGCCGCGATTAGGCCGCCCGGCGGGCGAAGTCCTTGTTGATCGCCAGCGCCCCCAGCGTGCAGATCGCGCCCGACAGCAGGTACAGGCCCACCGACCACAGGCCGAAGCGGCTGGCGAGGAACAGCGCCACCAGCGGCGCGAAGCCGGCGCCGATCACCCAGGCCGCATTGGCGACGATCGCCGCGCCCGTGTAACGCGATTCGGGCGGGAAGTTGCTGTTCACCGCGCCCGACGACTGGCCGAACGCCAGGCCGAGCAGCGCGAAGCCGCCGATCATGTAGATCGTCTCGCCCACCTGACCGCCATCGAGCAGGCGCGGGGCGAAGCCGCTGTACACCGCGATCAGCGCGGCCGAGACGCCCAGCACCGCGCGCCGGCCGACCCGGTCGGCAATCACGCCCGAGGCGAGGATTGCAAGGACGCAGACCACCGCACCCAGCGCCTCGATGCCCAGGAAGCGCACCGGGTCCTCGCCCACTTCCAGCGTCACCCACGACAGCGGGAAGACGGTGACGAGGTGGAACAGTGCGAAGCTCGCCAGCGGGGCGAAGGCGCCAAGGATGATCGTGCGGCGCTCGCGGAACATGGTGGCGAACGCCGGCGACGGCTGCAGCTCGCGGCTTTCGAACAGGCGCTCGAACTCGGGCGTCGCGACGAGGCGCAGGCGGGCGAACAGCGCCACGACGTTGATCGCCAGCACCACGAAGAACGGGTAGCGCCAGCCCCAGCTGATAAAGTCCTCCGGCGACAGGATCGCGAGGAAATAGGCAAACAGGCAGGAGGCGACGAGCAGGCCAAGCGGCGCGCCCAGCTGCGGGATCATCGCATACCAGCCGCGCTTTTCCTCAGGCGCGTTCAGCGACAGCAGCGACGGCAGACCGTCCCACGCCCCGCCCAGCGCCACGCCCTGACCGATGCGGAACAGCGCCAGCAGCACCGCTGACAGCGTGCCGACCTGCGCATAGCTGGGCAGCAGCGCGATCGAGATCGTCGACCCGCCCAGCAGGAACAGCGCGATGGTCAGCTTCGTGCCCCGGCCATGGACCCGGTCGATCCACATGAACAGCAAGGTACCGAACGGCCGCGCGATGAATGCCAGCGCGAAAATCGCGAAGGAATAGAGCGTGCCGGTCAGCGCATCGACATACGGGAACACCAGCTGCGGGAACACCAGCACCGACGCGATCGCATAGACGAAGAAGTCGAAGAACTCGCTGGTGCGGCCGATGATCACGCCGATGGCGATCTCGCCGGGCGCGACATCCTTGTGGCGCGCGTTGATCAGTCGGGCATCTCGTTCCAGGGCTGCCGAATCCGGCGCGTTGGTCGATGCAGTCATTTTCCGTCATGCTCCCGCGGCACTCGGCCGTGCGATTAATGATTGGCCCGCCTCGGGGGTCACTAATACACTCCTCTGCCTAACCGACGCCAGTGACGGGATTGGACAAATTGTCCAATGTAGCGGCTACTGGACTCGGCCTAGGAGCGCCTGGATATGCCCGATCATCCCGCCCCGGTCCCGCGGTTCGCCCGCCTGGCCCTGCTTCCGCTCCTGCTGTTCGTCGCCGGTTGCCAAAGCGCCGTGCTCGATCCGGCAGGCGACGTCGCGCTTCAGGAGCGCAACCTGATCTATGCCTCGGTCGGGCTGATGCTGCTCATCATCGTCCCGGTGATGATCCTGACGGTGGTGTTCGCCTGGCGCTATCGCAAGGGCAACAAGGACGCGACCTACGATCCCCACTTCGATCACAGCACCTCGCTGGAGCTGGTGATCTGGTCGGCCCCGCTCCTCATCATCATCGCGCTCGGCGCGCTGACCTGGTCGAGCACCCACCTGCTCGATCCGTTCCGCCCGCTGAACCGCATCTCCGCGACTCAGCCGAAGCCGAAGAACGAACGGCCGATGCTGGTCCAGGTCGTCTCGCTCGACTGGAAATGGCTGTTCATCTACCCGGAACTGGGCATCGCGACCGTCAATGAACTGGCGCTGCCGGTGAACCGCGAGGTGCGGTTCGACATGACGTCGACCAACATGATGAACACCTTCTACGCGCCGACGCTGGCGGGGATGGTCTACACCATGCCGGGGATGCGCAGCACGCTGCACGCGGTACTCAATCGCCCCGGCGACTATGAGGGCATGTCCGCCAACTACAGCGGCGCCGGCTTCTCCTACATGCGCTTCAAGCTGCTGGGCGTGGACAATGCCGGCTTTGATCGCTGGGTGAATGAGGTGAAGGCGCGCGGCGGCTCGCTCGACACCGCCAACTACCTGAAGCTGGAAAAGCCCAGCGAGCAGGTGCCGGCGATGTTCTTCTCCTCGGTCCAGCCGCAGCTGTTCCAGCGCATCTATGAACGCTGCGTCACGCCCGGCACGCCGTGCATGAGCGAGATCATGGCGCGCGACGCGGCGCTGCGCGGTGCCAAGCCGCACGAGATGCGCCCTGTCGGGGCGCCCGCTGGCCGCACGTCGATCCCGCGCGAAAAGCCCGATGGCGCGCTGCTCAAGGAAAGCGAGGAGATCGAACCCGCGCCGCACCTCAGCAAGCCGCCGCAGCCCGGCGCGCCTGGTTCGACCAAGCCCGACTCGTCCCGCAACCGCGACATGTCCTTCCTTCTCCTGCCAACCGTGCCCGGCGTGACCGGCGCGGCGCGCGGCTGAGCCGCCGGAGCTCCTCATGTTCAACGAATCCGTTCTGAAGACGATCTTCGGTCGCCTCAGTCTCGAATCCTTCCCCGTGCACGAGCCTATCCTGCTCGTGACCTTTGCCGTCGTCGTCGTGCTGGGCCTCGGCATCGTCGGCGCAATCACGAAGTACAAGCTGTGGGGCTATCTGTGGCACGAATGGTTCACCAGCGTGGACCACAAGAAGATCGGGATTATGTACATAATCCTGGGCATCATCATGCTGCTTCGCGGCTTTGCCGACGCGGTGATGATGCGTGCACAGCAGGCGATCTCCTTCGGTGCGAACGAAGGCTATCTGAACGCTCACCATTATGATCAGATCTTCACCGCGCACGGGACGATCATGATCTTCTTCGTCGCGATCCCGCTGGTGGTCGGCATCATCAACTATGTGATGCCGCTGCAGATCGGCGCGCGCGACGTGGCCTTCCCGTTCCTCAACAATTTCAGCTTCTGGCTGACGGCTGCCGGTGCGGCGCTGGTCATGGTCTCGCTGTTCGTCGGCGAATTCAGCCGCGCCGGCTGGCTGAACTATGTGCCGGTCGCGAATCTGCAGAACAGCCCTGATCCGGGGCCGGACTATTATCTCTGGGCGCTACAGATCGCCGGCGTCGGCACGACGCTGTCGGGCATCAACATGGTCGTGACCGTCATCAAGATGCGCGCGCCCGGCATGACGATGATGAAGCTGCCGGTGTTCGTCTGGACGGCGCTGTGCAGCAACGTGCTGGTCGTCGCGATCTTCCCCGTGCTGACCGCCGCCTTCGCGATGCTGATGCTCGACCGCTACGTCGGCACCAACTTCTTCACCAATGATCTCGGCGGCAACCCGATGATGTATTGGAACCTGGTGTGGATCTGGGGTCACCCGGAGGTGTACGTCCTCATCCTCCCGGTGTTCGGCATCTATTCGGAAATCACCTCGACCTTCACCGGCAAGCGGCTCTTCGGCTATTCGTCGATGGTCTATGCCACGGTCGTCATCACGATCCTGAGCTACCTGGTGTGGTTGCACCACTTCTTCACCATGGGCTCGGGCGCCAGCGTCAACAGCTTCTTCGGCATCGCGACGATGGTCATCTCGATCCCGACTGGTGCGAAGATCTTCAACTGGCTGTTCACCATGTACCGTGGCCAGATCCGGTTCGAGCTGCCGATGCAGTGGGTCGTTGCCTTCATGCTGACCTTCGTGGTGGGCGGCATGACGGGCGTGATGCTTGCCATCCCGCCGGCCGACTTCGTGCTGCACAACTCGCTGTTCCTCGTGGCGCACTTCCACAACGTCATCATCGGCGGCGTGGTGTTCGGCCTGTTCGCCGGCATCGATTACTGGTGGCCCAAGGCCTTCGGGTTCAAGCTCGATCCGTTCTGGGGCAAGATCCACTTCTGGGGCTGGGTGATCGGCTACTGGATCGCGTGGACGCCGATGTACGTCGCAGGTCTGATGGGCGTCACCCGTCGCCTGCGTCACCTCGACGACGCGACGCTCCAGCCGCTGTTCATGATCGCTGCCGTCGGCGTGGTGATCATCGCGATCGGCATCGCGGCCTTCGTCATCCAGATCGCGGTCAGCATCAAGAACCGTGAGAAGCTGCGCGTCGGCGACGATCCGTGGGACGGCCGTACCCTGGAGTGGGCGACCAGCTCGCCCCCGCCGGCGTACAATTTCGCCTTCACCCCGGTGGTGCACGATCTGGACGCGTGGCACGACATGAAGGTGCGCGGCTTCAAGCGCCCGACCAGTGGTTACCGGCCCATCCACATGCCGCGTAACACGGGGGCCGGTGTCATCCTGTCGGCGCTCGCCGCAGTGCTCGGCTTCGCGATGATCTGGTACATGTGGTGGCTGGCTGCCGCGAGCTTCGTGGCGATGATCGGCTACGGCATCGCTCACACGTTCAACTACAACCGCGACTATTACATTCCGGCCGAGGAAGTGGCCGAGAATGAACGCAAGAACGCGCTGGCGGGAGCCTGACATGACCACCCATTCCCCCACCGTGGAGGATGTACGGCAGATGGCCGGGGCCGACGACGCCCCGCCCGTCTTCTACCAGACCGAAGCGGATCATCACGATCACAGCTCCGGCGGCACGATGCTGGGCTTCTGGATCTATCTGATGAGCGACGCGCTCATCTTTGCGACCCTGTTTGCCACCTATGGCGTGCTCAGCACCGGCTATGCCGGCGGCCCGGCGCCCTTCCAGATCTTCGATCTGTCGCTGGTCGCGCTGAACACCGCGATGCTGCTGATCTCCTCGATCACCTGCGGCATGGCGATGATCGCGATGGAGCGCGGCAACAAGCAGGGCACGCAGCTCTGGCTGGCGATCACCGCGCTGTTCGGCGCTGCGTTCATCGCGATCGAACTGTACGAGTTCGCCGAGCTGATCCATGAAGGCGCGACGCCGATGCGCAGCGCCTTCCTGTCGGCCTTCTTCACGCTCGTCGGCACGCACGGCCTCCACGTGTTCAGCGGCCTCATCTGGATCCTCGTGATGATCGTCCAGGTGGGTCAGCGCGGCCTCATTCCCGAGAACCGCCGCCGCCTGATGTGCCTCAGCATGTTCTGGCACCTGCTCGACGTCGTCTGGATCGGCGTCTTCACCTTCGTCTATCTGCTCGGAGTTCTGCGATGAGCACGCCCCACGCCCCGGCGCATGCGTCGGCCCACGCCCATGATCAGCACCATGACGGGCCGCCGCCCGATGGTGGCCACGGCCACGGCTCCGCCCGCGGCTATGTCATCGGCTTCCTCCTGTCGGCGGTGCTCACGGCCATTCCGTTCTGGCTGGTGATGAGCGGCACGCTGGCGACGCAGTTGACCGCGGTGATCGTGGTGGCGCTCGCCTTCGTGCAGATCATCGTGCACACGGTCTTCTTCCTGCACGTGAACCGTCAGTCGGAAGGTGGCTGGACGATGCTGACCATGCTCTTCACCCTGGTGATCGTCGCTATTGTGATCGCCGGCTCGCTGTGGATCATGTACCATCTCAACACCAACATGATGCCGATGGACGGCATCGGCATGTGATGCGGCGCGTCGCTTTCGCCGGCCTATGCCTGGCGCTCGCCATTCTGTTCGCGGGCCTGGGCATCTGGCAGGTCGAGCGACGCGCATGGAAACTCGATCTGATCGCCAAGGTGGAGGGGCGGGTCCACGCCGCACCCTCCACCCTCCCCCCGCGGGATGAATGGCAGGGCGACAACGCCTATCGCCGTGTTCAAGTGACCGGCACCTTCCTTTACGATCGCGAAACGCTGGTTCAGGCGCTCACCGCATTGGGCGGCGGCTGGTGGGTGCTCACCCCGCTGCAGACCCAGGATGGCATCATCCTCGTCAATCGCGGCTATGTGCCCGATGACCGCCGCGACCGCGCAACCCGCCAGGCCGCGCTCCCCACCGGGCCGGTCACGGTCACCGGCCTCATGCGCGACCCCGAACCCGGCGGCGGCTTCCTGCGCAGCAATGATCCGGCGGCCGACCGCTGGTTCTCGCGCGACGTGGCCGCGATCGCCCGCGCGCGACAACTGGCGCCCGTCGCCCCCTTCTTCATCGACGCGGACGACACGCCCAATCCCGGCGGCTATCCGGTCGGTGGCCTCACCGTGATCTCCTTCCGCAACAATCACCTGTCCTATGCCGTGACCTGGTTCGCGCTGGCGCTGCTGAGCGTGGCGGGCGCGGTGATGGTCCTGCGCTCGGGCCGGCGGCGCTGATGGAAGCCCCGATCCTTGCACTGACGGGCCGCCGCTCCGACCAGGCCGGATCGTCGCGTGATTCCACCGCGGCGGAGAATATGCGCCAGCTGGTGCATCTGCGCTGGATCGCCGTCGCCGGGCAGCTCCTGACGATCCTGTTCGTCGAATATGCGCTGGGCTTTCACCTGCCGCTGCTGCCGATGCTGCTCGTCATCGCGCTTCAGGCCGGCGCCAATATCATCAGCTTCGCCCTGCTCCGTACGAAGCGGGTGCCGCGGATCGCGCTCTTGTTCGGGCTCCTGTTCGACGTCGGCTCGCTGACCGCGCAACTGTCGCTCAGCGGCGGCGCATCGAACCCGTTCGTGTCGCTCTATCTGCTGCAGGTCGTGCTGGGCGCGATCCTGCTGCAAACCTGGTCGGTCTGGGTGCTGGTCGTTCTGACCGCAATCTGTTTCGCCGGCCTCACCGTGGGCAGCCGGCCGCTCGATTACCCGCCGGAGCTTGAGCCGCTGATCGGCGACCTCACCACCTTCGGCGCATGGCTCAGCTTTGTGCTCAGCGGCGTGCTGCTGGCGATGTTCGTCACCCGCATCAGCCGCAATTTGCGCGCCCGCGACGCCTATCTCGCCGATATGCGCCAGCGTGCGGCGGAGGAGGAAGGGATCGTGCGCATGGGGCTGTTCGCCAGCGGCGCGGCGCATGAACTCGGCACCCCCCTCGCCTCGCTCGCCGTCATCCTGGGCGACTGGCGCCGCCTGCCCAAGATCGCACAGGATCCCGATCTCGCCGCCGAGCTCGATGACATGCAGGCCGAGGTGCAGCGCTGCAAGGCGATCGTCACCGATATCCTCCATTCCGCCGGGGAGCCGCGGGGCGAGGCGATGGAAAGCGTCCCGGCGGGCGCCTTCCTCGCTGACATCGTCGATGAATGGCGCCCCACGCTGGCCAGCGCGCCGCTGGTGGTGGATCTGGAAGCCCTCGGCGATGCCGCGGTGGTTGCCGGCCCCGCGCTTCGCCAGGCGATCTGGAACCTCCTCGACAATGCTGCCGAGGCGTCCCCTGCCGGGCTGACGTTACGCGCCACGCGCGACGGCGAGGAACTGGTTATCGCCGTGATCGACGACGGGCGCGGCTTTACCGAGGCGCAGTTGGCCAGCCTTGGCAAACTCTACCAGTCGGGCAAGGGGGCCGGCCACGGCGTCGGCCTGTTCCTGGCCAACAACGTTGCCCGCCGGCTCGGCGGCCGACTTGAGGCGGTGAACCGCGAAGGCGGCGGTGCGGAGGTCAGGCTGGTCTTGCCGCTCGCCCCCAAGCGGCGCTGATCGCGACAATCCGCGCCGCGCGTTTTGAAAGCGACTGACGCACTGGTACACCATCGCCATGACCGATCAGCGCCGCCTCCTCATCGTCGAGGATGACTCGACCTTTGCGCGGACCCTGCAACGCTCCTTTGAACGGCGCGACTATGCGGTCTGGGTGGCGCAGGGCCCTGCCGAGATGGAGGCTGCGCTGGAAGAAGCGCATCCCGGCTATGCGGTGGTCGATCTGAAGCTGGGCAGCGCTTCCGGCCTTGCCTGCGTGGAACGGCTCCACGCCTTTGACCCCGCCATGCTCATCGTCGTCCTCACCGGCTTTGCCAGCATCGCGACAGCGGTGGAGGCGATCAAGCTTGGCGCGTGCCATTATCTCGCAAAGCCCGCCAACACCGACGATATCGAAGCGGCGTTCGGCAAGGCCGCTCTGGGGGACGCTGCCGTGCCGATCGAAGGCCGCAGCACATCGATCAAGACGCTGGAATGGGAGCGGATCAACGAAACGCTGGCGGAAACCGGCTTCAACATTTCCGAGACCGCGCGCCGGCTCGGCATGCATCGCCGCACCCTCGCCCGCAAACTGGAAAAAAAACCGCTGCGCTGAGCGCCGCGGCGTTAACATTTGGGTAAGCATTGTGACAGAAGGTCGACCCATGTCGCCCGCGCTTGAAGAAGAGCGCTTGCGCGCGCTGCGCACGCTTGAAGTGCTCGATACCGCGCCCGAAGCTGAGTTCGACGCGATCGTGGAGGGCGCGCGCCACCTGTTCGGCTGCTCGATGGCATTCGTCTCGCTGCTCGACGTGAACCGGCAGTGGTTCAAGGCGCGCTACGGCCTCGACGAAGCGGAAACGCCGCGGGATGCGTCGATCTGCCAGCATACGGTGGCCGCCAACGAAACCTTGGTCATCCCCGACACGCGCGCCGATCCGCGCTTCGCGACCAATCCCTTCGTCACCGGTCGGCCGCATATCCGCTTCTACGCCGGCGTCCCGCTGCGGATCAGCGCGGAGGACGGTCGCCCTCCACTCCCGATCGGCACCTTGTGCGTCGCTGATAATCGCCCGCAGACGCCACCTGCGGACAAGATCGCGTTGTTCGAAGGCATGGCGCGGGTGGTAGAATCGATCCTGTCGACCCGCCGGATCAGCAATGACCGGCTGCGCCTCGCAGTCGAGCGACAGGAGGCGCTGGTCGAGATCGAGCGTGCCCAGCGGCTGCTCCAGCAGGCCGAACGTATGGCGCGCATCGGCTCGTGGCGGCTCGATCTGCAGACTGGGCGGTCGCACTGGTCGGCGCAAACCTACGCCATCCATCATTTGCCACCCGACACCGACACTGCGGCGATCGAGCCCATGTCCTTCTACGCGCCGGGCGATCGCGCGCTGCTGCAACAGGCGCTCGTCGCCTGCAAGGCAGAAGGCCGCTCCTGGGACCTGGAGCTCGACTTCATCAACGCCGATGGCGTGCAGCGCCGCGTTCGCACGATGGGCGAGCCGGAACTGCGTGACGGCAAGGTTGTGGCAATGATCGGCGTCATCCAGGACATCACCGAACGCTACAAGGTCGAACGTCGGCTGCGGGCGTACGCGCTGACCGACGATCTCACCGGTCTTGCCAGCCGCCGCGCCTTCAACGAGCAGATTGACGAGGCGATCGTCAGCGCGCGGGAACACTCCTCCCCCCTCGCGGTGGCCATCATCGACCTCGATCGGTTCAAGGAGGTGAACGATCGCCTCGGGCATCCGGCGGGCGATGAAGTTCTGCGCGTCGTCGCTGCCCGGCTGCGCGCCGCGGATTATCTTGGCGATTATCTTGCTGCCCGCCTCGGCGGTGACGAGTTCGTCGTCCTCCTGCGCGGCACCCATGCGCGCGAGCGGCTGGCGGAGGGGATCGGTATCCTGCTGTCCGAGTTGCGCCACACGGTCAGCGCCGATGATCGGGAGATCACCGTGTCGGCCACGATCGGCGCCTGCGTGCTCGATGATGCGCACGCCGACCGCTCGACGCTGCTGAAGGGAGCGGACGAGGCATTGTACCGCGCCAAGCGGGGCCGCCGCGGCACCGGCGCGATCGCCGGTCAGCCGCGGTTGCTGGCGCCATCCGACAGCAGCGTCGCGGAACCCGCCCGCTAGCGCCGCGCGGCCGCCCGCGTCACGACAGCGGCCGCCACTTGCCCTTCCGACGGCTGGTCAGATGGATCATGCCGCACCGGTCGCAGCGATACGGCCATAGCGGCAGATCATGCCCCTGCGCGAAATCGATCGCCTCCCGCGTATCGGCGAACCTGCGCTTGCGCCGGCAGATACTCAGCCTCGTCCGCACCCCGGCCCCACCATCCTGCGTTCGGCACGCCCCTTACGCCGCTGTCCGCGCCGACGCTACGCAGCCACGCTTGCGGCGTAGCTCTTTTCCTCGATCAGGTCGGATTCCAGCGCCCGGTTGATCTCGCGCTTGATCGCCGCCCGCTCGTCGTTGCGCTGGTACACCGCGCGCGCCAGACGGACGAACTCGGCGCCAAAATCGCGCGCCGCCTCCTGTTCGCGGATCGCGTCTTCGATTTCCCAAAGCGTCTCGTTGACCCGCTTCAGCGCCTCGACCAGCGCGGCGACTCCGCTGCGGTTCAGCACCTGGGCGCCGATCGCCCGCAGCAGGCGATATTCACGCAGCACATTCTCCCGCGCCTCGGCACGGGCGATCCGGTCGCGCTTGATCTCCAGGATCGTGATCTTGTCGAGCAATTCACCCCAGGAGACGGGAACCGACGGTGCCGCAATCGTTGCCATGGTCCGACCTTTCGTTGTTGATGAGGGGGGCGTTGCGCGCCACCAGCGCGGCGTGGACGCGGGCGATCACCCCCGCCCAATCGCCGGGCGATTGCTGCACGAACAGGCGCATGCTGGGATACCAGGGGGTGACGGTCGCCGCCGGGTTCCAGCGCCAGTCCGGCTCCGCCTTCAGCAACAGCCAGGTCGGCCGCCCCAGCGCACCGGCAAGATGCGCGATCATCGTGTCCACCGTGATGACGAGGTCGCACGCCGCCACCAGTGCGGCGGTCTCCTCCATGGTGAAGGCGCAGCCCTCGGGATTGAGCACCGGCAGCGGCGATGCCTCGGGCACCAGCGTTACGCACCGGTTCGCCTCCGCGATGCCGCGCAGCAGCAGCGGATCGAACGAGCGTCCCGGATCCCAATCCCCACCCTGGTGGCACAGCCCGATCACGCCGGTCGGCAAGACATCGGGCATCACGCTGAGGTAGGGGGTGGCGACCACGTCGGGCCGGCATAGCAGGGCGAAGGGAAGCTCGGTAATCTCGATATCGCACTCCGCCGGAGGAAGCGGATCGGCATGGTCGAACGGCGCCAGCGTCACCGCGGGATCGGCACTGGCCAGCAGCGAATGGAGCCGCTCGGGCGCCTCCACCGTCACGCGCCGTGCTCGCGACGTGAGCGCCGGCAGGAAGCGGGCAAATTGCAGCGTGTCTCCCAGCCCGTGATAGCATCGCACCAGCACATGACGCCCGTCAAAGGGTCGCCCGTCCCACACCCAACGTTGATGATAGGGCAGCCGCGGGTCATCGCGGGTTGCCGGATCACGCGCGGCAAGATCCCGCGCGGACAGCGCCCAGGCGCGCGCATAGTCGCCCTCGCGCATCGCCGAAATCCATTGCTGGGCGCCGTTGTCCATCAACAAAGCCGAATGTCGCGGACCGCCCACCGGTTCCATCGCGCGTCAACGCGCCGGCCAGCGGGAACACCTTCAAACTCCGTTCGTTAAGCGAAACGAGGGGCCTGCGCACAGGTGCAGATGCCCGTCACTCGTCATGGCGCCGCATGTCGCGGGCCGACATCCAGGGGGCGCGATGCCGGTAGCCAATCGTTCGGACGATCAAAGACCGTATGACACCCTCAGGAGCAGCATCGCTGCGCTCGCGCCGTGGTTCCACAATATCGATCTGAACGGCGTCGCAACCGCGCCCGATCATTTTCTCGGCAATTACCCGGCGGACAAATTCGCGCGGTTCGCCTCGATCGTTCCGGCCGATCTCACCGGCAAGAGCGTGCTCGACATCGGCTGCAACGCCGGCTTCTACTCGGTGGAGATGAAACGCCGCGGCGCGGAGCGGGTAGTCGGCATCGACAGCGACGATCGCTACCTCGCGCAGGCGCGTCTCGCGACCGATGCGCTCGGCTTCACCGGCGTCGAGTTCCGCAACCTGTCGGTCTATGACGTGGCCGCGCTGGGCGAGACGTTCGACCTCGTGATCTTCATGGGCGTCCTCTACCATCTGCGCCATCCGCTGCTGGCGCTGGACCTCATCCGCGAGCATGTCGCGCGCGACGCCATGCTGTTCCAGACGCTGCAGCAGGGCTCGCCGGAGATCGCCGATGTGCCGGAGGATCACCCCTTCTTCGAACCGGGCACCTATCGCCAGCCCGCCTACTTCGACGCGCCCGGCTATCCCAAGATGCATTTCATCGAACGGCAGTTCGCCGGCGACTGGACGAACTGGTGGGCGCCCAACGCTGCCGGCAGCCAGGCGATGCTGCGCGCAGCCGGCTTCTCCGTCGAGGCGCAGGCCGATGGTGACGTTTATTTCTGCCGGGTCGCACCGGTGCCGTTCGGCCAGCATGGCCCGGCGGCGGTCTATCCAGCCAAGGGGGGTACAGGTTCGTGATCGAAGCGGCGATGATCTGGAATGAGCCGAACAACAAATCGCACTGGGATCCGGAGATCGATCCCGACTGGTCGTCCTATGCCGATCACGTGATCCGCGCCGGCAATGCTATCGCCGCGATCAATCCGGCGGTCACCCGCGTGCTGGGCGGCATGTCGCCGATCGACCCGCAATGGGTGAACCGGATGCGGGCGCATGGCGCGCTTGATGCGGTGGACGTCATCGCCGTGCACGGCTTCCCGCTCGACTGGAACCTGTGGTCGATCCACGACTGGCCCAAGAAGATCGCCGAGATCGAGGAGGTCGTGACCGACAAGCCGATCTGGGTGACCGAGGTCGGCGTGGGCTCGTTCGGGGCAGAGGAAGTGCAGGTCTTTGGCGTCGAAAAGACCGCCGAGTTGCTGATCGGCCGCGTGCCCAACGTCTATTGGTATTCGCTGTTCGATCTGCCCCAGGCATGGGGCGCGACCACCCGCCACCGCGAGGCGGAAGGCTCCAGCTATTACCGCCATTTCTACATGGGCCTGATCCGCGAGGACGGGACGCCAAAGCCGGCGCTCGACGTCTATGCCCGGCACGCGGCCGACATGGGCCTGATGCAATGGTTCCACTTCGAGGATCCGCGGTTAGACGAGGCCGTCGACTGGCTGAAGCGGCTGGGCACGCGCAAGTTGCGTACCGGGCTCAGCTGGGCCGATCGCTTCCGCCCCAATGCGCTCGACTGGTTCGACCGCCAGATGGAGGCGCTGGCCGAGTTCGAGGTAACCGTCACCTTCTGCTTCACGCCCGAGCATCTCGGCGTCCAGCCGCATCACACCAGCCCGGCGCGCGATCCGCAGATGTTCGCTGATTTCTGTGCCGAGATGATCGATCGCTACGCGCCCGCGCAGTCCGGCGCCGGTCAGGCCTCGCCGCTCAAGCTCGTCGCCTCGGCCTGAGGGGCGCGCATATGAAGCCCCGTATCGGGTTCCTCGGCACCGGCTGGATCGGCCGGCACCGCATGGCTGCCATGGTGGCGACGGGGGCGGTCGATGCCGTTGCGGTCTGCGACCCCTCGCCCGAATGTATCGCGGAGGCGGCCACCATCGCCCCCACGATCCGCATCGTCGACACGCTCGACGACATGCTCGCGCTCGACATCGACGGCGTGGTCATCGCGACTCCAAGCGCGCTTCATGCCGATCAGTCGATCCAGGCGCTTCGGGCGGGGAAGGCCGTCTTCTGCCAGAAACCGCTCGGCCGAACCGCAGCGGAGGTGGATGCAGTGATCGCCGCCGCCCGCGCCGCCGACCGGCTGCTCGGCGTCGACCTGTCGTATCGCCACACCGCGGGGATGGAGGCGATCGCCGGCCTGATCCGGGAGGGCACGCTGGGCGATATCTTCGCGGTCGATCTCACGTTCCACAATGCCTACGGCCCGGACAAGCCGTGGTTCTACGATCCGGTCCAGTCGGGCGGCGGCTGTGTGGTCGACCTCGGCGTCCACCTCGTCGATCTCGCGCTCTGGACGCTCGGCTTCCCCAAGGCGAGCGACGCCCATGCCGCGCTTTATGCCGGGGGACAGCCGCTCCACCCCGGCTCGGTGGAGGATTATGCCAGCGCCAGCTTCACCGCGGGCGGCGCCACCGTCCGCCTCACCTGTTCCTGGCGCCTCCACGCGGGGCAGGATGCGGTGATCGCCGCCGATTTCTACGGCACGCAGGGTGGGGCTGGCTTCCGCAATGTCGGCGGCAGCTTCTATGATTTTACCGCCGATCATTTCACCGGAACCGCCACTCACCGCCTGACCGACGGGCCGGATGATTGGGGCGGCCGTGCCGCCGCCGCCTGGGCGCAGCAGCTTGCGCACAGCCACCGTTACGATCCCGCCGCGGATCATTTCGCCCGCTCCGCGGAGGTGCTCGACCTCATCTACGGGCGCTAGACGGCATGGCGGCGCGCCCGGGAGGTCCACGCAAGGTCGGTGTCCTGACCTTCCACCGCTCGATCAACTACGGCTCCTACTGGCAGGCGCGCTGCCTGGTGGAGGGGCTGCGCGCGCGCGGGCTGGATGCCGAACTGCTGGATCACCGCTCGCGCTGCGTGGAATGGCGCGAGGCGCGCAACGCCTTTCAGCCGACCCTGCCGACGCGCACCGATCCGCGACATTTCGCGGCGCTTGGCCGCAAGACCCGCGCCTTGATCGCCGCGGTAGACGCCTTGCCCCTGTCGCCGCCCTTCCCGCTGCGAAACCCGGCGCAGGCCCCGCATTATGACGCCGTGGTGGTCGGCAGCGATGAAGTCTGGAACTTCCGCCACCCCTGGTATTCGGGCGAGCCGATCTTCTTCGGTGATCGCCTCCCCACCGATCGGCTCGTCTCCTACGCCGCCAGCGTCGGCAACCACGACGTGGCCGACGGCATCGACGGCCCGTGGCTCGATCGACTTCGCCGTTTCGATGCGCTGTCGGTGCGCGACGAGAACAGCCGCGCCCTGCTCGCCCCGCTTGCCGCGGACCGGGGGAAGGCTGCGGCCGGCCCGCCCCTCGTGCTCGATCCCTGCCTCCAGTTTCCCGGCGTCATTCCCGACGCTGCAGCCTCAGGTCCGGGCCGCTACGCCCTCATCTACGGCCACAGCTTCCCCGACTGGTACACCGCGCAGCTGCGGCGCTGGGCCGATCGCAGCGACACCCGCCTGGTCGCGGTAGGCTACCCCAGCCCGATCGCGGACGAGGGCAGGATCGATGCCGGCCCGGCCGAATTTTCCGCTCTGTTCGCCGGTGCCGCCGCAGTCGCGACCAATTTCTTCCACGGCTGCGTCTTTGCGATCCGACACCACCGCCCGTTCGTCTGCGCCGCCTCACCCTATCGCCGCAACAAGGTGCAGGATCTCACCAACATGCTTGGCCTCGAACGGCACCTCGTCACGGCGGCGGTGAGCAACGATGATTTCGCCGACCGCCTCGGCGCCCTCCCCGCCGGCCTGCCCGATCGCCTCGCGACGGAGCGGGCCAGCTCGGCGCGCTTCCTTGATCATGCCCTCGCCTGAGGCGCTCACCCCCGCCGACATGGTCGAATCCGGCCTGTGCATCGGCTGCGGTGGCTGCGCGACCCGCGGCATGACATGGGACCGCTACGGCCAGCGCAAGCCAAGCACCGCCACGCTGACGGATCACGAAGCCGGCCACGCCCCGCCGCCCGCCGCCTTTGCGGCCACCTGCCCCTTCTCGCCCGCCGCCCGCGACGAGGATCAACTCGCCCTCGCCCGCTTCCCCGCCGCGCATCACGATCCCCGCCTCGGCCGCTACGAGGCCAATTATGTGGGCCACGCCGATCAGCCGCCTTTTCGGGAGCGCGGCAGCTCCGGCGGCATGGTCAGCTGGGTCGCCGCCGACCTGCTTGCTTCCGGGGCAATCGACGGCGTCGCGCACGTCATCCCGTCAACGGGCGATCGCCTGTTCCATTACCGCATATCGCGCACCGCCGATCAGATCCTGGAGGGGGCGCGCTCGCGCTACTATCCCGTCGATCTGGCGGAGGTTCTGGCCGAGATCCGCGTTACCCCCGGCCGCTACGCAATCGTCGGCGTGCCTTGCTTCATCAAGGCGGTCAGCCTGCTGCGGGAGCAGGATCCCGTCCTGAACGACCGCATCACCCATCTTCTCGGCCTGTTCTGTGGTCATATGAAAAGCGCCGCCTTTGTCGACAGTTTCGCCTGGCAGCTGGGGGTTGAGCGCGACACCGTGCGCGCGGTCGAGTATCGCCGCAAGGATCCCGATCGCCCCGCCAATTGGTACACCGCGCACCTGACGCTCGATGATGGCACGGCCCGCTGGCAGGACTGGTTCCACCTCGCCGATGGCGATTGGGGCGCCGGCTTCTTTCAGAACAGCGCCTGCGATGCGTGCGATGACGTCGTGGCCGAATGTGCCGATGTCTCCTTCGGGGACGCCTGGGTGGAGCCCTATTCCTCCGACGGCCGCGGTACCAATGTGGTGATCGTCCGTTCGCCTGAGATTGCGGCGCGCATCGCCGCCGCCATCACCGACGGCCGTCTCGCGCTGACGGACGTTGATGCGGATTTCATTGCCGGCACGCAGGCCGCCGGCTTTCGCCAGCGTCGTGAGGGGCTGGCGTATCGCCTCACCTGGCAGAAACGCCGCGTCACGCCGGTAAAGCGCGTCGCGCCCCGCGCTACGGACCACCCGCCCCGCCGCCGCGCCATCTACCGCACCCGCGCCGCGATCGCGCGCTGGAGCCACCGCATGGCATGGCTCGCCAGGCGCCTGAACCAGCCGTGGATCTACACCCGCTGGGCCGCCGCCAGCCTCTACGTCTACCAGGCACTCGCCTACAAACGCGGCCGCCTCGGGCGCCTTCTCGCCCGCCTAGACGGCGCAGAGGGCTGAGCCCAGCCGCCGCCAAGGCGAGCCCTTTTCGCATCAAACGCTGGGCCGCGCCGCGGCAAAGACACCGGCGGGGTCCGCACCCTCATGCAGCCGCGGTCAGCCGTGGAACGTGCCGCCATCACCCGCTTGCACGCCATGTGGCAGTTTTATCACAAAAAATCTTAAAGTCCCGTTTTTGGACAACAGTCTATTGCGATCAGCCGCCAAAACGGCTTCTCGGGCTCTCCCGCATTCAGGGAATTGAAAAAAAGAGGGTTTTTAGTCGATGCGTACTTTCCACTGGTTGTCAGCGACTGCGCTGGCGACCGCCGCCGTCATGTTGCCGGGCGTTGCGCTGGCGCAGAGCGAGCCCCAGTCCGGCGATGCGTCGACTGTTGGTGCCGCTACCGGTGAGCAGGAAGCTGATCAGTCCGGCGAAGCGATTGTCGTTACCGGTTCGCGTATCCGTCGTCCCAACGACGATTCGCCGACGCCGATCACGACGTTTGATTCGCAGCAGATTTTCTCGACCGGTCGCGTCGCGGTTGGCGACGCGTTGAACCAGCTTCCGCAGTTCCGTTCGTCGCTCGGCTCGCAGAACTCCACCTCGGGCCTCGGCGTTCGCGGTGTGAACTTCCTCGACCTGCGCTCGCTGGGTCGCGCTCGTACGCTGGTGCTCGTCAATGGCCGCCGCCATGTGTCGGCCGACATCATCAACAACGGCAACGCCGTCGACATCAACGCGATGCCGACCGACCTGATCGAGAACATCGAAGTCGTCACCGGCGGTGCGTCGTCGGCCGTCTACGGTTCGGACGCGATCGCGGGTGTGGTCAACTTCAAGCTGAAGCGTGACTATGACGGTATCGCGCTTCGCGGTCAGACCGGCATCAGCGACTATGGCGATGCGGGCAACCAGTATCTCTCGCTCGTCGCCGGCAAGAACTTCGCCGACGGCCGCGGCAACATCGCGTTCAACGCCGAATTCGCCCATCAGAGCGACTATTACGCATCGGGCCGTCCGAACCTGCGTCAGAACGACGCCTTCATCGTTGTCGACACTGACACCGGCGCTGCGTTCGACGATCGTCCGGATCGCGTTTTCTACCGTGACCTGCGCGGCGCGACGATTTCGCTGGGTGGTCAGCTCGGCTTCCGTCAGGGCGCCAACCCGGGTTGCGGCGTCGACGCCGTCGGCTCGGCCTTCACCTGCGGCTACCTGTTCGACCGCAATGGCAACCTGACGCCGCAGACCGGCGAGCGGGTCGGCCTGGGCCCGAACGGCAACTACATCGGTGGCAATGGCACGACGAGCCGCGAAGGCCGCCTGACCGCGCTTTCCCCCGACGTGAAGCGTTACGTCTTCAACGCGCTCGGCCATTTCGAAGTGTCTGAGGGCTTCGTCCCCTTCTTCGAAGCCAAGTACGTCCGCACCGAAGCACGCGGCTCGCAGAGCGGACCGTTCTTCTCGCAGGGCCAGACGCTCTCCGACGGCGTGGCGATCGCAGGGTTCACCGACCGGTCCTACTCGAACGCGGGATCCGGCTCCGTCAACCGTGAAGGCATCCGCCTCGACAACCCGTATCTGAACGCGGCTGCCCGCGCGACGATCGCTGGTCAGCTTCGCAACTCGATCGTTTCGGGTGTGAACCCGAACACGGGCGCCGCATTCAGCGGTGCGTCCGCCGCCGCCAACCAGGCAGCAGCGCTGGCCCAGGTCGATGCCGGCACCTATCGTTTCAGCCTGCGTCGCAACTGGCTCGACCTCGGCATCCGCGACGAGCAGATCGAGCGTGATACCTTCCGCATCGTCGGTGGTGTCCGCGGCGATTTCAACGACGACTGGACCTACGAAGTTTCGGTGAACTACGGTGAGCACCGCGAGAACAATCTGATCGTCGGCAACGTGAACACCCAGCGCTACCTGCTGGCGCTGGACACGACGCGCAACGCCGCTGGTCAGATCGTCTGCCGTGCGCAGGTCGACGGCGCCTATGCCGGCAGCGACCTGGGTGGCAATCCGGCACAGCTCGCGGCCGATATCGCCGCCTGCGTCCCGCTCAACCCGTTTGGCGAGGGCTCGGTCAGCCAGGCCGCGCGCAACTACATCCTGTCGCCGACCGAAGCATCGGGCAAGGCAACGCAGCTGGTCGTCAACGGCTTCGTCGCGGGTGATTCCAGCCAGCTGTTCGAACTGCCCGGTGGCCCGGTCGGCTTCTCGGTTGGTGGCGAATATCGTCGCGAAACGCTGACCTATGACCTCGATCCGCTGACTCAGGCGGGCTACAACTTCTACAACGCAATCCCGAGCTTCCGCTCGCCTGCGTTCGAAGTGAAGGAAGCGTTCGGCGAATTGTCGATCCCGCTTCTGAAGGACGTGTTCCTGTTCAAGGAACTGACCATCTCGGGTGCGGCCCGCGTCGCGGACTACACCGGTTCGGTCGGCACGGTCGTGGCGTGGAACGGCAATGCCACCTGGCGCCCGGTCGACGACCTGCTGCTGCGTGGTGGTTACTCGCGCTCGGTGCGTTCGCCGTATCTGGGTGAGCAGTATTCGCCGCTCGGCCAGAACTACACCGCTGCTCCGAACGATCCGTGCTCGGCGCGCAACATCAACACTGGTTCCGCAACGCGCCCCGCGAACTGCGAGGCGGCCGGTCGTCCGGCAGGTTATGACTTCGTCTACACTTCGTCGCTGGAAATCCAGAGCGGTGGCAACCGTCAGCTTGAGGCGGAAACGTCCAACTCGCTGACGCTGGGCGGTGTCTTCTCGCCGCGCTTCGTGCCGGGTCTGTCGCTGTCGGTCGATTACTACGACATCACGGTCAACAACGTGATCACGTCGCCGACGGTCCAGCAGGCCTTGAACGCGTGCTACGACGCACCGAACCTGAACAACCAGTTCTGTGATCTGTTCACCCGCGCTGGCGCCAATGGTGGTCCGAACGGCGAAGAAGCGTTCCGGGTCATCGAGGGATCGTTCCAGGATCTTCCGCAGAACTATGCCCGCTTCAAGACGCGCGGCATCGACACGCAGCTCGCGTATAACCGCGACTTCGGCTTCATGCGGGCGAACTTCAAGGCGGTCTGGACTCACCTGATCCAGCTCGACCAGTTCACCGATCCGTCGCGTCCGGAATTCAAGAACGTCCTGACGAGCGAGCTCAGCTATCCGAAGGATCAGGTGATCGCGTTCACCGACCTGCGCTTCGGCAAGTTCACGCTCGGCCACACGATCCGCTGGATCGACGGCATGTATCTGAACACCTTCGAAGACTATAACAGCGTGAACGGTCAGCCGCCGCAGAACCCGGACTATGCGACGATCCGCAAGTATCCGTCGGTTGTGTACAACGACATCCGCTTCGGCGTCGACGTGGAAGACAATTTCACGCTCGACTTCGGCGTCAACAACGTTGGCGACGTCAAGCCGCCGTACGGTCTGACCGGCATCACCACCGGCTCGGGTATCTACGACAACCGCGGCCGCTTCTTCTACGCGGGCTTCCGCGCCCGCTTCTGATCCCTTTACAGGATCGGACTATCTGGGGGGTCGGCCATGCCGGCCCCCTTTTTTTGTGCCACGAGCCGGTTCGTCGTTCCGCCTTGGAGGTGTTGAGGCGCCCCACAGCGGCTGACGACTGACAGGACCCTGCCGGGAGGGACGCCAAAGATACCTTCCAGTCACCCGCTGGCATCCCCCGCCCCCGCTTCCTACATCTCCGGTCTATCCTCCCGACCGGAACGGAAGTAGAACTAAACGCATGCTGACTCACATCTCCGTCCGCGGCGCGCGCGAGCACAATCTGAAGGACGTAAGCGTCGATATCCCCCGGGATACGCTGACGGTGATCACTGGCCTCTCCGGCTCGGGCAAGTCGAGCCTCGCGTTCGACACCATCTATGCCGAGGGTCAGCGCCGCTACGTCGAGTCCCTGTCCGCCTACGCCCGCCAGTTCCTCGAACTGATGCAGAAGCCGGACGTCGATCATATCGAGGGGCTCTCGCCTGCGATCTCGATCGAGCAGAAGACCACCAGCCGCAACCCGCGCTCCACCGTCGCGACGGTGACGGAGATCTACGATTACATGCGCCTCCTCTGGGCGCGTGTCGGCATCCCCTATTCGCCCGTCACCGGGGAGCCGATCGCGGCGCAGACGGTCAGCCAGATGGTCGACCGCGTCATCGCGCTGCCCGAAGGCACGCGGCTCTACCTCCTCGCGCCGGTCGTGCGCGGCCGCAAGGGTGAGTATCGCAAGGAAATGGCCGAGTGGCAGAAGGCCGGCTTCACCCGCGTGCGGATCGACGGCGAGATTCACGAGATCGAGGACGCGCCTGCGCTCGACAAGAAGTACAAGCATGACATCGAGGTCGTGGTCGATCGCCTCGCGGTGAACGCGGACATCGCCACCCGCCTCGCCGACAGTTTCGAGACCGCGCTGAAGCTCGCCGACGGCCTTGCCTATGTCGATCTCGCCGACGGCGTCGTGCCGGGGCGCGAGGATGAGGCCGCGTCCGGCGGCGCGATGAAGAACGCCGGCATCCCCGCCAACCGCATCGTCTTCTCCGAGAAGTTCGCTTGCCCGGTCAGCGGCTTCACCATCGCCGAGATCGAGCCGCGCCTCTTCTCCTTCAACGCCCCCCAAGGCGCCTGCCCGGCCTGTGACGGCCTCGGCGAAAAGCTGATCTTCGACGAGGATCTCGTCGTCCCCAACCACGCGCTCACCATCAAGAAGGGCGCCGTCGTCCCCTGGGCGAAGTCCAACCCGCCCTCACCCTATTACATGCAAGTGCTCGGCTCCCTCGCCCGCGCCTATGATTTCAGCCTCGACACCCCCTGGGCTGACCTTCCGGAGGAGGTGCGGAACATCATCCTCCACGGCACCAAGGGCAAGGCGGTCACCCTCACCTTCATCGACGGCAAGAAGAGCTACGACGTCAGCAAGCCGTTCGAGGGGGTCATCGGCAACCTTAACCGCCGCATGCTCCAGACCGAGAGCGCGTGGATGAAGGAGGAACTGGGCAAGTACCAGTCGTCCCAGCCGTGCGAGGTCTGCCACGGCGCCCGCCTGAAGCCCGAGGCGCTGGCGGTGAAGGTCGCGATGCAGGACATCAGCCACGCCACCCACCTCTCGGTGGTCGACGCGCTCGCCTTCTTCACCGACCTGCCCAATCACCTGAACGACCAGCAGCGCGCCATCTCGGAGCGCATCCTGAAGGAGATCGTCGAGCGGCTGGGCTTCCTCAACAACGTCGGCCTCGACTATCTCAACCTCGATCGCACCTCCGGCACCCTGTCGGGCGGCGAGAGCCAGCGCATCCGCCTCGCCAGCCAGATCGGCAGCGGCCTCTCCGGCGTCCTCTACGTCCTCGACGAGCCCTCGATCGGCCTGCATCAGCGCGACAACGACATGCTGCTCGCCACGCTCCGCCGCCTGCGCGATCTCGGCAACACCGTGCTCGTCGTCGAGCATGACGAGGATGCGATCCGCACCGCCGATTACGTGATCGACATGGGCCCCGGCGCCGGCGTCCACGGCGGCCAGATCGTCGCCCAGGGCACGCTCAAGCAGCTCCTCAAGTCCAAGGGCAGCGTCACCGCCGATTACCTCAACGGCACCCGCGAGGTCCCCCTGCCGGCCAAGCGCCGCAAGGGCTCGGGCAAGAAGCTGACGGTGCACAACGCCACCGCCAACAACCTCACCGGCGTCACCGCCTCGATCCCGCTCGGCACCTTCACCTGCATCACCGGCGTCTCCGGCTCGGGCAAGTCCAGCTTCACCATCGACACGCTCTACGCCGCCGCCGCGCGCCAGCTGAACGGCGCGCGCATCCTCGCCGGCAAGCACGACAAGGTCACCGGGCTGCAGCATCTCGACAAGGTGATCGACATCGATCAGTCGCCGATCGGCCGCACCCCGCGCTCGAACCCGGCCACCTATACCGGCGCCTTCACCCAGATCCGTGACTGGTTCGCCGGCCTGCCGGAGGCGCAGGCGCGCGGCTACAAGCCCGGCCGCTTCTCGTTCAACGTCAAGGGCGGCCGGTGCGAGGCGTGCCAAGGCGATGGCGTGCTCAAGATCGAGATGCACTTCCTCCCCGACGTCTACGTCACCTGCGACGTGTGCCACGGCGCGCGCTACAATCGCGAGACGCTGGAGGTGAAGTTCAAGGGCCATTCGATCGCCGACGTGCTCGACATGACGGTCGAGGACGCGGCGGAGTTCTTCAAGGCCGTGCCCCCGATCCGGGACAAGATGGCGATGCTGGTCGAGGTGGGCCTCGGCTACATCAAGGTTGGCCAGCAGGCGACGACGCTGTCCGGCGGCGAGGCGCAGCGCGTGAAGCTCGCCAAGGAACTCTCCCGCCGCGCCACCGGCAACACGCTCTACATCCTCGATGAGCCGACCACGGGCCTCCATTTCGAGGACGTGCGCAAGCTCCTCGAAGTGCTCCACGCCCTCGTCGAACAGGGCAACACCGTGGTGGTGATCGAGCACAATCTGGACGTCATCAAGACCGCCGACTGGGTGCTAGACCTGGGGCCCGAAGGCGGCGTCAAAGGCGGCGAGATCGTCGCCGAAGGCCCGCCGGAAGTGGTGGCGGCGGAACCGCGGAGCTTCACGGGCAAGTATCTGGCGCCGTTGCTGGGGAAGCGTGAGGCCGAGGCAGCGGAGTAGGACGCCCTCTTTTCCGCTCCATATGCTTGCAAGTTGCTTCCAGAGTTGCGTTTTCGGCTAACGATGCTCAAGTAGCAATATATACATATACGCTACGAGGGGAAGTAGATGTCGGTCGATCCTACCGCGGCACGTAAAATCTACTTCTTTCGGATTGAGCACTTTGCCGAGTATGGCTACCTTCTTCCCGGCGCCTTTGAGAAGATTGAAAACTTACCGTTTAACGATCAGGGTCGTTACATGGTTATCGATGCCAGATCCGGGGCTCGGCTATGCGTGTTCCCGGATTCTCTCGACTACCCAATTCGCCTTAGATTCGGAAGGACACGAAGAAACCACCTTCCTGAAATTGAGAAGAGCGGCAAGCTGGAAGCCCTTAACCTTGATGAGGAGGCGGGCCTTATCGACCTAGGCCACCTAATCATATTCGATGATGGACACGTCGCGGCAGAGTGGAACCCGGAAGGCCCCAAACTTCAGCGACTAGCGCAATACTTGACTGCAAAGGGCGATATAAAAGGCTCGATAAAGTTCCGGAACCTTTTTGAACGTGACATTGTAGATGTTGTTAGAAATCTAGGAGCCGTGCGCGTCCTTGATATAGACCTTCCCCCAGACGCAGTTGAGCTTGCACGTCAGGCGCATGAAAGCCTAGCGACAGCCATTCGTTCAGCCGAAAAGATGGGCGCCACAAAGAAAATTGGACTGACACTTACAGCTGAATCAGGCAGCGCTAAGCTGTCCTCAATAGCCCTAAAGCTAGCCGAAATCATCCAAGGTTCTCCGCACGAGAGGCGAAGGTTTAGTGTTATAAAAGCAACCGGAACTGACAGCGCATCGAGCCTTACACGTTACGTAGACATACTCGAAGACAAGCTAGTGGTTGGCGAGATGTTTCCAAAGCGGGACGCGCGTTCGCGCGCCCTAGATAGCGACGAAGCCTACCGCTTGATTCATCGCAGCTATCTCCAGATGCGGCCCAAGCTAGAAAGCGCCGCCACATCGGGAGATTTATGAACTTCTACTTCAAATTTCGAGCAGCCCTCGATTGGCTTTTTGCGATTTCAGCTGCACTGTGTGTCTATTCTGTCAGCTGGATAGATTCCCCCTTTGCGATGCCCACCGAAATGATGAGGCAGCAGCTTGGTATGGCCATATTGGGCGCCGCGACTTCATTGCTCGGATTCGTGCTTGCCGGAAGCACATTCCTCATGTCTCACTTGCAGTCTGAAGCGTTCCTTGTACTTCGTCGCTCTAGGTCTTTTTATCAGCTGCCGGATCTGGTTTCGTCAAACATTTGGCGCTTGTTCTCGCTTAGCGTCGTATCGGCGTTAACTCTATTAGTAAAAGACTCGTTTTCGACAGAGGCACTCACAGCGCTGGCTCTTTGTGCAACCTTGTCGTGTGTTGCTTTAGCCGCCTTGCTTTGGGTCATAGTTAGGATTTATGCCATACCGCTGGGAGACTAGCCGCCCAGTGTGCGACATTTGCTCCGCATCACAATGCCACTTCCATGCGCGGAGTCCCGATCGTCCGCGCCTGACACCC
Organism: Sphingomonas sp. Ag1; assembly: GCF_000980895.1. GTDB lineage: Bacteria > Pseudomonadota > Alphaproteobacteria > Sphingomonadales > Sphingomonadaceae > Sphingomonas > Sphingomonas panaciterrae. Next base: position 79,746 of record NZ_LAZX01000087.1, on the reverse strand, counting down.
CCGCCCACCCTCGCGAAGCGCCGTGATCACGTCGGGGTCGAACTGTAGCATTACCTGACGCTTGTTCGCGCCACGCAGCGGCGGGCGCCGCGTACGACGCCTTTCGGGCTGAGATAGCCGCCGCCGACCCCACGACCTCTCCGCCGGCGCGCGTTTCCACCACCTCGGCCAGTTCCCCCGTCAGTTCCGGCGCGTCATCCGGATCAATCCCCTCCGACATGTTCAACCTCCCACTGATCCATGCGCCGCGTCGAAATCACCCGAACGCCATCGTCAGCGGAACCACCGCGATCGCCCTCCGTTGGCCCTGTCCCACGCCCCAGCCTTCGGAGATTAACATGGATTACAAGAAGTTAGGCTTCGGCCTCGGCCTGTTCTCAATCGCGCTCGGCGTGGCGGAGCTGGTCGCGGCGCGGCGGATCACGCGCTCGCTCGATGCCGAGGGGCATGAGACATTGGTCAAGGCATTCGGCGCACGCGAATTGCTCGCCGGCGCCAACCTGCTCGCCGCCCCCGCCGTCGCCACCAATGTCTGGAACCGCGCCGCCGGGGACGTCATGGATATCGCCGCCGCCGGCGCCGCCGTCCGCAACAGCCCGAAGAACCGCGCCGCCTGGGGCACGCTGGCCTTTGTCGTCGGCGCGCTGGTGCTCGATACCTGGGTCGCGCGCGGGCTGGACAAGCAGACGGGCAAGACCTTCCCCGTCGACGCCGGCCCCCTCGCCGCCTAGGCACTCCCCGCGGCAGGATCAGGCGGCGCGGCGCCCTCGACGGGGCGTCAGCGCTCCGCCTGATCCGGCCCGTCCGGCGCCGCGAACCGTCCGGCCAGCGCCGCGACATCCTCGCCCGGCGCCACCACCAGCCACTCGCCCGGCCGGCGCGTATCCACCACCGTCACCGCATTCTTCGGGCACAGGCCAAGGCATTTCACCTCGACCACGCCGACCCGCGCCTTGCGCTTCTTGCCGAACCCCGGCTCGCGCCGCAGCGCCTTGGCCAGCCCGTCGCGCCCCTTCTCGCCAAAGCCGCCGTCGACCTTGCGGGAGCATTTGGCGCACACCAGCACCGCATCGGTCCAGTTGGACTTTGCGCGTTTCACGCCGGCTTCCAGGTCCGCCGTTCCTCGGCGGTGCGCAGCACCTCATAGGCCGCCTGGATCGCCTGAAAGCGCTTGGCCGCCTCCGCGTCGCCCGGGCGCACATCGGGATGGTTGGTCTTGGCCAGCCGACGCCACGCCAGCCGCACGTCGTCGAACGTCGCGTCCGTCTCCAGCTCCAGCACCTCCAGCGCGCGCATCTCGTCGCGCGATCGGCTGCCGTCGCCCGATCCCGCCCAGCTCTGGTAGCGCGATTGCTCATAGCCCGACGCATCGCGCCGCTCGGCCTGTTCGCGCGCCGCCGCTTCCTCGGCGTCCAGCCCTTCGAAGTAATTCCAGCCGCGGTTATATTCCGCCGCATGCGTCTGGCAGAAATACCAGCGTTCGGGGCTGTTGGGGGATTTGGGGGCGGGGCAATTGCCCGGCTCGTCACAGCCATGCCGGTCGCACAGCCGCACGGCAGTCGCTTCACGGGATGCGCCATAACTGCGCCAGCGGGGAAAGCCCCAGTCGTTGGATCGGGAGGAACGCGCCATTGCCCCCGATCTAGCGATTGAAGGCGAAAGGTTAAAGGTGACACCAGAGGGCCTGTAAGCCGGGTTCTGTCCCCCCTTGCGGGATAGGCGACCATTCCTCTCGGCGCGCCGTTGCCGACGCGCTCCAGCAACCAACCCGGGCAGCAGGTGGGAACACACCCCGGGGATCAAGTCCCCATGCCGCCCCTATTCGGTCTTGCTCCCGGTGGGGTTTGCCATGCCGCCGCCGTTACCGGCCGCGCGGTGCGCTTTTACCGCACCCTTTCACCCTTGCCCGGCCGAAGCCTTCATCTGAAAGATTGGGCGGTCTGCTCTCTGTGGCACTTTCCCTGGGGTCACCCCCGGCGGGCGTTACCCGCCACCGTTGTTCCATGGAGCCCGGACTTTCCTCGGCGCGGGACCAGCCCACGACGCGGCCGCCCGGCCCTCTGGTGTGCGCGCGGCTGTAGCGTGGCGGCGCGGGAATGCAATCATGCCCGTGTGCGCCACTTCGGATCGCCCACCACATTCTCCTGCGGCATCGGGCTGATCCAGCGGTACATCATGCCGCCGATCGCCCCGCCGATCAGCGGCGCGACCCAGAACAGCCATAGCTGCGCCATCGCCCATCCCCCGACGATCAACGCCGGCCCGGTGCTGCGCGCCGGATTGACGGAGGTATTGGTCACCGGGATGCTGATGAGGTGGATCAGCGTCAGCGCCAGGCCGATCGCGATCGGCGCGAACTGCACCGGCGCCCGGCCATGCGTTGCGCCCATGATGACGAACAGGAACCCCGCCGTCAGCACCAGCTCGCTGATCCACGCCGCGGTCAGCGAATAGCCGCCGGGCGAATGTGCGCCATAGCCATTGGCGGCAAAGCCCGACGTCGCCGCGTCGAACCCCGGCGCCCCGATCGCGATCAGGTACAGCACAAACGCGCCCAGGATCCCGCCGATCACCTGCGCGACGATATAGGGCAGGATGTCGATCACCGGGAACCGCCCGCCGACCGCCAGCCCCACGGTGACCGCCGGGTTCAGGTGGCATCCCGAAACATGGCCGATGGCATAGGCCATGGTCAGCACGGTCAGCCCGAACGCCAGCGACACGCCGGCAAAGCCGATCCCCAGTTCGGGAAAGGCGGCCGCCAGCACCGCCGATCCGCACCCCCCGAACGTCAACCAGAACGTGCCGATCAGTTCGGCTGCATACTTGCGAAAATTCTCCACGCTTTCTCTCCGACCAGCGCCGCTGGGCCGAAGGAAACAGGGAAAGTCTGCGCAGTGAAATTGGGGGATTGCCCCAGCCGCCGCGGCCGGGTGAACCGCGCCTAATCGTCCCCCTGCGGCTTGGGCAGCAGCAACGCGAGCAGGATCATGCGGCATTCCGCGTCGATCTCGCCGTCGATCAGTTCGGGCCGGAACCGCCGCTGGAACGCGACGATGGCCGCCATCTTGTCGCTCACGTCATAGCCGAACCGCTCCAGCGCCAGCAGGAACGCCGCCTCGCCCCACATCGGGTCCATCAGGTTCCGGGTCGGCCGCGGCAACGCCAGCCGAAGCCGCGCCAGCTTGCCCCAGGGGAACAGCTCGCCCGGATCACGCTTGCGCGCCGGTGCAATGTCGGAATGCGCGACGATGTTGCCGCGGGTGATCTCGTACCGGTCCTTGATCGCATGGACCAGCCGGATCACCGCATCGACCTGCGCGTCCGGGAACGGGCGATAGCCGAATTCATGCCCCGGGTTGACGATCTCGATCCCGATGGAGGCGGAATTGATGTCGGTGATCCCGCGCCAGTGCGACTTGCCGGCATGCCACGCACGCTTTTCCTCCGGCACCAGCCGCAGGATCGTGCCGTCCTCCTCCACCACATAATGGGCGGAGACCTTGGCCTCGGGATCGCGCAGCCGGGCGATGGCGGACGGGCCGTCCACCATGCCGGTATAATGGAGCACGATCATCGTGATCGGCAGCGTGCGCTCGTCGAAATTGGGCGATGGCGCCTCGATTGGCGTCATGGATACTCCTGCGGGCCGCTCGTCACGAACCCCGCCTTACAACGCGCGCCCGCCGCCCGCCATGCCGTTCAGCGCGGCGGCAACAGCTCGTAGAGGCCGCGGAACTGCTTGCTCGGCGCGAAGCGGTCGGACTGGCCGATCACGGTCTCGCCTGCCCCCAGCATCAACAGCCCGCCCGGCTTCAGGCTGCGCGCAATCGTCTCCAGCACGCGCGGCCGCAGCTCGGGCGCCAGGTAGAACAGCACGTTGCGGCAGAATACCGCATCCAGCCGCCCCGCCGGCGCGGGATCGAGCACCAGGTTGCTGCGCCGCCACGATATACCGCGCACCAGGGCGGGCTGCGCGACCCAATCATCGCCCTCCTGGTCGAACCAGCGCACCATGCGGCCGATCGGCAACCCGCGCTGGATTTCGAAATGCGAAAAGCGCCCCGTGCGGGCCCGTGCGATGGCGGTTGCCGATACATCGCTGGCGATGATCTCGGGGGCCGGGCCGCCACGCTCGGCAAAGGCGATCGCCAGCGACAGCGGCTCCTGCCCCGTCGCGCATCCCGCGCACCAGATCCGCGGCGTGGCTTCAGTGCTGGCAGCAATCGCCGCGGCCGCCGCGACGATGACGTCGCCGTCGCGAAAGAAGGACGTCTCCTGGTTCAGCAGCGCGTCGACGATGCGGTCCGCCAGCGCGGGGTTGCGCCCGTCGCTCACCTGCCCGACCAGCTCGTCGACGGAGGCGGCACCATTGGCGGTGGCCAGCGGGCGCAGCGCGGTATCGATCCGCCACGCGCGATTGGCGGCGATCTGCTGCCCAGTCCGGTTTTCGAGCAGGGTCGCCAGCGCAGCCACCGTCGCGGGGCTCGCCTGCGGTGCGATCATCACTTGGCTCAACGGCATGGTACGGCCACCATCTGCCCGGCCACCACGCCGCCGATCGCCTCGGGCGTCAGCACCGCGTCCGCCAGGCCCGCGGCGGCGACCGCACCCGGCATCCCCCATACGACGCTACTGGCGCGATCCTGCACCACCACCGTGCCGCCCGCCTCGCGCACCGCGCGCGCCCCGTCCAGTCCATCGCGTCCCATGCCGCTCAGCACGATCGCCAGCAGCCGCGCGCCGTAGCGGGCAGCGGCGCTTTCGAACATCGGGTCGACCGACGGCAGGTTGCCGTTCGCCACCGGCACCTGCGACAGCCGCACATTGGTCCGCCCGCTGCGCAGCGGCGCAACGGTCAGATGCGCGTCGCCCGGTGCCAGCACGATCATGTCCGGCTCCAGCGTCATCCGCTCGGTCGCCACGACACACCGCCGCCCGACCGCGCTTTCCAGCTGCCGTGCGAAATGCGGCACGAACGCCTGCGGCAGATGCTGCGTCACCATCACCGGCGCGCGGAACGTCGCCGGCAGGTCACGCAGCACGTTGTTCAGCGCATGGATGCCGCCGGTTGAGGCACCGATCGCCACCGCGTCAAACGGTCGCGCCGCGAGCCGCGCGATGGGGGCGCCGCCGCCCATCGGCTCGCCAGGATCGGTCAGCCGCGCGATCTTCTCGGCCAGTGCCTTGGCGAAACTGCCGGCGGAAATGCTGCGCCCGGGCTTCACCAGCGTATCCGCCGCCCCGAGCGCCAGCGCCTGAACGGTCGCCGCCGCCCCGGCGTCCGCCGCCGAGGAGACGACCAACACGCGAGCGCCGCGCCCCGCCGCCAGCAGGTCCGGCAGTCCGCTCAGCCCGTCGATCCCCGGCATCTCGAGGTCGAGCAGAATCACGTCGACCGTCTCGGTGGCAAGAAACTCAAGCGCCGCCGGCACATCGGCCACCGCACCCGCCACCTCGCACGCGCCATCGTCGCTGGCGATCCGTGCCAGCACCGTGCGCGCGACCACCGAATCGTCGACGATCAATATCCGGCACCCGCCGGCACGCACCGGATGGAGAACCGCTCGGCTCGCCACGGTTCAGGCGAGACCGACGATCTGCAGCTTGCTTTGCAGCGTCTCGCGATCGAACGGCTTCATCACATATTCGTCCGCCCCCGCCTCGATCGCGGCGCGGATATGCGCCACGCCATTCTCGGTGGTGCAGAACACGACCTTGGGCCGCGGCGACACGTCGGTCTCGCGCAGCGCGCGCAGGAATTCCATCCCGCTCATCACCGGCATGTTCCAGTCGAGCAGGATCACGTCGGGGATGCTGGCGTTGCACGCGTCCAGCGCCTCGCGCCCGTCCGCTGCCTCGCTGACCGAGAAATCGAGCCCCTCCAGGATGTGGCGGGCGACCTTTCGGATCACTTTCGAATCGTCGACCACCAGACACGATTTCATCACGATACCCCTACAACCTGTTGATCGCCGTCATGCCGCGCGAAGCGTAAGGACCGCGTTAATCGCGCGCGTCCTCGGCCATCGCGCCGACCAGCGCGGCAAGGTTGATCACCAGCAGCGGCTCGCCGTCGCGCTCCGCCGATCCGGTCGCGACCCGCGCCCATCGCGCGCCCAGCGCAAGCCCGGTCGGGATCGGCAGCACGTCAATCGGTGCGACATCCTCCAGCGCCTCGACCAGCATCGCGTGGTGATGGCCGTCGACCACGGTGATGATCGCGCGCTGCGTCCCCTCACCACCCGCGGGCAGGTCCAGCAGCTGCCAGGTGTCGACCACCGTGACCACGCGGCTGCGCAGCGCGGCGAGGCCGCGCACCGCCGGATGGCTGCGCGGCGCCGGCACCACGGCATCGATATCGACGACCGATTCGACCATCTCGGCCGGCACGGCGATCGCCTGCCCGCCCAGTCGCGCCAGCAGGTGCAGGGTGCCGCTCATCGCGCCGCTCCCGCCGACAGCGCCTGCGCCAGCGTTATTGTATCAAGCGTCGGCTGCCCCGTGGCCGCGTCACGGCTCAGCCGCACCACCCGGCCCGCCGCCGCCGGCTCGTCATCGGCCGCCAGCGTCACGACCGCCGTCTCGCCCGGCGCCAGATCGCGCGCCACGCGATAGCCCGCCGCCTCGATCATCGGCCGCAGCATCGTGTCGGTCCAATGGCTGTCGACACCCTGGACGAGGCAGATCGGCCGCCCGCCGCCGCCGCCGTCGGTCGGCGGGCTCCACCACGCGGCGTCGATGAACTCGACCGGCGCACCATCGATCATCGCCACCCCGCGCACGCGCGGATCGGCGGCGGGAAGCAACTCGTCGGGCACCGTGACGATGTCGAGCGCGCGCCGTACCAGATAGCCGGTCGCCTGGCCCGCCCCCGGCAGCATCAGCATCGTAAGCTCCGCCCCCGCCGGTACCCCCGCCTGCTCACCGATCGCCGGATCGACATGCACCGCGACCATCCCCTGCCGCCCGCGCGCCCACCAACGGCCGCCGGCCTGGCACAAGGATCCCGGCTCGACCGCCTCGATCCGCTCGACCGCATCGAGCGCCACCACGCGCCGCCGCCCGTCGAGCGCCTCGATCATCAGCGCGGCGATGCCCGGCGGCGCGGCCTCCTCGGCCGGCTCCTCGACCGCGATCACCCGCTCGAACCGCAGCCCCGCCTGCTCGGCAATCCCCGCGCAATCGAGCAGCAGCAGCGGCCGCCCGGTATCGAGCAGCATCTGCCCGGCATAGATGCCCGCCATCATCACGGCCGGCGCGACCGGCTTCACCACCAATTCCTGCGTATCGTCGACGCCATCGACCCCCAGCGCGTAGCTGCCATGCGCCAGGTTGACGATCATCAGCATCGTGCCGACGCCAACCGCCGCCTCCGGCCCCTCGCCCCCAAGCACGGCGTTCAACCGGATCACCGGCAACCGCCGCCCGCGCACGCTCGCCAGCAGCGTGTCGCCGACGGCATCGATCCGCACCGCGTCCGATCCGACCGCCACGATCTCCTCGATCGCTTGGCGCGGTACGGCATAATGCTGATCGCCCGCCTCGATGATGATCGCCGACAGGATCGCCAGCGTCAGCGGCACCTCGATCGTCGTGGTCAGGCCGCGCCCGGCGACATTGTCCAGCCGGATGCTGCCGCCGATCTGCTCGACGTTGGTGCGCACCACGTCCATGCCGACGCCGCGGCCTGACGTGGTGGTCGCCTCGTCGCGGGTCGACAGCCCCGGCTCGAAGATCAGGTTGAGCCGCGCCCGCTGGTCGAGCGCGCCGAGCTCCGCCGCCCGCGCCGGCTCCTGCGCGATGCGCTTCGCCAGCAGCTTGGCGGTGTCGATCCCCTGCCCGTCGTCGGCCACCTCGACGATGATGCGATTGCCCGATTGGCGCGCCACGATCGCCAGCCGCCCGGCCTCGGGCTTGCCCGCTCCCCGTCGCGCCTCGGGCGCCTCGATGCCATGGTCGATCGCATTGCGCACGATATGGACCAGCGGATCGCGCAACAGCTCGATCATCTCGCGGTCCAGCTCGACGTCGGCGCCGTCGATCGACAGCGACACCTTCTTGCCCAGCGCCGCCGCCGTATCGCGCACCAGCCGGGGCAGCGCGGAAAACAGCGAATCGATCGTCTGCATCCGCGTCCGCGTGACCGTGTCGCGCAATTCGGCGACGGTCATCGACAGGCGATCGACCGCGGTTTCCAGCGTCGTATCGCCACTGTCGCGCAGCCGCCTGGCCAGCTCATTTCGCGCCAGCACCATCTCCGACACGCCGTTCATCATCCGGTCGAGCAGGTCGATCGACAGCCGGATGCTGCGCGCGGGCGCACGCGGCGCACTGGTGATCGGCACGACCACTGGCGCGGGCTCGGATGCCGGCGCGGTCTGCGCCTTCCCCTCCAGCGCGGCGAGCAGCAGGTCCTCGGCCGAATCGTCCAGCGCCGCGCCAGCGTCGATCGCCTCGACGATCTCGCCAATGCGGTCGACGATCGCCAGCACGGCATTGACCAGCGCCGGATCGGCGGCGCGTTCGCCCGACCGCACGCTCTGCAGCACGTCCTCGGCCGCATGGCTCAGCCGGGCGAGCCGCGGCAGGTCAAGGAAGCCGCAGCTTCCCTTCACCGTGTGGACGAAGCGGAAGATCGAATCGAGCCGCGCCCGGTCGGCGGGATCCGCTTCCCACGCGACTATTTCGCCCGCCAGCGCGTCGAGCGTTTCGCGGGTTTCCGCGATGAATTCCTGCAGCAGATCGTCCATTGCCCGCCCGCCATGGGGCAGCGGCGGTAAATTCCGCGTTTATTGCCTCAATGGGGCCGCATCGTCGCGCCGAACAGCATCACGTCCTCGGCCGGCGCGCTCACCAGCACGCGGCCATTGGCCGATTTGACCATCTCATGCACCAGGAACGCAGCCGCCACGCGCGGCGTCACGGCTTCGGACGCGCGGCCATCGACCAGCGTGGAGCGCAATTCGTCGTCCAGCGTGATGCGCGGCCCCTCGGCCTTCATCACGATCTCGATCGCCGTGTCGCCGCTCTCGCTGCCGATATCCAGCGATCCGCCGCGCACCAGTGTGTCGCCGGCGATCATCGCCATGTTCAGCAGCACCTTGATTGCCGCCTTGGGCAGCATCGGCTCCTCGACCAGCCAGTTGACCTTCAGCCGCTTGGTCTCGCCGAACAGCCCCTCGATCGCCTGCTGTGCCTCGCGCGTGTCGACGGCCTCGCCGAACCCGCCTGCCGCGCCGAACGCCAGGCGGAAGAATTTCAGCTTCGCGGCGGACGTCCGCGCGCTTTCCGCCATCAGCTCCATGCACCGCTCGCGCATCTTGGGATCGGTCTCGTCGGCCAGCAGCTCCAGCCCGTTGTTCAGCGCGCCGATCGGCGACAGCAGATCATGGCACAGGCGGGAGCAGAGCAGGCTGGCGAAGTCGACGGGATCGATGGTCATGCGCTTTCAATGACGCAGCGGACTTTACCGCGCAATGGCAAGGGCAAGCGGATCGAAGCGGCCGTGCACCGCTCCGTCGCGCACCGCCTTCCACGCGGTGATGTCGGTGCCTGCGACGATGATCCAGATGCTCCCGTCGGCGGCCGCGGCGTCGGCATCGGTGGCCGATGGCGTCGCCTGGCCTGACGGGTGCGAATGATAATGGCCGATCACCGCCGGCCCGCCCGCGCGCGCCGCGCGCAACGCGGCGAACAGCGCCGCCGGGTCCAGCTCGAAATGCGTCGCGGGCGTCGGATGGACATTGCGGCACGCGACAAGCTGAGTCACATGGCCCGCGCAACCCAGCAACAACCCGCAGACCTCTTGGTCACTTTGTGCCGCCCGCGAAATGATTTCGCCGGCCAGCGACCTTGAAAGATGCACCGTCTCACCCATCTAGGACACCTAATGGACCGGGGGGTTTCCATCATTCAAGCGACGATCGCACCGGCTGCCGATACATGGCGGCTCGACCGTGCGCTTGCCGATGTCGTGCCGACGCTGTCGCGCGAACGGCTGAAGGTATTGATCAACGCCGGCCAGGTCACGCGTGACGGTCTGGCAGTACGTGATCCTGCGCGTCGCGCCGCCGCTGGCGAGGTCTATAATGTGGCGGTGCCGGCCCCCACGCCGGCGCATAACGAGCCGCAGGACATCCCCTTGGTGGTCGCCTATGAAGACGAACATCTCATCGTGATCGACAAGCCTGCCGGGCTGGTGGTTCATCCCGCCGCGGGCAACCTCGACGGGACGCTGGTGAACGCGCTGCTGCATCATTGCGGCGGCTCGCTCTCGGGCATCGGCGGCGTGGCGCGGCCCGGCATCGTCCACCGCATCGACAAGGATACCTCGGGGCTGATGGTGGCGGCGAAGACCGATCGCACGCATGAGGGGCTGGCGAAGCAATTCGCCGCGCACACCATCGACCGGCGCTACAAGGCGATCGTCGGCGGCCGCCCGATGCCGCCCGCGGGAACCGTCGATGCGCCGCTCGCCCGCTCGCCGCACAACCGCAAGAAGGTGGCGATCGTCGCCGGCGGCAAGCGTGCGGTGACGCATTACCGCACCGAACATCTGCTGCGCGACGCGGCGCTGGTCGAATGCCGGCTCGAAACCGGCCGCACCCACCAGGTCCGCGTCCACATGGCCTCGATCGGCCACGCCTTGCTGGGCGACCCGGTCTATGGTAGAACAAAACCAGTTCATAAGCGTCAACTTGATGAACTTTCGTTCCGGCGACAGGCGCTGCACGCAGCCCGGCTGGGGTTCGTTCATCCGATCACAAGCACCGCTTTGTCGTTCGAAAGCGCGATGCCTGCAGACATGCAGGAACTGTTCAGTCAACTCGACGTATAGGGTGTAACCGCCTGCGCTGATCTGCGCGTGGCGTTCCCCGGAAAGGGAGATTAGGTACTCATGGCTAGCGGCAACGTCCCAGCGACGATCCCCGCTCTCGGCGGCGAGCAGAGCCTCAACCGCTATCTCGCCGAGATCAAGAAGTTTCCGATCCTGGCGCCCGAGCAGGAATATATGCTCGCCAAGCGTTTCCAGGAACATGGCGATCCTGAGGCGGCAGCTCAGCTCGTCACCAGCCACCTGCGTCTCGTCGCGAAGATCGCGATGGGCTATCGCGGCTATGGCCTGCCCGTGTCCGAGCTGATCAGCGAGGGCAATATCGGCCTGATGCAGGGCGTGAAGAAGTTCGAGCCCGATCGCGGCTTCCGCCTCGCCACGTATGCGATGTGGTGGATCCGCGCCTCGATCCAGGAATTCATCCTGCGCTCGTGGAGCCTGGTGAAGATGGGCACCACCGCCGCGCAGAAGAAGCTGTTCTTCAACCTGCGCCGGATGAAGGCTCGTCTCGATGCGTTCGAGGACGGCGATCTGAAGCCGGAGGATCTGACCAAGATCGCAACCGATCTGGGCGTCAGCGAGGCCGACGTGGTCAGCATGAACCGCCGCATGGCGATGGGCGGCGACACGTCGCTCAACGTCTCGATGCGCGAGGATGGCGAGGGCCAGTGGCAGGATTGGCTGCAGGACGATTCGCCCCTGCAGGATCAGATCGTTGCCGATGCGCAGGAAGCTGAAGTCCGCCACGACATGCTCGTCAGCGCGATGGACAGCCTGAACGATCGTGAAAAGCACATTCTGACCGAGCGTCGCCTGACCGACGATCCCAAGACGCTCGAGGAACTGAGCCAGGTCTATGGCGTCAGCCGCGAACGCGTCCGCCAGATCGAGGTGCGCGCCTTTGAAAAGCTGCAGAAGGCGATGATGAAGGTCGCCGGCGAAAAGCGGCTTCTGCCGGCCTGACGGACACGGCCTGCCGGGGCGTCGATCGGTGCCCCGGCAGGACCGCCTGCCAATTACCGCTTGAAACCCCGCGCGCCGTCGCCCACCCCCGCCGCCAAGGACAGGTGACGACGAAACGATGTGGCGCGACATCAAGCAATTATACGCCGACTGCCTCGCCTTCGCGCTGGCACTCCCGATCCTGTTCTCGATCCCCGCGGTGCTCGAATTCGGTCAGCACGTGGTGGAGATCGACCTTGGCCTCTTCTCGCAGGGCTTCCGCGCCACCGCCGCGCTCGATCAACGCCGCCTGTCGCTGGGCTTCGCCAAGATCCTGGCGATGCTGCTGCCCTCCTATTGGTTCATCCGCTTCATGGCCTCCGGGCGCGACGCCGCCTGGGCCAAGAAGGTCGAGCGGCCGGCCGTGACCCTGTTCGGCATCCAGTTCGCGATCCTTGCCATGGTCCAGTGGCTCTCGCTGTTCGGGCCGCCGCCGGGCCTCGTTCTCGACCTTCCCTTCGCCTGGTGGGAATATGCCTCGCTAGCGCTGGGCGTGCTCGCCGCCGTACTCGGCATCTATCTTTCCGCATGGCGCGTGGCCTGGCCGCTGGGTAACACGGCGATCGGTCCGCTGCGCTCGATCGCGATCATGGCCGGCAGTTTCTGGCGCGCCGTGGTCTACATGATCGCCGGCTTCCTGCCGCTCGCCGCGCTGCATCAGGCGCTGAACATCCTCCCGGTCGGCGCGCCGCCCTGGGTCGTGTGGCTGGCGATGGTCCTTGACTCATTGGTGGTCGGCTTCCTCGCGCTCGCCTCAACCGGCGCGATCTTCCTCGCCGCGCGCCACGCGGCCGAACGGCGGAACCTTGCCCTCATTCCGCGCTGATCGCTGCCGCGCATGAGCATCGCCGCCCCTGTCCGCGCGCCCGGCCGGATCACCGCGATCGACAGCGTGCGCGGCTTCGCCGTTCTCGGCATCCTCCTGCTCAACATCGTCGCCTTCGCGATGCCGAGCTATGCCTATGTCGATCCCACCGTCTACGGCGGCAGCACCGGCGCCAATTGGTGGGCCTGGGCGCTCGCCTTCATCCTCGCCGACGGCAAGATGCGCGGCCTGTTCACGATGCTGTTCGGCGCCTCGACCCTGTTGATCGCCGATCGGTCGCTGCGCAGCGGCAGGTCTCCGGCCCGCATCCATTATGCGCGCATGGCGACGCTGTTCGCGATCGGGATGGTCCACGCCTATCTGATCTGGCCCGGCGACATTCTGGTGCTCTACGCCCTGTGCGGCGCGCTGGTGTTCGTCGCGCGCGACTGGCCCCTCCCCCGCATGTTCGCGATCGCTACCCTGCTGATCGCCGCCCCGCTCGTCAGCGGCATCATCGATCATGCGGCGGCCGAGCATTTCCGCGCGCTTGCCCTGTCGCCCCGCGCGTCCCCCGCAATCCTCGCCGAATGGGCCCACTATCAAGCGGAGATGGACAGCCTGCGCGCGACCGTCCCGGCGGAGTTGGCCGCCTTCCGCGGGGACTGGCAGCAAGTCACCGCGATGCGCGCAACGCTGGCGTGGCAGGCCCAGCGGCAGATCTTCCCCGATCTCGCCGCCGAGACAACCGGGCTGATGCTGCTCGGCATGGCGCTGTTCCGCAGCGGCTTCTTCACCGGCGACTGGCCCGCCCGGTGGACGCGCGCGGTGCTCCTGATCGGCTACGGCCTGTGCCTCCCCGCCTATGTCGCGCTGGCGCTCTGGATCAGCGCCTCGAACTTCGATCCGATCGTGCTGATGCTGGCGGAGCCGTTGCACCTCGTGCTCCTCCGCCCCGCCATGGCGCTCGCCCATGCCATCCTCATCATGGCGCTGATCACCCGCATTCCGACCGCCTGGTTACCAATCCGGCTGACGGCGGCCGGGCGGATGGCCTTCACCAATTATCTCGCGACCAGCATCATCTGCACCCTCCTCTTCTACGGCTACGGCCTCGGGTGGTTCGGCTATCTCCAGCGTTGGCAGCTTTATCCTGTGGTCGCCGCGATTTGGGCGCTGATGCTCCTCTGGTCGAAACCCTGGCTCGATCGATTCGCCGCCGGCCCGCTCGAATGGGCGTGGCGCTCGCTGACGTTCGGGAAGCGCCAACCATTTCGTCGCCGGTCACCCTCCGACCAGCGCTCTTTTGCGAATTAGACGCAATTATAGTTGCGACCTGTTCTCATGAGCGATATGCACCTATCAACGAAAGGTGCTCTTCATGGTCGTTTGCGTTTGCAATGCTATTCGTGAAACCCAGGTCCGCGAGGCGGCGCGCGCCGGCTCGACGACGGCATGCCAGGCCTATCGTTCGCTCGGCCGCCAGCCGAAATGCGGTCAATGCACGCCCTTCGCGCGAGCCATTATCGATGAAGAGCGTGCTGCTGCATAACATTCGCACATTCTAAAAACCGCGGAAATCCGCCAATTTTTGATTGCTGACCCTCCACGTCCCAAGGTAAGAACGGGAACGACATGGAGGTATTTCAATGAAGGGCGACCCGCGCGTCATCGAGTTTCTTAACGAGACGCTGAAGAACGAGCTGACGGCAATCAATCAATATTGGTTGCACTATCGCCTGCTCGAACATTGGGGCGTCAAGAAGCTCGCCGAATATGAGCGGCACGAATCCATCGACGAGATGAAGCATGCGGATTGGCTCGCCGAGCGAATCCTCTTCCTCGATGGCCTGCCCAATTTCCAGCTGCTCGGCCGCCTGCGCATTGGTGAGACCGTCGAGGAGGTGCTGAAGGCCGATCTCGCGATGGAGATCGAGGCCGTCGCCCAGCTGAAGGCCGCGATCACTTATTGTGAAGAGGTCAAGGACTTCGGCAGCCGCGACCTGTTCACCCGTATCCTCATCAGTGAGGAAGAGCATGTCGACACGCTCGAACGCCAGTTCGAGATGATCGAGCGCATGGGGCTGCAGAACTACATCCAGCTCAATGCAGAGGCTGACAAGCCGCACGGCTGATACGGTACAGGCGCCATCCCGCGGGTGGCGCCTGCCCTGTCCCGGCGCGCCACGCCGGCGCTCGCTCTAGCCAAATGCCGCGCCGCGGCGTCCTGCTATCCGATGATATTCGCCGGTGACGTCCGCCGCCCGAACCCGGCCGCCGACCGCCGCACCGGCGCCGGCCCCGCCTCGCGCTCCAGCAGCGCCAGCGTCTGGGTGAACAGCGGGCGCAGCGCGACCACATCCTCCAGCACGTCCTCCGGCGTATCGCGCGTTTCGACGCAGTCGCGCCCCATCGTCTCGATCCGCTCCGCCAGTTCGGCCAGCGGCGCCGCGCCGAACTGCCGCGCCTCGCCCTTCAGCGTGTGCGCCGGGATTATCAGGCCGGCCGCATTCTTGGCGCGCATTGCCGCCTCGATCGCTGAAACCGACTTGATCCCGTCCTCGCGGAAATAGCCCAGGATGCGCTGGAATCCCGCCCCAAGCTCCGCCCTGGCCTTGGCAAAGGCTTCCCGGTCCACCAGGATTCCCGGCTCGAGTGACACGCTTGCTTCCCCCATTGTCGCATCTCGTGCGATCGTTGTTCGCCGCCCGGCCTAGGCCATCACGGTAAACAGCAGGTAAGCGTCAGCTACCGAACGGATTTTTGGGCGCGCGCAGCGTCAACCGGATCGGCACCGCGCCAAAGCCCAGGTCGCGCCGCAGCGAATTGACCAGATACCGCTCGTAGCTGGCCGGCAGCTGGTCCACGCGCGTGCCGAAGATGACGAAGCTGGGCGGGCGCGTCTTCACCTGCGTGACGTAGCGCATCTTGATCCGCTTGCCGCCCGGCGCGGGTGGCGGGTTCGCCTCGATCGCACGCTCGAACCAGCGGTTGAGTTCGCCCGTCGGCACGCGCCGCGACCATGCCTCGCGCGTCTCGAACGCGGCGGCCAGCAACTGGTCGATGCCGCGTCCCGTCATCGCCGACACGGTGATCAGCGGCACGCCCTTCACCTGGCTCAGGCCATCGCCCAGCGCCGCCTTGACGCCGTTGAACAACGACGAGGGGTTGTCCGCGACGTCCCATTTGTTCAGCGCGATGATCAGCGCGCGGCCTTCCTCCAGCACGCGGTCGGCGATGCGCAGGTCCTGCGACTCCAGCCCCAGCGTCGCATCGAGCAGCAGCACCACGACCTCGGCAAAATCCACCGCATGCAGCGCATCGGCGACCGACAATTTCTCCAGCTTGTCCTGGACCTTGGCGCGCTTGCGCATCCCGGCCGTGTCGATCAGCCGCACCGGGCGGCCCTGCCACTCCCAGTCGATGGCGATCGAATCGCGCGTGATCCCGGCCTCGGGACCGGTGATCATGCGGTCCTCGCCCAGCATCCGGTTGACCAGCGTCGACTTGCCGGCGTTCGGCCGCCCGACGATCGCCAGCTTCAGCGGCGCGGCGGGATCTTCCTCGTCCTCGTCGGGAACGTCCTCCTCGTCGCGCTCCAGGTACGGCAGCAGCGCCTCGAACAGGTCCGCGACGCCCTCGCCATGCTCGGCGGACAATTGCACCGGATCGCCAAAGCCAAGCGCCAGCGCTTCCAGCACGCCCTGCTCGCCCGACCGGCCCTCGGCCTTGTTGGCGACCAGCACGATCGGCGTGGTCGATCCGCGCAGCCAACGGCCGATCTCCTCGTCCAGCGGTACGATGCCGGCGCGCGAATCGATCATGAACAGCGCGACATCGGCCTGCGCCACGGCGGCCTCGGTCTGCATCCGCATCCGCCCGGGCAGCGACTGCGGGTCGTGATCCTCATAGCCCGCGGTATCGACCACGCGGAAATCGAGCCCCAGCAGGTGCGCCTCGCCCTCGCGCCGGTCGCGCGTCACGCCGGGCCGGTCGTCGACCAGCGCCAGCTTCTTGCCGACCAGGCGGTTGAACAGGGTCGATTTGCCGACATTGGGTCGGCCAACAATCGCAACAGTGGGAAGACGTGCCATCACGTGCCCCTACAGCGCCCCGCCCGACAGCGGAAGCCGCAGCGTGCTGCTCGCAGGAGCCGGCATCACTGCCGGTCCCCGATCAGCGATAGGCCGACAGCCGCCCCTTCTGGTCAAGGACGTACATCGTCTGGTTGGCGACGACGGGCGACAGCGTGAACGGCGCGCCGTTGTCGATCGTCACCTGAACGCTGCCGTCGGCCGGCGACGTGCCGACCAGCTGTCCGCGCGAATTGGTCAGCCACAGCCGGTCACCGGCCAGCACCGGGCCGAACCAGGTATAAGGGCCCTTGCGCTTCTCGACATTGCGATAGGCCTGCAACTGGTTGATCCAGCGCACCTTGCCGTTGGCCCGCGACAGGCAGACCAGCCGCGCATCATCGGTGACGATGAACAGCCATTCGCCGGCCAGCCACGGCGTCGTGATGCTGGCGAAATTCTGCTCCCACAGCCGCTGGCCGGTCGCGATCTCCACCGCCACCATGCGCCCGCCCTGCCCGACGGCGTAGACGCGGCCGTCGGCGATCACCGGCTCGGCATCGATATCGGCAAGGCTCGACACCGACGTCGACGAACTGGTGCGCGACAGTGCGTCCTGCCACAGGGTGCGGCCGTTCTCGTAGCGATAGGCGTTGAGCTCGCCCGAGGAGAAGCCCGCAACGATCGTGCCCGATGCGGCCGCGGGCGCCGCGACGCCGAACACGCCCTGCGTCTCGACGCTGGCGGTGGCCGTCCACACGACCTTGCCGTCATTCTGGTCGAGCGCGAACAACTGATTGTCCTGGCTCAGCACATAGACCTGGCCGTTGGCGACGGTCGGCGCGCCGCGCAGCGGACCGCCCGGCTTCGACCGCCATACGACGGCGCCATCGGTCGCGTTCAGCGCGACGACATCGCCCAGCCCGTCGGTCGCATAGACGCGCCCGCCGTCAAAGCTTGCCCCGCCGCCGAACAGCGCCGCCTTGTTGGCGTCGCCATCGGACAGCGCGGTGGTCCACTGGCTTGCGCCCGTCTCGGCGGAAAAGGCATGGACGTTCGCTTCCACGTCGACGACGAACACACGCCCTTCGGCGATGACCGGCGCCGCGCCCAGCCGCTGCCGGTTGGAGCCGCCGTTGATCGATGCCGTCCACACGCGCGCGGGCGATGCGCCCAGCGCCAGCTGGCCCATCGACTTGGCGGCATTGCCGCCCGGCTGGGCCCATTCGGTGTTCACCACTGCGGGCGGCAACAGCACCTGGACGCCGGCCAGCGACGGATCGACCTCCGCCGCGCTTTCGGCCACCAGGATCGGAACGCGGTTACCGACCGTCGGCGTCTTCTTGGGCGAACCCTTGAACACGCCGCAGGCGCTCAGCCCCATCAGCGCCGCGAGGGCGATGGGCGCGGCAATCGATCTCTTCATTGCTTCGTCACGTCCTCTTTCGTGCCTGCCTCGGCCGGCACGGCATCGACGCCCAATAGGCCCGCCATCTGAACTGCGCGTTGACGGATCGACGGCGGCACCTGCTCCGCCTGGGCGATCTGCCCGAACAGCCGACCCGCCAGGTCGCGCTTGTTCTGCTTCAGATAGGCCATTGCCACCAGTTCGCCGGCGCTGCCGAAATACGGGTTCTCCGGCACCGCGATCGCGCGCAGCCGCTCGACCACCTGCTCGGGCTTCAGCGAATCATATTCCGCGCTCGTCTGTCGGATCAGCGCCAGGTCGCGGAACGGTTCTGCCAGCGACGTGTCGGATGCGATCGCGCCGAACTTGGCAGCCGCACCTTTCAGGTCGTCCTTCTGCAGCAGCAGGTCGGCCTCGGTGAACAGCGCCACCGCGCGATAGCCGGGCGCGCTGGAATCGGCGAGCTTGGCGAGCTCCGGCGACGCCTTGGCGGCATTGTTGGCCGCCAGTTCGTCCCAGACCAGCTGAAGCTGCTCGCCCTCGCGGCCGGCGGCTTCATTCTGCTGGTGGCGCCAGAACAGGTAGCCGGCAAAGATCGCCAGGCCCACCACCAGAAGAATGGCAATCGCCAACCCCCAGCGTTTCGCCAAAGCGGCCGCCTGCTCCTTGCGGAGTTCCTCGTCGACTTCACGCAGGAAGGCTTCGTTGTTTTGCGGCGTCAGCGCCACGGCTTACTCCAACTTGTCGGAAAGGCGGCGGACGATACGCTCACCGCTGGAAAAACAAAAGCGGCTCAGGATTTCGGAACGTAGATCTGGTCGGCGCCCGGAAATGCCCGTTGCCGCACCTCATCGGCATAGCTTGCGGCGCGTTCGCCGATATAGCCTGCCATGTCGCCATAACGCTTCACGAACTTGGGCACGCGCTCGAACATGCCCAGCATGTCCTCGGTCACCAATACCTGGCCGTCGCACTCCGCAGAGGCGCCGATGCCGATGGTGGGAATCGCGACCGAGCGGGTGATCTCCACCGCGATCGGCTCCATCACGCCCTCGATGACGATCGAGAAGGCGCCCGCCGCCGCGACGGCCTGCGCATCGCCGACGATCTTCTTCGCCTCGGCCTCGGACCGGCCGCGCGCGCCATAACCGCCCAGCGCGTTCACCGCCTGCGGCGTCAGCCCGACATGCGCCATCACCGGAATGCCGCGCTCCGACAGAAATGCCACGGTGGGGGCCATCGCCGCCCCACCCTCCAGCTTCACCGCCGCCGCGCCGGTCTGCTTCAGCAGCCAGGCCGCGCTTTCGAACGCCTTTTCCGGGCTCGCCTCATAGCTGCCGAACGGCATGTCGACGATGACCATCGCATGATAGCTGCCGCGCACCACCGCGGCCCCGTGCGCCGCCATCATGTCCAGCGTGACGGGCACGGTCGAAGGAAGGCCGTAGATCACCTGACCCAGGCTGTCGCCGACCAGCAGCATGTCGCAATGCGGATCCAGGATCTGCGCCATGCGCACGGTGTACGCGGTCAGCATCACCAGCGGCTCCTTGCCCTTGCGCTGGCGCACGGCGGGAACCGTCACCCGCTTCATCGGTGTCGCCACCGGCGTTGCCCGGCTGGTCGAGCTGTCGATCGTGAAGGTCGTGGACATGATGGGCGCTTAGCGGGTTCGTGCCGGGCAATCCAGCGGCAGACCTCAGTTCCCCTGCGCTCCCTCCTGCGCCGCCTCCTGTCGGCCCGCGGCTTCCAGCGCCTGCTGGAAACCATCCGGCGAAAAACCCACCGCGATCACGTCATCGACGACGAGGATCGGGCGCTTGATGGTCGATGGGTGCTCCTGCATGATCCGCAGCGCCGTTGCCGCGTCCAGCGACGCGCGCTCCTCCTCGGGCAATTTGCGAAACGTCGTGCCCTGCCGATTGAGCACCCGCTCCCATCCATGCTGCGCAATCGCGCGGTTCAGCACGTCACCGTCGACGCCATCGGTCTTCCAATTGTGAAAGCGATAGCCGACCGCCTGGCCGTCCAGCCACACCCGCGCCTTCTTCACCGTGTCGCAATTCGGAATCCCGTAAACCGTCGTCGCCATCATCACCCTCGTCACCTTCAGCAGCGCTGATAGCGGTTTGTGACCGCAAAAGCAGTCGGCGTTCTCGCGCGCCAGGTGCAGGCGCGGCAGGTTCGGCGAGGCATGGCTCTGAGTCGGCCGGAAACGCACCGTCAGCTTGCGACTGTCATGACGGTCACACCAGACCAGCTTCGCCTCCTCGGGGGCTTCAACGCGGATTCGGTACTGCGGGACTTATCCGCTAGCCATCTCATCTCGCGACCCAGCAACCGGGGCGGCAAGGAAGGCAGGAAGATCCAGAAGATCACCAAGGCTTATGGAATTGGCGATGAGCGTGGGGTGTGGCGAATACCCGGCATGCCAGGCTTTGGGCTCAACCGGGTTCCGCGCGATACTCATGCTGAAGAGGCGCCGAGGATGCGGCGATCGGTTGTCGGGTCCGGCATGGAGCAGGTCACTTTGATATAAGATGACCGTACCCTTACGGGGCGCCGTCTGCACCAAATGGAACATTTCACTGAGCACATCGCGATGCTTATAAAGCCTCCATAATGTCCTTGGGCCCAGGTTCCGAATACTGAATTGCGAGTTCTTCCCCAAGATGAAGCGCATCAAATTCGGCTGATGCTCATCCCACGCGCTGGAAAATACGCGATCACGGAATTCGCCCCACGCCAAGGATGTCTTTCCTTGTTTGAGCATTCTCCACAGCTTCGCCAGGTTGTAGCAAAGGATGGAGGCATTACTTTTTACCCGAAACAGCTCCATTAGCTCATGAGCCGTGGCGCCACGCCGCTCTTCGGCGCGGCCGTCCAAGTGCGTCCCCGGAATGAACACCGTCCCGCCTTGAGCCTCTGATACATCTGCCACGGCGGCAAAGAGACTGATTACACCGGCTGGATCACGGTGAACATATTGATGCGACGAGCCAATATAGCTGGTCAATGTGGTGACCTCCAGCAGCGGATGCGTTCGGGCACAATAGGTTGAGATGACGGGTTCAATGCGCTGCGCCAACATGGCAGCAAAGCTCAATACCGGCATCGTCGAAGGCAGAGAGCAAAAGTCGCGACGCACGTAACGATTGTCAGTCTCGCTGGCGAATGAGCCCCGGACGCGATCAGGATCCTCGATTGTTTGACGAATCAGTTCTAGGCCAACATCTGATTCCTCGTCCGACATCAGGTCCGTGAAGATGACGAAGCCCTCCCGGTTCATCACCGTCAGGGCTTGTTGAACGCAGGCGTCCGTCAGCTTGCCGTCCGCGTTCAAGGTAGCGGGCACTTCAAACAAGGACATTTCATTGCGGGTCTCTAACTTCATGTCCGCTGCCTCATTTTGATCCGGCATTCGCCTTACGACCCACCTTTTCGGTACACTCATGCCTGATGTGTCGAAGACTGTGGGCCAACTCATGGCGACGCGCTAAATCACGTTATCGGGGACGGCGCGGCGCCATGGGGGTGCGTCACCGGCCGACGGCGAATGCTGCCGCCGCGACGGCGGCTGCGGTGGCGACCTGCGCGACGATCCGATTGCGGTGCCGGCGCGCATCCATGCTCGTGGGCAAGTCGGTACGCGCAAGCTCCGACTTCGGTCCCCATTTGAAGCTGAGGAGCCAGCCGAGGGGTGAGCTTCGCACGATCAACAGGTCGATCATCTGCGAACCCGGCCGCGCGCCCATCTCCTGCTTGTAGCCGCTATCGCCAACGCCCAGGTCTACCGTCTGGACACCCTGACCGGCAGCCCACTGAAGCTGGCGATATGTGACGATCTTGCCCGGCCGGGCCGCTGCGAAGCGCTCGTCATAGCTGCTGGCGATGCTGTACTGACGCTCGCCTGCCCGAAGATCGAAGGAAAAGGCTGCCGGCTCCCCGCCGACGGTCAGGATGGTCGCGGAGAGAGCCTCCGCAATTTGGGGATCGCCGACTGCACGGCGCCACAGCGCGCATTGACCAGCCGCGAGAAACTGAGCGCCCCTGCCATCGCTTCTTCGGCCGACCCAGCTATTCGCCTCAATCGCAGCCAGCGCCTCAAAGACGCCTTCGTTCCAGGCGGACCCGGTGACGAAGCGAACGTGAAGCTCTCCCTTTTTCGCCAGTTGCCGCTCGTAGTTTTCCAGGCGCCGGCGTGTCGATTTTCTCGGCCAGCCGCCGCTATCGATCTGATCGCGCAGGCTAAGTACGAAGGTCTTCCCGAGCGTC
The DNA here is from genome assembly GCF_000980895.1 of Sphingomonas sp. Ag1. Taxonomy (GTDB): domain Bacteria; phylum Pseudomonadota; class Alphaproteobacteria; order Sphingomonadales; family Sphingomonadaceae; genus Sphingomonas; species Sphingomonas panaciterrae. The sequence continues at coordinate 57,346 of NZ_LAZX01000087.1, read as the reverse complement.
CGAACCAGAACCGTCCAGCCCGAGCGGACCGCGGCCTGTTCCAGCATCGCGACCGCCAGATCTTCTCTTAGCACCGGACCCACCCGCCACACCGGCGAGAGTGCCCGGCGCGCTCGCGGCGCTGACAGCAACGCCTGTAGCTCGGCCGGCTGAGCATCCGCGGCCACAGCGATGGAGCGGAACGGCCAGTAACTGCCCGGGACGGCGCGGATGCCCATCAAAGAAGGCCCAAGGCCGGCAAAGGGTATGGCAGCGACCGTGCTGCCGTCCGGCCGCATCGCCAGCACCGTCCGGGCATCAGTCGCATTGGCCGCCTTGAACCAAGCCGCGCCCATGAAGCAGGCCCCGGACCAGAGTCGCGACGCCGGTGCGTCCAGCTTCGGCGAAATTCCGTGGGCGACTTCGACCCGAATGTCGGCTTCCGGTACGATGCGGCGTTCTACCACGTGATGCTCCCTAACATCGCCGAATAGAATGAGAATCAATAAGATTGCGCTAAGGATGTCATCGCATCTTTGGTCGCGCGCATCCCTACTCTCCGCCGCCGCAGCTGTCCCAAGCGCAATTCCGCAAGCAAAAAAAGCTAAGGGCTACGTCCGGTCATAGCTGTCATCAGATCAAATGACGGACGTAGCAAGACAATCGTCAGCCGGAGCGAGCGCTATTCGGGCGGTGATGCGCCGGTACTTACGTCAGCGTCGTATCAGCCGCATCCGGGATCATGCCTCGCGCTTCACCTGCCCAGCCAGCGCGACAACATGGTTTCCACGGCAAATATCCGCTAAGGTCCCGGGGTGTCGAAATGCTGCCCGTCGCAGGACGGGAATGCGGCCGGCGCCCCGCACAGTTGCCTTCTGTTAGGAACTTGTCGGTAGGACGTGTTCGGGGCGAAGGTGATGAGGGGGAAGTTGGGGCAGGTGGCGAACGTGAGGGCATTTCTGTGCGCGTTGCTGCTGTTGGTCGCCAGCCTCCTTCCGCAGGGTGCCGCAGCGACAAAGATCGGCCTGTTGCGCACCGCCTGCGTCACCAGCCTGCCCGACGGCACCACGCCGCAGGACATCGCCGCTGCGCCCTATGCCTGTGGCGACCGGGCGGACACGCGCCAGCACGAATGGATATGGCTGCGCCTCGATCACAAGCTGCTGAACGGGCTCGCCCCCGGCTGGCACTTGCTGGTCGATCAGACCCGCTTCGACAAGATTTCGGTGCTGGTGGTCGACCGCCACAGCACGCGGCGATCCACCTGGTCGGCCGGCGAACTGGGGGAAAATTGGGCGGCGGGCGGCTTGCTCAGCTTCCCCGTGGCAAGCGCCGGGTCGGACACCCGCGCGCTGTATCTCGGCTTTCGCAAGCTCGACACGCTGTCCTTGATGCGCAAGGTCGTGGCCGTCTCGCCCGACACTGCGTTTCGCGACGATGCGCGCTGGCTGATCCTGATGGGGCTGTTCACCGGCGCCCTGCTGTCGGCGCTGCTCTACAATGCCGTGATCCATGCCGGGCAACGCTATGCCTTTCAGCGCTGGTACCTGCTCTGGCTCACTGCGGCGCTCGCTTATGGTCTGACATGGACCAACATGGCCGCCTTCGTCTTCCCGTGGCTGGTCGGCCCGACGGGAGTACGGCTCGATTTCACCCTCGTCGGCCTGATGGTCGCGGCGGGCAACATGTTCTTCTTTGCGGTGATCGAACGCGGCATGCTGCCGCGGCCGCTGGTGGTCGCCGGCCGGTCGCTGGCGCTCGCCGGCGCGGTGCTCGGCCCGCTCGCCGCGGCCGATATGTTGCTGCCGCCCATCATCACCGATCGCCTCTTGAACTATGCCATTGCAGCGACCGGCGTGACCGTCGCGCTGTCGTGCTGGATCGCGGTCCGCCGCGGCAGCCGCGTCGTGTGGTTCTACATGGTCGGCTGGGGCCCGGTGATCTGCGTCTTCCTGGCGCGGCTCGCCCGCAACCTGGGCTTCGCGCCGCAGAATGATTTCGTCGATATGGCGACCTTCGCCGCGCTGGCGTTCGAGGGGCTGATCCTCTCGCTGGCGATCGCCGACCGCTTCCGGATGCTTCGACAGGAGCTCGAACTGTCCCGCCAACGGCGAGAGATCGTCCAGGCGGAGGCGAATGCGCTGCGCACCGCGGCGCGCACCGACTTCCTCACCGGCCTCGCCAACCGCGCCGCCTTCAAGGACGAGGCGGAGGAACTGATCTTCGCCGGCACGCCGTTCACCTTGTTCCTGATCGACGTCGATTACCTGAAGCATACCAACGACCGCGTCGGCCACGCCGGCGGCGACATCCTGCTGCGGGAGATCGCGCGCCTGCTCTCGACCGGTGTCGCGCAGGTCCCGGGCGCGCAGGTCGCCCGCATCGGCGGCGACGAATTCGTCATCCTGTGCCCGGGCGGCGAGGCATGTGAAACCGTGCTCGCCCGCGCCATCGCCGCGATGCAGGGCGCCCCGTGGCATTTCATGGGGGAGGAGCGCACCATCTCGCTCAGCGTCGGCTCGGCACGCTATCCCGAAGATGCGACGACGCTCGACCTCCTGTACCAGAACGCCGATCTCGCGCTCTACAATGCCAAGCGGCTCGGGCGGATGCGCTATTATCGGTACGATCCGCTGCAGCGCGCGCTACGCGACCTCCAGGTCGAATTCAGCAACGACGCCCACCGCGCGCTGGAGCGCGGCGAATTCGCGCTCCACATGCAGCCGATCGTCACCCTCTCCTCGGGCGCGGTCTGCGGCTATGAGGCGCTGCTGCGCTGGGACCATCCCGAATATGGCATGATCACGCCCGAGCGGTTCGGCGATGTCCTCGTCGCGGAACGGATCGGGCTGCTGATCCAGGAGCGTGTGCTCGATCTCGCGCTGGCATGGATCCGTCGTCACGGCCCCTCGATCGGCACGCTCAGCGTCAATTTCACCGCGGCGCAGCTCGTCGGCCGGCGCGCCGCGGATCGCGTGCTCGAACGGCTGCGCTATCACGATGTCTCGCCCACGCTGCTGTGCATCGAGGTGACGGAGGGCGTGATGCTGGATCGTGGCGCTGATTCGATCCTCGCCAACCTGCGCACCCTGCACGAGGCGGGCATTGCCATCGCGCTCGACGATTTCGGCACCGGCTACGCCTCGCTGGTCCACCTGCGCCAGATGCCGGTCGATCGCATCAAGATCGACCGCTCGTTCATCGCCAGCATCGACGAACGCGACGGCGGGACGCTGGCGATCGTGCGTGCGATCATCGGCATGGGCCGCGGTTTGGGCAAGGTCGTGGTCGCGGAAGGAATCGAGACGGAGGCACAGGCCCACCGCCTCCGCCTCCTCGGCTGCCACGTCGGCCAGGGCTACTACTACGCGCGCCCCGCGCCCGATCCCGTGCCACAGCAACGCGCGCTTGCCGCCATGGCATGCCCGACGATCAAGATCGCCGCGGTGGAAGCCTGAACCCCGCGGCTCCTACCGCCGGGGCTACCATCTACACCCGGCGCAGCGACGCCGACCGCACGGGGATCATTCCCACTCGATCGTGCCGGGCGGCTTGGACGTATAATCATACGTCACCCGGTTGATGCCCTTCACCTCGTTGACGATCCGCGTCGACACCCGCGGCAGGAACCCGCCCGGGAACTCGAACGCCTGCGCCGTCATGCCATCGGTGGAGGTCACCGCGCGCAGTGCCAGCACGCTTTCATACGTCCGCCCGTCGCCCATCACGCCGACCGAGCGGACCGGCAGCAGCACGGCGAACGCCTGCCAGATGGCATCATAGAGCCCCGCATTGCGGATCTCTTCCAGATAGATGGCGTCGGCCTTGCGCAGGATGTCGCACCGCTCCTTGGTCACCTCGCCCGGAATACGGATCGCCAGGCCCGGCCCCGGGAACGGATGCCGGCCGACGAAGATGTCCGGCAGCCCCAGCTCGCGGCCAAGCTCGCGCACCTCGTCCTTGAACAGCTCGCGCAGCGGCTCGACCAGCTTCATGTTCATCCGCTCGGGCAGGCCACCGACATTGTGGTGGCTCTTGATCGTCACCGACGGCCCGCCGGTGAAGCTCACGCTCTCGATCACGTCGGGATACAGCGTGCCCTGCGCCAGGAACTCCGCCCCCCCGATTTTCTTCGCCTCGCTCTCGAACACCTCGATGAACGTCTTGCCGATGAACTTGCGCTTGGCCTCGGGGTCAGTGACGCCGGCCAGCCCGTTCATGAACAGCGCCTCGGCATTCACGTGCACCAGCGGGATGTTGTAATGGCCGCGGAACAGGCTGACGACCTGATCGGCCTCGCCCGCGCGCAACAGGCCATGGTCGACGAAGACGCAGGTCAGCTGGTCGCCGATCGCTTCGTGGATCAGCACCGCCGCGACCGCCGAATCGACCCCGCCCGACAGGCCGCAAATCACCTTCTTCTGGCCGACCTGCTCGCGGATCTCCGCGATCTTGGTCTCGCGGAACTCGGCCATCGTCCAGTCACCGGCCATGCCGCAGACGTGACGCGCGAAATTCTTGATCAGCCGCGCGCCGTCCGGCGTGTGCACCACCTCGGGATGGAACTGCATGCCGTAGAACTGGCGGCTCTCGTCGGCGATGATCGCGAAGGGCGCACCGGGCGACGTCGCGACCGGCACGAAGCCGGGCGCCAGTTCGCTGACATGGTCGCCATGGCTCATCCACACCTGATGCCGCTCGCCCTCGCGCCACAGGCCGTCGAACAGGCCGCAGCCGCTCTCCACCTCGACGAATGCCTCGCCGAACTCGCCGGCATAGCCCTTCTCGACTCGCCCGCCGAGCTGCAGGTTCATGACCTGCTGGCCATAACAGATGCCCAGCACCGGCACGCCGCTGTCGAACACCGCCTGCGGGGCGCGGGGGCTTCCCTCGTCGACCACCGACGCCGGGCCGCCCGACAGGATGACGCCGCGCGGCTTCATCCGTGCAAAGGCTTCTCCGGCCGACTGGAAGGGAGCGATCTCGCTGTACACACCCGCTTCACGGACGCGACGCGCGATAAGCTGCGTCACCTGGCTGCCGAAGTCGATGATGAGTATGCTGTCGAGCTGTTCCATGGCGGGCCTGTAGCGATCCCGCGGCGCGCGCGAAAGAGGGACAAACCCGAAGACGTGCCGCCCCCTGCCCCTCACATCGTCGGTCATGCCCCCAAAGGAAAAGGGGCGCCCCGGCAAACCGGAACGCCCCCTTTCTTTGGATCGGATGATCGGCGCGATTAGGCGGCCTGATCGAAATCCTCATCGGTCATGACCGGACCCGAATCCTGGCCCTTCGCCGAAACGTCGCGGTCGACGAATTCGATGATCGCCATCGGCGAGGCGTCGGACGCACGGATGCCGGCCTTGATGATGCGGGTGTAACCACCGTTACGGTCGGCGTAGCGCGGTGCCAGCACATCGAACAGCTTCACCAGCTGCGCGTCGTCGAGCAAGCGAGCATGCGCGAGACGACGGTTCGACAGGCCGCCCTTCTTGCCCAGCGTGATCAGCTTCTCGATGTACGGGCGAAGCTCCTTCGCCTTGGCGAGCGTGGTGGTGATCTGCTCGTGCTTGATCAGCGCTGCCGACATGTTGCGGAACAGGGCAATGCGGTGGGCCGAGGTCCGCTGAAGCTTACGGCCGCCTACGCGGTGACGCATGATATGTCCTTCTCTCGTTCGTCAGGGGGCCGTTTGGTCCCCATCAAAGTGATCCTTTGATGGTTGCCCTCCGGTACCCCGGGACAGGTGGGACGTGGGGCCACCCGATGTACGTCGCCCCGGCGTCATGCCGGGGCCCCGGTAACTTTTCTGCCGGACCGGCGTGGCGGAGCCACGCCGTCGGTCGGGATCGGCATTGCCGACCCGCCGGCCGGGCCTGTCCTGTCTCCGGCGCAGCCACGCTGCGCCGGTGCAGGATCAGCCCATGATTTCCTGCTCGAGCTTCTTGGCCATCTCTTCGATGTTCTCAGGCGGCCAGCCCGGGATTTCCATGCCCAGACGCAGGCCCATCGACGACAGCACTTCCTTGATCTCGTTCAAGGACTTGCGGCCGAAGTTCGGCGTGCGCAGCATTTCCGCCTCGGTCTTGCCGACCAGATCACCGATATAGATGATGTTGTCGTTCTTGAGGCAGTTGGCCGAGCGAACCGACAGTTCGAGCTCGTCGACCTTCTTGAGCAGGTAACGATTGATCTGCTGCGTGTCGCTGACCGGCTCTGCGCCGGCTGCGGGTGCCGCCACGCCGACCGGGGCCGAACGGGTAACCGCCGAATCGTCGAAGTGGACGAACAGCGCCAGCTGGTCCTGAAGGATGCGGCCGGCATAGCCCAGCGCATCTTCCGGGGTGACCGTGCCGTCGGTTTCCAGCGTCAGCGTCAGCTTGTCATAGTCCAGGTCCTGGCCAACGCGGGTCGGATCGACCTTGTAGCTGACCTGGCGGACCGGCGAATACAGCGCATCGACCGGGATCAGGCCGATCGGCGCATCGGCCGGGCGGTTGACGGTCGCCGGGACATAGCCCTTACCGGTGTCGGCGGTCAGCTCCATGTTGAAGGTCGCGCCTTCATCCAGGTGGCAGATCACCAGTTCCGGGTTCATGACTTCGATGTCGCCGGAAACGGCGATGTCGCCCGCCTTCACTTCGGCCGGGCCGGTTGCCGACAGCTGCAGACGCTTGGGGCCTTCGCCCTGCATCTTCAGCGCAATCTGCTTCACGTTGAGGACGATGTCGGTGACGTCCTCGCGCACGCCGGCCAGGCTCGAGAACTCGTGGAGCACGTTCTCGATCTTGATCGACGTGACCGCTGCGCCCTGAAGGCTCGACAGCAAAACGCGCCGCAGCGCGTTGCCGAGCGTCAGGCCGAAGCCACGCTCCAGCGGCTCGGCCACGAAGGTCGCCTTGCGCTTGCCATCGCCGCCCTTCTTCTCGAGCGCGTTGGGCTTCTTAAGTTCCTGCCAGTTCTTTGCGTTGACGGACAAGGCTCGTGTCCCCTGATGTTGGGCCAGTCGTGGGGCGCGACCGGCCTGGAAATAAAAGGGCACCCCGACTCGTCAGCCGGGGGCCAGAACCATCAGACGCGGCGACGCTTCGACGGACGCACACCGTTGTGCGGGATCGAGGTCACGTCGCGGATCGACGTGATCTGAAAACCGACCGCCTGCAGCGCGCGAAGCGCCGACTCGCGGCCCGAACCCGGACCCTTCACCTCAACCTCGAGCGTGCGGACGCCATGCTCGGCGGCCTTCTTGCCCGCGTCCTCGGCAGCAACCTGGGCGGCATAAGGGGTCGACTTACGCGAACCCTTGAAGCCCATCATGCCGGCCGAAGACCAGCTGATCGCATTGCCCTGCGCGTCGGTGATGGTGATCATGGTGTTGTTGAAGCTGGCGTTGACGTGCGCCACGCCGGCGGTGATGTTCTTGCGCTCGCGACGGCGAATACGCTGCGGTGCCTGTGCCATTTGGTAATCCTGACCTTTATTTCAAGCGGAGGCCGGGAGGCGACATGCCTGCAACCAGCCCCTCGACAGAAGAAGAAGCGTGACGCTTACTTCTTCTTGCCTGCGATCGGCTTCGCCTTGCCCTTGCGGGTGCGCGCATTGGTGTGCGTGCGCTGGCCGCGAACCGGCAGGCCCTTGCGGTGACGCAGGCCGCGGTAGCAGGCCAGGTCCATCAGGCGCTTGATGTTCATCGCGGTCTCGCGACGCAGGTCGCCTTCCACGGTGTAGCCGGCGTCGATCGCCTCGCGGATCTGGAGCACTTCCTGGTCGCTCAGGTCCTGCACGCGGCGCTCCGGTGCGATCTCGAGCTTCTCGGTGATTTCCTTCGCCTTGGAAGGGCCGATGCCGTGGATGTACTGCAGCGCGATCAGAACGCGCTTGTTGGTCGGGATGTTAACACCCGCGATACGTGCCATGAAATTCTATCTCCTCGTGCTCCACAGGGCGCGGCATGGATCACGCACCCCATCTCTTCGCAGGACCTTCCGCCACGCAGAAATGCGGCAAGCGCACTGCGCACTGCCGGACTTCAGGTGTTGGAAGGGCGGTGAATTAGGCGCGCACAAACGCCATGTCAAGCAATGGGTTCCGCATCTGGCCAGGCCTCCACCAGGCGAGGCCAAAACATATCCACGAACAGGCCGCCCGCGATGCGCGCGCCGCCATTGTTCGCCGGATGTCGCTCAGCCGCGATCCAGGATTTCCTCGATCGACCGGGTCACGACGGCAATGTCCGCCATCCCGTCGACTCGCCGCACCAGCCCGCGCGCTTCATAGATCGGCAGGATCGGCGCCGTCTTGGCGCGATACTCCGCCATCCGCGTACGGACGGTTTCCTCATTGTCGTCGGGCCGGCGCTTGAACTCATGGGCGCCGCAAACATCGCAGGTTTCCGCCACTTTCGGTTGCTTGAACCGGTCGTGATAGCCCGCACCGCAGTTCGCGCAGGTGTAGCGACCGACGATTCGCTCGACCAGCGCGTCCTCGTTCACCTCAAGCTCGATCACATGGTCGAGCGTCCGGCCACGCTCCTCAAGCAGCAGGTCCAGGGCCTCGGCCTGCGCCGCAGTCCGCGGATAACCGTCGAAAATCGCCCCCTGCCCGTCAGACAAACGGTCCAGGTTCTCCCCGATCAGCGCCGACACAATCGCGTCGGACACCAGCTCGCCCGCATCCATCACCGCCTTCGCCTGAAGGCCGACCGGCGTCCCTGCCTTCACCGCCGCGCGCAGCATGTCACCCGTGGACAGCTGAACCATGCCGCGCTCGGCCACGAGGCGCTCGGACTGCGTGCCCTTGCCCGCCCCCGGAGGCCCAAGAAGAATGATGTTCACGAAAACGTCCTCCCCTTTCGATCCACCCGCGCGTCTCAGCGCAGGCGACCGCCCTTCAGCTTCGCCTTCTTGATGAGGTCACCATATTGGTGCGCCAGCAAGTGCGACTGGATCTGTGTCACCGTATCCATCGTCACGTTGACGACGATCAGCAAGCTCGTGCCCCCCAGATAGAAGGGGATCGACAGCGCCGACACTAGATACTCCGGCACCAGGCAGATGAACGCCAGATAGGCCGCGCCGATCACGGTGATCCGGGTCAGCACATAGTCGAAATACTGTTCCGTGTTCTTGCCGGGGCGGATGCCGGGGACGAATCCACCGTAGCGCTTCAAATTCTCTGCCGTCTCCTCCGGGTTGAATACAACCGCAGTGTAGAAGAACGAGAAGAAGATGATGCCGGCGCCATACAGGAGCATGTAGAGCGGGCTGCCGTGCTGCAGATACTGGTTGAGGCTGATGATCACGTCACCCCACCAGCTCTCACCCGACACGCTCTGACCCGCGAACTGCGTGATCGTCAGCGGCAGCAGAAGCAACGACGAGGCAAAGATCGGAGGGATCACGCCCGCCGTGTTGATCTTCAGCGGCAGGTGGCTGCGATCCGCCTGAACACCGCGCGCGGTCTGACGCTTCGGGTACTGGATCAGGATCCGGCGCTGCGCGCGCTCCATGAAGCAGATGAACAGCACCAGGCCAGCGACCGCCAGGATGATGGCGATCACGATCGCCGGGCTCATCGAACCGGTGCGGCCGCCTTCGAGCAGGTTGACGATCGTCGTCGGCAGGTGCGCGACGATGCCGGCCATGATGATCAGCGAAATGCCGTTGCCGATGCCGCGGCTGGTGATCTGCTCACCGATCCACATCAGGAACATCGTACCGCCGATCAGCGAGATGACAGCAGCGACCCGGAACAACATGCCGGGCTCAACCACCGCCCCGCCCGCTTCCAGGCCGGTCGCGATGACATAGCCCTGGATCGCGGTCAGCAGCACCGTGCCGTAGCGCGTATACTGGTTCAGCTTCTTGCGACCGCTCTCACCTTCCTTCTTGATCGCTGCAAGCTGCGGCGAGAGCGAGGTGGCGAGCTGCACCACGATTGACGCCGTGATGTACGGCATCACGCCAAGCGCGATCAGCGACGCACGCTCAAGCGCGCCGCCCGAGAAGGTGTTGAAGAAGTCCAGCACACCACCCTTGGTCTGCTGAGCCAGTGCAGCGAGGCCGGTCGGGTCAATACCCGGAAGCGGCACGTAGCTGAGCAGGCGGAAGACGATCAGCGCACCGATCGTGAACCACAGCCTCTTCTTGAGGTCGGTCGCCTGCGAGAACTTCGCGAGACTGATGCTTTGCGCCATTTGGTCGGCTGCGGATGCCATCGTACGTCGGTGCCTTCGGAAACGAAAAACGGCGGAGCGGGTTATTATGCCCTGCCCCGCCGCTCATATAGGCCTGCTCGAAGGCTTGTCTAACCTAGCGAGCAGATTCTGCTCCGGTAAAAACCGGAAATCAGATCGCAAGCGGATCCAGGCAGCACCCCGACGCTGGGCCGGGGGCCGTCTGTGGTCAGTTGCCGGACTTCGCCGCCTTGTTGGCCAGACGCGCCTCGCGAGCCTTGCCCTTCTTGGCTGCCGCCTTCTCCGAAGCCGCGACGACCTCGATCACGTTGACCGAACCGCCAGCCTTTTCGATCGCTTCACGCGCCGAGGCAGAGACGCCGGCAACGGTGAAGTTCAGCTTCGCGCTGATCTCGCCCTTGGCGAGCAGGCGAACGCCGTCCTTGCCGCCACGCGCCAGGCCTGCAGCCTTCAATGCGGCGTGATCGACGTCGGTGCCGGTCAGCTTGCCTGCGTCGACTGCCTTCTGGATCGCGCCCAGGTTCACCTCGGCATAATCCTTGGCGAAGATGTTGTTGAAGCCGCGCTTCGGCAGACGCATGTGGAGCGGCATCTGACCGCCCTCGAAGCCCGCGATGGACACGCCCTCACGGCTCTTCTGGCCCTTCTGGCCGCGACCGCCGGTCTTGCCCTTGCCCGAGCCGATGCCGCGCCCGACGCGGATCTTGCGATGACGGGCGCCTGCGTTGTCCCGGAGTTCGTTCAGTTTCATGTGTGCACTCGCTTTCGCTTTTGACGCGCTGATAAAAGGAAGGGGGCCGCTTAGCCCCCTTCCCGGTATTTGTCACTAGTCAGGCAAAGGACGCTTAGTCCTGAACCTCGACCATGTGCTGCACCTTGCGGATCATGCCGCGGACCTCGGGGCTGTCCTCGAGCTCCGAAACACGGTGCATCTTGTTGAGGCCAAGGCCGATCAGCGTTGCGCGCTGGTCCTTGGTGCGACGGATCGGCGATCCGGTCTGCTTCACCTTGATGGTTGCCATGTCGGCTTACTCCGTGATGGCCGCAGCATCCGCCTCGGCGGTCTGCGAACCACCGCGGCCGAGCAGATCGGCGATCTTCTTGCCACGGCGCTGTGCAACCGCCTTCGGCGAGGTCTGGTTGTTCAGCGCCTCGAACGTGGCGCGGATCATGTTGTACGGGTTCGACGTACCGACCGACTTGGTCACCACGTCGGCAACACCGAGCGACTCGAAGATGGCGCGCATCGGGCCACCCGCGATGATGCCGGTGCCCTGCGGCGCCGAGCGGACGGTGACGCGACCGGCACCGAAGTGACCGTTCACGTCATGGTGCAGCGTGCGGCCTTCCTTCAGCGGCACGCGAACCATCGCCTTCTTGGCAGCGGCAGTCGCCTTGGAGATCGCCTCCGGCACTTCGCGCGCCTTGCCATGACCGAAGCCGACACGGCCCTTGCCATCGCCGACCACGACGAGCGCTGCGAAGCCGAAGCGCTTACCGCCCTTCACCGTCTTCGACACGCGGTTGATGTGGACGAGCTTCTCGATCAGCTCCTCACCACCCTCGTCGCGGTTGCGGTCGTCACGACGACCGCGACCACCGTCACGGCCACCGCGGTTGCCACCGGGGCCGCCACGGCCACGGCCGCCACCAGGGCCGCCACGACCACGACCACCACCGGCATAACCACCGCCCTGCGGCGCGTCATTGGTGGCGGGAGCTGCGTCCTGCTGCACCGCTTCCGGCGCGTTGTTTTCGTCAGCCATGTCTTAGAACTCCAGTCCGGCTTCGCGCGCGGCTTCCGCCAGCGCCTTCACCCGGCCGTGAAAGAGGAAGCCGCCACGATCGAACACGACCTGCGTGACGCCAGCAGCCTTCGCCGCCTCGGCAATGCGCTTGCCAACGGCAGTCGCGGCATCGACGTTCGACGTCGGACCTTCGTGGCCCTGGAGCGTCGACGCGGCAGCGACCGTGCGGCCCTGTGCGTCGTCGATCACCTGAGCGTAGATGTGCTTGCCCGAACGATGCACGGACAGGCGCGGACGGCCACCGCTGCGCGCACGAAGCGCCGTACGGTTGCGGCGACGCCGCTTCTCGAAAAGCGAAAGGCCCTTGGTCACTTCTTCTTTCCTTCCTTACGGAAGATGAACTCGCCGTCGTACTTGATGCCCTTGCCCTTGTACGGCTCAGGCTTGCGCCAGCGGCGGATCTCGGCGGCCAGCTGGCCAACCTTCTGCTTGTCAGCGCCCGAGATTTCGACCGTGGTCTGATCCGGGGTCTTCACCTCGATGCCTTCCGGCACGTCGATGTCGACGTCATGGCTGTAGCCAAGCTGCAGCTTGAGCTTGCGCCCCTGCGCAGCGGCACGATAGCCGACGCCGGTGATCAGCAGCTTCTTGGTGAAACCGTCGGTCACGCCAGTGACCAGGTTCTGCACCATGGTGCGCTGCATACCCCAGAAGGCGCGCGCCTGCTTGGAGTCGTTCGCCGGCTGCACCGAAATGGCGCCGTCCTCGAGCGTGTACTTGATCTCATCGCGCAGCGTGAGGCCGAGGGTGCCCTTGGGCCCCTTCACCGTCATCTGCTTGCCTTCGATCGTGGCAGTGACACCGGCCGGAACCGTGACTGCCTTCTTGCCGATGCGGCTCATCAGAACACCTCCGCCAGCACTTCGCCGCCGACGTTCTGCTCACGCGCTTCCGCATCGGAAAGCACGCCGCGCGGCGTCGAGACGATCGTGATGCCCAGGCCGTTCATCACGCGCGGCAGGCTCTGCGAGCCGCTGTAGATACGACGACCAGGCTTCGAGACGCGGGCGACATGCTTGATCGCCGGCTGGCCCTCGAAATACTTGAGCTCGATACGGACGCCCTTAACGGGGCCCATATCTTCCTCGCTATAGCCACGGATATAGCCTTCGCGCTGAAGCACGTCGAGCACGCGGGTCCGCAGCTTCGACGCCGGCGACACGACGCTGTCCTTACGTGCGCGCTGGCCGTTGCGGATGCGGGTGAGCAGGTCACCCAGGGGATCGGTCACTGCCATCTTGGTGTCCTTACCAGCTCGACTTCGTCAGACCAGGAATCAGGCCCTTGTTGGCCAGTTCCCGAAGCATGACGCGGGCAAGACGGAACTTGCGGTAATACGCACGCGGCCGGCCGGTGATCTCGCAACGATTGCGGATACGGGTCGGGTTCGAATTGCGCGGCAGCTCGGCCATCTTCAGACGCGCGATGAGACGCTCGGTCTCGTCGAGCGACTTGTCGTTCGCCGTTGCCTTCAGCTTTGCCCACTTAGGGGCATATTGCTTCACGAGCTTCTTGCGACGCTCGTTCTTGTTCACGGAACTCAGTTTCGCCATGGACTTAAGCTCTCTCGTTCAGTTCGTTGCCAAGGGGCTCACGCCGCCTTCTTCTCTTCTGCCGCCTCATCCCGCGGGAACGGGAAGCCGAACAGGCGAAGCAGCTCACGCGCCTCGTCGTCGGTCTTGGCGGTCGTGGTGACGATCACGTCCATGCCGCGCACCTTGTCGATGCGGTCATAGTTGATCTCGGGGAACACGATTTGCTCCTTCAGGCCGCAGGCATAGTTGCCACGCCCATCGAAGCTCTTCGGGTTCAGGCCGCGGAAGTCGCGGACGCGCGGGAGCGCGATGGTGATGAAGCGGTCGAGGAACTCGTACATGCGCTCACGACGCAGCGTGACCTTGACCCCGATCGGCATGCCTTCACGCAGCTTGAACTGTGCGATCGACTTCTTCGCACGGGTGATCACCGGCTTCTGACCCGCGATCAGCTCCATCTCGGAAGCAGCCTGCTCGACACGCTTCTTGTCCTGGGTCGCCTCACCGACGCCCATGTTGAGCACGATCTTCTCGATACGCGGAATCTCGAGCGCGTTCTTGTAGCCGAACTTCTCGATCATCGCCTTTGCGATGGTCTCGTCATACAGCTTGCGCAGGCGGGGCGTGTAGCCATCAGCCATCGATCTTCTCCCCGGTCTTGACCGCAACACGGACCTTCTTGCCGTCCTGCATTTCGAAACGGACGCGCGTCGGCTTGCCGTCGGCGGTCACGTGCGCGACCTTCGAGATGTGAAGCGGCGCTTCGAAGCGGTTCAGGCCGCCCTGCGGGTTCATCTGCGACGGCTTGGTGTGGCGGGTCGCGACGTTCACGCCGGCGACGACGACCTTGCCGTCCTTCGGCATGGAAGCGCTGACGGTGCCGGTCTTGCCCTTGTCCTTGCCGGACAGAACAATGACCTGGTCGCCCTTCTTGATCTTGGCGGCAGCCATTACAGCACCTCCGGAGCCAGCGAGATGATCTTCATGTGCTTCTTGCCGCGCAGTTCACGCACGACCGGGCCGAAGATACGGGTGCCGATCGGCTCCTCGTTCTTGTTGACCAGCACTGCGGCATTGCCGTCGAAACGGATGGTCGAACCGTCCGCACGGTGAATGTCCTTGGCAGTGCGAACGATGACCGCGCGATGCACGTCACCCTTCTTCACCTTGCCACGCGGCTGAGCTTCCTTGATCGACACGACAATGATGTCGCCGACGCTGGCCGTGCGGCGCTTGGAACCACCAAGCACCTTGATGCACTGTACCCGCTTCGCGCCGCTGTTGTCAGCGACGTCGAGATTGGACTGCATCTGGATCATCGATCCGCTTCCTTCTCTCTATGGGGTGGATACCGACCCAACCCCGCCTTAAAAAAACGACCCCGGGCGCGACAATCGCGTCCAGGGGGAGCGGCCCGGTAGCCGCTCCACAGACAAAAGGCAATGCCCCGTGGGGCCTCACCCTTGCCTGCTCTCGATCGCTCCTGCCCCTCGACTGGTCTCCGGGAATCCCGGACCCTGGCCGATACCGACAGGAGCGCCCTGGTCTTCGACCCGGGCCTGCGGCTTACGCCGAGGCCGGCTCGTCGATCTCGACCCGTTCCGGCGTCGCGTGGGTGTTGACCCGATCGACGACCTTCCAGGTCTTCAGCTTGGAGATCGGCGCGGTCTCTTCGATCCGCACGGTCTCGCCCTGCTTGTACTCATTCGCCTCGTCATGGGCGTGGTACTTCTTCGAACGGCGGATGATCTTGCCGTAGAGCGGGTGCTTCACCTTACGCTCTACGTTCACCACCACCGTCTTGTCGCCCTTGTCGGAGACGATCAGCCCGGTCAGCACGCGCTTCGGCATGGCTGTGGTCCTCTTACTTGCCGGCGGCAGCGGTGCGCTGCGCCTGCAGGGTCTTGATGCGGGCGATGTCCTTGCGGACCTCGCGCACGCGGCTCGGCTTCTCGAGCTGGTTGGTCGCCGCCTGGAAGCGCAGGTTGAACTGCTCGCGCTTCAGGTTGCCCAGCGCCTCGACGAGCTGGTCGTCGCTCTGGCCGTTGAAGTCAGTCTTGTTCGCCATCTTACTCGCCTCCGAGGTGCGACGTGTCGCCGAGACGCGCCACGACCTTGGTCTTGATGGGGAGCTTCATTGCCGCACGCTCGAAAGCTTCGGCAGCAAGCGGACCGGGAACGCCATCCAGTTCGAACAGGATGCGACCCGGCTTCACGCGGGCGGCCCAATATTCCGGCGAGCCCTTACCCGACCCCATGCGGACTTCGGCCGGCTTGCCCGACACGGGAACGTCCGGGAACACGCGGATCCAGAGGCGGCCTTGGCGCTTGATGTGACGCGTGATCGCGCGGCGAGCCGCCTCGATCTGGCGTGCGGTGATACGCTCCGGCTCCATTGCCTTCAGGCCGTACGACCCGAAGTTGAGCGCGGTACCGCCCTTGGCGTCGCCGCTGATGCGGCCCTTGAACGCCTTGCGGAACTTGGTGCGCTTGGGTTGCAGCACTTCTTCTACTCCTTAGCGGCGGTCGTCGCGCGCAGGGCGCACGCCGGAGGTCTGAGCCTCCATCATCAACCGGTCGGTAGCCATCGGATCGTGACCAAGGATTTCACCCTTGAAGATCCAGACCTTGACGCCGCACACGCCATAAGCGGTGTGCGCCTGGGCCTCGGCATAGTCCATGTTCGCGCGCAGCGTGTGCAGCGGAACGCGGCCTTCGCGGTAGCTTTCCGAACGGGCGATCTCGGCGCCGCCAAGACGGCCACCACATGCCACGCGGATGCCGTCGGCACCGAGGCGCATCGCGGACTGCACCGCACGCTTCATGGCGCGGCGGAACGCGATACGACGCTCCAGCTGATCGGCAATGCCCTGTGCGACGAGCTTCGCATCGACTTCCGGCTTGCGGATCTCGACGATGTTCAGCGACACGTCCGAGCTGGTCATCGCGCCGAGCGTCTTGCGCAGCTTCTCGATGTCCGAGCCCTTCTTGCCGATGATCACGCCGGGACGTGCAGCAAAGATGGAGATGCGGCACAGCTTGGCCGGACGCTCGATCACCACCTTGGAGATCGCCGCCTGCGGCAGCGTCTTCAGGATGTACTGGCGGATCTTGAGATCCTCCAGCAGCAGGCGACCATAGTCGGCGCCGTCGGCGTACCAGCGGCTGTCCCAGGTGCGGTTGATCTGCAGGCGCAGACCGATCGGGTTGCTCTTGTGACCCATTAGGCTTCTTCCTGCTCGCGCACGACGATCCGGAGCCGCGAGAACGGCTTGAGGATGCGGGTGGACTTGCCGCGGCCGCGCGTGGCGAACCGCTTCATGGTGATCGACTTGCCGACCGACGCCTCGGCGACGACGAGGGCGTCGACGTCGAGGTTGTGGTTGTTCTCGGCGTTGGCGATCGCCGAAGCGAGCACCTTGCGCGCATCAACAGCCATCGCCTTCTTGGAGAAAGCGAGGATGTTCATTGCGTCAGCAGCCGAGCGGCCACGGATCAGACCAGCGACCAGGTTCAGCTTCTGCGCCGAACCACGGATCTGCGTGCCGACCGAGAGCGCTTCCTTCTCGCCGACCTTGCGGGGGGACTGAGGCTTGCTCATCAGCGCTTGCCCTTCTTGTCAGCGGCGTGACCCGGGAAGTAGCGCGTCGGCGCGAACTCACCCAGCTTCATGCCAACCATGTCCTCGTTCACCGAGACCGGCACGAACTTGCGGCCATTGTACACGTTGAACGTCAGACCGACGAACTGCGGCAGGATGGTCGAACGGCGCGACCAGGTCTTGATCGGACCCGAACGACCGTTGCTGTCCTGCGCCACCTCTGCCTTCTTCAGCAGGTGAAGGTCCACGAACGGACCCTTCCAGACGGAGCGAGCCATTACTTCTTCCTCGCGTGACGGCTGCGGATGATCATCTTGTCCGTCGCCTTGTTGTGGCGGGTGCGCGCACCCTTCGTCGGCTTGCCCCACGGGGTGACCGGGTGACGGCCGCCCGAGGTGCGGCCTTCACCGCCGCCGTGCGGGTGGTCGACCGGGTTCTTCGCGACGCCACGGGTAAGCGGACGCTTGCCCATCCAGCGGGTACGACCCGCCTTGCCGAAGTTCTGGTTCTGGTTGTCGGGGTTCGACACCGCGCCGACCGTCGCCATGCACTCGCTGCGGATATAGCGCTGCTCGCCCGAGTTCAGGCGAACGATCACCATGCCGCGATCACGACCCACGACCTGCACATAGGTGCCAGCCGAACGCGCGATCTGACCGCCCTTGCCCGGCTTCATCTCCACATTGTGGACGATGGTGCCGACCGGAACCTGGCCCAGCTCCATGGCATTGCCCGGCTTCACGTCGGTCTTCTTGGCCGCGATCACCTTGTCACCGGCAGCGAGACGCTGCGGCGCGATGATGTAAGCCTGCTCGCCGTCGGCGTAGCTGACCAGCGCGATGAACGCCGTGCGATTGGGGTCATACTCGAGCCGCTCGACCGTACCCTCGGCGTCCCACTTGCGACGCTTGAAGTCGATGTAGCGATACTTCTGCTTGTGGCCGCCCGCGATGCCGCGGCTGGTCACGTGACCCTTGTTGTTGCGACCGCCGCTCTTGCGCTTGCCTTCGGTCAGCGCCTTGACGGGCGCACCCTTGTGCAGCGTCGAGCGGTCGATCAGGACCAGGCCACGGCGAGCCGGGCTGGTCGGGTTATAATGCTTGAGCGCCATCTCAGTTGGCCCCCTCGGTGACGTCGATCGACTGCCCGTCCTTGAGCGTGACGATCGCCTTCTTCATGTCCTGGCGGAAGTACGGAGCGCCCTTCCAGCGCTTCGTCTTGCCCTTCTGGACGATGGTGTTCACGCCCACGACGCTGACGTCGAAGATCGCTTCAACCGCCGCCTTGATCTCCGGCTTGGAGGCCTTCTTGGCCACCTTGAACACCACGGCGTTCTGCTCGGAGAGAAGGGTCGACTTCTCGGTGATGTGCGGCGCGACAATCACGTCATAGTGACGCGGGTCGATCGCCTTCTGCTGCTTAGCCATTGAAGCGCGCCTCCAGCTTCTCGACCGCCGCGCGGGTCAGCACCAGCGTATCGGCCTTGATGATGTCATAGACGTTCGCGCCAACCGCCGGGAGCAGATCCACACCCGGCAGATTGTAGCCGGCGCGGAAGCCCTCTGCGGTCTCGCCGTCGATCACAAGCGTGCGCTTGCCGACGTTGAGCGTCGCGAAGTGGCCCTTGAGCTCCTTGGTCTTCTGGACCTCGAAGCCGTCGAGGACGATCAGCGAACCAGCCTTGGCATGGCTCGACAGCGCCATCTTGAGGCCGAGTGCGCGGACCTTCTTGTTCAGACCCGGATTGAAGTCGCGAACACGGGCACCGTGCGCCTTACCACCGCCGATGAAGACGGGGGCACGACGATCGCCGTGACGAGCGACACCGCCGCCCTTCTGGCGACCCAGCTTCTTGCCCGAACGGGCGACATCGGCGCGCTCGCGCGTACCGCGGGCAGTGCCGCGACGCTTCTCGAGCTGCCAGGTGACGACGCGGTGCAGGATGTCAGCGCGCGGCTCGAGGCCGAAGACCTCGTCCGACAGCTCGACGTCCGCCACTTCGTTCCCGGCGAAGGAGGAAACCTTGACCTTCACGTTCAGCCCTCCTGGCCGTCGGTCGCTTCGGGTGCCGGAGCAGCCGCTGCGTTGTTGCTATTGGCAGCCTTCAGGCCGGCCGGACGCGGCGCGTCGGCATGCGGCTTCAGCTTCACGGCGTCCTTGACGAACAGCCAGCCACCCTTCGAGCCAGGGACCGAGCCCTTGACGAAGATGAGGCCGCGCTCAACGTCGGTGCCGACGATCTCGAGGTTCTGCTGGGTGCGGTTCTTGTCACCCATGTGGCCGGCCATCTTCTTGTTCTTGAAGACGCGACCCGGATCTTGACGGTTACCGGTCGAACCGTGCGAACGGTGCGAGACCGACACGCCGTGCGTCGCACGCAGACCGCCGAAGTTCCAGCGCTTCATGGCGCCTGCGAAACCCTTACCCTGGGTACGACCCTGGATATCGACGAACTGGCCAGCAACGAAGTGATCGGCCGAAATCTCTGCGCCCACATCGAGGAGATTTTCCTCGCTGACGCGGAATTCATGGACGATCGCCTTGGGCTCGACTTCGGCCTTGCCGAAGTGGCCGCGCTGCGGCTTGGCGACATTCTTTGCCTTGGCGACACCCGCGCCAAGCTGGACGGCCGTATAGCCATCACGTTCCGTTTCGCGGCGAGAGATGACCTGAAGCCCTTCCAGCTGCAGGACGGTGACAGGCACGTGGCGGCCGTCGTCCTGGAACAGGCGGGTCATGCCCATCTTCTTCGCGATCACGCCGGTACGCATGATCCGTAGCTCCTCAACAGAGGCACCCGCGGGCCCATCCCACAGGTGCTTGTGACGCCCCCTTGAAGGGAGCATCCCAATTTCAACCCGGTATAAAGCGAAGCGCGCCCCCGTCCCGGGCTGGTCGCCCCTCGCAAGCAAGGAGCAGACGGGAGACGCTGTCCCAACTGCAAGCAGCTGGCGGTATCTCTTGCTCTAGGTGCCCTTCACGGGTCCCACGCGTTTCCGGAACCACGGAAACGACAAACCCGCGGGACTCACGTCAACCGCGGGAGGCCGGCCATTACGCCAGCTTGATCTCGACGTCAACGCCCGCCGCCAGGTCGAGCTTCATCAGCGCGTCGACGGTCTGCGGGGTCGGCTGCACGATGTCGAGCATGCGCTTGTAGGTGCGCACCTCGAACTGCTCGCGGCTCTTCTTGTCGATGTGAGGGCCACGGTTGACCGTGAACTTCTCGATACGCGTCGGGAGCGGGATCGGACCACGAATGAGGGCACCGGTACGTCGGGCGGTGTCGGCGATGTCGCCGGTCGCCTGGTCGAGCACGCGATGATCGAACGCCTTCAGGCGAATGCGGATGTTGCTGTCCATAATCCCTACCGATGCGAAAGAGCGGGCCACGTGAACGCGGCTCTTGCTGTTCGTGAAACTGTCGAAGGCGCGGCCAATAGCCCTGCCCTCATAAAAAGGCAACCGCCCGACACACCATATGGCGTGCCGGGCGGCAGCTTTGCGGCGAACCGCTGGATCTTAAAGAAAGATCTTACTTGGCGATCGAGCTGACGACGCCTGCACCGACGGTGCGGCCGCCCTCGCGGATCGTGAAGCGCTGGCCCACGTCCATGGCGATCGGCGCGATCAGCTTGATGCCCAGAGCGACGTTGTCGCCCGGCATCACCATCTCGGTGCCCTCAGGCAGCTCGACGGTGCCGGTCACGTCCGTCGTACGGAAGTAGAACTGCGGACGATAGTTGGCGAAGAACGGCGTGTGACGGCCACCCTCTTCCTTCGACAGCACGTACACTTCCGACGAGAACTCGGTGTGCGGCTTGATCGAGCCCGGCTTGCAGAGCACCTGGCCACGCTCGACTTCGTCGCGAGCGACACCGCGGATCAGCGCGCCCACGTTGTCGCCAGCCTGGCCCTGGTCGAGCAGCTTGCGGAACATTTCCACGCCGGTGACGGTCGTCTTGCGGACTTCCGGGTGGATGCCGACGATCTCGACTTCCTCACCAACCTTGATGATGCCGGTCTCAACGCGGCCGGTGACGACCGTGCCACGACCCGAGATCGAGAACACGTCTTCGATCGGCATCATGAACGGCTTGTCGAGCGGACGCTCCGGCTGCGGGATGTACTCGTCAACCGCCTTCATCAGCTCGAGAACGGCGTCGGTGCCGAGCTTCTGGTCCGAACCCGAGAGGGCGCAGGTAGCCGAGCCCTTGATGATCGGAATGTCGTCGCCCGGGAATTCGTACGAGCTCAGCAGCTCGCGAACTTCCAGCTCGACCAGCTCGAGGATTTCCTCGTCGTCGACCAGGTCGACCTTGTTGAGGAACACCACCATCGCCGGCACGCCGACCTGACGGGCGAGCAGGATGTGCTCACGGGTCTGCGGCATCGGGCCGTCGGTGGCCGACACGACCAGGATCGCGCCGTCCATCTGGGCAGCGCCGGTGATCATGTTCTTCACATAGTCGGCGTGACCCGGGCAGTCGACGTGCGCATAGTGACGGTTGGCGGTCTCGTACTCGACGTGCGCGGTCGAGATGGTGATGCCGCGCTCACGCTCTTCCGGCGCCTTGTCGATGTTCGCGAAGTCGACGGCTGCGTTGCCGGCGACGTTCTCTGCGAGAACCTTGGTGATCGCTGCGGTCAGCGAGGTCTTGCCATGGTCGACGTGACCGATGGTGCCGATGTTCAGGTGCGGCTTGGTCCGCTCAAACTTAGCCTTAGCCATTGTTGTCCTACCTTCTGGATTTCCACTTGAGCCGCACGAGGACTCGCCGTGAAGGCGGCCCCATAGCGGCTGAATTGTCGTTGCGCAAACCCTCTCCCGTCTTCCGGTCGACCCGGAAGACGGGAAGAGCGATTACGCCAGCTTCGCCTTGACCTCGTCCGCAACGTTCTGCGGCACTTCGTCATAGTGCGAGAACTGCATCGAGTAGCTGGCACGGCCCTGGGTGAACGAGCGCAGCGAGTTCACGTAGCCGAACATGTTCGCGAGCGGCACCATCGCCGTCACCGCCTGCGCGTTGCCGCGCGTGTCGGTGCCCTGGATCTGACCACGACGCGAGTTCATGTCGCCGATCACGTCGCCGAGGTAATCCTCCGGCGTCACGACCTCGACCTTCATCACCGGCTCGAGCAGCGTGATCCCGGCCTTCTGCGCCGCTTCGCGCATTGCGCCGCGGGCGGTGATTTCGAACGCCAGGGCCGACGAGTCGACGTCGTGATACGCGCCGTCATACAGCACGATCTCGAAGTCGATGATCGGGAAGCCAACCAGCGAACCGGTTGCTGCCGTCTCACGGAAGCCCTTTTCGATCGCGGGGATATATTCCTTCGGAATGTTACCGCCCTTGATCTCGTCCTTGAAGATGATGCCAGCACCACGCTCGCCCGGCGTCAGCTTCACCTTCACACGACCGAACTGACCGGTACCACCCGACTGCTTCTTGTGGGTGTAGTCGATGTCCACAGGCTTCTTCAGATACTCGCGATACGCCACCTGCGGCGCACCGACGTTGGCCTCGACCTTGAACTCACGCTTCATGCGGTCGACGAGAATCTCGAGGTGGAGCTCGCCCATCCCCTTGATGATCGTCTGACCCGATTCGTGATCGGTCGACACGCGGAACGAGGGATCCTCCGCAGCCAGGCGGTTCAGGGCGACGCCCATCTTCTCCTGGTCGGCCTTGGTCTTCGGCTCCACGCTGAGCTCGATCACCGGCTCAGGGAATTCCATCCGCTCGAGGATGATCGGGTTCGCCGGATCGCACAGCGTGTCACCGGTCGTCGTTTCCTTCAGACCCGCGATCGCGACGATGTCACCAGCGCGCGCTTCCTCGATGTCCTCACGCGAGTTCGCGTGCATCAGGAGCATACGGCCAATCTTTTCCTTCTTGTCCTTCACCGAGTTCAGGTAGCTGCCCTTGGCCAGCTTGCCCGAATAGATGCGCGCGAAGGTGAGCGAGCCGACGAACGGATCGTTCATGATCTTGAAGGCGAGCAGCGACATTGGCGCGTCATCCGACGGCGGACGCGAATCGACCGTTTCGCCGTCCAGCTTCACACCCTGCACGTCAGGGATGTCGAGCGGGCTCGGCAGATAGTCGACCACGGCGTCGAGCAGCGGCTGAACGCCCTTGTTCTTGAACGACGAACCGCACAGCACCGGCACGAAATCGAACGCCAGCGTGCCCTTGCGGATCAGGCGCTTCAGCGTCGCGGTGTCGGGCTCGTTGCCCTCCAGATACGCCTCCAGCACCGCCTCGTCCTGCTCGACGGCGATCTCGATCAGCTCGGCGCGGGCAGCCGCGGCCGCATCCTTCATGTCGTCCGGAATTTCGCGATATTCGAACTTCGCGCCCAGCGACTCGTCCAGCCACACGATCGCGCGGTTCTCGACGAGGTCGACGAGACCGACAAACTGGCTCTCGATGCCGATCGGCAGGTACAGCACGGCAGTACGTGCACCCAGACGATCCTTGATCATCTGAACGCAGCGATCGAAGCTCGCGCCGGTACGATCCAGCTTGTTGACGTAGCAAAGACGCGGCACGCGATACTTGTCGGCCTGACGCCACACCGTCTCGGACTGCGGCTCAACGCCGGCCACGCCATCAAAGCAGGTGACCGCGCCGTCCAGCACGCGCAGCGAACGCTCCACCTCGATGGTGAAGTCGACGTGCCCCGGCGTGTCGATGATGTTGATCAGGTGCTCGTCACCCTTGCCCTCGCTCGCGCGCCACTTGCACGTGGTCGCCGCGGAGGTGATGGTGATGCCGCGCTCCTGCTCCTGCTCCATCCAGTCCATCGTCGCGGTGCCTTCGTGCACTTCGCCGATCTTATAGGACTTGCCGGTGTAGTAAAGGATGCGCTCGGTCGTCGTCGTCTTGCCGGCGTCGATGTGCGCCATGATGCCGATGTTACGGTACTTCTCGAGCGGATGGCTGCGGGCCATGGTCGGGCTTTCCTTAGAGATGTGGGGAGCAGGCCCTTGGCCAGCTCCCCACGATATAGTTTACGTGCGAGACGCTTCCAAGACTACCAGCGGTAGTGGCTGAAGGCGCGGTTCGCTTCCGCCATGCGGTGGGTGTCTTCGCGCTTCTTCACCGCATTGCCGCGGTTGTTCGAAGCGTCGAGCAGCTCACCCGACAGGCGGGCCGACATGGTGTTCTCGCTGCGACCGCGGGCCGCCGAGATCAGCCAGCGGATCGCCAGCGCCTGGGCACGCTCCGGACGAACCTCGACGGGCACCTGGTAGGTCGCACCACCGACGCGGCGGCTGCGGACCTCGATGCCCGGCTTGATGTTGTTCAGCGCATCATGGAACACGCCCAGCGGGTCGCGCTTGGCGCGCGACTCGACCGTGTCGAGTGCGGAATAAACGATGCCCTCGGCGACGGACTTCTTGCCGTCCAGCATCACCGAATTCATGAACTTGGACAGAACCTCATCACCGAACTTGGGATCAGGCAGGATTTCCCGCTTCTCGGGACGACGACGACGCGCCATTTGGAATTCCTTCTCAGATCAACCGCTCCTGTCCGCCCGCCCCCAGCTTTCGCGGGAGCCGCCTGACAATGGTGCGGGACACAAACCTCGAGACCCCGGGCCAGCCGGGATGCCGGCTTACTTCGGACGCTTCGCGCCGTACTTCGAGCGGGACTGACGACGGTCCTTCACGCCCTGCGTATCGAGCACGCCGCGCAGCACGTGATAGCGCACGCCGGGAAGGTCGCGCACACGGCCGCCGCGGATGAGCACAACCGAGTGCTCCTGCAGGTTGTGGCCTTCACCCGGGATGTAGCTGATGACTTCGCGCTGGTTGGTCAGGCGAACCTTCGCCACCTTGCGCAATGCCGAGTTCGGCTTCTTGGGGGTCGTGGTGTACACACGGGTGCAAACGCCGCGCTTCTGCGGGTTCTGCTCCATCGCAGGGACCTTGCTCTTGGCCTTCTGCGGTTCGCGGCCCTTGCGGACCAGCTGGTTGATCGTCGGCATTGAAGCCTTCACCTTTCGTATAGGTTACTTTGCTGGAGCCCTGACAGCACTTGGAATACGAAAAGGACCTTGGGCGGCGATGAGCCTTCCCGGGTCCTCTAAGCATCCAGCAATGTTCAAGCTTGCCCGCGCCGGGTCAGACCCGCCACGAACGGGCGCGGCTATACGCATCGCGACCCGACTGGTCAATGGCGGCCACCCTGCCAGCCAGCCAGGGGGCACCCCGTTTCACGCGATGACCGAGAGCAACGTCTTTTCGAAGCGCGCCGGATCTTCCACCTGCGGCGAGTGACCGAGTCCGTCCAGCGGAACGAGCCTGGCAGACGGCAGCTTGCGGACCGCCTCAGTTGCGACTTGCGGGATAGCCTCGAGGAACTTCTGCAGCGATGCGGGTGCCTGCGCGCGGCCGAACGAGGTCTTGTCCAGCGTGCCGACGATGAGCGTCGTCGGCGCCGTCACGCGGTAAAGTTCATGCGCGATCGGCTGCGTCCGAATCATCTCGCCGGTCTTCGCCTGCGCCAGGGCGACCGTGTCGCGCCCCGCCCCGGCATACATGCCGGCCTGCATCAACGCCCAGCGATCATAGGCTGGTTTCCAGGTGCCATGATAATAGTTGGCGGTCTGGTACGCCCGGATCGAGGCATAATCGGTCTTCTTTTCCCCCGCCCAAAGGGTATCGACATCTACATAGGGCACGCCCGCTTCCGACCGGTCGACCAAGCCAAGCGGGTTGACCAGCACCAGGCGATCGACCCCCTTGGGATACATGATGGCGTAGCGCGTCGCGAGCATTCCTCCCATCGAGTGACCGACGACAATGGCCTTCGTCACTCCGCGCGAGGCGAGCAGACGGTTGGTGTGATGCGCGAGCATCGCGAAGCTGTACTGCGCCGCGCGCGGCTTTGCCGATTTGCAAAAGCCGATCTGGTCGGGGATGATCACGCGATAACCCGACGCGCTGAGCGTCCGCGCCGTCGACTCCCACGTCGCGCCACAGAAGTTCTTGCCGTGCATCAACACGACCACGCGGCCATTGGGCCGGGCCGGTGCGACGTCCATGAAGGCCATTGTCGCGGGCTGACCGACGACGTCGGCCGTCATGGTCTGCACCGGCCACGGGTAAGTGAAACGCTCCAGATGCGGGCCGTAGTCCGGGGCCGTCGACGCCGCTGCCGCCAAGATGACGCCGCCCGCCACCACGCCGATCGCCCACATTGCCCCGCCCCCGAAGTTACCCTGTTACGGGTGTTAACCATGTTGCAAGCAGAACGCCACCGCCTCACCGCGGTCAGTCGACCCGTGCACCTCCCTTGATGACGGCGGCCGGGCGTTCCAGCACCGTGACATCCTCCAGCGGATTGCCCGCCACCGCGACGATGTCACCGAAGCGGCCGACAGCGATCGCGCCAACGTCACGGTTGCGCCCGAGAGCGTCGGCCGCGGTCAGGGTCGCGGCGCGAATCGCCTGCAACGGGGTCATCCCGAAGCGCACCATGATGCCGAACTGCTTGCCTGCATCCTTGTGCGGCATCACCCCGGCGTCGGTTCCGAACACCATCTTCACGCCGGCGGCATTGGCCTTGCGGAAATTGTCGCGCTGGATCTGCGCGATCTCGCGATCCTTGCGCAGATTGTCTTCAAGCACGCCGTTCTTCTTGCCCTCCGCCTGGGTATATTCGGTGTTATAGATGTCCATCGACAGATAGGTGCCCTTCTCCTTCGCGAGACGGATCCCCTCATCGTCGATCAGGCTGGCATGTTCGATCGTGTCGATCCCGGCGCGGATCGCCGCCTTGATCCCGGCCGCACCATGCGCATGTGCGGCCGTCTTCAACCCCCATTGATGCGCCTCGTCAGCGATCGCGCGCAGTTCGCCCTCGGAAAGCTGCTGTTGCCCCGGTTCGGTGTTGCGGCTGAAAACGCCGCCGCTTGCACACACCTTGATCACCTCGGCACCATATTTGCGCTGCTCGCGAACACGGGTGCGCAATTCGTCCGGCGTGTCCCCGACCGCCTTGCCACGCTGGTTGAAGCTGGGCGGGAAGAAGGTGCTGTCGCAATGGCCGCCGGTCGCTCCCAGGGCATAGGCAGCCGGCACGATTCGCGGCCCGACCATCAGTCCTTCGTCAATCGCCTGCTTGTAGGCCACGTCGTTGTAGTTTTCCGACCCCACGTTGCGCACAGTGGTGAACCCGGCGCGCAGCATGGCGCCAGCGTTGCCGACCCCTTGCACCCCCCAGAAGCTGTCGGTGAACTGAAGCCCGTTGTACCCGCCATATATGGGGGTGCTGTCGAGGTGAACGTGCATGTCGATCAGGCCCGGCACTAGCGTCACATCACCCAGATCGATCCGCTTCGCGCCCGCAGGTGCCGCACCGCCGAGCGCGGTGATGCGCCCATCCGTCACGGTAATGACCGGACGCGGGACCAGCACGCCCTTCTCGACATCAAGCATCTGGGCGGCGGTGATGACCACCGTCTCCGCCGCCGCAGGGACAGCCACCGTCAACGCGGCAGCCGCAAACACGAGCCTCGACTTCAAAGAACACCCCCCATTGCCTGCACGGCGCGACGATAGTCGCCGGCCACCGTCACGATGTCGACGAAGAAACCGACCCACATCGCCAGCAGGATCACCACCGATACCAGATAGGCGAAGAACCGTGCCGGCACCTTCTTCGGCCCGATGTGGATGTAGCTATGAACGGCCCGTGCGATAACGAACAGCCAAGCAAGCGTCACCTGAATGTTATTGACCTGCGCCGTCACGATCAGCAGCGACACCAGTGCGAAATAGAGCACCGGCATCTCGAACAGATTGGCGAGATTGTTCGCGGGCATCTCGACCGGTCGGAAATAGCGCAGCGCCGCCTCGCCATCCGCAAAATCCTGCGGTCGCGGCGGTGTGTGCTTCATGTGGCGGATGCGATGAAAGAACAGCGTGAACCAGACGACGAAGACTAGCCCGACCATAGCAAAGGTGGGCCACAGGATGTTCAACGCGGCCATGATGCCCCTCCCCCAAATAAGCGCAGCATGGGGCGAATGAGCGGAAGTGAAAAGAGGGACGGGCGACCGGGAAGCGCTCGAAAAGGCCCAGCTGACTAGTTCAGTGGGACGATCACTTCGTCGGGGTGAGCGACGTTCAGTTCACGCCGCACCAGTTCATCCACCATGTCCGGATTCGCGTGACGCGGATCAAGAAGCGCGACTCGATTACGCAACACCTCTCGCTTGTGATCGAGCGCCGCATAATAATGTTCACGCTTCGCAACCTGCCGCTTGTATTCCCCGAAGGCGAAGATGCCATTGGCACCAAGAACGGCATAGCCACCGAAGAACGCCATCACCATCACCGCCAGCGCAGGCCAGGTGGCGCGCTTCAGGACGGCACGAAAGGTGGAGGGCTTGCGGCGTTTCACACGAAGATTTTCGCCGAAAGCCCTCCTTTATTCAAGCTGTTTCAGCGGGTGCGCAACACGTCCCGGCCGGCATATGCGGCAACCGTGCCGAGCTCCTCCTCGATCCGGATCAGCTGGTTGTACTTGGCGAGCCGATCGGACCGCGCGAGGCTGCCGGTCTTGATCTGCCCGCAGTTCGTAGCGACCGCCAGATCGGCGATCGTCGCGTCTTCGGTCTCGCCCGAACGGTGGCTCATGACCGCGGTGTAGCCGGCCCGCTCCGCAATGCGCATCGCCTCCAGTGTTTCCGACAGAGTACCGATCTGATTGACCTTCACCAGAAGCGAATTGGCGAGGCCGCGCTTGATGCCATCGCGCAGACGCGCCGGATTCGTGACGAACAAATCGTCGCCGACGAGTTGGACCTTGTCGCCAATCTTGTCGGTCAGCGCCTTCCAGCCCTCGAAATCGTCCTCGGCCATGCCGTCCTCGATCGACAGGATCGGGTAACGCGAAACGAGATCGGCCAGATAATCAGCCATTGCGCCGGGCTCGAGCGACAGGCCCTCGCCCGAAATTTCATATTTGCCGTCGCGGAAGAACTCGGTCGCCGCGCAGTCGAGCGCGAGCATCACGTCGCCGCCCGGCGTGTATCCCGCCTTCTCGATCGACTGCATGATGAAATCGAGCGCATCGGTGGTGCTCGCCAGATTGGGCGCGAAGCCGCCCTCGTCTCCGACGGAGGTGGCAAGCCCCTTCTCGTGCAGGCCCTTCTTCAGCGTATGGAATATCTCCGAGCCGCAGCGCACCGCGTCAAGGATGTTCTCCGCGCCCACGGGCATGATCATGAATTCCTGGAAATCGATCGGATTGTCAGCATGTTCGCCGCCATTGATGATATTCATCATCGGCACCGGCAAGACATGCGCGCCAGCGCCGCCGACGTAGCGGTAGAGCGGCAGGCCGCGCGCGTCGGCCGCTGCCTTGGCCACGGCCAGGCTGACGCCGAGAATCGCGTTCGCGCCCAGCCGCCCCTTGTTCGGCGTGCCTTCCAGCTCGATCAGAACAGTATCGATCTCCAGCTGATCCTCGGCCTCCAGCCCGCGGATGGTGTCCGCAATCTCGCCGTTGACTGCTTCGACCGCGCCCTCCACGCCCTTACCCAGCCAGCGCGACTTGTCGCCATCGCGGCGTTCCACTGCCTCGTGCGCGCCGGTCGACGCGCCCGACGGCACAGCCGCGCGGCCGAAGCTGCCGTCTTCGAGGAATACGTCGACCTCAACCGTGGGGTTGCCACGGCTGTCGATGATCTGGCGGCCCTGCAGGTCGATGATTGCGGTCACGTAACGATCCTTCTACGATGGCGAGGACGGGTTTTCGGCGTCCGATAACGTGACGTGCTCCCGGCGGCAAATCGTGATGGAACACCCTCGCCGTGGCGGGGTTGTCAGTACCGATCAAGGAAGGATTCTCCATGGCCGACGACACCTTAAAGCCGATGACCGATCAAGATGTCGCGCCCGCGCTCGCCAATCCGGCCGGTGCGACCGACGATTTGCAGCCGCGCGATCCGCTGAATAGCGCCAGCGACAGCGCGCCCGGCAGCAGCGGGGCCACCGCCGACGGCGACTCAACCGGTGGCAACACCAGCCCGCGCCAGCTGATCAACGACAATGTCGTGAAGCTGAAGAGCGAAGCAGGCGACCGGGCGCGGACGCTGGCCGACCAGGGCAAGGTTAAGGCGACGGATGCGCTGGACCAGTTGGTGACGATGCTCAACGATGCCGCGCAGCAGGTCGATGAGAAGCTCGGCGCACAATATGGCCAATATGCCCGCTCCGCTGCCGAGCAGGTGCAGGGCCTGTCGTCGAAGCTGAACGATCGCAGCGTCGACGAACTGCTCGACGACGCACGCGAGGTGGTTCGCAAGAGCCCGGCGGCTGCCATCGGTGTCGCGGCCGCGGTTGGCTTCGTTGCCGCTCGCCTTCTGTCCTCGGGGCTCGACCAGCGCGACCAGGCGTGACCTTGATGACGGGGGAGCGGACGGACGAGGAAGCCGGCATCGGGCAGCTGGTGTCGCAACTGGCTGCCGATACACGTGAAGCCGCGCAGGCCGAGATCGCGCTGGCGAAGGCGCGCGCCGCCTTCGCCGCGGATCGCTACAAATGGGCGGCGATCTACTTCGCTGTGGCCGGTGTATTGGCGCTCGCAGCGCTCATCGCCATGCTGGTGGGGATCATCTTCACGCTGGCGACCGTCATCGGCCCGGGCTGGGCCACGACGGCGGTTGTTGCGGTCGTGCTGGCGATCGCCACGATCCTCGGTCTGACGGGCAAGGCGCAATTGTCGAAGAAGGTCGTCTCTTGAGCTCCGATCCCCAGGCATTGTCCGTTACGCTCGCCGAGCAGCGCGCCGCTGCCGCGCGTCAGCGATTGAGCCAGACCGCCAGCACACTGCAGGCGCGCCTGAACCCGAAGGTCGTTGCGCGCGACGCGGTGGAAAATCTTCAGGAGACCGGCGGGCGCGCGCTGCGCAACGGGGTCGCCACGGCGCGAGCAAACCCGGAAGCGCTGGTGTGGGCGGCCACGCTTGCGATCGGGTGGCTCGCACGGGACCGTATCGCCGGCCTTTTTGGCCGGCGACGCAAGCGCAAGCACGATCGCGAAACCCCCGCGCAACTAGCGCGTTCGATCCCTGGTGACTGGCCGGAAGCGGCCGAGAGGAACAACATATGACCGACGCGAACACGCAGACCAACAAGCAGGGCAGCAGCGCCGATCACAACGAATCGCTGCGCGAGCGTGCAACTCACGCCTACGAGAGCGCGCTGGAGCGCGCTGGCGAGACGGTCGAGACGTCGAAGGAAGGCGCCCGCGACGCCGCGCACAAGGCGACGGACTTCATCGAGGGCAACCCGCTCGGCGCCCTCGCCGGCGGCTTGGCATTGGGCGCCGTTGTCGGCGCGCTGTTGCCGCGCAGCGAGCGCGAGAAGAAGATCCTGGCGCCGGTGGGCAAGACGGTGAGTGCCGCGGCCGTTGCAGCCCTTGCAGCCGCCAAGGAGGCTGGCCGCGGCGAACTGGAAGAGCTGGGTCTGACCAAGGATGCTGCCCGGGGGCAGGCCAAGTCCCTGTTCCAGGGCGTCGTGAAGGCGGCATCGCACGCTGGCACGGCGGCGGCCGAGGCTGGACGCGAACAGATCAAACCGGCGCACTGAGAGGGTTCAAACCCGGTCGCCTAGGGGATAAGGGAGCCGCCATGAGCAAGCTTCACCTCGTTTTCGGCGGCCGGGTTACCGACCCGCGCACGCTCGACTTCGCCGACCTCAAGTCTATCGACATCGTCGGCGTCTTTCCAGACTACGCATCGGCCGAAAAGGCTTGGCGCGCTGCTGCACAGCGGACCGTTGATGATGCAGAGATGAAATATGTGGTGGTGCACCTGCACCGTCTGCTCGAGCCGGAGTTGCTAAAGCCGGCCGGCTGAGCCACCAACGCCCCTCGCCCCGATTTCCCTCAAGGCTGCGGATGCCTAGGCGCGTCCGCAGCCTTTTATTTGGCTCGTCGCGTGGTTCTTAGGGATGAAGGCTCGGAGCGGACGCACTGGGGCTGCAACGCGTCGCTGCAGCCTCAGGCTCTATCCCTCACAATCAAATGAATTCGATCTTGGACACCACGTAATAGCGGTCGCCGGCCGGCACCGACACCTCTACCTCGTCATCCACGCTGCGTCCGATCAGCGCGCGGCCCATCGGCGAATTGTAGCTGATCCGGCCCGACTTCGCATCCGCTTCGGTCTGACCAACAATCTGATACCTGATCGGCTTGTCGTCTTCGTCGAGCAAGGTGACGGTCGCGCCGAACACCACCTTGTCGCCCGACAGGTCGCGCGGATCGATGATCTGCGCGCGCGAGAGCTTGTCCTCGATGTCGGCGATAGTCGCCTCGATCTGGCCCTGACGCTCCTTGGCGGCATGATATTCGGCGTTTTCGGACAGGTCGCCATGGGCACGCGCTTCTTCGATCGCATCAACGATCTGCGGCCGTTCGATTTTCAGCCGTTTGAGCTCCGCAGTCAGCTTGTCGTAGCCTTCCTGCAGCATCGGCATCTTCTCGACGGTCGCCATGTGCGCGTCACCCTTCAATAAACCCGTCCCCGAGCGGCCTCCCTTAGCCGCTTCGCACCTCAAACAAATTGTCGGGGATTAGTTGTGCGACTGCGAATAATAGGCCTGCAACGGGCGTACTTCAAGGTTCTGCGACACGGTCGTGATCGCCTTCGCCGCCTGAATGCTTGCCTGGGCGGTGGTGAAGTACGGGATCTTCTGATTCACCGCCGAGGCACGGATCGGCTGCGAATCCTTCAGGCTCTGCCAGCCTTCCGTCGTGTTGAAGATCAGCGCGATGTCGCCATCCTTGATCCGGTCCACGATGTGCGGCCGGCCCTGCGCCACCTTGTTCACCACCTCGACCGGCAGGCCGGCGCGTTGCAGGTGATCCGCGGTGCCGCCGGTCGCGACGATGGTGAAGCCAGCGTCCACCAGTCCGCGGATCGCGGTCGTGATCGCCGCCTTGTCATTGTCCTTCACGCTGACGAACACCTTGCCGCCGCTCGGCAACACATTGCCCGCGGCGAGCTGCGACTTGGCGAAGGCGGTGGTGAAATCGCGATCGATTCCCATCACTTCGCCCGTAGACTTCATCTCCGGTGACAGGACCGGATCGATTCCGGCGAAGCGGTTGAACGGGAACACGGCTTCCTTCACCGCCACGTAATCGATGTTGCGGTCGATCGTGGGCAGGTCCTTCAGCTTCTCGCCCGCCATCACGCGCGCGGCGATCTTGGCGATCGGAGCACCAATCGCCTTGGCGACGAACGGCACCGTGCGGCTGGCGCGCGGGTTCACCTCGATCAGATAGACCTTGCCGTCCTTCACCGCGAATTGGATGTTCATCAGGCCGCGTACGCCAAGGCCATGCGCCAGCGCCTCAGCCTGACGCTCGATCTCGGCGATGATCTCGGCGGGCAGCGAATAAGGCGGGATCGAGCAGGCGCTGTCGCCCGAATGGACGCCGGCTTCCTCGATATGCTGCAGCACACCGGCGACCACGACATCGTCGCCGTCGCAGATCGCGTCCACGTCCACCTCGATCGCGTCACGCAGATACTGGTCGATCAGCACCGGGGCGTCGCCCGACACCTGAACCGCGGTCTGGATATAGTCCTCAAGCTGCTGCGGTCCGTCGACGATTTCCATCGCGCGGCCACCGAGCACGAAGCTCGGGCGCATCAGCACCGGATAGCCGACCCGCTCGGCGACGTTCAGCGCCTCTTCACGGCTGCGCGCGATGCCGTTGTTGGGCTGAAGCAGGCGCAGCTTGTCGACCAGCGCGGCGAACTGTTCGCGATCCTCCGCCAGATCGATGGCCGAGGGCGAGGTACCTAGGATAGGGATCCCCGCCGCCTCGATCGCACGCGCCAGGTTCAGCGGCGTCTGCCCACCGAACTGAACGATGACCCCGACGAGCTCGCCCTTGGATTGCTCGACGTGCAGGATCTCAAGCACGTCCTCGGCCGTCAGCGGCTCGAAATACAGGCGATCCGACGTGTCATAATCGGTCGACACCGTCTCCGGGTTGCAATTGACCATGATCGTCTCGAACCCGGCATCCGCCAGCGCGAAACACGCGTGGCAGCAGCAGTAATCGAACTCAATCCCCTGCCCGATCCGGTTCGGCCCGCCGCCCAGGATCACGATCTTGCGACGATCCGACGGCATTGCCTCATTCTCGGCCTCACCGAAGGTGGGCGCCTCATAGGTCGAGTACATGTACGGCGTCTTCGCATCGAACTCTGCTGCGCAGGTGTCGATGCGCTTGAACACCGGGCGCACGCCAAGCTTGTGGCGATGCTCGCGCACCTCCTGCTCGGTGACGCCGCCGGTCATCGCCTTGACTGCCTCGTGGATCAGGCCGGACCCTTGCGCGATGCCGCGACGCATCCCCCGCAGATTGGCCGACTGCAGCGCAAGCCACGCGAGACGCTTGTCGCTGAAGCCCATCGCCTTCAGCCGGCGCATGCCCGCCGCGCCGATCGGCAGGCCGTTGCGACACACTTCTTCCTCGGCGCGGACGATCTCCTCGATCCGCTCCAGGAACCAGGGATCGTATTTGGCGATCGCGTGCACCTCGGCGACGGTGAAGCCTTCGCGCAGCGCCTGTGCGGCGACCAGCAGGCGATCGGGCGAAGCGACGGCAAGCGCCGCCTCGATCTCGGCACGCGGTGCGCCGACCAGCCGCTCAACCCGGTCGAAGCCGCTGAGGCCGGTCTCCAGACCACGCAGCGCCTTCTGCATCGATTCGTGAATGTTGCGTCCGATCGCCATGACTTCGCCGACGCTCTTCATCGCAGTCGACAGAACCGCCTCGGCGCCCTTGAACTTCTCGAAGGCGAAGCGTGGGATCTTGGTGACGACATAGTCGATCGTCGGCTCGAAGCTCGCGGGCGTCGCGCCGGTGATGTCGTTCTCGATCTCGTCGAGCGTATAGCCCACCGCCAGCTTCGCCGCGACCTTGGCGATCGGAAAACCGGTGGCCTTCGACGCCAGCGCAGACGAGCGCGACACGCGCGGGTTCATCTCGATCACGATCAGGCGGCCATCCTTTGGATTGACCGCGAACTGTACGTTCGAACCGCCTGTTTCCACGCCGATTTCGCGCAGCACCGCAATGCTGGCGTTGCGCATGATCTGATATTCCTTGTCGGTCAGCGTCAGCGCAGGCGCGACAGTGATCGAGTCGCCCGTGTGGACGCCCATCGGATCGATATTCTCGATCGAGCAGATGATGATGCAATTGTCCGCACGGTCGCGGACCACCTCCATCTCATATTCCTTCCAGCCGAGCAGCGACTCCTCAATCAGCACCTCGGTGGTCGGCGATGCGTCGAGGCCCTTGCGGACGATCTCGAGGAACTCCTCACGGTTGTACGCGACGCCGCCGCCGGTGCCGCCCAGCGTGAAGCTCGGCCGGATAATGGCGGGGAGCCCGGTTTTCTCCAGCGCCTCCAGCGCCTCCGCCTCGGTATGCGCGACGGCCGAGCGGGCGCTTTCCAGCCCGATCTTGTCCATCGCGTTGCGGAACTTCTGCCGGTCCTCGGCCTTGTCGATCGCCTCTGCATCGGCGCCGATCATGGTGACGCCGTACTTCTCCAGCGTGCCGTCATGGAACAGCGCCAGCGCGGTGTTGAGCGCGGTCTGCCCGCCCATCGTGGGGAGCACTGCATCGGGCCGCTCCTTCTCGATGATCTTGGCCACGATCTCCGGCGTGATCGGCTCGACATAGGTGGCGTCGGCCAGTTCGGGATCGGTCATGATCGTGGCCGGGTTCGAATTGACCAGGACGATGCGATAGCCCTCTTCCTTGAGCGCCTTGATCGCCTGCGTGCCCGAATAATCGAACTCGCACGCCTGACCGATTACGATCGGCCCGGCGCCGATGACGAGGATGGAGGAGATGTCGGTGCGCTTGGGCATTATGTCTCTCTTGGTCCTTACTCGGCGGCCCCCGCCCCCGCGCCGATCGGCGTGAGGCTGGCTCCCGAAATCTTCTTCACTTCGGCGGCGATGCAGGCGGCGGCCTGTTCGGCCTCCGCAGCTGGCATGTCGCCCGGCAATTCCATCGTCACGTTCGAGGCCGATGTCGCCTTCAGCCGCGCTGTCGCCACCCCGCATGTATTGGGGATGGAGGAAAGCCGCGCCTGCAACTGGTGCTGGTTCGCCGGCGCAGCCTGCGAACAGGCGGCCAAAGCGAGGGTCAGCACCGGGGCAGCAAGCTGGCCCCGCGTGATCAACGCAGCGAACCCACGAACCGTTCGAACAGGTAGAAGCTGTCTTGCGGCCCCGGGCTCGCCTCGGGGTGATATTGCACGCTGAACGCGGGCTTGTCGGTCAGCTCCAGTCCGGCATTGCTGCCATCGAACAGCGACACATGCGTCTCGCGAGCGTTCGCCGGAAGGCTTTCACGCTCCACCGAGAAGCCGTGGTTCATGCTGGTGATCTCGACCGCGCCGTCGGCGAGGCGCTTCACCGGATGGTTCGCGCCGCGGTGCCCCTGGAACATCTTGGTCGTGCGTGCCCCAACCGCGAGGCCGAGCAGCTGGTGGCCAAGGCAGATGCCGAATAGCGGCTTGCCGGTGTCGAGCAGCTTCTGGATCACCGGAACGGCATATTCGCCAGTCGCGGCGGGATCTCCCGGGCCATTCGACAGGAAGATGCCGTCGGGGTTAAGCGCCATGATCGTGTCGAAGTCGGCTTCCGCCGGCACCACCGATACCTTCGCGCCCGCCTGAACAAGGTTGCGGAAGATGTTGTGCTTGCTGCCGTAATCGATCGCCACGACGTGTGGGCGATCCTCACCCTCGGCGCCGTCATAACCGAAGCCGATGCGCCAGATACCGCCGGCGCGATCCGCACCCCAGGTGCCGTGCGTTTCGCGGGTCACTTCCCTGGCGAGGTCCATGCCCTCGAGCCCCGGCCATTCGCGCGCCATCCTCAGCAGCAGATCGAGATCAAATCGGCCATCTGCGGCATGGGCGACGACACCATTCGGCGCACCCCCGGCCCGAATGCGCCGGGTCAGCGCGCGCGTGTCGATGCCGGCGAGGCCGATGCGCGCGTGCCGCTTCATCCAGACTTCGAGATTCTCGGCGGCGCGGAAGTTGGACGGTGCGGTCGGATCCTCGCGCACGATCATGCCCAGCGCATGCGGCTCATCCGCCTCGACGTCATCGGGGTTCGCACCGACATTGCCGATATGCGGAAAGGTGAAGGTGATGATCTGCCCAGCGAAGCTCGGGTCCGTCATGATTTCTTGATAGCCGGTCATCGCGGTGTGGAAGCACACCTCGCCAACGGCCTGTCCCTCGGCACCGAATCCACGGCCCCACAGCACATCGCCCGTTGCCAGAACGAGGACACCTGTGGCCCCATCGGGCTGAGGCGCGTGCGTGGGTATTGCGTCTGCCATGGTGGCGGGCACTCCTGGTAAGCGGCGATGTACGTTAAGTGGGGCGCGCTAAACTCGCCCCTCCGCCACGTCAATCTGATATGGCCTAAGGAACCATGATTCGAGACGATATCAAGCAAGCCCAGATCGCTGCCATGAAGGCCGGCGACAAGGAAACCCGCGCCGCGATCGGCCTGATCCAGGCCGCGATCAAGAATCGCGACATCGAAGCGCGCACCCAGTCCAACGCGCCGGACGACGACGCGCTGGTGGTCGAAGTGCTGCAGAAGATGAAGAAGCAGCGCACCGAGTCGATCCAGATGTTCCGCAACGGCGGGCGAGAGGAACTGGCCAAGGCCGAAGAGGCCGAAGTGGCGGTGATCGATCGCTTCCTGCCCAAGCAGATGGACGAAGCGGAGACGACCGCCGCGATCGAGGCGATCAAGGCCGATATCGGCGCCGCCGGGATGAAGGACATGGGCCGGGTGATGGCCGAACTGAAGGCGCGGCACGGCACCGTGCTCGACATGTCCAAGGCGAGCGGCCTCGTGAAGGCGGCTCTGGCTTAACTCTGAACGCCCCTCCCGCTTGCGGGAAGGTTTTTGGAAGCGCATGTCTTCACGAGCAACACCATGTCGCTGACCCCCGCCTTTCTTGACGAACTGCGCGCGCGCACGTCGCTGTCCGCGCTGATCGGCAAGACAACCAAGCTCGCCAAGGCGGGGCGTGAGCACAAAGGCTGCTGCCCGTTTCATAACGAGAAGACGCCCAGCTTCTACGTCAACGACGACAAGGGCTTCTATCACTGCTTCGGCTGCTCGGCGCATGGCGATGCGATTCGCTGGATGACCGACCAGCGGGGCCTGCCCTTCATCGATGCGGTCAAGGAGCTGGCGCAGGCGGCGGGCATGGAGATGCCCGCCCCTGACAAACGCGCCGCGGCGCGGGCCGAGAAGGCGAACTCGCTCCACGACGTGATGACCGCGGCGGCGGAGTGGTTTCGCCAGCAGCTTGACGGGATCGAGGGCTCCGCGGCGCGCGCACTGCTCGACAAGCGCGGGATTTCGGATGCGACCCGGCGCAATTTCGCGTTTGGATTCGCGCCAGACGCCCGCGGCAAGCTGCGCGCGGCGCTGAAGCAGTTCGGCGACGCCATGCTGATCGAGGCGGGATTGCTGATCAGCGTGGAGGGCAAGGAACCCTATGACCGGTTCCGCGGTCGGCTGATGATCCCGATTCGCGATGCGCGCGGGCGCGTGATCGCCTTTGGCGGGCGGATCATCGGCGATGGTGAGCCGAAATATCTGAACTCCCCCGACACGCCGCTCTTCGACAAGGGGCGCACGCTCTACAACCTCGATCGCGCTCTGCCCGCCGCGCGCAAGGCGGACTGCGTGCTGGTGGTGGAGGGCTATATGGATGCGATTGCCCTTGCGCAGGCCGGGATCGGGGAAGTGGTCGCGCCGCTCGGCACCGCGCTGACCGAGCATCAGTTGGAGCGACTGTGGCGGATCGTCGACGTGCCGACGCTTTGCCTCGACGGGGACAATGCCGGGCAGAAGGCCGCGATCCGTGCCGCGCACCGCGCGATGCCGCTGCTCGCCCCCGGTCGCAGCCTCCAATTCGTCACCTTGCCGGAGGGTCAGGATCCCGACGACCTGATCCGTGCCAAGGGCGCCGGCGCGTTCGAGGCGCTGGTGCGTGAAGCAACGCCGCTGGTCGACCGGTTGTGGGCGCATGAAGTCGCGGCCGAGCCGCTCACGACCCCCGAGCAGCGCGCCGGCTTTCGCGCCCGCATGGCTGAACTGGCCAAGACCATCGGTGATCCGGTGGTACGATCGGAGTATCAGGCAGAGTTTCGCCGCCGCTACGACGAGCAGTTCGGGCAGACCCGCCGCCCGTTCGAGCGCGGCCGCAGCTTTGAACCCCGGCAGCCATTCACCCCCCGGCGACCAGGACAG
Organism: Sphingomonas sp. Ag1; assembly: GCF_000980895.1. Taxonomy (GTDB): domain Bacteria; phylum Pseudomonadota; class Alphaproteobacteria; order Sphingomonadales; family Sphingomonadaceae; genus Sphingomonas; species Sphingomonas panaciterrae. The sequence continues at coordinate 17,863 of NZ_LAZX01000087.1, read as the reverse complement.
AAATGGACGCCCCCGCCCCTGCCCGTCACGGACGACGCCAAGGCGTTTCGGGCGGCCGGGATCGACCGGGTGCTGGCCAAAGCCGTGCTCGCCGGGCTGATCCGCCACCCGGCCGAAATCGCGCGCCATATGGAAGTGCTGGGATCGCTGCGCATGGCCGACGGCGCGCTTGGCCGATTGTTTGAGGCAGTGGTCGATGTTGCGCTTGAGGATCGGGAGCTTGATAGCGCCCGCCTCGTCACCATATTGCGGAACAGCGGTTTCGAAGCAGTCGCCCGTGACCTGCTGAGAGCAGATACAATGCCTTATTCCTTTACGCAGCCGACGGGGGATGCGTCGCGCGCCCGGGAAGACCTGGACGAAGCGATCGCGATCCTGGTGACGCAGCCTGAAGTGGATGCGGCACTGGCTGATGCAACGTCCGCCATGCAGGCGCGCTTCACCGACGAGGCGTTCCAGCGACAGGTGGCGTTGGTGAAAGAAAAACAGGCGCTGGAGCTTCGGCTTGCAAATCTCGTTCAGTCGAACGAAGACGCCCGCGCTTTTGATTCCGAGGACGATTGATGGCGAAGGTTAACGGTAGCGGTGCAGAAGACGGTGTTGAACTGGCTGATGCCCCGCTGATCGACCTGAACGACGCGGACGTCAAAAAGCTGATCGCTCGCGCCAAGAAGCGCGGGTACATCACCTATGATGAGCTGAACGCCGCCCTGCCGCAGGACCAGATGTCCAGCGACCAGCTCGAGGACGTGATGTCCGCGCTCAACGAAATGGGCGTCAACATCGTCGAGAACGAGGAAGCCGGCGAGGACGGCGACGAGCAGGAGCAGCCGGAGGACGAGGTCGAATCCGTCGACGTCGACCAGGGCACCGCGCCCGCCGTCGAGAAGAAGAAGGAAACGGTCGACCGCACCGATGATCCGGTGCGCATGTACCTGCGCGAGATGGGCGCCGTTGAGCTGCTCAGCCGCGAGGGCGAGATCGCGATCGCCAAGCGTATCGAAGCTGGCCGTGACACGATGATCATGGGCCTGTGCGAGTCGCCGATCACCTTCAACGCGATCATCGACTGGTCCACCCAGCTGAACGAAGGCACGATGCAGCTGCGCGAGATCATCGATCTCGACGCGATGCTGTCCAAGGGTCCGTCGGCCGAGCAGGTCGAGGGTGCCGAGGACGACAATGGCGAGATCAGCGAGAAGACCGCTGGCACCTCGTTCAAGGAAGAGGACGAGCCGGAGGAAGCATCGTCGGACGACGACGATGACATGACCGAGCGTCGCACGCCGCGCGCGTCGGACGAGGAGGAAGAGGACAATACCCTCAGCCTCGCGCAGATGGAGGAAACGCTCAAGCCGATGGCGCTTGAGAAGTTCGCCAACATCACGTCGATCTACAAGAAATTCTCGAAGATGCAGCAGGGCCGGCTCGACGCCATGGGCGGCGGGACCGAGCTGACCGCGGCGGACGAGCGCAAGTATCAGAAGCTGCGCGAGGAGCTGACGGCCGAGGTCGAGAGCGTCCAGTTCCACAACGCCAAGATCGAGTATCTGGTCGATCAGCTGTACAGCTACAACCGGCGTTTGACCGCGCTGGGCGGGCAGATGCTGCGTCTTGCCGAGCGGCACAAGGTAAGCCGCAAGGACTTCCTCGATCGCTACATGGGCCATGAGCTGGACGATACGTTCCTGGCGACGGTGAACGGCCTCGACAAGAAGTGGACCGCCTTCGCCACCAACGAAGCGGCCGCCGTCGAGCGTATCCGCAGCGAGATCGCCGAGATCTCGCAGCAGACCGGCATGGCGCTCGGCGAGTTCCGCCGCATCGTGAACATGGTGCAGAAGGGCGAGCGCGAGGCGCGTATCGCCAAGAAAGAGATGGTCGAGGCGAACCTGCGCCTCGTGATCTCCATCGCGAAGAAGTACACCAACCGCGGCCTGCAGTTCCTGGATCTCATCCAGGAGGGCAACATCGGCCTGATGAAGGCGGTGGACAAGTTCGAGTATCGCCGGGGCTACAAGTTCTCCACCTATGCCACATGGTGGATCCGGCAGGCGATCACCCGCTCGATCGCGGACCAGGCGCGCACGATCCGTATCCCGGTCCACATGATCGAGACGATCAACAAGCTGGTTCGCACCAGCCGTCAGTTCCTGCACGAGCAGGGCCGCGAGCCGACCCCGGAGGAAATGGCCGAGCGCCTTTCCATGCCGCTGGAGAAGGTGCGCAAGGTGATGAAGATCGCCAAGGAGCCGATCTCCCTCGAAACGCCGATCGGCGACGAGGAAGACAGCCACCTGGGCGATTTCATCGAGGACAAGAACGCCGTCATACCGGTGGACGCCGCGATTCAGGCGAACCTGAAGGAAACGGTCACCCGCGTCCTTGCCAGCCTCACGCCGCGTGAGGAGCGCGTGCTGCGCATGCGCTTTGGCATCGGCATGAACACCGACCACACGCTGGAGGAAGTCGGCCAGCAGTTCAGCGTGACGCGCGAGCGCATCCGCCAGATCGAGGCCAAGGCGCTTCGCAAGCTGAAGCACCCGAGCCGAAGCCGCAAGATGCGCAGCTTCCTCGACCAGTGAGGATCCAGCGGGCGGGAAGAGCGATCTTCCCGCCCGTTCTGTTTGCAGCCCCGATGGCCCACTGCGCTACGATCATCGGCACGGAAATGCAGCCAACGTTGATCGATGGCGCTTAACCGCGTCTTTACCTTGTTTTGCGATCCTCCGGCGCAACTCGTCGGAAGGTATGTTTTGGTGACTCCCAACGCGGGCTTTGCATCGACCCGTCACGCGCTTGACGCCATCGTGGCGGCAGACGGTACAGCGGGTTGCGCCCATGTCGCCGCGCTGGTCGATGGCGATGGCGCCGTGCGCGACCTGGCTGATGCAGTCCATGCGCTCTGCGCGCTACATGGCAGCGCGCCCAGCCTCGTCGAGCGCGCAATACATGCGAATGGCGCGGCGCCGCTCCGCGACTGGTTGCGCGTTGCTGCGATCGGCTTCGATGAGGAGCGGCACCTGCTAGCCGCGCTGACGGCCGCGATCGGCCCACGCCCGTCCACGCCGCGCGCGGCGCAGGCGGAGGCGGCCCTCACTGGCCAGCACCATGCCCTGACTACCCTCGCTTCGTCTGAACGGGCGGGCTGCGCGGTGGGAGCTGCTCTTGCCTTGCTGCTCGACTGGCACGCGATCAGGAACGTGCTGGGCGTCGCGGCCTGTTGCGCGGAAATGGTGTTGCTGGCCGCGGCTATTCCGCCGCAGGAGGACATCATCGCGGCCGCCGCGACGATCGCTCAGAAGCCGGCGCCTGCTCGCGCGCTGTCGTTCGGCGCGCAGCAGCTGGCGCTCCAGCATCGCGGCCTGTGGCAGTTGCTGGCCGCGCGGATGGAGGCACGCAACGCGCTTTGACCGCGCAGCACGGCAAGCGTCTTGCACCCGCCCGAAAATTCCCGCATCGCCATACCCGATAGTCGAACAAGACGGGATGAGGGCATGAAGCGCTTCGAGGGCACGCAGAGCTACGTCGCAACCGATGATTTGAAGGTTGCGGTCAACGCGGCCGTGGCGCTTCGCCGGCCGCTGCTCGTGAAGGGCGAGCCGGGCACCGGAAAAACCGTCCTTGCCTATGAAATCGCGAAGGCGACCGGCGCACCCCTGATCGAGTGGAACGTGAAATCCACCACCAAGGCGCAGCAGGGCCTGTATGAATATGACGCGGTGGCGCGCCTGCGTGATGGCCAGCTCGGCGACGAGCGGGTTCACGACATCTCCAACTACATCCGCAAGGGCAAGCTGTGGGAAGCGTTCACCGCGCCCCAGCTTCCGGTGTTGCTGATCGACGAGATCGACAAGGCGGACATCGAATTCCCGAACGATCTTCTGCAAGAACTCGATCGCATGGAATTCCATGTCTACGAGACGAAGGAAACCGTACGCGCGGTCGAGCGCCCGATCGTGGTGATCACGTCCAACAATGAGAAGGAACTGCCCGACGCATTCCTGCGCCGCTGCTTCTTCCATTATATCAAATTTCCTGATCGCGAGACGATGCAGGCGATCATCGACGTACACTTCCCCGGCATCCAGCGGATGCTGGTGTCGAAGGCACTCGACATCTTCTACGACGTCCGCGACGTTCCGGGCCTGAAGAAGAAGCCGTCGACCAGCGAGCTCCTCGACTGGCTGAAGCTGCTGCTGCACGAGGACATGCCGCTCGAGGTGCTGCAGAACCGCGACCCGACCAAGGCGATCCCGCCACTGCACGGCGCGCTGCTGAAGAACGAACAGGATGTGATGCTGTTCGAACGGCTTGCCTTCATGGCCAAGCGCCAGGCGAACAAGGGCTGAGGAGGTTCGCCCCGCCGGACCGGCGGGGCGGCCGCTCTTCCATCAGACCCGTCGCGCAATTTCCGGATAGGCACCCGCGTTTGGGGTCGCTACGCCAGCCTGTGTCCCTGATCCTGTCGATCGCCGCAACGGCGGCCTCCCAGGCCATTGGCGCGGGATCCCTCCCGCTTTCCCCTTCGGTCGAGTCTGGCGCGCCGGTAATGTCCCCGGCGGCGCAGCCTCAGGGCGTGTTCGTTCTGGCGCCCGATGCTGAAAGCCGCTGGGTGCCGTTCGATTTCACGCCGGGGAACCAGCTGCGTTTCTCGCTCACGATCGATGGGCGTCCGGCGACCGCAATCCTCGACACCGGCGTCAGCTATTCGGTTCTGTCGCGCCGCTTTGCCGACGCAGCCGCGCTCAAGGTCATGGCCGGCGGCAGTGCGAGCGCCATCGGTGGTTTGGTGCCGATCGGCTGGGCGGCGACCCGGGACGTGAGCTTTGGCGCGCTGACGCGGCAGGGTGGCGGCCTTGCCGTGGCGACGCTGCCGGCGCTGGCAACCGGCAGTACCGAGCCGGTCGACCTTCTCGTCGGACGTGACCTCACCGCGCGCTATGCGCTCGACATGGACTTCGAGGCGCGCCGTTTCCGACTGCTGCCAAGCGGACGACTGCCGTTCCGCGGCCGGACCGCGCCGCTCTCCATCTCGCGCGATCGGATGGTCTATGTCAGCCAGGCCACGATGGGCGCCACGCACCTGCGGCCGATGATCGTCGATACGGGGGATGGATCATCGATAACGGTAACCTCGTCAGGCTGGCAGGCGGCTGCGATCGACAATGTGCGCACGACGACGACGATTTCCTTCGGTCTGGCGGGCACCGTCACCAGCACGATCGGCATCGTGCCGAGCCTGCGGATCGGCGAGTTGGTCGCGCGCAATGTCGAGGTGCGTATCGAGCCGCCGCGCGGGTTTTCAGAGTCGATCGACGCCGCCGGCCGGATCGGGACGGGATTTCTGCAGAACTATCGCGTCCTGCTGGACCCGGGCGCGGGCCGCATGATCCTGTCGCCCGGCCGCAAGGCTGATTCGCCGCCACTGCGCTCCACCAGCGGGCTGCTGTTCGGGATCGACCGCGATCGTCTACGTGTGCTGCACGTCATGCGCGGGAGCCCGGCGGCGGAATCCGGATGGCAGGAGGGCGACATGATTTGCCGCATCGACGGGCAGCCTGTCCCGCGCAACTATGGCACCCTGCCGCTCGCGACCTGGTCCGCGGGCAAGCCGGGACGCACAGTCGCCTTGGGCCTGTGCGATGGACGCGAGCGGATGCTGACGCTGCGCGAATTCTATTGAGGCGCGGGGATTACTGCCGGAACGCGCGGTTGAATTGATCCACCAGCGGTTTGAGCAAGTAGGACATCAGCGAGCGTCGTCCAGTCTGCATATAGGCCTCCACCGGCATGCCGACCTTCAGCTTCAGATTGCCGAGCTTCTGCACCTCCGACTCCGGCACCCGCAGCCGGGCTTCATAGAAGGTCGCGCCGGTGCGCTCATCACTCTTTCGATCCGCGCCGATGTAGAACAACTCGCCCGTCAGCTCGGGCGTCGTCTGGGCGCTGAATGCGGCAAAACGGAGAACGGCGGGCTGGCCGATATGAAGTTGGTCGATGTCCGTCGGGCTGACCGCCACATCGACAATCAACGGCTCACGATCGGGCACGATCTCCATGATCGTCTGGGCGGGTGGCACGACGCCCCCCACGGTCTGGAACGCCAGGTTGTTGACCACGCCGTCATAAGGCGCGCGAAGCAACGATCGCTCGGATGCATCGCTGGCGGCGATGGAGCGGACGCGCTGGTCGCCAAGCTGGGACATGACGACGGCAAGCTCCTGGCCGGCCTGTACGCGGGCGTTGCGCTCTGCCTCGACGGCTGATTGCCGCAGTTCGGCAATGCGCGCCCGCTTTTCGGCGATCCGCGCGCGCAGCGAGGCTATTGTTCCGTTCAGCTCGGCGGCGGTGCGCTCCAGCTGGTTGACCCGTGCAACCGTCACGAGCTGACGTGCGTACAGGCCGCGCAGCGCCTCCAGCTCCGGGGTGAGAAAGGTGCGCTGGTTCTCCGCGCCCTGCAACTGGGCGCTTGTCGCTGCGACGTCCTGTTGCGCTTGGACGATCCGCTCCCGGATTGCCTCCTGCTCCGTCAGGCGAAGCGAGCGACGCGCGGCGAACTGGCGACCAGCCTCATCCTTGGCTGCGAGCGCGGTCGGTGTATTCGCCGTGGCGAGAGCCGGCGGAAAGCGGATGGACGCTTCACCGTCGCGCTCCGCGATCAGCCGGGCCTGCGAGGCGAGCAATTGCTCCAGCGACTGGCCAAGCGACGCTGCGCTGTCGCCGCTGACGCGATTGTCGAAGCGCATGATCGGCCGGCCCTTGCGAACGCGGTCGCCCTCGCGGACATACAGCTGGGCCACCACCCCGCCGGATGGATGCGCTACCTGCTTGACGCTGGATTCGACCGACAGCTTGCCGTTGCCCATCACCGCCCCGGTTACCCGGATCACCGAGGCCATGAGCGCGACGACAACCACCAGCAGCGCCGCCAGGATCATCGCGTGACGCACGCTGCGGTCGAGCGCGCGCTGCGGGTCGTCCAGATGTAGCGGGGGACCGGCAAGGTTGAACGTTAGGTTGGACATGGTCACTCTCGGTCGCCAACGACGGGATCAGCCACCCGTGGCTCGGCATATACGGACGTCTGGGCAAGGCGTTCGGCATCCCGCCGCTGACGCTCGGCCATGCGGGCACGGACATCTTCCTTGGTGCCGAAATCAGCCATGCCGCCCTTGCGAAGGACGAGCACCAGATTGGCGCTGTCGATGATGGCGGCCGAATCCCCGACCGCGATTGCGATCCCGCCGCGTTCCTGCACGCCAGCGAGACAGCGGCGTAGCGCAGCATTGCCCTCCCCATCCTGGAAGGCGCTGGGGTTGTCGAGCAGGAGGAGGAACGGGTCCCCGTACAGCGCGCGTGCGAGCGCGATGCGATGTTGCACCGACAGCGCCGGCGCGGGCGCATCGTGCTGCGCAAGCTCCGTATCGTAGCCATTCGGCAAGCGGACGATCGCATCATGAGCGCCAGCTGCCAACGCGGCGCGCGTGACCAAAGCGGGGTCGGCCGCGGGATCAAATCGGGCGATATTGGCCGCCACTGTCCCGGGCATCAGCTCGGGCACGGTGGGCAGATAGCCGATGTGGGCCGAACGAGCGTCGTCATCCCATTGGTCCAGCGTGGCGCCATCGAGCCTTACGGTGCCGGCAACCGCACGCACCTGCCCTGCCAGCATCCTCAGCAGCACGGACTTGCCGCAATTCGCCGGGCCGATGACGGCCACCACGTCCCCCGCCTGCGCGGCGAAACTGACCTCCTGCAACATCATCCGCCGCGTACCATGTACGGGCAGGGCAGCGTTGCTCACCTCAAGGCGGCGCACGGGCGGCGGGAGGGGAACGAGGGTGCGGGGTGCCTCGATTGTGTTGACGCTCTCCTCGAAGGCGCGCCACGCCTGCCTGGCGGCGCTCAGCACTGCCAGATGAGTCGCCAGACGATGCAGCGTCCAGAAGATCAGCGTCGCCAGCAACATGGTTGCCGCGAAGGCGCCGTGGCTCGCCGCATCGGAGGCCATCAGCCAAGTGGCGGCTGCGGCCGTCGCCGCCAGGAACAGCGTAGCGGTGAGACCGACCAGTCGCACGGCATGCCCCTCGTGCCAGCTGGCAAGCTGCTCCGCCGACGAAACCTGACGCCGATGGCGAGCATCGGTTGCGCTGGCGTGCTGCCCCGACCCAAGCAAGGCGAGAAGGGCGCGGCGTGGCTGGCCCAGCGCCGCCTCCACGTCGCGCAGCCTGTAGGCCGATCGCGCCGCATCGCGGTCGCGCGCCAGCTTTCCAGCGGATGGTGCGAGGACGAGGAGGATCACGATCGCGCCAGCGAGCGGCACCAGCGCGACGGGCCCGCCGACAAGCGCCAGAACGATCAGCGCCACGGGTATGCACGCGGTATCGATCAGCGCTGGTAGCGCTGGCCCAACCAGGGCTTTACGTATCGGATCGAGGCGCTCCGTCATTCCGCCCGCCTGATCATAAGCGGCAGCAAGATGAGCGAACAGCCGATGACGCGTGGCGAGAAGAACCGTGTGGAGAACGACAAGGGCGGCCGCGAGGGTGAGCAGGCCCACAATCGTGCTGCCGCTCCGCCCGGGAAGAGCGATGTCGATCAGCAGCATCAGATACAGAGCATAGCCGACCGGCAGCAATGACAAGGCGAGCCCAAGGATCGCAATACCCGGTATCGCCCTGCGTTTAGCCAGCGCCACACGCTCGTGAGCAGACCGATTGCTGATCGTGTCGGCTGCCGTCAGCCGTATCATGCGCCCTGCCCTTCCAGAGAGCGCCGGTGCTCGGGCGTTGAGCCTGCACCGCGCGATCGCGAGGTGAATTCACGCAGGGAAGGGACGCCGCGCATGCGCGACGCCCCTGTCTCTTGCGGCACGACGAGCCTGATCAGCTCGACAGCTCTTGGGTGAACGCCGCATAGCCATTGCTGATACGCAGCGTCTGGGTCGAACCGTTGCCGGTTTCGAAGTTGATGATCAGCAGGTCATAGGCCGCGTTGCCGCTGTACGTGATACGGCCGCCCGACGCTTCATAGGCTGCTGCCAGCCCCTCGAAGCTGGTGATGATCGCCGAGTCCCCGTTGGCAAAGCCGTTCAGGCCCGGCGCGTCGGTGTCGAACAAGCCATTGTATTCACCGAATACCAGCTTGTCGCCCTGCGCGAAGTTCAGATCATAGATCGAGTCCACATCGGACGCGCCACCGACCTGGTTACCGAAGAAGCGGAACTGATCGGCACCAGCGCCGCCGTACAGTTGGTCATTGCCCGCGCCGCCGACCAGAATGTCGTCGCCTCGGCCGCCGCGCAGCACGTCGTCCCCGCCCTTGCCGGCAAGAGTCGTGTCATTGCGCGTAGCAGAAATATCATCCCTGTTTTCTGTTCCCGAAACATAGTCTGCCATCGTACCCTCCTAGCAAAGAAGCCATTGGGCGTGTGTTGCCCCCAATATTCGGAACGACTCCGATCATTGGCGCGCCTTTTTCAGCACGACGGACAGGGTGCTGATAGTTGAGATGGCGCAGGAATGGAGGGATAGTGCGTCACCGCCCTTGCCCCTTCCCAGTACGGACAGTGACATTTTTCACATCAAGCACTTTGCGCGTCCATAGAAACTTGCGATAGATTAATCCGTTTTGGACCATATGCCACGGCGCGCCCCTCCTTCATGAGCAGGACGTGATCGATCGCCGCCAGGATCGAGGGACGGTGCGCTACCACAATCACAACCGCGCCCCGGGCCGTGGCCGCTGCCACTGCCTCGACAAGCGCGGCCTCTCCGACCGGGTCGAGATTGGCGTTCGGCTCATCCAGCAGGATCAGGAACGGATCTCCATGGAGAGCGCGCGCCAAGGCAATTCGCTGCCGCTGGCCACCCGACAGCCGGCGCCCGTCGGTTCCCACGTCGGTATTATAACCGTCAGGCAGCTGCTGGATCATTTCGTCGACACCGGCCTGCTGAGCAGCGGCAATGATCGTATCCACGGATGCTGCGGGGTCGAAGCGGGCGATGTTCTGCGCCACGGTGCCCGGAAGCAATTCCACGTTCTGCGGCAGAAATCCGATCTCCCGTCCCAGCAGATCGCGCGGCCATTGTGTCATGGTTGCGCCATCCAGCCGCACCTCTCCAGCGAGGGGGGGCAAGGTGCCAGCGATGCCGCGAAGCAAGGTGGACTTCCCCGCCCCGCTCGCCCCCATGATCGCGATCGCCTCCCCCGCATAGGCGACGAAGGAGACGTGGCGCACGGTAGGCTCGCTCGCGCCGGGAGGAACCAAGGTCAGCGCCTCGACGGACATGGTGCTGCGCGGGGGCGGCAGCGGCTGTACGGCGCGTGCCTCCCCGCCAAATGCCATCACGTCGCCCAGCCGCTGCCAGCTTTGCCGTGCGCCGACAAACCCGCGCCAATTGGCGATAGCGAGTTCGATCGGGGCGAGCGCGCGGGCGGACAGGATCGAGCTGGCGAAGATCACGCCGCCGCTCGCCTTTCCGCTGAGCACCAGCAACGCGCCAACGGTCAGCACCACCGACTGGAGGAAGATGCGGAAGATCCGTCCCGACGTGACGAGGACGCTGCTCTTGCCGCCAAGCCGCACCTGCGCCTGCCGATAGGCCCCGTTGGCGGCACGCCAGCGGGTGCCCATCTGGCCCTCCATACCCATGGCGTAGAGCGTCTCCGCGTGTCGCTGGCTCGTCTCAATGGCCTGTTGGCGATCGCGGTTCAGCCGCACCAACTGCGCGGTGGCCGAATTGCTGATCCACTCCGTCGCCACGGTGAGCGCGATGAGCACGATAGCGCCCGCCAGCACGGTGGCGCCGAGCCAGGGATGCAGAAGGAACAGGATGCCAACGAAGAAGAACACCCATGGAAGATCGACCAGCGCGGTCGGCCCGTTCCCGCCGAGGAACTGGCGAACCTGATCGACGTCGCGCACCGGCTGACCTGAGTCCCGCGCCGGATTGAGGCGCGCAAGCGTGACCGCCAGATCATGCGCCTTCAACTCCAGCGCCGCGTCGACATTGCTGGCGAGATGCACCAGCACATGCCCGCGCAGGGCGTCCAGCATCCCTTGGAACACATAGGCCGCGATGACCATCATCAGCAGGCCAAACAGGGTGGGAAGGCTGCGTCCCGGCAGCACGAAATCGTAGACCAGCATCATGTAGATCGAGCCGGCGAGCAGCAGCACGTTCAGGACCGCGCTGCTCAGCACGATGCCAATCAGCGCGCGGCGAAGCACGGGCGCGAGCGACGAAAGGCGCGGATCACTAAGCAGCCCACCTGACCGGAGCATCGTGGCCGTACGCCTCCTCATCGCGCGCACCCGTCCGAAATGGTGCTCATTAATGATCCAAGGGACAGCCACGGCCATCCTTGCCGCCCTATGGTAACCAGCCGTACCCCGCGGCGCGCAGACTAACGGTGCCATTTCGGACGGGTCTCCGCGCAGTGAAGCGGCGGTGGGCGGTATGACGCGGCATGAACCAGCCGCTGCCGCCCTGACCGGCGTGGCCGCGCAGTCCGGGAACTACGCTCGTGCTTCAGCTTCGCACCGCCTTGGACGCCGATCTCTCGGCCGCCCCTGTCAGCAAGGGAGGTCGGGCTGGCACGGGCACGGACGCCGAGCCGCGGCCACTGAAGCTGGCGCTGTGCGCCTCCGGCGGCGGACATGTGCGGCAAATCCTGGATCTGGAGCCCGTCTGGCACGCGCACGACTTCTTCTTCGTGACCGAGGATCTCGCACTAGGGCGCTCCATCGGCGCGCAACATCGGACGATGTACGTTGCGCATTGCGCGCTTGGTCAGGCGCGGCTCGGCGCCCCGTTCCGCATGATCGCGGCCGCGGTGCGCAACCTCTGCCAATCGCTGCGGATCGTCCTGCGCGAACGGCCCGAGGCCGTGCTCACCACGGGCGCGGGGTCCATGTTCTTCATGCTGCTGTTTGCGCGCATGGCGGGCGCGCGCATCATCCTGATCGACAGTTTCGCCCGGTTCACCGCGCCATCCGTCTTCGCGCGGATCGCGGGACCACTCGCGCATGTGCGCATTGCCCAGTCACACGCATCGGCGGAGGGCTGGGGCGCGCAGGTGGTCTTCGACCCCCTGCGCCTGATCGATGACGAGCGCCCCGCGAAGGAGCGGATCGTGTTCGCGACGGTCGGCGCGACCTTGCCGTTCGATCGGCTGGTGACCCTCGTCGCGGCGGCGAAGAGGGACGGGCTGTTGCCAGAGCATGTGATCCTGCAGGTGGGCGATAGCAGCGCCCGACCTGACGCGATCGAGGAGGTGCATGAGGCCATTCCCTTCCCCGCGGTGCAAGGCATCCTCCAGCGCGCGGATATCGTGATCTGCCACGGCGGCACCGGTTCGCTGATCACCGCTCTTCAACAAGGGTGCCGTGTCATTGCCGTCCCGCGTCTGTTCGAGCTGGGCGAGCATTATGATGATCACCAGCTGGAAATTTGCACCGCCTTTGCCGCGCGCGGGTTGATCGAAGTGGTGGATGCTGAGCAGGATCTGGCCACTGCCCTGTCCCGCGTTCGCGCGCGCCCTGCCAGGATGGCAACCACCGATACAGCCCCTCTGCAGGCGCATCTGGACATGTTGCTCACCGGGTGGTCGCGGGAACGACGCGGGGTGAGTGGAAAATCAGTGGAGCAAGGCTTCAGCGGCGGTCCGCAAGTGCGCCGAGCGTCGCGCGGGTAGCCGCGGTCGTGGCACGCGCCACGGCGACGGCATCGCGGCCAAGACCGCGCCACTGGCCGCGCATCAAGCGTCCGGCGGTGGCGACGCTGACAGCGAGCGGCACGACGCAAAGCACGCCCAGTACCACGAGTGGCTTGGCAACGATCGAAGACATCGGCGCGCCTTGGGGGCCTTCCCTCCCTTGCTCCGTGCCAGTGTCCATCTGTGTCCTCGCTGTTGTGCCGGAGCCATGCAGCGGCAATGAAGGGAGCGCAATCCAGGTGATAGCGGTTGGCAGAGGCGCGGCGTCGCTCCTCATCGGGCTTCTCTCCGTCCGGGGAGTGGCCATTACATGTGCTGCTTTCGAGTGATTTCCCGCTCGTTCCGCGATCGCGGCCAGCCTGATGCCCGTGTGACGCTCTCGGCTATCCGGTTGCGATCACGAGCGAAAACCGCGCGTCGCGGCGAGATCGCGCAGTTCTTCATGGCGGCCAGGCGCGGCCCTTTCCATGCGCGCTTCGAAGGCGCTGACCAGCGCTTCGCCGGCCTTGGCCGGGGTGCCGGCGTCGAAGGGGGGTGCGGGGTTGTATTCGAGGCCGAGCTGGACGCCGCGGGCATGGTCTTCGCCGCGCAGCAGGGCGGTCAGTGTCAGAGCGAAATCGATGCCGGCAGTGACGCCGCCGCCGGTCGCCCGGTTGCGGTCGACGACGACGCGTTCGGCGACGGGGGTGGCGCCGAACAGGGCGAGCTGGTCGCGCCAGGCCCAGTGCGAGGTGGCACGATAGCCGCGGAGCAGACCGGCCGCGCCGAGGATCATCGATCCGGTGCAGACGCTGGTAACCCATTGCGCAGACGCGCCAATTTGTTCGACCCACGCCATTGCGGCGTCATCCGCGATGACCTGATTGACGCCGATCCCGCCGGGTATGCAGAGGATGTCCGCGGTCGGGACGTCGGCGAAGGTGGCGGTCGGGAGGATCGAGAAACCGGCGTCGGTGGTGACCGGGTCCAGCGTCTTCCAGACGAGGTCGAGACGGGCATCGCCGCCGAGTCGAGAGAGCACCTGGGCGGGACCGGTGAGGTCGAGTTGGGTGACGTTGGGGAACAGCAGGAATGCGACGCGCAAGGGGCCTCTCCTATCCTGATCCGGCCGGAATGCCGGGTGATGAGCGGCCGCCATCGTCGTGCCGGCGGCCTGTTTGCGTGACGCCTTTGGAGACAATCGGCCGCATTCGGCCGCACCCCGGCCAGATGCGATCAGAAGGGATCGAGGTTCGGATTGGCGCCCTGTTCGCGGGCCTGGGCCTCGCGCTTCGACCGGCGGGCATTCTGGACGAAACAGCCCGTCGCGCCGCCCGCGCCGACCGTGCTGCACGAGCCGACCCCGACCGCGCCGACGTCCTGGTTGCCCTTTTCACGCGCCGCCCAGCTTTCGTTCTCCGGCGTCACCTCGAGCGTGCGCACTTCCTGCGGGATGCGGAATTGCTCCTGCGCGCTGCGGCGCTGGCAGACGACGATTTCCTCGCCATTGCTGTTCGTCGGGCAGCGTTCGTTGCCGTAGAGAACGAGCACGCCATTGACCGGGGCGCCACGCGCGGTTTCGGTCGAGACGGTCTGGCGGCTGGCGCGCGGCGCGCCGGGCAGTGCCACCGGCTTCGACGGCGGGGGTACGATCACGACCTTGGGCGGCGACGCGGGCGCGCCATCGACCGGCGCCGTCTGTACCGTCTGGGCCGCCAGCGGGCTGGCGATCAGCAGGGCCAGCACCGACGTTCCGATCAATCGCATCGCTCCAACTCTCCTTCAGATCCGCTTGGCGGTGGCGATCGCCGCGCGGCAGCCGAGGCGGATCACCGCCGACAGCAGCGGATAGGCCGGCGCATCCTCCGCGCCGCTGGCCAGCGCCTTGTCGCGATGTTCCAGCTCCTCCGCCTGGAATTCGGCGATCGCGTCGCTGAGTTCGGGATCGTCCGTGCCAAGCTCAACCCGCTGCTCGGCATAATGTTTGTCGATTTCCGTCTCGACCGCTGCGGTGCAGGCCATCGCGGCCTCCGGCCCGATCGCGGCCGTGACCGCGCCCAGCGCAAAGCCGGCGACATCCCAGAACGGCTGGAACAAGGTGGGCCGCACGCCGCGCGCGGCGATCAGCCGGTCGAAGAACTGCCGGTGGCGTTCCTCCTGCAGCGCCATGCCCGCGATCTCGCGCGCGGCGGGCGAGCGGTGGCCCATGATGGCGAGCTGCCCGGCGTAAATGCGCGTCGCGCCGAATTCACCGGCCTGATCGACGCGGATCATCGCCTTGGTATCGCGCCGGCGATCACCGGGTTTCCAGTTCATCGTGCCTTTCCAATCAAGACGCCGATCACTGCGGCTCCACCGAGCGACAGGATGGCATTGTACCCAGCCAGGGAAACGCCGAACAACGTCCATTGTGCCGCGTCGCACCGCACGACCGGCGCAGCGAGGATCCGGCGGAGCATCTCGTCAGTCGACACGCCCTCCCCCCCGGCCATCGTCGAGCAGGCGGTGATGCCGGGCCACCAATGATATTCGACGCCGGCGTGGAACACGCCGATGAGGCCGGAGAGCGCGATCAGCAGCGCGGCCACCGCCGTCATCGTCACCTTGCTGGAGCGACCCGGCACGATGAACGCGAACGCCGCGCAGACGACTGCGGCATAATGCGGCCAGCGTTGCCAGTGACACATCTCGCACGGGGCCAGCCCGCCGATCAGTTGCGATCCCCAGGCACCCGCCAGCAGCAACAATGGCAAAAGCAGCGCGATCAGACGCGCGCGTGTCTGCGACTGGGTCACTTCGCCGCAACATCCTTCTTCATCGATGCCGTGACGGCGGCGACCTGCGGCGGGCCGCCGAGCCGCGCGATCGTCTTCAGCGCGTACCAGAGCTGGAAGTCCTCCACGCCCTGCTTCTTCAGTTCGTCCGGCGTCGCCGAGAAGCGCGGATCGTCCTTCGTATCTTCCTCGAGGATCTTGTCGTCGGCCTTCACCTCATTGATGAGGTGGCGGCGAAGATCCGCCTCGCGGAATACCGGGCGCGACTTGTAATCGGGGTCGCTGATCTGCGGCACGGCGATATCGGGTTCGATACCCCCTTCCTGCACCGAGCGGCCCGACGGGGTGTAATAACGCGCGGTGGTGAGGCGCAGCGCCGTCGTCGGCCCGATCTGAAGCAGCGTCTGCACCGAGCCCTTGCCGAAGGTACGTTCGCCCATGACGAGGCCGCGGTGATGATCCTGGATCGCGCCGGCGACGATCTCGGACGCCGAGGCGGTACCGCTGTCGGTGAGCACGATGATCGGCAGGCCGTGCGCCATGTCGCCGGGCTTGGCGTAATAACGCTCGATATCGCCCTTCTCACGGCCGCGCTGCGACACGACCTCGCCGCCCTCGAGGAAGACGTCGGCGACCTCGATCGCCTGGGTCAGCAGCCCGCCGCCGTTGGAGCGAAGATCGACGACATAGCCGAGCGGACGACGGCCGAGCGCCTTTTCGATCGCGACCATCGCGGCGCGCGTATCCGCGCCAGTGGTTTCGGAGAAGGTGTTGATGTTGAGATAGCCGACATCGCCCTTCACTTCCCATTTGACCGGGCGCTGGACGATCAGCTCGCGCGTCAGCGTCAGCTCCATCGGCTTGTCGCGGCCGGGGCGGACGATGGTGATCGCCAGCTTCGAACCCGGCTTGCCACGCATCTGGGCCACCGCCTCATCGAGCGAGCCGCCGTAGATCAGCTTGCCATCAATGTGGGTGATATAGTCGCCGGCCTTGATCCCGGCGCGCCACGCGGGCGAATCCTCCTGCGGGGCGATGACCTTCACCGCGCCATCCTCCAGCGAGACGGTGAGGCCGAGGCCGCCGTAATTCCCCTCGGTCGCGATGCGCAGATTTTCGTAATCGGCCGCGTCGACATAGCCCGAATGCGGATCAAGCGAGGCGAGCATGCCGTCGATCGCGCCCTTGATCAGCTGCGCATCGGTGACCTTGTCGACATAGTCCGCCTTGACGCGATTATACACGTCCATGAAGCGTTCCATCTCGCGATAGGCACTGGCATCCACCGCCGCCATCGCCCCCGTGGTCACGGGTGCGAGCGCCAGCGTCGCGACCAGGGCAGTGGCGGAAAGCAGCGGGAACTTCATAGGTGTGCGTCCTAGGGCGTACCGGATCGACAGGCTTTAGCGGCTTTCACGCCGGCGAGCAAAGCACGCCGGCAGCTTAATGGAGGCTGAGCATCGCGCGGCATCACGCGGGGATGTCGGGCGATTTCAACGATCAATCGAGCAGCGCCGTGATGTCGACCGGCTGGCCGCGTCGCCGCAGCTCCACAGTGATCTGCGGCGTCGGCGCGGTGCGCGGCGCGCGGCCGATCGCCTGCCCCGCCGCGACATTGCTGCCGCGCTTCACGCCGGCAGTGCCCAGCCCGGTGACCAGCGTGTTCCAGCCGGCGCCGTGATCGATCACCACGATCGTGCCGAAGCGGCGGAACGGGCGGGCAAAGACCACCTGTCCGGCCGCCGGCGCGACCACCGCCGCGCCGCGCGGCACCGCCAGCGTCAGCCCGCGGGCGCGCACGCCATTTTCGGAGACCTCGCCAAGCCCGGTCACCAGCGTGCCGGCGACCGGCAGGCGATAGGCGGCGGTGCGGGCCGGTGGTGACGGGCTTGCGGCGGGTGCAGCTGGTGGCGGGGGTAAGGCGGCGAGCGTGCCGAGCGTGGCGCGCGTCTCGCCGATCGCAGCCATGCGATCGATGATGTCGCGCGCCTCCTCCCCCATCGCGATGGCGCGATCGGACTGGATCAAGGCGTCGCGATTATATTGCAACGCAGCCGCCGCGTGGCTCGCGCGCAGCGCGGCGAGTTGCTGCCGTTCCCCGAGCAGCGCGGTGCGGCTCTGGTCGAGCGCGGCAGTGGCGAGCGTCGCGTCGGCGCGCAGCTTTCGCGTTTCGGCAAGATCGGTGCGCAGCGCGGCCGTGTCGCGGCGCACCGCGGGCAAGGTGCTGCCCAGGACCGCGCGGACATGGACCAGATCGCTGACCGAGCCGGGCTGGACGATCGCCGCCGCCGCGGGACGGCGGGCGAGCGAGGCAAGCGCGGCGACGAGCCGGGCGACCGGCTGCTGCCGCTCCCCCAGTTCCGCGCGCTGGCGGGCGAGCAGCGCCT
>NZ_LAZX01000022.1 GCF_000980895.1 Sphingomonas sp. Ag1 | reverse complement strand
CGACAACGTCCTATGTTGGGAAGCAGCGGCGGGTTTCAGCCAGCAGATATCCATGCGCCGACAACCATCGGCGCGGCATGCATTCTGAGCCAGATGGCTCCCACCGTCAACGGGATCGCTCCCTGCCATAGCAAACACAGGATCCAGCGGTGCCGAGGCGGCCGTGGTCCTCACCATCCTTAAGACGAGATACGCACCCAGGTGGAAGGCCCGAACATTATCTACAGGGTCGCTCTCGCGCCCTCACGGCACATCAGAGAGGGGTCCTTCCACCTGGCATCCGACCGTTCGAGGAACGGCCGGTACTCTGTCCCCGTCTTGATGACGGCGTGAGCCACGCGCGCCATCTTGGCGGTGAGCGCCGTCATCGCCTTGCGGCGACGGTCGGCATCGTCCGCGTGCCCGGCGACATATCGTCCGAGCTTATCGCGGAAGCTATTGTCGCGCTGACGCGCGGCAACTTGAGCAGCCATCCAGAAAGTCCGGCGCAATCGTGCGTTGCCGTACTTGGACAGCTTTGTCCGGCCACGGAACGTGCCTGACTGACACGTCGCGAGATCGAGGCCGCAGAATTTCAGAAATTGGCGATGATGATTGAACCGGCGCAGATCGCCGGCTTCCGCCAGGATGGTCAGAGCGTTGATCGGGCCGATGCCGGGAATCTTGCGCAGCAGCTGGTAATCGACATGCTCGGCCAGCCTGGCATGGGCAAGCCGCTCTATCTCGTCACGCTGCTGGATGAGACTGCGCCCCTGCGCAATGACCATACGGAACATGGTGATTGCTGCCGAATCCTCCGGGACTGGCAGAGCCACCGAAGCGCAGGCCGTTTCGTATATGTCATTGATAAGACGCGCTTTGGAAACCTTGCGGCCGATGAGAGGCCAGGCCACGGCCGAGAATGTCTCGGCGTCGAGCGCGGTGATGCTGGCAGGAGTGGGGAACCGCTCGATGAGCGCAAAAAACCAGTCGGATCTGCTGTTGCCGGCGAAGCGGGCGATCTCAGGGAAGTAGAGCGGCAAATAGTGGGTGAGGATCCGATGCCAGGTTTGCGTCTTGGCCTTGGAGATCGTTTCGTGGGTCTTCGACAGTTCCTGCAGGTCGTTGATCCCGGCCGCCAGCGGATCGACATAACGCTGCGTCGCCCCGATCCGCAGCATGTGCAGGATGACCTGGGCGTCCTTGGAATCGTTTTTGTCCCAGCCGTTGTGCAGCGCCTCGCGCGTGCGGGCGAGCGCGACTGACGAGATGAGGCGTAGCTCGAACCCCGCGGTCAGCAGTCTGTGCGCCAGCGTGCGATGGTAATTTCCGGTCGCCTCGAACCCGACGACGATGGGACGGCCGATGGCAGCGAGCTGTTCGGCGAAGTCGTCATAGTCCTTCTTGGTTGCCATGACGGACAGCCGCCGGCGCCGGCCGCCTTCCGGTCGCTCGATCAGGACTTCCTGCCGGTTCTTGGACATGTCGATGGCTACCAGCACGGCGCCAGCAGGCGTAGGGGGGAGCTTGGTCATGGTCGGTCGGCCTCCAAAGTGTTGTCTCGACAACTTCACTTTAGACACCCGCTGGCCGGCCATGGCTTGCCCTGATGAACCCTGCGGCCGCTACGCGGCCTTGTCTCCATCAGGGCCATAGCGGCTCCCGAACCGGCGCTTCCCAATGTGCTACGGC
>NZ_LAZX01000035.1 GCF_000980895.1 Sphingomonas sp. Ag1 | reverse complement strand
GCCAGCCGGTCGGCGTGGTGGCGGCGATCACGCCGTGGAATTTCCCCGCCGCGATGATCACGCGCAAGGTCGCGCCCGCGCTCGCCGTCGGTTGTGCCGTGGTGCTGAAGCCGTCGGAGCTGACCCCGCTCTCCGCGCTGGCGCTCGCCGCGCTGGCGGAGGAAGCGGGCGTGCCGGCCGGTGTCTTCAACGTGGTGGCGGGCGACGCCGAAGCGATCGGCGACGTCCTCACCCGCGATCCCCGCGTCCGCAAGTTCAGCTTCACCGGCTCGACCGCGGTGGGCAAGATGCTGGCCGCGCGCTGCATGGAGACGGTGAAGCGCGTGTCGCTGGAACTCGGCGGCAATGCGCCCTTCATCGTGTTCGACGATGCCGATGTGGAGGCCGCGGCCGACGGCGCGATGGCGTCCAAATTCCGCAACACCGGCCAGACCTGCGTCTGCGCGAACCGCTTCCTGGTACAGGACGGCATTTACGACGCCTTTGCCGAGGCGCTGGCGCGCCGCGTATCCGCGCTTCGCGCCGGCGACGGCCTGGCCGGCGTCACCGACCAGGGGCCGCTGATCAACCAGGCGGCGGTCGAGAAGGTCGCGCGGCATCGCGATGACGCGCTGGCCCGCGGCGCGCGCGTGGTTGCCGAGGGGCAGGTCGCTACCGGCGAGGGCAATGGAAACTTCATTCCCGCGACGCTGCTGGGCGACGTTCCGGCCGACGCGCTGCTGACGCGCGAGGAGACGTTCGGGCCGCTCGCAGGCTTGACCCGCTTTGCGCGGGAAGCTGATGCGATCCGAATGGCCAATGATACGCCCGCCGGCCTCGCCGCCTATCTCTACACCGCCGATGGCGCGCGCGCGACGCGCGTCGGCGAGCGGCTGGAATATGGCATGGTTGGCCTCAACACCGGGATCATCTCGACCGAGGTGGCGCCGTTCGGCGGGGTCAAGGAATCCGGCTTCGGCCGCGAAGGGTCGGTGTTCGGCGTCGACGATTACGTCTCGATCAAGCTGCTCGCGGCGGAGATCGCATGTAATGAATGAGCCGCTCGGCCTGCGTCGCCGGGATCTGCTTGCCGTGCCTGCCGCGGCGATGGTTCTGGCGGGCTGCCGCGTTCGCGATCGCGACCCCTCCACATTGGTGGTGGGATCGTCGCCGACCGGGGTGCCGTTCAGCTTTGTCGACCCGTGGAGCAATGAGCTGACGGGGTCGATGGTCGACACCGCGACCGCGGTGGTAAAGGCGGCGGGGCTGGGGGTGGAAACCGCGATCACGCCCTTTTCGGCGCTGATCCCCTCGCTGGTCGCACGCAAGATCGACGTGATCGCCGCCGCGCTGCTGCGCACCCCGGAGCGTGAGCGGATCGTGGCGTTCAGCCAGCCGGTCTATCGCTACACCGGCGCGCTGATCGTTCGCGGCGACGATCGCCGTTCGCTGCGCTCGCTGGATCAGATCGGCACCTTGCGCACCGGCGCCCAGGTCGGGTCGCGCTTCGTCGATCAGCTCGAGGCGGCGGGCGCCAGCAACGTTGCGACCTATGAATCGCTCGCCGACATCCTGCGCGATCTCGAAAACGGCCGGATCGACGTCGGCTATGGCGACGAACCGATCGTCCGGTACCAATTGCGCGTCGGCAGCCGGCGAAACGTCCGGCTCATCGAGGAATTTCGTGCGCCCGCGCGGGAGGAACTGTGCCTGGTGATGCGGCGCGACGATCCGCGCCTGCCGGCACTGAACGATGCGATCGCGCGGCTGGTCGATACGCGGATACCGGCCATCAACAGCAAATGGGGGCTTTCGAGCGCGGCATGAACGAGTTTCTGACAGATGCCATCTCGTTCCTTCCCGTGCTGGCGCGCGGGCTGTGGACGACCGTCCTGCTGACGCTGTGCGCGCTGGCGGTCAGCTTCGCGCTGGGCATGGTCTGGGCGCTGATGGGCATGTCCCGCCACGCCTCGCTCCGCGCGGCCAACGCCGTGATCGTCAACACGGTGCGCGGTATTCCGATCATCGTGCAATTGTTCTTCGTCTATTTCGTGCTGCCGGAATGGGGCATCGATTTCTCGCCCTTCTGGGCCGGCGTGATCGGGCTGGGGATCGCTTATTCGGTCTATCAGGCGGAAAACCTGCGCGGCGGGTTCGAGGCGGTGGATCCGCAGCTGATCGAGGCGGGCACGTCGCTTGGCATGGGGCGCGGCCTCATCATGCGCCGCATTGTCATGCCGCTGGGGCTGCGCACCGCCCTGCCATCATTCGGTAACACGACGGTGATGCTGCTCAAGGATTCCTCGATCGCTTCCACCATCACGGTCGCGGAGCTGACCCGGTCGGGCCAGTTGCTTGCCATCGCGACTTTCAAGAACGGGACCGTCTATGTCCTGATCGCGCTCCTCTACCTCGCGGCGAGCATTCCGCTCGCGATGGCTGTGCGCGCGCTCGAGAAAAAGGCTGCATGGCGATGATCACGCTATCCGGGGTCACCAAGTCGTTCGGCGACCGCCCGATCCTGCGCGGCGTCGATTTCGCGATCGCGGCGGGCGAGGTGGCGTGCCTGATCGGGCCGTCCGGCTCGGGCAAGTCGACCATCCTGCGCACCATCAACGGGCTGGAACGGCACGACGGCGGCACCATAACGGTGAACGGCCTGCTCCTGTCCGACCGCACCCTGCCGCAGATCCGCCGCCAGCTTTCTATGGTGTTTCAGCGGTTCAACCTGTTCCCGCACCGCACGGTGCTGGAAAATGTCATGGAAGGGCCGGTGCAGGTCCTGCGTGAGCCGGTGGCGGAGGTGCGCGAGCGCGCGCTGGCGCTGCTCGACCGGGTCGGCATGGCCGAACGCGCGGCGGCCTATCCGTCGCAGCTGTCGGGCGGCCAGCAG
>NZ_LAZX01000033.1 GCF_000980895.1 Sphingomonas sp. Ag1 | reverse complement strand
GGTCGATCAGCGCGTCGAGCCCGCTGCGCTTGTAGCGGATGACGTGGAGAACCGGGCCGAATACCTCGCGCTGAAGCTCGGCAATATCGGGTAGCTCGATGATCGTCGGGGCGACGAAGGTGCCGTGCGTGGTCGCCTCGCCGAGCGGGAGCGAATCGACCTTGTGGCCGCGGTCGCGCATCGCGGCGATGTGACGGGTGATGTTGCCTTGCGCCTCGGCGGTGATGACCGGGCCGATGTCGACTGCCAGCCGATCGGTACGGCCGATGCGCAGCTCCTGCAGCGCGCCGCGCAGCATGGTGAGGATCCGGTCGGCGACCTCCTCCTGCAGGCACAGGATGCGCAGCGCCGAGCAACGCTGGCCGGCGCTGTCGAAGGCGGAGGCGATGACGTCCGCCACCACCTGTTCGGCAAGCGCGGAGCTGTCGACGATCATGGCGTTCTGGCCGCCCGTCTCGGCGATGAGCGGGATCGGCGCGCCATCGGCAGAGACGCGGGTGGCGAGTTCGCGCTGGATGAGGCGGGCGACCTCGGTCGAGCCGGTGAACATCACTGCGGCCGTCTCGGGCGCGGCGACGAGGGCGGCGCCGATCGATCCGTCACCGGGGACGAGCTGAAGCGCGTCGGCGGGGACGCCGGCCGCGTGGAGGATCGCGACGCCCTGCGCGGCGATCAGCGGGGTTTCCTCGGCCGGCTTCGCCAGCACGGCGTTGCCTGCGACGAGCGCGGCGGCGACCTGCCCGGTGAAGATCGCCAGCGGGAAATTCCACGGGCTGATGCAGGTGACGGCGCCGAGCGGCTGGTGCGCGGGGCCGAAGCCGCGCCGCGCCTGATCGGCATAATAGCGCAGGAAGTCGATCGCCTCGCGCACCTCGCCGATGGCGTTGGGGACGGACTTGCCGGCCTCGCGCACGGTCAGGCCGATCAGCTCGGCCATGCGCGCCTGCATCGTGTCGGCGGCGCGATCGAGGATAGCGGCGCGGTCGGCCGGGGAGGTGGCGGCCCATGACTGGGCGGCGGCGGCTGCGGTGCGCGCGGCGGCCGATGCCTGCTCGGGGCTTGCCTCGACGACGGTGCCGACGGTGTCGCGGTGGTCGGCGGGGTTCAGCACGGGGCGGGGGGTGCCCTGACCATCATTGGGGGCGGCGTGCCAGTTGCTGTGGGCGCCGGCCTGCATCGTCGCGGCCAATGCGGCGAGCGTGCGTTCGTCGGTGAGGTCGAGGCCGTCCGAATTGCGGCGGCGGGGGTAGAGGTCGGCTGGGAGCGCGATCGCGGCGTGCTTCTGCCCCGGCGTGTCGGCGGCGCGGACGATCGCGACCGGATCGGCGACGAGATCGGCGATGGAGACTTCGGGATCGGCGATGCGGTTCACGAACGAGCTGTTGGCGCCGTTCTCCAACAGGCGGCGGACGAGATAGGCGAGCAATGTCTCGTGCGTGCCGACCGGGGCGTAGATGCGGCAGGGGCGGTTGAGCTTATCCGCGCCGACCACCTCGTCATACAGCGGCTCACCCATGCCGTGGAGGCACTGGAATTCGAAATCGCCGATGGTGAAGTCGGGGCCGGCCATGGCGTGGACGGTCGCCAGCGTCTGCGCATTGTGGGTGGCGAATTGCGGGAACACCGCGTCGCGGTTCGCGAGCAGGCGGCGGGCGCAGGCGAGGTACGAGACGTCGGTGTGGATCTTGCGCGTGTAGACGGGGAAGTCCGACTGGCCATCAACCTGCGCGCGCTTGATCTCGGCATCCCAATAGGCGCCCTTGACCAGACGGACCATGATGCGGCGGTCGGCGCGGCGGGCGAGATCGACGATCCAGTCGATGACAAAGGGGCAGCGCTTGCCATAGGCCTGGATGACGAAGCCGAGGCCGTTCCAATCGGCGAGCGCGGGATCGAGCGCGAGGCTTTCGAGAAGGTCGAGCGAGAGTTCGAGCCGGTCGGCCTCCTCCGCGTCGATGTTGAAGCCGATGTCATAGCCCCTGGCGATTAGGGCGAGCGCGCGGACGCGGGGCAGCAGCTCGGCCATGACGCGGTCGCCCTGGGCGCGGGCGTAACGGGGGTGGAGGGCGGAGAGCTTGATCGAGATTCCGGGGCCGGCGTAGATGCCGCGGCCGGCCGACGCCTTGCCGATGGCGTGAACCGCGGTTTCATAGTCGCGGTAATAGCGGTCGGCGTCGGCGGCGGTGGTCGCGGCCTCGCCCAGCATGTCGTAGCTGTAGCCGAAGCCGCGCGCTTCCAGCGGGCGGGCGCGCTTCAGCGCCCCCTCGATCGTCTCGCCGGTGACGAACTGCTCGCCCATCATGCGCATCGCCATGTCGACGCCGCGGCGGATGACAGGTTCGCCGGCGCGCGCGATCAGGCGGGTGAGCGCGGCGGCGAGACCGCGGTCGTTGACGCTGTTGGTGAGCTTGCCCGTCACCACCAGGCCCCAGGTGGCGGCGTTGACGAACAGCGAGCGGCCGTCGCCGATGTGGCTGCGCCAGTCGCCGCCGGCGATCTTGTCGCGGATCAGTGCGTCGCGGGTGTCGTCGTCGGGGATGCGCAGCAGCGCCTCGGCGAGGCACATCAAGGCCACGCCTTCCTGACTGGAAAGGGCATATTCCTGCACCAGACCCTCGACGCCGGTGCCCTTGTGCTTCGCACGCAGTGCCGTGATCAGCTTGGTCGCGGTCGCGAGCGCCCTGGCCTTTGTCTCCTCCGGCAGCGTCGCTTCGTCGAGGAGGGGGGCGAGCGCCTCCGGCTCGGGGCGGCGGGTGGCGGCGGTGATCGCGGCGCGCAGCGGCGTCGCG
>NZ_LAZX01000006.1 GCF_000980895.1 Sphingomonas sp. Ag1 | reverse complement strand
GCCTAACCCCGACTTCACATTATCAATGAACGTCGCGCGGCATTTCGCTTATAGGCGCGTCGGTCATAGACGCAACCTGATCGCTGCCACTGTAAACGCGATCAAGGTAATGGCCAGCAAGTGTGTAGTGCGCTCGAACAGCAGCAGGATCACGGGCCCGTTGCGCCATTCTCAGCTCTGCTTCTGCGCGCTCCCTGAAGTAGTCCTTATCGTCCAAAGACATATGACCCTCCTGACGAACGTAATCGTTAACCAGAAATGCTCAAACTACTCGACTCGGATGATGCGGGACCACATTAGGTAATCGCTGGAGGAAAAATCAATACCTGGTAGTTTAAGCCGCTGAATGTCGGTCGGATATCGGCCGGCAAGGAGGGTCGCATGGCGGGCCAATTTGAGGCGATAGAGCATTTGCGGCGCGCGCTGGAAGCGGCCGAAAGGACCGATGACCTTCTGCTGATCGCTGAGATATCGCATTCCATCGACCTCGCTAGTCAGGCCATATTTGTGCGGCAGTCTTCGTGTGTCCGAGCATCTACACCCGTCGTCAGCCAGGCTGCCAATCGGTTCTCTAAATCAGACCGCTAAATATCCGACAGGATATGAGGTGGAGTGTTGGCTAAGGTATTTTTGGCGGAAGTCACCGCCTATGATCCGGTGGAGCAGAAGCTAGTTGAAGTTCGCATGTGCTCGCGCGGGCATGGTAAGCACATTGCCTTCGCTGAGTTTCCCGACGCTGAGTACGTGCCCTGTATCACAGCACCACCACAGCAAACCATTTCATTCAATCAGGATGGCATTCCCGGCCAAATCCAGATCGAATATGGCAATCTCGGCATCTCGTTCAATCGCCAGCTTCGCAACACACATTGGCGTCGATACGATTTCGACGGCTATCCCTGTCGCCTGCTCTATGGCGATGTTGGCGCTCCCTACTCCACTTACGAGCTAGTACCCGGTTCCAAGCTAGGTTCGCTGGACAATCCGACAGTGGACACGGGTAGCTTCGCGATTCGTGGTCCTGAAGTCGATCTCACCCGTGACATTCTCACGGAGAGCTACGGCGGCACTGGTGGTGCAGACGGTCGCGAGGATCGCAAGAACACCCTGAAGCCGTTCGCGATCGGCAGGTTCGAGAATTGGGAAGCGGTTCTC
>NZ_LAZX01000010.1 GCF_000980895.1 Sphingomonas sp. Ag1 | reverse complement strand
GACAAAATGGTTCCCCTTCAGCCGATCAACGCGCGAGCGAATATGTCGGCACCAAAGCTATTAAAGCCGCTTTCAAGCTTGGACTACGCTCGTTATCGTGGCGCATGGCTCAGTTGATCCGGTGAACCTCATCTACCAGTATCACGGCTACGGCCCGACCGGCGACGTAACGGCAGTCTATGAGAATGCGCTGACACTCGGCCCTCCCCGTCTGTCGGTTCGAACCTACGAAGAGTTGGTCGCCCTCACCGCTGAGCAGCTACCACCGGGATCATGGGCCAAGGCACCTGCGGTCGGCATGTTCAGGCTTGGAGCGGAGCCTTATGGTAAGCTCACTCTGGATGGCATTGGCGCGCTCGACGGCGCGGTTGCGCCAATGGGTGTGGCTTCGATCTGCGCCTTCATGCTGCGCCGCTTCGCTGATGTGCCAGCGGACAAGATCGACATGGTTTCGGTCGCTGACCTTGAGCGTGATTTTCCGCATACGTGGGGCAACGTCATTGATGCTCAGACCAAGCCCGACGACACGCAGGACGATCAAATCTCCTACAGCGTCGGTGACTTCGTTCGTGAGGCGATGGCCCATGTCGCGGGCTACCTGTTCGCAACGCCGGATGGCGTCTGGCACTTTGGCCGTAACGTCTCGACCAAGGATCCGATTGTGCTCCGTCAGAGCCGCGCATCCAAGCCGGTCGTTACGAGCATCAGTTCGCCAGCTACATCAACCCGCGTTCAGCGCGTTCGTGTTGGCGGTCGTCGCTGTTTCTCGACCCACACGGACAGCGAGATTTCTGACGCTCTCAAGCAGGTGCAGGAGGAAATCGCCAACGGCCTCGTGCCGGACAAAGAGGCCGTGGAGGAGGTTAAGCAGAACGTGGACGATATTCGCCAATTCCTGCCCGATCTTGTCACTCCCCTACTGCGCGAGCCCATCGCCAAGGTATCTGCTCTCCAGCTGAAATACGGCGCTGGTCAGATTAAGGCGGCGTTTGCGCTCCACGATCAGGCGCTTGTGGCTGTCCGTGAGATTGGAACGCGCGTCGATGAGAACGGCAACAAGGTCGCTGAGGAAATGCTTCAGCTAACCAGCCGCGTCACAGAGGCAGAAGCAAAGGTCGCCGGCATCGACATTGATGGGCCGATCGAAGCTGGACTTGCGGAGATTAGGCGCACGATCGCGGGCCTCGACTTCGCTTCGGCTGAATCCGTGGACACGAAGATCGCCAACTATGGCAAGGGCGTGTCCGCTTGGCAGGTTGAGGAAGAGCGCGTTCGCGCCGAGAAGGACAGC
>NZ_LAZX01000055.1 GCF_000980895.1 Sphingomonas sp. Ag1 | reverse complement strand
TCGACAAGCTGGTCCGGGATACGCCGGATGTCACGGTGCACGTCCTGCCGATGCCGACATCACCGCCCTCCAACCCTCGCATCCTGAAGCGTCCGGGTCATGCAGGAACGCGATCTGGCTATGCGATCACGACAGCGATGGTGGCGGGCGTCACGGCGCTCGCCAGCGCCCTGTTCCAGATCCTCGATCTCGGCAACGTGGCGCTGCTTTACCTGTTGCCCGTCATGGCCGCTGCCAGCCTCTTCGGGTTGCGTACCGGGCTGTACGCCGGAATCGCATCAAGCCTTGCCTACAATTTCTTCTTCCTGCCGCCCACCGGCACGCTGACGATCAGCAATCCGG
Source organism: Sphingomonas sp. Ag1 (assembly GCF_000980895.1). Lineage (GTDB taxonomy): Bacteria > Pseudomonadota > Alphaproteobacteria > Sphingomonadales > Sphingomonadaceae > Sphingomonas > Sphingomonas panaciterrae. The sequence goes on along the minus strand of NZ_LAZX01000055.1, from coordinate 7,237 downwards.
AAAACCTGATCTCCGTCATTGTCCTGCTCGGCATCGCGATCGCCACCAGTCAGATGACCGCGCGCGTGCGAGCACAGGCCGATCTTGCCACCGCCAGTTCACGCACCAACGCCATCCTGGCCGGCTTCGTGCGCCAGATCGCGGGGGTCAATGATCCCGATGTCGCCGCGCAAATGATCTGCGACGATGTTCATCGCCTGCTCGATGTGCAGGTCGTGCTGCTCGGTCGCACGACCGGCTCGGAACTCGAGATTCTGGCGGCCAGCGACCCCGCCTACCGCCTCGACATCATGGACAATGCGGCGGCCAGCTGGGCGTTCGATACTGGCAGCCCGGCGGGCAAGGGTTCGGGCACGCTCGCCGCATCGGAATGGCTGTTTCAGCCAATGAAGGCAGGCGACCGGGTGCTGGGCGTGCTGGGCGTCGCCAGCGACAGGGCAGGCAGCCCCGTTCGCGCCGATCAACTGCCCTTGCTCAGCAGCCTGATCGATCAATCGGCGCTCGTGCTTGAGCGCCTGCGGCTCCAATCCGAGATGCGCGACCTCGACGTCGTTCGCACGCGCGATCGGCTGCGCGCGGCGTTGCTGTCATCGGTCAGCCACGACCTGCGCACGCCGCTCACCGCAGTTATCGCCGCTGCGGCCGAGCTGCATCATGGCGTGACGCCCGAGCTGATCGGCACGATCGAGGGCGAGGCGCAGCGGCTCAACCGCTTCGTCGCCAACCTGCTGGACATGGCGCGGGTCGAGGCCGGCGCGCTGAAACTGAACGTCGAGGCGATCGACCTCAGCGATGCCGTCACCGGCGCCGCGCATGATGCCAGGCGCGCGCTGGAGGGGCATGAGGTGCGGCTGGAGGTGCCGCCCGATCTGCCGCTTGTCCGCGCGGATCCGCAACTGCTCCATCATTGCCTGTTGAACCTGCTCGACAATGCGGGGCGCTACGGCGAACCGGGCACCGAGATCGTCATCGAAGGGCGCAACCGTTTCGGCGACTTGCGGCTGGCGGTGCTCGATCATGGCCCCGGCCTGCCGCCGGGACGCGAAGGCGAGGTGTTCGAGACCTTCACCCGTTTCGAAGGGTCCGATCGTGCGATCGGCGGAACGGGGCTGGGCCTTGCCATCGTCAAGGCGTTTGCCGACGCGATGGGCATGAGCGTGGAGGCGGCGAACCGGACGGACGGCAAAGGCGCCGTGTTCACCCTGATCTTTCCATCCAAGCTGGTCGTCCGCGATCTATCGACCGAAGGTGCTTCCTGACATGCCAGCCAAAGTGCTTGTGGTGGATGATGACGCGGCGATCCGCCGCCTGCTGCGCAACACGTTGCTGCGGGCGGACTATGAGGTCGTCGAGGCGGAGAATGCCAAGGTCGCGCTCCGTCAGGTCGCGGCCGAACATCCGGGTGCGATCCTGCTCGACCTGGGCCTGCCCGATCGCGACGGCCTCAGCATCATTCCGCAACTCCGTGCGCATGGCGACCTCGTCATCCTTGTGGTCTCCGCGCGCGATGCCGTCGACGAGAAGGTGGCCGCCCTCGATCTTGGCGCAGACGATTTCGTGACGAAGCCGTTCGACACCGAGGAACTGCTCGCCCGCCTAAGGGTCGCGCTGCGTCATCAGCAATCCTCCGGGACGATCCAGAAGATCGTCAGCCGGGGCGATCTCAGCATCGACCTCGACCGGCGGATCGTGTGCCGCCACGGCAAGGAGGTTCACCTGACCCGCAAGGAGTACGAGGTTCTGGGCGCGTTGGCGAAGCACATCGGACGCGTCGTGACCCATGAACGTCTGCTCGCCGCATGTTGGGGAGCGGAGGAGGATCCGCGGGTCGAATACCTCCGGATCGTCATCCGGAACCTGCGCCAGAAGCTGGAGGCGCCAGGGCCCGTCGGCAGCGTCATCGCGAATGAACTTGGCGTGGGCTATCGGCTCCGTGCCGACCCGTGAGCCGCGGTTCAGTAAAACGAAGACTCCCTCCGGCCCCTCGCATCATTACTCGGGGCCGGCATTCTCAGCGCGCTGCTATGCTCTGACGTACTCGTCCAATGCCGCCGGCGTCCGCATCCCGGCGAGCACTTCCTCCGAGGACGTCTGGCGGTTCTTCACCAAACTGGTCCACTGGCCCCAGCCACTCGCGTCGACCGCATCACCGTTTCGGCCGAGCGACTTGAGGCGGCGCTGATCCTCCTCGGTAAGAACCTGCTTGGGAAGCGGCTCCAGCGCGGAAACATCGGCGAGGCTCATTCCCAGCTTGTCGGCGACGCGGGCGCCGTAATCGTCATGAACCAGGAAGACGTGCCAGAGCATCCGCTCCTTCACGTCGCGTTCGCACTGCGACAGGAGGACGCCCATGTTGGTGATCAGATCGTCGCGCTCCCAATCCATCATCGTGTTGTAGCGTGCGCGCGCCTGCACATAATCATTGCGCCGTTCGATGACGCTGCGGGTGAGGCGGCCGTGGATCTCGGGCGGGTTGTTGGTCTCGTCGCGGTCCGCCTCCGAAAGACCGTTGTGGATCGACGGCTCGAAATTGACGTGCGGGTTCTGGCCCTCGGCCAGATCGCGGCGATAGGACATCTGGCCACCGTTCAGGTTGGTGGCGACGGCGGCGTTCTTTGCCTGGTTGACCGGGATCTGCAGATAGTTCGTGCCGACGCGATAGCGCTGCGTATCCGAATAGGAGAAGGTGCGCCCGACCAGCATCTTGTCGTCGGAGAAGTCGAGGCCGTCGACCAGCACGCCGGTGCCCATCGCGATCTGCTCGCTTTCAGTATGCTGGTCCTCGACGTTCCGGTTCAGCGTCATCACCCCGATGTGCCGCAGCGGAAACTGATCTTCCGGCCAGGTCTTCGTGTCGTCGAGCGGATCCCAGTCGAGCTCGGGATGATCGTGATCGTCCATGATCTGAACGAACATGTCCCATTGCGGGTAATCGCCGCGCTCGATCGCTTCGAACAGGTCCTTGGAGGCCGATCCGAGATCCTGCCCCTGCACCTTGGCGGCTTCCTCCGCCGTCAGGCAGGCGACCCCGCAGCGCGGATGGAAATGATATTTGACCAGCACCGTGTCGCCGGCCGCGTTGACCATCTTGTAGGTGTTGACCCCGAAACCCTCCATGTGCCGGTAATTGGCTGGAATGCCACGCGGGCTGAACAGATGTGTCAGCATGTGCATCGATTCAGGCGTCTGGCTCATGAAGTCGAAGATGCGGTTCGGCTCCTGGCGGAAGGTGACCGGATCGGGCTTCAACGAGTGGATGACGTCGGGAAACTTGATCGCATCACGGATGAAGAAGACGGCCAGATTGTTGCCAACGATGTCCCAGTTTCCGTCCTCGGTATAGAGCTTGACCGCAAACCCGCGCGGGTCGCGCGCAACCTCCGATGAGTCGCGCCCGCCGATCACCGTCGAGAAGCGGATCGCCAGCGGCGTCTCCTTGCCGGCCGACTGGAACAGCTTCGCGCGGGTGTATTTGGAGGCCGGCTCGTCGCCGATTTTGCCGGTCGCCTCGAACGTTCCGTAACACACGAAGCCGCGGGCATGGACCACGCGCTCCGGGATGCGCTCGCGATCGAAGTGCGTGATTTTCTCGAGGAACTGGTAATTCTCGAGCGTCGCTGGGCCGCGTGCACCGACCGTTCGCTACGACTGGTTGTTGACGATCGGGTGACCCTGACGATTGGTCAGCACGCGCTCGCCGCTCTTGTCTCGTTCGTGATCCACGTCTCGGTCTCCATCTGGACTGCAACGGATCGAGAGCGACCCGCGCACGCCACACTGCAGAGACATGCTCTGGAGCGCGGGCAGACAACGACGTCTGATATAGGTGGGGAGGGATGGCGCAGATCTACGTAGATACCTCCATGCTGCGCGATTGGCCCGCACAGGGCGCAGGAAGCTGTGGTCGATTCTAGAGGCGCAAGTCGGCTCACGATCCTAATTCGCCGCACGTCCGTGGTCACCTGTACGTCGCCATTTCCCAGTCTGCCGCCCAAAAGCTTCCCATCCGCAAGCGGCCCACACATTGTCATACGGAGAGCTGAAGTCGCTCTCTGCTAAGTTGCTCGGCACGCTTCAGCGTGACCCTTCGTAAGGGCGCGTGGGGAGCCAAGGAATTGACAGCACGGCCGGTTTGGGACAATATCTCCCTACGGCCCGGGCCCCTCTGGCGAGACTGTTCTCGTGATGTCGGACCGTATCGGAAAATCCGATGTGGTCAGGCCCGTTGCTGGTTCCTTGCGCCCCGGATTCTCCGATGACCCTGTTGGTCATGTGGAGGAATGTTGCGTTGAAACCCCGACGATCGCTGCCCATCGCTGCGCAGCGCCCTGAAGATGTGATCCATCCGATCCATCTGGCCCGTCCGATCGCCCGTCTCAGGCTCCGCCCGGCCCGATCCGGCGGCTTACCCGGCGCCCGCCGATCCTGTCTGCGTCACTGATACGCGGACGACGCTGACCGCGGCATGATGACCCGGCCGCGGCGGTTCGATGGATCGTGACCACCTCTGATCGAGAGATGTGATGGACTTCTTTCTCGCTGACTGGCTGGGGACGCCGGCCTGGTTCTGGCTGGCCTTCCTCGGGTTGGTCATCGCCCTTACTGCCTTCGACCTTGGCGTTCTGCACAAGGAAGACCGGGAGATGGGCATTGCCGAAAGCCTCAGGCTCTCGGCGTTCTACATTGGCGTTGCGTTGCTGTTCGGCGGCTGGATCTGGTATGCGCGCGGTGCGGAAGCCGGTATCCAATATTACACCGGTTTCTTCATCGAAAAGGCGCTGTCGATCGACAACGTCTTCGTCATCAGCCTGATATTCTCCTATTTCGCGATCCCCGCGAAATACCAGTATCGCGCGCTATTGTGGGGCATCGTCGCCGTCATTGTCCTGCGTGGCCTGATGATCGCGGGCGGCGCTGCCTTGCTGTCAGAGGCCTATTGGGTACTCTACATCTTTGCCGCGTTCCTGGTGCTCACCGGCATCAAGATGTTCTTCAGCAACGACGATTCGATCGACGTCGGCAACAACCCGCTGGTGCGGTTCATTTCGCGCCACATCCCGGTGACGCCGCAGCTCCACGGCCAGCATTTCTTCGTCAAGGTGCCGGACACCAGGACGGGCAAGCTGGCGACCGCGGCGACGCCGCTGTTCCTCGCGCTGGTGGTCATCAACCTTGCCGACTTGGTGTTCGCGCTGGACAGCGTGCCGGCGATCTTCGCCATCACTACCGACACGTTCATCGTCTATACGTCGAACATCATGGCGATCCTGGGTCTGCGCGCGCTGTATTTCGCGCTGGCGGCCCTTGTGCATCGCTTCCACTATCTCAAATATGCGCTGGCCGCGATCCTGGTGTTCATCGGGTCGAAGATCTTCGTGACCGACTTCCTCCTGGGAGGGGCGAAATTCCCGCCGGTCATCAGCCTTGGCGTGACGTTCGCGCTGATCGCGGCGGGGGTGGCCTATTCGCTTTGGAAGACGCGCGGCGAGACGGTGCCGGACACCGGACCCGCCGCTGCCCCACCGACGCGGGCCGACATTTCCAACCCGTCGCACTGACGACAAGAAACAGGTTCTACAGGCAAATACATAATGAGTGAGTTCAACACCCCGGCAGCCTCGCCCCGATTGAAGCCGCTGCCGTTCCTGATCTTCAGTTCGCGCTGGCTGCAGCTGCCGCTGTATGTCGGGCTGATCGTGGCGCAATGCGTCTATGTGTTCCTGTTCCTGAAGGAACTGACGCACCTGGTGCTGCACAGCTGGGAGTTCACCGAACAGCAGATCATGCTGATGGTTCTTGGGCTGATCGACGTGGTGATGATCTCCAACCTGCTCGTGATGGTGATCGTCGGGGGGTATGAGACATTCGTGTCGCGGCTGGGGCTCAATGGTCATCCGGATCAGCCGGAGTGGCTGAGTCACGTCAATGCGGGTGTCTTGAAGGTGAAGCTGGCGATGGCGATCATCGGCATCTCCTCGATCCACCTGCTGCGCACCTTTATCGAGGCCGGCGCGATCGGCACGCCGACGGGGCGGGTGACCGAGACCGCGGTGCTGTGGCAGACGATCATCCACATGGTGTTCATCGTTTCGGCGATCGGCATCGCCTGGGTCGACAAGCTGGCACAGCAGAAGCACTGAGCCGTCGGGCGTGAGGTGAGGTGAGGTGAGGCTCACCCCGCGCCGTCTTCCACTCTATTGCCGGAACAGGATGCCCACCCGCCCGACGAACCCGTCATAGCGGCGGGTGGGCACGTTTGAGTTGTTGCGCGCATAGCCGGCCTCACCGAACAGGCTGAACCGTTCGTCCAGCGTCTTTTGCAGCCCCGCGGTCAGCCGCAACTGGGTGTCCTTGCGCTTGTAGGGGTAAAGCGCGGAAAAGGACGCCCGATAGTCGCGGTGGACCAGATACAGGCGGCCATAGCCCTCCAGCCCCTCGCTGAGCGGCGTGCGCGCGGTCAGGAGCGTACCGTAGCCGTTGTAGCTGAAGCGGTTCGCCTCAGCGTCTGCGAAAAGACCAAGCAGCGAGGCGTTGATCCGCGTCGGCCCGCCGCCGGGGCGCCAGAAATGGCGGAGTTCGGTGAGCCATTCGCTCTGGTCATAGCCCGAGAAGCGCCGCTCGGTCTGATTGCGGTAGCCGTAGCGCACCCGGAAGGTAGTGATGTTCGACGGATTGTGTCGGTGGATGAGCTGCGCATCGAGCCGCAGCCGATCGAACACGCGGCCGTCATTGCCGAATACATATTCGTAACTCGGCAGCAGCCGCAGCCTAGTCCGACGATCCTTCGACAGGGGCACATCGAAGCGCGCACCGATCGTCAGCGGGTAGCGGTTGTAATCGCTTTCCGACGGGAAGACGCGGGCACCTGCCGACGCTCGGACCACGGCTGGACCAATGTCGTAGGAGACCCCGAACTCGCCCTCGAACATGCCGCGGATGCGATCCTGATCGGGCGAGGTATCGACAACGTCCGGCGGCACGACGTCGAGCCCGTAAGCCAACAGTCCGTCAAGACTGAGGCGCTTGTCCTGTGCCCAGGCGTATTGCGGTATCGTCACGCAGGCGGCCACCGCCACCAAGGCTATCCTGTTCATACGGCCTCCGTGATGCGTGGCCTCGGCGGCGTTTTCGGCCAAGGCTGGCGCCCGATCTGGATCCGGGTCGACGTCGAGGTGATCGGGATGCTGAGGGTCGATTCCAGCGTGTACCAGGAGCGCAGTGCGCGGAAGAGGATGTA
>NZ_LAZX01000036.1 GCF_000980895.1 Sphingomonas sp. Ag1 | reverse complement strand
GCCGTCCAACCCATCACGTCAGCTCGGCACCCACTGCAGCCAGCCCCTGCATCATTTGCGTGAACACGCCGCGCTCGCCCCACCTCGTCAGCGCAGCCCACTTGCGGTTGACGACGACGACGCCGCTCAACACGCGTCGTTCATCCACCCGAGACTTGCCGTGGCTCTTGGGAAAGAAGGGTCGCAGTCGCTCGATCTTCTCACCCGTTAGCCAAAACAGGTCGCCCATTCCGGTCTCCTGGCGGAGCCTGAATCAGATCGCGACACTCACATCACCAGATCCTGACCTAGGATCACTTCACTGCCGCGAGTGCCGGCAGCTCTAAAAACGACATCTATATGCGAACACTATGTGAATTGCGGGAATCGCTCTCGAATTCATACGCAACGTGCGCCTAATCGCACGTCCCTGAAGGCGCCGTCATCCGACGGAAGGCCGCTCGAAGGGGTGCATAATGAAGGTCCATTTCATTGCCGCAACCGCCTGCCTATCGGCGCTGCCGTTGGCGGCGCAGGCGCAGTCCACGGCCAATGACAAGGCAGGAGCCGCAGCCGACACCGCTCCACCGCCCGCGATCACCGTCAGCGGCTCGGTGTCGGTCACGTCCGACTATCGCTTCCGCGGTGTATCCCAATCCGACCGGGAAATGGCTGTCCAGGGCGGCATCACCGTCGCGCGCGACAGCGGTTTCTATATCGGGACCTGGGCGTCGAACCTGGCTGGCTGGGGCACGTTCGGCGGCGCCAACATGGAACTCGACCTGATCGGGGGGTACAAGGCGACGCTTGCCGACAACGTTACCCTCGACGTCGGACTGACCTGGTACATGTACCCAGGCGGTGCGGACAAGACCGACTTTGCCGAGCCTTATGCCAAGCTGACCGGCACGGCCGGCGCCGCCACGCTCACCGCCGGCATCGCCTATGCGCCCAAGCAACAGGCGCTCGGCAAGTGGTACAATGCGGGCACTGATGCTGCGAACGGAGCCTACAACAATCCTGGTGCAAAGGACGACAACCTCTATCTGTGGGGTGACGGTGCGCTGCCGCTGGTTGGCACGCCGATTACTGCCAAGGCGCATGTCGGGCACAGCTGGGGTCAGAACGGCCTTGGTCCGAATGCGACCGCGGTTTCGCCTACCGGGCGGTACTGGGACTGGTCGCTGGGTGCCGATGTCACGTGGCAGAGCCTGACCTTCAATGTCAGCTACGTCGACACCGACATCTCCAGCCGCGAGGCTGCCTATCTCCGCCCCAGCTTCAGCAAGGGCCAGGACGGCACCGGCAACATCGCCGGCGGCACCGTCGTGGTGTCGCTGACGGCAGCCTTCTGATCATTGGAGGAAACCGATGCAGGACCTGCTCTGGATCGCGATCATCATCGGGCTGGTCGCGCTCACGCTCCCCTACGCCCGCCTGTGCGACAACGCTTGAGGGAGTTCACGCGATGACGCTCGATCTCTGGCTGGCGGCGCTGACCGCGGCCGGCCTTCTCGTCTATCTCGTGGCGGTGCTGATCCGCCCCGAGCGCTTCTGAAAGGGGCGGCTCCATGACATTCCAGGGCTGGTTCCTGATCCTCCTGTTCGTCGGCATACTGCTGGCGCTCACCAAACCCGCGGGGCTGTGGCTCCACGCACTCTATGAAGGGCGGCGCACGCCGCTCCATGTCGTGCTCGGCCCCGTGGAACGCGGCTTCTACAAGGCCTCGGGCGTCGATCCGACGCAAGAGCAGGGCTGGCGCCGCTACGCGGTCCACATGCTGCTGTTCAACGTCGCGCTCTTGATTCTGACCTATGCGGTGCTGCGGTTGCAGGGTGTGCTGCCGGGCAACCCGCAAGGGCTCGCCGGGCTGTCACCGGATCTCGCGTTCAACACTGCGATCAGCTTCACCACCAACACCAACTGGCAAAGCTATGGTGGTGAAAGCACGATGTCGAACCTCAGCCAGATGCTGGGGCTGACGATCCACAATTTCCTGTCGGCCGCGACAGGCATCTCTCTGGCCTTTGCATTGTTCCGCGGTTTTGCGCGACGGGAGGCAAAGGCAATCGGCAACTTCTGGGCCGATGTGACGCGCGTCACGCTCTACTTGCTGCTGCCGATCTGCGTTGTTTACACGATCTTCCTAATCGCCTCGGGCGTGCCGCAGACGATCGCGGGCGCGGTTGACGTGAACACCCTGGAAGGTGTCCGCCAATCGATCCTGCTCGGTCCGGTCGCGTCGCAAGAGGCGATCAAGATGCTCGGCACCAATGGTGGCGGCTTCTTCAACGCGAATTCGGCGCATCCATTCGAAAATCCGACCGCGCTGACCAACCTCGTCCAGATGCTGTCGATCTTCCTGATCGGCTTCGGCCTCACCTGGACGTTCGGCAAGGCGGTGGGCAACACACGGCAGGGCTGGGCGATCCTGTCGACGATGGTGATCCTGTTCCTCGCCGGCGTCACCGTCACCTACTGGCAGGAGGCTGCGGGCAACCCGATCCTGCACCAACTGGGTGTCGCTGGCGGCAACATGGAGGGCAAGGAGGTTCGCTTCGGCATCGCCGCCAGCGCGCTCTTCTCGGTCGTCACGACCGCCGCCTCGTGCGGTGCGGTCAACAGCATGCACGACAGCTTCACCCCGCTCGGCGGCATGATCCCGCTGTTCAACATGCAGCTTGGCGAGGTCGTGATCGGCGGCGTGGGTGCGGGCATCTACGGCTTCCTGCTCTTCGCCATCCTCGCGGTCTTTGTCGCCGGGCTGATGGTGGGCCGTACGCCGGAATATGTCGGCAAGAAGATCGAGGCGCGGGAGGTGAAGCTCGCTGTGCTGGCGATCGCGGTGCTGCCGCTCGTCATCCTTGGTCTCACCTCGCTGTCGTCGGTTCTCCCCCAAGGGCTGGCCGGTCCGCTCAACAAGGGGCCGCACGGCTTTTCGGAGATCCTCTATGCCTTCACCAGCGCCGTGGGCAACAATGGCTCCGCCTTCGCAGGTCTGACCGCCAACACGCCCTATTACAACGGGCTGCTTGGGCTCGCGATGTGGTTCGGCCGCTTCTTCGTCATCGTGCCGATGCTGGCG
>NZ_LAZX01000091.1 GCF_000980895.1 Sphingomonas sp. Ag1 | reverse complement strand
GGGAGGTGGCGGCGGCGCAGCGACCACCGGCTCGGGCGCGGGCGCCGGCTTCGCGGCGGCGGCAGCAGCGGCAGCCTTCGCCTCCGCGTCCTTCGATACGACCGGCGACGGACGGGATTGCAAGCCCAGACGGTGCGCCTTGCCGATCACGGCATTGCGGCTGACCCCGCCCAGCGCCTCTGCGATCTGGCTGGCTGTCTGGCCGCCTTCCCACATCTTGCGCAGCGTATCGATCCGTTCCTCGGTCCAGGACATCGGTCTTGTCGTTCCTTCACTTCTTGCGCCGGTTGCAGCGGGCGGCGGCAGCGACTACGCGAACACGCGATGAGCAGCCACCCCCCACTTGGCCGGACGTCCGCCGACCATCACCGTTCCTTGATCAGGAGCGCACCCGGTGTTCCGTCAATCCGCAACGTGAACTGGGGTGGCCTGAAGACCTTATATGTGAAGGAGGTGCGGCGGTTCTTCAAGGTCCAGCTGCAAACGGTGTGGGCGCCGGCGATCACCACGCTTCTGTATCTGGTCATTTTCACCGTGGCGCTGGGCGGGCGGAGCGAAGTGCACGTCGGCGGCTCGACCGTCGCCTTCGCCGATTTCGTCGCGCCCGGGCTGATCGTGATGGGGATGCTCAACAACGCCTTCGCCAACGCCAGCTTCTCGCTGCTCGTGGGCAAGATCCAGGGCACGATCGTCGATTACCTGATGCCGCCGCTGTCGACCGCCGAGCTGCTGACCGCGCTGACCGGGGGCGCGGTGACGCGCGCCTTCCTCGTCGGCCTGACCGTCTGGCTGGCGATGTCGCTGTGGCCCGGCGTCCATGTCATGCCGGCGCATCCGCTGGCGGTGCTGTGGTTCGGGCTGCTGGGATCGGTGTTCCTCGCGCTGATCGGCGTGCTGACGTCGATCTGGGCGGAGAAGTTCGATCATGCCGCGGCGGTGACCAACTTCGTGGTCGCGCCGCTGACGCTGCTGTCGGGCACCTTCTATTCGGTCGATCGCCTGTCGCCGGTGTTCCAGGCGATCAGCCACGCCAATCCGTTCTTCTACATCATCTCGGGCTTCCGCTACGGGTTCCTGGGGATCGCCGACTCCCCCGTCGCGCTGGGCAGCGCGGTGATTCTGGCGCTCGACATCGTGCTTGGCCTCATCTGCTACACCCTGCTGCGGCGTGGGTGGCGGCTGAAGAACTAGGCGCCGGTCAGAAGCCCTCGGGTATGTCGATCGGGCCGATCACGCGGGTATATTCGCGCACCGCATAGCGATCGGTCATCCCGGCGATGTAATCGGCAATGTGGCGGCTGAGGCCGGGTTCGTCGGCGGGCAGCGTGCTGCGCCACTCGTCCGGCAACAGCGCGGGATCGGCGCGGAACGCGGCAAACAGCCCGGCCACGATCCGGTGCGCGGCGTCGGCCGCCTCCAGTTGTCGCGGATGATGATAGAGGTTGGCGTACATGAACCGCTTCAGGTCGCGTTCCGCAATGCGCATCTGATCGGAGAAGGCGACCAGCGCCCTCCCCGCGGCCCGGACATCATCGACGATTTCGACACCGGACGACGCGATGCGCGCCTTTGTCTCGGCGATGAGATCATTGACCATCACGCCGATCTGACTGCGGACGAGCTCGCGCGCCTGCCGCCGCTCACTGACGTCGGGGAAGAGCGAGCGGACGCGATCCCAGCCGGACGCGACCAGCGGCACGGCGAGCAGCTGGTCGACGCACAGCAGCCCGGCGCGCAGGCCATCGTCGATGTCGTGATTGTCGTAGGCGATATCATCGGCCAGCGCGGCGACCTGTGCCTCCAGGCTGGCATAGCTATGGAGCGCCAGCCCGGCCTCTTCATCGGCCTCGCGCAAGGCCCAGCCGGGATGCCGCGCCGGGCCATTGTGCTTGGCCAGCCCCTCCAGCGTGTCCCAGGTGAGGTTGAGGCCATCGAAGCGCGGATAGGCACGCTCGATCCGCATCAGCGTGCGCAACGTATGGCCGTTGTGATCGAAGCCGCCGGCGTCCGCCATTGCCGTCTTCAGCGCATCCTCGCCGGCGTGGCCGAAGGGCGGATGACCGATGTCATGCGCGAGGCACAGCGCCTCGGTCAGATCCTCGTTCAGGCCCAGCGCGCGGGCGATGGTGCGTCCGATCTGCGCCACCTCCAGGCTGTGGGTCAGGCGGACACGGAAATGGTCGCCATCCGGGGCGAGGAACACCTGGGTCTTGTGGCGCAGGCGGCGGAAGGCGATCGAGTGGACGATGCGGTCGCGGTCACGCTGGTAGTCATCCCGCGGGCCGCGCTCGCCGGCCGCTCCGGACTTGCTTTGTTCTTTGTGAAGGCGGCCTCTGCTGTGCGCCGGGTGCGATGCCCATGGCGCAAGCATTGTCACTTCGCTGGAAGCCTCGTCATCTTCTGGCCCTTCTCGCTGGTGAAGGCGAAGGCGGACACCCCCTGCTTGGCGAGCGTATTGATGAACTCGCGCGCCTCCGCATCGGTCTTGAACGGACCGGTCACCACGCGATTGGTGAAGCGCAGCGGCGTGGTATAGGCGGTCTTGCCCTTCAGCGCGTCGGCCTTCTTCTGCGCCGCGGCCCATGCCTTGGGCAGGTCATCCTTGTTGGCGCCGCCAGCGACCTGAACCCAGATGCGCGACGGTTCTGCCTTGGCGGCCTTTGCTTCCTCGGCTGCCTTCTTGGCCTCTTCCGCCTTCTTTGCGTCGGCCAGCTTCTTCGCGGCGGCGGCCTTGCGCTCTGCCGCGAGCTTCTTCGGATCGGGCGCGGGCGGTTCCTTCGCCGCGGGGGTCGGCTTGGCCTCAGGCTTCGGCGTTGCCGCTGGCCTGGGCGACGGCGCAGGCGTCGTGGTGGTCGGCGCTGGGGCCTGCGGCGGTGTGGCGGCTTCGCTCACGGGCGCGGGGGCGGGCCGCGGCGGCTCGGGCGGACGCACCGGGGCGACGCCGAGCTCCGCGCCGGGAATGGTGATGCCGGCCATGATCCGGGCGAGGATCGTATCCTCGCTGACCGCGGGACGTGCCGGGATCGGCGCGGCGTCGGCCGTGTCGACGCTGCGCGGCAGCGGGGTCGCGGCCGTCGTCGCCACGGAGGTGGGTGCAGGAGTGCGCGGCAGCGATGGCGGCGGCGTCGTTGCTGGCAGGGTGGTCGGGACCTGAGCGCGGGGCGGCACATAGGCGGGGCGCGCTGGCGCGGGGGTATATGCCGGGGTGGCGCTCGCGACCGCGGTGGGTGCCGGCGTTGGTACCGGCGTTGGCGTTGCCAAGGTGGTTGGCGCCGGAGCCGGCTGGCTGATGGCGGGAGCGGTGGTCGCGGCGCGGCCGAGGTCCTGAACCACCGGCTTGGGCGCGGCGAATTCTACGCCGGCGTAGCGGGGCGGCTGGAGCGTATCGGCCGTTCCCCGGGCGGGGTTGGCCTGCTGGCGGCTCGCAATGGCCACGGCCGGCGCCGGGGTTTGGCGGGGCCGTGAACGGGCGGCGCGCGCGTCTGCGGCACGCTGACGCTGCTGCGCCAGGGCGAGTTCGCGCGCGCGCTTCGCCTCTTCGCGCGCGAGGCGGCGCTTGGTGCGGGCGTCTACCGGCGCAGTGGTAGCCGGCGCGGGAGTCGCGGCGGCGACCTGGACCGGCGGGCGCGCTTCGGGTGCCAGCGGCGGGAGCGCGGGGGCCATACGCGCGTCAGCCAGCCGCTGGGGCGTCGCGCGCAATTCGCCGAAATGGACCGCAAAGGCGCGATCGACCGGCGACAAAGCCTCAAGCCGCGAGAAGAATGGCGACAGCGCGGCGCCCATGCCGCGCGGCATCATGGTGCTGGCGATCTTCTGCGCACCCAGCACGTCGCCAGTCATGGCGAGGATGAAGGCGCGCACCCGCCAAGCACTGCGATCGTTGTGGCGCAGCTGTGCGTCGATGGCGTCGAGTGCCTCCTTGCGGCGGCCGCTGATGCCGAGCGAGAGCGCGTAGCGGCGCTGCACCTCCTCGTCCGGCGATGCCTTCAGTGCGACGCGATAGTCGCGCTGGGCGCGTTCCTGCTCGCCGATCAGATCATAGGCAAGGCCGCGGTCGCCGGCGAAGGTCGCCGGGCTGAGGCCATAGCCGACCGCCTGGTCGAAATAGCGCAGCGCCTCGCCGGGACGCTGCTGGGTCACCAGGATCCGCGCCATGCCGGCCTTCACGCGGCCGTTCATCGGATCGACGTTCTCTGCGCGCTTGAACAGCGAGGCGGCGGCGTTGACGTCGCCGAGCTTCAGCGAAAGCTCCCCGGCGGTGATCAGCGAGCTGAGATCGCGCGGATTGGCACCGAGGCGGCGCATCGCATCAGCAAGCGCATCAGCGTCCGGCGTCGGCCGCGGGGCCATCTGACCGGGGAGGCTTTGCACCATCTGCCCCGGCGCGGCCTGGGCGAGCGCCTGAGGCGAGCCAGCGAGGGCCGCGGCAAGAATCAGGGGGCGAGAAAAAGACATGAGCTGATTGCGTTAGAGACGAAGCGGGATGAACGGGCAATGAGTCCCCTTACCTGCCGCGCCAGGACGCATGGGGCGGCCGACGAATGCCGGCCGCCCGGAGCTTTGGTTCGTTACTGGTTGTTCTGGCGGTGCAGGAAGCGCGGGATGTCGACCTGATTCTTCGATTCCGCATCCTCCGCGCGCGGCGTGCCACGCGAGGCGTTCTGCATCCGCTCGAACAAGGTGCCGCCAAGCTTCACGCGCGGCTGGGGCGGAACCTCGTCAGCGGCTTCGTTGCCGCCGGAGAGCCAGCGACGGCGCGGCGCAGCGGCCGGCTCGTCATCGCCGAACACGCGCGGCTGCGCAGGCGCCGCCGTCGGAGCGGCCGGAGCCGGCACGACGGTGTCACTGCCGAGCAGCAGTTCGTCCGACGCCTCCTGCTCGACGGCGCGAGCAGCCGGGGACGGCTCGACCGCCGGCGTTGCGCCCGGCGTGGGCACGCCGCCCGACATCGCACCGGCAGCAGCACCGGTGGGCTGCGGCGCCGGCGACTGGACAGGAGCAGCGGCCGGGGCGGCGGGCGCAGGCGCGGCAGGCGCAGCGGTTGCCGTCGGCGCGGGCGTTTCGATCCGACGCGGCGCGGAGAAGCTGAACGCGCGAGCGGGCTCCGCCTCCGGCGTTTCGGCCTGCTGCACAGCCTCGATCCCGGTAGCGACGACCGACACGCGGATGCGGCCTTCGAGCTCCGGATTGAACGCCGAACCCCAGATGATGTTGGCTTCGGGATCGACCAGTTCGCGGATGTGGTTCGCCGCCTCGTCCACCTCGAGCAGGCGCATGTCCTCGCCGCCGGTGATCGAGATGATGACGCCCTTCGCGCCCTGCATCGACACGCCGTCGAGCAGCGGGTTGGCAATCGCCTTCTGCGCGGCGACCAGCGCGCGGTCGTCGCCTTCCGCCTCGCCCGTACCCATCATCGCCTTGCCCATCTCCTGCATCACCGAGCGGACGTCGGCGAAATCGAGGTTGATGAGACCCGGCATGACCATGAGGTCGGTGATGCCGCGAACGCCCTGCTGGAGCACCTCGTCGGCAAGCTCGAACGCCTGCTTGAAGGTGGTGTTGGCGTTGGCAATCAGGAACAGATTCTGGTTCGGGATGACGATCAGCGTGTCGACGAACTTCTGCAGTTCCTCGATGCCCTGGTCGGCCGACTTGCCGCGACGCTTGCCTTCAAAGGCGAACGGCTTGGTCACGACACCCACGGTCAGGATGCCCATGTCGCGCGCAGCCTTGGCGATGACCGGTGCGGCGCCAGTGCCCGTGCCGCCGCCCATGCCGGCAGCGATGAAGCACATGTGTGCGCCCTCGAGCAGCTTGGCGACCTGCTCGATCGTTTCCTCGGCCGCGGCACGGCCGATCTCCGGCCGGCTGCCCGCGCCAAGACCCTGGGTGATCTTGGCACCCAGCTGGATCTTTTGCGGTGCGATCGACTGCTTCAGCGCCTGCGCGTCGGTGTTCGCGACGAGAAACTCGACGCCCTGCACGTCCGCCCGCATCATGTTGGCAATCGCGTTGCCACCAGCACCGCCGACGCCGATCACGGCGATCTTCGGGGTGAGCTCGTCCACGTCGGGTGCAATGAATTCGATGCCCATCGCCAATTTACTCCGTCAGTTCGGGCACCAAACACTGGCCCGTCATCGCCATTAATCTTAGTGCAACACAACGTCGCCGCGTGCCAGCCGAAAAGCGGCGCGGGGCGATCAATAATTCGCCTTCGCCGCCTGGAACAAACGCTTCAGCGCGCCGAGCCCCTTTTGCCGCACGACCATCTGCTGTTGCGGCACGAGGCCACGCAGGTCGACAGGATCGGATGCGGCAAAGAATGCCAGTCCGGCGAGCGTCGCGAAACCCGGTCCACCATGCGCATCGGGCAGGCCGACCAGCCCGCGCGGCCGGCCGACGCGCACCGTGCGCCCGAGCACCTGCTGCGCGTAATCGGCAATGCCCTTCAGCTCGGCGCCGCCACCCGTCAGCACCACCTGACGACCGACGGGACCTTCGAACTTCAGTTCCTTCAGCGCGGCCTGCACCTCGTTGATGAGATGTTCGAGCCGGGTGCGGATGACCGAGATCAGCGCCGCCTTCGTGATCTGCAGCGGATCGGTATCGTCATCGGCACGGCCGGGCCGAATCGCGATCATCTCGTGATTGTCGCGCGGCGATGCGTTGGCCGAACCATGGAAGCATTTCATCCGCTCCGCCTGGCTGCGCGACGTGCCAAAGGCAGAGGCGATATCGTCGGTGATGTCGCACGCGCCGACCGGAATCGACTTCAGGCCGACCAGCATCCCGCCCGCGAACAGCGACACGTTGGTCATGCCCGCGCCGATTTCCACCAGCGCGACGCCAAGATCGCGCTCCTCCTCGCTGAGGCAGGCGAGCCCGGTCGCGACCGGCGAGGCGATGATCGACTTCACCTCGAGATGCGCCGAGCGGACGGTGAGATCGAGATTGCGCACCGGCGAGCCATCCGCCGCGATGACGTGGATGTGGACGCCGAGCCGATCGGCATGGAGGCCAAGCGGCTTCTTCACGCCGGTCAGGCCATCGAGCGTGTAGAGCGCCGGCTGCGCGTGGAGCACCATGCGGCCCTGCGGGTCGATCGCCGAGCGACCTTCCTGCAAAAGCGCGTCGATATCCTGCTGCTCGATGCGGTGGCCGTTCAGCTCGACCTCGATGAACGCCTCGTCGCTGACGAGCCCGCCGGCGGAGAAACCCGCCCAGACATTCTCGATGTTGAAGCCGGCGATCCGCTCCGCCTGCGCCACCGCCTCGCGCACGGCAACCTCGGTCAGCGCCATGTCGGCGATATAGCCGCGCTTCACGCCCTTTGATTCGCGCTGGCCAGTGCCCAGCACGACCAGTTCGCCGCCGTCGCCGCGCTGGGCGATCATCGCGGACACCTTTGACGTGCCGATATCGAGCGCGGTGATGATGCCTTCCGGTGCCGCTTTCGCCATGCCCTGTACCCCTGTTCCCTGCCCCGAGAATGTGGCCCTATTACCCGTGTCTTAGACTTCGTCGATGCGTTCCAGTCGCGCGCTCTGGATGGCGGGTCCGGCGGCAGCGCCGGTGCCTGATTCCGGCACCGCCTGCTCCATGTCGGTTCCCGGCTTTCGCGCCACCAGCTTCGCCGGGTCGCGCATGTCGAAGCGCAGCCAGCCCTTGCCCAGCAGCGACCGCGCGCCGTCCAGCTCCGCGAACTTGACCAGTGCGGCGGCGGCGCCCTCCTGCGGCAGCGCCAGCGTCTCGCCGGTATCGAAGGTCAAATCCCAGCGGCGATTGCCGACCCAGCTTGCCGCCTTGATCCGCGGCTTGAGCGCCGGGGCAGCCGCGAGCAGGCGCTGATAATTCGCCTCCTGCCGATCGGCGCCCGGGCCGATCACCAGCGGCAGATCGGGCATCCGGTTGCGATCGACCGGCTCCAGCGGGACGCCCTTCGCATCGATCAGCGTCAGCTGGCCGCCATTCTGCCAGATCGCCGCAGGCTCCCGCTCGACGATATGGATCAGCAGGCGATCGGGCAGCCGGCGCGCGACATAAGCGTCGGCGATCCAGCCATAGGCGAGCAGCCGCTCACGGATCAGGTTCAGGTCGACGCGCAGCATCGCCTTGGGCTGATCCTCAAGCGCGACGGCGTAGACCGTTTCGCGGTTCATCCGCTTGATGCCGGTGATGTCGACACCCTCGACGTTGAGGCCAAGGCGCCCGGTGCTGTCGGCGACCGCGGTGCCGATCGCGGCCGGCACGCCGAACCATGACGCGGTGGCGAGCGCGGCGGCGCCCCCAAGACCGAGGATCGACCACGTCACCGCGCGGCGAAGCGCCGCCTCGCTCAGCGGCAGGGCAGCGATCAGCCGGTCGCCGAGCGACTTCTTCGGGGGACCGCGACGGACGGTCGGCCGACGCTGCGGCGCGCCGCGGGTGATCGAGCGGCTCATGGCGTCCCCTCTTCCGTCGTCGCGCCATCCTTCATCGCGCCATCCTTCATCGCCTCGTCGACGATCGCCTGGACGAGTTCGGGGTAGCTGATGCCGAGATGGCGCGCCTGTTCGGGCACCAGGCTGAGCGGGGTCATGCCCGGCTGGGTGTTCACCTCCAACAGAAACAGCCCCTCGACGCCGCGCTCGTCATCCCAGCGGAAATCGGCGCGGCTGCAGCCCTTGCAGCCCAGCAGCTCGTGCGCGCGAAGGGCGAGCGCCTTGCACGCCTCGGTGATCTCGTCAGGCACCGGCGCGGGGAAGATGTGCTCGGTCATCCCCTCGGTATATTTGGCGTCGTAATCGTACCAGCCGGACTTCGGGCGAAGCTCGGTCACGCCGAGCGCCTTGTCGCCGAGCACGGCGGTGGTGAGCTCGCGGCCGCGGACATAGGGTTCGGCAAGAAGCTGGTCGAACTCCTGCCACGGGCCCATCGCCTCACGGCTGATCGGGTGACCGTAATTGCCGCCATCAGTGACGATCGCGACGCCGACCGAGGAGCCTTCGTTGACCGGCTTCAGCACATAGGGGCGCGGCAGCGGATCGGCGATGTAGAGATCCTCGCTGGCGACGATACGGCCGCCGGGCATGGGCACGCCCTGCGGCACCAGCGCCTGCTTGGTCAGCACCTTGTCGATCGCGATGACGGAGGTGGCGAGCCCGCTGTGGGTGTAGCGCAGCCCCATGATGTCCATCAGGCCCTGGATCGAGCCGTCCTCGCCCGGTGAGCCGTGGAGCGCGTTGAAGACAAGGTCGGGCGCCGCCTCCGCCAGTCGCGCGGCGACGTTGCGGTCCATGTCGATGCGGGTGACGCGGTGGCCGAGCAATTCAAGCGCGTCGGCGATGCCGTTGCCCGACATCAGCGATACCTCACGCTCGGCGGACCAGCCGCCCATCAGCACGGCGATATGCAGTTGGCTCACGATGCCACCCCCACGCGCTGGATTTCCCATTCGAGGGTCACGCCGCTCTTCTCCTTCACCCGCCGCCGCACGTCTTCGCCCAGCGCCTCGATATCGGCGCTGGTTGCCTGCCCAAGGTTGAGCAGGAAGTTGGTGTGCTTCTCGCTGACCTGCGCGTCGCCGCGGCGAAGGCCACGACAGCCGGCCTCGTCGACCAGCGCCCAGGCTTTGTGACCCGGCGGGTTCTTGAAGGTCGAGCCGCCGGTCTTGGAACGCAGCGGCTGCGAGGCCTCGCGGCTGGCAGCGATACGGTCCATTTCCTCCTGGATCGCGGCGGGATCGCCCGGCTGGCCACGGAAGGTGGCGCTGACCACGATCGCGCCGTCGGGCAGTTCCGAATGGCGATAGCTGTAGTGGAGGTCGGCGGCAGGCAGCGTCACCACCTCTCCCGATCGCAGCACGACGTCGCATTCGACCAGGATGTCGGCGGTCTCGCGGCCATAAGCGCCGCCGTTCATGCGCACGAAGCCGCCGACGGTGCCGGGGATCGATCGGAGGAACTCGACGCCCGCGATCCCGGCGTCGCGCGCGGTGGAGGAGACCAGGATGCCGCTGGCGCCGCCGCCGCAGCGCAGCGTCGTCGTGTCGATCACCTCGACCTTTGCAAGGGGCTTGCCGAGGCGGACGACCACGCCGGGCACGCCGCCGTCGCGAACGATCAGGTTCGAGCCGAGGCCGAGCGGCATCACCGGCACGGCGGGGTCGAGGTTGGCGAGGAACTTCGCCAGATCATCGACGGTCGCCGGTTCGAGCAGCCATTCGGCCGGGCCGCCCGACTTGAACCAGACGAGCGGGGCGAGCGGCGCGTTCTGCGTCAGGCGGCTCTGCACCGGCGCGCGGGCGGTCGCGGTGTCTTCGGTGCCGGCTGCGGGCGTTGTTTCGTCCATCGTGCTCACCGCCGTGCCTCGATCGCAGGCGCGAGGCCGGCAGCCCATTTGGTGATGTCGCCAGCGCCGAGGCAGACGATCTGGTCACCAGGGCGCACCTCCTCGGAGAGCGCGGTGGCGAGTGCATCGGCATCCGCCACCATGGCCGCGGCCCGGTGGCCGCGATGGCGCAGCCCGCTGACCAGCGCCTCGGCATCGACGCCCGGCACCGGCGCCTCCCCCGCGGCATAGACCGGGGTCACATAGACGGCGTCGGCATCGTTGAACGCGCCCTGGAACTCATCCATCAGATTGCCGAGGCGCGAATAGCGGTGCGGCTGCACGACGGCGATGACGCGGCCTTGCGCGGATTCACGCGCGGCGGCGAGGACGGCGCGAATTTCCACCGGGTGGTGGCCGTAATCGTCGATCACCGCAGCGGTGCCGCCGTCCGCGAACGAGACCTCGCCGACCTTGGTGAAGCGGCGCTTCACACCGTTGAACTTCTCGAACCCCTTCTGGATCGTCGCATCGTCGATGCCGAGTTCCAGCGCGACGCCGATCGCGGCGAGCGCGTTCTGGACGTTGTGGCGGCCGGGCATGGGTAAGTCGATGCCCTCGATCGAGCGGGTCGTGCCGTCACGATGGCGGATGATCGCCTCGAACCGGTTACCACCGGGATAGGGCGCGACGTTGACGCCGCGCACGTCGGCGCTGGCGGCGAAACCGTAGGTCACGATGCGGCGATCGCGCACGCGCGGGATCAGCGCCTGCACCTCAGGGTGATCGAGGCACAGCAAGGCCGCGCCGTAGAAGGGCACGTTCTCGATGAACTCGACATAGGCGTCCTTCGCCCGGTCGAAGCTGCCATAATGGTCGAGATGCTCGGGATCGATGTTGGTCACCACCGCGATCGTGCCGTCGAGCCGCAGGAAGCTGCCGTCGCTCTCATCAGCCTCGACCACCATCCAGTCGCTGTCGCCGAGGCGCGCGTTCGAGCCGTAGCTGTTGATGATCCCGCCGTTGATGACGGTGGGGTCGACCCCGCCCGCGTCGAGCAGCGCGGCGACCATCGAGGTGGTCGTCGTCTTGCCATGCGTGCCGGCGACCGCGACGGTCGACTTGAGCCGCATCAGTTCGGCGAGCATTTCCGCGCGGCGAACCACCGGGATACGCTGGCTGAGTGCAGCCTCCACCTCCGGGTTGCCGCGCTTCACCGCGGTCGAGGTGACCACGACGGCGACGCCATCGACATTGGCCGCATCATGGCCGATCGTGACCTTGATGCCGCGTTCCCGCAGCCCCTCGATCACATAGCCCTCGGCCACGTCCGAACCCTGCACGGTATAGCCCAGGTTGTGCATCACCTCCGCGATGCCGGACATGCCGATCCCGCCGACACCGACGAAATGGATCGTTCCGATGTCCGTAGCGACGCCCTTCACGCAAATGCCTCCTTCGGCTGAGCCACACCCACCGGCACCGGTGCACGGGGTGCGTCCAGACTTTCCACCAGATCCGCCAGATCGCGCGCGGCGTGCGGCTTTCCGCAAGCCTTGGCGCGCGCGGCGGCATTTTCGAGCGCGGTCGGATCGAGCCCCAGCTTCTGCATCTGCTTGGCGAGCTCGGCCGGGGTGAAGGCGCTCTGCGGGATGGTGCGGGCGCCGCCGGCAGCGGTGATCTCGCGCGCGTTCGCCGTCTGGTGATCGTCGGTCGCGCCGGGCAGCGGCACCAGGATCGCGGGGCGGCCCGCCGCTGTCAGTTCCGAGATGGTCGAGGCGCCGGCGCGCGCGATCACCAGATGCGCCCAGCCGAGCTGTTCGGGCAGGTCGGGCAGATAGGTCGCGAGATCGGCGGCAATCTCCAGCTCGGCATATTTGGCGCGGGCGGCGTCGATATCCTCGATGCGCGCCTGATGCGTCACCTGAAGCCGGCGGCGAAAGGCGAGCGGGAGCATGGCGAGCCCCTCGGGCACCACCTTCGACAAGACGCTGGCGCCCTGTGAGCCGCCGGTCACAAGCAGGCGGAAGATCCCGTCCTCCTCGAGCAGCGGATAGGGCTGCGTACGCAGCGCCAGCACGCTGTCGCGCACCGGATTGCCGATATGGTGCGCCTTGGCCTCGAACTTCGGCTTCAGGCGTTCGGTCTGGGCATAGGACGTCGCAATGGCGTCGACGCGGGGGGCGACGAGACGATTGACGCGGCCGAGCACTGCATTCTGCTCATGCACCGCGGTCGGGATCTTCTCCGCAAAGGCGGCGGCCAGCGCCGGGAAGGCGGGATAGCCGCCGAAGCCGATCACCGCTGCCGGCTTGAAGGTGCGATAGAGCTGGCGTGCCATCGCGCGGCCGCGCCACATCTGGCGCGCGGCCTTCGCCCAGCCGAGCGGGCCGCCGGCGATGCGGCCTGCGGGAAGGACATGCGTCTGCACATCCTCGAACAGGCCGGGAAAGCGAACGCCGCGATCGTCGCTGACCAGCGCGACACGGTGGCCGCGGCGCATCAGCTCCTCTGCCAGCGCGGCGGCGGGGACCATGTGGCCGCCGGTGCCGCCGGCGGCGAGAACGAACTGCTTGGGCCGGGTCATGCCGCACTCCCCCAGCGCGCCACATAGGGACTGCGCAGCAGGAACGGGTTGCGACGGGTGAAGGTGAGCAGCAATCCCATGCCGATCGACAGCGCGATCATCGACGAACCACCATAACTGATAAAGGGCAAGGTCATCCCCTTGGACGGCGCAAGGCCGGTATTCACCGCCATCGAGATCAAGGCCTGAAGGCCGAATTGCGTGGCGAGGCCGGACGCGGCGAGCAGTTTGAAACTGTCCTGTTCGTCCAGCATCTTGACGAAGACGCGCGCGACGATGGCGAGGAACAGGATAGCGATCACCATGCAGGCGATGAGGCCGAATTCCTCCCCGATGACCGAGAAGATATAGTCGGTGTGCGCTTCCGGCAGGCCGAACTTCGACGTGCCGGCGCCCGGCCCGGTGCCGGTCCAGCCGCCCGAGGTGAGCGTGCGGTGCGCGGCGTCGGTCTGGAAGTGCGCGCCCTCCGCCTCATTGGGATCGCGGAACAGGAAGCTGTCGATCCGGGTACGCGCCGTGCCGTAGAACATGTACGCTGCGCCAACGCCGAGCGGCGCCATGGCGATGAAGGCGGCGAGCGTCTTCGTCGGGGTGCCGGCGATGATCAGCAGCGTCATCCAGACGAGGCCGAACACCATCGTCTGGCCGAAATCGGGCTGAAGCATGAGCAGCGCACCGACCAGCGCGGTCATGCCGAAGGTGATCGCGGTGAGCGGCAGCCCCTCCTCCTTGGTGCGCAGCGACAGGAGCCAAGCGATCGTGACGATGAAGCAGGGCTTCAGGAATTCGGACGGCTGAAACTGGGAGAAACCGACGCCGAGCCAGCGCTTGGCCCCGTTCACCTCGACGCCGACGCCGGGGATGAGCACCAGCAGCAGCATGACGCCGAACGCCGCTGCGCCCAGGACCGCGCCGCGCCGCGCGACATGGACCGGCAGCATCGAGATGCCGATCAGGACCGGCAGCGAAACCAGCACCCACATGACCTGACGCCAGAAATAATAAAGCGGCGGGATCTTCAGCGCTTCACCAGAATAGCGCATCGCCGTGGCAGGCGAGGCGGCGGCGACCGACAGCAGGCCGACCGCGATCAACGCAAAGGTGAGCAGCAGAAGCACCCGGTCGGTATCCCAGAACCACGTGCCGAGCGGCGAGCGATCGCCGCGTCCACCGCGCTCCTTCAAGCGGCCGCGTAGCCCCTGCTTGGTCGCCAGATCGGTCAAGACAGCCCCTCCACCGCTTCGCGAAATGCCTGGCCGCGATGTTCGTAATCGCGGAACTGGTCAAAGGAAGCAGCGGCCGGCGACAGCAGCACGGTGTCGCCGGGCTGCGCCTGCCGTGCGGCGCTGGCGACCGCCTGTTCCAGCGTTTCGGCCTGCTCGACCTCCACCTTGCCATCGAGCGCGCGGGCGAAGACCGGGCCGGACGCGCCGATCGTGTAGGCGCGCACGACATGGCCGAGGTGCGGCAGGCAGGCGTCGAGATCATCGCCCTTGCCCTTGCCGCCGACGATCCAGTGGACGCGGTTGAACGCAGCCAGCGCGGGCGCGGCGCTTTCGGGGTTGGTCGCCTTGCTGTCGTTGACGAAGGAGACGCCGTTTACCTCGCCAAGCCGCTCCATCCGGTGGGGCAAGCCGCGGAAGCTTTCCAAGGCGCGGTCGATCGTCGCCCCGTCCACGCCGAGCGCCTGTGCGACGGCGATGGCCGCGAGCGCGTTCTGGGCGTTGTGCGGGCCCTGAAGCGAAGGCCAGCGGGACCGATCCATGCACACGCCGGGCGCAATCTTGGTCAGATGCTCACCGCGGGCCGAGAGCGAACGGGCGATCTGCGCCGAGGGCGTGTCGCCGATGCCGATGACTGCCTCATGATCCGGCGACTGCATCGCGAAAAGCCGTGCCTTCGACGCGGCATAGCCGTCGAAATCGGCGTAGCGGTCGAGGTGGTCGGGGGTGATGTTGAGCAGCACCGCGACGTCGCAGTCGAGGCTGGTCGTCAGATCGATCTGGTAGCTTGATAGTTCGAGCACATAGACGCCGGCGCCGCGATCGTTCGGCGCGAGCGGGGTCTGACCAAGGATCGGGAGGCCGATGTTGCCGCCCATCGTCACCGGCAGGTTAGCGACATCGAGGATGTGCGCGACCAGCGCCGTCGTGGTCGATTTGCCGTTGGTGCCGGTGATGCCGACGACCTTGTGCGCGGGCAATTCGGCGCGCGCCTCGGCGAACAGTTCGATGTCGCCGATGATCGGGACTCCGGCCGCGCGCGCCTGTGCGGCAATCGGATGCGTGTTGAGCGGGACGCCGGGGGAGACGACGAGGCCCGCGGCACCGGTGAGGTCGAGCGCGGCGATGTCGTGGACGATGACGCCGTCGATCTCCTCTGCCTTCGCGCGCGCAGCCGCGTCCTGGTCCCACGCAACGACAAAGGCCCCCGCCGCAGCGAGGGCGCGCACGGTGGCGAGGCCGGAGCGGGCGAGCCCCAGCACGGCGTAGCGTTTGCCAGCCCAGGCGGTGGAGACGATCACCGCAGCTTCAACGTCGACAGGCCGGCGAGCGCCAGCACGAGGCTGATGATCCAGAAGCGGATCACGACGGTCGGCTCGCTCCAGCCGAGCTGTTCGAAATGGTGGTGGATCGGCGCCATGCGGAACACGCGCTTGCCGGTCCGCTTGTACCAGAACACCTGGATGATGACGCTCATCGCCTCAACCACGAAGAGGCCGCCGATGATGCCGAGCACGATCTCGTGATGCGCGACCACCGCGATGGTGCCGAGCGCGCCGCCCAGCGCGAGGCTGCCGGTGTCGCCCATGAAGACCGCTGCCGGGGGCGCGTTATACCAGAGGAAGGCGAGGCCGGCGCCGATCATCGCGCCGCAGAAGATCGCCAGATCGCCGGCGCGCGCGACATGCGGGATGCCGAGATAGTCGGCGAACTTCACGTTGCCGACGAGGTAGACGATCAGCATGAAGGCGACCGAGGCGATGATCACCGGCATGGTGGCCAGCCCGTCGAGCCCGTCGGTCAGGTTCACCGCATTGCCGAAGGCGACGATGGTGAACGCGGCGAAGACCGGGAAGAACCAGCCCAGGTCCAGATAAAGCCCGTTGGTGAACGGCAGGAACAGCTGGGTCCCGTTTTCGTAGCTGATGATCCATGCGGCGGCGCCGGCGATGGCGAATTCGAGCAGCAGGCGGACGCGCCCGGGGACGCCCGCGGTGCTCGCCTTTCGCACCTTGTCGTAATCATCGAGGAAGCCGATCGCACCGAAGCCCAGCGTCACGAACAGGCAGGCCCAGACGAAGGGGTTGCGCAGGTCCATCCAGATCAGAATCGACAGCGCAAGACTGGTGAGGATCATCAGCCCGCCCATGGTGGGCGTGCCGCGCTTTGCCAGGTGAGTCTGCGGGCCGTCGGCACGGATCGGCTGCCCCTTGCCCTGGCGGACGCGGAGCCAGCCGATGAAGCGCGGGCCGATGATCAGGCCGATGAACAGCGCCGTCGCAATCGCGCCGCCGGTGCGGAACGACAGATAGCGGATGAGGTTGAGAACACCCGGGAATCCGAGCTGCTCGGCGATCCAGTACAACACTATGCCATGCCCCCGGCGAGTGCCGCGACAACCCGCGACAGCCCGACTCCGTTCGATCCCTTGACGAGTACCGCGTCGCCCGGCGCGAGCATTCCGGGAAGAACCTCCAGCGCCGCCGCGGCGGTGGGCACATGGACGAATTTTACCCGGCCCTCAAGCGCTTGTGCGAGCGGCGCCATCGCTTCGCCGACCAGCAGCGCCATTTCGACGCGCGCCGCCTCGATCGGGTCCGCGAGCGCCTGATGGTACCCCGGTGAGCCGGCGCCGAGTTCGCGCATTTCGCCCAATATTGCGACGTGGCGCCCGGCCTCACCGGCGAGCACCGACAGTGTCGCGGCCATGGAGGCGGGATTGGCGTTGTAGCTTTCGTCGATCACGATCGCCTCACCCCCGTCAACCGGCGCGAGCAGCCGCGCGCCCCGCCCCGGCAAGCCGCCGAGTTCGGCGAGCGCAAGTCCGGCGAGCCCGAGATCCCCGCCCGCCGCATCGACCGCGGCGAGCACGGCCAGCGCGTTGGACACCCAATGCGCGCCGGGCTGGCCGATGGTGAAGCTGAGTTCGCGATCGCCGACCTTTGCGGTGACGAAGGTGCCGCCGGTGCGTAGCGTCATCGTCTCGATCGGGTGCACATCGGCCTGCCGATCGGTGCCGAAGGTGACGATCCGGCCGGCATAGGGCCGCGCGGCGGCGATCAGCCGCTCGCGGTGCGGGCTGTCATAGGGCACGATCGCGACACCGCCGGGCTCCAGCCCCTGGAAAATCTCCCCCTTGGCGTCGGCGATGGCGCTTTCGTCGGGGAAGAATTCGGTATGGGCGGGGGCAAT
Organism: Sphingomonas sp. Ag1; assembly: GCF_000980895.1. Lineage (GTDB taxonomy): Bacteria > Pseudomonadota > Alphaproteobacteria > Sphingomonadales > Sphingomonadaceae > Sphingomonas > Sphingomonas panaciterrae. The sequence continues at coordinate 184,291 of NZ_LAZX01000091.1, read as the reverse complement.
GGTGGTCACCAGCGCGACATGCGGGCGGACCAGGGTGGTGAGATGCGCCAGCTCACCGGGATGGTTCATCCCCATTTCGAGCACGGCGAAGCGGCTGGCGGCCGGCATCCGAGCAAGGCTGAGCGGCACGCCGGTATGGTTGTTGTAGCTTTTGACCGAGCGATGCGCCTCACCCGGATCGCCGCGGTCGAGCGCCGCGAACAGCGCCTCCTTCGTCGAGGTCTTGCCCACCGAGCCAGTGACGCCGATCACCCGCGCCGCGGTGCGGGCACGGGCGGCGCGCGCCAGATCCTCCAGCGCGGCGAAGGTGTCGGGGACGCGGACATGCGGATGATCGGTGTCGGCGGAGACGATCGCGCCGGCGGCGCCTTGCGCGAACGCCTGATCGAGAAAGCGATGCCCGTCGGTCGCCTCGCCGGCAAGCGCGACGAAGAGATCGCCGGGGCCGACTTCGCGCGAATCAAACGCGATGCCGCCTGCGACGAAGCCTGTCCCAGCGACGCCGCCGGTCGCAGCGGCGATTTCTTCAGAGGTCCAAAGAGAGTCCATGCGGCCCTATACCACCGGGATTGCGCCGGTCGCGCGGAGATCGCGCGGGCCGCGTGCCTGACGGGGAAAAGCGCGCGTCAACGCAGCCCGCTGACGGTGTCGCCGGTGACGAGTTCGTAGCGGACCCCGAGCTTTCGTCGTTCCCGCGGCGGCTGTGCACCCTCGGCAACAACAGGCTTGGACGGAACCACGAACTTACGCTTCACCGGCTACCTCCCTGGCTACAGTCACGTCGTCGAACGGCAGGACGAGATCACCGACGATCTGCCCCTGCTCATGTCCCTTGCCGGCGATGAGGACGATGTCCTCCGCCGTCGCCATGGCGATCGCCTGGCGAATGGCGCTGCGGCGATCGCCCTGTTCGGTGGCGCCTGGCGCGCCCTTCAGAACATCGGCGCGGATCACCGCTGGATCCTCACTGCGTGGATTGTCGTCGGTCACGATCACCACGTCGGCGTGTGCGGCGGCGATTTCGCCCATCGGCTCACGCTTGCCCTGGTCACGATCGCCGCCGGCGCCGAACACGAGGATCAGACGCCCGGTGACATGCGGGCGCAGCGCGGCGATGGCAGCCTCCAGCGCGTCGGGCGTATGGGCGTAATCGACATAGACCGGCGCGCCGGCGGGCGAGATCACCGCGCGCTCCAACCGCCCGCGCACCGGCTGCAACCGGCCGAGGCCGGCAATGGTGGCAGCGGTGTCGCCGCCGGTGGCAATCACCAGGCCCGCGGCAACAAGGGCGTTGGCGGCCTGGTACGCACCGATCAGCGGCAGCGTGACGCGGTGTTCCTGCCCGCCTGCGGCGATGACCAGCCCCTGCCCCAGCAAGGTCGGATCGCGGCTGACGAGGCGCAGGTCGTCGCCATGCTCGCCCACGGTGATGAGACGATTGCGGCGCTGGCGTGCGAGGTCGACGACACGCTCGGCATGGGGATCATCGACCCAGACGACGGCGGTGCCGTCAGGCGCCAGCACCTCGGAGAACAGGCGCAGCTTGGCGGTGAAATAGGCCGCCATGTCGCCGTGATAGTCGAGATGGTCGCGCGACAGGTTGGTGAAGGCGGCGGCGGAAACGCGCAGCCCCTCCGTGCGATATTGCTCCAGACCGTGGCTCGACGCCTCAAAGGCGAGATGCGTTACCCCCTCGCGCGCCAGGCCGGCGACGTTGGAGAGGAAGGTGACGACGTCAGGCGTGGTCAGGCCGGTCGACACCTGATCGCCGGCGGTGGTCACGCCGAGCGTGCCGATCGAGGCGGCATGATGTCCGGCCATGCGCCACAGCTGCCGCGTCAGTTCGACCGTCGAGGTCTTGCCGTTGGTGCCGGTGACGGCGACGTTGATCTCGGGAAAGGGCGCGAAGAAGCGCGCCGCCAAGGCGGCGAAGCGGGCGCGGGGATTGTCGTCGGCGATATGAACCGCCCCCTCCACCACCGCCTCGTGCCGGGCGACGACCGCAATCGCGCCGGAGGTAATCGCGGCGGGGATGAAATCCTCGCCATTCACCCGCGCGCCCTGGAACGCACCGAAGATCGTGCCCGGCGCGACCTTTCGGTGATCGATCGCGAAGCCGGTGACGATCGCAGTCTCGGTGCCGCCGGTGAGTTCGCCCAGCCTCATTCCGCCTGCGCCTTCTTGTCACCCGGGGCGTGCCAGAGGATCGCCTGCAGCTCCCGCGTGTCGATGTCGCGCTGCGCGTCCGGGATGACACCCAGCATCGCGCCGGTGCGGCTGATCACGCGGCTGACGACCGGTGCCGCGGTATAGGCGGCGGTGGTCTGGAACAGATTGGCCTCCACGCGCTTCGGACTGTCCATCATGGTCAGCACGACATAGCGCGGCGCATCCATCGGGAAAGCCGCGGCGAAGGTGGAGACGTTGCGGTTGCGGGCGTAGCTGCCGCCTTCCGCCGCCTCAGCGGTGCCGGTCTTGCCGCCGACGCGGTAGCCCGGCGCCTCCGCCTTGCGGCCGGTTCCGTGAGTGACGATGAGGCGCAGCAGCTGGCGCATCCGCGCGCTGGTCGTCTCGCTGATCACGCGCCGCCCCTTGGGTGCCTTGCCCGGCTCCACCTTCAGCAAGGTCGTCGGGCGCCAGACGCCGCCGTTGACCAGGGTCGCATAAGCATTCGCCAGATGGAGCGGGGTGACGGCGATGCCGTGGCCATAGGCGGTCGTCATCACCGTCGTGCGCGCCCAGTAATGCGGCCACAGCGGGCGGCCCTTTTCGATCAGTTCGATATCGGGCTTGGTATCGAAGCCGAGCTTGCGGAACATCGTCTGCATCCGCTCGGCACCGATTTCGTCGGCGATGCGCGCGGTGGCGATGTTGGACGAGTGAATCAGCGTCTCAGGGATGTTGAGCCAGCGGTTCTGCGCGTGATCGTCCTTGATGCGGAAACGGCCGACCTGAAGCGGCGCAGTCGCATCGAAGCGGCGCGAGATGTCGGTGACGACGCCGGTGTCGATCGCGGTTGCCATGGCGATCGGCTTGAAGGCGGAGCCGAGCTCATAGACGCTCTGCGTCACGGTGTTCCGCAGCTGCTCGATCCCGGCCATGCCGACGCGATTGGGGTTGAATAGCGGCAGCGACACCATGGCAATGACTTCACCGGTATCAATATCGAGCACGACGCCGGCTGCGGCGCGCGCTTGCATGCTCGCCATCGACTGACCAAGCTCGCTTTCCATCGCGGCCTGGACGCGGCTGTCGATCGAGAGCGCGACCGGCGTGCCGGAGAGCGCCGGGTTGAGCAGCCGCTCGTCCAGCGCGCGTTCCATGCCGAGGCGGCCGTGGACCGTCGGATCGTTCTTCGTGGTGCCGATATAGCCAAGCACGTGCGCGGCCATCGTCGATTGCGGGTACAAACGCTGCGTCTCGCGATCGAACACGATTCCGGGCTCACCGATCGCGTTCACCGCCTGCACCAGCGCGGGCGAGGCGCGGCGGTTGAGGTAGGTGAAGTTCACATCGCGCGTGATCAGCCGGTAGAAATGGTGCTGGTCGCCGACGTCGGGCATCAGATCCGCCAGCCGCTTCGCAATCTCGCTACGGTCGCCGAGCAGGCGGCGCGGATGGACGCCGATCGTCCAGGCGTCGATGGTGCGCGCGAGCTGCTGGCCGTTGCGATCGACGATGTCGCCGCGCGGCGTGGTGCTGATCGCGGCGGTACGGCGCGGCCCGCCATCAAAGGCGAGCATCGCCAGTCGCCCGATCACGAGCAGGATGCCAGCCGCAAACAGGAGCAACAGCACCATCAGGCGCATGTGCTGCGTAGCCAGCAGGGCCTGCCGCTGGTCGCTGACGCGCGTGGGGCGCGTCGTGCGGGCGACCATGGTGTTCAACGCAGGCGACCCCGCTCCGAGCGCGCGCCGCTCATCAGGTCACCCAAGGTTGCGTCGCTGAGCAGCGACCGGTCGAGCATCGCGACGGCATGCGCCTTGCGCAGCGACCCTGCAGACGCATCCGCCGTCCGCACGACAGCGGCCTTGGTGAGGCGCGGTTCGTTGACCGGCTCCGTCACGGGCGGCGCCGCCTTGGTTGCGAGCGGACGGGGGGCGGCGGTGTTGGCCGCGACCTGAACGCTGACGGCCTTGGTCGCCGCCGGGGGAACGGCGACGGGCGCTGCCGGCGCGGTGACGGGGACGAATTCGGCGGCGCCAGCCGGGACGATCAGCTGCGCAGTCTGGATCGCGCCCGAGCTGTCTCCCGGCATGGTGGCACCGGGACGGAAGCTGATCGCGGCGAGCTGCGCCTCGTCCTTCACGAACTGGCCAGCGGTAGGCGCGACGAGCGCGAGCGTGTTGCCGTTCCACCGCTCAAGTTGGGCGAGGTTCGCGCGAACGTCGAACTCCGTCTCCAGCGAGCGGATCTCCCGCTCCGCCGCGCTGATCTTGGCGTCGATCTGCGCCAGGCGTTTCCGCTCGGCCGCGACCTGCAGGCTCACCAGGTAGAAGCTCAGCGAGACGATCACCACGCCGCTGAACCACCCCAGTCCCTTCAATCGATAGGACGCCGTCATTCACTTTCCTCCACGCGCAGCCCGCCCGCCGCATTCTGCCCCTGGTCACCCCACACCGGCGCAGCTGTCCGCCGCGCCGTCCGCAATGTCGCGGAGCGCGCGCGCGGATTGCGCGCCACCTCCGCCGCACTGGCGCGCACCGCACGCCCCACGATCTCGAAAGTCGGTGCCCGCGCGTCAGCGACGGCAGGCCGATGGCGCGATCCCGCCGGCGTCGCGCCGCTGCGTTCACGCAGGAACCGCTTGATCATCCGATCCTCGAGCGAATGAAAGCTGACCACGGCGAGCCGCCCGCCCGGTGCGAGCACCCGTTCGGCAGCTTCCAGCCCGGCCGCCAGCTCATCCAGCTCGCGATTGATGTGGATCCGCACCGCCTGGAAGGCGCGCGTGGCGGGATCCTTTTTGTCATGCGGGCGATGGCCGAGCGCCTTGCGCACCACGCGGGCGAGATCGCCGGTGGTCGCGAGCGGGCGTGCCGCCACGATGGCGCGCGCGACGCGGCGGGACTTCGGCTCCTCGCCATAGCGCCACAGGACGTTGGCGATATCCTCCTCGTCGGCCGTGTTCAGGAAATCGGCCGCGCTTTCGCCCTCCTGGCTCATGCGCATGTCGAGCGGGCCGTCCTGCTGGAACGAAAAGCCACGCTCCGCCTGATCGAGGTGCATGGAGGAAACGCCGATATCCATCGTCACGCCATCGACCGGCACCGCGCCGAGCGCCGCGAGCTCACGATCGAGGCGGGAGAATTCCGCCGGCACCAGCGTCAGGCCAGGCTCCGCCGCCTCCAGCGCGCGGCCGGCGGTGATCGCGTCAGGATCGCGATCAAAGGCATAGACCTTCACGCCAGCGCCAAGCAGCGCGCGGGTGTATCCACCAGCACCGAAGGTGGCGTCGACCATGGTCTCGCCGCGCTCGGGGGCAAGCGCGGCGAGAACTTCGTCGAGCAGCACCGGGATATGCGGTGCATCGGCGTCGGGGCGGGAACTCACAGCGTGATCCCCTTGTCGCGGCACAGGATCGTCGCATGGCGCTTGGCCATCTCGTCGACGCCGTCATGGGCGATGAGCGTGCGCGGATCCCAGATCATGAAGCTTTCGTAATCGCCCAGGAAAAAGGCGATGTCGGTGATGTTGGCCAGTTCCCGCTCGACCGCCGGGAGGATGAAGCGGCCGCTGCCGTCGAAGGGCACCGGCTCGACCGAGGCGCCCCGCATGCGCGGCGCGTAGAATTCCTTCGAGCCCGTGCGGATGCCGGATTCGGCCTGACGCTGGATCAGCTGATTCTTGGCATGTTCGACATAGCCGCGGTCATGCGCGATCAGGCACGGGAAGTCCGGGTGCACACCGACCAGGACGGTGCCACCATCCTTGCCGTCGGGACGCGGCGCGTTCTGGGCCAGAGCGGCGCGCAGGGTGTTGGGAATCGCGACCCGGCCCTTGTCATCGACAAGACCGACCCCCTTCCCAAGATAATCCACCCGTTCCGACACGCCCACCTCGCACAAGGCGCGCAGGAGTTCTCGCCCCGAAAAACGGCCCAGCCGTCATCGGTTGTTACTTTTCAATCAAGCAACAGCGGTCCTGCCCCTCTGTCGCTTATGAAGTACCAGCGACCGTTGGGGATGGGAAGGGAAAATCGGGGAAGATTGGGGAAAGAACCTATTCTGGCGGGGAGACGAGGCTCCGGTAGGCCAAACGGCTCGCATGTTCCCGACCCGTTCCGGGCGCGACCATGCGCAGCCGACCAGAATCGGCACGATCGAAGAGGGTTTCCCCGGATTTCCCGGGAAAGGACGGGATCACTGGGGCTGTTCCGCCGGGACTCGGCTGGTTTCGGTCGCGCTCGGTGCAACGCCGAGCTGCGCGAGGGGCTCATTGTCCTCGGCCGCCGGCGTCGCAGCCGCGGCATTGGAGGGATCGGCGACGTTGGCGACTTCCTCCACGCGGGGCGGGGCGACCACCGGTTGTTCGCGCGAGGCAGCATTGAAGAGCGCACTCGCCAGCCCGATCAACAGGACCACGGCGGCGAGGCCAACCATGCCGACACGGACACGTTGCATCGCCTGGCTGGGGGGAACAGCGCGCTTCATTTCACCGCGCGACTCTAACGACGTGTCGCGCGCTTGTCGAATTGGGGACGTCAAGAGCGCGACACCGCCAGTCCCTTGGCCTCACGCCAGGCCGGATCGTAGAGCGTCGAGAGGTAGCGGAAGCCGGTATCGCACAGGATCGTCGCCACGCGATTGCCGGGCCCAAGCTCCCGCGCGAGGCGCACCGCGCCGGCGACGTTGATGCCCGACGACAGGCCAAGACACAGGCCCTCCTCCTTCAGCAGACGATCGACCCACTCGAGCCCCTCGGCGTCCGAGATGCGGAATTGCGTGTCGATCGGCGCGCCTTCGAGATTGCCGGTGATGCGCCCCTGCCCGATACCCTCGGCAACCGAAGAACCCTCGCTCTTCAGCTCGCCATGGGCATAATATTCGTAGAGCGCCGCGCCGTGCGGATCGCTGAGCGCGATGGTGATGCGCTCATCCTTTTCCTTGAGGCCAAGGCCAACGCCAGCGATCGTGCCGCCAGTCCCCGCGGCGCAGGTGAAGCCCTGGATGTTGCCATCCATCTGCGCCCAGATTTCTTCGGCGGTGCCAACGATATGCGCGCGACGATTGGCGATATTGTCGAACTGATTGGCCCAGATCGCGCCGGGCGTTTCCTCCGCGATGCGCCGCGAGGTGTGCACGAAGTGGCAGGGGTTGGAATAAGGTGCGGCCGGGACCGTCACCAGCTCCGCCCCCAGCGCCCGCAGCGTGTCCATTTTCTCCTTGGACTGGGTATCCGGCATGACGATGATGGTGCGATAGCCCTTGGCGTTGGCGACCAGCGCGAGGCCGATGCCGGTGTTCCCCGCCGTCCCCTCGACAATCGTCCCGCCGGGCTTCAGCGCGCCGCGCGCCTCCGCATCCTCGACGATGAACAGCGCCGCGCGATCCTTCACGCTGGCGCCGGGGTTGGCGAATTCGCATTTGCCGAAGATGTCGCAGCCGGTTGCCTCGCTGGGGCCCTTGAGGCGAACGAGAGGCGTATGGCCGATGAGTGAAAGCGTGTCCGAAGCGGTTTGCATGGCACCTAGATGGCGCGACGCCGCAGCAGCGGCAACCGCTGGTCGTGCTTTGTCACGGCGAAGCGCTACTACTGACGCGCACCGCACCACCATGAGGCAGTGATGAGCAACGCCCCGTCCTCCCCCGAACAGGCCATGATCGCCGCGCGCAAGGCGTCCTTTCCCGCGGTGGTGCGGCCAGATGCACGGCTGCTGATCCTGGGCAGCTTGCCGGGGGAGCGCAGCCTTGCCGAGCAGCGTTATTATGCCCATCCGCAGAATCAGTTCTGGCGGCTGATGAGCCCGGTGATCGGCCGGGATCTCGCCGCGCTGCCCTACGAGGCGCGGCTGGCGGCGCTGCGCGCGGCGCGGGTTGCGTTGTGGGACGTGGTGGCGAGTGCACGGCGGCCGGGCAGTACCGACGCCGCGATCCGCGACGCAGCGGCGAACGACCTGTCGGCGCTGGTGTCCCGGCTTCCCGACCTGCGTGCCGTGGGCTTCAACGGTGGTACCGCGCTGAAGCTGGGCCGACCGTTGCTGGCAGCGCACGAGGTCGCCATCGTGGCGCTACCCTCCTCCAGCCCGCTGCACACCATAGGGCTGGCGGCAAAGCAGCCCGCCTGGTCGGGGCTAGCGGCGTATCTCGACTAAGTCGAGGGGGTCGCCGGGATCGTGAGGCCACGCTGCACAGCCGGACGTGCCAGCGCTCGTTCCAGCCAGCCGAACACGTTGCGGAAGCTGTCGAAGCCGGTGATTTCCTGCGCGTCGTAGAAGGTCACGAGTGCGCGGACCCAGCCGATCATGGCGATGTCGGCGACACTATAGTCATCGCCAAGGAACCATTGCCGGCCGTCCAGCGCGGCATCCATCACGCCGAGCAGCCGCCGCGTCTCGTCGACGTAGCGCTGGAGCGGGCGCTTGTCCTCCCAGTCCTTGCCGGCGAATTTCTTGAAGAAGCCCAATTGCCCGAACATCGGCCCGACGCCGCCCATCTGGAACATCAGCCATTACACCGCATGCCAGCGGCCCGCCGGATCGGCAGGCAGGAACTTTCCATTCTTTTCCGCGAGATAGAGAAGGATCGCGCCGCTTTCGAACAGCGCCAGCGGTGTGCCGGCGGGGCCAGTGGGATCGAGGATCGCAGGGATCTTCCCATTGGGGTTCAGCGACAGGAATTCAGGCGTCTTCTGATCATTCCGGGCGAAGTCGACGAGGTGCGCCTCATAAGGTAGCCCGGTTTCCTCGAGCATGATCGACACCTTCACGCCATTGGGCGTCGGCAGGCCATAATATTGCAGCCGATCGGGGTGAGATGCCGGCCAGCGCCGTGTGATCGGGAAGGCGGACAGATCAGTCATCGGCATTGCTCCTGCGCGTGATCAACGCAGGTAAGTGGGCCCAGGATCAACGCCAAGGGCTCCGTTCATCCCCTTCATCGATCAGCCTGCCGACAGGTGCTTGCACGGAACCTGCCCGGTGCGACGTCGTTGCATCACCGATCCATTCACAAGGAGGGACCATGTACCGTACCGCATTCCTGCTGCTCGCAGCCGCAACGCCGCTGGCCGCCAATGCGCAGACTGCCCCGGCTCCGCAGGCGGGCGCTGCCGCCCCCGCAGCCGGCGCCGCGACGGCCGCCGCGCCGACGGTCGGCGCCACCGTGGTCGACACGCAGGGCAACACTGTCGGCACCATTGCATCGACCGATGGCACCAATGCCGTGGTCGACACCGGCACCGTGAAGGCTGCCGTTCCACTGTCGTCGTTCGGCACCGGCCCCAAGGGCCCGACGCTGGCCATGACCAAGGCGGAGCTTGAGGCGGCCGCGGGCCAGGGCGCAGCGCAGGCTGCCGCGCAGTTCCAGTCGCAGCTGACCACCGGCGCGACCGTCTATGGTGCTGGTGGCACCTCGGTCGGGACGATCAAGGCTGTCGAGGGCGAGTTCGTGACGCTGACCACGCCGAAGGGCGATGCGCGCCTGCCCAAGGGGTCGTTCGGCCCGGGTCCGCAGGGCGTGACCATCGGCATGACCGCCGCGCAGCTCGACGCTGCGATGGCCGGCAAGTAAGCGGCCTGACCGCGGGGTCGTTTCGGCCCCGCGGTCATGTTATCCGGCCTGTTGCCGGAGAAGATCGGCCGCATTCGGCCGCAGCGCGGCCAGCACCGATTCAGGCAGCCGCTTTTGCCTCTTCCAGCGCATTGCGCACCGCGGCGAGCGCCTCATCGGCCTTGTCGCCGTCTGGCCCGCCGCCCTGCGCCATGTCGGGCCGGCCACCGCCGCCCTGCCCGCCCACCGCGGCGACCGCGCGCTTCACCAGATCGACCGCATTGTACGTCGCGACGAGATCGTCGGTGACGCCGACCGCGACCGTGGCGCGGCCGTCGTTGACCGCGACCAATGCGGCGACGCCCGACTCGATGCGCTTCTTGGCATCGTCCACCGCGCCGCGCAGGCCCTTGGCCTCGAAGCCGTTCAGCACCTGACCGACGAAGGCGACGCCGCCGACGGTTTCGGGACCGGCCGGCGCAGCGCCGCTGCCGCCGCCCATCGCCAGCGCCTTCTTCGCCTCGGCCAGTTCACGCTCCAGCCGGCGCTTTTCCTCGAGCAGCGAGGCGACGCGGCCGGGGACTTCGTCTGGCGTGGTGCGCAGCGCGGAGGCTGCCTCGCGCAGCTTCTCGTCGCGCGAGGAGAGGTAAGCGCGCGCGGCTTCGCCGGTCAGTGCCTCGACGCGGCGGACGCCCGAGGAGACGGCGCCCTCGCCGATCACCTTGAACAGGCCGATGTCGCCCAGCGCGCTGACATGGGTGCCGCCGCACAGCTCGACCGAATAGGTCTTGCCGCCGTCATCGCTGCCCATCGAGACGACGCGGACCTCGTCGCCGTACTTTTCGCCGAACAGCGCCATCGCGCCCATCGCGATCGCATCGTCGGGCGTCATCAGCCGGGTGGTGACGGGGGTGTTCTGGCGGATCTTGGCGTTCACCGCTGCCTCCGCATCGGCCAGTTCCTCCGCGCTCATCGCGCTGGAATGGCTGACGTCGAAGCGCAGGCGATCGGGTGCGACGAGCGACCCCTTCTGCGCGACGTGCGTGCCGAGCCGCTGGCGCAGCGCCTCGTGCAGCAAGTGCGTGGCGGAGTGGTTGGCGCGGATCGCGGCGCGGCGCGCGACGTCGATCGCGAGCTTCACCGTGTCGCCGACCTTGATCTCGCCCGCGCTGAGCGTCGCGTGATGGACCCACAATTTCCCGAGCTGCTTCGAGGTATCGGTCACCTCGGCAGCAAGGCCGGCTTCGCTGCTGATCGTGCCGGCATCGCCGACCTGACCGCCGCTCTCGGCATAGAAAGGCGTCTGGTTGACGATCACATCGACCTGGTCGCCGGCTGCGGCCTTCTCGACCCGCGCGCCATCCTTGACCAGCGCGAGCACGACGCCCTCGCCGACATCGCTGGAATAGCCGGTGAATTCGGTCGCGCCGACTTCCTCGGCGAGGTCGAACCACAATTCGTCCGATGCCTTGGCGCCAGAGCCCCTCCAAGCGGCGCGCGCCGCACGCTTCTGCTCGGCCATCGCGGCGTCGAAGCCGGCGCGGTCGACCCCGAACGACTGGGCGCGCAGCGCGTCCTCGGTCAGATCGTAGGGGAAGCCGAACGTGTCGTAGAGCTTGAACGCGGTTTCGCCCGGCAGCACGTCGCCCGGCTTCATCCCCGCCGTCGCCTCGTCGAGCAGCTTCAGCCCCTTGTCGAGCGTCTGGCGGAAACGGGTTTCCTCCTGCGAGAGCGTCGCCTCGATCAGCGGCTGCGCGCGGACGAGTTCGGGGTAAGCCGCGCCCATTTCGGCGACCAGCGCCGGCACCAGTCGGTGCATCAACGGCTCCTTCGCGCCGAGCAGGTGCGCATGGCGCATGGCGCGGCGCATGATGCGGCGAAGGACATAGCCGCGGCCTTCGTTGGCCGGCAGCACGCCGTCGGCGACGAGGAAGCCGGCGCAGCGCAGGTGATCGGCGATGACGCGGTGGCTGGCCTGATTGGCGCCGGTCGTCGCGGTGTGGGTCAGCGCACCCGAGGCGGCGATCAGCGCCTTGAACGTGTCGGTATCATAATTGTCGTGCACGCCCTGCATGACGGCCGCGATCCGTTCCAGCCCCATGCCGGTGTCGATCGACGGTCGCGGCAGATCGCCGATGATCGTGTCCGCTTCCTGCAGGAACTGCATGAAGACGAGGTTCCACACCTCGACAAAGCGGTCGCCATCCTCGTCCGGTGAGCCGGGAGGGCCACCGGGGATATGATCGCCATGATCGTAGAAGATCTCGCTGCACGGCCCACACGGACCATCCGAGCCCATCGCCCAGAAATTGTCCTTGGTCGGGATGCGGATGATGCGGTGATCGGGCAGGCCGGCGATCTTCTTCCACAGATCGAACGCCTGATCGTCGGTGTGATAGACGGTCGCGGTCAGCTTGTCGGGCGAGAGGCCCCATTCCTTGGTCAGCAAGGCCCAGGCGTGGGTGATCGCCTGTTCCTTGAAATAATCGCCGAACGAGAAATTGCCGAGCATCTCGAAGAAGGTATGGTGCCGGGCGGTATAGCCGACATTGTCGAGATCATTGTGCTTGCCGCCGGCGCGAACGCACTTCTGCGCGCTGACCGCGGTGGAATAGGGCCGAGTCTCCAGCCCGGTGAACACGTTCTTGAACGGCACCATCCCCGCATTGACGAACATCAGCGTCGGATCGTTCTGCGGCACCAAAGGCGCCGAGGGCACGATGCTGTGCCCGGCCGAGCCGAAGTAATCGAGGAAGCTGCGGCGGATGTCGTTCGTCGAGGTCATGGCGTGCGACTTAATCGGCGGCGGGCGCGCTGACCAGTATCTCTATTCCACAAGTCTCAGCAGGCGGGCTGGCGGGACGCGCCCGCTTCATGCGAGAGGGGCCGGGTGAGCGGGATCGTCTATCTGGCCGCGGCGCTGGCCGAAATCGCCGGCTGCTTTGCCTTCTGGGCCTGGCTGCGGCTGGACCGATCGGCCTGGTGGCTGGCGCCCGGGATCGGTTCGCTGTGCCTGTTCGCCTATCTGCTGACGCTGGTCGACAGCGACCAGGCGGGGCGCGCCTATGCCGCTTATGGCGGGGTATACATTGCCGCCGCGCTGCTGTGGCTGTGGGCGATGGAGGGCGTGCGGCCCGACCGCTGGGACCTGACGGGCGCTGCCGTCTGCCTGATCGGCGCGGCGATCATCCTGTGGGGGCCGCGGGGCGGGTGACGGCGCAAGCGATCGTTTCCGCGTCCCGCCGCATAAACAGATGAAGCGCCAGCCATAGCATTTGTGCATCACTGCTGCAGGAAACTGCCTTGTTCGCACCCGCACAGAGGCTTGACGTTGCGACGGCAATCCCCTTCATCACGCCGGATCGACATTTTCCTCCGTTCGCTCTGCGCTTGAACCGGATGGCGGAGGCACATTCCGGGAGCATCCATGGCCAAGCGCCTGACGTTATATATCATGATCGGCCTGGCGGCCGGTATCGTGCTGGGCCTGTCGCTCAACGCGTATTTCGACGACGGCACGCCAGCTTCGGCGGCCAAATTGTCGGAAATTGCCGGCTATTTCTCCATCGTCACGACCATCTTCCTGCGGTTGATCAAGATGATCATCGCGCCGCTGGTCTTCGCCACGCTGGTCGCGGGCATCGCGCACATGGGCGATACCGCCGCGCTGGGCCGGATCGGCGGCCGCGCGGTGGCGTGGTTCATCGTCGCCAGCCTCGTCAGCCTGACGCTGGGCCTGATCCTGGTGAACCTGTTCCAGCCGGGCGTGGGGCTGAATTTCCCGTTGCCGGCGACGAACGAATCGAGCGGCGTCGAACAGGCCGCGTTCAACCTCACCAATTTCTTCACCCACATCTTCCCCGCCTCCGGCATCGAGGCGATGGCGAAGAACGAGATCCTGCAGATCGTCGTCTTCTCGATCTTCATCGGCGTCGCGATCACTGCGGTCGGCGAGAAGGCCGCGCCGCTGGTCCGCGGGATCGAGGCGCTGGTGCAGGTGATGCTGACCGTCACCAATTACGTCATGCGTTTCGCGCCGCTCGCGGTGTTCGCCGCGGTGACCGGGACGCTGGCCGAGCGGGGGCCGTCGATCATCGGCAACCTCGCCTATTTCATGGGCACCTTCTACCTCGGCATCATCGTGCTGTGGCTGCTGCTGATCGGCGTCTGCTACGCCATCGTCGGACGCCGCACGACGTTGCTGGTGCGTTATATCCGCGAGCCGTTGCTGCTCGCCTTCTCCACCGCATCGTCGGAGGCCGCCTACCCCCGCACGCTGGAGGCGCTCGACAAGTTCGGCGTGCCGCCGCGCATCGCCAGCTTCGTCCTGCCGCTGGGGTATAGCTTCAACCTCGACGGCTCGATGATCTACATGACCTTCGCGACGATCTTCATCGCGCAGGCCTATGGCATCGACCTGACGCTGTGGCAGGAAATCACCATGCTGCTGGTGCTGATGATCACCAGCAAGGGGATCGCCGGCGTGCCGCGCGCGAGCCTGGTGGTGATCGCGGCGACGCTGGGGTTCTTCGACATTCCCGAAGCGGGCCTGCTGCTGATCATCGGCATCGACCATTTCCTCGACATGGGCCGAAGCGCCACCAACGTCGTCGGCAACGCGGTGGCGGCCACGGTCATCGCCAAGTGGGAGGGCGAGCTCGACCCGCTGGAGCCGGACGTGATCCCCGATCCGCACGCGCCGGCCGGGGGCGGGCCGGCCTATCCGACGCAGAGCTTTGCCGAGACACCGAAGCTGGACAGCGACAAGCGCGGCTGAGCGGGAAAGCCGGGAAATATGGGAAGGGCGTCGCGGGTGCGGCGCCCTTTTTTTTTTTGTGGGGCGCCTAGCGGCTGGCTCGCTGGAACCGGAGCGTGCCGTCTTCGCGGTGGAGCGTCAGCGTGTCGCCCTCGACGGTGAGATGCGCGCCAGTGAGGTCGGCGACGCCGACATCATTGGGCACCAGCTGGAAGATCGCGGTGCGGCCGGCCTGCGGGTCGAGCGGCAGGCGCGTCGATGGCAGGCGGTACCGTGGCGCGGAGAAAGTGACGAAGCGAGGCGTGCGACGCTCCGTCGCGGGCAGGATCCAGCGGTCACCCGGCGTATAGGCAGTGAGCGGCGGGCCGGAGTCGAATTCGATCACGAAGTCCACCGCGGGCACGTCGGCGCCATTGGGGGCAAGGACGCGCAGGCCGAAGGGGGCGCCGGGGGTGGATTGCGGCGGCGCCGGCTCGATCGCCGGCGGGCGCGGGCGCGGATCACTGGTCAGTTCGATCACGTCGCCGGCGAGGCGCCATTTGCCCTGCGCGGTCTCATCGAGCGCGCCGACGGTCAGCGCGTAGCGGAAGGTGCCGTCGGGGCTGAGGCGGAGCGCGGCGACCAGCTCCATCTGCGCGGCGGTATAGTCACCGGCGAGCGCGGCGGCGCGAGCGGCCGCGGACGTTGGCATCGCCTGCCCCGCGGGCGCGGCGACCGGCGCGGAGGCGGCGAGCAGCAGCGCGGCGGGAAAGCGCCCGATCACGCGCGGTCAGGCGTAGGCATAGGGGCCGCCCTTGGCGAGCGCGGTCTGGTAGGCGGGGCGGGCGTGGACCTTGTCGAGCCAGGCGATCGTCGCCGGACGGCTCTGGTCGAGGCCGCCGCGGCTGCGCGCCGCCTCCAGCGGGAAGCTCATCATGATGTCGGCGGCGGTCATCGTGTCGCCGGCGAACCACGGCCGGCTGGCGAGGTGCGCCTCGACATGATCGAGATGGGTGTCGATCATCGGCTGGGTCCGCTTCTGCGCCACCTTGCCGAACAGGGGCACGCGCGTCAGCACCAGCTTCACCAGCAGCGGCGGCATCAGCGAGCCTTCGGCATAATGGAGCCAGAAGCGGTAATCGAGCGCGCCGCCGCGGGTGGCGGGCGCGCCGAGGCGGCCATCGGCCTTGTCGACGAGATATTCGACGATCGCGCCCGTTTCCGCGATCACGCGATGATCGTCGCGGGTATCGACGATCACCGGCGACTTGCCGAGCGGGTGGACCCGCTTGAGCTCAGGTGGGGCGAGCATCGTCTTGCGATCGCGCTCATAGCGCTGGATCTCATAGGGCAGGCCGAGTTCCTCGAGCATCCACAGCACGCGCTGCGAGCGGGAGTTTTCGAGGTGGTGGACGATGATCATGAAGCGGTCTTCCCCTGAGCGCGCGCGGTCACGATCCAGGCGGCGGCGGGGAAATCCAGCGTGGTGCCGGTGACCCGCGTGGCCAGGATCGACCGCAAACGTGCGAGGAGCGCGGGTCGATCCGTCTCCGCCGACTCGGCGATCACGCGGGCTACGGGACCGATGCGGGTGAAGAAGTCGGCGGCGTCACTGGCGGGGTCGTCCCCTGCCCCGGCGTGGTAGCGATAGTCGACCGGCTGGAGCGCGACATCGACGAAGCCGGCGCCGTCGAGCAGCGCGGTGACTCGCGCGGGATCGGCGAAGGCGAAGGGACCGGGGGCATAGGCGCCGGGCGGGTCGAGGTGGCCGCCCATCTGGGCGATCGTCTCGCTGGCCCAGGGGTTTTCGGCGGCAGCGCGGAAGCAGGAGAAGACCAAGGGCGCGCCGGGGCGCAGCGCGGCGGCGATGCCGCGGAAGGCGACGGCGGGATCATCGAAGAACATGACGCCATGGCGCGAGACAGCGAGGTCGAATGGCCCCTCCCCGGCCAGCGCATCGGGGACGGCGCCGCAGACGAAGCGGGTGT
Source organism: Sphingomonas sp. Ag1 (assembly GCF_000980895.1). GTDB lineage: Bacteria > Pseudomonadota > Alphaproteobacteria > Sphingomonadales > Sphingomonadaceae > Sphingomonas > Sphingomonas panaciterrae. The sequence goes on along the minus strand of NZ_LAZX01000091.1, from coordinate 167,858 downwards.
TGGCAGCGGCGGCGCCGGCGGCGCGATCCTGCGCGACAGCGACGAGCGGCGCGGACAGGTCGACGCCGAGGATCGAGAGCGACGGGCGGGCGGCGGCGAGCGCGAGGCTGGTGGCGCCGGCGCCGCAGCCGAGATCGGCCGCCTTCCCCTGTTCAGGCGCGAGCGCGAGGATCGCCGCGTCGAGCGCGCGCGCCAGATCGGCGAAGCTGCGGTCGGTGCGCTGCCATTCCGCAGCCCAGACGTCGCCGACGCGGGTTTGCCAGAGCGGGGCGGTGGTCATCGCAGCATCCTTTTACCGTGGAGGCCCTGCATGCCCGTCGCGCCGGGTCCCGGATAGAGGGGCCCGCCGCCGCCCCGGCCAGTCGGGGGCATCTGGAGGGCGGCGGCAACGAAAAAGGGCCGGCACCTTTCGGCGGCCGGCACCTTTCGGCGGCCGGCCCCTTTTCAGAAGAGCAGGATGGAGCGAACGGCGCCTCAGGCGTCGTCTTCCTCCGACGGACCGGCCATCAGCTCCTCGCCCAGACCATCCTGGCGGGCGCGGATCTGGCGTTCGAGACGCTCGGCCACTTCGGGATTGTCGCGCAGATACCCCTTGGAGTTCTCGCGACCCTGACCGATCCGGATCGAATCGTAGCTGAACCAGGAACCCGACTTTTCTACGAGGCCGGCCTTCACGCCGAGGTCGATGATCTCGCCCAGCTTCGAGATGCCCTCACCGAACATGATGTCGAACTCGACCTGCTTGAACGGCGGCGCGACCTTGTTCTTCACCACCTTCACGCGGGTCTGGTTGCCGGTCGCCTCGTCGCGATCCTTGACCGAGCCGATGCGGCGCACGTCGAGGCGCACCGAGGCGTAGAACTTCAGCGCATTGCCGCCGGTCGTCGTTTCCGGCGAGCCGTACATCACGCCGATCTTCATTCGGATCTGGTTGATGAAGATGACGAGGCAATTGGAGCGGTTGATCGTGCCGGTCAGCTTGCGCAGCGCCTGGCTCATCAGGCGGGCCTGGAGGCCGACGTGGCTGTCGCCCATCTCGCCCTCGATCTCGGCGCGCGGCACCAGTGCGGCGACCGAGTCGACCACCAGCACGTCGATCGCGTTCGAGCGGACGAGCGTATCGACGATCTCAAGCGCCTGCTCCCCCGTGTCGGGCTGCGAGACGATCAGTTCGTCGATGTTGACGCCGAGCTTCTTGGCGTAGGCCGGATCGAGCGCGTGCTCCGCGTCGACGAAGGCTGCCATGCCGCCCGCCTTTTGCGTTTCAGCGATGGCGTGGAGCGCGAGCGTCGTCTTGCCCGAGGATTCCGGGCCGAAGATCTCGACGATGCGGCCCTTGGGCAAGCCACCGACGCCGAGCGCGATGTCGAGGCCCAGGCTGCCGGTCGACACCGTTTCGACCTTCATCGCCTCCTTCTGGCCCAGCTTCATCGCCGAGCCCTTCCCGAAGGCGCGGTCAATCTGCGCAAGGGCGGCGTCGAGCGCCTTCTGACGATCCGAGTTCGCGCTAGCCATGTTGTTTGGGATCACCTTGAGATTGGCGGCCATGAGGAGGTCTCTCGCTAGATCAAGCGCGCGAACCGTTCAACGCACGATCGCAGTCGTATCGACTTTGTTCCAAAAGAACAATAGTGGAACGCGAGATTTCCAACACGCCGCCGCCGACACCCCGAACGGGGCGCCGGCAGCATGGCGAACGCTTATTGCAGGCTGGTGCCGGCGCTGCCCGGCGCCGGCGCGACTGCGGCATTGACCGCGACGGTATTGGTCGACGGCCTGGCCGCGATCCGCACCGCAGGCTCACCCTTCATGCCGGGGAAGCGCGGCCACATGCCCTGTGCGAGCGCGGCGCGGCTGACCGATTTGTCACGGCCGGTCTGCCCCTCATACATCCAGTAGTTGCGCAGCACGGTGACGACATAGCCGCGCGTTTCCCAATAAGGGATGCTTTCGATGTAGAGCAGCGGATCGCCGTTATCGCGCACCAGCGAGTTCCATTCGCCGACCGGGCGCGGGCCGGCGTTATAGGCGGCGATCACCTTGGGCAGCAGGCCCTGCGTCAGCCCCATGTCGCGCAGCCGCTCCAGATGGCGCTGGCCGATGTCGATGTTGGTCGAGGGGCGGGTCAGCGCGGCCTTGTCCACCTGAACTCCGCGTTCGCGCATGTAATCGGTCGCCGCCGCGGGCATGATCTGCATCAGGCCATAAGCGCCGGCGGGCGACACGACCTTGTTGCGGAAACCCGATTCCTGGAGCGTGTGGGCATAGACCAGCGCCTTGTCGACGCGCCAGCCGGTGTCGGGCGTCCAGTTCGGCGTCGGATAGCGCGTCTCGGCGGTGGCGACGAAGCCTTCCGGGCAATTGTGTGCGAGCCACACGACGCTGGCGGGAAGGTTCATCTGCTCGGTCACGCGGACCAGGCTGGCGAATTCCGCCTTGGGGCCGATCTTCGCCTGCTGGCGGATCACCTGGTCGGCGGCGCTGTCCTCGCCAATCTCGATCAGCGCGGCGGCGACGCGGATGTTGGGGCGGCGTTCCAGATTGGCCCAGTCGCTCGTCACCTTCTGCGGCTTGAAGGCCGCGGTCTGCATGCCGAGCGACTGCCGCGCGATCTGGCCGTAGAAGGTTTCGCCATATTGGGCGGCGTTCTTCAGCCGTGCCTCGATCCGGTCAGGGCGGCCGCACATCATGTCGGCGCGGCTGGCCCAATAGAGGCCGGCGGCGCGCATGTCGGTGTCACCGGCGCGGGCGGAAACCGCCTCGAACCCTTCACCGGCAGCGGCGCAATCATTCTGGCGCCAGGCGGCGAGCGCCGACGTCCAGCGCGCATGGGTGGCCCAGTCGCCCTGCCCGCGCGCAGCCTTTTCGCCGAGGCGGCGGGCGTCGCCGTCGAGCCCCTGGAGGAAATAGATCCAGGCGACTCGCGACTGCCATTCGGTCTGCGCCTCCGGCGTCAGGCCACTGGTCGAATCGAGCAGCGATTCCGCCGCGCGGCCCATGTCCGCCTTCACATAAGGCTGCATCTTGTTGGCCAGATCGGCGGCGATCGCATCGCTGCGCGTGGCACGGGCGCGCACGCGGGTGGGCGCGCCGTCCTGCCAGATGAGCCGCTGCGCTACCGGAAGCGGGGGCAGGTCCGCCGCGCCGCGCGCACGGGCGAGGCGGGCGAGCGATTCGGCCTGGGGCAGTTCGGGCGCCTCGGTCAGCAGGCGGACCAGCGGCTCAAGCTCCACGCGGGGCGAGCCCTTGGCGGTGTAAAGTTCGGCGCGGGCGTAGCTGTGCAGCGGACCGGGGGCCATGCCGTCGAGCGCAAGCTGCGCATCCTGCCAGCGGCTTTCGCGAATGGCGGCGAACACCCCGCGATACTGGCTGCGCTGTTCCGCCGACAGCTGCGGCGGAATGGCGGGTTTGCCGGGCGCCTCCTGACGCGCCGGTTCAGCCGCGACCATCGTTGGCGCAAGCGCCACGGCCGAGACGGCCGCAAGCAGCATCCGCATCACTCAAGTCCCCTTTTCAGCAATTGCAGATCCCTCCACGCGTCGGCCTTGAGCGCGGGCCGCTCCAACAGCATGCGCGGATGGAAGCTCGCGACGACCTCCGTCGTTTGTGAGACTCTATGGTTAAGTGCATGTAAACGCCCACGGGCTTCCATGACGTTCGCCGCCAGGATGGCACGGCTCGCCGCATCGCCCATCACCAGAAGCCGCTTCGGGGCGGCCAGCGCGACGTGATGGCGGGCGATTTCGCCCAGCCGCTGTTCAAGATCGCGCGGCATACGTCCCGCCGCCGGACGGGCGGCGCAGACGCTGGCGAGGTGCACATCGTCGCGCGAGCGGCCGATCGCGGCGAGCATCCGGTCGAACAGCCGCCCGGCCATGCCGCCAAGCAGCGAATCGGTCGAGTCCCGCTCCGGACAGTCGATCAGGATCATGAGGTCTGCGGTTGTCGGGCCGCTGGCGGTGACCAGCGGCACGCCCCATCCCGCCTCCGGCGCGGCGGTGCCGATGCGCCAGGCGAGCAGTTCCTCCAGCGTCGCCGGCAGCGTCGCCGTGACGGGGGGATCGAGCGGCGCGGCGTGTGGCTGTGCCGGTAGCGATGACGCTAGGGCAACCGGCTCTTCGCCGCCCAGCCAGTCGAACGGATCGTCGCCGACGAGCATGTCGACGCCCGCGTCCTGCCACCATTCGAGGACGCTTGCCGCGGCCAACCGCCAATTCGTGTTCTGATCTGCCCCCATAAGCCGCTTCATAGCGTTACGGTTGACGTAGCGGTCAATTCGCTCGACAGCCGATGGGGACAAGACGTTGCCGGCGCGCGCCCGATCGCTCGCTTACGATCGGGGCCGGCCAATGGAGAGAATGATGAGCGAACGCGAGTCGATGCCTTATGATGTGGTGATCGTGGGTGCGGGGCCGGCCGGCCTCAGCGCGGCGATCCGCCTGAAACAGCTCGCCGCCGAGAAGGAAGCCGACCTGTCCGTCTGCGTGCTCGAAAAGGGCAGCGAAGTGGGCGCGCATATCCTGTCGGGCGCGGTGATCGATCCCCGCAGCCTGGACGAGCTGCTGCCCAACTGGCGCGAGGACGGGTGCCCGCTGGCCGAGGTGCCGGTGACGCAGAACATCCACTGGGTGCTGAGCAAGCAGGGCAAGTTCAACCTGCCGCACCTGATGACCCCGCCGTTCATGCACAACAAGGGCACCTATACCGGGAGCCTGGGCAATCTGTGCCGCTGGCTGGCGGGCAAGGCCGAGGAACTGGGGGTCGAGATCTTCCCGGGCTTCGCCGCGGCCGAGATCCTGTTCAACGAGGACGGCAGCGTGAAGGGCGTCGCGACTGGCGACATGGGCGTGGCGCGCGACGGCACCCGCAAGCCCGATTACCAGCCGGGGCTGGAGCTGCACGCGAAATACACCTTCTTCTCCGAGGGGTGCCGTGGGCATCTGTCGAAGGAGCTGATGCGCATTTTCGACCTGCGCGCTAACTGCGATCCGCAATCCTATGGCCTCGGCATCAAGGAATTGTGGGACATCGATCCCGCGATGCACGAGCCGGGCAAGGTGATCCACACGCAGGGCTGGCCGCTCAGCGAAAGCGACACCAACGGCGGTGGCTGGATCTATCACCAGGCGAACGGGCAGGTTTCGATCGGCCTCGTCACGTGGCTGAACTATTCCAACCCCTATGTCTTCCCGTTCGCGGAAATGCAGCGCTGGAAGACGCATCCCGAGATTGCGAAGCTGCTGAAGGGCGGCAAGCGGGTGAGCTATGGCGCGCGCGCGATCAGCGACGGCGGGCTACAGTCGATCCCGAAGCTCGTCTTCCCGGGCGGCGCGCTGATCGGCGACAGCGCCGGTTTCCTCAACGTGCCGCGGATCAAGGGCACGCATACCTCGATGAAGAGCGGCATGATGGCCGCCGAGGCCGCGGTCGACGCGATCCTGTCGCAGCGCCAGGGCGACGAGCTGACCGCTTACCCCGAGGCGTTCGAGGCGTCGTGGGTGAAGAAGGAGCTGTCGATCGTCCGCAACGTCGCGCCGCTGGTGAAGAAGTTCGGCGATTTCATGGGTTCGGGCATCGCCGGCATTGCGATGTGGATGGAGAACTTCGGCCTGAAGTGGCCGCTGACCATGAAGCAGCATGCCGACCATGAGACCTTGTGGCGCAAGGACATGGCCAAGAAGATCGACTATCCCAAGCCGGACGGCGTGCTGACGTTCGATCGCCTCTCCTCGGTGTTCCTGTCGAACACCAATCACGAGGAGGATCAGCCGATCCACCTGACGCTGAAGGACCCGAACATCCCGGTCGAATACGACCTGCCGCTGTATGACGAGCCGGCGCAGCGTTACTGCCCGGCGGGCGTGTACGAGATCGTCGGCGAGGAAACGGGCGATCCGAAGTTCGTGATCAACGCGCAGAATTGCGTCCACTGCAAGACGTGCGACATCAAGGACCCGACGCAGAACATCAACTGGGTGGTGCCCGAGGGCGGCGGTGGGCCGAACTATCCCAACATGTAAGCTGCTGGCAGCGGCGGCGCTTGCGGCGATCGTCGCCGCAGCGCCGGCGCATGCCGCCGTGCCCGACCTGCTCGCCTATCTGCAGGCGCGCGCCGCCGATGGCGAGGGCGCGGCCGAGGCGGCGGCGCAGCGCTACGCCGATGCGCTGGCCGCGACGCCGGGCGACAAGGGCGTCGCCGCCTACGCCTATCGCGAGGCGATCAAGGCGGGGAACCTGAAGCTGGCGCTGGACGCCGCGGTCGCGCTGGGCAGCGCCGCCCCCGCCGACGCCGACCTGCTGATCCTCGGCAGTGCCGCGGCGCATGCGGACCTCGACACCGCCGACGCCGCGATCGCGCGGATCGGCAAGGGCCAGTTCGCGGTGATGGCGCCGCCGCTCGCCGCCTGGGCCGCGTTCGCGCGCGGCAAGGACCCCCTGCCCCTGCTGGCGGTCGGCCGCAGCGACAGCGTGGCGCGGCGCTTTGCCGGCGAAACGCGCGCGCTGATCCTGATCGCGCAAGGCAATACCCGCGAGGGGCTGACCACGCTGAGCGCGATGCTGGGCACCGGCCAGGCGAGCGAAGACCTGCGCATCATCGCCGCGCGGCTGCTGATCGGTACCGGGCGGGCGGCGGAGGCACGCGGGCTGCTGGCCGGGGACGCGGCACCGATCGCGGCGCTGCGCGACCAGCCGGGTCCGGGCGCGCAGCCATCGCTGGCATTCGGCGCGTCGGCGCTGTTCACGCGTATCGCCAGCGACCTGATCCTCGGGCCCGACAGCCCGCTGCCGCTCGCGCTGGCGCAGGCGGCGGTGATGGCGGATGCCGGCAATGATCGCGCCCGCCTGCTGCTGGCGCATACGCTGTCGCGCGCCGGTGAACCCGCGCGGGCGATCGCGACACTGAAGGCCATTCCGCCGACCAGCCCCTATCGCGACGCAGCGCGGGCCGGCCGCGTCCAGATCCTGGCCAACGCCGACCGTATCGACGAGGCGATCGCCGCGGCCGAGGCCGAGGCGCGCGACAACACCCCCGCGTCGCTGCAACGCTATGGCGACCTCTTGATGACCGCCGACCGGCCGGCGGAGGCGGTGCCCGTCTATCGCCGGCTGATCGACAAGGGTGAGGCGGACTGGTCGACGTGGCTGCAATATGGCGCTGCGCTGGACGAGGCGGGTGACTGGCCCGGCGCGCACCGCGCCTTGCAGGAAGCGGTGCGGCTCGCGCCCGAGGAGCCGCTGGCGCTGAACTATCTCGGCTATGCGCAGATCGTGCATGGCGAGCCGGTCGCCCCGGCGCAGGCGCTGCTGGAAAAGGCGAGCGCGCTGAGGCCCAATGATGCCGCGATCACCGATTCGCTGGGCTGGGCATATCATCTGGCGGGCGACAGCAAGCGCGCGCTGCCGCTGATCGAGCGCGCGGCGGCCGCCTCCCCCGCCGATGTCGAGGTCAACGAGCATCTCGGTGACATTTACTGGACGCTGGGCAGGCGCGTCGACGCGCGATACGCATGGCGCGCGGCGCAGGTCGTCGCGGAACCCGAAACGTCCGCGCGGCTCGCGGCGAAGATCGCCAACGGACCGACGACCCACCAATGATTTCCAGCGATGTGATCGTGGAGCCGGCGCCGGCGAAGCTGAACCTTGCGCTTCACGTCCGCGCGCGGCGGGCCGACGGCTATCACGATCTGGAAACGCTGTTCGTGTTCTGCCGCGACGGCGACGTGGTGACGATTGCCGACGCGCAGGACGACAGCTTTACCATCACCGGGCCGTTCGCGAGCGCGCTGGCGGCGGCGGTGACCGACGTGGTGCCGGCGGATCGTGCTGGCTGGGCAGACAATCTGGTGACGCGTGCCGCCGACGGCTTTCGCGATACCTTTGACGTCGCGCAGCGCCATGCGATCATCCTGGAAAAGAACCTGCCCGTCGCGTCCGGGATCGGCGGGGGTTCGGCCGATGCGGCGGCGACGCTGCGCGCACTGGCGCGGCGGCATGGCGTTTCGGCCGATGATCCGCGGCTGATCGCCATCGCTGCCCGACTGGGCGCCGACGTTCCCGCCTGTCTGGCCGGGCGGACCGCCTTCGGCACCGGCAAGGGCGATGCGCTGGCGCCGCTGGATGGCTGGGCCGGTGCGCCGGTGCTGCTGGTCAATCCGGGCGTGGCGGTGTCGACCGCGGCGGTCTTTGCCGCCTGGGACGGGATCGACCGCGGGCCGCTGGACCCGGCAGACCCGATCGGCGGGCGCAACGACCTGGAGCCGGCGGCGCGCAGCCTGGCGCCGGAGATCGACCGGGTGATTGCGGTGCTTGCCGCGCAGCCCGGCGTAACGCTGGCGCGTATGTCCGGATCGGGCGCGACGTGCCTCGCGCTGTTCGAGACGGTTGCGCAGCGCGACCGCGCCGCTGCCGCGGTTGCCGCCGCCGAGCCCGGCTGGTGGCAGATGGCGAGCCGGCTGGCATGATCGGGTTCGAGATGGACGGGGCGATCGCGCGAATCACCCTCGCTCGCGATGGCCGGCGCAATGCGATGGGCGCGGCGCATTTCCACGAGCTGGCCGACATTGCCGCGGCGGTCCCGCGCGAGGCGGCGGTCGTTCTGCTGCAATCGGGCGTGCCGGGGATCTTTTCCGCCGGCGCCGACCTCAGCGAAGCCGCGCGGCTTGCCGACGCGCCCGAGCTGCGCGCGCCCTTTCGCCTCGCGATCCGCGCGGCGGTGGAATCGCTGGCGGCGCTTCCCATGCCGCTGGTCGCCGCGATCGACGGCGGCTGCCATGGCGCGGCCGTCGCGCTGATGCTGGCCGCGGACGTGCGGGTAGCGAGCAGCGACGCCAGCTTCGCGATCCCGCCGGCGCGGCTGGGCATCGGCTATCCGGCGGAGGATCTGGCGCGGCTGCTGGCGGTGGTCGGCCCGGGGCAGGCGGCGCGCCTGCTGTTCACCGCCGCGACGATCGACGCGCACGAGGCGCTGCGCATCGGGCTGGTCGACGTGATCGGCGATGGGGCGGCAATCGCGGCGCAGATCGCCGCCAACGATGCGGGTGCGCTGGTCATGCTGAAGGCGATGTTGCGTGATCCGGCCGCGCCCGACCATGCCGCCGCCTTCGAGGACAGTTTCGCCAACCCCCGCTTTCGCGCGGCGGCCCAACGGTATCGTTGATCGGGGGCGTTGATCGCGTCGCGCTGGCAGGCGATACCCTCGCCATGCCGATCGACACGAACCGCCCGTTCCTGCCCGTCAACATCGCCGTGCTGACCGTGTCCGACACGCGCGGCCTGGCCGACGATCGCTCCGGCGATACGCTCGTCGCGCGGCTGCTGGAGGCGGGGCATGTGCTGGCGCAGCGCCAAATCCTGCGCGACGATGCCGATGCGATCGTGGCGCAGCTTCACGCCTGGATCGAGGACGAGGCGATCGATTGCATCATCACCACCGGGGGCACCGGGGTGACCGGGCGCGACGTGACGCCCGAGGCGGTGGAGCGGGTCGCCGACAAGATGATCCCCGGCTTTGGCGAGCTGTTCCGGTGGCTGTCCTACCAGACGATCGGCACCTCCACCGTCCAGTCACGCGCCTGCGCCTGCGTGGCGCGCGGCACCTATATCTTTGCGCTGCCCGGATCGACCGGCGCGGTGAAGGACGGGTGGGACGGCATCCTCAAGGACCAGCTCGACAGCCGCCATCGGCCCTGCAATTTCGTCGAGCTGATGCCGCGCCTGCTGGAACGCTGAGCGCCGGCAATATTGCGCAACGCGGCGCACATCCGGCCGCCATAATCGGACACGGATCGCGGCCCGTGCGCGTCCATTTTCACATGATTTGTCAAAATGATGATGACGTGGGTTGAACATAGCAACCAACGGCGTTGCCGAACATTTCGATGTGCATGCCCACTTTCTTTTTCCGTGTCCGTACACCAGACCAGATGACCCGCCGCGCGGAAAGCTTCGAACTGCCCGATCTCAATGCCGCGCTGATCCAGGCGCAGCGGTCCGCGCGATCGCTGGTGCGCACGCCGGCACGCCGCGGGATCACTACGATGAAGGGCAGCCTGGACATCGAAAACGAGCTGAATCAGCCGCTTGCCCGCCTGACGCTGGCCGAAGTCGCGCACCAGATTTCCTGATCACCAGAGCTCCTGGAAAGGGGCCATTCGCGGAGAGGATGCGCGCGCCGGTGGCCGATGCCGCCGGGGCGCACCCGTGCCTGGGGTGGCGCGGCGCAGAACGCGACCGGCGGGCCGAAACCAGGGCAGGCAGAGCGGCTACGGCGTTCCCGTTTGCGGCCTTTCCGGCGACACGCACGGCACATTGTCGGCCGTCCAGTCGAGATCATAGGTCGCGGGCACGGTCTCGCCCTTCCCCACCGCGGCCTTGCGACCCGCGGGGTCGTAGAAGATCCAACCCATGCTGTTGTCGAACTTGGCGATCCGCGCATTGTCGCGCTCGGCCGACGCGGCATCGGTCTCCGGCCGCTCCACGCGCGATCCGCGGATCATCCGTATCGCGCCGTCGCGCATCTCCCAGGCACGGTGATAATGCCGGCCGAACAGGCGATTGTCGTAGCTGGGCTTCGATGACCATTGTTCAGGCTTCGTGGATGTCGGCAAGCGCACCGTGGTGACGTGGCAGATATACTCAGGCTTGCTGTAATAGGGTGCGTTCTGGTTTGGCCCCGGCGAACGAGCGCGGCGATCGGGTGGGCTGAAGCCACCACCGGGCAACGCCAGCGACTTCCCACCGCCGTCGCCCTCATCCCAGGTCATCCTGGCGGTGCCGGAAATGGTGAGGACGCTGGCACCCGCCTTCTGATCATAGCGCCACTGGACGTCGTCGATCGTCTGCCAGAACTCGCCGATCGCATTCTGGCGAAAGCCGTCGAGCAGCTGCGGGGCGCTGATCGCGGCGAATTGCAGCTGGTTCTGCAGTCCCTTTACGCCGCGGATAATCTCGGTCGTGACAACGCGGGGCGGCGTGTCGAAGCCGGCTCGTGCGTCAATCTCGAACAGATTGATCGTGTCGGGCACTGTTGCCGGCCGCCAGGGCAGCTGCTCGAGTGCGCTGCCGGCCGGGGTGAGTGGCAGGACCCAGCCCACCGGGAATACGGGCTGGGCGCTTGGGGTGGCAACCGCGGGCAAGGTGCCGTCCAGCCAGTAGCGCTGGCCGTCGATGCGGGCGCGGACAAGCACATGATCAAACACCTGCGGCAACGCGAGTCGTTGATCGAGCCCGTCGTCGTTGCCATCGGCATTGATGAGGACCGCCTCTGCCTCAATCCCAAGCTCCGCCAGCAGCGCGAGAAGCAGCGCGGTCTTGCCCTTGCAGTCGCCGTAGCGGCGCTTCCAGGTTTCGTCCGCCGACGCCGGGATCACGTTACCGCCATTCAGGCCGACGTAGATGTAGCGCACATCCTGCTGCACAAGCTTCAGCGCCGCGGCAGCGCGATCGACCGGCCGCGTGTGAGCCGCGGCAATGCGGGCTGCTTCGCGCCTGATTGGAGAGTCGGCGGCGAGGGTAGCGGCCTTCGCATAGAGGGGCGCGAAGTGACGCGACAGTGAAGCCCAGTCGGCAAAGTCGCTGTATTCCACGGCGCGCTGCCAGAGATAGCGTGGCGGCGCATCGCGCGGCGGCGATAGCAGCGCGGGATTGTCGAAGCGGAATTCGAGCGCCCGCTCCTGCTTCACCATTGCCGACGTCATGTCCGGAGCAATCCTGAGCCGCGGCTCGTGCCCGACGTCCCAGCTCAACCGTAGCCGATAGCGGCCGGGAGCCGGGGCCTGCCCCAGCAACAGCATGCCCGAATCATACGGCCCGAGCCCCGGATCGCGGGAGAAGCTGGTAAACTGCACGTCCAGTTCGTCGCCGACGCGCAGATCAGGGACGCGAAGCACCGCCGTCAGCATCCCGTCGAGCATTGCCGCTTCGAGTTGATCCTCTCGCCGCAGGATTTCGAAAGAGGCGCTCTTCAGAACGTCGACGAGCTGTCCGTCGCGCAACACGCTGATGCCATGCACGATCGGGGCTCCGGCGGCCGGGTTCCAGGCAATGGCAATATTGCCGACCTGCAGCGCGCTGGAATCCAGGATCTTCACGCGGTAGCCGAAATATTGCGCCTGGCCCTTGTCACTCAAGTGGACCAGCACATCCTGACGCAGGAATAGCAACGGACTGGTGACGGTAGCCGGCATCGGCAACAACTCGGATGGGCTCACCCAGGCGGGAGTGGGACCACGAGAGACCTTGTCGGATTGTGCATAAGCAGGCCCGGCAACAAGCATTGACGCCGCAAGGAGCAGCCCAGCACGAACATTCATCGATATTGCCCCCAACCTCTCAGGCTGCACCTGTGGCAGAAGCAGGTCACTTGCAAGATGTTGGTGCACGATAACGGGCCGCACACGCCCGCGGCTTTCGACGTGGCCGGCCGCGCACGATGCGCCGGCGCGCGGCCACCGCCCGCGCAGTGCGCGGGGATGGCGGCAATTTTTCTTGAAGTCTCTGGTCGGGGCGACAGGATTCGAACCTGCGACCCCCACACCCCCAGTGTGATGCGCTACCAGGCTGCGCTACGCCCCGACCGAGACGCGCGGCCCTACGCGGGCCGCGCGGGATATGCAAGTCGTGATCAGATCAGCTTGCGCCAATGCTGCCCGTCCCAGGCGTCGATCGACATGGCGGACGGCGAATGGGCGCGCAGCGCGCGGCCGAATGCCTTTTGATGATCGGCCTGGCCGTGCGCGGCCAGCGCCTCCGGAGTCGCCCAGCGTTCGGCGACGCGGACCAGATCGGGATCGGCCGCGTCGAACGCGAAGCTATATTCCTCGCACCCCTCTTCGGTTTTCACCACCGCGGCATGATCGGCGAACAGCGACGCGGCCTTTGCGCCCTCTCCGGCGCCAAGCTTGATCGTACCCATTACCAGGATCGTCATTACCTCTCCTTCTCGCTCGTTATCCGCGCTTCCTTACCACGCGCGTGAGTTGCGCCAAGGCCGTGGCAGTGATAGCGGCGCACGCTTCCCTTGAGGTCCGTTCTGCGGGCCTCATGACCCATGTGCACGCAAGGACGGCATGTTCATCTCTCCAGCTTATGCCCAGACGGCCACGGGCGCTTCCTCGCAGGGCGGCATGGCAGGCTTTCTCAGCCTGGCGCCGCTCATCCTGGTCTTCGTCGTCTTCTACTTCCTCATGATCCGACCGCAGCAGCGCCGCATGAAGACGCTGCAAAATGCGATCGCGGCGGTGAAGAAGGGTGACACGGTCGTTACCGCCGGCGGCCTCGTCGGCAAGGTGACCAAGGTCGAGGACCAGTTCGTCGAGGTCGAGATCGCCCCCAACACCCGCGTGAAGGTCGTCAAGGCGACCCTCGCCGAGGTGACGGCGCTCGGCGCCAAGCCCGCGAACGACTGAGGCGATCCGCTCTAATGCTCGATTTCCCGCGGTGGAAGGTCATCTCGATCTGGGCAACGATCATCGCGCTTGTCGCGCTGGCGATCCCCAGTCTGTTGCCGCAGCGCATCACCGATTCGTGGGGTGCCTTCCCGCACCCGCGGATCAACCTGGGCCTTGACCTCGCGGGGGGCAGCTACCTGCTGCTCGAAGCCGATGTGAACGACATCGCGTCCGGCCGGCTCGAGGCGATGCGCGAGCAGGTGCAGACCGAGATGCGGCGCCAGCGGCCCCGCATCGAGATCGGCGACATTTCCGTCCGCGGCGGGCGCCTGTCGTTCCTGCTGCGCGATCCGAGCCAGGTGGACGCGGCGCGCGAGCGGCTGACCCAGATCACCGGCGGCGGCGTCGGCCTGACCGGCCAGCGCGAATGGGACATCCAGGTCGTCGATTCGAGCCGTATCGTCCTCACCCCGACGCAAGCCGGGCTGACGCAGGCGATCGACACCGCGATGGGCGACGCGACCGAAGTGGTCCGCCGCCGTATCGACGAGCTTGGCACGCGCGAGCCGACGATCATCCGCCAGGGATCGAACCGTATCGTCGTGCAGGTGCCGGGCCTGCAGAACCCGCAGGCGCTGAAGGACCTTCTGGGCAAGACCGCGAAGCTCGAGTTCAAGCTGGTCGACGAGACCGCGACGCCGCAGCAGCTGGCCAGCGGCCAGGCACCGGCGGGCAGCCAGATCCTTCCCTATCCCAACAATCCCGCCGGCCTGCCGGTCATCGCGGTAAAGCGGTCGGCGATCCTGACCGGCGACCAGCTGACCGATGCGCGGCAGGAATTCAGCCAGCAGACCAACGAGCCGCAGGTCGCCATCACCTTTGACAGCCAGGGCGGCCGCAAGTTCGCCCAGGTGACGCGCGAGAACGTGAACAAGCCGTTCGCGATCATCCTCGACAACCAGGTGATCTCGGCCCCCAACATCAACGAGCCGATCCTGGGCGGTCGCGCGCAGATCTCGGGCAGCTTCACGACGGAAAGCGCCAATGCGCTGGCCATCGCGCTGCGTTCGGGCAAGCTGCCGGTGACGCTGAAGGTGGTCGAGGAATCGACGGTGGGACCGGACCTTGGCGCCGAATCGATCCGCGCCGGCATCCTCGCGTCCGCCGTGGCGGTGGCGCTGGTCGTCGCCTTCATGCTGGTCACCTATGGCCGGTTCGGCGTCTATGCGAACCTCGCCGTCGTCATCAACGTGTTCGTCATCGTCGGCGTGCTGGCGCTGATCGGCGGTACGCTGACGCTGCCCGGAATCGCTGGCTTCGTGCTGACGATCGGTACCGCGGTCGACGCCAACGTGCTGATCAACGAGCGTATCCGCGAAGAGCGGCGGCGCGGGCGATCGGTGGTCCAGTCGGTGGAACTGGGCTACAAGGAAGCCAGCCGCACGATCTTCGAGGCGAACATGACCCACGCCATTTCCGGCATCATCATGTTCCTGCTGGGCTCCGGCCCGGTGAAGGGCTTCGCGGTCGTGCTGCTGATCGGCATCGCCACCAGCGTGTTCACCGCCGTCCTCTTCACCCGCATGCTGACGGCGCAGTGGCTGCGTCGCGCCAAGCCGAAGACGATCAACATATGACCTGGGGCCGATCGATGAGCGACCGTCGCCCCGGGAACATGCCGGGGTCTCGTGCCGCAGCGGCACGTACCAGCAACAAGGAAACCCCGGCTGCGGCCGGGGTGGCGGGTTGAAACTATGAAACTGCTGAAACTCGTCCCCGACGATACCAATTTCGACTTTGTCCGCCTGCGTAGCTGGGCATTCGGCCTGACGCTGATCCTGTCGGTGCTGGCGATCGGCGTGACCTTCGCCAAAGGCCTGAACTTCGGCGTCGATTTCGAAGGCGGCCTGATGATCGAGGAGCGGTTCGCGTCTCCGCCCGATCTCGACAAGCTGCGCTCCGTGGTGGACGCGCAGGGGCTGGGCGAGGCATCGCTGCAGCAGTTCGGCGATCCGCGCACGCTGACCATCCGACTGCCCGTGCAGGAGGGCGCCGACGAAGGCGCGACCAACGCCGCGGTGAAGAAGGTGGAAGTCGCGATTGCCGAGGCATTCCCCGGCGCGACGTTCAGCCGCTATTCGACCATTTCCGGCAAGGTTTCGGGCGAGCTGATCCGCAACGGCATCCTTGCGGTCGTGCTGTCGATCCTGGGCATCGGCCTGTTCGCAATCGTTCGATTCGAGTGGCAGTTCGGCGTGTCGACGATCGCGGCGATCATCCACGATCTGTTGATGACGCTTGGCTTCTTTGCGCTGACGCAGTTTGAGTTCGACCTCAACATCGTCGCCGCCGTGCTGACCATCGTCGGCTATTCGATCAACGACAAGATCGTCATCGACGACCGTATCCGCGAGAACATGCGCCGGTATCGCAAGATGGACATGCGCGAGATCGTGAACCTGTCGGTCAACGAGACGCTGCCGCGTACCGTGATGACGTCGGTCACCATCCTGCTGGCGCTGGGCGCGCTGCTGTTCCTGGGCGGCCATGTGCTGCGCGGCTTCACCGCGGCGATGATCCTGGGCATCGTGGTCGGCACCTATTCGTCGATCTACGTGTCGTCGTCGCTGCTGATCACGCTGGGCCTGCGCTCCGACCCCAGCATCGAGCGCGCGCCGCGCGGCGGCGGGATCGACAATGCCGAGCGGATCGCCCCGCGCGAGCCGCGCGCCGAGTGACCAGCGCATGAAGATGAGCCGGGAGCGTGACGCGGGCGGGCCGATCGTGCGTGGCCTGTCGGCGGCGGGATTCCGGCTCGACGAGACGACCGTCCTCAGCGCCGCGTTGCTGACGGTCTCTGACGCCGAGGCCTGGACTCCCCCGCCGCTCGCGGAATTGACCGAGGAAGCGCTGGCGCCGATCCTGGAGCCGGCGCCCGAGTTCATCCTGATCGGCACCGGCGATACGCTGGCGCGTCCGCCGCGTGCACTGGTCGACGCGCTGGACGCGCGGGGGATCGGGGTAGAGGCGATGGACAGCCGCGCCGCGGCAAAGGCGTGGGGCGTGCTGCGCAGCGAGGGGCGGCAGATCGGCGCTGCGCTCTACCCGCTGGGTGGTGATCCCCAGCGCTGAGCTCACCGGCCCCGCTCAACAAACAGCACCGCACAACAAAAAGGCGCCCGGCAATCTGCCCGGCGCCTTTTCTTTTGTCGTGGCGGCAGCGTGCGCTGCCATCCGCGGGGGCGCCGCGGCGCCCCCCTTCCCCGTACGGTCAGGCCGCGGCGGGGCGGCGGGCGAAGACGCCGAAGCTCAGGATCACCGCATAGCAGGCGACCGGCAGGATGAGCGCGAAGGCGAGGCTGCCCGTCATATCCGCCACGGTGCCGTAGAGCGGCGGGATGACCGCACCGCCGACGATCGCGGTGGCGATGACGCCCGACCCCTCTGCCGCGCGCCGCCCGAGGCCTTCGGAGGCGAGGCTGAAGATCGTGGGGAACATGATCGAATTGGTCAGGCCAACCGCGATCAGCGCCCAGCCAGCGGCAGTGCCGGTGGTGTTGGCGGAGAAAGCGAGCAGCGCGATCGCGCCGGTGCCGGCGAATGCGAGCACCTTGCCCGGCGAGACAAGCCGCAGCACGGCCGAGCCGATGAAGCGGCCGAGCAGCGCGCCACCCCAGTAGAAGGGCACGTAATTGCCGGCGATGTTGAGCGGCACGTTCCACACGTCCGGCTGCGCCAGATAGACGACGAGGTTCGACCCGATCGCGACCTCCGCACCGACGTAGAGGAAGATGCACAGCACGCCGAACGCGAAGCGCGGGCGAGACAGGAGCGTCAGCGCGTGGAAGATCGAGCCGGTCTGCTCCTGCTCCTCCTGCAGCCGGTTGCGGCGCGTCCACACGACGGCAGCAATGACCAGCAGCGCGACGGCGAGGCCGATATAGGTGTGGACGATCGTCCGCGACGCCTCGATGCGGTAGGCGTCGAGGGCGGGGCCGCTCAACGTTGCGGCGCTGACGCCGGCGAGACCGCCCAGGATCAGCGTCGAGCCGACGCGCGGGAAGATGGTCGTGCCGAGCGAGTTGAACGCCTGCGCAAACGTCAGGCGGCTATGCGCGGTGCGCGCCGGGCCGAGCAGCGAGATGAGCGGGTTCGCGACGACCTGCACCACCGTGATGCCGGCGCCGAGCACGAAGAGCGCGAGCAGGAACATGCCGAACGTCGCCGAGCTGGACGCCGGGATGAACAACAGGCAGCCCACCGTCATCGTGACGAGGCCGATCGAGGCAGTGCGCATGTAGCCAGCACGACGAACGATCGCCGCGGCGGGCAGCGAGAACAGCAGATAGGCGAGGAAGAACGCCGAGTTTACCAGATTTGCCTGCGCATGGCTGAGCGTGAACAGCTCCTGCAGCTTGGGCATGATGATGTCATTGAGGCTGGTGATGCCGCCAAAGATGAAAAACAGCGCAAAGACGAACCAGCGCAGGTCCGGCGCATCGACGTGCGCGCCGTCCCCCGTATCGGGCGACGGATCAGCGCTGTTGCTGGTCGTCGCGCCGTGAGCGAAAGCCATGAAAAATCCCCTCCGAGAACATGTAACCGTTTACCGCGAAAAACGGCGAGGACAATCCGGGCCTTGCCTTAGTCGTGTCGAGGGAACCACCACATCACGGTGGCGGGGAATGGCGTCCAGCGCCCGACCCTGACGCCGGCGAAGCGAAGCGCCTCCCCCACCCAGGCGTTGCAGGTGTGGATGGCGTCGTAGCGGCCGCGCGCCTCATAGAAGGCGTCATTGCCGAAATAGCCGGGATAATGCGCCCCGCCCGGCACCAGCGACGCCTGGATGAAGGCGGCGAGCCGGCGATATTGCGCGGGCGTCACGACCAGCCGGCGGGCCTCCCCCGTCGGCGACGGGGCCGGCAGGTGATCGACATGGACCAGGGTGCGATTGCTGCCGATCGCCGCGGCCACGACGACGCCGGGCCGCAGATCGGCCCAGGTCGGCGTCTCAAGGTAGAAGTCATGCTCCCCCCAGCCGACCAATACGTGATCGTAAGCGGCGAAGCGCGGATCGCGCAGGTCGCGGGCGGGAAAATACGGGCGCCAGTCCACGCCAGCGGCGACCTTGGGCATGATGATGCCGGTGTGGATGCCGTTGGATTCGACATAGAGGGTGATGCCCTGCGGGGGCGCCACCCAGTCGCGGTTGGCGGGAAGCGCGCCCCCGACCAGCCCGGCGAGCGGATAGGCGACCAGCGCCAGCACCACGGTAACCAGGATGAGGAGCGGGCGACGGCGCATCGCGGGGACCGTACCAGCCGGCGCGGCGCAGCACACCCCGGGCCGGCCGCTGTTTCCCATCGCTGCAACACCGCGCGGCGACGGGCGTTGGTCGATCCGGAAAGCGCTTACCAGGGCGACCGACACCGCAGGGTCGGTCGAATGACCCGAAAACAAGGAACAGGATGCAGATCGACCGGGAGGCCATTGCCGACTTCGCCCTGAAGACCATCGTCGCGATCGGCCTCGTCAGCCTCGCCCTGCTTGTCTGGAAGCTGCGGGATGCGGTGTTGCTGGTGTTCGCGGCGGTCATCACTGCGGTGATCCTCCGGGCCTTTGCCCGCGCGCTGCAACGGGTCGTGCCGATGGGCGATGGCATCGCATTGTCGCTCGCCACCGTGATCATCGCCGTGGTGGTGATAGGCGCGGTCGGGCTGTTCGGGCAGGAAGTGTCGACCCAGATCAGCGCATTGGCGAACATGCTGCCCGGGGCGTGGGATACGCTGGTCGATACGGTGGGCGCCGAGCGGCTCGACCAGCTGGTCGATCGCTTCATGCCGGAGGGGGCGACGATCGCCTCGATCGCACAGTCGGTCATCAGCGTGGTGGTCAGCGCCGCTTCGGGCCTCGCGCTGGCGGTGCTGGGCGGGATCTATCTCGCGCTGTCGCCCGATACCTATCGCCGCGGCGCGCTGCGGCTGCTGCCGGCGAGCGCGCAGCGGCGCGCAACCCGGGCGATCGATCAGACAGGCGATTCGCTGCGCGCGTGGCTGATCGGACAGATCCTGCTGATGCTGCTGGTCGGGGTCGTGACGGGCGTCGGCCTGTCGGTGATCGGCGTGCCATCGGCCTTCGCACTGGGACTGATCGCCGGGCTGCTGGAGTTCGTGCCGCTGATCGGGCCGATTGCCGCCGCCATCCCCGGGGTGCTGATTGCGCTGACGATGGGGATTGAGACCGCTGCGCTGACCGCGGGCTTCTACCTCGTCGTGCAGCAGTCGGAGGGGAACATCCTGGAGCCGCTGGTGATGCGCAAGTCGGTGTCGATCCCGCCGGCTATCACGCTTTTTGCCATCTTCCTGTTCGGCGCCTTGTTCGGGCCACTCGGCATCCTCCTGGGCGGGCCGCTCACCGTCGCGGCGTTCGTGATGGTGCGGGTGTTGTGGTTGAACGATGACCTGAGCGGTGGTCGAAAGGCGAAGGCTTCGGAACCGGCGGCGGATGGCGCCACATAGCAAAACGGCCGCATCTGAGAGATGCGGCCGCTTGGCGGTCAGTCCTGATCCGCTGCCTGTTCAGGCGATCAGTTCAGGCGACCGATCCCGGCAATCGTGCGGTTGACCAGCGCGCGGTCGGCATCAGGGCCGAGACGGTCGGCGATCAGCGTCGACGCGGCGTCCGCTGCCGCGACGGCGGCGCGGGCACGAACCTCGTTCACCGCGGCGCGTTCAGCCGCTGCGATCTTGTCCTGAGCCATCTTTGCGCGGCGGTTCACGAGTTCGTCGGCATCGACCCGAGCCTGGGCCACGATGACTTCCGCCTCGTGATTGGCCTGCTCCGCCATCTCGGCCGCGGTCTTTTCCGCGTCGGCGATCTTGCGGGCATATTCGTCGCGCAGCGCCTCAGCCTCGGCACGAAGCGCCTTTGCCTCGTCAAGCTGCTGGCGGATGCCGGCGATCTGGCGATCGAGGCCGCCGACCAGCATGGCCGGTACCTTCTTCGCCAGAAGAATGATGATGAGCACCAGCATCGCCAGCGACACGATCACCGTGCCATTGGCAAAGCCGAACAGCGACGGATCAACGTGGTGATCCGGGCCGCCCTCGGCGATCGAGGTGCTGAGCGCCTCGGTCCCCTCGGCGGTCATGCCCTCTGCCTCGGCCGCATGGGCGAGGTTTTCGGCGACCTGGGCGGAACCGCCGGTCGCGGCGGAGAGGATGATGAACTCAGCCATTCGCCATCGACGCCTTCACGGCGCCCCTCGCTTCGTCGGTCGACACCTGGATGCCGGACACGCGGGCCACGATCTCCTGCGCCGCTTCGGCGGCGATCGTCTCGATCTCGCCCAGCGCACGTTCCGTGGCCGCCTTGATATCCGCCTCAGCGGCCGCGATCTGCTGCGCCTGATCGGCGGCAGCCAGCGACAGCCGTTTCTCGGTAGCCTTGGCCGCCCGCTGACGCGCCTCAGCGACGAGCGCCTGCGCCTTTTCACGGTTGGCCTGGTCGCGCACGCGCCAGTCGGCTTCCACCTTGTCGGCAGCGTCACGCGCAGCCGAGGCGGCGGCGAGATCAGCCGCGATCGAGCGATCGCGCGAATCGATCGTCTTCTGCACCTTGGGCAGCATGCCGCGGCCCACGACGAAGAAGACGATGCCAAAGGTGATCACCAGCCAGAAGAGCTGGGACGCCCATGTCGCGGCAAGTTGGGAAATCTGAGGCATCGAAAATCCTGCCTGAACAGGGCCAGCGTCACGCGCCGGCCCCGTCAAGGATCATGTTAGGCGACGAACACCAGGATCATCGCCACGACGAACGACAGCAGACCGAGAAGTTCCGCACCGGCGAAGCCGATGAACAGACGGCCCTGCTGCGCGTCTGCCGCACCCGGATTGCGCAGCGCGCCTTCGAGGAACTTGCCGAACACGTTGCCCACGCCGAGCGAGGCGAGGCCAGCACCAACGGCCGCGAGACCGGCGCCGAGCAGCTTTGCGGCTTCTGCGTCCATTTCAGTAACTCCCTATCAAAAATCAGATGGTTGGAAAAAACAGGTGAAAACTCAGTGCAGGTTGACCGCATCGTTGAGATACAGCGAGGTCAACAGCGCAAAGACATAGGCCTGGATGCCGGCGACGAGCAGTTCGAGCGCCGAGATGCCGACCATCAGGCCGAAGCTGGGGATGCCCACCAGAAGGCCGACGCCCAGGCCAGCGTTGCCGGCGTTGACGACGAACCCGGCCAGCACCTTCAGCAGGATGTGCCCGGCGGTCATCGCGACGAACAGTCGCAGGCCAAGGCTGAACGGGCGCACCATGAACGAGACGAACTCGATCAGCGGGATGACCGGCAGCAGCCACCAGGGCGTGCCGTGCGGCACGAACAGACTGAAGAAGTGAAGGCCGTGGCGATAGAAGCCGACCACCAGCACGATCGCGAACGACAGGATCGCGAGGATCCCGGTGATGGTGAAGTGGCTGGTGAAGGTGAAGGGATGGACGCCGATCACGCCGAGCGGCAGCAGGCCGAGCACGTTGGCGAACAGGATGAACATGAACAGCGAGAAAACGTAGGGAACATAGCGCTTCCCTTCCGGTCCGATGTTCTGCGCCAGCATGTTGTCGATGAAGCGCACGAAGCCCTCCACCATCATCTGGCCGCGCGTCGGCACAACCTTGCCCTTCGTGCCGAGCGACATGAAGCCGATCAGCACGATCGTGGCCACGGCCATCCACATGGCCGAGTTCGTAAAGGCAATATTGTATCCGGCAATCTGCCAGTCCTGGGTGCCGAACAACGGCTCCACCAGAAACTGGTGCATCGGATCGATCTTGCCGCCGCCTTCCGCCACGCCTGTATTTCCCTAACGAAAGCGCCCGATTGTCACTTCGGGCGCTTGGTCGAAATCCGAATGATGTTTCTGAACGCGGCGATCGTCCCGAGGGCGAGCATCACGAGCAGACCCCAGGGCTGCGTGCCCGCAAATCGGTCGATCACCCAACCGATCAGCGCGCCGCCGACCATTCCCCCGGTCAATTCGGCGAGCACACGGTTTCCGAGGCGATAACCGCCGTCGGATTCCACCGCGCTCGCCTTTGTCCGGCTCGCCTCGTCCGCCTGCGCCGCCTTCAACCGCTCATCGAGCGAGGTGAGGCGTGCATCGTTGCCGAGGGAGTCTGGTCCGGGCTCTTTCTCGACCATTCGCGCACTCCCCAATATTCGTTGGGCAGGCGCGAAGAAGCCAAGTGGCGAGCCCGCCAAGGCGCCGTCCGGTTAGCCGGGGGGTCCGGGGGTGTCAACACTTGGCCACCCCCTGCCCCCCTTCGCCGGCACCTTATCAGCCCGTTAGCGGGCGCATTTGGGGCCGACTCAGATGCAGCGCGGATCGCGGGTCGGCGCACCGGCCCCGCGAGTCTGCCACACGCCATCCGGCGTACGGTACTTCTCACCTGCCTGAGTCTGCTGGATGAGGTTGCAGCCGCTGGTGAAGGCGAGCTGCTCCACGGTCGCGCCCGATGCCTGCGCCTTTTGCGTATAGGCGGCCTTGCGCTGGATATTGATCGCGTTGACCAGCGCGCGCAGCTCCGCATTGCCGGCGCCGACCACGCCGAGATAGCCGTCCGGCTGTTCCCCGACCTGACCCGCCGCACGCGCCGCCGCATAGGCCGGATCACGCTGCGCCAAGGCAACGCTCGACACGCCGCTGAGCGCCAGCGCCCCCGCAACCATCCACATCACCTTCTTCGTCATGTCAAAAGATCCCCGGATTCTGCTTGATCAGCGATTTGGCCTCGCTGTCGAGGCGATACACCACCTCCTGCGTGACGCTGATATTGAGGTTGATCACGATCGGCTTGTCCGGCGCGGAGACGTTCACGCACGCCCCCGTGGCCAGCACCATTGCCGCCAGGACCTTCCCCTTCAGCATTGCAGAGATCGTGCGCCCTCCATCAATGTTCAACGTTTCGTTCATGGCATCATCTCGCTTGCGGAGGGCTGAATGGCGGGTGGCTGGCGGGCGGGCGGCTGGTTCGGGAGCGGTTGGGCACGCCGGTTCTGTTCTTCGATGAGGGCGGGCAGGTTGCGGTCGATCAGCCGCTTGGGATCGTAGAAGCTGGCAACCGAATCGATCAAGCCGCGGAAGGGCGCGGTGATGCGGATGTTGAACACGAAGGGCAGTTTCTGCAGGCGGCGGACGAGGAAGTTCGACTTCGCCCCCTCCCCCTGGCTGATCCCGGCGAACTTGACCTCGGTCACCATTTCGCCGGCGAGTGGGCCGTTCATCACCAGCTCCAGATTGCGGTAGCGAAGCGAGCGAAGCGCCTGGAACGCGATATTGCCCCAGGTGCCCAGATCCTCCTCGGTCAGTTCGCCGAGATAGGCGATGCTGCCGCCGCCCTCGCGCATCACCAGCCGGCCGTCTTCGATTCGCCCGCCGCTCTGGTCGAAGATCATCGGCAGGACGCCATCAGCCACGCCGGTCGCGTCGAGATTCTTGAAATCGAACTTCTGCAGAAAGTGGCGCGCCTCCATCCCCTCGATCAGGAAGGTCATGTGGCGTTCCTGCGGGGAGGAAAAATCGAGCAGCGTCGGGCGCAGCGTGAGCGTGCCGGAAGCGAAGGGCCAGACGCCGCCATTCACCTTCACCCGCAAGTCGCGCAGCAGTTGATAGTCGATCACGCCGTCGGTCACCGCGACGCCGGGGTTGATCTCCGCGACGGTGACCGTCTGATTCGGCGCCGATTCGAGCGCGAGCAGATCGGTGAAGCGAAGCTGGCCCTTGATCCCGGCAACCGGGCCGAATGCCGCGGCGAGATCAAGCTGGTCGGTGGCGAAGGTACCGGTCGAGGTCACGCCATCGGGGGACCAGTCGATGTTCCCCACGCCGCGCACGCTGCCGCGCACATCGGCGATGACGCCAAAGGTCAGCGGAGTAAGCTCCTCCGGCTGGAAGCCGTCGCCAAAGGTGATGCCGGGAACATCGAGCCGTGCGTTGCCGGCCCCGCTCGACAGCTGATGCCGGATGGCGACGTTGGCGACCTTCACGTTCTTCGCCGGTTCGAACAGCGCGCCATCGGCGGTGATGACGTTGTCGGCGAGGCGCAGCGTCACGGTGCGCGCGGCGAGCGGGCGGAAGCGGGCGCTGTCCGCCGTGTCGCTGACCGACAAGGCGCCATCCAGCGACAGAACTGACGCAGCGAAGCGCCAGTCTCCCGCTGCTTCGGCCAGCTGGAGCGGGACCGCGCCGATCCGTCCCGAGCCGCCAGCGAAGGTGCCGAGGATATTGCCCGAGGCGACGCGGCCCATCAGCCGGGCGAAATCGAGCTGTGTCACGCTGCCGGCGCGGCCGATCCGGGCGGCGACGTCGTCGAGCGCGAAGGATGCGCCGGCGTGACGCCATTCGGCACGCGCGGCGCGGAGCTGCAGTGGCGTTCCGCCCAGCGTGCCGGTGAGTTGCGGGCTGGCGATGGCGATGCCCCCGCCGACGCCGCCCCGGCCGAGGCGGAACATCGCGCCGTCCACCGGGCACAGCGCGAGGCGGATGTTGCGCAATGCGAGCCCCGACAGGGCGAGGCGGGTGAAGGAGGCGTCGGCGCAGGCGCGGTTGAGGGTCAGCGCGCCATGCTCGTCGAGCTGCGCCGCCAGCGGCACGCGCAATTCCTCCACCGCGCCGCCGCTGAGCGGGCCGGTGAGCGTGGCGATCGCCTGGAGCGAGGTGCGCCCATCGGGTGCCGCGGTGAAGCGCGCCGGGGTGAGTGCAAGCCGCGCGCCGCCGGCCGCATAGGGCGCGACCCGCGCGCCGCCGGAGATCGGCCCGCCGGGACGCTGCTGCGCGATGCGGATGGTCGCCCCGGGCAAGCCGCCGCCGCCGAGGCGAAGCGTGCCGTTGGCGCGGATGCCGGCGCGGTGGCCGAGGATCACTTCCCCGCCCTCGCCGAACTGCAGGGTCGCGCCGCTAGCCGAACGAACGGTGAGCTCGCGCAGCGTCGCGAGCGGGCGGTTCGTGGCGGTGCCCAACGCCGCCTCGCCGGTGATGGTGAAGTCCCCACCGGCGCGCGCCAGAGCAATGCCAGCCGCCGTCGCGAGCGGCGCGAGCGGGGTACCGGCGGCGCTATCGCCGGCGGCGGCGAGCTGGCGCTGCATCGCCGAGGGAAGCGCGACGTTCTGGCCATCGAAACGGCCGGCCACGATGGCGCGACCGTTCGCGAGCCGCCACGTGCCGGCGAACCCGGCCTGGCGGCTGCTGGCGCCGGCGACGCTCACCTGCTCGCCGCGCAGCTGCGCGCGCCCCTCGGTCCGGGTCTTGTCGCCGGTGAAATCGACCTGTCCGGTCAGTGATGCGGCGCGCGCGCCGCTGCCGGCGATCGCGCCGCTGCGGAGCGCGGCACTGCCGCTCCACTGAGTCAGCGCGGCGTTGAGGCTGGCGTCCAGCCGCACTGCCGGCTGCTCGGCGCGGATGCCGGCGCATGACAAGGCCCTGGCGCGAAGCGGGCCGGCGACGTGCGGCGCGGCCTCTCGCACGCGGACGTCGAGAAACGCGGTCGGTCGCTGGATCGCGCAATCGCCGACGGTGACGCCGGGCGCGACCGCGGCGAGTGTACCGCGGAAGTCCTGATCGAGCCGGCCGCGCCCCGACAGGCGAAGGCCGACGACGCCGAGCGGCGTTTCCAGCCGCATCCGCGCGTCCGCCACGTCAACACCGAGCGCCGGCAGCGCGAAGGGCTGGCCGGACGGCGCCGGCAGGAGGCGATCGATCGCGCCGAGGGACAGCCGCCCGTCGACGAGCCGCCCGCGCAGCCGGACATGGCCGGCGCGCACCGCATCGAGGGTGGGAACACCGCCGCGCAGCGCAATCCGCGTCTCGATCCAGTCCGCCACCAAATCGGGATTGGCCGGATCACCGATCACGACATTGGTCAGCCGCTGCCGCCGGACGCCGAGGTTGTCGATGCGGTAGCTCGCGGGAACATCGCTTGCGGCGAACGTGCGGTCGATGACGCCCGAGGCGATCGGCACGCGCGACAGCCACAAGGCGGCAACGCCCAGCAGCACGACCAGCAAGAGGACAAGCAGCCACCGCCGGGACATGCGGCGGCGTTGCTGTGCGACCTCTCCCGCTGTCACAATGCCCCTTCTCGATCCCAGAACAAAGCGCACCTCTAGGGGGTGATCATGGCACTTGGAAGAAGCACGGTGGCGGACATGCGGCAGTGCCGTCCACCATCGGGATCAGCCGCGCCGCCGCGCGATTGCGCGCGGGGGTCGCGCGCCCTAGCCTCACCCGCAATGGCCGACGACGAACCTGCCGCATCAGACAATCACGGCCATCGCGCGCGCTTGCGCGGGCGGTTGCTGGCGGGCGGCGGCGACGCGCTGCTGGACCATGAGCTGATCGAATATCTCCTGGCGCTGGCGATCCCGCGCCGCGACACCAAGCCGCTCGCCAAGGCATTGCTGCGCGAATTCGGCGGGATCGGCGGGCTGCTGACGGCGGATGCCGAGGCGCTGCGGCGTGTGCAGGGAATGGGCGAGACCAGCGTCGCGGCGATCAAGATCGCCCAGGCCGCGGCGATCCGCCTGCTTCAATCCGACGCGGCGGCGCGGCCGATCCTGGGCAATTGGCAGGCGCTTCTCGACTATCTCCACGCCGACATGGCGCATCACGTGATCGAGCGGGTGCGCGTGCTTCATCTCAACAGCCGCAACATGCTGATCCGCGACGAGGTGATGAACGAGGGATCGATCGATCAGGCACAGGTCCATGTCCGCGAAGTGATCCGCCGTGCGATCGACCTGGGCTCCGCGGCGATCATCCTGGTGCACAACCACCCGTCGGGCGACCCCTCCCCCAGCCGCGCCGACATCGAGATCACGCGCGCGATCATCGATGCCGGCAAGGGCCTGGGCATTGCGGTTCACGATCACCTGATCATCGGCACCAGCGGCCATGTGAGCCTGCGTGCCAAGGGACTGATGTAACCGGCGGCGCAGACGGCAATCAGTGGCCGGCGTTCTTTTCGGCCTTTTCCTCCGCCGCGGTCTTCGGCTCGGACATTTGCGGCGGCTCCGAGGTGATCATCGACCCTTCCAGCGCAATGTCGAGCTTCGCATCTTCGTCGAGCGGATTGCCGTCGGCGTCGGTTTGCGCCAGCGGATCGGTCTGCGCGGGATTGAGCGGGGGATTGGACATGAGGGTCTCCTTCGCCGCATCAACGGCGAAGAAGGCGTGGCCGTTCCGCTTTGCTCACTTCGCGTGGTAGAAGTCGTACACCTGCTGCGCGACGCCGGCGCTGACACCGGGCGCCTTCTGCAGATCGGCGAGGCTGGCATTGCGCACCGCGCGCGCGGTGCCGAAGTGCATCAGCAGCGCCTTCTTGCGCGCCGGGCCGATGCCGGGGACTTCGTCCAGCGGGCTCGCCCCCATCGCCTTGGCGCGTTTGTCGCGATGCGCGCCGATGACGAAGCGGTGCACCTCGTCGCGTAGCCGCTGAAGGTAGAACAGCACCGGCGAATTGACCGGCAGCGTCAGTTCGCGCCCGTCCATCAGATGGAACACCTCGCGCCCCTCGCGGCCGTGGTGCGGGCCCTTGGCGACGCCGACGAGACACACGTCCTCGATGCCGAGATCCTCCAGCACCGCCTTGGCCGCGTTCAGCTGTCCCCGGCCGCCGTCGAGCAGCACCAGATCGGGCCAATTGTCCCCGTCCCGATCGGGATCCTCCTCGATCGCGCGGGCGAAGCGGCGGGTCAGCACTTCGCGCATCATCGCGAAATCGTCGTCGGTCGCCGCCTGCTTGATGTTGAACTTGCGATACTGGCCCTTGCGGAAGCCCTCCGGCCCCGCGACGACCATCGCGCCGACGGCATTGGTGCCCTGAATGTGGCTGTTGTCATACACCTCGATCCGCTGCGGCGGCTCGGCGAGGCCGAACAGGTCCGCGACCTCACGGTTGAGCTTCGCCTGCGTCGTGCTTTCGGCCAGCCGGCGCTCCAGCGCTTCCTTGGCGTTGCGGCAGGCCTGTTCCATCAGCCGCTTGCGCGTGCCCCGCTGCGGCACCTCGATCGACACCTTGCGCCCGGCCTGCGTCGTCAGCGCCTCGGCCAGCAATTCCGCCTCCGGCAACGCGCGATCGACCAGCACTGCCTTTGCCGGCGGCACCTCCTCATAAAATTGCATGAGGAACAGGGTCATCACCTCTTCCTCGGTCACATCCGCGGTGTGCGCGGGGAAGAAGCTGCGGTGGCCCCAATTCTGGCCGCCGCGGATGAAGAAGGCCTGGATGCCGATCACGCCTTCATGGCTGGCGAGCGCGAAGATGTCCGCGTCGCCCACCCCTTCGGCGTTGATGAATTGCGAGCCCTGGATGAAGGTCAGTGCGCGCAGCCGGTCGCGGAGCACTGCGGCGAGCTCGAAATCCATCGCCGCGGCGGCGGCTTCCATCTGCGCGCCAAGCTTCGCCTGGACGTCGGTGGTCTTGCCGGCGAGGAATTTCTTCGAATCGGCGACCAGCTCGTCATAGCCGGCCTTGTCGATCCGGCCGACGCACGGCGCCGAGCAGCGCTTGATCTGGTACAGCAGGCAGGGCCGGTCGCGCGTCTTGAAGAAGCCGTCGGTGCAGCTTCTGAGCAGGAACAGTTTCTGCAACGCGTTCAGCGTGTTGTTGACGCTGCCGGCGCTGGCGAAAGGACCGTAATAATCGCCCTTCGCGCGGCGGGCGCCACGATGTTTCTGAATGCGCGGAAATTCATGATCGGCGCGCAGCAGGATGAACGGAAAGCTCTTATCGTCGCGCAGCAGCACGTTGTACGGCGGGCGATACCGCTTGATCAGCTGCGCCTCGAGCAGCAGCGCCTCTGCCTCGTTGTTGGTCGTGACGATCGTCATCGACCGGGTCTGCGACACCATTCGCTGGAGCCGCTTCGACAGGTTGTTGATCTGCGTATAGTTGCTGACGCGGTTCTTCAGCGCGCGCGCCTTGCCGACGTACAGCACGTCGCCGCGCGCATCCTGCATCCGGTACACACCGGGCCGCAACGGCAGCGTCTGAACGACATTGCGGATCGCCGCCACGCCAGCCTCCAGATCGGGCTGGTCGCTGCCGCGGATCGCGAATGTCGCTTTCTCTTCGTTGAACCGGTCAGGCGGGCCGTAGGAACCTTGCATCGTTCTCGCGATCTAGGGCCGAGCGGCCGGTTTTTGAACCATGAAGCGACGAAGCGGCTGGGTGCGAAGCGGCTGGGTGCGCCGCGAGGCGGGGAACGCGCGGCTTGGCACAGGTGTTGAGCGCGCATGACCCAGAAACGCGAGAGCAACGGCCGCTTCAAGGCCGATCATCATCAGCGCAACGTCGCGATCGGCGCCGCCACCGCGATCGGCGCGATCGCCACGGGGCTCGCCAGCGCGATCCATTTCGGCCTGTTCGACCGCTTCTTCGCGCCAAAGGACGGACATCGTGCGCCGGACCTGGAGGGGGACCATCATCCGGGCCCGAACGAGCGCGCGCCGGACCATTTCCGCCCTGACCCGACGGCGCCGGTGCCGGCATCGGAGCGTGAAGCGCTGCGCCCGGCTACCGGCCCCGCGCCCGGCTTTGCCGCCAATCGCGGCGACGTGCGCAGCGAATCGTAACGCTGGCCGAACAGGCCGATGACGCTGCCGGCAGCGTCATCGGCCCGGTTTCAGCAGGCCCTTACTGGGCAGGTGCCTTCACGCCCTTGGCGCGATCAAACACCTTCTCCCCGCCGACCCAGGTCTGTTCGACCTTGATGTTGCGCAGGCCCATGGCGTCGACCGACAGCGGATCGCGGTCCACGACGATGAAGTCGGCCTTCTGGCCGGGGGCGAGGTTGCCGAAGTTCTTTTCCGCGAAGCCGGCATAGGCCGCGCCGCCGGTGAACGCCCACCACGCCTGTTCGCGCGTGACCGCTTCCTCCGGGTGCCAGCCGCCGGGCGGCTGGCCATTGGCGTCCTGCCGCGTGAAGGCGGCGGCCCAGCCGGCCCAGGGATCGGGCTTCTCGACCGGGAAGTCGGAGCCGAACGCCAGCTTGCCGCCATTGTCGAGCACCGATTTCCAGGCATAGGCGCCGTTCAGCCGGTTGGGGCCGAGCCGCGCCTCCGCCATGGTGCGGTCGCCGGTCTGGTGAGTCGGCTGCATCGAGGCGATCGTGCCATATTTGCCAAAGCTCTTGAGATCGTTGGGATCGACGATCTGGGCATGTTCGATCCGCCAGCGACGATCGCCGCCATAGGTGGCGTTCAGCACCTGGATGGCGTCGAGCACCTGCGAATTGGCCTTGTCGCCGATCGCGTGCACCGCGAGCTGGAAATTATCCATCGCGGCGCGGCTCATCTGGTTCTGCAGCTGCGTGTCGGACAGGAAGCTCAGCCCCTTCTCTCCCGCCGCATCGGCATAAGGCGCCTTCAGCGCCGCGCCGCGCGACCCGAGCGCGCCGTCGAGGTAGATCTTCACCCCGCCAAGGCGCAGGCGATCGTCGTACAGCCACGGCGTCGGCCCCTTGCCGCCAATCTGGCTCGCGGTATCGACACCGGCGGCATAGCTCATGACGCGCACGCGCATCGCGCCGATATCAGCCATGCGGCGATAGCTGAGCCAGTCATCGACCGTTGTGCCCATGTCGGCGACGGCGGTGATGCCATTGGCGAGAAGCGCCTGCTGCGCCTCGAGGAAGGCGGCGTCGCGCTCCTTGGGCAGAGGCTTGGGCACCGCGCGCTCGATCAGCTGCATCGCCGCGTCGACGAAGACGCCGGACGGCGCATTGCCGCTCTTCTCGATGCGGCCGCCGGCAGGAGACGCCGTCGCCGCGGTGACATTTGCCTCCCGCATCGCCGCAGTGTTGGCCCAGCCGGCGTGGCCGTCGGCGCGCTCCAGCCAGACGGCGCGGTCGCCGACCACCGAATCGAGATCAGCGGCGGTCGGGAAGCGGCCGAGGCCCCATGCTTCCTGGTTCCAGCCGCGACCGGTGATCCACTTGCGATTGGGGTTGGCGCGCGCATAAGCGGCGACCATCGCCTTCGCCTCATCCAGCGAACGCGCGCCCGACAGGTCGAGCGAGAGCGCGCCGAAGCCGAGCCCCATGACGTGGCCGTGCGCGTCGATGAAGCCGGGCAGCACCGTCTTGCCGCCCATGTCGATGCGCCAGTCGTAGAGCGGCTTGCCGGCGTTCTTCTTCAGCTCGCGACGGCTGAGCTTGGGCGGCTGCTCGCCCGGCGGGACCAAGCGGGTGACACGGCCCTGCTGGTCGATCAGCAGCGCCTTGAAGCGGACGACCTTGCCGTCGGCGGTGGGCGCGATTCCGTTGACGTTGTCGACGATGCCATCGGCGCTCGCCGGGACCGCCATCACGGCCGTTGCGAGCAGGAGAAGAGCGCGCTTCATCGCGGCAACCTCCGCACCAGCGCACTCGTATCCTGCCTGCCACCACCCATTTTCTGTACCTCGGCGTAGAATTGATCCACGAGCGCCGCCACCGGCAGCACCGCCCCGTTCCGCTTCGCCTCATCCAGCGCAAGGCCAAGATCCTTGCGCATCCAGTCGACCGCGAAACCAAAGTCGAATTCGTCGCGAGCCATGGTCGGCCAGCGGTTCACCATCTGCCAGCTTTGCGCCGCGCCGCCGGAGATCGCCTCGAACACCTTGTCTAGATCGAGGTCGCTGGCCTGAGCGAAGCGAAGCGCCTCAGACAGGCCCTGAACGACGCCGGCGATGCAGATCTGGTTGACCATCTTCGTCTGCTGGCCGGCACCCGGCGCGCCGACATGGACGATCCGGGCCGCATAGGCCTCCATCACGGGGCGGGCGCGGAGAAAGGCGGCCTCGCTGGCGCCGCACATGATCGACAATTGGCCCTTTTCTGCGCCTGCCTGGCCGCCCGATACCGGCGCATCGACGCTAAGCGGCCGCGCCGCTGCGAGCCGCCGCGCGATGTCCGCCGAGACGGTGGTATGGTCGATGAACAGCGCATCGTCGGCCATCGCACCGAACGCGCCATCGGTGCCCAAAGTGACGGCGGCGAGATCATCGTCGTTGCCGACGCAGGTGATCACCGCCTCGGCGCCTGCCGCCGCAGCCGCGGGCGTATCGGCGACGGTAAGTCCGGTCGCCTCCGCCTTTGCCCGTGTCCTGTTATAGACGGTGACCTGATGGCCGGCGCGCGCCAGATGCCCGGCCATGGGTGCACCCATGACGCCGGTGCCGATGAAAGCGATCCTCATGCCCGGCGGGATAGGGCCTGTTTGCACCGCGCGCCAGATGCTCCTACTGGCGACCTTTGCGAACCAGGATCGATGATCCCGTTCGGGCCGAGCATGTCGAAGCCCCTGCCCTTCTTCTCCGAAGAAACGACAGCTTTTTCGACATGCCGGGGCGAACGGCTGGTAGGACCTATGCGTATGGCGACTGCGGTGCACCCGACGACCGAAACCCTTCCCGTCAGCATGGCGGACGTGCGCGCCGCCCATAGCCGAATTCGCGATTCCATCGTTCGAACGCCGACGCTGATCAGCAAGACGCTGTCGGCGCTGGCCGGCGCGACGATCTACTTGAAGTTCGAGAATTTGCAGTTCACCGCGGCGTACAAGGAGCGCGGCGCGCTAAACACGCTGCTGCTGCTGGACGACGATGCCAAGGCGCGCGGCGTCATCGCCGCATCGGCCGGCAACCATGCGCAGGGGCTGGCCTATCACGCCAACCGGCTGGGCGTGCCCGCGACGATCGTCATGCCGACGACCACGCCGATCGTGAAGATCGTCCAGACCGAAGGTCATGGCGCGACGGTGGTGCTGCACGGCGTGACCTTTGACGAGGCCTATGCCCATGCCCGCGTGCTGGAGGCGGAGCGCGGCTATACTTTCGTCCATCCGTTCGACGATGCGCGAGTCATCGCCGGCCAGGGCACGGTGGCGATCGAGATGCTGGAGGAGATCCCGACGCTCGACACTTTGGTAGTGCCGATCGGCGGCGGCGGGCTGATTTCCGGCATGGCAACGGTGGCGCGCGCGGCTGACCATCCGATCGAGGTGATCGGCGTGCAGGCCGAGCTGTTCCCGTCGATGTACAACAAGCTGCGCCACACCGACCTGCCCTGCGCCGGCGACACGCTGGCCGAGGGCATTGCGGTGAAGCAGCCTGGCGGCGTCACGGCGAAGATGGTCGAGGCGCTGGTCGACGACATCCTGCTGGTGTCCGAACGCAGCCTGGAGGAATCGGTCAGCCTGCTGCTGCAGATCGAAAAGACGGTGGTCGAGGGCGCCGGGGCGGCGGGCCTAGCCGCGGTGCTGGCGAACAAGGATCGCTTTGCCGGCAAGTCGGTCGGCATCGTGCTGTGCGGCGGCAATATCGACACCCGGCTGCTGGCCAACGTCCTGCTGCGCGACCTCGCCCGCTCCGGCCGGCTGGCGCGGCTGCGCATCCGGCTGCAGGACCAGCCGGGCGCGCTCTACAATGTCGCCCGCATCTTCGACCAGGAGCGGGTCAACATCCTGGAGCTGTCGCACCAGCGCATCTTCACCAACCTGCCGGCGAAGGGCCTGAGCCTCGACGTGGAATGCGAGACGCGCGACCGCGCGCATCTCGACCGGCTGCTCGCCGCGCTGGACGTGGCGAAATATCAGGTCAGCCTGATCGAGCTTGCCTGAGCAAACCACCGACGGCGCGCGATATTCTGCCCCACATTGGGGCATTTCGCCGCGCCGGTAGCAATTGCTTCACCCATCCGCGGCAAAACGGCGGCGCGCCGGCTTCTCACGGGGGCGGCGTCTCTTCATATCGATCACGGCACGCGCGCGAGGGCCGCGTTCGACTGGAGTTCCGTCAGCGGTGACCGCCTCTTTCCGTTTTCCGCGTTTCTTCGTCACCAGCCCTGCGCCGTGCCCGTATCTGCCCGGGCGCGAGGAGCGGAAGGTGTTCACCGAATTGTCGGGGCCGAACGCGGCGGAGCTGAACGATGCGCTGGGGCGGATCGGGTTTCGTCGCAGTCAGTCGGTCGCCTATCGCCCCTCCTGCGCCGGGTGCAGCGCCTGCGTGTCGGTACGGGTGCGCACGACCGAGTTCGTCGCCAATGCCAGCCAGCGCAAGCTGATCCGCCGCAGCGCCGACCTTGACGTGGCGGCGTGCAAGCCATGGGCGACGGACGAGCAGTTCCAGTTGCTGTCGCGCTACCTGACGCATCGCCATCCGACGGGCGGCATGGCCGGGATGGACGAGCAGGATTATGCCGACATGGTCGAGCATTCGCCGGTCAACACCGTCATCGTCGAATATCGCGAGCCGGCGCGCGACGGGCGGCCGGGGCGGCTGATCGGCGCGTGCCTGACCGACCAGCAGGCCGATGGGCTGTCGATGATCTACAGCTTCTTCGACCCCGACCTGCCGACACGTCCGGGGCTCGGCAATCTCATCATCCTCGACCACATCCTGCGCGCGGCGCGTGCGGGGCTGCCCTATGTGTATCTTGGCTATTGGGTGAAGGGCGCGGAGCGGATGGCGTACAAGACGCGCTACCAGCCGCTCGAGGCGCTGGGCCCGCGCGGCTGGGCGCTGATGGAGGATGAAGGTGAAGCAGCGTCGGCCGAGCAGATCGCCTGACGTTTTCGGGCGCTTAGTCCGCGCCCTGCACCGTCACGTCGACCTCCAGCGCCTCGCGCCCATCGCCGAGGCGTGATCCCGCCACCGGTGCCGCCTGCGCCGCATCAAGCGCGACGGCGACGCGGACGTGATGCTCCTCCGGCGACTGGCCGAGCCAGGGATCGAAGCCGACCCAGCCCAAGCCGTCCTGCCATGCCTCCGCCCAGCCATGCGGCGTGGGGCGGTGATCGCCGGCAAGATCACAATACCCCGAGACGTAGCGTGCGGGCACGCCGATCGCGCGAGCCGCGGCGATGAACACCTGCGCCATGTCGCGCGCGGTCAGCGCGTCGCGCGCGAATGCGTCGGTGACGGCAAGGCCAGCCTCCGGCCGGCCGCAATCGTCGGCGAAGCGATCACGCACCGCATGGTTCAGCCGGTGCAGCGCGGGAATGTCGGTTCCGTCGGCAGCACGCGTGGCGAAATCGGCAATCTCCGCGTCGGCCGCGGTGGTCGGCGTCGTGCGCAGGAAGAAGCGCGGTGGCAGCAGCTCATGCGCTCCATGCAATACGCCGGCCGACGGGCTGGTCACCACCTCCCCCGTGACGGTCAGTTCGAGTTGGTCGAGCGGCCCTTCGCAATAGAGCATGGTGGTGGCATTGCCGAAGCCGTCGCGATGGTGCGTCATGCGGGCATCGCAATCGACCGCGATATGCCAGGAGGCGACCGTCTGGTCGTGCAGGTCGGAGGGGGTGAGCCGCAGCAATTGCACGATACGGCCCTGCGGCGCGGTGAAGGCGTAAAAGGTGCGGTGATCGATCGACAGGCGCATCAGGCGAACTTGAACTGGCGGCCGATCGCCGCGTGAAGTTGATCATTCTCGGCGATCAGCGCCTCGAGATGCTGGTGCAGGCCGGACACGATGACGTCGCTGGTGCGCGTCTTGCTGACCCGCGCATGGCGGGTGCGGGCCATGCGATCGGCCTCGCCATTGGTGCCGGTGCGCTTGGCAAGCTGAGTCAGCACGTCGGTCACCTCCTCGATCGCGCCGGCAATGCTGCGCGGCAGTTCAACGCGCGAGAGCAGCAGGTCGATCACGTTCGCTGGCTGCAGCCCGTCATTGTAGAGCCAGCGGAAGGCGGTGACGGCCGACACCGTCTGCAGGATGGTGGTCCATTGATCGCGATCGACCGCGCCGCCGACCTCCTGCCCTTCGGGAAGGAGGATATGGTATTTGACGTCCAGCAGGCGCGCGGTGTTGTCCACCCGCTCCGTCGCCTGGCCCAGCCGGATGAACAACGTCGTCTGGTTGCGCAGCATGCGGTGCAGCGCGCCCTCGAACCCGCGAGTCTCCGCCTTCACCGCATCGACCAGCGCCAGCGCACGATCGGGATCGAGCCGGCTGACGCGCTTGTCGAACACCAGCCAGGCGCCGTTGATCGCGGACCAGGCCTCTCGCGTCAGCGCGGTGCGCACCGCGCGGGCATTCATCCGCGCCATGTCGAGGCTGCGCACGAGCGAGCCGGGGTGCGACGTATCGCTGGTGAGGAAGCGCGAGACGGCCTCGCGCGTCAGGCTGGCGCCGGTCGCCTTGAACGCAGCCTCCGTATCAGTGACGGTCAGCGCGGAGAGCCACGCCGCCTCCCCCGCCGGGCGCGCGGACAGGACATCGAGGCGGATCGTCGCTTCGACCAGCCGGGCGATGAAATCCGCACGTTCGATGTAGCGGCCCAGCCAGTAGAGCGAGCTGGCGGTACGGCTCAGCATCGCGCATCCCCCCAAACGGAGCGGCGCATCGCGGGGCTCACAGGCTCTGCTCCTGCGTCATCGTGCCCATCGTCTGCGACTGGCGCCACTGATCGTCGAGCAGCACGAACGAATCCTTGGTGCCGCCGCCCTGCGACGAATTGACGACCAGCGATCCTTCGCGAAGCGCGACGCGGGTGAGGCCGCCGGGGACCACCTGAACGCCCTTCGAGCCGGTCAGCACGAAGGGGCGGAAATCGACGTGGCGCGGTGCGACGCCCTGATCGACCAACGTGGGCACTGTCGAAAGCGCGAGCGTCGGCTGCGCGATGTAACGGTGCGGCTCCTTTTCCAGCACGGCGCGGAAGGTGGCGATCTCCTCCTTGCTGGCCGTCGGACCGACGAGCATGCCGTAGCCGCCCGAGCCATCGACCAGCTTCACCACCAGTTCGTCGAGGTGGTCGAGCGTGTAGCGAAGCGCCTCCGGTTCGCGGCAGCGCCAGGTTTCGACATTGGGCAGCTTCGCCTCGGCGCCCGAATAGAAGCGGACGATTTCGGGCATGTAGCTGTAGATCGCCTTGTCGTCGGCGATGCCGTTGCCCGGCGCGTTGATGATCGCGACGTTGCCGGCGGCATAAGCGGCGATGAGGCCGGGGACGCCGAGCAGCGAATCGGGACGGAATACCAAAGGATCGAGGAAGTCGTCGTCGACGCGGCGGTAGATCACGTCCACCTTCACGCGGCCAGCGATGGTCCGCATGTAGACCATGTCGTCATCGACCACGAGGTCCGCCGCCTCGACCAGCTCGATCCCCATCGAATCGGCGAGGAAGCTGTGTTCGTAATAAGCGGAGTTGAAGTGGCCGGGCGTCAGCACGACGCAGGTCGGGTTCTGCGCGCAGCCGCGCGGCGCGACCGAGCGCATCGTTTCCAGCAGGCGATCGGGGTAGCTGTCGACCGCGGCGACGCGGAACTGCTCGAACAGTTCGGGGCAGAGCCGGACCATCGCCTCGCGATTTTCCAGCATGTAGCTGACGCCCGATGGCGTGCGGGCATTGTCCTCCAGCACGTAGAATTCGTCGGCGCCGGTACGCACCAGGTCGATCCCGCAGATATGCGCCCAGATCCCGTGCGGCGGGCGGATGCCGAAGATCTCGGGGCGGAACTGCGGGTTGAGGAAGATCAGTTCCTCCGGCAGCACGCCGGCCTTCAATATCTCCTGCGCGCCATAGATATCGTCGAGGAAGGCGTTGATCGCCTCCACCCGCTGGACCAGCCCCTGCGACAGGCGCGCCCATTCGTCCGCAAGAAAGACGCGCGGCACGATGTCGAACGGGATGATCCGCTCGCTCGCGTCGCTATCGCCATAGACCGCAAAGGTGATGCCGAGCTGGCGAAACGTGGTTTCGGCCGCCTCCTGCCGCCGGCGCAATTCGTCGGACGGCGTTTCGTCCAGCCACCGGACGAGATTGTCCATTTCCGGGCGCGTTTGCGCACCCAGCCCCATGATTTCGTCGAATGCCCGAGTCCCCATTCGACCGATAACGCTCCAGGATCGTTTCGGGTGCATGCTGTGCTATAATGTTGCGCCGCACAAGAGCGCGGCGACAGCCGCATACGAAAACGCCGCCATTGTGGCGGCGTTCCGTCGTGCTCAGTCGGCGTATTTCACCGAACAGCCATAGGGGCGCGCCTCGGGCACGGACACCGCCTTGCCGGCCTTCACCTCGCCCAGCGCGGCGAGCAGGTGGTTGCGGGCGCCGGGGATGTCGGCCTTGTCCGCCGTCGGCTTGTCGTCGATCCCGCCCTGGTAGACGAGCTTCCCGAAGGCATCGATCAGATACATGTGCGGGGTGGTCTTGGCGCCATAACCCTTGCCGACGCGGCCCTGCGGATCGAGCAGATAGGCAGTCGGCTGCGCCTTTTGCGCGGCGAGGAACGCCTTCGCCTGCTGACCGTTCATATGGCCCTGCTTGCCGGGCGCGCCGGAATTGATGGTGAGCCATGCGGCGCCCATCGCCTTCGCCTTTGCCTGCGCGGCCTGCATGTTGCCGCTGTCATAATGTTTCTGCACGAACGGGCAGCCGGGGTTGTTCCATTCGAGCACCACGGGCCGCCCCTTGAACTGCGACAGCGTCACAGCCTTTCCATCGGCGTCCATGAGGCGGAAGTTGCCGGCGGGCTGGCCGGTCGTCTGTTCGGCGGCAGCGGGCATCGCGGCCAGGGCCACGATCGCAAAAGGAAGCAGGCGCATCATCGCTCTCCTCAACTCTTCGTGCCCCCCGGCAATGCCGCCAGCATGCCGCTGGTCAGCAATTGCGGCAAGACCTGCGGACGATCGGCGCCCTTCGGATACCAGAGATAGAGCGGCACGCCGGCGCGGTTGTGCGCCTCGATGAAGCGGCCGAGCGCGGGATCGCCGTCGGTCCAGTCGCCCACCAGCACCGCGACATTGCCATCGGCAAAGGCCTGGCGCGCGGCGTCGGTCTCGATCGCGGTTTTCTCATTCACCTTGCACGTCACGCACCAGTCAGCGGTGAAATAGGCGAACACTGGCCGCCCCTCGGCACGCAACGCGGCGAGTCGCTCCTCGGTGAAGGGCTCATCGGTGGCAGAGGCGACCGCGGCAGCGGGCGGCGCTGCACGGACCAGCAGCACGCCGGCCATCGCCAGCGCAAGCGCCGGCACTGCCGGCCACCACACACGCTCGCGGCCCGCGGCCTGGCGGCGGCCGGACCACCACAGGCCGAAGGCGGCGAGCAAGGTGGCGCCGAGCCCGATCGTCATCCCGTCGACGCCCGCCTGACGCCCGAGCACCCAGGCGAGCGCCAGCGCGGTGAGGAACATCGGCACCGACAGGATGCGCCGCAGCCGCGCCATCCACGGACCGGGCTTCGGCAAGCGGCGGCGCAGCGCCGGCACGAACCCGATCGCGAGGAACGGCAGCGCGATGCCGAGCCCCAGCCCGGCGAACACCAACATGGCGGCAAGCGGCGGGAGGACCAGCGCAGCCCCCAGCGCCGCGCCCATGAACGGCCCGGTGCACGGGGTCGCCACGAACGCCGCGAGCGCGCCGGTGGCAAAGGCGCCGCCGGTGCCCGACCGGCTGGCGAAGCGCGGCGTCGGCAGCTCGAACAGCCCCGCCAGGTTGAGCGCGATCCCCATCACCAGCAGCAAGAGCACGCCGATGACCCGCGGATCCTGCAACTGGAACGCCCAGCCGACACTGGCGCCGCCAGCGCGCAAGGCGAGCAGCACGCCGCCCAGCGCTAGGCAGACCAGCACGACACCGGCGGTATAGGCCAGCGCCTCACGCCGCGCCGCGCTCTCCGTCTCACCCGAACGCGCGAGCCCCAGCGCCTTCAGGCTGAGGATCGGGAAGACGCAGGGCATGATGTTGAGCAGCAGGCCGCCGAGCAATGCGCCGGCAAAGGCGAGCAGCGCCGGCATCAGCGCGCCGGTCGCTGCCACGGGCGCCGGCGCAGCGACGGTGCCGGGGTTGGCGCTGATCGCAAAACCCTGCCCGTCGCCGGTCGCCAGCACGCCCTCGATCGCGCCAGTCGCAGGGGTCGATGCGGCCTTTGTCGCGACGACGAGCTGGTCGCCATCGCGCGTCACGCTCTGCGGCGCGGCGTAATCGATCGCGCCACCGGCGAGCGGGTAGAAATAGGCGTCGCGAATGGACGCATCGGCCGGGAACGGCACGGCGAGGCGGAACTGGCCATCGGCTGCCTGCCATGTCGCGGTCGAGCCCAGGGACCGGGGCAGCTTCTGCCGCCATTGGTCGAAGCGCGCGCGGGTTGCGGGATCAACCGCGCCGTCGCCGACGACGAGTTCGGTCGACAGCGTCTGGCTTTCCGGAACGCAGATCTCCTTGGTGCAGACCAGATAGTCCGCCTTCACCGACACTGGCAGGCGGGTGCCGGCGGGCAGGCCGGTGGGGATCTTCAGGTCGACCAGCTGGGCAAAGGGCGCCTCATAGACATAGTTCATCAGCCCGCCGACGATCAGCCGCTCGGGTACCGGATAGCGCAGCTCGCCCGCGCTCACGCCGTCGGGCAGTTTCCAGTCGAGCTGAGTCTCGATCCCGGCGTCGCCCGGATTGCGCCAATAGCCGTGCCATTCCGGCTCGGGCCGCGAATCGAACGCGAGCGTCACGGTGTTGCCTGCGGCCGGGCGCGCCGTCTCGGGCACCAGGGTGATCGCCACATGACGGGTCTGCGCCGGCGCGACAGTCGCCAGCACCGTCATGACCATGAAAAACAGGGTCGCTACCCAAGCTTGCCTCGCCGTCATGCCCGGCACATACCCCGCCTCGTCGCCAAGCACCAAGGTTCATGATGAAAGCTCTTCTCGCCGCGCTTCTTGCCTCCATCGCGCTTCCGGCTGCCGCGCAGGAGGCGGTTCTCGAATCCGCCCAGCCGCCCGCGCCCGCCAATGCGGTTACCCCGCGTACCCCGCCCAAGCTGATCGTCGCGATTTCGGTGGACCAGTTCTCCGCCAATCTGTTCGCGCAATATCGCAACCGCTTCACCGACGGCTTTGCGCGGCTGTTGCAGGGCGCGGTGTTCCCCGCGGGTTATCAGAGCCACGCCGCGACGGAGACGTGCCCCGGCCATTCGACGATCCTGACCGGGATGCGGCCGGGCCGCACCGGCATCATCGCCAACAACTGGATCAACCAGGACGCGCCGCGCGAGGACAAGGAAGTCTATTGCTCCGAGGATGAGCGGATCCCAGGGACCGACCACCGCAACTACAAGGTCGCGGATCTTCACCTGAAGGTGCCGACGCTGGGCGAGATGATGAAGGCGGCGAACCCCGCGAGCCGTGTCGTCTCGGTCGCGGGCAAGGATCGCGCCGCGATCATGATGGGCGGCCACAAGGTGGACGAACTATGGTTTTGGGACGGCAAGGATTTCGTTTCCTATGACCAGCGTCCCGTCCCGCCAGCGGTGCAGCGCGGGCGCGAGGCAGTCGCCCGTCTGATCGCGCAGCCGCAGGAGCCGCTTCCCGTTCCCGCCTTCTGCCGGCCGCTGATGCACCCGATCACGGTTGGCGGCCAGACGATCGGCGACGGGCGCTTTGCCCGCGCGGCCGGGGACTTGCGCGCGTTCCGCGGCTCCCCCGCGCTTGACGGGGCGGTGTTCGCGATCGCCGCCGGGCTGATCCAGGACATGAAGCTGGGCCAGGGCGACGCGCCTGACATCATCTCGATCGGCGCGTCGGCGACCGATTATGTCGGCCACGGCTATGGCCCGGGCGGCGGCGAGATGTGCCTGCAGATGGCGGAGCTCGACAAGACGCTGGGCGGCTTCTTCGCCGCGCTCGATTCC
This sequence comes from Sphingomonas sp. Ag1, assembly GCF_000980895.1. GTDB lineage: Bacteria > Pseudomonadota > Alphaproteobacteria > Sphingomonadales > Sphingomonadaceae > Sphingomonas > Sphingomonas panaciterrae. Next base: position 125,807 of record NZ_LAZX01000091.1, on the reverse strand, counting down.
TGGGGGATCGACTATCAGGTGGTGCTGACCGCCGACCATGGCGGCCATGACGCGACCGAGCGGCAGCAGCAGCGCGGCATGCCGGGTGAGACGCGAGTCACCCCCGCACTGTCGGTGCGCGACATCGGCGCCGAAATCGGCAAGCAGCTGCGTATCGCCGGACCGGTTCTGCTGGGTTCGGAAGGTGACGTCTATGTCTCCAACACGGTACCGGCGAACCGCCGCAAGGCGGTGCTCGCCGAGGCGGTGAAGCGGATCAGCGCCTTCCCGCAGGTCGCCACCGTTCTGACCCGCGAGCAGATTGCCGCGGCGACGATCCCGGACCTGCCGCCCGAAGCCTGGACGCTGGAGCAGCGCGCGCACGCCTCCTACGATCCCGAACGCTCGGGCGACCTGCTGATCATGCTGAAGCCCCGCGTCAGCGGAATTGCGAAGCCGGGTCCGGGCTATGTCGCCACGCATGGCAGCCCGTGGGATTACGACCGCCGCGTGCCGATCCTGTTCTGGCGCAAGGGGATGGCCGGCTTTGAACAGCCGCAGTCGATCGAAACGGTGGACATCGTCCCGACGCTGGCCGCGACGATCAACCTGCCGGTGAAGGGACTGGATGGCCGCTGCCTCGATCTGGACAGCGGGGCGGGCGACACCTGCCGCTAATCGACGGCGGAGCGCCGGCTGTCAGGGTGGCAGCCGGCGTTCTTCGCCCCGATCAGGGCTGGCGCACCTCATAGGCGCGCACGCCGGCACCCAGCTGATTGGTGCCGATCGCCAGCCGGTCACCGCTGACATTGGCGACAAAGGCGGGGCTTTTCTGCTGCCCGGGCGCGAGGCTGGCGACATTGTCGTGGATCGAAAGGCCGGCCGCGCTGTATTTGCGCTGTTCGGCCGAAACCACGATCATGCCGCCCCAGTTTTCCTTACGTGGTCCCTGCACGAAGGTGTTGCGCGCGATCTCCCCGGTGCCGCCCTCCGGCAGATCGATCATGTAATTGGTGCGGTTGCCGGCGCTGTCGTCGAAGCTGTTGTCCACGATGCGCACACGCGGGGCGCGCAGCTTCACATAATGGCCGCCCTCCCCCCGCTCGAACCGCGAATTGGTGATCGTCACGCTGCCGCGGTTGGCGAGATAGATCGAATGGGCGCAATCCTCCGTCTCATGGCATTGACCAAGGCCCGAGAAGGTCGAGCGGTCGATCGTGACGCTCGCCGGATCGTCGGTCGCACCGAGAATGCCCTCCTGGCTGTCGAGGAACATCGAGTTGCGCACCACCAGGTCGCCAATCTCGATGCGAATGCCCGCGCCATTGCCGTCCGGCACGCGGATGCCGCGGAAGACGAGGCCGTCGACGGTCGATCCGTTGCCGCGCAGCACCAGCGCCGCTTTCCCCTCACACGCGCCCTCGAAGATCGCGGTGCCGGGCTGCACCGCCTTGAACGTGACGCGTCCGGCCTGCTGGATCGCACATTCGCGGTAGGTGCCGGGGGCGATCAGGACGGTGAAGTGGCGCCCGCGATTGGCCTGAAGCGCATCGTCCAACGTGTCATAGCCCTCCCCCGTGTCCGCCACCGTGAACGGCGCCGCGCGCTGCTGGCTGGCCACCGGGGCCGCGAGGAGAAGCGCAAGGAGGGCGGAAGCGGTGCGCATGGTCGGGTCCCTTTGTCGGTCACCGCGTCGGGCTGCGCGGCGGGCAGGCTCCCGGTGCGATAGTGGCGCGGGGCGGGCGGCGCAGCCCATGACGGCCACCCCCCTTGTCCCGTCGCGGCACGGCCGCAACGTGTCGCGTTTCCTGTTGCAACTGACTTAATCGCGCCCCACACATGAAGGGAAACGCCGATTTCAAGAGACGGAGAGGCATCATGCAGAGCTATCTGAAACATTATATCGACGGCGCCTGGGTCGACAGCGAAGGCGGCAAGCGCCACGAAGTGATCGATCCCGCGACCGAGCAGCCCACCACCGAAATCACGCTGGGCAGCGAGGCGGACGTCAACAAGGCAGTGGCCGCCGCGAAGAAGGCGTTCAAGACCTGGTCGCAGTCGACGGTCGAGGACCGCATCGCGCTGCTCGAGCGGATCATCGCCGGCTACAAGGCACGCATCCCCGACCTGGCCGCTGCGACGAGCCGCGAAATGGGTGCGCCGATCTCCTTCGCCAACATGGCACAGGCACCCGCTGGCCTTGGCCATTTCATGGGCACGCTCGCCGCGCTGAAGGAATTCAGCTTCTCCGAACAGGCCGCCAAGGGCGCGCGCGTCGTCCATGAGCCGATCGGCGTCGTGGCGATGATCACGCCGTGGAACTGGCCGCTGAACCAGATCTGCGCCAAGGTCGCCCCGGCGCTGGCAGCGGGCAACACGATGGTTCTGAAGCCGTCGGAAGAAGCCCCTACCAACGCCATGATCTTGGCCGAGATTCTGGAAGAGGCTGGCGTGCCGGCGGGCGTGTTCAACCTGGTCAATGGTGACGGCCCGACGGTCGGCGCGGCGCTTTCGGCGCACAAGGACGTCGACATGGTGAGCTTCACCGGCTCGACCCGCGCCGGCGTTGCCGTCGCGACCGCGGCCGCCGCGACGGTCAAGCGCGTCCACCAGGAACTGGGCGGCAAGGCACCGAACGTGGTGCTGGAAGGCGCGAAGCTGGGCGAAGTCCTGCCGCCGACGCTCGCGGGCGTCATCGCCAACACCGGCCAGAGCTGCATCGCCCCCACCCGCCTCCTGGTCCACAAGAGCCAGGTGAACGAGGCCGAAGAAGTCGTGAAGGCGATCATGGAGGCGACCCAGGTCGACAGCCCCGACAAGCAGGGCGCGCACATCGGTCCGGTCGTCAACAAGGCCCAGTTCGAGAAGATCCAGGACCTGATCCAGTCGGCGCTCGACGAAGGCGCACGTCTCGTCACCGGCGGCGTGGGTCGTCCCGATGGCCGCAACGCCGGCTATTATGTGAAGCCGACCGTCCTCGCCGATGTGACCCCCGACATGCGCATCTATCGCGAGGAAACGTTCGGCCCGGTCGCGACGATCACCACCTATGAGGACAGCGAGCAGGCGGTCGAGATGGCCAACGACACCGATTACGGCCTGTCGGCGACCATCTCCGGCGATCCCGCCGAGGCGTCCAAGATCGCCGGCAAGCTGCGCGCGGGCCTTGTCACCATCAACGCCTGGGGACCGAACGGCGCGACGCCCTTTGGCGGCTACAAATCCTCGGGCAACGGCCGCGAGGGCGGCAAATGGGGCCTGACAGACTTCATGGAAGTGAAGACCATCATCGGCGAAAACGCCGCCTGATCAAAAACAATCGCGGGCGTCCCCAACAAGGGGGCGCCCGTTTTCTTGAGGGGAGAGGAAAATGATCGTCAGTGTTCTGTACCCGAATCACGACGGGGCGAAGTTTGACGCGAGCTATTACAAGGCCAAGCACGCCGAGCTCGCCAAGGAGATCTGGCAGCCCGAGCGCGTCGAGCTGATCGAAGGCCAGGCGCCGGGCGGCGGGGCTGCGCCCTTTGCGCTGATCGCGCATTTCCATTTCGCCTCGCCCGAAAGCATGGGCCAGGCGATGGCCAATCCGCGCATCGGCGAGCTTCAGGCCGACGTGCCCAACTTCACCGACATCACGCCCACCATCATGGTTGGCCGGGCGCTCTGAGCGCCGGAGCCCCCGGTCGGCAAGGCGCCGGCTGGGGGCGTCCAGTCGATGCTGATTATCTGCGAATGCGGGCGCGACGATCGCTGCCACTGCAGTGCCCCTTAGACCTGTGAGCCGGGCCACTCCCTCCGCATAGGCGCAACGCCGCGCGACTGATCGGCCGCGACCACGGCTGTCTCGGTCAAGAGCCCGTTCGCGTCCAAGGCCGTGTGGCACATAAGAAAACACCGCCGCCGCTAGGAGCGACGACGGTGCGAAATCATTCAGGTTCGTGCGAGGATCAGCGACCCTGGGGCGGAGCCTCGGCACCCGGCATCGCAGCACCCGGCATGCCGGCCGCGCCGCCCATCTGCTGCTGCTGAAGCTGGCGGATCACCGCCTCAGGCAGGAAATCGAGCAGCTCGACATCGAACACGAGCGTGGAATTGCCCGGGATCGGCCCCTTGGTCTCAGCGCCATAGCCAAGCTCAGGCTTGATCCAGAAGCGGTACTTCGCCCCCTTCGGCATCAGCTTCAGGCCTTCGGAAAACCCCGGAACGACGCCGGTGACGGGAAAGGGAGTCGGCTGCTGCGACTTGTCGAAAGTGGTGCCGTCGAGGAGCTTCCCCTCATACATCACCAGCGCAACGTCGGTGTCGGTCGGCTTCGCCCCCGAACCCGGCTCGATCACCTGATACTGAAGGCCGGACGGCGTCGTCACAACGCCCTTGGCACGGGCGTTGCGGGTAAGGAAATCATCCCCCTGCACCGCCAGCGCGGCCGCGGCCATGACCGCGGCGATGATGCCCACGATCAACCAGACGACATAGCTGCGCTTCACCGGAGCGATCGGAACAGCGGTAACGGTCGACATGGCGATCCCCGTAAAGGCCGGACGCGGTGTACCGCCCCCGGGTGGCAACATCAGATATGTTTGATCGAGTCGGCCAGCACTGTTGGCGGCGAGCCGACTCGAGAAAGCCGGTTCTTACCGGGCGCCGTCACGCTCGGCGCGCTTGCGCTCCAGCTTGCGCGCACGACGGACCGCAGCGGCACGCTCGCGAGCGCGCTTTTCCGACGGCTTCTCATAGTGGCGGCGCAACTTCATCTCGCGGTACACGCCTTCACGCTGCAGCTTCTTCTTGAGCGCACGCAGGGCCTGGTCGACGTTGTTGTCGCGAACGATGATCTGCATAAAACCGACACTTCTCCGAGATCTGAAACAGCCCGATTCCGTCAAACGGAAACGGCGGCACCAAGCATCGCCTGCGCCGTGAACCCGCTGCGTCTACCACCAGCCCGCCACCCGTGCAACCCGCTGGTCTGTGGCGATTACATCACAGCGCCAGACCCGCCCTTTTCGGCCGCCGATCACGCGGGTAGAGCGCGGGCATGACGCCGTTATCGCTGTACGACAGCCTGTCGCGCTCCCTGCGCATTTTCGAACCGCTTGATCCGCAGCGCGGGGTGCGAGTCTATTCCTGCGGCCCGACCGTCTACAATTACGCGCATATCGGCAATCTGCGCGCCTATGTGTTCACCGACACGCTGTCGCGAACGCTGACGTGGAAGGGTTACGACCTGACCCATGTCATCAACATCACCGATGTCGGCCATCTGACGTCGGATGCCGATGCCGGTGACGACAAGATGGAAGCGGCCGCCCGACGGGCGGGTCAGGACATCTGGGCCATCGCGCGCCATTATACCGACGCGTTCAAGCGCAACCTGGCGGATCTCAACATCCGCAGCCCGACTCACCTGCCGCTGGCGACCGATCACATCGCGGAGATGATCGATTTCGCCGCCGCGATCGAGCCGAAGCATTGCTACCGTCTGGAAAGCGGGCTGTACTTCGATGTGACGACGGTGCCGGATTATGGCCGTCTTGCGCGATTGAAGGACGATGCGGGAGAAAGCCGGATCGATCCGGTCGACGGCAAGCGCCATGCGCAGGATTTCGCGATCTGGCGCACCTCCGCGCCGGGCGAGAACCGCCAGATGGAATGGGATTCGCCGTGGGGTCGCGGCGCGCCGGGCTGGCATCTGGAATGTTCGGTGATGAGCCAGAAGTATCTTGGCGAATCGTTCGACATCCATACCGGCGGGATCGACCATCGCGAGATCCACCATCCCAACGAGATCGCGCAGAACCAGGCGCATTGCGACTGCGCCGACACGGGCGCCGCCTTCTGGATGCACAACAACTTCCTGGTCGAGCGCGCGGGCAAGATGAGCAAGTCGTCGGGAGAGTTCCTGACGCTGCAAGCGCTCGTGGACCGTGGCTACCATCCGCTGTCGTACCGGATGCTGTGCCTGCAGGCGCATTATCGCAGCGAGCTGGAGTTCTCGTGGGAGAATCTGGCCGCGGCACAGGTGCGATTGAAGCGGATGGTGCAGGCGATCGAAGGTTTGCGGTCGCGCGCGGACGGCCCGTCCAAGGGCTCTGCTGCCGAGTATCGCTCGCAGCTTGACGCCGCGATCTCCGACGATCTGGCGACGCCGCGCGTGCTGCCCGTGCTCGACGCGTTGCTGGGAGACAAGAAGGTGTCGGCCGGCGACCGGCTGGCCGCGATGGGTGACTTTGTCAATGTGCTGGGCCTGCCGCTCGATACGCTGCGGCGCGAGGACCTTCGCGTCCGACCGTCCACGGCGACGATCTCGGCGGAGGTGATCGAGGCACGGCTTGAGGAGCGCAAGGCAGCGCGGGCCGCGAAGGACTTTGCCGCGTCCGACGCGATCCGCGACGAGCTTGCGGCCGCCGGCGTCGAGGTGATGGACGGCGACCTGCTGGGCTGGGACTGGCGCGTGCCGGCCGCCTGAGCGGCCGGCCCATTACTTCATCGGCTGGTCACGCCGTGCGAGGATCGGCGGGATGACGGGGCGCTGTTGCTCTGTGAGTGACGCGGCCGCGGTGTCGATCGCGGCGACGCGCCGCTTCGTTGCCGGATGGGTGCGGCTGCGGAACAGCCCACCATCGATGTCGCCACCGCGCTGCTGCCAGAAGCGCGCGGCGGACGCCGAATCATAGCCGGCATTGTAGAGCAGGACGACGCCCAGTTGATCGGCCTCAAGCTCCGCCGCCTGCCCGAGGCTGGCGTTGCGGCCGATCTCGCCTAGCAGGCCGCCCTTTACGCCCGCCGCCTCCAGCCGGACGCGGTGGCGCAGGATGTTGTGAGCCAGTTCATGCGCGACGATCACGGCGACCTCGTCATCGCGATAGCGCTCAAAGAAGCGGACGCCGATCTGCACGACCTTGCCATCCGCCTGCGCCGTCATCGCGGGGCCGAGCAGAACCTCGAACCGGCTGCGACAGCCGGCGGGCGCGTTGATCGCGATGTCCCGTGCCTCGCCGCCGCCGCGCGTTACCGTAACGCGAACAGGCGACGCGGCCCCTTCCAGAAGCGAGAGCGCCAAATCGCGATCAACGCTGGAGGGCGGCGCAGTGGACGCGGTCAGCGCGCGCGGGCCGATCGACAGCAGGCCATCATCAGCGGAGACGCCCGCCGCCGCCGCGGCCGAGCCAGGCACCACGCCCTCTACGGCGATCGGGGCGGAGAAGCCGAACACCTGCCGTGCGGCAGGCTGGGTATCGCGATCATATTGGTTGATCGCATGAACCACCATGCCGGTCGCCGGCGCCTGATCCTGGCACAAGGGCGCGTTGGCAGTGACCAGGCGGTGCGCGATGGTGGCGAGGCGAAGATCGATCGCGCGCAGTGCTTGAAGGCTGGCGGCGTCGAGCCCCGCGGCCGGAGCGGGCATCGGGGCGGCGGTGGCGATGAGTAAGGCAATCACGCGTTGATGATAGGCGACCCCTGGATCACGCGCTATCACCCTTGTCCATGAAGGCTGTTCTCCCCGCGCTCGCCCGTCCGCTGCTGGAATCGCAGCTCCCGCACGATCTGGAGGTGGCATGGTGGTCCAGCCCCGCCGACGCCAAGGAGATGATCGGCGACGCGGAGATTGCCTGGGTGGACATGCAGCCGACGCGGCTGACCGAGGAAACGCTGCGCGCCGCGGGGCCGGCGCTGCGCTGGGTGACGACGATCTATGCCGGACTGGATGCCTTTCCGCTCGACACGCTGCGCGAACGCGAGGCGACGTTGACCAATGGCGTCGGGATCAATGCCATTGCGGTGGCGGAATATGCCGTGTTGGGCGTGTTGGCCGCGGCCAAGCGCTTCGACGAAGTGGTGCGCGCCCAGGATCGCGCCGAGTGGCTGCGCGACTCGCCGGGCAAGATCGAGCTTGCCGACACCAAGGCGATCATCATCGGCTATGGCGCGATTGGCCGCTTGATCGGCGAGCGGCTGGCGGCGTTCGGCGTTGAGGTGACGGGTGTCACCCGGTCCGGCAGCGACGGGACGCTGACCCCGGACGCATGGCGCGCGCAGCTGGGCGATTACGACTGGGTGATCCTGGCCGCGCCGTCGACCAGTGAGACGAAGGCGATGATCGGGGCGGCGGAGCTCGCGTCGATGAAGCGCGGTGCATGGCTGATCAACATCGCTCGCGGCGACATGATCGATGACGACGCGCTGCTGTCAGCATTGTCGAGCGGGTCGATCGGCGGCGCCTTCCTCGACCCGACAAACCCGGAGCCACTGCCCGCGGATCATCCGCTGTGGACCGCGCCCAATTGCATGATCTCGATGCATCTGTCGGGCCGCAGCCAGACCAAGATGTTCCAGCGCGCAGCCTCTTTGTTCCTGCGCAACCTGGCCGCTTTCCGTGCGGGACAGCCGATGGAGAATGTCGCCGATCTCGACCGCGGCTATTGAGCCGCGGCGAAGGTCCGCGATCAGCCGATCAGGCCGCCCTCGTCGGCGGCCAGCACCCGACCCATGGCATCGAACAAATTGTCCATCGCGACGGGCTTGAAGATCACATCATCAGCGCCCGCCGCGAGACAGCGTTCGCGCAGGTCGACCGCGGTATCGGCCGTCACCACGATGATCGGCACCCGGCCCTTCTGATCCGGGCGCGCGCGAATGTGACGAATTGCGGTGATACCATCCATGCCTGGCATGCGCAGATCGACGAGGAGCATGTCGAAATCCTGCCCATCGAGCAGCCGGAGCCCCTCTTCTGCGCTTTCCGCCTCGATCATGTCGGCACCCGCCACGTGAAGCATGTCGCGGACGACCCGACGATTCATCCTGTCGTCCTCGATGAAAAGGACGTTCATGGGCGTTTGCCGAGGAGGCAGTCTGATTGTTCCATTGCCGATACTATTATCGTCTCAAGCCGCCTCGGAGACAAGTCCAGTTGCGTTCTGTTCGGCTCCGAAAAGGGCGTTAACCAAGTTATCCTTGGCGATGGGCTTTACGATGAACTGCGACACGCCTGATTCGGCAAGTGCGGACTGCTCTTCCTCGGCCATCGCTGGGCCGAGCAACGAGATCCTGGCGTGCGGGGCGGCTGCTGCGATCTCCTCCACCGCAGCCGCTGCATTCTCCACAGCTTGAAGCGTTGCGTGATCGATCAGCACGACGGCGGGCTGGCGGTCGCACAGTATTTCGATTGCTTCGCTGGCACTGGCTGCAAAGGCGACGGCGCCGCCGCGCGGCTCGAGCAGCGCCTTGAACATCGCGCGCGTGATGGGATTGCGGTCGATCACCAGCACACCCTCGCCTGCCGGCTGCGGTGAAGCCTCCTCCGCGGGCGCCGCGGGTTGATACGGCAACTCGAGCGTGAAGGTCGCTCCCTTGCCCTCTTCGCTCGAGACGGTGACGTCGCCCCCCATCGCGCGCGACAGGTTGCGGCAGATCGACAGGCCCAGCCCCGTGCCGCCGAACTGGCGCGTCGTGCCCGTATCGGCCTGTCGAAACGGTTCGAAGATGATCTCGTGCTTGTCAGGGGCGATACCAATGCCGGTATCGGCCACGGTCAGCCGCCACCGATCGCCGTGCACCGCGGCCTCGACCCGCACCGAGCCGGCGGGCGTGAACTTCACCGCATTGGAAAGCAGGTTGAAGATGATCTGGCGCAAGCGCATGCCGTCGACCAGCGCCCATTGCGGCGCATCGGCAATGGCGAGGTCAAACGTCAGCTTCTTGTCGCGCGCGGGGCCGACCCACAATTGGCCCGCCTCCTCCAGCACGCGCCGGATGTCGGTCGGCGCTTCCTCCAGCGTCATCTTGCCGGTTTCGATCTTGGCGACGTCGAGGATGTCGTCGACCAACGCCCGCATCGTGATGCCGGCGCCCTGAACGACCGACAGCCGATCGCGCGTTGGCGCATCCAGCCGCTCGTCGGCGAGCATCACCTGCGTCATGCCGAGGATGCCGTTGAGCGGGGTACGGATCTCGTGGCTGGTGGTCGCGAGGAACTCGGTCTTCGCCGTGAGTGCCTTGCCGAGCGCGATATTGGTTCGCGCGAGCGCGTTACGGCTGCGCCGGATGGTGATCAGGCCGAATGCCAGCAGGCCGATGATCAGGAGCGTCGTTGCGCCCACCCCAAGCGTGATCCATTGTTGCGTCTGCGTGCGTGCGCGTTCGAACGCGACGGTCTTCTGGAGATCGGCCGCTTTCAACTGGGCGATGCGCAGTTCCTGATTGGCGAAGTCGAACCGCGCCGCGGCGATTGCGGCACTGTTGGAGCGCGCGGTCTCGGTTGCGAGATCATCGAGCCGCTTCAGCGCGGCCAGATGCTGGAGGGCGAGATCGCTGCGGCCCGCCTTTGAGTAGATTTTGTACGCAACATCATGTGCCTGACGGTCAGGAGACAGCGTGGCGGTGAGATCCGTCCCGGCGAAGCGCTGCGAGATCAGCCGCTCGGCGGTACCGACCGCACCACGCCGTATTGCCGCATCTGCCGCAAGAACGACAAAGCTGGGATGATAGGAGGATGCTCCAGGTTGGCGCGTTAAGGCCAGACCTTCATCGATGGCGTCATCCGCGCTCACGGTCTTGCCACGATCAAGCCGGACATCAGCAATATTTGTCAGGGCTTGAGCATATACCAGCTTGCTCTTCATCTGCGCTGCGTAGTGCAGAGCTTTTCCGAATTCCGCCTCGGCCTGGGCCAACCGGCCGAGATCCTTGAGAGCAAGGCCGCGACCATTATGGATCGACACCAACAAGCCTGGGTCGCCGCGGTAAACCTCCAACGCTTGATCGAAATAGCGCAACGCCGTCGCATGGTCTTTGCCAATCGAGTGAACGACGGCGAGCATGATCAGCGCTTTTGCGCGCCCGCGCGTGTCGCCCAATTCGCGGAACATGTCGTGCGCTCGGCGCAGATCGTCGAGCGCACGAGCCAATTTGCCCGTCGCATACAGAACACCGCCCTCTGAGAGGAGAATGTCGGCATTCAACTGTGATCTCGGCGCAGTGCGCTCAACGAGGACGCGGGCGGCTGCAAGGTCCTGCTCCGCAGCCTGGTGTTGGACGATACGGCTCCTCGCCTCCCCGCGCAGCCATCGCGTAGTCGCCTCCATGTGCGGCGACTTGGCCCGCCGGGCGTAATCCAATGCGGCAGACGCTTGATCGACGGCACTCGCGGGATCCGTCAGTATCTCCGCCTTGATCCCCGCGATCATGACGTCAAATCGCGCGTCGCGCGTCGACGCTGCAAGCGCAGTTCCCGCGAGAAGCAGCGGGAGGATGCTTGCGACAATGCGGGCCAGGAAGCCCCGCGTCATCACCCGCGCTTCCACGCCGTCGCCAACCCGTTGAATGAAGCGCGGCTATCTCGCGAGACATGATGGTGCTGGTCCTCCTCAAGGAAGGCCATCAGCGCCGGCAGCGCGACCGGGCGACTGATGAGGAATCCCTGCACCATGTCACACCCCATGACGGTCAGTAAGGCGAGAGCCGCATGCGTTTCCACGCCTTCGGCGACGACCTCCATCTCCAGGGCATGCGCCAGGTCGATCGTCGAGCGCACGATGAGGGGATCGCGGTTCGAGCTGGTCAGCTGCGTGACGAAGAGCTTGTCGATCTTCAGCTCCCGAGCCGGCAGCTGCTTCAGATACGCCAAGCTCGACAGGCCGGCGCCGTAATCGTCGATTGCGACGATGATGCCAATGTCGGCGAAGCGTTGCAGGTTGGCGATCGCCGATTCGGGATCGCGGATGACAGAGGTTTCCGTCACCTCGAACCCGAGCTTGGCGTCCGCCTCGGCAACGAGCCGGCAGGTGGCATCGACGAAGGCCTGATCGGCAAGCAGCTGACCCGAGATATTGATGAAGATGCGCAGGTCATGCCCGGCAGCGAGCAGCGTGCGCTGATCGTCGATCGCGCGGCGAATGGTCCACAGCGTCAGTAGGTCGATGACCTCGCCGTCCTCTGCCGCGCCGATGAAGTCGCCCGGCAGCACGAGGCCGCGCTCGGGATGGTGCCAGCGTACAAGTGCTTCGGCGCTACTGATCTCCTGCCGCCGAACGTGGATCTTCGGCTGATAGGCGAGCAGCAGCTGATCCTCGGCAATTGCCGTGCGCAGTTCATCCGCCACGCGGCGAATGTCACGCGCTTCCGGGCCCACCAGATCATGCCGCACCGGCGAGTGTGCCGACCGGGCCTCGACCAGCGCCGCCTCTGCCTCCTCGACCAGCCTGAGTTCATCGGTTTGCGGCACGCGGCCAGCCGCTGCGCCGAACACGACATCGACCTGATACATTTCGCCGTCCAGATCGAACATCGGCTCACACAGATCGCGCAGGCGATCCAACGTCTCATCTAGATCCGCCGCTCGACCACCCTCGAACGCAATCTCGATGCTGGTTCTGCCGGTCACGAGGAGGCGCAGATCAGGCAGCGCAGCCTCAATGCGGGATTGGACATCGGTGATCAGGAGATCGGCGCGCGCGCAGCCAAGATGCCGTCTGACACGCGCGAAATTGGCAATCTCCGCGAGGACCAGAAACCGCCAGGCGGGACGTTGCGCCGCCAAAGCGGAAAGCGTTGCCAGCGCCTGCTCTCGCGACGCGGGGACTTCGGGTTGTGAGCCGGGGCCAGCCATACCGTGCCGCAGCTAGCGCACCATGCCTAAACATACCTTTAATAACCGTCCAAAGTCGGGACGATCAAGATGGGCCGAATGAATGCGCTTGTGATATGGTAAACAAATCGTTAAATCACAGCATGCACCGTCAAAGGTGCTAAAAAACTAGGGAGTTCAACATGCTCGCTTTCATCATCGCGCTGATCTACGGCACCGAAATCAAGCCCTGGTAAGGGTTTCGTTCGGTCAGGTTGATCGGCAGAACTGCGGCTAGGCAGTATTTTTCCGATCAACAGCCGGACTGGTTCGCATTTGCGGACCAACACATGTTAAGATTAGCGTCTTGCGCTAATGGAACAGGGAGCCCTCATCGTCAGCGATGGGGGCTTTTTCCTGTCTTGTGCAGGTGACCGGCCTGGTTCGGCCGGTGCGTCAGTCGCCCTCGGGCAGAAGAACGGCGCACCGCCAGACGACATGAAAAGAAGACGCGCCAGGCAACGCCGCAGGGATCGCTCTCGGGCGTGCCTCAGCCGCGCGGATGAGCGTGTCGGTAGACGTCGAGAAGGTGCGCCGCATCGACCGCGGTATAGATCTGAGTCGAACTCAGGCTGGCGTGACCAAGCAATTCCTGGAGCGCGCGCAGATCCGCACCCCGGCCGAGCAAGTGAGTCGCGAAGGAATGCCGCAGCGCGTGCGGCGTCGTTCGGTGTGGCAAGCCCAGGGCGCCACGCGCAGCCCTAACCTTTGCACGGACTACGCCTGCCGACAGCGGCCCGCCCCGTTGCCCGCGGAACAGGGGCGATTCACGGTCGATTGGCCAAGGGACGGCGGCCAGATAGGCATCGAGCGCGCTGCGGACCGGAGGAATCAACGGCACGATGCGTTGCCTGTCGCGTTTCCCGGTGACGCGGATCGTCTCTCCCAGCGGCAGGACGGCGCCCGTGAGCCCCAGCGCCTCCCCGATTCGCAGCCCCGCACCGTAGAGCAGGAGCAGCAAAGCCCAGTCGCGCTGGCCGATCCATGGCTCTGCCGCGGCCTCCGCCACTTCTTCCGCAAGCGCGACTGCCTCGTGCGGCGCGACGGCGCGCGGCACGCCCTTGCGTACTCCAGGGCCCCTGAGCATCGGGACGCCGCTGGCGCCGCTGCCCCATTCCAGGAAAGCCCGCGCCGCCGACAATTCGCGCGCCGCCGAGGCGTTGGAAAGCCCCTCGCCCCGGCGCCGCGCGAGGAAAGCGCGAAGGTCCGCGGGCGTCAGGCCGGCGAGTTCCGCGCGACCGACCGGCATGCCGAGATGATCCTGCAGGAAGTCCACCAGGCGCTGTGCCGTGGCGCGATACGCCCGGACCGTGTGGATCGAACGGCGTCTGTCCCGAATCAGATGCTCGGCGAAGCTGGCGGGCAGGTCTTCCACCGCAAAACCGTATCACCTGCTTTCCTCCGAGTCGCCTGCGCCCCATATGCGCAGGCCGATGTCCCGTGCCCGCGTCCTCCTCCTCAATGCTGCCCTTGGCCCGCTGGATTACCGAGTGCCGCATGGCATGTCGGTCGAGCCAGGGTCGATTGTCGTCGCGCCGCTCGGGCCCCGGCAGCTGGTCGGGGTGGTGTGGGAGCCGGAGCGGATGCCGTCCGATGCGGAGGTGGGCGACAATCGCCTGCGCAACCTGCTGGCCGTTGCCGACGCGCCACCACTACGCCCGGCGCTCCGCCGGCTGATCGAATGGACGGCGGATTATTATCTCGCGCCGCCAGCGTCTGTGCTGCGCATGGCGCTTTCCTCAACGTCCGCGCTGGAGGGATCGCGGCTGGCGACGGAATATCGCGCGACAGGACACCGGCCAGAGCGGATGACCCCGCAGCGCGAGCAGGCGCTGGAGCGGATCGGGGATCGTCAGGGCCTGATCCGCGAACTCGCGACCATAGCCGATGTATCGGACGGGGTGATTCGCGGGCTGGTGAAGCTGGGGGCGATCGAGAGTGTCGAGGTTGATATCGACAGCCCCTTTCCGGTGCCGGCCCCCGATTTTGCTGCCCCCGTCCTGTCCGAGAACCAGCGTGCGGCCGCTGATTCGCTCGTCGGCGATGTGGCGGCCGGAACGTTTCGTCCCACATTGCTCGATGGTGTAACCGGATCGGGCAAGACGGAGGTTTATTTCGAGGCGGTCGCCGAGGCGCTGCGCCGGGGGCGTCAGGTGCTGGTGCTGTTGCCCGAGATTGCGCTGACCGAGCCGTTCCTTCGGCGGTTCCACGACCGCTTCGGCTGCGAGCCAGTCCCCTGGCACTCCGGCTTGCGATCGACGCAGCGGCGGCGCGCGTGGCGCGCCATCGCCAGCGGCGAAGCCCGGGTTACCGTGGGCGCGCGATCGGCCTTGTTCCTGCCCTATGCCGATCTGGGGCTGATCGTCGTCGACGAAGCTCATGAGACGAGCTTCAAACAGGAAGATGGCGTTCATTATCACGCGCGCGATGTGGCGGTGATGCGCGGCAAGTTCGAGCAATGCCCGGTGATCCTCGCCTCCGCCACACCGGCGATCGAGACGCGGCAGCAAGTGACGCTAGGCAATTATGCCGAGGTGAAGTTGCCGGGACGGTTTGGTGCGGCGACCATGCCGGCGATCGAGGCGATCGACCTGCTGGAGCACAAGCCGGATCGTGGCCGCTGGATCGCGCCGCCCCTGGTAAAGGCGATCGAGGAAACGTTGGAGCGGGGCGAGCAGTCACTGCTGTTCCTCAATCGCCGCGGCTATGCGCCGCTGACGCTCTGCCGGCATTGCGGGCATCGCTTCCAATGCCCGAACTGCACCGCCTGGATGGTGGAGCATCGCCTGACGCGGCGGCTCGCGTGCCACCATTGCGGCCATGTCGAACCGATCCCGCGCGCCTGCCCGGAATGTGGGGAAGAGGACAGCCTGGTTGCGTGTGGGCCCGGGGTGGAACGGATCGCTGATGAGGCGACGGCGCTGTTTCCGGACGCACGAGTGGCGATCGTCACGTCCGACACGATCTGGTCACCGGCTAAGGCCGCCGAGTTCGTCGCGCGGATGGAGGCGGGCGCGATCGACATCGTGGTCGGCACGCAATTGGTGACCAAGGGCTATCACTTCCCCAACCTGACGCTGGTCGGCGTGATCGACGCGGATCTGGGGCTGGAGGGCGGCGATCTGCGCGCGGCGGAGCGGACATTTCAGCAGATCCGGCAGGTGTCGGGCCGGGCCGGGCGTGGCGAGAAGCCGGGCCGCGTGTTTATCCAGACTCATTCGCCTGGGGCGCAGGTGATGCAGGCGCTGATCACCGGGGATGCGGATGCCTTTTACGCCGCGGAGGTGGAGGCGCGGCAGGATGCCGGGGCGCCGCCGTTCGGGCGCTATGCGGCGATCATCGTGTCGAGCGAGGATAGCGCCGCGGCGCAGGAAACGGCCCGGCTGATCGGGCGGAGCGCGCCGAAGGTGGAGGGGATGCATGTCTATGGCCCAGCCCCCGCCCCGCTTGCGATGCTGCGCGGGCGGCATCGGTTCCGGCTGCTGGTGCATGCCAAGCGCACGCTGGACGTGCAGGACGTGATTCGCGACTGGCTGGGGGCACTCGACTGGCCCATCAAGGTGCGGGTGGCAGTGGACGTCGACCCGTACAGTTTCCTCTAGCCGCCGTCAGGTGCGAGGGCGGCGTAGGACGATGTAGAGCGCGCCCTGCCCGCCATGACGAGGGTGCGCGTTGCGAACCGCGGCGATGGCGGAGGCGTGGCGGGAGCCGGCCAGCCAGTCGCCGATCGCAGCGCGAATCGCACCGCGGGCGTGGGGGCGTTCGCTCTCGGGGCGGGGCGGTTTTCCGGTCACCAGAAGCACCACCCGGTCGCCGTGGGCGATCGATCGGGCGAGTGCGCCGTCGAGCATGTCATAGGCGGAATGGAGGGTGTGGCCGTGGAGGTCGATGGTCGCGTCGGGGCTGACCAGGCCGCGCGATAGGCGCTTGTCCCAGCCGCCATCCAGGGTGACGCCCGGCCCCGGACGCGCGGGGGGCGGGGTCTTGGCGGGGGTAATCGGCCCGTTTGCGGAGACTTTTGGCCTGCGATCAGCCGGTGCCGGCCCCGGCACCGGACGCGGCACGATCGTCACCGCCGCCGCGCGCAGCGGACGGACGGTGGCCATCACCCGCGCCCAGAGCGCGGCCTCGTCAGGATCAAGGGCGCGCGACACCGATCCGGGCCAGCGTGCCCACCGGCACCAGCAGGAATGCGGTGCCGCGTGCGCTCATCCCGCCGGCGATCGCGCGGGCCTCGTCGCCAGCGCCCCAGAAGGTGTCGAAGCGGTTGGTGCCCTTGATCGCGCCGCCGGTATCCTGCGCCACCCAGAGGCCAGTCGCGTCGGTGCGGTCCATCGACAGGAACACCGGCGCGCCGAGCGGCACGAAGCGCACGTCAGCGGCGACCGTCGCCTGATCGGAGACCGGCAGGCCCATCGCGCCGAGCGGTGGCCCGTCGAGTTCGCGGAAGAACACGTAGCTCTTGTTCTCACGCATGATCTCCCGCCCCTGCGCGGGATTGGCGTGGAGCCAGGCGACGATGCCCTGCATGCTCGCCTCGCCGCGGCCGATCAGCCCTCGATCGAGCATCAGCTTGCCGATGCCGGTATAATCGCGGCCGTTCTGCGTTTCATAGCCGATCCGCAGCACCTGGCCGTTGGGCATGCGGACGAGGCCCGAGCCCTGCACCTGAAGGAAGAACAGCTCCACCGGATCGACGGCATAGCCGAGGATCCGCGCCTTACCGGAAAGCGCGCCTTCCTCGATCATGGTGCGATCGTAATAGGGGACGAAATTGCTGCCTTCGACGCGGCCGCGAATCTTCTTGCCCTTCAGCGCCTCGGAGAACTGGCCGAGATCGACATCGACGAGATCGCTGGGACGGCCGTAGATCGGCGCATAGCCCGGGCGGTGCGTACGCGAGCCGGCGATTTCAGGGATGTAATAGCCGGTGGCGAAGGCCTTGCCGTCGCCGACCTGAACGGTTTCGAACCAGCGGGTGAAGAAATCGCGCGGGTCGCCGCTACGCGCCGCGGCGTCACAGGCCGGCTTCCAGTCGGCGCCGCGCGTCAGCCCGGTAGGGTCGGTGCGGCGGACCAGCGAGGGGCAGCTGATGCGGAAGGCGGCCAGCGCGCGGGCCGCGGCATCGCGGGTGATCGGCAGGCTGGCGACCGAAGGCCCCGCCGCAAGGCCGGCAGCGACGGCAGTGGTGGCACCAGCGTTGGTCGTGGCCGGCAGCGGCGCCATCGGCGTCGCGGGCGTGGGCTGGCGCACCGGGCCGCTGGTGCGCGGTGGCTGTTGCTGGGACGTGCCGCGCGGCGGCGCCGAACCCGGCGTTGGCGGCACGACGCCGCCGACACAGGCCGACAGCGCCAGCGCCGCGGCCAGCGTAATCCCCCCCCGAAGATGCATCACGCTTCGTCGGTGTCCGACAGCTTCCAGTTGGGATCGCTGCTGCGCAGCGTGCGGGCGAAAGTCCAGATGTCGTGGGTTTCGAGCGCGTCGCTGGTCGAGCCGGCGATCACATTGCCCTCCGCATCGCGCGTCACCGCGGCGATCAGCGCGTCGAAGCGAACGGTGATTCGTGCTTCCTTACCCTGCAGCGAGGCACCCGTGATCGTCGCCTTGTCGATCGACACCAGTCGATTGTCGAGCACCTGCCCCGCGGCCTGGCGCGCAGCGATCGCATCGCTGAACGCACGGCCGACATCGGGCGAGACGAGATCGCGGAGCGTATCCTCGTCACCCTTCCAGAAGGCCTCCAGAATCATGCGGTACGCCGCCTGCGCGCCATCGACGAAGCGATTGACGTCAAAGCCCTGTTCGGCCGCGATGATCGCGCGAATGCCAGGCTCGGCATTACCCTCAAACGGCTTCACCACCGGCTCACGCGGTTCGGCGGTCGTTTCCACGGCGCGCGGCAATGCACTGGCCACGACGCGGTCCTCCGCCGGCTTGGGCAATGGCTGCTCATGTCCCGTACGCTTGCCCAGCACCGAATAGAGCCGGAGCGCAAGGAATGCCGCAACCATCGCAAGAAGGACTATGTAGAACACCCGACCTCCGATACGCTAAGGTTCCAACATAGGGCGCAACGCGCCACGTTTCAAATGGGTGCCGGCGTTGAATCCGCCTTTGCCCCCTGCTAGGCGCCGGCCGCATGTGCGCGGCACCCCGCGCCCCCATCATCCTCAAGGAAGATTGACATGGACGAGCAGGACAACGGCGCCGGAATCGGCAACCAACCCGGCCAGGACGGCGCGCTGCCAAACGGCGCGGACAATTCCCCCGCCGTCGGCCTGCTGTCGCAATATGTGAAGGACCTGTCGTTCGAGAACCCGAACGCACCGGCCGTCTTCCAGGACGCACAGGGCCCGGAAATCAACGTCCAGTTCGACATCGCCGCCAACCAGGTGGCCGATGACGCGCACGAAGTGACGCTGAAGATCGAGGTTCGCGCCGAGACGCAGGGCCGTGTCACCTTCCTCGTCGAGCTGGCCTATGCCGGCCTGTTCGGCGTGCGCAACGTGCCGATGGACGCGCTGCAGCCGTTCCTGCTGGGCGAGGCACCGCGCCTTCTGTTCCCGTTCGCGCGCCGCGTCGTTGCCGACACGATCCGCGACGGCGGCTTCCCGCCGCTGCTGCTGGAGCCAATCGATTTCAACTCGCTGTACATGCAGCAGGCCGAGCAGCGCGACGCGCAGATCGCCTCGGGCAATTTCGGTCAGGCCTGAAGCTGGGCCTGAAGCTGGGCCTGAACCTGACTGGGGCCATGATCCGCGGGCTGGCGCTGTGACGTGCCGGCCCGCAAACGGCCACCTGACCGGCGCGCCCGCCGCCGGCCGGCAATGACCAGGCGGGCGATCCAGCGGGCGACCACGCGCATCATCAAGCGGGCGCCACGGCCATCCGGCGAGCGGAACCTGACACGATGAACCTGACGCGTGCGCTCGGCTCCGTTGGCGGGCTGACCCTGGCCAGCCGAATCCTTGGGCTGGTGCGCGATTCGCTGTTCGCGCGCTTCGTCGGCGCAGGGTTCGCCTCCGACGCCTTCCTGATCGCGTTCCGCCTGCCCAACATGTTTCGGGCATTGTTCGCGGAAGGCGCCTTTTCCGCCGCCTTCATCCCGATGTTCAACCGCAAGGTCGCCGACAAGGACGGCCGCGGGCTGAACGACGGGATCGGCTTTGCCAGCGATACGCTGTCGATCCTGGTGCCCGTGCTGATCGTCTTCACGATCGTCATGGAGCTGGCCGCCTGGCCGGTGACCTGGCTGCTGTCAGGCGGGTTCAACGATGCGACGCGGGCGGAATTCGCCTATGCCGTCGAACTGTCGCGGCTGACCTTCCCCTATCTGATGCTGATCAGCCTGGTCTCGCTGCTGGGCGGGATTCTTAATTCACTGCACCGTTTCTGGGTCGCGGCGGCGGCACCGATCCTCCTCAACCTGACGCTGATCGCGGCGCTGCTGTTCTTCCACCATCAGGACAATCTGGTGACCGCGCGCAACCAGGCGATCGCGGTGACGGTATCGGGCGCGCTTCAGCTGATCTGGCTGATCTGGGCGTGCCGCAAGGCGGGCGTGGTGCTGAAGCTGAAGCGGCCGACGCTGACGCCGGACGTGAAGCGGCTGATGTCGCTGATCTGGCCGACCGCGGCGGGCGCGGGCGCGGTGCAGATCAACCTCGTCATTTCCACCGCGCTGGCGGCGAGCCTGCTGTCCGCGGGATCCGTCAGCTACATTTATTATGCCGACCGGCTGAACCAATTGCCGCTGGGCCTGATCGGGATCGGCCTTGGCACCGTCCTTCTCCCGACGATTTCCGCGCAGCTTGGCCGGGGCGAGGACGCAGCGGCGATGGAGACGCAGAACCGGGGCATGGAGCTGGCGCTGTTCCTGACGCTGCCGGCGACCGCGGCGCTGATCGTGTGCGGCCAGCCGATCGTCGCCGCGCTGTTCCAGCATGGCGCCTTCACCCCGGCGGACACGGTGGCGACGGCGCAGTCGCTCGCCGCCTTCTCGGTCGGGCTGCCGGCGTACATCTTGGTCAAAGTGCTGACCCCCGGTTTCTATGCGCGGCAGGATACGCGCACGCCGGTGCGCTATGCCACGGCGTCGATGGTGGTGAACCTGGTGCTCAACCTCGCCTTCATCTACCCGCTGGGGCATATGGGGCCGCCGCTGGCGACGGCGCTTGCCTCCACCGTCAATGTCGTCCTGTTGTGGCGTGCGCTGGTGGCGAAGGGGCATTTCGTCGCCGACGCGCAGCTCAAGCGGCGGGCGTGGCGGCTGGTGCTGGCGGCGCTGCTGATGGGCGTCGTCATGTGGTTCGCCAATGACCTGTTCCGCCCCTATACCACCGGGCCGAGCCTGCACCGCTGGGGCGCGATGCTGGTGCTGGTCAGCGCGGGTGCGCTGGTCTATTTCGCCGCCACCTTCCTGTTCGGCGCCTTTCGGATGGCCGACGTCAGAAGGCTTGTTCGTCGATAGGATCCCCCCACAATGCGCGTCGTTTCCGGCATCAAGCCCACCGGCAATCTTCACCTCGGCAATTACCTGGGCGCGGTGAAGCAGTGGGTGGCGATGCAGGACGAGATCCAGGCCGCCGGGGGCGAGACGATGTATTTCATCGCCGACCTTCATGGCCTGACCGAATGGATCGCGCCGGCCGAGCTGACCGCCAACACGATCGAGATGACTGCGACGCTGGTCGCCGCCGGGATCGACCCCGAGCGATCGACGCTGTTCAACCAGACGCGCGTGCCGGCGCACAGCGAGCTGGCCTGGCTGCTCAACAATGTCGCGCGGGTCGGCTGGCTCAATCGCATGACGCAGTTCAAGGACAAGGCGGGCAAGAACCGCGAGGGCGCGAGCGTCGGCCTGTATGATTATCCGGTTCTGATGGCGGCCGACGTGCTGCTCTATAACGCCACCCACGTGCCGGTCGGCGAGGACCAGAAGCAGCATCTGGAGCTGGCGCGCGACATCGCGACCAAGTTCAACCAGGACTATCAGACCGAGCTGTTCACCCTGCCCGAGCCGCTGATCAGCAAGGCCGCGCCGCGGATCATGAGCCTGCGCGATGCGTCGGCCAAAATGTCCAAATCCAACCCGTCGGCGCAGTCGGTGGTGAAGCTGATCGATAGCGACAGCGAGATCGCTGACAAGTTCCGCAAGGCGAAGACCGATCCCGACGCGCTGCCCGACAGCTGGGAGGCGCTGGCCGAGCGGCCCGAGGCGCGCAACCTGGTGACGATCTTCGCCGCGCTGGCGGATCGTACGCCCGAGGATGTGGTGGCGGAATTTGCGGGGCAGGGCTTCGGCCAGTTCAAGCCGGCGCTCGCCGACCTGGCGGTGGCGAAGCTGGGCCCGATCCGCGACGAGATGCTGCGCCTGCTGAACGATCGCGGGGCGATCGACGCGATCCTGGCGCGCGGGGCGGAGAAGGCGCGCGATCTGGCGGCGCCGGTGCTGGCGGACGCGCAGAAGGCGATGGGCCTCCTCGCCTGAGGTGATGGCGGGCGCTGGTCGCTGGCCGTCAGAGCAGCAGGACGACCAGCGCGATCAGCGACCAGAGGAAGGTCGACGCCGCAATCCAGAAGCCGAGGCATGCCGGATCGAGCGTGCATGCCGCGGTTACGTCGTAGCTCACGCCGATGAGCGGTGCCGGGCGCGGCACGGTTGCGCCGTCCCGCGCGTCCGCATGAGCGGCCGACGAAGCGATCGTATCGGCGTGAAGCTCACCTGCCATTCGGCCATCCATCCATTTCAACGCCATTATTGCAGCCGCCGGGATCGCGCAGGCGAGTAAAGAACAAGATAATGCGCGGAGTGGCGTGACCTTCCCAAGCCCCGGGCGGCGCGTGATGCGCGCTTCCTTATCGCAAATACTTCCCCCGTATTGGATACATCCTTCGGCCTTGCGGAAGAATGATGCTTGACCGCCAGTCCGCTAAGAAGGCACCCAGTGCGACAAGATAAGACACGATAAGATCGGGATTCGGGCTGGTTCATCAGGCCGTCTTCTGAAGCGTTCATCGCAAAACCAGGCGTGAAAGATCATGACCTGGAGGGTTCAAGGGGGGTTTGGGTGACGACTTTGTCCGACTTCCCCTTGGCGCGCGACTGGCTGACCCCCGTCGATATGATCAGCGCGCCAAGCGACGGGAAGCGGGCATTGCGGCTGCGGCTGTATGTGGCCTTGCTCGTCTGCGACATCCTGTCGCCGCTGTTCGGATTTGGCATGGGTCGGCTGATCGCGGCCCTTCGCGGGCTGCCGCTGGGCAACCCTGCGCTGCTTGCGGCGATCCTGCCGATCTACCTGCTGCTGGGCACGCGCACCTATCGCGCGCCGACCCTGGAACGCTGGCGCGCCTCGGCATGGGGCGCGTTTGCCAATCTCCTGACCGCGTTCCTGCTGACGATCTTCATCGCCTTCCTGTTGCAGGAAGTGTCGCCCATCTCCCGGGTGAGCGCGATGGTGACCTTCTTCTGCTCGGCGGCGATGCTGCTGCTGGGGCGCAGCGTCATCGGCATGTGGAGCGACCGGTTGCTCGCGGGCTCCGCGCTCAGCCGCATGCTGATCCTCGATGGCGTCGACGTGCCGCTGCCGCCCGGGCTGAAGATCGTCGCGAGCGAGCCGCTGGATTCGGCGCAGACGACAATCCATCCGCTCGCGCTCGACCGCCTCGCGCGGCAGTTGCGCGGCGTGGACGAGGTGTTCGTCGCCTGCCCCCCGTCGCGCCGGGCGACATGGTCGACCGTGTTGAAGGGCAGCAATGTCACCGCGCGCCTGCTGATCCCGGAACTCGACACGATCGGGGTGATCGGCCACCGCCACTTCAACGGCGTCGCCTGCGTGCTGGTATCGGCCGGCGGGCTGCCGCTGCGCGATCGCCTGCTGAAACGTGCGCTGGACCTTGCCATCGTCATCCCGGCGCTCGTCTTCCTCGCGCCCCTGCTGATCACCGTCGCTCTGCTGGTGAAGATCGACAGCAAGGGGCCGGCGCTGTTCGTGCAGACGCGGGTCGGCAAGGGCAACCGGCTGTTCGCCATGTACAAGTTCCGCAGCATGCGGCTGGCGGCGTGCGACGGCGAGGGGCGGGTTTCGACGCTGCGCGACGATGCGCGGGTGACACGCATCGGCCGCTTCATCCGCGCGACGAGCATCGATGAGTTGCCGCAGCTGTTCAACATCCTGCGCCGGGACATGAGCTTCGTCGGACCGCGTCCGCACGCCATCGGCTCGCTCGCCGGGGATCAGCTGTTCTGGGAAGTCGACCAGCGATACCATCATCGCCATGTCTGCAAGCCCGGACTGACCGGCCTGGCACAGGTCCGCGGCTTTCGCGGCGCGACCCATCGGCGCGAGGATCTGATCAACCGGCTTCGCGCCGACCTGGAATATGTCAACGGATGGAGCCTGATGCGCGACATCATGATCCTGTTCGCGACGTTGAAGGTGGTGGTGCACCGCAACGCCTTCTGATCGGCCCGCGGCGTGGGCGTGAGTGCGGCTCCGGCTTCCCCGTTATCTGCCGGGGTCCCCGTGGTCTGATCGCGAGGTGCGATGACCTGAGGTGGAGTGGCCAATGATCGGAGCGACACTAAGCCGTCGACTCATAAAGCGGACTGACGGAAAGTGCCAAATCAAGGTCGTTCTGTAGACCGGGGCACCACCCCGAAACCGCCGATCGACCAACGCGCAGCAGTCTCTTTCTCCATGTCCGATGGACCGTTTCGGGCAAGCGGAATTGAGAACGGGACTCGGGAAAGCCAGCGCATCAGGCGCGGCAGGATGACGGATGTTGCCCGGGCCATCCCGTTCAACCTGTCAACCTGGAAGCCCGTCAGGACGATAGGAAAGCTGCCAGCGATGCCACGTCCGTGGCGCAATGCCCGCCATAGAGCGGGTGCCACTGTGTCGTGACGCCGCGGCGGCGCGCCATTTCGACAAGCTGCTGGGAGCCCTCGAAGTTGCCGTAAGCGTCATACAGGCCGTTGGAGAGATAAAGCGCCGGATAGGCTGGCCCCGCCCGCTTGATCAGGGCGAGCGGCGATACGCGCTGCCACTCGGCATCGTTTGCCGCATATCTGCGCGCCATCATCCACACGCCGAAGACGATCTTGGGGTTCGCCCCCGTGCGCTGCATCGTCGCGCGTATCGTGGACAGCGATGCGAACGGCGAGATGGAATAGACACCGGGGCACAGGGCCGCGACCTTGGCGAACCGCGACGGATAGGACAGGCCGGCGATCAGGACGTTGAGGCCGCCCATCGACTCTCCCACCAGGAGGCGACGACGCGGACGCCCGATCTTCGCCTCGATCGCGGGCAGACGGGCCATCAGATCATCGAGCAGGCCACTGTCGGGCTTCTTTCCCTTCGGGGTCAGCAGCCAAGTCGAGCCATAGGAGACGGTCACGACGGTCGGCGGCAGCTCGGGGCGGCGCTGCCATTCCGACTGGACCAGAGCGGTCATGTAGGTGTCGTCGTTCCAGATGCGTTCGTCGAGGTTTCGACCGTGCATATGGTAGACGACATCGCCGTTGGTCCCACGCCGATCGCGATAGACGCAGTAGCGAAGCGACCCGGATGTATCGCACGCTTCCTCCGCCGGGCGGAACGATACCTTTTGAGCGCCCCGCGTTCGCGTGACCTGTCCCCATGCGTAGTAGATCAGGGCAGCGATGATCGCGGCAATGAGCCAGTATAGATAGCGGCGCGTCATCATCAGCCGGGCCGCACGGCGGAGCTTGCTGGTATCGGTGGAAGCCGACATGCGATCAGGCCAGCCCGACGAACAGGTGGCGGTCGGACAGCGTGCCGTCCGCCTCATCCCGAACGCAAGAAACCACGCTGGCACCAACCCCTGCCCGCTTCGGCAATGCCAGCAGGCTCAATGCGTAGCCGATGATTGCGCTGCCGCCATAGCCGACAATCGGCGTCGGATAGTTGCCGACGGCTGCCGCCAGGATCGCGGCAAACCAGACCGCGCCGAAAGCGGCGTAGGTCGCACGGTTGCCGTAATCGCGCCGCCAACCGACGATCGCCGGGACAAGGAGGAGCACCAAGCCTCCCAGCACGGCCAGGCCGGCAGCGACATGAACGCTGAAGGACGAGTAGAGAACTTGTTCGACATGCGGCACCGCCGGCAAGGGATCGGCACGAGCGAGCGTCACCGCGAAGCCGGCGATGCTTGCGATCAGTACCGCGGTGGAATGTCGGTCACGGCGGATCATCGCGAGTGTCGCGAGGCCAAGGACAAGCATCCCGGCCATCGCCCGGTCCGGTTGCAGCGCGATCGCAGCAATGGCGGCGATGACGCCCGCCGTCGTCACACCGCTTCGGCTTCGTGAGAAGGCGACAATCATCACCGGCAGGAGGATCAGGCTCGGTTGGAGTGCGAAGCCGCCAAGCCGCACCCAGCGCGATATGCCTTCGACCTCATTGCCCATGAAAGCCGTCGCCAGCAGCGCGCCCGCCATCGCGATCGTCGCGCCGCCCATCCATTGGCGGTCCAGCGGGAGAGTGCGGCCGAGCAGCGCCAGCACCGCCAGGCCGATCGCCAACGCGCCGACGTTGACCCCAAGATAGCGCGTCGGCGCAGCGGCGATCACCATATAGGCAAGGCCGAGAATGACCGCCCCGACCGCGCAGGCGATACCGAGGGCGCGAGGGCGAAGCATCATGGCGTCGATGATTGTCATGGCGGTCGATCGTTCAGCGAACGACGTGCCTTCACCGCTCAGCGCCGCAAACGGCTTAAGCAGGTGCGATGCGACCGCGCGGGGCAGGAGCCCGCACACGCTGTGAAGCGCGAAAAGAAGCGCCTCTGTGTCGTTCGGGATGCCGGCCGTCTCGCACCGGATTGCCCACCCCCACGAATGTAGCGAGGGAGGCAGCGTCGCCTGCAAGGCACGGCAGGCGAGATCGGCCAGACCGCGGCGGAGGCCGGCGCTCATATGGTCGCCTCTTGAGGTCGTGTGGTGGAGGTCGCCGGATTGGCGGGGGGATTGGCGCGGGCGAGTTGCACGCCGCTCGCCGTCAGACGGTAGGCGTGCCGCGGCGGTCGCCCTCCTTCCGCCGGATGCTGCCACTCCGCTTCCAGATAGCCTTGCGCCTCCAGACGGATCAGGAGCGGATAGAGCGTGCCGGATTTTACATCGGCGCGCCGCGCCAGCTCATAGCCGTGTGACCATTGGCCGTCGGCATCGAGCAGGACGGCGAGGACCATTCGGGCGTGGGGCGAGAGCGCGCGTGTTCGGGACATACGCAAGAAGTCTACCTAGGTAGACTTTACGTCAAGCGATGATTTTGCCTGCCCTCCCGGTGCGGACCAACATGCCATTCTCACAAGGCCGAGCTTTAAGAAGCCGATTGTCTTCCCGATGAGGTGCGGTGGCGATCCGCCTGGCACGCCGCCTGCTCCGGCGAGCAGGCCTAATCGGCGGGGTAATAGCTGGCGTAGCGTTTGGCGTAGCGGTGCATGCCGCCGGCGGCGCGGGTGGCGGGGTCGACCTGGGTGAAGAGGACGCCGACCGGGTGGCCGCCGTCGTGCCGCAGCCATTCGACCGCCGATACCGCCGCCGGGACGGGCGTGCTGTTCCACTTGATGACCAGCACCGTCGCGTCGGCCATCGCCGCGAGGAGGCGGCCGTCGGCCAGCCCGACCATTGGGGGAAGATCGAGCACGACATGGTCGTAGCGGGCTCGCAAGGTGGCGAGCAGCTCCTCCATCCGGCCGGTGCGCAGCAGCTCACCGCCGGCCGCCGAGGGGCGCGCGACGAGGAGGTGATCGAGCCCCGCGACATCGCCAGGCTGGATCGCGTCGTCGAGCGCGGCCTTGTCGCGCAGCACCTCGAGCAGCCCGGCGCCGGGCGCGCGGGCGCGCACCATCTGGCGCACACTGGCGCGCCGCGTGTCGCAGTCGACCAGCAGGGTGCGCGTGCCGGTCAGCGCGAGGGTGCGGGCAAGCGCGATCGCCGAGGTCGACTTGCCCTCCGCCGGCAGCGACGAGGCGATGGCGATGACCTGCGGCGTGGCGTCGCGGCGATTGCCCCCTCCCCCGCGGCCAAGCGCGGCCAGCGCCACACGGAAGCTTTCGGCGAACATCACCGTCGGACGTTCCAGCATCAGATCGAGCGGGTTGAGCCCGCGCGCCACGACCGGGACGGTCGCGAGCACCGGCAGCCCCAGCCGCCGCTGTATCTGCTCGACCGAGGCGAAGCCGCCACCAACCATGTCGAGCGCGAGGATCGTCACCGACCCGGCGATGACGCCGCCGAACAGCGCCAGCGCATAGAGGATCGGTCGGTCGGGCGCGGCCGGCTGCAGCGGCGGCTCGGCGCGTTCGATGACCTCCGCCTGGGCCATCGCCAATCGTGCGTTCTGCATGCTGTCGAGCGAGAGCTGCGACATGCGATCGTAGAGCGCACGCTTGGCCGCGGCCTCCCGCTCCAGCGCGGCGGCGGTGACGGAGTCTCGCGTGCTGCGCGCCCGCTCCTGCTCGAGACGATCGAGTGCCCCGCGCAGGCTGGCGGCGCGGGCATCGGTCGCCGCGGCGCTCGCCTGCAAGGCGCCGATGACGCGGCGTGATTCGGCCTCCAGCTGGCTGTCGAGCGCGGCGAGCTGGTCGCGCACGCGGATGCTTTCGGGATGCCGCTCGCCATAGCGGGCGTCGACCTCTCCGCGACTGCGCAGCGTCTCGGCGCGCTGGCGACGCAGGTCGGCAATGACGGCCGAGCCCAGCACTTCGGCCACCGCATCGAGCCCGCCATGCGCCACCTGGATGCGCGCGGCGGCAAGGTTCGAGCGGGCGGCGGCCGCGTCCGATTCCGCGCTGGCCAGGTTGCTGGCGAGCGGCGCGACCTGTTGATCGGTGATCGTGCCGAGGCCAGCGCCCGATCCGCCTTCGATGATGCCGGTCGCCGCGCGGAATTCGGCGGCGCGGGTCTCGGCGGCGCTCGCCTCGCGCCCCAGTTCCTCCAGCCGCTGCTGGAACCAGGCGCTCTGGCGCGCCGCATGGCCAAGCTTTCCCTGGGTCCGCCGCTCGATATAGCCATCGGCAAAGGCGTTCGCGAGCGTCGCTGCCTTGACCGGATCGGCGGCGGTGAAGCGCACGTCGAGCACGAAGGCGAGCGCGGCGCGATCGACCGACAGATGCGACAGCACCGCCGCCGGCACCGCCAGCGAACGGGCGGCGGCGGGATCGAGCGTGGCGGTGAAGTCGGGATCGGCGAAGAGGCCGAAGGATCGCGCGATGCCGGTCGCCAGCTCCAGCGAGCGTATCGCACTGACCTCGGTCTCGATCGCTTCGGGAGTGAGTTCGCTGCGCTGCGCCTGCGCGTTGCCGGCCAGCGGATTGCGCGAGGGATCGAGGCGGATGCGCGCGGTGGCGGTGTAGCTGGGCGGGACGCTGCTGATCAGCAAGGCGCCGATGATTGCGACGAGGATCGTCACCGCCGCCAGCATCGGCCAGCGCCGGCTGAGCAGATCACGCGCATAGCCCAGGGTGTCGGCCAGCGGTGGATCGTCGTCTTCTGTCCTGGGGCCAGCCGTCATTCGCATGTCCGATGTCTCAAAGGTGAAAGGTGAGGCCGGCTTGGCCCCGTGTTTCGCGCGCCGCGGTGGCGGTGCCGTCGCGCACGACATGGCTGATCGCGGCGTCCAGGGTGATCCGGCGCGAGACGAGGTAGCGGGCGCCTGCGCCGACGCGGCGGATGGTGCGCCGGTTGGGGGCGGCAATCTCCGTCTGGAGGGCCGCGTCGGCGGTGGCGGTCAGGATGAGGTTGGCGAGCAGCTCGTAGTCGACGCCGGCGGACAGGCGATCGTCCCAGAACGGCCGGGGCCGGCGATTGCCGTAGGTCGCGTCCTCCAGGCTGCGGCGCGCCTTGGCGCTGAGCGTCAGACGCTGCGTCGGGAACAGCTCCAGCGCGCCTTCCGCGACCAGTCCGCCGCGATGCTCCCCCGCTGATGTAGTGGCGGTCGACATGGCCGATGGCGATGGTGCCGCGCGCGCGCTGCGCGAGATCGACATTGAGGCCGGCGGCGAGGCGGATCATGTCTGACCCGAGCGGGGCGCGGCCGGGGGCGGTGAAGCGGGTGGTGGTGTGCCCCGCCTGGACGAACAGCGACAGGGCGGGCGAGCGGGCATATTCGAACTGGCCGGTGACGCGGATCACCTCGCGATCACGGCCGCTTTGGTCGAGGCGGGTGCCGTCGGCCCGGCGAACGGGCGCGAAGCGGAAGGTGGCGGCGTCGGCGATGACGAAGGTGCGTATGCGGCCGCTGACATGTTGCACCCGGACGGACGCAAGATCGCGGCGGAAGCGCGACACGGCCGCCTGCGCCGCATCGACTTCCCCCGAGAGCGGTCCTTCGACCTGTTGCGACGCTGCGAGACGCGGGGCGGCGCGCAGCGTTGCGCCAAGCTCCAGTTCCCCCTCCCCCGCCAGCGTCCATGTGCGTTCGTTGCGGCGCGATTCATTGAGGTAGCGGCGGTCGAGCGCCTCGGCCTGCAGCCGCAGCGCGTGGCGCGACCAGAGCGAGGCGACCTCAACGGCGGGCGCCAACGATACGAAGGCGGATGGGCGGCCATTGCTGGGCGCGAGATAGCTGTTGGACGTGCCCCCTGCCGCCGTGCGCAGGCGGGGAAAGATCATCAGCCCGCCGATCCGCGCGCCGCTGGGGGTGTAGGCGGGACGAAGGCGCTGGGCGACGCTGAGGTTGCGGCCGCGATCGACCCCTTGCGGGATCGCCGCGGACACGATGAGCCCGTCCTGCGCCCGCGCGCCCTGCGCCGCGAATGCCGTGGCAAGCGCGAGCAACGCGCCCCCCAGCCGCCCCATCCACAATGCATGATCCCCCCCGAAACCAAGCAGATAGTGTGGTTAACGCGTGCGCAATGCAACACCCTTTCGCGGGTCTTCAGAAGAAGCGTTCACCGATGCGCAGCGTGTCACCAGGGCGCACGATCAATTCGGGGGTCAGGCGATAATTCACTTCTGCTGCAGTCCCCTCCCCCCGGATGCGGACCACGGCGCGGTTGGCGCGCGGCGTGAACCCGCGGGCGAGCGCGACGGCGTTCATCGCGGTCATGCCGCTGGCATAAGGATATTGGCCGGGCGCCGCGACCTCCCCCATGATGTAGAAGGGGCGAAAGGCGACCACCTCCATCGCGACGATCGGTTCGCGCAGATAGCCATCGGCGAGCCGCGCCCGCGCCTCCGCCGCGACTTCGGCCACCGGTTTGTCCCGCGCCGGGACGCTGCCGATCAGCGGGAGCGACAATGTGCCGTCGGGATTGATCCAATATTCGCCGCTGAGCCCGGGTTCATTGTAAACGCTGACCTTCACCTTGTCCCCGGTGCCGAGGCGATAGTCCGCCGTCAGCGCCTCGGCCGCGACGTAGCGGTCGCCGGAGGAGAGCACCGGCCCCTCCCCCTGTTCGGCACAGGCGCCGCATAGCGAGAGGATGCCGAAAAGAAGTGCTGCCCGGCCGATCATCGCGCCCCCGTTCGCGTAAATCATTGTTTCGGCGACGCTTGCACAGGAGAAGGGTCAACGCAACGACGCGCCGCAGCCTGGGACTGCTGGATAAACAGGGGCTGGCGGATCAATAATCGCGCGAGATACGCACGTTCGCGCTTTGCCGGCCGAGGGTGGAAATGCTCGACAGCAAGGAGAGCCAGCGGGTGACCTGATATTCGACGCGGGTGGCGGAATAGCCCTGACCGTCGGTGACGATCTCCGCATAGAGCCGGCGCGTCACATATTTGCCGGCGGCGATCGACGTGCTCTGCCCGGTTTGCGGATCGGCAGGAAGGATGCGCAACCGGTCCAGCCCCGCCGCGCGGCGCACCGCGTTGATCGGGTTGAGCCCGCCGTCGCCGTCGCGCAGCGCAGCGACCGCGGCGGCGAGCTGAAGCGCCTCGGGCGCGGACAGATTGGTGATCGACGTGCCGAACAACAGCCGCGAGAGCAGTTCGTCCTGCGGCAGCGCCGGCGTGCTGCTGAAGGTGATTTCGGGCTTCAGCGCGACGCCGGTCACGCGGATCGACGCGTTGAGCCCGGTCGTGTTGGCATCCGCCTCGATATCGAGGGCGGGATTGGCGGGCACTTCGCCAGCGAAGCGGATGACGCCGCGCGACAGCTCAAATTCACGCCCGGCGAATTCGTAGTCGCCGCGGACGAGATCGGCCCGGCCGGTGATTGCCGGATTGTCCGGCGCGCCGCCGATCGCGAGGTCGGCGGACCATTCGCTGGTGAGGCCTAGACCCGTGACGAGCAACTGATCGCTGGCGCGCGCGCGGATATCGAGCTGCCACGGGGCGGGCGGGGTGGTGACGTCGCTGCCGCCGCCCGGTTCGCTGATCTCCCTTATCTTGAGGCGCGGCACCGCGCTGGCGGCGGTCGCCTGGCCCAGCCGGTAGCGGCTGCGATCGAGCTTCACCGCGCCCGAGATGGTACCGCCGCGGCCGGTCGACTGGAAGCGCAACGGCCCGGTGACGGTGGCGCCAATGTCGTCGCGGTTGATCATCACCGCGCGATTGGCGTTGAGCGTCAGGTCAAGGCCGATGCCGCCGCGCGCGGCGAAATCGAACCGGCCGGTGCCGGTGACCTTGCCCTCGCGCCCGGCGTTGGCGGTGAACTGGTCGATCGACAGCAATGAGCCGGCAAATCGCCCGCCGGCCTGCACGTCGGTCAGGACCGTGCCGGTGGTGGCGCTTTCGATCCGCGCGCCCTTTGCCTGGACCGAGCCGCGAATGGCGGGATCGGCGAGCGTTCCAGTCACGTCGGCGGCGATGGCGACGGGGCCGGAGAGGTCGAACAGCTCGACCCGGGTCAGCCGCCACAGGGTGTCGGCCGGACCTTCGTAGCGGAGCTGGCCGAACACGCCGGCATTCGCGAAGCGGGTGGTGATGTCGCCCGGTGCCAGGCGCAGCAGCGCTTGGCCGCGGCCGATCGTCCGCCCGCCGCTGCCGACCACCGCGCGGATACCGGCGCGATCGGCGGTGAGGACGCCGGCCACCGCCATGTCGATCGGGTTGGAGGACACCAGCAGGCCGGAGCGCGTCAGGCCGCTGACCGCCATGTCGATCCGGCCGGTCGGCGCGCTGCCGGTGGTGCTGGCATAGCTGATCTTGCCCGAGGCGGTGCCGCCAAGGCCAAGCCCGGGCGACACGATGTCGAGCACCGCGAGCGGCATCTGCGACAGGCTGGCGTCGATCATGTTGCTGTCGGTGGTGAAGCGGCCGCCGACGGTGGCGGTGCCGCCGGCGAAGGCGATCGTCGCCGGCGCCAGCCGCCAGCCATCGCCATCGCGGGTCACCACCGCGGGCGCATCGAGGCGCAGCGGGCGGCGATCGACCGTGCCCTGCGCCACGATGCGATAGCTGTCGGGGGTCACGTCCACGACGCTCTGCAGGTCGAACGATCGCCCGCGCGAGCCGGCGATGGCGAGCCGCACCTGCCCCAAGCCGTCGCGCAGCTGCGCATTGGCGGCGAAGCGCGCGAGGCTGAGCGGGCCACGACGCAAGCCGGTGCCGTTGAACGTCCCCTCCAGCGTGGTGCCGGCAGGGTCGAGCATGATCGCCAGATCGATCCGCCCCTGGCGCAGCGTCGCGCCGCCGACGAGTTGGGCGTTGCGCAGCGCCAGCCGGGTCTCGATCCGCTGCACCGCGTTGACCGGGCGGAGCACGACGTCTCCATCGATCCCGCCGCCGCTCACCGCGAGCCGACCGTCGAACCCGTCATCGACGATGGTGACCATGCCGGTGGCGCGCGTGCCGCTGACATCGAGGCGCTGGACCGCGATCTGCGCGTTCGCGCCGCGGGGCAACAGGATGTCACCGGCGCCATCGAATGGCCCGAGGCGTGACTGACCGGCGGCGGTGAAGGTGAAACCTTGCGCGGTGGGATCGAGATGAAGCCGCACATCCTGCAGCCCCAAGGCGTCATTGGGCCGGCGGAACTGAAGGTCGAGCGTCGGGCGTTCGATGCGGCCGTCGAGCTTCAGCGCGACGGGGCCATATTGTGCCTGCTGGCCGGCGCCGGCGAAGACGAAGGTACCGTCACGGCGGCGGTAGCCATTGCCGACCAGTCGGATCGACGGGCCAGTGAGCACCAGATTGCGGAAATGGAGGATACCGTCGGGCGTGCGTTCCAGCCCAGTGACGATACGCGGCAGTCCCCCGGCCAGACTGCGGAAGAAGCCATTGTCGAGGCGGACCATCTGCGCGCTGCCATCGCCGATCACCCGCGTGCCGCGCCCACCCGGGCCCGGCACCACGCGCAGCCGCGAGGTAACGTCGACGACGCCGAGGCCCGGGATCAGATAGCGGCCCAGCGCGCCGTTCAGGCCGACCTGATAGATGCCGGTGCGCAGATCGACGAGCAGGCTGATCTGGCCGGTCAGCTTGTCGGACCTGAGGCGCAGGTCATCGCCGGTGAGCGTCGTGGATGTCACGCGCAGGATGCCGTCGACCGACAAATTGCGCAGGATTCCGCCGGCGACATCGCCGACGCCGGTCACGCGCGCGGCGGTGAAGCGGACCGGGAGCGCGATCGGTGAGGCGGACAGCCGCCCCTTCCCAGCCAGTCGCGCCTGTTCGAACCCGGTATTGTCGAAGGCGAGGCGCGGCGCGGTGACGCGATAGTCGAAGCTGGCGGTGGCGAAGCGCCCGTCGAGCACGGCGCGCAGCTCCACATTCCGGCCGCTCATATTGGGGAATAGCGCGGCGGGCCGCAGCAGCCGCGCGCGGATGCGCAGGTTGCGCCACGCGCTTTCGCCCAGATCGGCAATGCCGGTGGCCTCGATCGCGAGCGCCGACGAGCGGGCGGACAGTCGGCCGTCGAGCCGGCGATTGACGAAGGTGCCGGCGCCCTCGACGCGTACACGCGGGGCGGAGAGGCGCTGAAGCTTGCCGCGGGTGATGCTGCCGGGGGCCAGCATGCCGCCGAGCGTGTAGGCGCCGGCGCGGTTGCCAAGCGCGAGATCGACGATCTGCGCGTCGCCGGCGCGGGCCATGGCGCGGCCCTGCCAATTGGCCCAGCGGCCGTCACCGGCGATCTCAAGCGCGAGCGGGCGCCGGATGCCGGAAAGCCGCGCCAGCACGCCGCTCGCGCTGCCGCGGGCGCGCACGTCGAGGTCGAAGCGGTCGCGATCGGGCGCGGCATCGATGCGCAGGCGGAGCTGATCGCTCCCCTCGACGATGGCATCGAGCGCGACGAGGGCATTGCCGTTGCGGATATCGGCGCGGCCCGCAATGCGGCCGTAGCGCAATGCCCCGGTCACCTTGGGCGCGACCACGAGCCGATCGAGCGACAAACGGCCGATCACGATGTCGAAATCGGGCAGGATCGGCCCGTGCCGGCCAGTCGGGCGCGGCCGGGGCAGTTTCGCCAGCATGGCGACCGGAATATCGAGCGAGCGGATCTCCAGCCGGTTGGAGAGCCAGGCGAAGGGCCGCCAGTCGAGGTTGGCGCGCGGCGCAGCGAATACCAGCCCCTCGGGATCGTGGACCTTCACGTCGCGCAGCACGGCAGCGCCAAAGAGCGAGCCGTCGATCCGGCCGACGGTGATGCGCAGCCCGTTCGCCGGCCGTGCGGCGTTGATCCGCTGCGCGACCCAGCGGTGGCCGACATCGGTGTCGACGATCCACAGGCTGGCGAGGATGATCGTGGCGAGTGCGACGATCCCGCCGAGGGCCCAGCGCCACAGCCGCATCAGAACGCCTGCCCGAGCGAGACATAGACCGCGACGCGCGAATCGCCCGGCTGCGGATTGAGCGGGGTGCCGACGTCGACGCGGATCGGGCCGAAGTTGCTGTAATAGCGCACGCCCACGCCGGCACCGTAGCGCAGGCCGGAGAAGTCGGGCAGCGCGGAGGTGTAGATGTTGCCCCCGTCGAAGAAGGGCACGATGCCGAAGTCGCCGAATGCCTTGATCCGGCCTTCGATGGCGAATTCGGCGAGGCTGCGCCCGCCGATCGGATCATTGTTGGGATCGCGCGGGCCGATCAGCTGATAGCCATAGCCGCGCACCGAGGCGCCGCCGCCGGCGTAGAAGCGGCGTGACGGCGCGATCGCATCGCGCGGCGCGCCAACGATCGTGCCGAGGCGGATGCGCCCCGCCAGCACCACGCCGTCGCTGACCGATTTATAGGCGCTGGCATCGACCTGGGTCCGCGCATAGCCGAAGGCCGAACCCTGGAGCGACACCTCCGGGCTGAAGCGGCCGCCGAGGCGGAAGCCGCGCGTCGGGTTCAGGAGGTCGTCGGAGCCGTCATAGACGAGGCTGGTCGGCGCGGCGGCGATGAAGAAGGTGCGGCGACGCGGCTCGCCGGTCGAGACGATCACGTCGCGTTCGTCGGACGCCACCAGCTCGGCGCCGAGCGACCAGGTCCACGTCTTCTGGAAGAAGATGTTGGTCTGGCGTTCGAGGCTGCCGGAGAGCGAGAAGGTGTTCGCCTCATAGGCTTCGCGATTGGTGTGCGCGGCGCTGATCTGCGCCGTCAGCACGCGGTCGCGGCCCTTGAAATTGTTGCGGCGGAAGGTGACCGCGCCGAGCTGCTCGCGCGTGCCGAGCACCGAACGGAGCGTCAGCGCGCCTTCGGGCGGGAACAGGTTGCGGTGAGTCCAGCTCGCCTCGACGCGCGCGCCTTCGCCGGTGCCATAGCCGATTTCGCCCGCAATGGTGCGCGGGGGAGCGGGTTCGAGGCGGACGTCGATGTCGACCGTGTCGGGCGTGGTGCCGGGTACCGGCGTCACTTCCGCCACCGACACCAGCCCGGTCTGCACCAATGCGCGGCGCAGGTCGTCCAGCGCCGGGGCGTAATAGGGCTTTCCGGGTTCGAAGCGGGCGATTTCCTGCACATGCTCGGCATCGAACACGCGATTGTTCGGATTGGCGCGGATCTGTCCGAAGACGCGCGCGGTGCCGGGATCGACGCTGATGTCGAGCGTGGCGGTGCGCGCCTCGCGGTCGATCGTCACCTCGGGTTCGCCCACCTTCGCGAAGGGGAAGCCTTGTTCCCCCGCCTCGACGCGCAGCTTCGCCTCTCCGGTGGTGATGCGATCGGCGTCGACGGGGTCGTCAGGCTTGACGCCAAAGGCATCGCGCAGCGCGGTCGCCTTGTCCCCCGCCGCCGCGACGCCATCGATCGTCACCTCCTTCAGCCGGTAGATCGGCCCCGGTGTCGCGGTGAGGATGACCAGCGGACGGCCATCGACGGTGTCAATGCGCGGTTCGACCTCCGCATCATAATAGCCCTGCGCGCGCAGCAGCGTGACGAGCAGCGTCGAATCCTCGCGCGCGCGGCGATCGAGTTGCGCGGCGTTGGCGGCCTCACCATCGTTCTGGTCGAGCACCGACAAAGCGGCGAAGCGTTCGCGCAGGAGCGGCGAGGCCATGTCGTCGAGCCCGTCGATGCGCCACGCATAGCGTGTCTCGCCGGTTTGCGCGGCGGTCGCCTGTTGCGCGGCGGGGGTCTGTGGCGGCAGTTCCGGCCAGGCCACGCCGATATCGGGCATGTCGGCGAGCGGCGCGGCGGGATCGATCGGCTGTTCCGCAGGAAGCGCAGGCGCGGGAGCGGTCCCGGCCGCTTGCTGCGCGCCAGCCGGCGCCGAGACGATCGACGCGATCAGACCTGCCCCAGCGATCAGCGCCCTACGCCCGTCCATTGACCCTGCCGTAAGCCGTCCGCCGCCGGGCGGCAATGCGGCGTGACGCTCAGTGCAGCGTGCCCAGGCGTTGATCGGTCGCAAGCACCCGCACCAACCGTTCGACCTGACGCCAGCGGCAGAAGTGGATCACGTTGCCGACGGTGCGGCTGCGATCGGCGCGACGTGCCGCCTCGTCCGCAGCATAAGTGCCGAAACGATGGATCAGCGCGGCGGCGTCAGACACCAGTTGGCGGTCGGCGAGGTACAAGGATGACAAGGTGGCGCCCCGTTGCGAATGACGCGGCCGCGCTACCGCGCAACGTCCTCCCCGGGCGTGAACGGCGAGGGTTAACGGTTTGCCGCTTGGCAGCGTGCGGTGCGGCGTGGCAAGGCGCGCGTCATGGCCGATCCCCTCAAGCGCCCGGGCAATGCCGGCGGATTCCTGATTGCCGTTGGCTTGCTAGCCGGCACTGTCATCGGGTTGCTCGTCGGGCAGCCGTCGATCGGCTTTCTCGCCGGGCTGGCGATCGGCAGCGCGATCGCGGTTGCCATGTGGCTGAAGGATCGCGGCTGAAACGCGTGACGCGCGGCAGCCACCGGCGATCAGGGTTCACGCAGTAGCAGGCGGACGCGGCCGATCACGTCCGCCTCCCCCCTTGCGCACGATAGCGGCGCATAATCGGGATTGTCGCTGAGCAGCGTCAGGCCGGCGCCATCCCGCCGCACCCGCTTCACCAGCAATTCCCCGCCCCGCCGCACGACGAAGATGGCATCGCTGGCGAGCGCGACATCGCTGCGGTCGACCAGCAAGCGGTCGCCCGAAAGGATCGTCGGCGCCATCGAATCGCCCACCGCATCGATGAGCGAGGCGGCAGCGGGGGTAATCCCGGCGTCACGCAACAGCCGCGCGCCGAACGCCTCATGGCGGATCGCCCGCTCCTCCCCCGTCGCCTGCCCCGCGCCGGCCGAGGCGGCGACGGTGAGATAAGGGACGGATACCAGCGGCGCCTCGGGCGCAGCGGTACCGCCGAGCAGCGTTTCATCGACGCCGAAGAATTGCGCCAGCACGCGGCGGTCGGCCTCCGCCAGACGACGCGGCGTTCCCCGGCGGACGAATTGCTGAAGATAGGCAAGGTTGCGCCCGAGCAGCCGGGACAGTTCCGACAGGCTGATCCCGCGCGCTGCCGCGAGCCGCTCAACCGTCTGGGCCACCGTGTCCGCCATGCCATCCTTGTAGTCTAGGATTTTTCCTAGACAAGTTGGAAAAGTTGAGAGAACAAAAGAGGAACATAAGCGACTCAGGAGCTTGCCATGTCCCTCCTCACCCAGATCGATTGCTACCTGCGGCGGACGGGAATTCCGCCGACCACCTTTGGCCGGCGCGTGGTGAATGACCCCCGGCTGGTCCACGACTTGCGGCGCGGGCGCACGCCGGGACCGAAGATGCGCGCGCGCGTCGAGGCGGCGCTGCGCGAGGCTGCGGCGGACGTGCCGATTGCCGCCAACGGCCACGAAGCGGAGGCGAATTGATGCGCGGCCCTGCGCCGGCGGCGCTGATCGAGCGCGCGCTGCACGCATCGGCGGCGCAGCGGCGCCTGTCGGTGACGATCGAACCGATGGGGTCGGCGCCCTGGTATAGCGCCACCTTTGCCGGAGAGCGGCATGCGATGACGCTGACGACCCCTGCGGGAGACGCGGCGCGCGAGTGGCTGTCGCGGGTGGAGGATGTGGACGTGGCGCTGCCGGGCTCCCTGCTTGCCGGGCTGTCGGTGACGGGGGCGCGTGAGCAGGACGGGCAATGGCAGGCGCGGATCGAGGCGGTGACGGTGGATCGCGCGTAGCCCGCGCGACCGATCAGCCGCGCGCCATGCGGCGGAGCATCACCAGCGTATCGTCGAGGCTGCCCGGCGGGGGCGACGGGGCCGGCGGATCGGGTTCGGGCAGCGGCGGTGCGGGCGGCGGCGCCCCCTTGCGCCGCTGCGCTCCGCGTTCGAGCCGGTCGAGCAAGGCGCTGATCGAGTCCTGATCCGTATTGGCGGGTTCAGGCGCGGGTTCGAGATGGGGTTCGGGGCTGGCCGGTTCGTCCCGCTGGTCGGCGTCACTCTGGTCAGCCGCGGGTTCGGCGGCCAGCTCGCTGAGGGGAAGCGGTTCCGGTGCGGCCGCATCTGGCTCTTCGGCGGCCGGCGTTGGTGCTTCCCATTCGGCGGGAGATACCTCGGCGGTCGGGACAAGCTCCGGAACTGGCTCTTCAGGTGCGGCGTCATTATCGGAGATCGGCGGCTGGCTGAGGTCATCCGCGATCTCCGCCGGCATGTCGGGCAGCGACTCGGACGTTTCTGGCGCCGCATCGTGGCTGCGCGGCGGGACGACGATCGTGACCAGCGGCGCGACCGGGCGGGCCGGTTCACGCGGGACGTCGGGAATGGCGATCGGGTCGAAGGCGGCAAGCGGCTGATCGAGATCGGCCGGGAGCGGCAGATCGTCGCCGGGCAGCACCCGCGCGGCCGGGCTGCCGACCGCGGGTAAGGGCGGGCCCAGATCCTCGTCCGCGCGAATCGGCCAGCGCGGCGGGTGATCGGGGTGCGCGTCCGCGCGGCGCAAGGCGGGGAGGCCAGCGTCGCGGTCTCGGCGGCGCAGGGCGAACAGCGGGCCGCCATTTCCCAGCCGCCAGGCGATCGCCGACACAAGGAGGAAGGGGAACAGCGCCGCCAGTGCCAGCAGGGTGCGCCCGGTCGCGCCGACAGGCGGGGCGGCCGCCGGGATGACATCGGGCAGACCGAGTCGCCACAGCAGCAGGTCGAAGTTCACGCGCGGCATCGCGGCGATCGACGCGGCAATGATGACGCCGGCAGCCAGCAAGGCTGCGGGGATCAGATAGCGTGTCACGTCCGTGCCGGTGCGCCTTACGACCATGTGTCACCCTTGCCCGCGGCATCCATCAGCCGCCGATAGACCGGTTCGTAACGTGAAATATTTGAAGACCAGTTACGCTCCCGCTCGACAAAGGCGCGCGCGGTGGCGCGGCGGTTATCCCAGATCGTGCGGTCTGCGAGCAACGCGGCGAGCGCGGCGGTGATCGCGGCGGGATCATCGGCGGCGAACAGCGTGCCCGTTTCCCCGTCGCGGATCAGCTCGCGGTGGCCGCCGACGTCCGATGCCGCGACCAGCCGGCCCTGTGCCATCGCTTCCAGCGGCTTCAGCGGGGTGACGAGATCGGTGAGGCGCATCTTCTTGCGCGGATAGGCGAGGATATCGACGAGGCTGTAGTAACGCTCCACCTCCTGATGCGGCACGCGGCCGGCGAAGTGGATCCGGTCGGCGACGGGCGAGGCCGCGACCTGCGCGCGGAGCGCCGCCTCCATCGGGCCGCCGCCGACCAGCAGCAGCTGTGCGCGCGGGCGCTGCGCGACGAGCGCGGGCATGGCGGCGACGAGATCGTCCAGCCCCTCATAATCGTAGAAGCTGCCGATGAAGCCGATCACCTCCCCGTCAAGGCCGAGCTGCTGCGCCAGCGCCTCGTCGCGCGGGGGCGGGTCGCCGAACAGCGCCATGTCGACGCCATTGGGGGAGACCATGATCTTGTCGGCAGCGACGCCGCGGGCGAGCAGATCGGTCTTCAACCCCTCGCAGATCACCGCCACCGCATCGGCGCGGCGGACCGCCCAGCTTTCCAGCGCGCGGGTGGCGCGGTAGCGCAGCGAGCCTTCGGTCCCGGTGCCATTGCCGACCGCCGCATCCTCCCAGAAGGCGCGAATCTCGTAAACGAGCGGCAGGCGGAGCGCGCGGGTCGCCCGCATCGCGGCCAGCGCGTCGAGCACGGGCGAATGGGCATGGATGATATCGGGGCGGAAATCGCGCGCCACCGCCATGATCCGCCGACCGAAGGCAGCGACCTCGGCCATTTCCGACAAGGGCGCGCGCAGTTTCATCGACGGGCCGGTGCGGTGGAACGTGATGCCGTCGACCACCTCGGTGGCTGGCGATCCGTGATGATGGCGCGGGCCGGTGACGGCCGCCACCTGCCACCCGCGGGCGAGCTGTGCCTTGACGATCGCGCGGGTGCGGAATGTATAGCCGCTCTGCAACGGCAGGCCGTGATCGAGGACGTGAAGAATACGCATCACGGCTGGCCTGCCACGCCGGCGCTTAACGGCACGTCAACTGCCAAGGCGCTAGGCGGGAGCAACGTTTTTCGGCCCCGCCGTGCACGGCGGCGCCCCTCGGGATCGACCAGCACCGCGCCATGATCGACAATTTCGCCCTTGCGATCAGCCATGGCCTGCTGCTGCTGACGGCCTGGCTGCTGCTGCGGCGCGACGATCTCGATTCGGAAGCGCCGCCTGCCGACAAGACTCGCCCGGGACGTCGCCCGCGTGCGTGACTTTGCCTTTATCGGTTTCCTGCTCGCGTTGTTCGCATGCGGGTTCAAGCGGCCGTTCATCTTCGTATTGACCTATATCTATATCGATATCGTCTCGCCGCAGCGGATTACCTATTACCTGCTCAACAGCGTGCCGGTGTCGATGATCGCCGCGGGGCTGGCGGTGCTCGGCTGGCTGCTGGTGGACGACAAGAAGGATTCGCGCTTCGCGCCGCGCCAGGCGCTGATCGTGCTGCTCTTGCTCTATTGCTGGATCACCACCCGCACCGCCGATTTCCCGATCGAGGCCGAGGGCAAGTGGGAGTGGGTGTGGAAGAACCTGGCCTTTGCCGCGTTCCTGCCGCTGACGCTGCGCACCCGGCTGCGGATCGAATCGCTGCTGCTGTTCGTGGTGCTGTCCGCCGCGTCGATCATCATCGTCGGCGGCATCAAGACGCTCGCCTCCGGCGGCGGCTATGGCGAACTGAACCTGATGGTGAGCAACAATTCGGGCCTGTACGAAGGATCGATCATCTCGGCAGTGTCGATCTCGCTCATCCCGATCATCCTGTGGCTGGGCAAATATGGCACCGTGTTCCGGCCGGACCGGCGCGTCTGGCTGTTCTGTGCGGCGCTCACCTTTGCGTGCCTGCTGATCCCGGTCGGCACTTCGGCGCGGACCGGCCTGTTGTGCATCGGCCTGCTCGCGGTGCTGATGCTGCGCGAAGTGAAACGCAAGGTGCTGTACCTCGCGGCGCTGGGGCTGATCGGCGTTGCCGCCATCCCGTTCCTGCCGAGCGCGTTCAGCGAGCGGATGGGGACGATCAAGACCTATCAGGCGGACGAATCCGCCTCCACCCGCATCGCCGTGTGGAAGTGGACGATGGACTATGTGAAGGACCATCCGTTCGGCGGCGGGTTCGAGGCCTATCGCCAGAACCGGATCCGCTACGACACGGTTTCGGTCGAGGGCGAAGGCCCGCATCGCACCGTCCAGCGCAACCTGACGGTGGACAAGAGCCGCGCCTATCATTCGAGCTATTTCGAGATGCTGGGCGAGCAGGGTTATCCCGGGCTGGCGATCTGGCTGCTGATCA
The DNA here is from genome assembly GCF_000980895.1 of Sphingomonas sp. Ag1. Taxonomy (GTDB): domain Bacteria; phylum Pseudomonadota; class Alphaproteobacteria; order Sphingomonadales; family Sphingomonadaceae; genus Sphingomonas; species Sphingomonas panaciterrae. The sequence continues at coordinate 83,093 of NZ_LAZX01000091.1, read as the reverse complement.
ATGTCATCGGGCTGGTGCGGATGGAGGTGCTGCGGCGGCGCTATCGCGAGGGCGCGTTCGCCTGGGCCGGGAGCCTGGCGGGCGCGTTGCAGAATGCGCAGCTGATCTACCTGCTGGGCGGGGCGTTCGTCGGTATCGCCTTCCAGTCATTCCTGTTCATGCTGATCGGGGCGCAGATCGGGCTCGACACCTATCTGTCGCGACGCCGCGGGGAGACTGCGTGGCGGCCGATGCGCCGGCAAGCGCACGAAGTCACCGCCGGCCTGACTTGACACCTTCCCCCCACCCCTGAGCGCTGCTATCGGCCGCTGCGACGTCTCGCTCACGCCCGCCCAGGCGCGCTCGCGCGAGAGGCGCGACCATCGCGCTTCTTGCTTCCCCGCCGCGCCCGAGCTGGCCGCACTTATGGGGAAAGGACCCACATGACCGCCATCGGCCACGATACGCTCAAGGCTCGCCGCACGCTGCAAGCCGGCGGCAAGTCTTATGATTATTTCTCGCTGGAAGTCGCCGCCGAGAAGTTCGGCGACATTTCCCGCCTGCCCTTCTCGATGAAGGTGCTGCTCGAGAACATGCTGCGCTTCGAGGACGGCAAGACCGTGACCGCGGAGGACGTGCAGGCCGTCGTCGACTGGCAGAAGGAGCGCCGTTCCGACCGCGAGATCCAGTATCGCCCCGCGCGCGTGCTGATGCAGGATTTCACCGGCGTGCCGTGCGTCGTCGACCTCGCCGCGATGCGCGACGCGATCACCAAGCTGGGCGGCGATGCAGCGAAGATCAATCCGCAGGTCCCCGTCCACCTCGTCATCGACCATTCGGTCATGGTCGACGAATTCGGCACGCCCAAGGCGTTCGAGGATAACGTCGATCTCGAATATCAGCGCAATTCGGAGCGCTATGAGTTCCTGAAGTGGGGTTCCAAGGCGCTCGACAACTTCAAGGTCGTGCCGCCGGGCACCGGCATCTGCCACCAGGTGAACCTGGAATATGTCGCGCAGGCGGTGTGGACCTCCAATGAGACTGGCGAGAACGCCACCGCGGGCGCAGCGATCGCCTATCCCGACACCTGCGTCGGCACCGACAGCCACACCACGATGGTGAACGGCCTGGGCGTGCTGGGCTGGGGCGTCGGCGGCATCGAGGCCGAGGCCGCGATGCTGGGCCAGCCGGTGTCGATGCTGATCCCGGAAGTGGTCGGTTTCAAGCTGACCGGCGCGCTGCGCGAGGGCATCACCGCCACCGACCTGGTGCTGACCGTCACCCAGATGCTGCGCGCCAAGGGCGTCGTCGGCCGCTTCGTGGAGTTCTACGGCCCGGGCCTCGACCAGATGACGCTGGCCGACCGCGCGACGATCGCCAACATGGCGCCGGAATATGGCGCGACCTGCGGCTTCTTCCCGATCGACAACAAGACGATCGACTACATGAAGCTGACCGCCCGCCCTGCCGAAACGATCGCGCTGGTCGAAGCCTATGCCAAGGCGAACGGTTTCTGGCGCGACGCCAACACGCCGGACCCGGTGTTCACCGACACGCTGGAACTCGACATGGGTTCGGTCGTGCCGTCGCTCGCCGGCCCGAAGCGCCCGCAGGACAAGGTGGCGCTCGATAAGGTCGACGACGTGTTCAACGCCGACCTGACGAAGGTGTACAGCAAGGCCGAGCCGAAGCGCGTCGAGGTGGCCGAGCGTGGCCATGACATCGGCGACGGCGACGTCGTGATCGCCGCGATCACCAGCTGCACCAACACGTCGAACCCGTCGGTTCTGGTCGCTGCCGGCCTCGTCGCCCGCAAGGCACGCGCGCTGGGCCTGAAGCCCAAGCCCTGGGTCAAGACGTCGCTGTCGCCGGGTTCGCAGGTCGTCACCGACTATCTCGTGAAGTCGGGCCTACAGGACGATTTCGATGCCATGGGGTTCAACCTCACCGGCTATGGCTGCATGACCTGCATCGGCAATTCAGGTCCGCTCGCCGCGCCGATCAGCAGCGCGATCAACGAGAATGACCTCGTCGTCGCATCGGTCCTGTCGGGGAACCGCAACTTCGAAGGCCGCGTTTCGCCGGATGCGCGCGCGAACTTCCTCGCCTCGCCGCCGCTCGTCGTCGCTTATGCGCTGAAGGGCACCGTCACCACCGACATGAACGACACGCCGATCGGCGAGGGGACGAACGGCCCGGTGTACCTCAAGGACATCTGGCCTTCGAACCAGGAAGTGTCGGAGCTGATGACCGCCAACATTGACGACGACATGTTCCGTACCCGCTACGGCAACGTGTATGAGGGCGATGCCAAGTGGCGCGCGATCGACGTGACCGGTTCGGACACCTACAGCTGGCCGGCCGCATCGACCTACATCGCCAATCCGCCGTATTTCGAGGGCATGGAGATGACCCCGGCGCCGGTGACCGACATCATCGAGGCGAAGCCGCTGGCGATCCTGGGCGATTCGATCACCACCGACCACATTTCCCCGGCCGGTTCGATCAAGGCCGACAGCCCGGCGGGCGCGTGGCTGATGGAGCGTCAGGTCTCCAAGGCGGACTTCAACAGCTATGGCTCGCGCCGCGGCAACGACCAGGTCATGGTGCGTGGCACCTTCGCCAACATCCGCATCAAGAACGAGATGGTGCCGGGGATCGAAGGCGGCATGAGCCGTTATGGCGAGGAAGTGATGCCGATCTACGACGTCGCGATGCGCCACAAGGCGGATGGCACGCCGATGGTCGTCGTCGCCGGCAAGGAATATGGCACCGGTTCGTCGCGTGACTGGGCAGCGAAGGGCACCAACCTGCTCGGCGTGCGCGCGGTGATCGCGGAGAGCTTCGAGCGTATCCACCGGTCGAACCTGGTCGGTATGGGCGTCCTGCCGCTGCAGTTCGCCGAGGGCGTGACGCGCGAGACGCTGAAGCTGACCGGGGACGAGACGTTCACGATCCAGAACGTCGCCGGCCTGCGCCCGCGCCAGACGGTCACCGTGACGATGACCCGCAAGGACGGCTCGACCGAGACGTTCGAGACGCTGTGCCGCATCGATACCGTCAACGAGCTGGAGTACTTCCTGAACGGCGGCATCCTGCAGTACGTGCTGCGCAACCTGGCCGCGTAATCGCGACCCCCTGCCCTCCCCGCGCGGGAGGGCAGGGGGTCGCTTCCTTCCCCTAGGGAAGGGAGAGAGGCATGAAAAAGGGCGAGGCGTTCTGGACGCCTCGCCCTTTTTTCTTGTCCGTCGTCGGTGGAGGGTCGTCAGGCGGCCGCGTGGCGGCGGCGGCGCATCATCCACAGGCCGATGGCGCCGAGCGCGAACAGGCCTGCTGCCTCGCCCGGGATCGGCGTGGGCGAGCCGCCACCGTTGACCGGCGGGCCCGACGGCGGGTTATAGCCGCCCACAAAGGTGCCGAGGTGGAACTCGCCGTTCTGCACCAGGCTGCCGAACACCGCCGAGCCTTCGATGTAATTCCCCGTCGTCGCCGCGGCGCCCGGTGCCAGCACCGACCCGCCCCATGCGGTGGTGGCATCGACCTTCTGCGCGTCGACCAGGTTCCAGATCACGTGCTTGCCCAGCCCGGTCGTGCCGCCGAGGAAATTGTCGTTGAGCGTCACGTTCGCGCCGGTGACATTGACGATCGCGGTATCGGCGCCGTTGAGGTTGAACTTGATCTCGCCAATGCGATCGAGATCGGCGCTGGTGATGTTGAACACCGCCACGCCCTGCGCATCGGGCTTCGCATCGAACGTGCCGCGGTTGCCGCTGATCGTCAGATTGCTGTTCGAGGACATGCCGCCGAAGGTGCGCGACAGCTCGCCCATGCTGCTGGCGATCAGGCTGCCCTGCTGCTTCAGGTTGACGAGGAAGGAGGGATCGCTCGCGGCGAGGCCCGAGGTCACCGTGTTCTGGTTGACGTTGGTGTTGGCGATCGTGCCGCCGACCTTCACTGTCTGCGGCGCGCCGTTCAGGTTGAAGCCGCTGTTGACGTTGCCGCCGACGACCGCGCCAGATCCGCCGTTCAGATTCTTGTGCGAGCCGTTGACGTCGCCGACCACCGTCAGGCCCGTGACATTGTAGGGCGAGGGTTCCGGGGTGCGGATCTGATAGTTGGACGAATTGCCGTTGAGGTTGCCGCCGACAAAGGTGCGGCCCTCCACCTCGGACGAGGAGGTAAGATCGCCGAGCACCACCAGGTTCCAGGTTCGCAGGACATCGAGGCCAACGATCGACTGGGCATTCGCCGGCGTGGCCATGGCGAGCGAGGCGACCATGGCGATCACCGAAACCTTCAGGCGGGACATTTCAACTCCGGGCTAACTAGCGCTCGCGCTATAATCTCGCCGCGGCTTTCGCCAGCATTTGTCGGTGGCACCTGTCCCATTTGGAGAAACGCCACCGACGGACGCGATCAGCCAAGCCGCGCCAGGGCGGCCGCAAGCCGCTGCGCCTCCGCGGATTTCTCCGCATGGTCGGCGCGGGCCTTCTCGACCGCCTCGGGCTTCGCGCGTTCAACAAAGCTCGGGTTGTTGAGGCGCCCGGCAAGCCCGTCGCGCTCCTTTTCGGCCGCGGCGATTGCCTTGGCGAGTCGCGTGCGCTCCGCGGCGAGGTCGATCACGTCGCCAAGCGCGATCCGGAACGTCGCCTCGTCCACCACCACCTGCGCGGTGCCGCCCGAGACCTCGCCCGGATCGATCCGCGCGAGGCGAGCGATCGTGGCTGCATTGCGCTGGAGACGCGCCTGCGTTTCCTCGTTCGCATCCGCCACGGCATAGGGCAGCCGCGCGCCGGGGGGCACGTTCAGCTCGGTACGGCTGGAGCGTACCTCGCTGACGAGGCGGATCAGCCAGTCGATCTCCTGCGCCGCCGCCGGATCGATCGCGCGCGCGTCCGCCATCGGCCAGTGCGCGACGATCAGGTCATGATCGCGCGGCGCGAGCGCGTGCCACAGCTCCTCGGTGATGAACGGCATGAACGGGTGGAGGACGACCAGGATCTGATCGAGCACCCAGCCGGCGACCGCCTTCGTCTCGTCATCAATCGAACCCTTGATGAGTTCGAGATACCAGTCGCAGAACTGGCTCCAGACGAACTGGTAGATGGCGTTCGCCGCAGCATCGAAGCGATATTCGCCAAGCGCGAGGTCGACCGACTGGATCGCCTTGATCGCCTCACCGATGATCCACTTGTTGACCGGATGGGTCGCCGCCGGCGGTTCCAGCGTGGTCGATCCGCCGATGCCGTTCGACTGGCAGAAGCGGCTGGCATTCCACAGCTTGGTCGCGAAGTTGCGGTAACCCTCGACCCGCTTCTCATCCATCTTGATGTCGCGACCCTGGCTTTCCATCGCCGCCATGAAGAAGCGCAAAGCGTCGGCGCCGTATTTGTCGATCAGGCCGAGCGGATCGACGGTATTGCCCTTGGACTTGGACATTTTCGCGCCGTCCGCCGCGCGGACAAGGCCGTGCAGGTAGAGCGTGCGGAACGGCACGTCCTTCATGAAGTGAATGCCCTGCATCATCATGCGGGCATCCCAGAAGAACAGGATGTCGAAGCCCGAGATCAGCACGTCATTGGGATAGCGCCCGCCTAGCGTGGGGTCGGCATTCTCCGGCCAGCCCATCGTGGCGAAGGGCCACAGCGCGGAGGAGAACCAGGTGTCGAGCACGTCGGGATCGCGCGTCAGGGCAACGCCCTCGCCCGCCTGCGCCTGTGCCTCCTCCTCGGTTTCGGCGACATAGGCCCTGCCCTCGGCATCGAACCACGCCGGGATCTGGTGGCCCCACCACAGCTGACGCGAGACGCACCACGGCTGGATGTTCTCCATCCAGTTGAAGTAGGTCTTCTCCCACGTCTTGGGGACGAGGCGGATCGCGCCGGACTTCACCGCCTCGATCGCGGGCTGCGCCAGCGTCTTGGCGTCGACATACCATTGGTCGGTCAGCCACGGCTCGATGACGACGCCCGAGCGATCGCCATAGGGCGTCTGGATCGTGCGCGGCTCGGCATCATGCTCGACGCCTTCCTTGTCGACGTGGGGCACGAGGACGCCATCGACCTTGAGCCGGGCCACGACCGCCTTGCGTGCGTCTGCGGTCGAAAGCCCGAGGAACTCGGCCGGGATCAGGCCGTCCGCGGTCTGCGTGACGTTGGCCTTGGCATCGAGCATGTTGAGCATCTCGCCCGCCTTCATGCCGGCGCGCTTGCCCACCTCGAAATCGTTGAAGTCATGCCCCGGCGTGATCTTCACCGCGCCGGTGCCAAGCGACGGATCAGCATGTTCGTCGGCGATCACCGGGATCAGGCGGCCGGTGATCGGCAACTTGATCTGCTTGCCGATCATGTCCTTGTAGCGCGCGTCGTCGGGATGCACCGCGACGGCCATGTCGGCGAGCATCGTCTCGGGGCGCGTGGTGGCGACGGTGATCGTGCCCGAGCCGTCGGCGAGCGGGTAGCGGATCTGCCAGAAGCTGCCCTTCACCTCGCGCGTCTCAACCTCGAGATCGCTGATCGCGGTGCCGAGGCCCGGATCCCAGTTCACCAGGCGCTTGTCGCGGTATAGCAGGCCCTGGCGGTGAAGCTCGACGAAGACCTTGATCACGGCCTTCGAGAAGCCCTCGTCCATCGTGAACCGCTCATTGGCCCAATCCATCGAGCAGCCGAGGCGGCGGAGCTGGCCCGTGATCTGGCCGCCGCTCTCCGCCTTCCATTCCCACACCTTGGCGACGAATTCGTCACGGGTGAAATCGGTGCGCTTCTGCTGCTTGAGCGCCATCTGCCGCTCGACCACCATCTGCGTCGCGATGCCGGCGTGATCGGTGCCGACGACCCAAAGCGCGTCCTTGCCCTTCAGCCGCGCGTGGCGCGTCAGGATGTCCTGCAGCGTGTTATCGAGCGCATGGCCGATGTGGAGCGAGCCGGTGACGTTGGGCGGCGGGTTGACGATCGTCCACGGCTCCGCGCCGGGACGCTCGGGGCGGAACAGGCCGCTTTCTTCCCAATGGCTGTACCAGCGGGATTCGATCGCGGCGGGGTCAAAGGTTTTCGGCAGCTCGCTCATGGAGCGGCCATAGCGAGGCGGTGGGGGGAACCCAAGTCCCCCCTCCTCACACCATCACCCCGGCTCCAGGCCGGGATGACGAGGTGTTATTGGTTAGCGGCCGCCTTGCCGGTCCACTTGTCCATCCAGCCGGTCACTTCGCGATACCATTGGCGCGAGTTCTTCGGTTTCAGCACCCAGTGGTTCTCGTTCGGGAAGACGAGCAGGCGCGAGGGGATGCCGCGGCGCTGGAGCGCGGTGAAGGCGGCGAGCCCCTGGGTGTAGGGGATGCGGAGATCCTTTTCGCCGGTGATGACGAGTTGCGGCGTCTTCCATTTCGCGACGTGGTGGACCGGGTTCCACTTCTCGAACGCCTGCGGGTCCTCGTAATAGGTCTTCCCGCCATGCTCCCACTCGTCGAACCAGAGCTCCTCGGTTTCATACGCCATGGCGCGCGCGTCGAAGACGCCATCGTGCTGGACGATGCACTTGAAGCGATCGGGCCACTGCCCCTCGATCCAGTTCATCATATAGCCGCCATAGGAGGCACCGAGCGCGCAGGCATTGTCCGCGTCGAGCCAGGTGAACCTGGTGGTCGCGGCGGAGAGGCCCTTCTTCAGGTCCTCCAGCGGCCAGCCACCCCAATTGTTGCGGATGCTGTCGGTGAAGGCCTGGCCGTAGCCGGTGGAGCCGTGGAAATCGACCGCGACGAGGCCGTAGCCCGCACCAGCGAACACCGCCGGGTTCCAGCGGTAGGACCAGCTGTTGTTGCTCGACCCCTGCGGCCCGCCATGGACCATGTACGCGATCGGCACCTTGCCGGTGCTATTGGCGGGCTTCACCGCATAGCCCCAGACGGTGTCGTTGTTGGCGCCGGTGAAGCTGAACCGTTCGACCGTCGGCATGTCGATGCCGGCGAGCTTGGCGGCGTTGACGTTGGTCAGCCGTTGCGGCGTGCCGGTGGCGGCGACGCGGTAGAAATCGGCCGGGGCGGTGAGCGAATCGAGCGCGATGACCGGCCCGCTCGGCGTCACGGCGACCGCCCCGACATGGCCCTGCTGGGTCAGCCGCGTGACCTGACCGGTCGTCGCATCGACGCGGAACAGCGGGGTTTCCTGCGTGTCATCCGCCGTCACGTAAAGCGAGCGCGAGTCGGGCGCCCAAGCGATCGAGCCGACCGAACGGTCCCACTTTTCGGTGAGCGACGTCATGCGGCCAGTGGCGAGATCGCGCAGCATCAGGACCTGGCGATCGGCCTCGTAGCCGGGACGGCGCATCGCGAACCAGGCGAGCGTTCGGCCATCGGGCGAGACGACCGGCTGATTGTCGGTCGCCTTGTTGTCCGCGGTGAGGTTCACCGGCGCACGGCTGCCGTCCGCTGGCACCTCGAAGATGTCGAGATTGGTCGAGGTCGGCTCGATCCGGCCGGCCTCGCGGAGCGCGAAGTAGAGCGTCTTGCCGTCGGGGCTCCACGCGACTTCCTCGGCGCCGCCGAACGGCTTGGAGGGTGTGTCGCCGACGAGGTTGCCGACCACTGCCTTGCCATTGCCGCGCGCGCCGGCGGCGGTCAGCGGCAGGACGAACAGCTGCGACCTTTTGCCGTCGCTCCACTTATCCCAGTGGCGCACGAAGAGCTGATCATAGGTGCGGCCCGAGCCGGCATCCGCCAGCTTGCGGATCATCGGTTCCTCGAGGCTGGGCGCGCCGGGCAGCCGATCCGCCCAGACCACGATCTTGTCGCCCGTCGGTGCGACCTTGAAGCCGTTGAAGCCGCCCTTGAAGTCGGTCAGCCGGCGCGGCGTGCCGCCGGTGACGGGGACGGCCCAGACCGCATCGTCCATCGCGAAATAGACGGTGTTGCCGACGATCTGCGGATCATTCTCGTCCTTCTGCGGATCGGCGAGCAACCTCTCCGGCGCGGCGCCGGGCTTCGTCAGATCGAGCCGCCACAGATCGAAGCGGCCGCGATCGGAGTCGAGATCGGTCTCCCGCTGCGCCCAGACCATCCAGCGGCCGTCCTTGGAGACGGCCGGAGCGCCGATGCGACTGAGCATCGTCAGATCCTCGATCGTCAGCGGGCGGGCAAAGGCCGGAGCGGCGGCGACGGCGAGCGCAACGAAGCTCGCGGACAGGAGCATCCTCATGGCCCTGCGGTAAAGCAGATCGTATCAGGCGCGACAATGATCTTGTCATATTCCCGGCCAGGTGCCGGGACAGGCGATCAGGAACCGCGCGTGATCTTCGCTATCTCGCGCGCGACCAGCGTTTCGACCAGTGCCGGCAGGTTCGCGTCGAGCCATTCGCGCAGCATCGGGCGCAGCATGTCGCGCACCAGCCCCTCCAGCGTACCGTCGCTGCCCGGTTCCGGCTTCACCATGAGCCGCGAGAGCGCGTCGAGCGCGCCGCGAGTCGCCTGAGTCGTCTGTTCGGACAGCAAAGCGGCGGCGGCCTGCGCCGAGGACATGCTGGCCGAAGCGGTGTTTGGTGCGGGAGAAGCAACGGGCGCATCTGCGGCCGCCGCGCCGCTGGCCGGCGCGCGCGACGGCGGCATCGGATCGCTCAGCTCAAGCACTTCTTCCGGCTCGTCGTCGTCATCAGCGATCGGGGCGGCCGGCATGGCACGCACCGCGCCACTGCGGCGCGGCCGGATCGGGCGGTCATCGCCCTCCTCCGCAATGATGCGCTTGATGGAGGACAGAATGTCTTCCATCGACGGCTCGGCGCTGACATCCCCCATGCGCGCAGTCCACCTCGTCCCAAAAACGGCTGACTATCAGCGGTTCGGTGCGTTCTCACCTGTGGTCAACGCCGGGCTCCTGTCAACCTTGCTGCTGTCGAGCGCGGGATCGAGCGGACGGGTGACGGTGGCGTTCTGCGGCGGGACGGTGCTGGTCGACGGTGCGATGGCCTGTGGCGCCGGCCCGTCCGAGAAGTCGGAGAAGCGGCCGCGCACCGAACGGTAATTGTCGGCCGAATTGTAGAGCGGCCCTGCTTCCAGCCCGAGGTCCTGCGCCTCCGCCTGCCCCATCGCGGCGAGCAAGGCGAAGCCGGCGACATATGCGTCGCGGCGGGCCGTCACCAAGGTCACCTGACTGTTCAGCAATTCCTGCTCGGCATTGAGGATGTCGAGGATGGTGCGGGTGCCGACACTGTTTTCCGCGCGAACGCCCTCCAGGCTGAGCTGGTTGGCGGCCACCGCCTGTTCCGACGAGGCGATCACCTGAAGCGAGGATTGCCACACGGCATAGGCCGACCGGGTCGAGGCGATCACCTGACGTTCGGCCGCGGTTGCATTTTCGATTGCCTGCGATCGCTGCGCCTGCGCCTGGCGCACCAGCGCGGCGGGGCGCCCGCCCTGGAAGAACGGCAGGCTGACATTGAGCCCGATGCCGGCGGAGGTGCCGCTCTGGCCGACGCCGAGCCCGGTGCCTGAGCCCAGCGAGCCGAGATAGTTCACATAATTTCCGGTGGCGCCGATGCCGAGCGTGGGCAGACGGCTGGCGCGGGCGACGCGCACGTCGAAGGCGGTGGCGTCACGCTCCTTCAGGGCGGACAGCAAAGTCGGATTGTCGCGCAGCGCAACATCGACGGCCGCATCCGCATTGGACGGCAGATTGGGCAGCGGCGGCGGCGGCTCGAGCGCGCCGGGGGCGCCGCCGACCAGACGGACATAATTCTCACGGCTGGCAATGAGATTGGCGCGCACGCGGTCGAGCTGCGCGCGGGCGAGGCTGAGCCGCGCCTCCGACTGGGCGACATCGGTGCGGGTCAGGTCGCCGACCTGGAAGCGATCGCGGCTGGCCTGAAGGTTGGTCTCCAGCACGCGCACATTCTGGGCATTGAGGCCGACGATCGCCTCGTCACGCAGTACGTCGTTATAGGCGCCGACCACTTCGGTGAAGAGCCCCGCCTCCGTCCCGCGCAGGCCAAGCTGCCCTGCCTCCACCCGGGTTTCGGCCGCGCGCACCGAATTGCGCACCGCGCCGCCGGAATAGAAGGGTACGTTCAGTGCCAGTTGCGCCTGCGCCACCTTCTCCGGCGTGGTGAAGGAATTGCCGCTGCGCAGATAATTTTCCGTCACCCCCGCGTTGCTGCCCAGCGTGGGACGGCCCGCAGCGCGCGCGATCGGCACCGTCTCGTCAATCGCCCGCTGCCGCGCGCGGCTGCCGGTGATCGTCGGATTATCCTGATAGGCCCGCGCCAGCGCCTCGCGCAGCGTGTCCGCGCGCGCCGGAGATACCGCAATCACGGCCGCGATCGTCAGCGGCATGGCAAGGGAACGAACGCGGGTCATTGCAGCCTTTGCTCAGAAGGTGAAACGTGCCGGTTTGGCGAAGCCGGGCAACCGGCAGCATTCGACATCGGCAAAATCGAGCAGCGCGAAGCCGCCTTCGCTTCGGCGACCAGCCGCAAGCCGGGTCACGCCTCGATCAACGAGGCCCCCAAGCACCCGGCCGGCGGGATGAACCTGAGTCACCAACGTCTCCGGCACCTGCTCGACCGCGCCGTCGATGATGAGCACGTCGTACGGTGCATCGGCAGGATGGCCATGTTCCAGCGGGCTCTCGACGATCGTCACGCGATCCTCGCCGCCAAGCGCCGTACGCGCCCTGGCGACCAGCGCGGGATCCGATTCGACCGCGACGACCGCAGCCACCAGTTCCGCCAGAACCGCGGCCGTATAACCCGACGCTGCGCCGATCAGCAGCACGCGGTCGTGCGACGTGAGGCGCGCCTCGGTGAGCAAGCGGCCGGTGGCGATCGGCAGGTTGAGCGAACGACCACCGCCCAGCTCCACCAGCCCGTCGCGATAGGCGAACGGCGCCTGATCGGCGGGCACGAAGCGCTCGCGCGGCACATTGGCCATGGCGGCGACCACGCGTGCATCCGACACCGCATTGGTGCGCAGCTGACTGGCCACCATCGCGGTGCGCAGGGCGGCGAAATCGGGTTGGCGTTCCATGGTCATCGTCATTCTGTCACCTGTCGCACGGCTGTTTTAGCATGGCAATACACTTACCATCGAAGTGGCGCTTTATCCTGTCGCGGCAAATGCGCCAATGTCGAAACTTGACATGGCTGGCGCGCCGCCCCATCAGCCCGCCTCCACGCGATCGAGGCCCGATGGCGGAGTGGTGACGCAGAGGACTGCAAATCCTTGCACCCGGGTTCGATTCCCGGTCGGGCCTCCAGCGTGGTATCCCCTTCTTGTCCGCAAGCCTGGTTGCTCCGGTTCGGTGCCATTTCTAGGTCGCTACGGGTCGCGCGTGCGATAAGGCCGGTGGCAGATTGGCGGGCTCCGGCGGCTTGCCCGTTCTCGAAGAATCGAGGGACCTCATGCGCATCTTTGACGGCGATTCCGATTGGCTCGTCCGCTCGCATTACTGGCTGGTGCTGGCATTCGTCCTTGGCGGGACGGGGACGCTGTTGATGCTGTGACTTGCCGGGCGTCGCGTCCGCGCGATGGGCGTTAGCGCAGCGCCATCAGCGCCATCAGCGCCATCAGCGCCTCGGCGAGCGGCCGGTCGGCGGGCGGCATGGCCAGTGCGGCCAGTTCCTCGGTCGCGACCCAGCGGATTGCCGGGGCTTCGATTGCCTGCGCAGTCCCCTCCCACCGTTCGGCACGATAGAGGAGCAGGACCATCGGGCGATCGCCAGCGCTGCCGCGCGAAAAGGCGACGGGGTGAAGGTCCGCAGCTTCAACCCCGATTCCGAGTTCCTCCGCCAGCTCGCGAGCCAAGGCCGCCTCGGGTGTCTCGCCTGGCTCCACCTTGCCGCCCGGGAACTCCCACAGGCCGCCATGATGCTTGTTGAGCGGGCGTTGCTGAACCAGGATCCGGCCATCCGCCGCGATCAGCGCAGCGGCGACCACCAGCATCGGTAGAGAAGGCGCGCTGGCGCGATGGGGCATGTCGACCTTTCCTTAACACAGCCATGCGATCAGCAGCGCATGCACCGAGGCCCTTCAGCGATCAAACGCGCGCTTGCCGCAACCCTGCGGCTTGCAGGCGATCAGCGTGGTGCCACCGCGGTCGAATATGGGTTCATCCTCGCCCTGATCGTGATTGCGATCATGGCAAGCGTGGCCGGCTTGGCGGAAAAGACGACAAGTATGTGGAACGACCTCAGCAGCAGCGTCACCGCCGTCCTCAATCCGCCCAGCCGCAACGGCCCTTAAATGTTTTTCAACCTGGCCACGTTAATTGGGGTGGGTACCGGAGCGGGGGGCACCTTCATCCGGTCGGGTGACTGAAGCGTTAGACAACCACTGGAGACCGAACATGCAGAAGATGCGCGCATTCCTCAAGAATTCCAAGGGTGCCACCGCGATCGAATACGGCCTGATCGCCGCCCTGATCGCCGTCGCCGCCATTGCAGCCATGGGCACGCTGGGCAACCAACTGACTTCGACCTTCAGCAAGGTCTCGACGACGATGAAGGACGGCGCGCCTAAATAATCGTCCGCGCTATCGTCAAAAAAAGAAAAGGGCGGCGAGCTTCGGCTCGCCGCCCTTTTCTTTTGCCTCGCGTCAGCTAAGCGCGCGGCCCATCGCGAGGAACTTCTCGCGCCGTTCGCGCCGCAGCGCGACCGCATCCATGCCGCGCAATTCCCCGAGCGCCGATTCGATCGCGTCCCCCAGCGCGCCGATTGCTGCCGAGGGGCCGCGATGCGCGCCGCCCAGCGGCTCGGGCACGATCGTGTCGATCACGCCAAGCGCCTTCAGATCCTGCGCCGTTACCTTCATCGCTTCAGCCGCGTCGGCCGCCTTGTCGGCCGTGCGCCACAGGATGGAGGCGCAGCCTTCGGGCGAGATGACCGAATAGACGGCGTGTTCGAACATCAGCACGCGATTACCGCTGGCCAGCGCAACGGCGCCGCCCGAGCCGCCCTCGCCCACGACCGCCGATACGAAGGGCACGCCGGCGGCGAGACACGCCTCGGTCGAGCGCGCGATCGCCTCGGCCTGGCCACGCTCCTCCGCCTGCAGGCCCGGGAAAGCGCCGGACGTGTCGACCAGGGTCACGATCGGCAGGTTGAAGCGATCAGCGAGCGAGATCAGGCGCACCGCCTTGCGATACCCCTCCGGCTTGCCCATGCCGAAATTGTGGCGGAGACGGGAGGTGGTGTCGTCACCCTTCTCATGTCCCATCACCAGCACACGCTGCCCGCGGAAACTGGCGAACCCGCCAATGATGGCCTGATCGTCGCCAAAGGCGCGATCGCCGGCGAGCGGGATGAACTCGTCGAACAGCCCAGCCACATAATGTTTGAAGTGCGGCCGCTCGGGATGCCGGGCAACCTGGGTCTTCTGCCACGGCGTCAGCTTGGAAAAGGTTTCCTTCAGGAGCCGATCGGATTTCGCCTGAAGCTTCGCGACCTCTGCCGCGATGTCGACACCGCCCTCGGCGCCGGTATCGCGTAGTTCGTCGATCCGTGCCTGCAGTTCGGCAATGGGTTTTTCAAAGTCGAGGAAAGTCGCCATCGCGCGGAGCTAGGCGCGCGGTTTCGCCACGTCAACGAGCGGGTGCCGTTCATTGACCAGCGTGACCAACCGGGCACGATCGACATGTGTGTAGATTTCCGTCGTCGCAATGTCGGCATGCCCCAGCATTGCTTGGAGCGCACGAAGATCTGCGCCCCCCTCAAGCAAGTGGGTGGCAAAGGCGTGACGAAGCACATGCGGGCTGATGCGATCGGGCGGGATACCGGCTTCGGCACCAAGCGCCCGGATGATCTGAAACAGCCGCACGCGCGAAATGTGCGTGGTACCGGACGGAAACAGGAACTTGTCGTCCGCGGGGACATGATCGCGCCATTGCGCGACGGCGGCACGGGCGCGGTCGGATATCGGCACCAGCCGTTCCTTGCCGCCTTTGCCCGAGAGGATGATGAAGGGCCGATCGGGATGAATGGCATTGCGCGGCAACGACACGAGCTCGGTCGCGCGCAGGCCCGAACCGTACAGCAGTTCCAGCAGCGCCGCGTTGCGCATATCGGGAGCGAGCGGCGGATCACGCGCGAGTCGCGCCGCTACGACCGCGAACAGCCGATCGACGTCGGCATGGCTGAGCGTGCGGGGAAGCGGACGACGGCGTGCCGGCTGCGGCAGCGCCGCGCCCGGATCGTCCGCCCGCAACCCTTCTTCCGCGAGGAAGGTGAAGAAGCGCCGGAGCGCTGATGCCTTGCGCGACACGGTCGACCGGGCCAGCGCGGACCAGCCGCTTGCAAGCCGCCCGATCATGTCGGCATTCGCCTCGGCCAAGCGGCCATCCAGCGCTTCCGACGCAAGCAAGAGATCGCTGCGATAGGCGGCGATCGTGTTGCGCGCGGCGCCCGCCTGCGCCGCCATCATCTCCAGAAAGCGGTCGATGAGGGCCGTATCGCCCATCCGGTCAGGCCCGCGTGAGCGCCTCGACGGCGATCATCCGCGCCTCGCCATCCAGCCCCACCGCGCGCAGCGCAGCGACGATCCGATAGAGCGCGGCCGGCGGTATTGCCCGCCAGGAGTCCGCCTGCATGCCAATCCCGGACAGCAGCAGCACCGTGGCGGGCTGCCGGTCGCGCACGGCGCGATCCAGCGCGCGCGTCCAGCTGTTCTGCACGCCGATCGGCACGTCCAGCGACTCGGCGCCGCTTTCGACCTCTTGCGGGGAAAGACGGCCGAGACCGGCCAAACCAGCGAAGAACAACTGCCGCTTCAGCGTCGCATTGCCGCTGCCCGCATATTTGCCCACCGCGCCATAACCGAGCCGAGTCCTGGCGTCCGGATCGGACAATTCCAGCATGGCCCAGGCATCGCTGCCCTCGTCGACCTGGCCGCGCCAGCGTTGCGCGGTACGGTCGAGCCCCGCCGACAACATGGAAGCGACGATGCGATTGGCCTCCTCCCGACCGTCGACCGGGCGGATCCGCGCGGCGGCGCGCGCCGTCAGGATGTAGCGCGCATAGCGGGCCTGCGGCGTTTCCACGCCATCCCACAATTGGCGCAGCGCACCCAGACGCGTGGCGATGTCGGCACCGACATAGGCCGAGCGCAGGTCCGACGCGATCGCGCCGAGCGCCGCCGGCGTATCCTCGCCAGCATCAAGGGCTGCGTACAGATCCACCAGCGCCGCACTGGACAGCACGCCCATTGCAGCGGCGGTTTCCGCGGCGGCGGCGCGATCGGCGATGGGGATGGCCGGCGCCAGCGCGCGCCAGCCGGTCACCTGCGGCCCGACGGTCTCATATAGTTCGGTTGGCACGGCGACTCCGGTCGCCGTCGCCAGCCCGAAGCGCCAGCTGGTCAATTGAACCACCGGATCCCATTCGATCGTCACCGCCTGGCGGCTGCCCAGCCCTGCGCCGACGACCTTGCGGGCAAGCGCCAGGTCAATGCCGCTGGCCACCCGCTGGCGACGCGCGGCATCGATCAGCGCGCGCCCGGCGCCTTCCTCATTGCCGAGCGACGCACACATGGCCCGCGCGAGGATCCAGCCACGCGCCCGATCCTGTGGCGCCTCTGCCAGCGTGCACAGACCGCCCGGGTCGCCATTGGCGAGCATCGCCTGCATCGCGACCTGTTCGTATTTGGGGGTCGCGTTCATCGTGTCGACGCTCTCGATCACGCTGCGCGCCGCGACCGATTCGCCCATCCGGAGCAACAGCCACGCGCGCTCTGCGGCGAAATCGGCGCCGTTGAGGCCGGCGGGCGTATCGATGCGCGACATCAACGCGCGGCGAAGCGCGATCGACAGCCAGCGCGACGGCAGCGGCGCGGACAGGCGGCGCATCAGCCCCTGGAGGTAGCCGCCGTCGGCGTCGCCGAACGCGTTCGGCGCAACGCCTCCCTCCGGCTGACCGATGGGGCCAACGATTGACAGCGAGCGCCGCGCGAACAGCGGCATCTCATATTTCGCCAGTTCCGCGGCACTCGGCGGTGTCGGCGTCGGGATGGGCGACGGGCTTGCCTCCGGCGCCGGCAGGTCTAGCGGCGCTTGTGGCAGCGGCTGAACCGTCTGGTTGCTGGGCGCCTGGGCCGGGGGCGGCGCAACCGGCTCGCCGAAGCCGGGCGGCAAGAGTGATTCGGGTGCCTGCGCGTTCTGTGCGACCGCCGCTGCTGCCAATGATCCTGCTGCGGCGAGCGCCGCCAGCAGCCTAACCCGCGAGGTTGCCAAGCTCGACCGCCTTCTCGACACGCGTGGTGGGCTTTTCGGTCGCGCTGCCCGCGAGGAAGAACAACCCGCCGATCACGACGACCAGGAGTACCACCAGCGAGACGATCAACCGCGACATGTTCCACACCCTGTACGACGCCGGCAAAACCCGCCAGCGTCGAGCCTAACCTTCCGCGAGCCTTGTGCCCGGGGCGCCGACGCGCTGTATAGCCCGCAGACCCATGTTGCAAAGCCCCGCCCCATCCAACCGCGACCGCAAGAGCCGCTGGCAGCGTGAACCGATCGTGCTGGTCGGCCTGATGGGCGTGGGCAAATCCACCGTGGGCAAGCGGCTGGCGCAACGGCTTGGCCTGCCCTTCGTCGACGCTGACAATGCGATCGAGGAAGCCGCGGGCATGTCGATCGCGGAAATATTCGCGCAATTCGGCGAGCCTTATTTTCGCGATGGCGAGCGACGGGTGATCCAGCGGCTGATCGACGGGCGACCCAAGGTGATCGCGACCGGGGGCGGCGCGTTCATCAATGATGCGACACGCCAGCTGATCCTGTCCGATGCGCTGTCCGTGTGGCTGGACGCGGATATCGACGTGCTGGTCGACCGGGTGCGCCGGCGCGATACGCGGCCGCTGCTGCGCGGCAAGGACCCGGCGAAGGTGCTGCGCGAGCTCGCCGAGGTGCGCAATCCGCTCTACGCGCAGGCCGACATCCATGTGACGAGCAACAATGCGCCGCACGAAGCGACCGTGCGCGCGATCCTGAAAGCGATTGGGTACGGGAACGCATGACGATTGTGCAGGTGGCGCTGGGGACGCGCAGCTATGACGTGGTGATCGAGGCGGGACTGCTGACTCGCGCGGGCGAGCGCCTCGCGCCGCTGGTCGGCAAGCGCCGGGTGCCGATCGTCGCGGACGCCAATGTCGGCGCCCATCTCGCCACGCTGCGATCATCGCTGACCGCGGCGGGAATTGAGAGCGAGGCGATCATCATCCCGGCGGGTGAGAAGTCAAAGAGCTGGGCGACGCTGGAATCGCTGACCGATCAGTTGCTGGCGATGGGTGTCGAGCGCGGCGACCATGTGGTGGCGCTGGGCGGCGGGGTGATCGGTGACCTGGTCGGCTTTGCCACCGCGATCCTGAAGCGGGGGTGCGGCTTCGTGCAGATTCCCACTACCTTGCTGTCGCAGGTGGATTCTTCGGTGGGCGGCAAGACCGGTATCAACACGCGCGCGGGCAAAAATCTGATCGGGGCCTTTCACCAGCCCAAGGTGGTGCTGATCGACCCGTCGGTACTCGACACGCTGCCGCTGCGCGAGTTGCGCGCCGGCTATGCCGAGGTCGTCAAATACGGGCTGATCGACGATGCGGACTTTTTCGCCTGGTGTGAGGCAAACGGCGAGAAGCTGCTCGCGGGTGACTCGGCGGCGAGGGAATATGCCATCGCCCATTCGGTCGCGGCCAAGGCGCGGATCGTGGGTGAGGATGAGTTCGAGACGCTGGGGCGCCGGGCGCTGCTGAACCTGGGCCACACGTTCGGCCATGCGCTGGAGGCGGAGGCGGGGTTTTCCGACAAGCTGCTGCATGGCGAAGCGGTGGCGGCGGGGTGTGCGCTGGCGTTTGGTTATTCCGCGGCGCACGGTTTGTGCCCGATCGAGGATGCGGTGCGGGTGGCGGCGCATTGGCAGGCGGCGGGGTTGCCGAGCGGGCTGGCGGCGGCGGGGATCGATGCGCCGGCCGAGCGGCTGGTCGAGCATATGCGCCACGACAAGAAGGCAAGTGGCGGAAATATCCCGTTTCTTCTCGCGCGCGGGATCGGGCAGACCTACCTCGACAAGCAGGTGTCGCTGGACGATGTGCGCGAATTCCTGGCAATCCAGCCGCGCTGATGCCCAACGGCGTTGCCAAGCGCGACTTGCCGACCAAGACCTGTCCGGTGTGCCAGCGGCCGTTCAGCTGGCGAAAGAAATGGGCGCGCGACTGGGACGCGGTGGTCTATTGTTCGGCCGCGTGCCGGCAGAAGACGTGATGCATCCGGCCTGTCTGCGGAGAAATCTGGCCTCGAACACGCGGCCGCTGGCCATCAGCCGCGAACACCCGCCCAGGCGAGCCAGAGCCACCCGGCGATCAGCAACGTACCGCCGATCGGCGTGATCGCGCCGAGCCAACGCGGGGCGCCCATCGCCATCAGATAGAGCGTGCCGGCGAAGATCGCGGCGCCGACGACGAACAGCCATCCGGGCCCGCGCAGGTCGAGGCGGAGGGCGACCAAAGCGGCCACGGCGTGGATCAACTGATACTGGCCGCCGGTGCGCAGCCATTCGGCCGCCTGCCCGCTGGCGCCATGCGCGCCGAATGCACCCGCGCCGACCGCCAGCGCGCCCGACAGACCCGCCAGAACCATCAACCAGTTCATGTGTCGTTCCCCCTGCCCCATGGCTGCTCCGCGGCGACGATCGCGCGGGCGGCATAGATATCGCCAGCCTCCAGCTGGATGCGCAGCCGTTCGCGGTCGCTGGCGCGGTACATCGCCTCCGACCGGTCGATCTCGCCGCGGTCGATGCCAAGATCCGCCATCGCGCCGCGCGCCATCTTCACCGCCGATTCGAGCACTTCGCGGACCACCAGCTTGGCCGGGCTGCCCTTCAGCTTGATCAGCATGCGGCGGTCATAGGCGCGCACATAGATCGCCGCATGGGGAAATGCCTCATGCACCGATTCGACCACTTCAGCGGTGACCTGTTCGTCGTCGATGCAGAACAGGATCAGCTCCGCCTCCGCCGCGCCTGCCTGGCGCAGCAGATCGAGCCGGGTGCCGTCGCCATAATAGACCTTGGCGCCGAATTCCCCGGCGATGTCGATCATCTCGATATCGGTGTCGATGAGCGTGACGGGAATGTCCTGCGTCAGCAGCATCTGCCCGACCGTCTGGCCGAAGCGGCCATAGCCGACAATGATCGCATTGGCGCCCTCCGCCTTTGGTCCCTCGCGTTCCTCGGCGATGATCGGCGCCTCGCGCAGCCGCCTGGTGGCGCTCATCAGGAACGGCGTGGTCGCCATCGACAAGGTGACGATGGCGCCGAACAGCGAGGCGGCCTCCGGCGCGATCAGATACGCCTTGGTCGCCTGCGCAAACAGGACGAAGCCAAATTCGCCGCCCTGGCTGAGCAATACGCCAAGGCCGAGCGCCGAGCGCCAGTTCATCTTGAACAGGAGGCCTAGGCCGAAGATGACCAGCGTCTTGGTGGCGATCAGCGCCAGCGCCATCGACACGACGAACAGCGGGCGTTCGGCAATCGCCGTCAGGTTCAGCATCATGCCGATGGTGAGGAAGAACAGGCCGAGCAGGATCGAGCGGAAGGGATCGACGTCGGCCTCCAGTTCATGCCGGTACGGGCTGTCGGCCAGCATCACCCCGGCAACAAAGGCGCCGAGCGCGGTGGAAAGGCCGAGCGATTCCATCAAGGCGGCGCTGGCGATGACGGTGAACAGCGCGGCGAAGACGAACATCTCGCGTTCGCCCATGTTGCCGATCAGGCGGAACAAGGGCGACAGGATGAAGCGTCCCGCGGCGATCAGCCCGACGACGGCGGCGATCGTGTAGAGGATCAGCAGCCAGCCCGGCGGGCCGCCGGCATCGGCCGGATTGCGGCTCAGCGCGGCGATGATGGTGATCAGCGGGATGATCGAGAGATCCTGGAACAGCAGGATCGAAAAGGCGCGTTCGCCAAAGGGGGTGCGCAGCCGACCGGAGGATTGCAGCAGCGGCAGCACCTGCGCGGTCGAGGACAGCGCCAGCGGCAGGCCGAGCGCAAGCGCGGCGGGAATGGAGAAATGCGCAAACACCGCGATGATGGCGGTGATCGCAATACCGCAGGCGACGACCTGAAGCAGGCCGAGGCCGAAGATATCCTGTTTGAGTTGCCACAGGCGTGACGGTTTGAGTTCCAGCCCGACGACGAACAGCAGCAAGGTGATGCCGAGTTCGGCGACACCCAATTTGGCATCGGCATCACCGACCAGCCCCAGCACATGGGGGCCGACGACGGCCCCGGCGACGAGATAGCCGAGCGTGGCGCCCAGCCCCAGCCGGCGGAAGAGAAGAACGAACCCGAGCCCGGCACCGAGCAGGATCACCCCATCGCGAAGCAGTGATCCAGTGGCACCGTGTTCCATCAGTTCCTCGCGGCTGCGTGCGTCGCCTGCTCCGCCGCCTCCGCCGCGGCCTCGAAGGCGAGACGGATCGAGGCGTGGCGGGCATGATAGTCGAGCGCGGGTGTCAGCACGTCGAGCCCGGGCCAATCCGGGATGTTCCCGGTCCGCGCAAGCCAGCCGGTCAAGGCGTCGCGCGCCGCGGCCAGTTCATCCGGCGAGCGGCCGATGATCTGCGCGGCGAGGAGCGAGGAGGATGCCTGGCCCAGCGCACAGGCGCGCACCAGCATCCCCGCCTCGCTCACCCGACCGTCGGGGCCGAGATTGACGTCCACCGTCACCCGGCTGCCGCAGATCGGCGAGCGTTTCTCGCTGCTGCCCATCGGATCGGGCAGGCGTTCGTCGATCGGATTGTCGGTGGCGAGGCGAAGGATCGCATCATTGTAGAGCGTGTCGCTCATGCCGGCGTCCTGCTGCTGGAGGGGGTGGGCGTGGCACCGCCGAAGGGGCCGTCGGGGCCGAACACCGGCTCACCCCGGCGGCGGCGATCGACGAAATCGGCAATCGCGCTGCTGGTCGCGTTGAGCAACGGATAGGTGCGCGCGTCCTTCATCCACGCCGGGCGGCTGCGCGGGCCGCCGCCGATCGTGTCGAGCACCAGCAATGCCAGCAGGAAGGCAAGGCTGGCGAGGATCAGCCCCTTCAACGCGCCGAAGCCGAAGCCGATCGCGCGATCGACCGGGCCGACCACCGACTTGCGCACCCGGTCGCCCAGTGCGCGCGCGACGATGCGGCCAAGGAAATAGGTGATGCCGCCGACCAGAACGAAGGCCAAGGCCGCGCCGCCCGAGGGGGTGCCGATCGGCCCGGCCAGCGCCTGCGACACGGGCAGGTGAAAGATCTTGATCGCGAAGACCACCGCGACCCAGGCGAACAGCGCCAGCACCTCCGTCACGAACCCGCGCTTCAGCCCCAGGAGGGCGCTGCCGCCAACGGCGGTGAGCACCGCAATATCGAGTCCGTTCAGGTTCATTGTCGCTTATCTAGGGTCCGCCGGTTGCAACGTCACCCAGCCATGCGGCGGGGCGTTGGCGGGCCCTTAGCCGCGGCCGAGAAGATGATCCACCAGCCGCGCCAGCGTGGGAAAGCCGGAGAGGCGCATCGGCGCCTGTTCCCTCGCCAAAGCGGCGGGGACGAGCGCCTGGCCGAAGCCGAGCTTTGCCCCCTCCTTCAGGCGCAGCGCGGCGTGCGCGACGCTGCGCACCTCACCCGACAGCGCGACCTCACCAAAGGCGATCGCGTCGGTCGGCACCGGGCGTTCCGACAGCGCGGAGACAAGCGCCGCGGCGACCGCCATGTCGGCGGCGGGGTCCTGCACGCGGTAGCCGCCGGCGACGTTGAGATAGACCTCCGCCGAGGAGAAGCTGAGCCCGCAGCGCGCCTCCAGCACGGCGAGGATCATCGCCAGCCGGCCGCTGTCCCAGCCGACCACCGCCCGGCGCGGCGTGGCGCCGCTGGCGAGGCGGACGACCAGCGCCTGGATTTCGACCAGCACGGGGCGAGTCCCCTCCAGCGCCGGAAAGACAACAGTGCCGGTCACGCCCTCGTCACGTTGGGTCAGGAACAGCGAGGACGGGTTGGACACCTCGGTCAGCCCTTGCGCCTCCATCGCGAAGACGCCGATTTCGTCGGTGCCGCCGAAGCGGTTCTTGATCGCGCGCAGGATGCGGTATTGATGGCTGCGCTCGCCCTCGAAGCTGAGCACGGTGTCGACCATATGTTCGAGCACGCGGGGACCGGCGATGGTGCCGTCCTTCGTCACATGGCCGACCAGCACCAGCGCGGTGCCGCGTTCCTTGGCGAAGCGGATCAGCTCCTGCGCGGAGGCGCGCACCTGGCTGACGGTGCCGGGCGCGCCCTCGATCAGGTCGGAATGCATCGTCTGGATCGAATCGATCACCAGCAATTCGGGCGGACGGCCGCTGCCGAGCGTGGTCAGGATGTCGCGCACCGACGTGGCGGAAGCGAGCCGTACCGGCGCCTCCCCCAGCCCCAGGCGGCGGGCGCGCAGCCGGACCTGATCGGCCGCCTCCTCACCCGAGACATAAGCGACGTCGGCGCCGGCGAGCGCCATCAACGCCGCCGCCTGCAGCAGCAGGGTCGACTTGCCGATGCCGGGATCGCCGCCGATCAGCGTGGCGCTGCCCTCCACGAAACCGCCGCCGAGCGCGCGATCAAGCTCCGCGATGCCGCTGGCGCGGCGGGCCGGCAACGGGATCTCGGCATCGAGCGCGACCATCGTCACGGTGCGGCCGCCGCCCTGCAGATTGTGCTTGGCATGGAAAGGCGTGACGATCGCGGGCGTTTCCTCGGCCAGGGTGTTCCATTCGGAACAGTCGACGCATTGCCCCTGCCAGCGCGACGAGACCGACCCGCAGGACTGGCAGACGAAGCGCTTCTGGATCTTAGCCATGGGGGTTCCGGGATCGCGGCGGGAGCATCGCCGCCTGTTCTATCGTGAGAACAACTGGAGAACAATCCCGCGCTTCGCTATCCTGCCGTAGCCATGATGCCGGCCGAGTCGCCCTTCCCTTCGATCGCGCCGCGGCACGACCTGCCGCCGCGGCCGCTGCGCTGGCTGTTCCTCGACCTCAATTCCTATTTCGCCAGCGTCGAACAGCAATTGCAGCCGTCGCTGCGCGGGCGGCCGGTGATCGTCGCGCCGGTGGGGAGCGATACGACGGTCGCGATCGCCGCGTCGGTGGAGGCGAAACGCTATGGCATCACCACGGGGACGCCGGTGTGGGAGGCGAAGCAGCGCTGCCCGGACCTTGTCGTCACCCCGGCGCGGCACCGGCGCTACGTCGAGTTTCACGATGCGATCGTGGCGGAGATCTGGCGCCACATTCCGGTGACGCGGGTGTGCTCGATCGACGAGGTGGCATGCCGGTTGCTCGACAATGAGAATGATCGCGACGCGGCGATGGCGCTGGCCAAGCGGATCAAGGGGGGGATCCGCCGGCGGGTTGGCGATTGCTTGACGTCGTCGGTGGGAATCGCGCCCAACCGGCTGCTCGCGAAGCTCGCCTCCGACCTGCAGAAGCCCGACGGGCTGGTGGTGTTCGAGG
Source organism: Sphingomonas sp. Ag1 (assembly GCF_000980895.1). Taxonomy (GTDB): domain Bacteria; phylum Pseudomonadota; class Alphaproteobacteria; order Sphingomonadales; family Sphingomonadaceae; genus Sphingomonas; species Sphingomonas panaciterrae. Next base: position 58,639 of record NZ_LAZX01000091.1, on the reverse strand, counting down.
ACAAGGACCTGCCGCACGCGCTGTTCCGGCTGAAGCTGACCGACATCGCCGGGATCGGCGCGAAGATGGAGCGGCGGCTGGCGCGTGACGGGGTGAACGACATTGCGCAACTGTGCGCGCGGCGGCCGCGTGACGCCGGCCACGCCTGGGGCGGCACCGACGGCGACCGGCTGTGGTACCTGCTGCACGGCGTCGACCTGCCCGAGAAGCCGACGCAGAGCCGGACGATCGGGCACAGCCACGTCCTGTCGCCGGGCAAGCGCGGCTATGAGCCGGCGCGGCTGACCGCGCGGCGGCTGGCGCTGAAGGCGGCGAGCCGGCTCAGGCGCAAGGGCTATCGCGCGCGGCTGCTGGTGCTGCATGTCCGGTTCGAGGACGACAAGAGCGCGTGGCGCACGTCGATCCGGCTGCCCGAGACGCAGGACAGCTTCGTCGTGCTCGACCGGCTGGATGCGCTGTTCCCGCGCTTGCGAGAGGCGGGGCGCGGGCGGCCGGGCGGGTTCCGGCTGCGCATGATCGGCGTGACGCTGGCCGAGATTGTGCCGGTGGCGGGCGAGCAGGCGAGCCTGTTCGCGCATCTCGACCCCGCCGACTCGCTGGCGCGCGAGACTCGCGGGCTGGCGCTGAGCCGCGCGATGGACCGGATCAACCAGCGGTTTGGCCGCCATGCGGTATCGCTCGGCCCGCTGGGCGGCGGGCGGGCGGACCGGGTGGGGAGCAAGATCGCCTTTGGCCGAATCCCGGAACTGGACGAATTCCATGAGTGAAGCGGGCGAAAAGGCGATGATCCTTCCGTTCCGGCCGCTTTTATCGAAATAAAGTATCGCGGCTCACCGCCTTTGCCTTGACGCTCTGTGCTGCATGCGCGAAGTCGCGGGCCGCTATGAAGAGCCCCTTCCTTTTCGCCACCGCGGCGCTCCTCGCGCTCGCTGCCTGCAATTCCGAACCCACCGTGCCGGAAGTGCTCGACTCGAACCCCGATCCGATGGCGGGCGAACTCGCCAACGCCGGCGCGATCGAGCTTCCGCCGTCGATCAAGGCGGAAAAGTCGATGCGCTGCGGCGACAACAGCCTTGTGTACGTGACCTTCTTCGAAGGCGACAAGCAGGTCGTCGTGAAGACTGCCAAGGATGGCCCGTCGACCACGCTGACCGCCCCGAACGCGGGTGAGCCGCTGACCGCCGAGGGCGGCTGGAAGCTGACCGGCGACACCAAGAGCGTGACGATCGAGCAGCCGGGCCAGAAGGCCCTCACCTGCCGCGGCTAACCCATCGATGATCCGTCGCCGCCCCTTTGCAGGAGCGGCGACGGCTTTCTATCTTGCGCGTCGACCATGACGCGCCATCGCCCCTTCGAAATCCTCGACCCCGCGACGGTGCTTGGCGCCTATGCGGTCGGCGTGTTCCCGATGGCGGACGCGCGCGACGCCCCCGGCGTCTATTGGGTCGAGCCGCGCCACCGCGCGATCCTGCCGCTGGACCAGTTCCATCTGTCGCGATCGCTGCGCCGCACGCTGCGCTCCGAACGCTTCCGCCTGACCAGCGACACCGCCTTTGCGCAGATCATCGCGCTGTGCGCCGAGTCGGCGAGCGACCGGCCGGAGACGTGGATCAACCCGTCGATCGAGCGGGTCTTTCTGCAATTGCACGAGGCGGGATTCGCGCATTCGATCGAATGCTGGGAAGGTGACGAGCTGGTCGGCGGCCTCTACGGCCTGGCGCTGGGCCGCGCGTTCTTTGGCGAGAGCATGGTGAGCCGCGCGACCGACGCGTCCAAGGCCGCGCTCGCCGCGCTGGTCGCGCGGCTGCGTTATGGCGGGTTCACGCTGCTCGACTGCCAGTTCATGACCGATCACCTCGCAACGCTGGGCGCGATCGAGATCGACCGGGACGATTACATCGCGTTGCTGGGCGAGGCGCTGGCCGACGTGCTGGGTGCGGCGGGTGCGGACGGCGCCGCGGCGGCGGGCGTCGAGGGTGCGGGAGCCGACCCGCTGTCCGTCGCAGCGCCAGCGGATTTCCGCGCGGTCGACGGCGCGGCGATCACATCGGTATCCGGCCCCTTGTCGGGGAAGGACATCGTGCAGCTCTTGGGCCAGACGTCGTAGATCGGGTGCTGGACGACGTTCAGCGCCGGGCGTTCCTTGTACAGCCAGCCCGAAAAGGCGCGGCGCCATTTGTCGTCGCTGCCGCGCACATCGAGCTGCACGAAGGCGCCGGTGAGCTGTTCCTGCTCCCACGGCGCGGTCCGCTCACAGGCGCGCAGGCGGATGATCGTGTCGCCGACGCGCACCGCCTGGCCCGGCTTGATCGGCACGTCGCGGCTGACGCCATTGCGCTTGTTGAGGAGACCGATCACCGCGCTGCGCTGCGCCATCGGGGTGCTGCCGGCATCGACCGGGGCGGCATCCCCCTCCACCGTCACGACGTCGGACGGGACATTCTCGGCCGCCTCGGGAAGCTGCTGGCTCGCGGCCGGCGCGCGGCGCGAGGCGGCGTCGTCGCCGTCGCTGGCGACATACCAGACGCCGACGCCGAGCAGGGCGGCGCCGCCGATCGCGGCCGCCGCGACCGCCGGCTTCACGCGTCGGGGCTCCACGCCTCATAATCGCCGGTGGCGGCCTGGCGGCGACCGCCCTTTTCGAGCGCGCCCGACGGACGATAAGCCTCGGGCGTGCCGGTCATGTTCGGCTTCGCCGGCTTCTGCCAGGGGCGGGGCGGCGGCAGCGCCTGGGTGGGCGCATCGTCCACATGCTTGTGCAGCCAGCTGAACCATTCGGGCGGCACGCGGCTGGCATCGTTGGAGCCGTTGTAGATCACCCAGCGCCGCGGGTTGCCGGCCGTGTCCTTGCCGCCCTGGTAATAGACGTTGCCAAGCGAGTCCTCGCCGACGCGCGTCATGCCGCGCAGGCCGAACCAGGTGCCGATGGTGGCGCCATTCCACCAGGTGAAGGGATTGAGGTTGATGCCCATGTCGTCCCAGCGCTTAGCGGCTGGCGCGCGGGGCATCAATGGCGAGGCGCCGCAAAGGCGATGCGCCCGCCCGCAAAAATCGCGTCATGCCGCCGGAGAGGATCAGCGCGCCGAAAGCCCGGTGCCGCCGAGCGGCCGTGTCTCGGCAATCCGCTCCATCCCCGCGATCAGCGGGCGACCGCGCGTGATGGCGTCGCGGACCGAGGGCATCTGCAGCGAGGCGACATGCGATACCTGATCGGTCCACACCTCGGTAATCCAGATGGTGTCGGCCTCGGCGGGATCATCGGCGACGACATAGCTGAGGCAGCCGGGCATGCCGGCGACGCCATCGAGCAGGATCGCCGTCAACTCCGCGCGCTTGCCGGGTTGCGCGGTCATCTTTCCAATCAGCCCGTACATCCCCGTCCCCTTTGCCATTGCCCCAAAGGGTCCGACCACCGCCGCTGCAGCCGTGCCGGCCAGAAAGGTGCGTCGTTCCCATGTCATCGCAGCGCCATAGCATGTCGCCGCGCCGGCCGCGCGCCCCGTCGGTCAGCCTGCGCGACGAATCCGGCGCGCGACACCGCGCAGCAGCGGGGTGCCGGACAGGCGCTTGGCCACGCGCATCGCCGAATCGAAGCCGCCGACCAGCGCGACCGCGCCGCGATTGGCGAGCGAGGGGCGCAGCAGCAGCAGATCACGGCATGCCACCCCGCCGGTCGCCATGCCGCGCTTGTGCTGCCCCTCCCCCTCCGTGAAATCGAAGCGGGCGAAGCGATCGGCAAAGAGGTCACCCAGCGCCGCTTCCATCAGGACGCTGCCCGGCGACAATGCGGCAAAGGCGGGATCGTGGCCGACATAATCATAGCGCAGCGTCCCACCGTCGGCGCCGCACCACAGATAGGCGGCGGGCGTATCGCTGACATAAAGGAGCCAGGCGCGCACCCGATCCTCGCCCGCCTGCGCCAGCATTGCGCGCACCCAGGCGGGGTCGTCGGGGATACCGGCCCCCATCAGCCGTTCCTGATAGGTCCTTTCCGCCAGCCGCCGCGCCACCGGGTGAAAGGCGGCGAGATCGGCAGCGCTGCGGAAGCGGCGGATATCGAGCGCGCCGCCCGATTCAGCGGCAAGCTTCTTCGCCTTGCGCTTCATGGTGGAACGCGCCTGCCGTGACAGGCCGTCGCGCCAGGCCGCCTCCCCCGCGGCGAGATCGACATAATAACGGGTGTAACGCTGTCGTTCGAAGATGACCCACCGTTCGAACAGCACGCCGGGCCAGTCGGGGGCCAGCGCCTGTGGCAGCGAGGTGACGAGATAGCCGTGCGCCGCGGGATCGAGCGGCGGCAGCGGCGGCAGCGCCCCGCCCAGTTTCCGATCGAGCGCCTGATTGAGCGCCTGATCGAGCGCCTGATCGAGCGATAGCGCGACGCGGGTCAGGCGCCGCGGGATGGTGGCGAAGGTGCGGGCGCCGATCTGCAGGCGCAGGGCGGCCGTCGTCACGCGCGCCGCTCGGCCACCAGATTGGACCAGAGCTGCTCCGCCTGGCGCCGCCCGCGCCGCCAGCGGCTGGCGGGGAGCGGGCGATCGTCGCGGCCGAGCCGGAGCCTCGGGCGATCGGCGAAATGCGTCGTCGGCGCCTTGCCGCGGCGGGCGGCGAGCATCCGGCACAAAGCCTCGAACCGCTGGACATGGACGCGGTTGGCCGCGAGGCCGGCGCGATTGGCGAGTTCGAAACTGTGGCCGACGATCGTCAGCGCGGCATGATCGGCGATGATGGCGTGATCGAGCGCCGCGCTCATCTCAGCGGCGGACAGCGCGCAGATCTGGACATTGCGCCAGACGCCGGGGCGGTCCTCGATCACGGTCACCGGCACCTCGACCACGCCCGCATGTTCGACGGGGGCGATCTGCGACGGCGGGAGGCCGATCGCACTGGGCCAGGGATGGTGCGCGCCATTGTGGCTGCTGTCATAGGCGATGCCGATCGCGGCGAGCGCCGCGAGCGTCGCATCATTGGCCGAATAGCTGCCGCTGCGAAAGGCGACCGGCGCGGGTGCCCCCGCCTCCACCAGCAGGGCGGCGGCCTCTGCCAGCAGGCGCTGCTGCTCCTCGCCGGCGAGGTCGATCAGCTCGAACTTTCCGTGCGCGCCGCGATCCGCAAGGCCGGCACCGACCCAATTGGGATGGAGATGGAGCTGAACCTCCTGCCCCGCGTCGCGCACCGCCGCGACGATGCGCCGGAAGGGATCGAAACCATAGACACGCGCCGGCATCGGATCGACGAAGAAGGTCGCCTTCAGCGCATGCCGCTTGAGCATCGCGAGCTGCCAGGCGAGGCCGACGCCGCCCGGCTCGATCGATCGCGCCTCCACCGCATCGGGTGCGAGCCCCGCGGCATGGTGGCGCCACGCGATCTCGGTATCGATGGTGAGAAAGACCGGGGTCATGCACCGGCTGTACCATCACGCCGTAAAGATTCCGCCAATGTTCACGCCGGAATGGCAAACGGGCGGCCACCGATGATCCGGTGACCGCCCGCGATGCCGGCGCGGCATGGGGTGAGCCGCGCCCCCTGAAATTTAGAATTGTGCCTTACTGGCTGCCAGCAGTGGCCGGGCTGCCAAGGAAGCCGCTCAGCTCATCCTTGGTGAGCGAGGCCGACTTGTCCTTGTCCGCCTGGGCGAAGGCCGCGTCGTTCCACTTCGGATCGGCGGGCTTTGCCGCGGCATTGGGCGCCTTTGCCTTCAGCGCGTCCATCCAGGCGGCGAACTCGGTCTTGTCGAGCGTGCCGTTGCGGTCCTTGTCGTAGCTGGCGAATTCGGCGTTCACGATGCTTGCGACCTGATCGGCGCCAGTCGCCGCGGCGCTCTCCGTCGCGGCGCCACCCGGTTGCGCGGGCGCAGCGGGCTGCGCCGGGGCGGCACCTTGCGGCGTTGTCGAGGGGGCGGGCGAAGCGCTCGGCGCCATTGGCTGAGTCCCGGCCGCGTCCTGCGCAAGCACCGGGGCAGCAACCATCATCGAACTAGCCAGAATGAAGCTCTTCAGCATCATCTCTCTCCTTTATACTATTCCATGTCGTGTCATGTATTTCACTTTTCAACCTTGCGGTTCGGACAACAACTTGGCGCAATAAACCGATAACTTGGATATACGGTTCCTCGCCGGGCATTTGAAGCGATTGCGCTAGCCTGCTACCGGCACCCAGCCCTGTTTTTGCAACGACTCAACCATGAGGCGTTGCCCCAGCACGACCGAGGAAATTCACATGGTTCCGCGCTACTCCCGGCCCGACATGACGGCGATCTGGACGCCTGAAGCCCGTTTTCGCATCTGGTTCGAGATCGAGGCGCATGCGACCGAGGCACTGGCCGAACTGGGCGTGGTGCCGAAGGAAGCCGCCGATGCGCTGTGGGCGTGGTGGCGGACCAATCCGGAGATCGACGTTGCCGCGATCGACGCGATCGAGGCGGTGACCAAGCATGACGTGATCGCGTTCCTGACGTGGGTGGCGGAGCAGGTCGGCGATCAGGCCCGCTTCATGCACCAGGGGATGACGAGCTCCGACGTGCTCGACACCTGCCTTGCCGTGCAGCTGGCGCGGGCGAGCGACATCCTGATCGCCGATCTCGACGCGCTGCTGGCGGTGATCCGCCGCCGCGCCGAGGAGCACAAGTTCACGCCGACGATCGGCCGCAGCCACGGCATCCATGCCGAGCCGGTGACGTTCGGCCTGAAGCTGGCGCAGGCTTATGCCGAATTCGATCGCTGCCGCGTGCGGCTGCTCGCCGCCAAGGCGGAAATCGCGACCTGCGCGATTTCGGGCGCGGTCGGCACCTTTGCCAATATCGACCCCCGCGTCGAGGCGCATGTCGCCGCCAAGCTGGGGCTGACGGTGGAGCCGGTGTCGACCCAGGTCATCCCGCGCGATCGCCACGCGATGTTCTTCGCCACGTTGGGCGTCGTCGCGAGCTCGATCGAGCGGCTGGCGACCGAGGTGCGCCACCTGCAGCGTACCGAGGTGCTGGAGGCGGAGGAATATTTCTCGCCGGGGCAGAAGGGCTCCTCGGCGATGCCGCACAAGCGCAACCCGGTGCTGACCGAAAACCTGACCGGCCTTGCCCGCATGGTGCGCGGCTATGTCACCCCGGCGCTGGAGAATGTCGCGCTGTGGCATGAGCGCGACATCAGCCATTCGTCGGTCGAACGCTATATCGGCCCCGATGCGACGATCACGCTCGACTTCGCGCTCGCTCGCCTGACCGGCGTCATCGACAAGCTGCTGATTTACCCTGAGCGGATGCAGCGCAACATGGACCGGATGGGCGGCCTGATCCATTCGCAGCGCGTGCTGCTGGCGCTGACGCAGGCGGGAGTCAGCCGCGAGGATGCGTACCGGCTGGTCCAGCGCAACGCGATGAAAGTGTGGGAATCGGACGGCGCGCTGTCGCTGAACGAACTGCTGAAGGCCGATCCCGACGTGACCGCGGTGCTGTCACCCGAAGCGATCGATGCCGAGTTCGACCTTGGCTATCACCACAAGCACGTCGACACGATCTTCGCCCGCGTGTTCGGCGACTGACCGACCGGCGCCCCTCCCCCGCATCATGCGCGGGAGGGGCGCCGCCGGATCAGGCCGGGATCTGCTGCGAAATGCAGTGGAAGCTGCCGCCCCCGGTCAGGATCGCATCGGCGCGCAGGCCGACCACCTGGCGATCGGGGAAGATCGCCTGGATCGCGGCCACCGCCGAATCGTCATTGGCGGCGCCATAGAGCGGCACCACGACCGCAGCATTGCCGATGTAGAAGTTCATGTAGCTCGCCGGCACGACCTCATCATCGCGCAGCACGCGGCCGGGCGACGGGATCGGCACGACCTCCACGCCAAACGCGCGGGCGCGATCGGCGGCCTGCTGATAGACCTGCCAATTGGGATCGTTCTCCGCCGCGACGGGAAGCGCCAGGCGGCCCTCGCCGACGAAGCGCGCCAGATTGTCGACATGGCCGTCGGTGTGGTCGTTGAGCAGCCCGTCACCGAGCCACAGCACGCGATCATAGCCCAGGTCGTCGCGCAGCCGCTGTTCGATCTGCGTGCGATCCAGCGCAGGGTTGCGGTTGGGGTTCAGCAAACATTGTTCGGTGCTGACGACGAGACCGGTGCCGTCGCCGTCGATCGCCCCGCCCTCCAGCACCCAATCGTGCCGCGCCGGCGTCTGGCCACGCTCGGCGGCGAGGCGAAGGCCGATGTCGTCGTCGCCGGGCAGGTCGTACTTGCCGCCCCAGCCGTTGAAGAGGAAGCTGTTGGCGGTGCCGTCGGCGCCGATGATCGGGCCGGTGTCGCGCAGCCAGATGTCGCCGAACAGCTCGACGATGACCGTGGCGAAGGGCGCCATGGCGCGCGCTGCGTCGGCCGCCTCGTCATTGGCGGCGACGAGCAGCACCTGTTCGCCCTTGCCATCGGCATGGACGGCGGCGGCGAAGGCGACGACTTCGTCGCGCGCCTGATCGAGATCCTCCTGCCACAATTCGGGATGGCTCGGAAAACCGATCCAGACGGCCTTGTGCGGGGCCCATTCGGGACGGGGTGCGCGGGTCATTTCGTCTCCTGCCGCGATGCATCGCGGATCGCCTTGAACTCTGCGGTGGGATACCAGTTCGGCCACATCGTGCCATCGGCGAGCTGCCGGCCGAGCTGATAGTAAATGGTCATGTCCTGAAGCGCGCCGTCCCAGTTCCAGTTGGGATCATATTCGTCCTTCGGGCCGTGGTAGCGCTTCACATTATAGTCCTTGGCCGCGGCCTTTCCGGCCAGCACGCCGCCGTTCACCAGATCCTCGCCGCTGCCCGCCGACAGCATCGGCACGCCGAGCTTGGCGAAGCTGAAATGGTCCGAGCGGTAATAGCCACCCGCTTGCGGCGCGGATTCGGGCGAGACGCGGCGGCCCTGCGCGGCGAGCAGCGGCTTCACCATATCCTCCAGCTCCGACTTGCCGGCGCCGGTGATCTCGAAATCCTTGGTGGCGCCGAGTACGTTCAGCACGTCCATGTTGACGCCGCCGACCGTCTTGCCAAGCGGATAAACCGGGTTTTCGGCATAATAGCGCGAGCCGAGCAGCCCGCTTTCCTCCGCCGTCACCGCGACGAAGGCAACCGAGCGGCGGGCGGGGCCCGCCTTGGCGAACGCCTCCGCCATGGCAACGAGGCCGGCCGTGCCGGTCGCATTGTCGGCCGCGCCGTTGCAGATGTCATCGCCATCCACCGCGTCGCAGCGGCCAAGGTGATCCCAATGCGCCGAATAGAGCACGACCTCGTCCGGCGCCTGCGTCCCCGGCAGCACCGCGACGACATTCTTCGACGTGCTGCGCTTGATGTCATTCGAGAAGCTGCTCGACAGCTTCAGGCCGAGCGGGACGGCGCGGAAGCCCTTCTGCTTGGCGGCGGCGGACAATTGATCGAAATCCTTGCCGGCGGCGGCGAACAGCTCCTTCGCCTTGGGCAGCTGGATCCAGCCGATCACCTGGCTCTGGTCCATGTGGTTGCCGGGTTCGTCCAGCCCGTATTGCGGGCCGGTCCAGGAGGATTGGACGACCGACCAGCCGTAGGCGGCGGGAGCAGTGTCATGGACGATGATCGCGCCGGCTGCGCCCTGCCGGGCCGCCTCCTCGAACTTGTAGGTCCAGCGGCCGTAATAGGTCATCGCGCGGCCCTCGAACGGGCCGGCGGCGGCGCCCGCCTCCTTCACTTCCCAGTCGGGATCGTTGACGAGGATGACGACCGTCTTCCCCTTCACGTCGAGCCCGGCATAATCGTTCCAGCCCTTTTCCGGCGCATTGATGCCATAGCCGACGAAGACCAGATCGCTGTCCTTCAGGCTGACCTCAGGCACGACGCGGTACGTGCCGACGACCATGTCGGTGCGATAGTTGAAGGTAACCGGCGCCTTGCCGCCGGTGGCGGTGAAGGGGGTGACGTTCTTCGCGGTAAGCTCCACCATCGGAACGTCCTGCGTCCACTGGCCCTTGTTGCCCGGCTTCAGCCCGGCGGCCGAGAATCGCTTGATCAGATAGTCGACGGTCTTTTCCTCACCCGCCGTGGTCGGCGCGCGGCCTTCGAACGCGTCGGAGGACAGGACCTCAGTCACCGTCTTCAGCGTATCGACGGAAATGGCGGGGACGGTCTGCGCCAGCGCGGGCGTGGCGACCGTCAGGGCGAGGAAGGAGACAAGCAACGAACGCATCAAGGCGACCTCATCAGCAACATGCACCCATCCCCCTTACAACTTCATCGCAGCCCCGCAACGCAAGGCCCGCTGCCCCGCCGCGATGGTGGCTTGCCAGCGTAACGATCCCGCGGCAGGATCCTGAGAAGGGGGAATAAAACATGATGAGAGGATGGACGCGCCGCGTTCTCGCGACGGCGCTGCTGACGACGTTTCTGCCGATGACGGCGCAGGCGCAGGATGCCACCGCCACTGCGCGAGCCTTTGGCGCCCGATATTCGATGGCGGATATCAGCCTGTCGCCCGATGGCAGCAAGATCGCCATGGTGGTGCCCGGCAAGAACCGCGAAACGGCGTTGCTGATCGCCGAGCCGCTGAAGGGCGGCGAGCCGGCATCGATCATGCGATCGAGCGGCGAAGGCGATCACCTGAAATGGTGCAACTGGGCGACCGACACGCGCCTGATCTGCAAGATCGAGGTCATGCTGCGCCATGCCGGGGCGGTCGAGGCCTTTTCACGGCTGGTCTCCGTCGATGTCGACGGGAAGAACTTCAAGATCGTGACCGCGCGCGCGAACGATCGATCGCTATTCGGCAGCCGTTACGGCGGCGACGTCATCGACCTGACCGGCGACAGCAAGGGCAATATCCTGCTGCTGCGTACCTATGTGCCGGAAACGTCGATCGGGCGGCTGGTGCAGAAGGATGCCTATGGCCTGGGCGTCGAACGCGTGAACCTGTCCACGCTGGAACGCAGGCCGACCGTGCGACCGCGCCGCGACGCGGTGGAATATATCACCGACGGCATGGGCACGATCCGCATCATGGGCGTAAGGCCGATCGCCGGCACGGGTTATTCCAGCAACGTCATCAACTATTTCTATCGGCGGTCGGACGCGACCGACTGGGAACCGCTCCGCAAGCTGGAGATGGCGGGAGCGACGTGGAAGGGGTTCAATCCCTATGCCGTCGACCCCAAGCTGAACGTCGCCTACGGTTTCGAGGATGCCGGCGGCCGCAAGGGCCTGTGGCGGGTGGCGCTGGACGGGTCGATGAAACGCGAACTGGTGCTGTCGCACCCAGAGGTCGATGTCGACGGCCTGATGCGTGTCGGTCGGCAGCAGCGCGTCGTCGGCGGCAGCTTCGCCACCGACAAGCGCACCGCCGTCTTCTTCGACAAGGAGCTGCACGCGCTCTCCACGGCGCTGAGCAAGGCGCTGCCGAACCAGCCGGTGGTATCGTTCATCGACGCGAGCGCGGACGAGAACACGCTGCTGCTCTATACCCACAGCGATATCGATCCGGGGCGCTATTATGTGTTCCAGAAGGCAACCAAGCGGCTGACCGAAATCGCGCCGGCACGGCCCGAGCTGGCGACGATGAAGCTGGCGCCGATGAAGCCGGTGTCCTTCCCGGCGGCGGACGGCACGATGATCCCCGGCTATCTGACCCTGCCGGTCGGCCATTCGGGCAAGAACCTGCCCGCGATCGTGATGCCGCATGGCGGGCCGAGCGCGCGTGACGAATGGGGCTTCGACTGGCTGGTCCAGTTCTTCGCGGCGCGCGGCTATGCGGTGCTCCAGCCCAATTTCCGCGGCTCGGCCGGCTATGGCAGCGAGTGGTTCCGAAACAATGGCTTCCAGTCGTGGCGAACCGCGGTGGGCGACGTCAACGACGCCGGACGATGGCTGGTGAAGCAGGGCATCGCCGACGCATCACGGCTGGGCATCGTCGGCTGGTCGTACGGCGGCTATGCGGCGCTGCAATCGCAGGTGCTCGATCCGGACCTGTACCGCGCGGTGGTGGCGATCGCGCCGGTCACCGATCTGGTGTCGCTGAAGGATCAGTATCTCGACAATCGCTATTACCCGCAGGTCGCGGCGATGATCGGGTCCGGCCCGCATTTGCGCGAGGGATCGCCGGCGCAGAATGCCGCCGCGATCAAGTCCCCGGTGCTGCTGTTCCACGGCGACCTCGATCTCAACGTCGGGATCGAGGCATCGCGCCTGATGCAGGCCCGGCTGCGCGGCGCGGGCAAGCAGGTCCAGCTGGTCGAATATGACGGCGAGGCCCATTCGATCGAGAGTGGCTCGGCTCGCGCCGACATGCTGGAGAAGGCCGATGCCTTCCTGCGCACGTCCATGAAGATGTGACCCGAACGAAAAAGGGCGGCCCCGACCGGGACCGCCCTTTTTCTGGCCATCGTGGCTCCGGCACGTGCCGGAGCGACAGATCAGCGGCTGTAGAACTCGACCACGAGGTTCGGTTCCATCTTCACCGGGTACGGCACTTCGTCCAGCGTCGGGACGCGGATGAAGGTGACCTTGGTGGTGCCGTCCTGAACGACATAGTCGGGCACGTCGCGCTCGGCGAGGCTCTGCGCCTCGAGCACCAGCGCCATTTCCTGCGCCTTCTTGCCCAGCGTGATCTCGTCGTTCACCGCGCAGCGACGCGACGCGATGTTGCACTTCACGCCGTTCACATAGACGTGGCCGTGGCTGACGAGCTGGCGCGCGGCGAAGATCGTCGGCGCGAACTTCGCACGGTACACGATCATGTCGAGGCGACGCTCGAGCAGGCCGATCAGGTTCTGCGAGGTATCGCCCTTCATCCGGGCAGCCTCGTCGTAGCAGTGGCGGAACTGCTTCTCGGTCACGTCGCCGTAATAGCCCTTCAGCTTCTGCTTGGCGCGCAGCTGGATGCCGAAGTCCGACACCTTGCCCTTGCGGCGCTGGCCGTGCTGGCCCGGACCGTATTCACGCTTGTTGACCGGGCTCTTCGGGCGACCCCAGATGTTCTCGCCCAAACGGCGATCGAGCTTGTGCTTGGCGCTATGGCGCTTCGACATCGTCTTTCCTTCGATTTGCTAACAACGTTGGTCCCGGTATCGCACCATCCGTGCGGAGCACGGGCAGGCCACCTGCTTCACCGGGATGCAGGGGCGATCGCGAAGCGGCGCGCCTAGCCGCAGACCTGTTTCAAGTCAAGCTGGACAGGCCCGCGCCGGGCGGCCAAGGCGCCGCCATGACGATCCTTCCCGGACAAGAATGCACCACCATGGCCGAGGTACGCGCCGGCGTGGACCAGCTGGACCGCGAGCTGGTCGCCCTGCTGCGCCGCCGGTTCGACTATATGGACGCCGCCGCCCGCATCAAGCCGGAGCGTGGCCATGTGCGCGACGAGGGCCGCAAGGCGCAGGTCATCGCCAATGCCAGCGCTTATGCCGCCGAGCTTGGCCTGCCTGAACAAGCAATCGCGCAATTGTGGGACGCGCTGGTCGAAGCATCGATCGCTTATGAACTTGATGCCTATGATCGACGGGTAACAAAGTCTTAGGTCGCATCAGGCACAATCTCGGACGGGAGGAAACACCGTCCGATGAAACGCTTGCCGCTGATCACGCCGCATCCGCCACGACTGAGCAAACTTGCCGAGGGTCTCGCCCGGATCGAGGAATCGGGGATCTACAGCAACAACGGACCGGTGCTGCGCGCATTCGAGGCCAGTGCCACCGAGCAATTGTTCGGCGGCAAGGGCGCCTGCCTTGCGGTTGCCAATGCGACGCTGGGGCTGATGATCGCGCTGCGCGATGCGGTGAGCGACGGGCCGGCTGGACGGTTCGCGCTGATGCCGGCGCTGACCTTTGCCGCCACGGCGCAGGCGGCATGGTGGGCCGGGCTGACCCCGCTCGTCTGCGACATCGATGCGGACAATTGGTCCGCCGCGGCCAATGAGGAAGAGGAGCTGCTGGAGCGGCACGGCGCGCAGATCGCCGCCATCGTTCCTTATGCGACCTTCGGCTATGGCATCGACCTCGACCGGTATCGCTGGCTGTCCAACCGCTATGGCGTTGCGGTGGTGGTGGACGCGGCGGCGTCGCTGGGGACGACCGATGCCGCGGGGCTCGGCTTTGGCGCGGGCGCGCCCTTCCCCGTCGTATTCTCCATGCACGCGACCAAGCCGTTCGCGACCCAGGAAGGTGGCCTGATCCACTGCGCCGACCCGGACCGGATCGAGCGGCTGCGGGCGATGGCCAATTTCGGATTCACCGCGCCGCGCACCGCAACCTTGCCCGGCCTGAACGCCAAGCTGCCCGAAGCGATGGCGCTGGTGGCGCAGGCGCGGCTGGAGGACTTCGACGCGGTTTCACGCCACCGCGAGCAGCTGGCCCGCAGCTATCGCAGCGCGGTGGCCGGTCGCTACGTGACGCAGGCGCGCCGGCCCGGCCAGCAGGCGCTGGGCTTCTTCCCGCTGCTGCTGCCATCCGAGCGCACGCACGAGCGCGACGCGATCATCGCGCGGCTCGGCGAGGAAGGGATCGGCGCGGGGAAGTATTTCAGCCCGCACCTCGGCGAACAGCCGTGGATCCGCAGCATCGGCCATATCGAACAGACGCCGGTCGCCGACATGGTGGGCGGCCGGCTGCTGTCGCTGCCGCTGTCCGACACCATGACGCCCGACGACGTCCACCATGTCGTCGCGACGCTCGACCGGGTGGTGGCGCGGCGCAGCCGCCCGATCGCCGTCTCCGCACCGCCGGTTGCGGAAACGATGATCATCGGCGGCGGCCCGGCGGGCACCGCGATGCTGACCGCGGCGAGCCGCCACGGCCTGCTGCCTGAATTGTCGCGCGGGCTGGTGATCGTCGAGCGTGACGGCGCGATCGGCGGCGGCCAGCTGGGCCGTTATGCCATCACGTCGGATTCCACCGCGCAGACCTTCCTGTCGGCGATCGAGAACAATCCCGACGGCGCGATCGCGTCGCTGGTCGATCATCCCGCGGCGCTAGCAGTGGCGCGGCATCGCGCCTCGCTGGGCGTGCCGCTGGCCGAGGTCGGGCCGCTGCTGCGTGCGGTCGGCGAGCGGCTGCACGCCGGCGTCACTGCGCAGGGCGGAACGGTCCTGACCAATACCGAGGCGCTGGGCGCGCGGCGCAAGGACGGCCTGTGGCACGTCCGCCTGCGTGATGGCGCGACCCACAACGACAGCGAGCGGGTGGCGCGCAACCTGGTGATCGCGACCGGCGGGCATCAGCCGCTCGACCGGCTAGTGACGCAGGAGGTGGCCGGCGTGCCGCTGATGGAGATTGCCGGCAACCGGCTGCTCCAGTCGGATTCGGTGCTGGCGCGCGGCGGGTTCGAGATGGTCGCCGACCTGCTGTCGCAGAAGCGCAGTCCGCGCGTGGCGGTAATCGGCGGATCGACCAGCGCGCTGACCACCGTGGCGCTGCTGCTGCGCGAGCGACCCGCACTGCCCTTTGGCGCGGGCGGGATCACGCTGCTGCACCGCCGGCCGCTTCGCCCCTTCTACCATTCGGTCGATGCCGCCCATGCCGAAGGCTTCACCGATTTCGGCCCGAGCGACATCTGCCCGGTATCGGGCTTCGTCTATCGCCTCGCCGGATTCCGGCTGGAGGCGCGCGAGCTGGTGCTGCGGATGCTGGGGATCGACGGTCGTACGCCCGAGCCGCGCGTGGCGCTGCACCGGGTGACCGGTGACGAGGATGCGGCTGCGCGCGACATCCTGGCCGGGGCGGATCTGGTCATCGCGGCGCTCGGCTATCGCCCGCGCGCCTTGCCGCTGGAGGATGCCGACGGGCGCCCGCTGTCGATCGCCGCGCACAGCGGTGCGCCGATGGTCGACGACGCCTGCCGCGTGCGCGATGCGGCAGGGGCGCCGGTCCCCGGCCTTTACGGCATCGGGCTGGCCGCCGGCTTCGTCCCGCACGGGCGGCTGGGCGGCGAGTCGAGCTTCGTCGGCCAGGCAAACGGCCTGTGGCTGTGGCAGAATGACGTGGGCATGATGATCGTCGACCAGCTTCTCGCCGGGCGGACGCGCGCGGCGGCATGACGCTGATGCCCGCCGTCAGCGTCATCATGGCGGCGTATAATGGCGCCGAGTTCCTGCCCGCCACGCTGGCGACGCTGCAGAAGCAGACCCGTGGCGATTTCGAGATCATCGTCGTCGACGATCGTTCGACCGACCATACGCTGGACGTGCTGCGATCATGGCCCGACCCGCGGCTGCGGGTGATCGCGCTGGAGCAGAATGGCGGGCCGGTGCGTGCGCGCAACCGTGCCGTCGCCGAGGCACGCGGCCGCTATATCGCCGGGCTGGACCAGGACGATCTTTGCCTGCCGGAACGGTTCGCGCGACAGGTCGCCTATCTCGATGCCCATCCGGAAATGGTGATGGTGGCGAGCGCGACGGAGGTGCTGGACGGCGCGCGCCTGCTACCCTCCCCGCACGTCGCCTATACCTCGCCCGCGCTGCTGCGCTGGCTGATCCGGATCGAGAATCCGTTTGTCTGGTCGTCGGTGATGGTGCGTGCGGACGCCGCGCGCCGGCTGACGCCATTCACCCGGCCGGAGATCCTCTATGCCGAGGATTTCGACCTCTATCATCGCCTGTCGGCGCTGGGCCCGATCTCCCGGATCGACACCCCGCTGCTCGCCTATCGCCGTCACGCCGGCGGAGCGTCGCAACGCTATGAGGATATCATGCTGACGAGCGCGCGGCGCGTGCTGGCAGGCGCCTATGCGCCGGTGCTGGGCGAGGATGCGGATGCCGCGGCGGCGCTGGTGGTCGAGCACCTGATGCACCGCCAGCCCGTGCCGGACCGCGCGGCGCTGGCCCGGCTCGGCGATGTGCTGGTGCGATTGCAGGAGGCGTTTTTGCTGGACCAGCCGTGCGAGGCGGCGGATGTCCGGCTGGTCCGCTGGACCACGGCGCGGCGCTGGGCCGACGTGGCGCGCGCCTCGCTGCGGTCGGGGACGCTGACGCTGGCGGAGGCGCTGCGCGTCCGGCCGCCGCACCTGGGCCTAGGCCATGCGGGGCTGGAAGAATTGTTATGGGCCCGGCTGATCGGCCGAGCCCGAAGCGCAACGCGCCGTCAGACCTTCGCGGCGTAGATCATGCGGCCCTGGCCGAGCCGCTCGAACGTTTCCGCCAGCTCACGCTCACCGACCGCGAAACAGCCCTGGCTGCGGCCGAGACGGCCGTGCGTGCGGACCATGTCCGGGTTCGAATACCAGGCGCCATGCACCACGATCGCGCGGGCGAGCGCATTGTCGTTGGTCGGATCGAGCCCGATCAGCCGCTGCGACTTGCCATGCTTCCCGACGTAATAATTGTCGGCGAGGAAGGCGCCTTCGCACGACGCATTCGACCCGTTCTTGTTCGAGAAGCGCTGCAGGAAGCCCGTGTGCCCCGGATCGGAGCCGCTGCCATGCGCGACCAGCTTCGACACGCTCTTGCCGCTGACCAGATCGATGAAGTGGAAGCGCGGCTGCGATGAGGGCGCCGAAAAGTCGGCAATGACGATCCGGTCGCGCAGCTTGATCGTGCTCCCGTGACGCTCCAGCGCGGCGAGCGCCTCGCGCATCAATTCCGGGCGAACGACGCGCGGCGAACTGGGCACGACGCGGGGCGCAGGGCGCACCGGCGCCAGACCGGAGGACGTCAGCGGCACCTGCTTGGGCTCGGCCGCGCGCATCGCGGCAGACACCGCGTCCGGAATAATCATTGCCCCCGCCAGAGCACCCGCCGTCTTCAACAATCCGCGGCGCGTCGGCACCGTGTCACCCATCTTCGCCATCAATCTTACAGTCCCTTCCCGCTAAGCGACTGTATAGCAGGGAAAAGGTGAAAAATCTTCAGCAGCGGGAACCAATCTGCCGGATTCGCGTGCGTCCACCGCGCAAATCGCGCGGCTCATCGTATGGCACAAATGTCAATAGCGCGCGTTTACTGATGCGACGGCCCGATGATCGGGCCACCACAACAAAATGGGGTCGCACCATGCGCATGATTCGCGCCTTGCTGCCGGCTGCCTTTGGACTGGCAGCCATCACGTCTATGCCCGCTCTGGCGGAAACGTCAACGTCAACTGCGACGGCGACCGCCGGGTCGGCGAGCCATGTCACATCCTCTGCCGTTGCGCTGGTCGAAGCCGCAGCGACGCTGACGCCCGGCAAGTATCTGTGGGAAAATGACGTCGCGGCCGGGCCGGTGAGCATCCTCATCAGCATCCCGGACCAGAAGGCCTATGTGTATCGCGGCGATGCGCTGGTCGCGGTGTCGACCGTGTCGACGGGCAAGGAGGGCAAGGAAACGCCGGTCGGCGTGTTCACCATCCTCCAGAAGAAGGAGATGCACCGCTCCAACCTCTACGACAATGCGCCGATGCCGTTCATGCAGCGCCTGACGTGGGACGGGATCGCGATCCATGCCGGCAAGAACCCGGGCTTTCCCGCCTCGCACGGCTGCATCCGCGTGCCGGCAAGCTTCGCCAAGAAGCTGTTCGCCGCAACCGAGATGGGCGCGACCGTCGAGGTGACCGACGTTTCCTATTCGGGTGACATGCCCGCGCCGCGCAGCGATGCGCAGATGACGATCGCGGCCAATGAGGCGGCGATCAAGGGCGGCGCGACGGAAATCGCCAGCCGCTGAGGTCGGCGCACAATGATCGGCAGGTGCCGCGCACGTGGCGGCACCCGCGGATCTCCTTCCTGCTTACTTCTTGATCAGGCCGATCTCGACCAGCCGCTCACGCAGATAGCCGTTGGCAGTGATTGGCGTCGGATAGCGGTTCGGGTTTTCGGCCGTGATCGTCTGCGGCAGCGTCTCGATCATGAAATCGGGAGCGGGGTGCAGGAAGAACGGCATCGAATAGCGCGAATGGCCGCGACGCTCGACCGGCGGATTGACGACGCGGTGCGTGGTCGACGGCAGGACATGGTTGGTCAGCCGCTGCAGCATGTCGCCGACGTTGACAACCATCGCGCCCTCCGGCGGCTTGATCGCGAGCCACTGGCCCGAATCCCGGTCGAGGAGTTCGAGCCCCGATTCCTCGGCGCCAAGCAGCAGGGTGATGAGGTTGATATCCTCATGCGCGCCGGCGCGAACCCCCTCCGCATCGGCCGGGATCGGCGGATAGTGGAGCAGGCGAAGCACCGAATTGCCGTCCTTCACGGCCGGATCGAACCAGTCGGGGGCGAGGCCCAGGTCGCGCGCGATCGCGGAGAGCAGCTTGTCGCCCGCGGTGTCGAATGCCTGGAACAGCTCCAGGAAGGTGTCGCGGAAACCCTCCGGCCGGGTCGGCCAGACATTGGCGGGCATTTCGTCGGCATAGGGGTGGCCGGCGGGCAGCTCGCGCCCGACGTGCCAGAATTCCTTCAGGTCGACGTGCTTGGCGTCCTTGGCGATCTCGGTCTTGAACGGCGTGTAGCCACGCGCGCCGCCGGCGCCTTCGACGAAATAGCCGCGCTTCTCCGCCTCCGCCAGCGCGAACAGCGCCTCCGTCTGACGCCAGGCGCGCGCAATCAGATCCTGCGACACGCCGTGATCCGCGACGATCGCGAACCCGAATCGGCGGAACGACCCGCCCAGATCAGCCGCGAAGCGATCGGGATCGCGCGCCTGATCGGCAAGGCTCAGGGTCGGCACCTTCGCCAGCGGGGTATCAAGCATCACAAACGCCTCAATCACGAACTAATGAAAGGCGCCACATAGTCATCCGACGGTTCGCCCGCCAGTGCGCGGAACCGACCGCGCGTCCGGGCGAGCGGGTGTTCAGCCGCCAATCGTCACCGTGCCGGCGGCGCGGTCGCCGGCTGGTTGCAGGTCGATGCGGAACGGTTCGCCATCGGTGTCGCCGCTCAGCGTATTGCCCGACACCTTCACCGTTGCCCCGGCCTTGGCGAACTCGCCGGCCAGCCAGTCGCGCACCGTGTCGACGGCCGCGGGGCTTTCGAACGACATGCGCACCACGCCGTCCCCCTCATTACCGCCGGCGTTGACGTTCATCGCGCCGATCTTCGTCCCCGGATAGAGGTGAACGCCGTTGATCTCGAAATTGTCGCCGGTGAACTGCATGCGCGGCAGCTTGATCGAACCCTTGAGGAGCGGCGTGTCGAGCTTCACCTCCCCCGTCGCGCCATTGATCGACGCGGCGCCGTTGCCAGCATCGATCGACACGGTCGTGCCTTGCCCATCCTGGCGATCGCAGGCCGCGAGGCCAAACGCGCAGAGCGCGACGGGAAGCAGGAGCGAACGCATGGCAGTCCTTTCGTGTACTGGTTCTATAACACACTAACGAAGCGGGTCGTTCCGGCAAGCCCGCCCGTCAAGCCGGCTGACACGACGACCGTTCCCGCCTAGGGCGGCGCGATGTCCGCGCCCCTTCCCGTCGCCAACCTCGATCGCGGCGCCCCGATCCACATCGGCGAATTCATCGCCATGACCGCGTCGCTGATGGCGATGGCGGCGCTGGGCATCGACACGATGCTGCCCGCGCTGCCCGACATCGGCAACGCGCTGGGCGTGACCGACGTCACCGATCGCCAATATGTCATCACCATCTTCGGTGTCGGCTTTGGCGTCGCGCAGCTGCTGCACGGACCGCTGACGGATCGGTTCGGGCGGCGGCGCCTGCTGCTGGTCGTGCTGGCGCTTTATGCCGCGACCAACATTCTTGCCGCGCTGGCGCAAAGCTTCCCCCTGCTGCTGGTCGCGCGCTTCCTGGGCGGGTCGTGCGTCGCCGGGTGCCGCGTCGCGACCGTCGCGATGGTGCGCGATTGTTTTTCCGGCCGGTCGATGGCGCGGATCATGTCGCTGGCCTTCATGGTGTTCATGGCGGTGCCGGTCGCGGCGCCCGCGCTGGGCGCCGGCATCCTGCTGTTCGGCGACTGGCGGACGATCTTCTGGATCATCGCCGGGGCAGCGCTGCTGCTCGCCGGCTGGATCGCGATCCGCCTGCCCGAGACGCAACATCCCGAGGATCGCCGCCCCATCGAGCCCGGACCAATCCTGGCCGGCTGGCGCATCGCGCTGACCGACCGCCTGTCGCTCGGCTATTCGCTGGCGGCCGCAGCGCTGACCGGCGCACTTTATGGCTATCTCGGCACGATCGAGCCGATCATGGCCGAGACATTCGGCAGCCCGCAGCTGCTGATCGTCGTGTTCGCGACGACCGCGGCAACCATGGCGGTGGCCAATCTCGCCAATTCGCGGCTGGTGATGCGGCTGGGCATGCGCCGGCTGGGGCATGGCGCGGTCGCGGCACTGGTGGTGATCAGCCTGGCGCATCTCGCGCTGGTGCTGAGCGGGCGCGAGACGCTGTGGACCTTTGGCATTGCGCAGGCACTGACGCTCGCCTGTTTCGCACTGTCCACGTCCAACTTCTCGTCGCTGGCGATGGAGCGGATGGGGCATATCGCGGGCACGGCGTCGAGCGTGCAGGGGTTCCTGGCGATCACGATCGGGTCGGGGCTGGGCATGGTGGTGGGCCAGTCATTCGACGGCACCACTGCGCCACTGACGATCGCCTTCCTGCTTGCGGGACTTGCCGCGCTGCTCGCCGCCGGGCTGACGGAGCGCGGGCGGTTGTTCCACCCCGCCTGAGCTACACTGCGCAGCCCACGCGATGCGCCGGAACCGCGCGTAGCGTGCGGCCGTTGCAGCATCCTCGATCAGGAGGATTATCATGGGCGGCCATCAGGTGACGAGCCACGGTTCGGGTGACGACGGTTTTGACGAGGATGGCTATGACGAAAGCCAGCGTGCCGAAATCCTGGAAGCGACGCGGGACGGGCCGGGCGACGGCACGATCATCACCGATCTTGATCCCGATACCGACGCCAACGACGACGATGACGAGCAAGAAGACGAACTGCTGATGCGCGACGATCAGGTCGCCGAGCAGGATGACGATGCCGATCAGGATGAGGACGATATCGATGAAGACGTCGTCCAGGATGAATTCGACGACGGGTCGATCGCCGAAGATGAAGATCTCGACGACCCGGACGATGTCGCGCTCAATCCCTGACCGGCAGCGGCGGCGCTTCGTCCTGACGACGGCAACGCTGCTGCTGGCGACCGCCTGTTCGCCGCAGCAGCCGTCGGGCCAGGTCGATATCGGCAATGCCGCGCGGGCAGCGCACGAATCGGTCGGAGCCTATGCCAGCGGGTCGAGCAGCAGCGGTCCGACGGCTGCATCGACGGCCCCGGCGAGCGCCCGGCCCGCTCCCCTCGCCTCCCCATCTGCCAGCGCATCAGCGCCAGTGGCGGGCGCGACAGAAAAGGTAGCGGAGCCCGGCGCCGCGGAGGCCGCGGCGGTCGTGCGCCGCTACCTGGCGCTGATCGCCGACCGCGATTTCGCCACCGCCCGGTCGCTATGGGACCGGGGCGGCGCGGCGTCAGGCATGAGCGAGGCGGATTTCGCCGCCAGCTTCGCACGCTATCGCAGCTTCAAGGGCGAGGTGGGCGAGCCGGGCCGGATCGATGCCGGCGCCGGGCAGCGGTACATCACCGTGCCGGTGCGCGTGACCGGCACGCTGAAGAATGGCGATCCCTTCACGCTCGCCGGGCCGATCACGCTTCATCGCACCGGCCCCGTCGACGGTGCCACCGAGCAGCAGCGGCAATGGCATATCTCGGCTTCGGCGCTGAAGCCGCGCCCCGGCGCCGCTGCCCCCGCAACGCCTGACCAGGTGACGGCGCGGTTCCGGTGCCGCGACGGCCTCGCCTTCACCGCCGTCTTCGACAATGCCGCCGGTACCGTGGCGCTGGCCCTGCCGGGCGCGAAGGTGCAGATCCCCGCGCAGCGCGCCGCGTCCGGCATCTGGTATGAAGGAAGCGGCTACGAACTGCGCGGCAAGGGGCGCCATGCGACGTTGACCGAGCCGTCGGGAAAGCAGCACGCGTGCCGTGACCTTGACGATTAAGGGGCCGACTGGCCGGCAGCTTCCAACCGCCGTCGGACGCGACTAGGCGGGAATCATGCCGACGCTCGCGCTCCTGCTGATCTCCAACGTCTTCATGACGATCGCCTGGTATTGGCATTTGAAGGGCGGCATGGCGAAGCCGCTGCCCACCGTCATCCTGCTGAGCTGGGCAATCGCGCTGGTCGAATATTGTTTCGCCGTGCCGGCCAACCGGCTGGGCTATGCCAGCGGCTGGAGCGGCGGGCAGCTGAAGATCGCGCAGGAGGTGATCACGCTGCTGGTGTTCGGCGTCTTTGCGGTCGTTGTGCTGGGCGAACAATTGAGCTGGCGGCACGCCGGCGCCTTCGTCTGCCTGGTCGGCGCCGCCGCCTTCATGTTTGCCGGGAAAAGCTGACGCCTCAAGGGCGCCAGTGGGTGACCGTGTCGGCAAGATCCGGCCGCGGGCGTTCCTCCAGCGGCCGCGACGGCGTGCCGATAAAGATGAAGCCGGCGATCCGCTCGGGGGCCGCGCCAAAGGCATCGCGCACCCGGTCGTCAAACGCCGCCCACGTCGTCAGCCAGCCGCCGGCAAAGCCCATCGCATGCGCCGCATGGAGCAGGTTCATGCACGCCGCACCCGCCGACAATTCCTGTTCCCACAAGGGAATCTGGCTGTCGGTGCGCGGCGATGACAGGGCGACGACCAGCGCCGCGGCCTGATGCGCGAACTGTTCGATCGATTCTAGCTCGAGCCGCTTCGCCTCCGGTCGCTCTGCCACATACGCCGCCCGCAGCACCTCGGCGAAGGCGTCGCGCTGGTCCGCCCCGACGATGACGAAACGCCACGGCGCCAGCTTGCCATGATCGGGCGTGCGGCAGGCGATGGCGCACATTTCCTGCAGCTGCGCGTCGCTCGGTCCCGGGCCGGCGAGATCGCGCGGCTTGCCCGAGCGGCGGGTGCGCAGAAGCGCGAGAGGAGAGGAAAGGTCATTGAACATGCGCCTCTTTATCGCGAATCGTTCGCAAGTCGAGCGTCCAACCGCGAAACGTTTCGTTCGCAACAATGCTTGGGCATCGCGAAATTGCGCGCTAGGCTGAATCAATTCGGGATATCGATGATCCCCACCTGACTTCCAGGGAGCGTATTTTGCCCATCATCCCCTCGATCGCACTGGGATTCCTTGCGATCCTGCTCGCTGGCGGTGTCGCCGGCGCGGTCAAGAAGGGCCCCGAGTTCATGGGGCACCCCAAAGGCCTGTACGTGCTGTTCTTCGCCGAAATGTGGGAGCGTTTCTCCTACTATGGCATGCGCGCGCTGCTGATCTTTTACCTGACCAAGCACTGGCTGTTCGACGACAGCAAATCGAACCTCATCTACGGCGCCTATACCAGCCTGGTGTACATCACCCCGGTGCTCGGCGGCTATCTGGCCGATCGCTATCTGGGTCAGCGCAAGGCGGTGACCTTCGGTGCGGTCCTGCTGACGCTTGGCCATCTGCTGATGGCGGTGGAAGGCGACGGCGGCCAGGGATCGGCCGCAATCAACGTCTTCTGGCTGGCGCTTGCCTTCATCATCGTCGGCACCGGCTTCCTGAAGGCCAATATCTCGGTGATCGTGGGGCAGCTCTACCCGCTGACCGACACGCGCCGCGACGGTGCCTACACCATCTTCTACATCGGCATTAACACTGGCGCTGCAATCGGCACGATCATGGCCGGCTGGCTGGGCGAGACCTATGGCTGGGCCTATGGCTTTGGCGCGGCGGGCGTCGGCATGCTGCTCGGCCTCGTCGTCTTCATCCTCGGCAAGCCGCTGCTGCTGGGCAAGGGTGAGGCACCGCGGCCGCTGAAGGCGCGGACCGAATGGTCGCTTTATGCGGTCGGCCTCGCCTCCGTCCTCGTGATCTGGGCGCTGGTCCAGTATCAGGACGTCATCCAGACGCTGCTCATCATCTCGGGCATCGGCATGCTCGGTTATGTGCTTTTCGAGAGCCTGAAGCTGGAAAAACATGCCCGCGACCGCATGTTCGTGGTGCTGTTCCTGATCGCGCTGAACCCGGTGTTCTGGGGCCTGTTCGAACAGGCCGGCGGCAGCCTCAACCTCTACACCGATCGCTTCGTCGATCGTGGCGGGGTGCCGGCATCGCTGTTCCAGTCGATCAACCCGATCTACATCGTGCTGCTCGGCCCGATCTTCGCAGGCCTGTGGGTATTCCTGGGCAAGCGCGGGCTGGAGCCGTCGGCGCCGGCCAAGTTCGGCCTCGCGCTGGCGCAGGTCGGCCTGTCGTTCCTGGTGTTCGTCTGGGGCGCCCATACCGTCGGCGTCGAAGTCGCAACGCCGGTGTTCTTCGTCTTCGCCATCTACTTCCTGCAGACGACCGGTGAGCTGTGCCTGTCGCCGGTGGGGCTCAGCGCGATGAACCGGCTCGCCCCCAAGCACCTCGCCAGCCTGATCATGGGCGCCTGGTTCTACATGACGGCGGTCGGCAATTTCGTCGCCGGCAAGATCGGTGAGGCGACCGGCGGCGAAGGCGGCGAGATGACCAAGGAGGCGACGCTGGCGGTCTATTCCACCATCGGCTGGTGGACGATCGGCATCGCCGCGGTCGTCCTGGTGCTGAGCCCGCTGGTCAAGCGGATGATGCACCTCGACACGCTGCACGACGACACCGACCACGCCATGGCCGGCGAGCCGGAGCTTGCCGAACCGGCGGCGGCGGGGCTGAACACGGCGGGAGAAACGCGCCGCTGACACGATACCGGCCTGTCACCGCGGAAGCATCGCGCGTGACAGGCCGGAAGCGACCAACAACGGGGGAGGATCGAAGATGGGCAACGTCGTGGCGGCCGCAATCGCGTTCGCAGGAACGCACTTTCTTCTGTCCCATCCGCTGCGCGCCCCCCTGATCCGCGCGATCGGGCAGAAGGGATTTCTGGGCCTCTACAGCCTGGTCGCGCTCGCCACGCTCATCTGGCTGGTGCTCGCCTATCGCGCGGCGCCGGCCGCCGCCCTGCTATGGCCGGTCGGCGATGCCCTGTGGGCGATCGGCACGATCCTGATGCTGCTGGCGGCGATCCTGTTCATGGGATCTTTGGTCCGCAACCCCGCGCTGCCGGAAGCGAACACCGATGTCGTGCCGACCGCGGCCGGCGTCTTTGCCATCACCCGCCACCCGATGATGTGGAGCCTCGCCATCTGGGGCATGGTCCACATCATGGTCTTTCCCGACCCGGCCAATATCGTCGTTGCGCTGTCGATCATCGTCCTGGCGCTGGCCGGCGCGCGGATGCAGGACCGCAAGAAAGAGAAACTACAGCCCGAATTCTGGCGTGAGTGGGAGCGACGGACCAGCTTCTGGCCGTTCGCTGCCATTGCCGCGAAGCGCGCGCGGATCGGCAGGATCGGTGGCCATGCGCTGGGCGGCGGCAGCGTCATATGGCTGGCGGCGACGTGGGCGCATATTCCGCTGTCCGGCTGGCCGGCCGGCATCTGGCGCTGGATCGGCTGAGCCCTTCCCTCGCCCGATCGACGGGGATCAGCGCCGCAGCGTATCGAGGTCCGCGCGCGTATTCACATTGGTGGGAAGGTGATCGAGCGTGACCGCGCGTGCGCCCACCGCGGCCGCCCAGCGGCGCACCGCGCGCGGCTGATCGGCGGCCAGCCAGTCCTGCAGATGATCGGCAAGGCTGCTCGGCCAGTGCCCGACCACCGGCAGGCCTTCGACATAGGCAGGGCCCTCGCCGGCAAGCCGCCGCGCGAGGTCGGCGGGCAGCAAGGGCACGTCGCATGGCGCGCTCAGCACCGCGGCAAAGCCGTGATTGCGCGCCCAGGCCAGCGCCCCCGCGAGCGCGCCGAGCGGCCCTAGCCCCGGCGCTGGGCGGTCGGCGACGCTGGTGAGCGTGCCATGCGTGCGCCCGACCACGATCACCGCCGCTGCCTGATCTGCCAGCGCCTGCGCCACATGATCGATCAGCGGGCGCCCCTCGAACAAGGCCAGCGCCTTGTCCGATCCGAAGCGGCTCGCCGCGCCGCCGGCCAGGATGGCGCCGAGGATGGATTGGCTGATCGTCATCGCCTCACTCTAGCCGCTGCGATCACAAAGGAGAAAAGGCCCGGCGATCGGATCGCCGGGCCCCTTCGGTACGCGCCGTTACTTCCGGCAAAACTGTTAGCGGCAGCTCACGTTGCCACGATCCACCTGCGAGCCGAGCAGCGCACCCGCACCAGCGCCGATCAGCGCGCCGAGCGTGTTCGAGCTGCCATTGGCGAGCAGGCTGCCGAGCACGCCGCCACCCAGGCCACCGATGATCAGGCCGGTCGTGCCGTCGTTGCGGCGGCAGTAATAGCGCCCGTTGTTGCCGCGATAGATGCGGTCGTTCCGGCCGAGGCGACGGGTCTGATAATATTGGCCGTCGCGATAGAAGTTGTCGGCATAATAACGCTGCTGGCCCGGCGGCAGGCGATTATAGTCGTAGCGACCCCATTGGTTGCGATCGCGGCGCCAGTCGTTGCGCGCGTCGCGGCGATAGTCCTGGCGCGCGTCACGCACGTCGCGGCGATATTCGCGCTGCGCCTGGCGCACGTCGCGCGGCGAATCCGCCCGGCGCAGGTCGCGCTGATAATCGCGCCGCGCCTCTCGCACGTCCTGACGATATTCCCGCCCCGACTGTGCCTGAGCCGGCATGGCGGTGGCCGTTGTTGCAGCGGCCAGCACGGCGGCGATGATGATACGCATCGAAAGCTCCTCGCTGATGATGCGGGAAGAACAACCACATTGGCGCTAAGTTGCGTGAACAGGAAACTACATCCTGTTCATCTTCCCGCCACTTAGTTCTCCAGCGTATGACTGAGCGTGATCTCAGCGTTCAACACCTTGGATACAGGGCAGTTTGCCTTTGCGTCGGCCGCGATGCGATCGAACTCTTCGGCGCTGATGCCGGGCACCTTGGCCTTCAGCTCAAGCGCGGACCTGGTGATGGTGAAGCCGTCACCATCCTTGTCGACCGTCACCTTGGCCGTCGTGTCGAGGACGCCATCCTCGTGCCCCGCCGCGGCCAGCGCGAAACTGAGCGCCATGGTGAAGCAGCTGGCATGGGCGGCAGCGATCAGTTCCTCCGGATTGGTGCCGGGTTCGTCGCCAAAGCGCGTGCCGAAGCCGTAGCGCTGATCCTTGAGGACGCCGGACTGGGTCGAGACGGAGCCCTGCCCGTCCTTCCCCAAACCCTCATAGCGCGCGGAACCGTTGCGTGTCGGCATGTCAGCTTCTCCTCATAGCAAAACGGGCGCGGTCCGCCGGACCACGCCCCTTTCGTGTTCGACAATCCGGGTAACGGATCAACGGCAGCGACGGTTGCTCGTGCTGCGCTCGATCTCGCGGCCGGCCAGCGCGCCGACGGCGGCGCCGCCCAGCGTGCCCAGCGTACGATCGCCGCGCGTATCGATGGTGCGGCCGAGCAGCGCGCCGGCAACGCCGCCGACCACGAGGCCGGTGGTGCCATCAGGCTTGCGGCAGCGGATGCGGCCGTCATTGCCCTTCCACTCGCGATACTTGTAGCGGCGCTGCGCATCGGCATCGGTGGTGGTGACCATCACGCTGGGAACGACCATGGCGGTGGCACCGAGCGCCAGCATCATCTTACGCATTATTACTGTCTCCCTCGAAATTCGATACGATGGTATGATTGATATGCCATCGTAACGTGCGCTTCATACGGCGGTTGCATGAACCTGAAACAACCGTGCGTTCATGTTGGGAGACAGGTCGCGCGCGTCGGGAGAATAGCCGCGCTTCCGGGCGCCGCAGGAACGAGGGTCCCGCGGCGCGGAACAGGTCAGTCGCGCAGCAGTTCGTTGATGCTGGTCTTGGACCGGGTGCGCTCATCCACGCGCTTCACGATCACCGCGCAGTAGAGGCCAAGGTTGCCACCGGTCGAGCCGGGGACGACTACGGCATAAGGCGGCACTTCGCCGATGAAGGTTTCGCCGGTCGCGCGATCGATGATCTTGGTCGACGCGCCGAGATAGACGCCCATCGACAGCACCGCGCCCTCGCCCACGCGAACGCCCTCCGCCACCTCCGAGCGCGCCCCGATGAAGGCGCCGTCGCCGATGATCACCGGATCGGCCTGCAGCGGCTCCAGCACGCCGCCGATACCGGCGCCGCCCGACAGATGGACGTTCTTGCCGATTTGCGCGCATGAGCCGACGGTCGCCCAGGTATCGACCATCGTCCCCTCACCGACATAGGCGCCGATGTTGACGAAGCTGGGCATCAGGATCGCGCCCTTGCCGATGAAGGCGCCGCGGCGAACCACGCTGCCCGGCACCGCGCGGAAGCCGGCGTCGCGGAACTCCGCCTCGCTCCAGCCGGAGAATTTGGACGGCACCTTGTCGAACCAATGACCAGCGCCCGGCCCGTTATCGATCAGCGCATTGTCGTTCAGGCGGAACGACAGCAGCACCGCCTTCTTCAGCCACTGGTTGACGCGCCAGCCGCCATCGCCGTCCGGTTCGGCGACGCGCGCCTTGCCGGAATCGAGCAGCGCCAGCGCGCGGTCGACGGCGACGCGCACCTCGCCCGCGGTGGAGACGCCGATGTCCGCCCGGTTTTCCCAGGCGGTGTCGATCGTGGTTTCGATATCGGTCATTTGCCTTCCAATATGCTGGTCAGCCACGCGGTGAGATCCGGCGTGGTGAAATCGATGAAACTGCGGTCGCTGTCATGCGCCTGTTCGGATCCGTTATCGACCCAGACGGTCGTCATGCCGATCGCCTTGGCCGGCGCCAGGTTGCGCGCCATGTCGTCGGCGAACAGCGCCGTCGTCGGATCGATCGACAGTCGTTCGCACAGGCCGGCATAGGCCGACGGCGCGGGCTTCGGCGCCAGATCCATGGCGTGAATATCGTGCACCGCCTCGAAGCTTTCGCCCAGCCCGAGCCGGTCGAGCACGCGCGCGGCATAAGGCGCGTCGCCATTGGTGAAGACCACCTTGCGCCCCGGCAGCTTCGCCACGGCGGCGGCGAGCGGCACGTTTTCCTCCAGCACGTCCATCTCCACGTCGTGGACGAAATCGAGAAAGTCGTGCGGATCGACGTGATGCTCCGCCATCAACCCGGCGAGCGTGGTGCCATGGCCAAGGAAATAGGCCTTCTGGATCCGCCGCGCCTCCCCCCGGTCAGTGCCGAGAAGCCGGGCGATATAGTCCGTCATCTTGGCGTCGATCTGCGCGAAGAGATCGGCGCTCGACGGGTAGAGGGTATTGTCCAGATCGAAGATCCAGGCGCGGATATGGTCTAGACCCGGCGGCATGGCGCTGCGTTACGGACGCCGGCGCGCACGGGCAAGCCAATCCGGCCAAAGCCGTGCTTGGGCACGGTGAAGCTGGGGATGGTTGCGATCGGCAACCCTTCCGCCCACATCATCAGCCATGACCAAATATTCGCTGCTCGATCTCGTCCCGGTCGTCGAAGGCGGTACCGTCGCCGACGCGCTTGCCAATGCCGCCGATCTGGCCCGCCATGCCGAGGCGCATGGCTACAACCGCTATTGGGTGGCGGAGCATCACGGGATGGAGGGCATCGCCTCCGCCGCAACCGCGGTGGTGATCGCGCATGTCGGCGCGGCGACCAGCACGATCCGCGTCGGCGCGGGCGGCATCATGCTGCCAAACCATGCGCCGCTGCAGATCGCCGAACAGTTCGGCACGCTCGACGCGCTGTTCCCGGGCCGCATCGACCTGGGGCTGGGCCGGGCGCCGGGCAGCGACCAGCGCGTGGCGCGGGCGATCCGCCGCACGCTGGACAGCGATCCCAACGCCTTCCCCAACGATGTCGTGGAGCTGCAAAGCTACCTTGCCGATGATGGCCGCACCGGCATCACCGCGACCCCGGGTGCTGGCGCCAAGCCGCAGCTGTGGATCCTCGGCTCCTCGCTGTTCGGGGCGCAGCTCGCCGCGATGCTCGGGCTGCCCTATGCCTTTGCCTCGCATTTCGCGCCCGATGCGCTCGACCAGGCGATGGAAATCTATCGCCGCGACTTCCGCCCCTCGGCGCAGCTTGAGCGGCCCTATGCGATGGCCGGCTTCAACGTCTTCGCCGCCGATACGCGCGACGAGGCGGCATTCCTCGCCACCTCGCAGCAGCAGCAGTTCGTCGCGCTGCGCACCGGCAATCCGGGCAAGATGAAGCCGCCGGTGCGCGGCTATCGCGAAAGCCTGCCGCCGACCCATGCGCGGATCCTCGATTCCGTGCTGTCGTGCAGCGCGGTCGGCGACCGCGACGATGTGGCGGCGGGGATCGCTGCCTTCGTCAAGCGGACGGGGATCGACGAGGTGATGCTGACCAGCAGCATCTACGACCATGAGGCGCGCAAGCGCAGCATCGCCATCGCCGCCGAAGCGATGCGGGTGCCCGAACTGGCCTGATTACCGATGATGTCCCCCGGCGCTGCCGCCGGGGGACATCGTCAGGCCGCGACGCGCGCCACCTCGGGCCGGGCGCGCAGGCCCAGCAAGTGGCAGATCGCGAAGCTCAGTTCCGCGCGGTTCAACGTGTAGAAATGGAATTGCTTCACGCCGCCCGCATACAGCTTGCGGCACAGTTCGGCGGCGAGCGTGGCGGAAACGAGCTGCCGCGCATCGGGCAGGTCGTCCAGCCCGGCGAACAGATGCTCCATCCAGCCCGGCACATCGGTGCCGCACATCTTCGACATGCGCTGGACCGCGGCGAAGTTGCTGACCGGCATGATGCCCGGAACGATCTCCGCATCGATGCCGGCCGCCGCCACCGCATCGCGAAAGCGGAAGAAGACGTCGGGCGAGAAGAAGAACTGGCTGATCGCGCGCGTGGCGCCAGCGTCCATCTTGCGCTTCAGATTGTCGAGATCGATCGCCGCATCGCCCGAATCAGGGTGGCATTCGGGATAACAGGCAACCGAAATCTCGAACGGGTGCAACCGGCGCAGCCCCTCGACCAGCGCAGCGGCATTCTCATAGCCGCCCGGATGCGCGGCATAACGCTCACCCACGCGCGGCGGATCGCCGCGCAGCGCGACGATGTGGCGCACGCCAGCGGCCCAATATTGCTCGGCCACCGCGTCGATCTCCTCGCGCGTCGCCTCGACACAGGTAAGGTGCGCGGCGGCGGGAATGCTGGTTTCCCGCGCGATCCGCGCGACCGTGTTGTGCGTTCGCTCGCGGGTCGATCCGCCGGCGCCATAGGTCACCGAGACGAAGCGCGGCGCGAGCGGCGCCAGCGTCGCCATCGACTTCCACAGCGTCGCTTCCATCGCCGGCGTCTTGGGCGGGAAGAATTCGAAGCTGACCTCCGCGTCGCCGGCGACATTGGCGAATAGTGGCGCATCCAGCGCGCGGCGTGCCTCTTCCAGCTGATTGATCGATAGGGTCATGCCGCCTTCACCTCGTGCAATGTCGTGCCCGCCGTCTTGCCGGGGGCCGCGGCCGGCTTTCGCCCCAGCCAAATCTTCACCGTCAGTTCGCCGCCTTCCAGCGTCTCGATCCGTTCCGCGACCAGCCCGGCCGCGTCGAACCAGCCGCTGATCTGCGCATCGGAAAAGCCGAGCCGCGTGTGTGCGTCGCGCGTGCGCAATTCCTCGCGATCATGCGGCGCAAAGTCCGCGATCAGTAGTCGTCCGCCCGGCGCCAACACACGCGCCGCCTCGACGATCGCGGCGCCCGGCTGCTGCGCATAATGGAGCACGTGATGGACGATCGCGACATCGGCCGCGGCATCGCCCAGCGGCAGCGAATACAGGTCCGCCTGGCGCAACTCGGTATTGGCCAGCCCGCGCTCCCCGATCTTGGCGCGCGCGATGCGCAGCATCTCGGAGCTGCGATCGATCCCCAGCGCGCTGTCGGCGCGCGGCGCGAACAGCTCAATCATCCGCCCCGTACCGGTGCCGATATCGATCAGCCGGCCGAGCGGTGCATCGCCCAGCATCTGCTGCATCGCCTTTTCCACATCGGTTTCGGCAATGTGGAGCGAGCGGATCGCATCCCATTCGGTGGCATGCGCCTCGAACCATTGCGACGCCGAGGCGGCGCGGTCGGCGCGTACCGCGGCAAGGCGCGCCGCGTCGGTCGCCCCTTCGCGATCCGGAACGTCGCCTTCCCATGAATCGATCGCTGCCAGTACCGGATCGACCAGCGCGGGGGCACCCAGCGCGACGAACACCCAGCTGCCTTCCTTGCGCCGCTCGGTCAGGCCGGCGTCGCACAGGATCTTCACATGGCGGCTGACACGCGGCTGGCTTTGCCCCAGAACGAGCGCAAGCTCACCGACCGACAATTCCATCGTGCGCAGCAGACGCAGGATGCGCAGCCGGGAGGAATCGGCCAATGCACGGAATATCTCGAGCGCCTGGGTCACAAGGACGAGATATAAAGATATCTTTATATGTCGTCAAACGATGGATTGCCGGAGCGGGGCGACCAAGCACGACCGCGATCGTTGCGGAGCCAAAACGCCTTATGCACGTTTCTGCCGCTAACGCCGCGCGTCGGCCAGGGTCCATGACAGGGAGAGTGTTTATGAAGTTTCTCGCCATCACCGCCGGCATCGCCACCGCCGCCGCACTCGCGGCGTGCAGCCCGCAGGCGCAGAATGAAAGCGCCGAGGCCGCCAATGCGATCGGTGCCGATGTCAGCGCCACCACCAGCAATGCGGTGAACGACGTCGACCGGGCAACGGACGAGGCGCTTGGCTCGGCCGAGCGTGCGATCGAGAACGCCGGCGACGATATCGAGCGCGGTGCCGACCGTGCCGGCGCAAAGGCAGAGCGTGACGCCGATCGCGCCGGCCGTGCGATCGACAACGCCACTGAAGACGCCCGTGAGGCGACCGGTGACGCGCTGACCGACGCCGGCAACGCGATCAAGCGTTGATGCGAGGAGACATGAGGGGCGCGCGGTTCGCGCTCCCCTTGTTGCTGCTCCCCGCGATGGCGGCGCTTGCCGCCTGCTCGGGTGACCCGCCGCCACCGGGCGCGGTCACGGCCGAGGAGGAGCAGCAGTTGAACGAGGCGGCGGCCATGCTGGAGGCGAACAGCATCCGGCTCGATGAGGTCGCCCCTACCGACGGGAATGTTCAGTGAAGACACGCCTCGGCTCCTCCGACCTGCAGATCGCGCCGCTGGTGCTGGGCGGCAACGTATTCGGCTGGACGGCCGATCGCGACGCGAGCTTCGCCGTGCTCGACGCCTTTGTTGCCGGCGGCGGCACGATGATCGACACCGCCGACGTCTATTCCGCCTGGGTTCCCGGCCACAAAGGCGGCGAATCCGAGACGATGATCGGCGAATGGCTGAAGGCGTCGGGCAAGCGCGACGCGGTGTTGATCGCGACCAAGGTCGGCATGTTGCCGGGCGACGGCGGCAAGAAGCTGGCACCGGCACGGATCGCGGCGGCGTGCGAGGCATCGCTGAAGCGGCTCGGCACCGATCGGATCGACCTGTATTTCGCGCATCAGGATGACGAGGACACGCCGCAGGAGGCCGCGCTGGAGGCGTTCGCCGCCTTGGTGAAGGCCGGCAAGGTCCGCGTGCTCGGCGCGTCCAACTTCAGCGCGATGCGGCTGAAATCCGCCAATGAGGCCGCGCGCGCCGCGGGACTGCCGCGCTACGACGTGCTTCAGCCCGAATATAATCTCGTCAGCCGGACCAAGTTCGAGGGCGAGCTTCAGGATTATTGCGTCGAGCAGAATGTCGGCGTGGTGCCCTATTACGGCCTCGCCTCCGGCTTCCTCACCGGCAAGTACCGCACCCGCGACGACCTGTCGAAGAGTGTGCGCGGCGGCCGGATGGGCGATCTGCTGGAGGGTAAGGGCAAGGCCGTGCTCGACGCGCTCGACAGTGTCGCCGCGGAAACCGGCGCAACGCTGGCGCAGATCTCGCTCGCCTGGCTGATCGCCCAGGAGGGCGTCACCGCGCCAATCGCCAGCGCGACCAGCGTCGCGCAGGTCGAGGATCTGCTGCCGGCCATGACGCTCAAGCTGTCGGCGGACCAACTCGATCGGCTGACCAACGCCGGCGCCTGAGGCGCGACCTCAGGGGTAAGAGGGAGGCAAAGCGGCGTTAACCAGATCGCGTCAGTGCGCCGCAATGCCTTCATGCTATCGGATGACCATGCTTTCGCCACTCCGACTCGTGCTGCTCGCCCTAGCGATCGCTGCCGGCTCGGTGGCCTTTGCCGCCACCCGTCCGCCGCCGCCACGCGTGCTCGCCAGCCAGATCATTCCCCCTGCCCGGCCCGCCGTTGCCGAAACGACGCCTGTGTCCAAGCCGCCCGCCGCGGCGCAGGACGCGGCCTATACGATCAAGTCGATCCTGCCTATCGAAGGGCCGATGAAGATGGGCGACCATCATTGGGACGAAAGCGCCGCCCCGGCGACGGGCACGCTCATCATCACCGTCGATCTTGCCGCGCAGGTGCTCAGCGTCTTTCGCGACGGGCATGAGATTGGCGCGGCGGCGATCCTGTTCGGCGCCGATTCGAAGCCGACCCCGCTCGGCGTCTATCCGATCACGCAGAAGAGCAAGGATCACGTTTCCAACATTTATCACGCGCCGATGCCGTACATGCTTCGCCTGACCAATGATGGGATCGCGGTGCACGCCAGCGAGGTGGCTGACGGTTATATGACGCACGGTTGCATCGGCGTGCCCAAGCCCTTCGCGAAGAAACTGTTCGAGACGGCGAAGCTGGGCGACAAGGTCATCATCACCCGCGGTGAGGCGCTGGAGATTGGACAGGCGGTAAAGGCTGCCTGAGCCGCGGCGTCGCCGATCAATCCCCGGCAAAGGTCAGCGCGGTGATCCGCCGCTCCCGCTCGTTGATGGTCAGCGCGCGGCCCGCCGGTGCGGCGGCACGCTGTGGACATTCCTGGCGGAAACACTGGCGGCACCCCAGCCCGATCGGCATCGCCACGCCGGCAAGGTCGAAGCCGCGAGCGACCGCCAGCGTCCCGGCATGTTCCGCCGCCACACCGATGCCGACCGCAAATTCGGCCGAAACCAGTCCGTATCGCTGCCCCTGCGGCGTCACCGTGCGCGCCATCGTAAGCCAGCGCTCGCCATCCTCCAGTTCGACCAACTGAACCGCGAGGTGCCCCGGCCGATCGAACGCATGGTGCAAATGCCACAAGGGGCAGCGCCCCTCCGCCTCGACCAGCGCCGCGCCGCTCGCCCCGGCATAGCGTTTCGATGACTGCCCCGCCCGGTCGACGCGGATCATGAAGAAGGGCAGCCCCCGCGCGCCGACCCGCTGAAGCGTCGTCAACCGGTGTGCGACATGCTCGAACCCGGCACCAAAGCGGCGCTGCAGCAGCTCGATATCGTATCCAGTCGCCTCGCAGGCGCGCAGGAAGCGGGCATAGGGCATCATCACCGCTGCGGCGAAATAGCTGGCGAGATGGCGGCGGAACAGGCGATCGGCGGCGATCTGGCCGAAGCCGGCGCCCGCCACCAGCGCGTCGATTTCAGCCCGAGATTCGATCAGCGCCAGCTGGAACGCCGCGGCAAAGGTGCGGCTCGCCGGATCGAGCAATTCGGACAGCTGAAGCTGGCGCGCATGAAGGTCCAGCCGCCGCAGCACGTCGGGCATCACATCGACCGGCAGGATGCGGATGGCGAGGCTGTGCTTCACCCGCAGCCGCTCGGCGATCGCGCCATACAGGTCGCCCGCGCCGAGCCGCAGCTCGTCGGCCAGCGCCTCCGCCGCTGCGTCCAGATCGGGGAAATGGTTGCGCCACCGGCCGATCTCCCGCCGTACCAGCGCCACCGGATCATCGCTGGGCGCCGCCGTTGCTGCCCCCTGCCCCGCGCGGTCGAAGGCGCGCGCGAATGCCTCCGCCCCGCCCGGCGCCGCGGCGAGCCATTCCTCCAGCTCGTTGCGATCGATCTCAAGGTCGGCGAACATCGGGTCGGCGAGCCGCCGCCGCATTGCGTCCCGCCCACCGCCCGGCTCGGCCGCGGTCAATGCGCGCGGATCGAAATCGAACGTCTCCGCCAGTTTCACCAGCAGGGTCGCTGATACCGGGCGCTGGTTGCGCTCGACCAGATTGAGGTAGCTGGGGCTGATCGCCAGCATCTCGGCCATCGCCGCCTGACTCAGCGCCTGCTGCCGCCGCAGCCGCCGCACCACATGCCCCGCCATCAACTTTCGCTCAGCCATCCCGCCACGCTGACCGAGCCGAGTTATTCTGTCAATTCTTTACAGCAATACAGATGATGTCTGCCGCTTGTCCGACCCGATGACACCGAATCATCAGAGCGCCGCGTTGTGAATATCCGCTCCATGCTGTTCTTATGATCGCAGTTGTAAGCATTCACACAGGAGGAACGACCATGGACGCTACCCCGCAGCGCAGCCGCGCCGTTTTCTCGACCGAGGACTTCGGCCTCATGAAGGAAGCGATCGGCGAGTATATCAAGAAGATCGCCGACGAACCCCGCTCGGCCAAATTCTCCAACCTGTACCATCGCCTCGGCCGCCTCGGCTGACCGCGAACCCGCCTGATCCAATCGTGCGGGACCGGTCCCGCGTGCCACCATCCGCGACAGGAACAATGATGACCTACCAGGAACAGACCAGTCAGATCGGCCAGCTCGTTGCCAGCTATAATGGCACGTGGGACGGGATCGACGCTGAATCCGTGGCGCGGATGCGGCTGCAGAACCGGTTCCGCACCGGCCTCGACATTGCGCGCTACACCGCCGGCATCATGCGCCGCGACATGGCCGCCTATGACGCCGATCCGGCCAATTACACCCAGTCGCTGGGCTGCTGGCACGGCTTCATCGGGCAGCAGAAGCTCATCTCGATCAAGAAGCATTTCGGCACCACCAAGGGGCGGTATCTCTACCTGTCCGGCTGGATGGTCGCCGCGCTGCGCAGCGAGTTCGGCCCACTGCCCGACCAGTCGATGCACGAAAAGACCAGCGTTCCCGCGCTGATCGAGGAACTCTACACCTTCCTGAAGCAGGCCGATGCCCGCGAACTGGGCATGATGTTCCGCGATCTCGACAAGGCACGCGAGACGGGCAACGAGATTGAGGCGCAGCGGCTGACGCAGGCGATCGACAATTACGAGACGCACGTCGTGCCGATCATCGCCGACATCGACGCCGGCTTCGGCAATGCCGAGGCGACGTATCTGCTGGCCAAGAAGATGATCGAGGCGGGCGCCTGCGCGCTGCAGATCGAGAACCAGGTCTCGGACGAAAAGCAGTGCGGCCACCAGGACGGCAAGGTCACCGTGCCGCACGAGGACTTCCTCGCGAAGGTCCGCGCCTGCCGCTACGCCTTCCTCGAGCTTGGCGTCGATGACGGCATCATCGTGACCCGCACCGACTCGCTCGGCGCCGGCCTCACCAAGCAGATCGCCTTCTCGAAGGAGAAGGGCGACATCGGCGACCAGTACAATGCCTTCCTCGATTGCGAGGAAGTCACCGACCTGTCGACGCTGCGCGGCGATGTCGTGATCGAGCGTGACGGCAAGCTGATGCGCCCGAAGCGCCTGCCGTCGAACCTGTTCCAGTTCCGCGAAGGGACCGGTGCCGACCGCTGCGTGCTGGATTGCATCACGTCGCTGCAGAATGGCGCCGACCTGTTGTGGATCGAGACGGAGAAGCCGCACATCGAGCAGATCGCGTCGATGGTCGATCGCATCCGCGAAGTCGTTCCCAATGCGAAGCTGGTCTATAACAACAGCCCCAGCTTCAACTGGACGCTGAACTTCCGCCAGCAGGTGTTCGACGCCTGGGTCGAGGCCGGCAAGGATGTCTCCGCCTATGACCGGGCGAAGCTGATGAGCGTCGATTATGACGACAGCGACCTGGCGGCAGAGGCCGACGAGCGGATCCGCACCTTCCAGAAGGATGCGGCGGCGCGGGCCGGCATCTTCCACCACCTCATCACGCTGCCGACCTATCACACCGCGGCACTCTCGACCGACAATCTCGCCAAGGAATATTTCGGCGAGGCGGGGATGCTCGGCTACGTCAAGGGCGTGCAGCGGAAGGAAATCCGCGAAGGGATCGCCTGCGTGAAGCACCAGAACATGTCGGGCAGCGACATCGGCGACGATCACAAGGAATATTTCGCCGGCGAGGCCGCGCTGAAGGCCGGCGGCGTCCACAACACGATGAACCAGTTCGCGGCGTAGCGCGGGCAAGGGCAGCCTTGCTGCCCTCACCTCGCGCAAGCCTGGCCGGCGGCGCCGCTCAGGCGCGGTCGACGACGCGGCTTCGCCGCGGCGCCACCCGGCCACCAAGTTCCTGGGGAGGAAGGATGCCCGTCGGTGCTCGTCACCGGCGGGCATTTCCGCGTCGGGCCTTGCGGCAGGTTACGGCGATGAAGCGGTGACCGGCACGCTTCCCGCTTGAGCCTGCCCCCGTGGAATGACACACTCGGCGTCATGAAGCGCGTCGCTGCCGCCGCCCTCGCCCTGCTGCTCTCGCTCGCAGCACTGCCGGCCCACGCCCAGGTGGTCATCACCTTCTGGAGCCATGAGTTCGGCAATCATTTCCCCCACGCCTTCTTCACCCTGCGGGGCACGCCAGAGGCGGGTGGCGAGCCGGTCGACCTCAATTACGGCTTCACGCCCAAGGCGGTGACCCCCGCCATCCTCTTCGGCCCAGTGGGCGGGCGGATCGATGTCGCCAAGCGCAGCTACATGGAGGGGAGCGACGCGCAATTTTCGCTCGTCCTCACCGACGCACAATATGCCTCCATTCTGCGGCTGGTCGATGAGTGGGACGACAAGAAGGGCGATGGCACCTACCGGATGAACAGCCGCAATTGCGTGCATTTCGCGCAGGAAGCAGCGCGCCGGGCGGGTCTCGTCACGCTCGATTTCCCGGACCTGATGAAGAAGCCTCGCTCCTTCCTGAAGGCGGTGGCGAAGGCGAATGCGGCGCAGGTCACGCTGATCGACCGCCATGGAAAGGAATATCTGGCGTCGCTCGACGCGCAATCACCCGCACCTGCCGCCGGCGCGAATGCCGCGGTTGCAGCGCCTGCGGCGGCAATTGAGGTCAGCGCCCCGCCACCAGCACCGGTTCCGGTCGGCTGATCCGCCCCCGCCCCGCTCAGCGCGCGGGGACGAGTTCGATGATATCGAGCGTCGAATCGAACGCCGGCTGCGGCAGCGCGATGCGCCAGCGATCGTCACTGATCCGGTCGACGAAGCCCGCCATGTCGCGCGCGCTGTCGCGTCCGTAGGGCAGCCAGCGCGCCTCGTCGCCGATCGCCAGCGTACCCAGGAACACTGCCCGCGCGGCGCGCAGCAGGAAGATCCGCCCGGCCGGGCGCTGTGACCCGGCGGTCTTTTCGAACATCCGCACCGGCCCCTCCCCGCTGACCCGGCAGGTATAGGCGGGATAGGCGACATAATCGCGCCCGCCCTTGGCCTTTGCGCCCAGCTTGAAGACGCGGCAGCGGTAATCGCCCGCGGGGGGAATAGGGTCGGGAAGTCCATGGTCGGGATTGAACAAGGCGCCCTGCGCGTCGATCTCGCGCGTGGCGCCGCTCGCCCGTGCGCGGCCCAGCGCGTCGAGCCAGACGGTGCGCCACGTGCGCAGGCGATCGCGATCGGACAATGTCGCCACCCGGCGCCAGTCTGCGACCGGGGCACGCGCGCCCGCTACCGTCTCCGGCTCCCGCCGTCCGCCGCACCCTGCCAGCGTCGCCGCCGTCATCAGCGCGACCACCGCCCGCTTCATCGCTGAGACCTTTCCCTGTTCGGCCAAGGGGCTAGTGCCTGATCACGCCGCGGTCCAGCCACCGTCCATCGACAGGTTGGCGCCGGTGATCGACGCGGCCTCCTCGCGGCACAGGAACACCGCCATTGCCGCCACCTGTTCAGGCGTGACGAACGCCTTGGTCGGCTGGGCGGCCAGCAGCACGTCATTGATCACCTGCTCGCGCGTCAGGCCGCGCGCCGCCATCGTGTCGGGGATCTGGTTTTCCACCAGCGGCGTCCAGACATAGCCGGGCGAGATGCAATTGACGGTGATGCCGTCGGTCGCGGTTTCCAGCGCCACCGTCTTGGTCAGCCCGACCAGCCCGTGCTTGGCAGCGACATAGGCCGCCTTGTTGGGGCTCGCGACCAGACTGTGCGCCGATGCGGTGGAGATGATCCGCCCCCATCCCGCCCCCCGCATCAGCGGCACGCTCGCGCGCATGACATGAAAGGCGCTCGACAGGTTGATCGCGAGGATCGCGTCCCAGCGGTCGACCGGGAAATCGGCAATCGGCGCAACATGCTGGACCCCGGCATTGTTGACGACCACATCGGGCCCGCCGAGGTCGGCATGGCAGCGCGCGACCATCGCGGCGATCGCGGCAGGATCGGTCATGTCGGCGCCATCGTGTAGCGCCTCCGCCCCGCTCAAGCCGCTGAGCGTGCGGCATATGTCGGCAATCGCATCCGGCGCGCCAAAACCGTTCAGCATGACCGCCGCGCCCTCGGCGGCGAACGCGCGCGCATAGGCAAGCCCGATGCCGGAGGTTGATCCGGTGATCAGCGCCGTCTTTCCCTTGAGCAACATGGGGCACCTCCTGTGCATGGCCGGGACCATCGCCATGCGCCGCGCGGCGTCGGGCATCAAGCGGGCGGCTTGCAACCGCCGATCCCTCTCGCGCATTCATGCCGCACCGGTAGCAAGATCATCAAAGACACCAACCAGGGGGCACCGCGATGCGGCTCGACGATTTCGACAGGGACATCAACGTCGAGGATCAGCGGGGCCAGAGCTTCGGCGGTGGCGGCGGGGGCGGGCTGCTGCTCGGCCTGCTCCCACTGGTCGGCAGCCGGTTCGGCTGTGGCGGCATCGTCGTCCTGCTGATCGTCTTTGCGGTGTTCGGCGGGCTCGGCAATCTTGGCGGGCTGCTGAGCGGTGGCGGCACCGGCAGCGCGCCGCACACCCAGGTGTCGCGTGGCAATGCACCCGCGGGCGCGGGCGCGGGCGGCGGGGCGGCGGCGGCCTGCTCGGTCGATGCGGTAACGCGCGCGACCTGCAACGCCTTCTCCTCGGCCGAAAACACCTGGGAGCAATTGTTCGCGCAGTCCGGCGCTCCGTTCCAGGCGCCCAAGCTGGTATTCTACAGCGGCCGCGGCCAGTCGGGCTGCGGCGCGGCGATGTCGGCCATGGGCCCGTTCTACTGCCCGTCGGACCAGGGCATCTATATCGACACCGGCTTCTTCAACGAGCTGGAGCAGCGGTTCCGCGCGGCCGGTGATTTCGCGCAATATTACGTCATGGCGCACGAATTCGGCCACCATATCCAGACGCTGACCGGCACCTCCGACCAGGTTCGCCGCCTGCAGGCGCGCGCCAGCGAGGCGGAGGGCAATGCGCTGTCGGTCCGGCTGGAATTGCAGGCCGATTGCTACGCCGGTGTCTGGGCGGCGCAGAACCGCAACCGCATGGATCCGGGCGACGTGGCAGAAGGGATGCGCGCTGCCGAGGCGATCGGCGACGACACGCTGCAGCGCGAGGCGACGGGCCGCGTCGCGCCCGAAAGCTTCACCCACGGCACCTCGGCGCAGCGCCAGACATGGCTGCAGCGCGGGCTGCAGAGCGGCGACCCCGCCGTGTGCGACACGTTCAGCGGCGCGATCTGACGCGGGGCGCATGAAAAAGCGGCGGCCGTCCGAACCGGACGCCGCCGCCTGTGATACCCGCGCCGCCGACCGATCAGGCCAGCGGCGCAGCGCGCTAGATCAGAGCTTCACCAGCATCTTGCCGGTATTACCGCCGGTGAACAGGCCGAGGAAGGCGTCGGGTGTCGCCTCGATCCCGTCGAACACCGTCTCTTCGCGGCGCAAGCGCCCTTCCGCCTGCCAGCGGCCCATGTCGGCGTAGAAATCCGCCACCCGCGCCAGATGGTCGCCGACAAGGAAGCCCTTGATGGTGATCCGCGCGCCGATCACCTTGGCCAGATACTTCAGCGACTGCGGCTTGCCGTCATTGTAGATGTCGATCATCCCGCAGATCGCGAAACGCGCGTGGAGCCGCGCCGCCAGCAGCGCCGCGTCCAGATGATCGCCGCCGACATTGTCGAAATAGACGTCGATCCCCTCGGGTGCCGCATCGGCCAGGGCCTGCACGACATTGCCCGCCTTGTAATCGATCACCTTGTCGGCGCCGAGCGACTTCACCCATTCCGCCTTGGCCGCGCCCCCGGCCGAACCGATGACGGTCATCCCCTTGGCCTTGGCGATCTGCACCACCGTCGATCCCACCGCGCCGGCGGCGGCGGAAACGAACACGACCTCGCCTTCCTTTGCCTGCGCGACATCGAGCAGGCCGAAATAGGCGGTCATGCCCGGCATGCCGAGCTGCCCCAGGAACGCTTCCTCCGGCACGTCGATCGGCGGCAGCTTCTGCACCTGCGCAGCCGGCAGCACGGCTTCCTCGCGCCAGCCCAGCATGTGCTGCACCTTGGTGCCGACGGGAAGGTCGGCGGCGCGGCTCTCCACCACCTCGCCGATCGCCCCGCCCTGCATGGGCTCACCCAAGGCAAACGGCGGGACGTAGCTTTTCACGTCGTTCATCCGGCCGCGCATATAGGGAT
This sequence comes from Sphingomonas sp. Ag1, assembly GCF_000980895.1. Classification (GTDB taxonomy): domain Bacteria; phylum Pseudomonadota; class Alphaproteobacteria; order Sphingomonadales; family Sphingomonadaceae; genus Sphingomonas; species Sphingomonas panaciterrae. Next base: position 15,167 of record NZ_LAZX01000091.1, on the reverse strand, counting down.
CGACCGACAGCCAGCGGTTGGCGATCCGCACTTCATTCTCGCCCAGCGGGGCGGAGGGCTGTTCGATCAGTTCGAAGTCGCTGTGTTGCGGCATGCCCGACGGGCGCGCTCGCAAGGTCCAGGCGCGTGGCATCATCATCTCCCAGTTTCGGTTCTTGCGCCCGGGTTATGCATGAGCCCCGGCTTCCAGGCAAAAAGCCCACGCGGCACGGCGCCCAGACGCAAAGAGCCCGGGCACGATGCCCGGGCTCCCTAGTGCCGACCGCAGAGGGGGAACGGCCGGCAGCTAGCTCAATCAATACGTGCCCGAAAAGCTCCGATCGAGCGACGTGCGTCCCTCGTCCTTGCCATCGGTCCGCGTCTTGTCGCGGTTCTGGTCGCCGGTGCGATCGCCATAGCCGAACAGCGCCGAGCTGTTTTCCTCGTCACGCCAGTGCTTCTTGGCTTCGTCGGCGGTCTTGGTCAGCGTGACCTTGGTATCGACGGTCGCCAGCCAGCTCGACGGGATCGAATGGTGGCGCCCTTCGGCATCGGCGTCGTTCTTGGTCAGCAGGATGCGGTCACCGCGCACCTTGTCGACCGTGCCGACATGGCTGCCGTCCATGCCGACGACCTCCATATGCTCGGTCACCTTGTTCAGCGAATCGCGCTGCGTCTGGCGGTTGGTGCGCCAGCTGGAGAATTCATTCTCGAACTTGCTCCGGTTCTCGCGGCGATATTCGTCATAATCGCGGTCGAGCGAAGCAATCTGCGAGCGGCGCCACGAGCCATAATCGCTGTCGCGGTGGCTGCCGTAGCGATCACCATAGTCCCGCTCGTCGAGGCGCATGTCTTCTTCGCGGCGGCGCTCCGCCTCCTCGTCGCCGAACCAGGAACGCACCTCGTCCCCGGCGCGGGCGAAGAAACCGCGCTCGTCATAATCATAGCCCTGCGGCATTCCGGCGTAGCCGCCGCCGTGACGATGGCGCCCGCGGCCCTGATGCTCGTGCCGGCGATGCTCGTCATGGTCGCGGCCCCAACCGCGTCCCTGTCCGCCGCCACGATAGTCGTCGCGGCCCTGCCACGATCCATAGCCTGAGCCGGCGCCATAGCCCTGCTGCCCACGATCCCAGCGGCTGTCGCGCGACTGACCGTACGTCGACCGGCCATATCGCTCGCCAGCACCATAATAGTCGCCGTCGCGGCTCATGCGGCGGCCATCGCCCCAGTCGCGGGTGCTGTTGTCATCGTCGTAGCTGGCGTAGCGCCGGTCGCGCTGGCTATAGCCCTCATGGCCATAGTCGCGCTCACCATAAGGCACGAAATCGCGCACATAGTCGCGGCTGTCATCGTCGCGGTCGCGGCGCGTGCTGCCACCGCCGCCGCGCCCAAGGCGCCCCGCGGCCGCGTAGTCGCGCGCGCTGGAATATGTATAGTCACGGCCTGAGCCATAATCGCGGCCATAGTCCTGTTCACGGCCGGCTGGATCACCGCGCCCGTTTCGATCGTAAACCATGCCAGAAACTCCTTGCCTGTCGGACGGCGCCGGGGGTTCTGCGGCCCGGTCGCGCTACAAAACCAAGCAACGACACCGGGATATGTTCCTGTCGTTACGCAGGCGCATCAAGGTACCCGTCGTGAAGGCGGCTCTGGTCACCGATGGCGACGTTTCAGGACGGGGCGAGAAGCCGTTGCATCGCCCCGGATTGCGAGCTAAGGGCGTCGCTCCCGGCTGTGCCGGGACCGGGCGGGGCCGTAGCTCAGATGGGAGAGCGCTGCAATCGCACTGCAGAGGTCAGGGGTTCGATTCCCCTCGGCTCCACCACCACCCGATCATGCCGCTGCGTGGCATCGCGCCGACCGTCGGCACCCTCTCCCACTCACCCGCGCGCGATCATCGCAGCACCGTCAGAGTCAATTCGTGCACCCGCGCGCGTGACTTTCTGGCGCAAGCATCGTTAAGTCGGTCGTATGAGTGACGATCTGCCTGAAGCGATTCCCGCCGCAACCCTGATCATCTTCCGCGATGCCGTCGACGGCCCGCCCGAATTGCTGATGGTGGAACGGGCGAAGGCGATGGTCTTCGCCGGCGGCGCGATGGTGTTCCCCGGCGGTCGGATCGACCCGGGCGACCATGCGATGGCGGCGCTTCACGGCGGCGGCGAGGAAGCGGCGGCGCGGATCGCCGCCATTCGCGAAACGATCGAGGAAGCCGGATTGCCGATCGGCCTGTCCGCGCTGCCGACCGCAGAGCAACTGGTGCGGATGCGCGCCGCGCTGCACGCCGGCGATTCCTTTGCCGAGGCGCTCGCCGCTGCCGGCATGACGCTCGACCTCGATCAGCTGGTGCCCTGGGCGCGCTGGCGCCCCGCGCACCGCAACATGCGCATCTTCGACACGCGTTTCTATCTGGCGCAGCTGCCGGAGAATGCACCGCGGGCGACCGTCGACCACACCGAAAACGTCCGGCTGGTCTGGGCAACCGCGCAGCAGGTGCTCGACGATGCCGATGCGGGCAAGCTGGAGGTGATCTTCCCCACCCGCCGCAACCTGGAACGGCTGGCGCAATTCACCAGCTTCGCCGATGCGGCCGCGCACGCCAACGATACGCCGATCCGTACGGTCACGCCCTGGTCCGAAACGCGCGACGGGGAAGAGCATCTGTGCATCCCCGACGACGCCGGCTACCCCATCACGTCCGAGGTGATCGCGAGCGCGATGCGCGGTTGATGCGCAAGCGGGATCGTGCCGCGCGGCGCGTGCGGCGCACGCTGCGCGTCATCGTTGCGCTGGCCGTCGTCGGCCTGCTGGCGCTGCTGGCCTATGGTTGGGCGCAGCGGCATCCGCAGGATACACCCTGGGCGCCGCTCGACCTGGCGCAGCCGCCCGGGCTGTTCACCGGGCGCAAGCTGGTCGCGCTGGGGGAGGATTTTCCGCGCTGCCAGTCGCTGCTCGACCGTGCGGGCGTCACCTATACGGTGCTGGCGCCGCTGCGCGAGGGCGACAATTGCGGCTATGACAATGCCCTGCGCTTCGCTGCGGACGAGCCGCGCATCACCCCCTTCACACCCGCCGGGCTGGGCATCTCCTGCCCGGTCGCCGCCGCGCTGGCGCTATGGCAATGGGAGGTGGTGCAGCCCGCCGCCGAACGGCACCTGCGGATGCGCGTGACGCGGATCGACCATCTCGGCAGCTACAATTGCCGCCGCCTCTACGGCCGCAGCAGCGGCGATTACAGCCAGCACGCCACCGCCAACGCGGTCGACATCGCCGGCTTCCGCCTCGCCGATGGCAGTCGGATCAGCGTGCTCGACGACTGGAAGGATGGCGGCGCCAAGGCCGCGTTCCTGCGCGACGTGCGCGATGGCGCGTGCAAGCTCTTCGCCACCGTCCTGTCGCCTGACTATAATGCCGCCCACCGCGATCACTTCCACCTCGATCAGGCGAACCGCGGATCGATGAGCTGGCGCTCCTGCCGCTGACACCGGCGCGCGCCGGCGCAGCAAGCCTCAATACGGAATCGCGGGGCTCTCCACCTTCTCCACCCAATAGGGGAAGAACGCCGGCGGCCGCGCCGACCAGCCCGATGCCGTGGCCGCCGCCTCGCTGATCGATTGCAGCAGGTCACGGCGCAGCGCAGGATGGAGGTGCGGCAGGGCCGCGGCCGAACAGAAGGCGCCTGGCAGCCATGGCCGCGCCGACGCGCCGATCAGCCGCTCGTACAGGAACCGATAGGCGGAAAAGCTGGTGATCCGCCCCTGCCCCAGGTCAAAGGCGCTGACCGCGATCAGCGGCGCCAGGAACGGCTCGATCGCATCGATGCCGCTGTCCTGCGGGATCATCGCGCGAATCTCCGGCAGGCGGCGATAATAGCGTGCCTGCGCCCGGATGCTCGCCGCCTCGACCACGTCTCGCGACCAGCGGGCCAGCGCATCCTCACGGTCAAGGCCGATGTCGAGGCTGCGGCGGATGTAGCGCTGGGTCGACGCGCCGAAGCCCGCAAACTCCTTCATCTCCGCCAGCGTCATTGCGCCTTCCGCCGGCCTCATCATCGCGCCCATCGCTAGCCACCCCGCACATGTTGTTGCGATCGGCGGGGTGGGAGGATCCGCCCCGCGCGACCACAAGGCGATACGATCATGGCCAATGACGCACTGCAACAAGCGATGCGACGAACTGAGTCACTCTTGTTACGGAATGACGATCAGTGCGGCTTTGCCGCAACAATCAGGCGTCGCGCCGCCGCTCGGCTTCCTCATCATATCCCGACGACTTGGCGGGATCGCCGCTGCCCGGCTGCGTCGAAGAGGGCGGGTCGGAAGCGTCCATCGACTCATCGAGACCCGCGTCAAGCTGCGCGTCCTTGTTCTTGGGATCCTTGTCCAAACGCTCGGCAATCGACTCGTCGCGACCGGCATCCTGTGACGGTGGCTGCTGCGTGGGCATCGAACTCTCCTTCGTTACCCATCATCAACGAACAATTTGTCTAGGCTGTTCCCGCAGCATCATCGCCCGGCGACATCGTCGATCCGGCGCACACAGACCGTCTGCCGCTGCAGCGTCGCCACGCCAAAAATGGTCATGAAGGCGATCTCGGTCGCATCCAGCCCCACGGCGACACGCGCCAGATCGTCGCAACTCGCCATGCCCGTCGGGTCGACCAGCCGCCACGCCCCGTCGAGCCACAGTTCGGCGACCGCATGAAAATCGGGCGGGTCGACGCCGGGCGCATAGGCGCCGACGCAGCGCGCCGGGATCTCGGCTGCACGCGCCAGTGCCACCAGCAGATGCGCATAATCGCGGCACACGCCGCGCCGCTCGGCAAAGGTGGTCAGCGCACTGCTGTGCCCGTGGCTCACCGCCCCGCTGTATGTGAGATTCTCGCGTACCCAGTCGGTCAGGGCCGCGGCCACCGCGCCGCCGCGCAGGCCGGCGAATTGCCCGCGCACGAAATGCTCGAACCGGTCGGACTCGACGTAGCGGCTGGGCAGCAGGTAGCGAACCGTTTCGGCCGGCAGCGCACGAACCATCGTTTCCGGCAGCGCCGCCAATTCGATACCCGGCCGGTCGATTGCGACGATGGCGTGATAATCCGCCACCAGCCGCCCCTCGCCCCGTGCCCAGCAGCGTTGGCCGATCCCCGCCTCGCCCGGCACCGCACGGATCGGATGGTCGGACCGGATGACCAGGGATTCCGTCTCGATCCACTGATCCGGCATCGCCGCCGCCTCGATCTGCAGCAGCACGTCGGCCGGCTCGGCAAAGCCATAATCCAGGTGGACATCGATCGACAGGCGCATCAGGCCATTCCCCCTCATGTCCCGTCGGGCCGGCCGGGAAGCGGACAAAAGAAAAGGGCCCGGCAGGTTTCCCCGCCGGGCCCCGGTTGATCCGGATGCTGCTCGCTTATTCGCGGTTGCCCAGGAACGAGAGCAGGAACTGGAACATGTTGATGAAGTCGAGGTAGAGCGACAGCGCGCCCATGATCACGGCCTTGCCCATCATGTCGGTGCCGGCGACGTGAGCGTACATCTCCTTGATGCGCTGCGTGTCATAGGCGGTCAGGCCAGCGAACAGCAGCACGCCAATCGCGCTGATGCCCATCTGAAGCGCCGAGCTCTGCATCCACAGGTTCAGCAGCGAGGCGACGATCAGGCCGACGACGCCCATGATCAGGAACGTGCCGAACGCCTGCAGGTTACGCTTCGTCGTATAGCCGTAGATGCTCAGCGACAGGAAGGCGACCGCGGTCGCGAAGAACGTCGTGGCGATCGAGGAGCCGGTGTAGACGAGGAAGATCGTCGACATCGACAGGCCCATGATGCCTGCGAACGCCCAGAACAGCAGCTGGGCGGTGCCGGTCGACAGACGGTTGATGCCAAAGCTCAGCACCATCACGAACGCCAGCGGCGAGAACATGATGATATATTTCAGCGGCCCCGGGGTCAGGAACACCTGCGCCGCCAGGCTTTCGCGCCCGCCGCTGGCGAACAGCAGCGCGACGATGCCCGTCAGCAGGACGCCCGAAGCCATGTAATTGTAGACCGACAGCATGTACTTGCGGAGACCCGCATCATACGTCGTTCCACGGGTGCCCGGTACGCTCGCGCCGAACGCGCTCGCGGTCGGACGGGGGTCGGACCAGTTGGCCATTTCGTATATGCTCCTTCGTCCGGCAAAAGGGCCGGATACCCACGGAATATTGCGTGCGAGGACGCAAAGTTCAAGTTTGGCCGCCCCTAGCAACAGTTCGTCACATTCGCCCGCTCCCCGCCCGTCGTCACATCGTCGCCTGAGCCCTTTAGATTACAGGGAAACGATCCATGCACCGCCTGTTCGTGGCGCTTCGCCCGCCCCCCGCCATCCGCGACACGCTGACCGATGTGATGGACGGCGTGGCGCCCGCGCGCTGGCAGGATGACGAGCAACTGCACCTCACCGTGCGCTTCATCGGATCGGTGCACCGCCCGGTGGCGGAGGACGTGGCGCTCGCCTTGTCCTCGCTCAGCGCGCCCGCGCCCACCGTCGCCCTGTCGGGAGTCGGCCGGTTCGATCAGCGCGGGCAGACCGGCGCACTCTGGGCCGGCGTCACGCCGCACGACGCGCTCGCCGCGCTCCACCGCAAAGTCGACCAGGCGATGATCCGCGTCGGGCTGGAGCCGGAACATCGCGCGTTTCTGCCACACATCACGCTCGCCCGGCTCAGCCGTGGCGCCGGCGCGGAGGCGGAGGTCGCCGCCTGGCTCGCGCGGCACGCGGCGCTGTCCAGCCAACCCTTCGCGCTCACGCACCTCATCCTGTACGAAAGCCACCTCGGCCATGCCGGCGCGGCCTATGAACCAATCGCGCGCTGGCCCCTCGAATGAACGTCTGTTAGGCCTCTCGCAACGATCCAAGAACATCACACGGGGGCAGGATGCAAACCGAGACGGATGGTGAATATCGCGCCACTGGCTATGCCTGGTACGTCCTGGCCATTCTGTTCGTTGTCTACATCCTGAACTTCATCGACCGGCAGGTGATCTCGATCCTGGCGGAGGATATCAAGCGCGACCTGAACCTGCGCGACGAGGATCTCGGCTTCCTCTACGGCACCGCCTTCGGCGTCTTCTACGCGCTGTTCGGCATCCCGCTGGGGCGGCTGGCGGACAGCTGGCACCGCGTCCGGCTGATCAGCGTCGGCCTCGCGCTCTGGTCGACGATGACGGCGCTGTCGGGCCTGTCGAAGAACGGGACGCAGCTCGCCGTCGCGCGCATCGGCGTCGGCATCGGCGAGGCGACGGCCAGCCCGTCGGCCTATTCGCTGATCTCCGACTATTTCCCCAAGAAGCTGCGCGGCACCGCGCTGTCGATCTATTCCGCGGGCATCTATGTCGGCGCGGGCATCTCGCTCTTCATCGGCGGGCTGATCGTGCAGAACTGGAACGCCGCTTATCCCGATGGCGGCCCGTTCGGCCTTGCCGGGTGGCAGGCCGCCTTCCTCGCCGTGGGCCTGCCCGGCATCATCTTCGCCATCTGGATCGCCACCTTGCGCGAACCGGTGCGCGGCCTGTCGGAAGGGCTGGCGCAGCCGCCGCATCCCGCGCCGTTCCGCGAATTCTTCAACGAACTCATGTCGATCCTGCCGCCCTTCACCCTGATCGGCGCGGCGCGGCTGGGCACGCGTGCGCTCGTCACCAACCTGATCGGCCTTGCGGTCGTCGCAGCGGCAATCCTTGCGCTCATCAGCATTGGTGAGCCGCTGCCGCAATGGCTGGCGGTGGGGATCGGCTGCTATGCCGTCTTCTCCTGGGCAACGGCGCTGCGCCACCGTGATCCGCCGGCCTTTGCGCTGATCATCGGCACGCCGGCGTTCCTGTGCACCGTCGTCGCTTATGGCCTGAACGCCTTCCTCAGCTACGCCGCCGGCTTCTGGGCCGCGCCTTATGCGATGCGCGATCTCGGCATCTCGCCGGCAGAGGCGGGGCTGATCCTGGGCGGCCTTGGCGCCGTGTCAGGCTTCCTCGGCGTCACCGCCGGCGGCATCCTGGGTGACAAGCTGCGCGCCAAACATCCCGGCGGGCGGCTCATCATGGTCGCGCTGGGCGCGGTCGTGCCGGCGCCGTTCCTCGCCATCGCCTTCACCACGGATACGCCGATCGTGCTCTACGCCTGCCTGTTCCTGGGCCAGTTCACCGCCAGCTGGGGCCTGGGCAATTCCGCCGCGACCACGCAGGATCTCGTTCTGCCACGGATGCGCGGCGCGGCGACGGCGACCTATTTCATCGGCACGACCCTGCTCGGCCTCGCGATGGGTCCGTATCTCGCCGGGCGTATTTCCTCGCTGACCGACAGCCTGTCGATCGGCATGCTCTCGCTCCTCGTTACCGTGCCGATCACGCTCGCCGCCGCGATCGCCGCCTTCCGCCTGGTGCCGGAGGCGGAACGTACCCGCGAGGCGCGCGCCCGCGCCGCTGGCGAGCCCGACCTCGTTTGATCCGAGTCGCGGCACGGCTCGCAGGGATCGTCGCAGCGCTGCTGATCGCGCTGCCGATCCACCTGCTGTGGCGATTGCTTCGCCTCCCCTCCCCCTGGCCGCGCTGGTACCTTGGCACGCTGGGCTGGATCATCGGCGCACGCCGCCGGACGGTCGGCACGCCGCTGAGGCGCAACGTCGTCTTCGTCGCCAATCACCTCAGCTGGATGGACATTCCCATCCTCGCCGGCCGCACCGGCAGCGCGTTCGTGGCCAAGGCGGAGCTTCGCGCCGTCCCGCTGGTCGGCTGGCTGTGCACGCTCAACCGCACGATCTTCGTCCGGCGCGAGGACCGCATGGCAGTGACCGAGCAGATCGCCACGCTGCGCGCCGCGCTGGCAGAGGCATGGGCGATCACCATCTTCCCCGAAGGGACCACCGGCGACGGCACGCAGCTGCTGCCGTTCAAGGCGCCCTTGCTCGCAGTGCTCGATCCGCCCCCGCCCGGCGTCCTCGTCCAGCCGGTGCGCATCGATTATGGCGCGGCGACCCGCGAACTCGCCTGGGTCGGCGATGAACCCGGCACCGCCCATGCGCTGCGCGTGCTGCGCCGCCGCGGCAGCTTCACCGTGACGCTGACCTTCTGCGCCCCGTTCGACCCGGCGGCGCATGGCGGACGAAAGGCGATCGCCGCCGAAGCGCGCGCGCGGATCGCGGCTGCTGGGGGCATGGAGGCCGCCAGGGTGGATTCCCCCACGGTCGAGCCCGCCAATTTGGACTCCGGTGGCGTGGAGGCCGCAGCTTCGCTATAGGCCCGGCGCCATGAAGCCCGCGCCCAAGACCTTCGCCGTCAAATCCTTTGGCTGCCAGATGAACGTCTATGATGGCGAGCGGATGGCCGAGCTGATGGCCGGCCAGGGCATGACCGCGGTCGATGCCGCCGACGCCGATCTGGTCGTGCTCAACACCTGCCACATCCGTGAAAAGGCGACGGAAAAGGTGTTTTCGGACATCGGCCGCCTGCGCAAGGATCGCCGCCTGCAGGGCGCCGAGGCGCCGATGATCGCCGTCGCCGGCTGCGTCGCCCAGGCCGAGGGTGAGGAGATCGTCCGCCGCGCCAAGGTCGATGTGGTGGTCGGCCCGCAGGCCTATCACAACCTGCCCCGCCTGGTCGCCGATGCCGCCGCCGGCACCCCCAGCGTCGATACCGACATGCCGGTCGAATCGAAGTTCGGCGTGCTGCCTGCGCGGCGCAAGGTTGGCCCCGCCGCCTTCCTGACCGTGCAGGAAGGGTGCGACAAATTCTGCACCTATTGCGTCGTGCCCTATACCCGCGGGGCGGAAGTCAGCCGCCCGTTCGCCGCGATCGTCGACGAGGCAAAGGCACTGGTCGATGCCGGCGCGCGGGAAATCACGCTGCTGGGGCAGAACGTCAACGCTTGGACCGACGCCGACGGCCGCGGCCTGCATGACCTGATCCGCACGCTGGACCGGATTCCCGGCCTTGCGCGGATCCGCTACACCACCAGCCACCCGAACGACATGGCGCAGGGGCTGATCGATGCGCATCGCGACGTCGAAAGCCTGATGCCCTTCCTCCATTTGCCGGTGCAGGCGGGCAATGATCGCGTACTGAAGGCAATGAACCGCAGCCACACGCGCGATTCCTACCTTCGCCTGCTCGACCGCATCCGCGCCGCGCGGCCGGACATCGCGCTGTCGGGCGACTTCATCGTCGGTTTCCCCGGTGAGACCGATGCCGAGTTCGCCGACACGCTCAGCCTGGTCGATGCGGTCGGCTATGCCCAGGCGTTCAGCTTCAAATACAGCCCGCGCCCTGGCACGCCGGCGGCCGATCTGTCGGGCCAGGTGCCCGAAGAGGTGATGGCCGATCGTCTCCAGCAGCTCCAGGCCGCGCTCAACCGCGATCAGCACGCCTTCAACACCGCCAGCGTCGGTCGCACCTGCGACGTGCTGATCGAACGGCGGGGCAAGTTCCCCGGCCAGATGCTCGGCAAGTCGCCCTGGCTTCAGTCGGTGCTGCTGGCCGGCGATCATGCGATCGGCGATCTCGTCACCGTCACGCTGACTCAGGCCGGTCCCAATTCGCTGATCGCCGTCCCCCGGCTCGACCGCGCCGCCTGATCGCCGCGCCGCCTGATCGCCGCCTCGGGCGCCAACTTGCTGGCGAGTTGCGCGAAATCAGCAACAGGGGGGCTTACACTCGCCGATCCGCGCTGCCACATTGCGGCGACATGATCCGCTTCCAAGGAGCCCGATGAGCCGCAAGCCCGTAGCCGCCCAGCCGGGCGAGCGTAGTCGCGTCGAACTGACGTTCGATCGTCCCCAGCTGCTCAGCGCCCTGTTCGGTCAATATGACCGCAACCTCGTGATGCTCGAAAACCGGCTCGGCGTGTACATCACCGCACGCGGCAATCGCGTCGGGCTGGAGGGGTCGGCCGAACAGGTGGCGCTCGCCCGCGACGTGCTGAAAGATCTCTACCATCGCATCCAGCGCGGCGAGGAGGTCGACGGCGGCCTCGTCGACGCGGCGATCGCGATGGCGGCCGAACCGACGCTCGACGGCATCTTCGCCGCCGACCGGGGCAGCGCCGGCGGCCCCGGCGGCGGCGCGCCGCCTATCATGATCCGCACGCGCAAGAAGACGATCGTGCCGCGCACCCCGGCGCAGGCGCATTACATGCGCGAACTGGTCAACAATGACATGATCTTCGCGCTCGGCCCCGCCGGCACCGGCAAGACCTATCTCGCCGTGGCGCAGGCGGTGGCGCAGCTCATCACCGGCAGCGTGCAGCGGCTGATCCTGTCGCGCCCGGCGGTGGAGGCGGGCGAGCGGCTCGGCTTCCTCCCCGGCGACATGAAGGAGAAGGTCGATCCCTATCTGCGCCCGCTCTACGACGCGCTCTACGATTGTCTGCCGGCCGAGCAGGTCGAACGGCGCATCGCGAGCGGCGAGATCGAGATCGCACCGATCGCCTTCATGCGCGGCCGCACGCTGGCCGACGCCTTCGTCATCCTCGACGAGGCGCAGAACACCACGCCCGCGCAGATGAAGATGTTCCTCACCCGCTTCGGCCAGAACAGCCGGATGGTGATCTGCGGCGATCCCAACCAGACCGACCTTCCCGGCGGCGTCGCGGCGAGCGGGCTGGCCGACGCCACCATTCGGCTGGAGGGCGTGGAAGGGATCGCGATGGCGCGGTTCAGCGCGGCGGACGTGGTGCGCCACCCGATCGTCGGCCGCATCGTCGAGGCCTATGAAGGGCCCGATGCCTGACACATTGGGATTTTTGGGCCTGATCAAACGCGCCGCTTTGCTCTACGGACAGGTTCGATGATCGAGATTGCCCTTTCGCAGGAAGTCCCCTGGACTCAGGATCGGTGGGAAGCGCTGGCGCTGGCGGCGGTGCGTGCCGCCGTCGGCGCGACGCCTTACGGCACCCTGCTTGCCGCCCCCGCGACGGTGGAGGTCAGCATCCGCCTGACCTCCGACGTGGAGGTGCAGGCGCTCAATCATCAATATCGCGGCAAGGACAAGCCGACCAACGTCCTGTCCTTCCCGATGGTGCAATCCGACCTCATCGACACCGTCAGCCAGAATTCGGACGACGGCGAGGTGCTGTTGGGCGACATCGTGCTCGCGCACGGCGTCTGCACCGCCGAAGCCGCCGAACGGGGGATCAGCGTCGCCGACCATGCGACCCATCTGATCGTGCATGGCACCTTGCATCTGCTCGGCTATGATCACATCAACGACGATGAAGGGGACGCGATGGAAGCGATCGAGCGTGATGCGCTCGCCTCGCTCGGTATCGCCGATCCCTACATTATACGAGAGGACTAAGTGTCCGAGGACCGAAGTAGCGCCGGAAACGGCGAGCCTGGCGAAGGCAGTATCTGGCGCGGCCTGCGCACCTTGATCTTTGGTGATTCCGAAGAGGCCACGCTCCGCGAAGTGCTCGAGGCGGCGATCGACCGCCACGAGGAGGAGGATCGTCCCGAGACGAAGGGCGATCTGACCCCGCTCGAACGGCAGATGGTGCGCAACCTGCTGCATTTCAGCGAGCGCGATGCCGGCGACGTCGGCGTGCCGCGCGCGGACATTATCGCGATCGAGGAACGCACGCCGTTCGACGAGCTGGTCCACGTTTTCGCCGATGCCGGCGTCAGCCGCGTGCCGGTTTATCGCGAGCGGCTCGATACGATCATCGGCATGGTCCATGTGAAGGACGTGTTCGCGATCCTCGCCGGGGATGGCCCGCGGCCGGATGACATCACTGGCCTCATTCGCCAGCCGCTCTACGTCCCGATGAGCCGCGGCGCGCTCGATCTGCTCGCCGACATGCGCCAGACGCGCGTCCACCTCGCCGTGGTTCTAGACGAATATTCCGGCACCGAGGGGCTGGTGACGATCGAGGATCTGATTGAGGAGATCGTCGGCGAGATCGAGGACGAGCATGACGAGGCACCCGCCGCGCTGCTGGTGCCGACCGATGGCGGCGCGTGGGACGCCGACGCACGCGCGGAGCTTGAGGATATCGCCGAGCTGGTCGACGCCCGCTTCGACAAGGCCGGTTATGACGTCGACACGATCGGCGGCCTCACCGCCGCACTGGCCGGCCATGTGCCCGAGCCGGGCGATTGCATCGACCACCCCAGCGGCTGGCGGATCGAGGTGCTCGACGCCGACGAACGACGCGTCAATCGCGTGCGGCTGCACCCGCCGCAGCCGGAGCCGGAAGAGGATTGATCCGGCGGCGCTGCGCCGATCGCCCCTGACGGGCCGGTCGGCGCGCGCCGCTCAGCTCAGCGGCGCCGCGGATCAGCGGAAATTATCGGCGTAGCTCTGCAGCTTCAGCGTCTTCTTCGGCGCCGGGATGACCGTATAGGCCAGCCCTTCGCGCTCGGCATAGGCGATCGCCGCCTCCACCGTCGGGAAGAACAGGTTCACCTGCTCGCGCGTGTCCGCGCCCCCGGCCCAGCCGGTCAGCGGATCGGGGCGCTTGGGATCGTCGGACGGGATCTCGAGCTGCCACAGGTCGGTGCGGTGCTTGCCCGATTGCATGGCGTTCTTCGGGCGCTGAAAGATACGGGCGGTCGACATGGCCGTGCCCTTACCGCGATCCGCGCGCTCTTGCATCGGCATTTTTCGTCCGCAGCGTCGCCGCCGCCGCGGCCGGGTCATCGGGCCAGGGATGGCGCGGATACCGCCCACGCATTTCCTTGGCCACCGCGGCCCAGCTTCCCGCCCAGAAACCGGGCAAGTCGCGCGTCGTCTGGATCGGGCGGCCGGCAGGCGAGGTGAGCGACAGGACCAAAGGCACGCGCGCCGTCCCGACCGTCGGATGCTCGGCCAGCCCGAACAGCGCCTGCACGCGCAGCTCCACCCTGGGTCCCCCTTCCGCGCCATAATCGATCGCATGGCTGCTCCCCGCCGGGCTGGTGAAGTGCGACGGCGCGACGCGCTCGACGCGCTGCTGCTCGTCCCAGCTCAACAGGCCGCGCAGCGCATCGCCAAGCGCGCCCGCCGGGATGGCGTCCAGTCGCCGGCGCCCCGCCACCAGCGGCGGCAACCAATCGTCCAGCCGCGCCAGCAGCGATTCGTCATCGAACGGCAGCCCGGCATAGATCGCGCGCTGGCGATAGGCCTCGGCCCCCGCCTGCCACGGCAGCAACGCCAGCCCATGCGTCCGCACCCCCTCGACCAGCGCCGCCTCGATCGCCGCCGGATCGGCGCTGCTGTCGGGCCCGCTGCTCAGCCGGATCGCGCCCAGCCGCCGCTCGCGCAGCGGCCGCACGCCCCCCGTCGCGGGATCGAACTCGGCGATATGCCGCGTCTCGATCCGCTCGCCGAACAAGGCCGCGACGCTTTCCTCGTCGATCGCCGCCGCCGACAGGATCCGCGCCCCCGCCGCCATGCCCTGCGTTTCGGCCACCGCCAGCCATTGCTCGCGCGCCAGCGTCGACGCCGGGTCCAGCTTGAACCCGCGCCCACCGACCGAGGCCCAGCGTTCGCCACTCGCATCACGCCGCCGCGCTACGCGGTCCGGAAAGGCCAGCGCCACCGCCACCGCGACATCATGCCCGCCCGCCGGCGGCGCGCTGACGGCCGCCGGCATTGAGCGCGCCCAGCGCTCCGCCAGCTTGCGCGCCGCCTGCGCCTTGGGCGACCGATCGCCGCGCCAGCGCCGCAGCCGAAGCTCGAGATCCGGGTCATTGCCCCCCAGCCCGCGCTCGCCAAGCAGCACCGCGACCTCCGCCGCCACGCCGCCCAGCCCCATCTCGCCCGCGCGCACCAGCATGTGTGCCAGCCGCGGCGGCATCGGCAGCGCGGCGATGGCGCGGCCATGCGCGGTCGGCCGCCCGTCCGCATCGATCGCGTCCAGCGCGCCGAGCCGCGCCCGCGCCTCGCTGACCGCTGCCTCGGGCGGCGGATCGATCCACGACAGGTCGCGCGGGTCAGCCACGCCCCAGATCGCGCTGGCCAGCACCAGCGCCGACAGGTCCGCCTCCACTATCTCGGGCGGGTCGAACCGCGGCAGGCCGGCGGTCGCCGCTTCCTCCCACAGGCGATAGGCAACGCCCGGCCCCTGCCGCGCCGCACGGCCGGCGCGCTGAGTCGCCGACGCCTGGCTCGCGCGCTCGGTGACCAGCCGGGTCATCCCCGCCGCCCGATCATAGCGCGGCCGCCGCGCCAGCCCCGAATCGACCA
>NZ_LAZX01000039.1 GCF_000980895.1 Sphingomonas sp. Ag1 | reverse complement strand
GGCTCGACGCGCTGATCGACCGAATCAACGCCACCGGCTATGGCCTGACCTTCGGCCTCCACACCCGCCTCGACGAGACGATCGCCCATGTCACCGCGCGGGTGAAGGCGGGCAATCTCTACATCAACCGCAACGTCATCGGCGCGATCGTCGGCGTCCAGCCATTCGGCGGCCGCGGCCTGTCGGGCACCGGACCCAAGGCGGGCGGCCCGCTCTATCTCGGCCGGCTGGTGCGCGGCGCGATCGAGGCGCCCGCCGGCACGTCGACGGCAGCCGATGCCGCCACCCGCGACCTCGCGCTCTGGCTGGAACAACGCGGCGACGAACCCGCCGCCACCCGCGCCCGCGACATTGCCGCCGCCTCCCCGCTCGGCCTTGAGGCGGAGCTCGACGGCCCGGTGGGGGAGCGCAACCTCTACGCACTCCACCCGCGCGGCCGGATCCTGCTGCTCCCCGAAACCAGCGCCGGGCTGATGGCGCAGCTCGCCGCCGCGCTCGCCACCGGCAACGACCTCGTGGTCGACGCCGCTTTCCGGGCCGATCTGCCGGCCCCGATCGCCGCCCGCGTCCGCTGGACCAGCGACTGGTCCAACGACGGCCCCTATGCCGGCGCGCTGATCGAGGGCGACGCCGCGCGCGTGCGCGACCTGCAACAGCGAATCGCCGCGCTGGATGGCCCGATCGTGCTGACGCAGGCGAACGACTATCACCTCGAATGGCTGGTCGAGGAGGTGTCCACTTCGATCAACACCACCGCGGCCGGCGGCAACGCCAGCCTCATGGCGATGACCTGAGGCGCGGCATCAACCACACGCATGGCGGGGCCGCGCGGGACTGGATTTTTCCCCGCGACCCCGCTATGCGCGCGCTCTTCCAGGTAAATCGCTGGAACGCTTGCGGGAGGGTGCGGCAACGCGCCCGCGACCACCGCTAAACTTAAAGAGAGTGACATGGCGAAGAAAATCACAGGCTATATCAAGCTGCAGGTGCCTGCCGGCGCTGCAAACCCGTCGCCGCCGATCGGCCCGGCGCTGGGTCAGCGCGGCGTGAACATCATGGAATTCTGCAAGGCGTTCAACGCGCAGACCGCTGACATGGAAAAGGGTTCGCCCCTCCCCACCGTCATCACCGTCTACGCCGACCGCTCGTTCAGCTTCGAGACGAAGACGCCGCCGGCGACCTTCCTCATCAAGAAGGCGCTGAACCTGAAGTCGGGCTCGAAGGAGCCGGGCAAGACCAGCGCGGGAACCATCAAGCGCTCGCAGCTCGCCGAGATCGCACAGGCCAAGATGAAGGACCTGAACGCGAACGACATCGACGCAGCAACGAAGATCATCGAAGGCTCCGCTCGCGCGATGGGCCTCCAGGTTGTGGAGGGTTAATCCCATGGCGAAGCTCACGAAGAAGCAGAAGGCGATCACGATCGACCGCGAGAAGCTGCACGGCGTCGACGAGGCGATCAGCCTCGCCAAGTCGGGTGCGACCTCCAAGTTCGACGAGACGATCGAAGTCGCGCTGAACCTCGGCGTCGATCCGCGTCACGCTGACCAGATGGTCCGCGGCGTCGTCACGCTGCCCAAGGGCACCGGCAAGACCGTTCGCGTCGGCGTGTTCGCCCGCGGCGCAAAGGCTGAAGAGGCACTGGCTGCCGGCGCCGACGTCGTCGGTGCGGAAGACCTGATGGAAACCATCCAGGGCGGCAAGATCGATTTCGATCGCTGCATCGCGACCCCGGACATGATGGGCATCGTCGGCCGTCTCGGTAAGGTTCTGGGTCCCAAGGGCCTGATGCCGAACCCGAAGCTCGGCACCGTGACGATGAACGTCGCCGAGGCGGTGAAGGCTGCCAAGGGCGGCCAGGTCGAATATCGCGTCGAAAAGGCCGGTATCATCCACTCGGGCATCGGCAAGGCAAGCTTCCCGGCCGAGGACCTGCGCGCGAACTTCGACGCGCTGGTCGACGCGGTGGTCAAGGCCAAGCCGGCCGGCGCCAAGGGCAAGTACGTCCGCAAGGTCGCGATCTCCAGCACCATGGGTGCGGGCATCAAGATCGACGTGGCGGAAGTCGCTTCGGCCTGATCCGACGTTTCAGTTAGCGTAACGAAGAAGGCCGGGGGGCAACCTCCGGCCTTTTTTGTTGCCCGCTGCCGCCGGCGGCATGGCCCGCGTGAACCCATCCGTTGCCGATGCGTTACGAACCGCATGAGCGAGGGCACCATCGCTGCGCCCTGGTGGAAGCGCGGCGTCATCTATCAGGTCTATCCACGCTCCTTCGCGGACAGCGATGGCGACGGCATCGGCGACCTTGCCGGGATCGAGGCGCATCTCGATCATATCGCCTCGCTCGGCGTCGACGCGATCTGGCTCTCGCCGATCTTTCCCTCGCCAATGGCCGACTTCGGCTATGACGTCGCCGATTACACCGGCGTAGAGCCAATGTTCGGCGACCTCGCCGCCTTCGACCGCCTGCTCGCCGCGGTCCGTGCGCGCGGGCTGAAGCTGCTGCTCGATTTCGTCCCCAACCATTCCTCGACCCAGCACCCCTGGTTCGTCGAAAGCCGCGCCAGCCGTGATAATCCGAAACGGGACTGGTACATCTGGCGCGATCCCGCGCCGGGCGGCGGCCCGCCCAACAACTGGATCAGCGACATGGGCGGCCCGGCGTGGGAGCTCGATCCCAAGACCGGCCGATATTATCTCCACACCTTCCTGAAGGAGCAGGCCGACCTCAACTGGCGTAATCCTGAGGTTGCGGCGGCGATGATCGATGTGCTGCGCTTCTGGCTCGACCGCGGCGTCGACGGTTTCCGCATCGACGTGTTGTGGCACATCGTGAAGGCGCAAGGGCTGCCGGACAATCCGCCCAACCCCGACTGGCGCGAGGGGATGGCGGAGAAGCTGCGCCTCATTCAGCTGAACTCGACCGACCAGCCCGAGGCTTATGCCTTTGCCCGCCAGTTCCGGGAGCTTGCCGACAGCTATGGCGAGACCTTGCTGGTGGGGGAGATCTTCCTGCCGCTCGATCGCCTGATGCGCTGGTACGGCCCGGCGGATCAGCCCTATGTCCAATTGCCCTTCAATTTCGAGCTGATCGAAAACCCGTGGGATCGCGACACGCTCGCCCGGCTGATCGCCAGCTATGATGCCGCCATTCCCGAACATGGCTGGCCCAATTGGGTGATCGGCAGCCACGATGCGCCGCGCATTGCCGCGCGCATCGGGGAGCGCCAAGCCCGTGTCGCCGCCATGCTGCTGCTCACGCTGCGCGGCACGCCGACACTCTATCAGGGCGATGAAATCGGCATCGGAAAGGTCGATATCCCGCCCGACCGGATCCGCGACCCGCAGGACCTGCGCCAGCCCGGCATGGGTCTCGGCCGCGACCGCTCGCGCACGCCGATGGCCTGGGATGGCTCGCCCAACGCCGGCTTTTCCACCGCCGAGCCGTGGCTGCCGCTCCACCCCGACTGGCGCACCCGCAATGTCGCGGCGCAGGAGGCGGACCCGGCCTCGATGCTCTGGCTCTACCGCCGCCTCCTCGCCGCGCGCCGC
>NZ_LAZX01000038.1 GCF_000980895.1 Sphingomonas sp. Ag1 | reverse complement strand
AGGCGCTGGGCGAGGCGGCGGGGCCGGTCGCGCGCGCCATCGCCATCGCCGGCATGCGCGAACGCCGCGACGGCGAAGTGCTCGCGCGGATCCGGCGGCTGGAGGATCTGCTCCTCGCCCGCGCGGGCCATGCCACTCCCGGCATCGCCCCCGCGCCATCGCTCGCCGCCGGTGGCTAGGCGGCGATGATCACCTTCATCGCGCCGGTCTTTTGCGCATTGCCGAACGTCTCATACGCCTCCAGCATCTGATCGAAGGTGAAGCGGTGGGTGATGAGGAGGGCAGGGTCGATCTTCTTCGATCCCACCACCTTCAGCAGCATCGGCGTGGTGACGGTATCCACCAGCCGCGTGGTGATGGCGATGTTGCGATCCCACAGCGCCTCGAGGTGAAGCGACACGGGGTGGCCATGCACGCCGACATTGGCGATCACCCCGCCCGGCGCGATCAGCTCCTGGCACAGCTCGAACGTCGCCGGCACGCCGACCGCCTCGATCGCGGTATCGACGCCATGCCCGCCGGTCAGCGC
Organism: Sphingomonas sp. Ag1; assembly: GCF_000980895.1. Taxonomy (GTDB): domain Bacteria; phylum Pseudomonadota; class Alphaproteobacteria; order Sphingomonadales; family Sphingomonadaceae; genus Sphingomonas; species Sphingomonas panaciterrae. The sequence goes on along the minus strand of NZ_LAZX01000038.1, from coordinate 2,988 downwards.
CTTGACCGCCTCCACCGCCTTGCCATCGCCGCTGTTGATGGTGCGCGTCGCGCCAAATCTCTTGGCGATCTCCAGCCGGTTGTCGTCCAGGTCGATCATGATGATCTCGGCCGGGGAGTAGAATTGCGCCGTCAGCAGCGCGGCGAGCCCGATCGGCCCCGCTCCGACGATCGCCACCGTCGCGCCGGGCTGCACCTTGCCGTTCAGCACGCCGCATTCGAACCCGGTGGGCAGGATATCGCTCAGCATCACCAGCGCTTCCTCGTCCGCCCCTTCCGGGATCGGGTACAGGCTGGTGTCGGCATGCGGCGTGCGGACGAACTCGGCCTGCGTGCCGTCGATCATATTGCCCAGGATCCAGCCGCCGGTCGTGCAATGCGAATACATGCCGCGCCGGCAATATTCGCACTTGGCACAGGCGCTGACGCAGGAAATCAGCACCCGGTCACCCGGCTTGAACGTGGTCACCGCGGGCCCCACCGCCTCGACCACGCCGACGCCCTCATGCCCCAGGATCCGCCCCGGCTCGCACGTCGCCACATCGCCCTTCAGGATATGCAGGTCGGTGCCGCAGATCGTCGTCCGAGTGATGCGCACGATCGCGTCTCCGGGATCGCGAATCTCGGGCTTGGCATGCTCTTCGAACGCCTTCTGGCCGGGGCCTTTGTAGACAAGCGCTTTCATTGAGAGCCCTTTCTCACTTCCGAGAGGTCGGCGGACGCGGCGTCGCTGGCGGCACGCGATCTCACCGTCGGTCGCGCCGGGTCCGGGAAGACGCTGCTGTACCCGCTGCGATCCCGCCCCGGCAGACTCGGGAATTACGCATCTGGTGGTGGGCGGCGCGGTCGTCGTAACGCCTTCGATGAAATGAAGATGAGGGGAGGGTAAACCCGCCCCGCGCGGCGCGATCATGCCACCGTTGTCAGTTGCGCCGCAGCGTAGAACTATCCCGCGAGACGCATATCTCGGATGTTTTTGCAATCCGGACTTTGGTCCTATGTGGCGCGAAAGCCACGGAATCAGATCCATTTTCACATATGTTGGTTTCACATCGACAAGTTTCAGGCGTGACGAATATTCTCTCGCCCGAGACGCGATTTCCGAAGAGTTCGCGTTCCGGGGAGAATCATTGATGTTCGCTGCGTCCCGTCGTCCGTCTGCACGGCTTGCTTTGTCTGCTCTTGCGCTGTGCACAACCTGCCTCGTCACCATGCCCGCCGCGGCCCAAACCGGCGCGCCCGCCGCGGCGGCGGCGCCGCCACCCCCCGCCGGCGGCTATTACACCGCCACCGGCGCCCGCACCGCGGATTACAACGCCGCGCTGCAAAGCTGGCGTGAGGACGCGCAATTCGCGGTCGATTACAGCAAGGCCAATATGGGCCTCGAATATGCCTATGTGATGGGCCTGACGGGTAAGGGTCAGACGATCGGCATCAACGATTCGGGTGTGCTGGTCGATCATCCGCTGTTCTCCGGCGCGGGCAAGTTCAGCGGCCTGCGCACCGCGATCCCCGCAGGCTATGGCAATGACGGCCTCGTCAACCAGCGGCGCCGCTGGGAAATTCACGGCACGCACGTCGCCGGCACCGCCGCGGGCAACCGCGTCGCGGGGGAGCGCAGCTTCGGCAACGCCTTTGGCGCGAACATCTTCTCGGCGACCGCCAATTTCGCCGCCGGCGACTTCCTGTGGTGGAAGGATGAATTTATCGACGGCACCACCGTCGCCACCCCGCGCGAAAACATCGTCGATCTCGCCAGCACCGGACAGGTGCGGATCATCAACAACAGCTGGGGCTCGGGCACGACCTTGCCCTACACCGCCACGCTGGCGCAGGCGCGGGCAACGTTCGTGCAGAACCTGGGCGACTTCTACCAGCCGGTGCTCGACAATGACGTGCTGGTCGTCTTCTCGGCCGGCAATGGCGGCGGCGTCCATGCCAGCATCGACGCGGTGACGCCGCTCAACGATCCGCGGCTGCGCGGCAACTGGCTGTCGGTGACCAATTACCTGGCGGACGGCACCGCCGCCCCCAGCACCAGCCTGTGCGGCCAGACGGCCACCTGGTGCGTCTCCGGCCCGGGCAGTGCGATCATCTCCAGCGCGCTTGGCTATACGGTCAATGTCGATGCGATCCGCGCCACCTATACGGCGGCGGCCTATCCCGGCATTTACGCCGGGCGCACCGTGGCGCAGCTGCAATCGGCCGCCAACACCGCCTGGATCAACGTGCTGAACGGCTATCTCAGCCGCCGGGCCGCGGCACAGGCGGCCGGGCGGCCGTTCGACGAGGCGGGCGAACGCACCCTTGTCGCACGCGAGGCGGTGGGCATTTCGCTCGCTTATGGCGCGCGCTTCGTCGGCGGCGATCCCAATGGCTATACGTCGACCCTCGCCAACATCCTGGTGTCGAACGTCAATCTGTTCACGCCGGAGTTCGTCGGCTCGGTGCTGACCCAGGCGGATGCGTTGATCAGCGCCGAACTGGCACGCTTCATCACCTATACCGGGCCCGGCTATGCCGCGCTGACCGGCACCTCGATGGCGGCGCCCAATGTTTCGGGCTTTGCCGCGTTGCTGATGGAGGCGTTCCCCGAATATAATACCGCGCTGATTTCGGACATTCTGGTGTCCAGTTCGCGCGATCTCGACACGCCCGGCGTCGATCTGCGTTCGGGCTGGGGCGCGCCGCAGATGGGCACTGCGCTCCGCGGCCCCACCGCGCTTCGCGCCGTGCGCGAGGTGGAGGTCGCCGGCGGCACCGTCGATGTCTGGTCAAACGACATCACCGACGCGCGCGATCGCTATTCGGCGGAGGTTCTCGCCGGCTTCGGCAATGATATCGGCGGCCTGACGAAGCGTGGCGCGGGTGAGCTGATCCTCGCCGGCACCAACAGCTACACCGGTGCGACGCGCGCCGATCAGGGCCTGCTGACGGTCAACGGCCGGATCACGGCCTCCGCGGTGACCATCGGCAATGGCGGCACGCT
>NZ_LAZX01000018.1 GCF_000980895.1 Sphingomonas sp. Ag1 | reverse complement strand
CGTCATCCTGTCCGACGACGAGGCGAAGGCCAACGCCGATCAGAAGGACGCGATGGCCGATGATCCCGCCGCGCTGGCGATGTTCTTCAAGCCCGACGGCAGCGCCTATGCGCCCGGCGAGCTGTGGAAGCAGCCCGATCTTGCCGCCACGCTGAAGGTGATCGCCGCCAAGGGCCGCGACGGTTTCTACACCGGCCCGCTCGCCCAGCGGCTCGCCGCCGGGATCACGGCCGGCGGCGGCGTGATCGATGCCAGGGATCTGGCCAGCTACAAGGCGATCGTCTCGGCGCCGATCTGGTCCAGCTATCGCGGGCAGAAGATCGCGTACATGCCGCCGACCGCCGTCATAGCCCGGCGCGACGAGCGAGATGAACAGCCGGTCGACGTCGCCCGCCCATACCGGATCGGCATCGGTTGGCAGGTCGAACCCGCCGATCAGGTCGGCGAAATCGATCGCGACGACCGCATCCTCCGGCGTCCCGACAGCATAATTCCACAGCCGCACATACCAGGCGCGCGCCACGCCCGCCGCATCGCGCCCCTCGATCGTCAGCACCGGGCCGTGGGTCGCGTCGAGCGGCCGTACCCCGCCCGATCGCCAACGGAACGACAATCGGCACGCGCGAAAATCGCGTTCGGTGTCATAGGCCAGCAAAGGGTGATCGTGGCGATCCTCCGCCTCCCAGATCAGCCCCGCCAGATCGTCGCGCCGGTAAAAGGCGCAATCCACCCGCAGCGCATCGGGCGCGGTCGCCGTCACCGCCGCCATCATCGGCCGGGGGAAGTTGATCGTCCAGAATGTCGGATCGAACCGCGTGATCACGTCCGCGGCATGATGCGGCCGCCGCTCGGCCACCAGGCAATGCGCCATATCAGTCCTCCAGATCCGTCAGCGCGGCCTTCACCGCACGCGCCACCTGCCGGCTCGATCGTGCCAGCGCCGCCGGCGCCGCCTCAGGCGCGGCGTTGATCGCGATGCTCACCCGCACGTCGCGCCCACCCCCGCCTGCCCGCCCCGGCGTCGGCAGCACCGATCCCGCCGCGGTCGGCACGAACAGCTCCGGCCCCCGCTCGCCGACCCAGAAGGGCCGCCCGGGCGACACCGGCCCGCCCGTCGCCCGCCCCGGCGCGCCCAGCGCGGCAAGCAGCACGCTAGCCAGCGCCCCGCCCGGCGCACTCCCGCTCCCGCCCGTCACGCTGCCGAACACGCTGCCGATCCCAGCGCGCAGCGCATTGGCCGCAATCTCGCCCATCGCCGACAAGGCGACGGTTTTCAGGTCCTCGAACCCCAGCTTGCCCGTCCGCACCGCGCGCGCCAGCGTCATCTCGATCGCCCGCCCGGCGCGGTCCGCACCTGCGGCCAGCGGCCCTTCCAGCGGGGCGCGCATCTCCGCCACGTCGCGTGCAAAGCCACTGGCGTCGGCGCGCACGCCGACGACCATCCGATCCCAATCCTCATCCATCCGGAAATGCCCTTTTCAGCGCGGCGATCATCGCCGCATCGGGGGGCCCCGCCCCGTCAGCCCGGCCCGACCCGTCAGCCTCGCCCAGCACCCGCACCAGCGCGGCGAGCTCGGCTGGCGTCGCGCCCCAGAAC
>NZ_LAZX01000030.1 GCF_000980895.1 Sphingomonas sp. Ag1 | reverse complement strand
TGATGGGTTGGACGGCCCCTGCACCAGCGTAGCTGTGCGATGATGTGGTCGTTGAGCCACGTCTAGGAGTTGATCCATGCAGCAGGATGTCGTGACCGTCGGTGTCGATCTGGCGAAAAACGTGTTTCAGGTCCATGCGATCAGCGCTGATGGCAGGGTGTTGGTGCGGCGGCAGCTTCGGCGCGGCGAGGTGCTGAAGTTCTTCACATCGTTGCCGCCGTGCCTTGTCGGGATGGAAGCGTGCGCATCGGCGCACCATTGGGGTCGCGAGCTTCTGGCGCTAGGCCATGATGTCCGACTGATGCCGCCGGCCTACGTGAAGCCGTACGTGAAGCGTGGGAAGACCGACGCCGCTGACGCTGAGGCGATCTGCGAAGCGGTTACCCGGCCGACGATGAGGTTCGTTGCTGTGAAGAGCGTCGACCAGCAGGCCGTGCTGATGCTCCACAAGACCCGAGATCTACTCGTGCGACAGCGAACCGCGTTGATCAACGCCCTGCGAGCGCATCTTTCGGAGTATGGCATTGTCACCAGCAAGGGACCGGGCGGCGTTGCCGCGCTGATGAAGCTCCTCCACGAGGGGCAGGAGAAGCTGCCGGCGCATGCGCAATCAGCGCTGCATACCATCGGCGCTCAACTGCGCTCGCTGGCGAGTGAAGTTGACCGGCTCGAGTCGCAGATCCTCGCCTGGCACCGCGGCAATGACACCAGCCGGCGGCTTGCGACCATCCCCGGCATCGGTCCGATCACTGCTTCGGCAATCGCCGCCGCCGTGCCCGATGCATCGCTGTTCCGGTCGGGGCGGCAATTTGCTGCATGGCTTGGGCTCACACCGCGGCCCCATAGCTCAGGTGGCAAGGAGCGGCTTGGCGGCATAAGCAAGCAGGGCGACGGATATCTCCGTAAGCTGCTGGTCGTCGGCGCGACCGCGGTCATGCGCATGGCGCGCAAAGATGCGACCCGCCAGCCCTGGATCGCGCAACTCCTCGAGCGCAAGCCAGTGAAGATTGCGACGGTCGGACTGGCTAACAAGACAGCGCGCATCGCTTGGGCGGTGATGGCGCGCAAGGAGGTCTACGCGGCGGCTGCCGCGTGACCGCTGTCCTCGTCGTCCGCTGAAGCGGGCGGCAGGATGGTGTGAGGGCAGCTGAGTGGTGATGACAAACCGGTTAGACCGGGGATCGAACAAGCCCAGGGGAGCAGAGCGCTTCGAGCGCGATGACGTGATTAGGGATCCGATCCGCGGACTTCATCAGGGCCAGCAGCCATGCGGTGCTGCATGAACAGGCCGAACACATGGATGCACCCGACCGGTGCTCATCGCTGCACAAAAGCTCTTGCACCGCAGGGGCCGTCCACACATGCTCCCCAGAAACTCCGCCAGTTTGAGCTAGAGTTCGCCTTCGTGAGGAGATGGACGTGAAGAAGAGCAGGTTCAGCGAGGAGCAGATCATGGCGGTGCTGCGCGAGCAGGAGGGCGGGATGAAGACCGCCGATGTGTGCCGGAAGCATGGCATCAGCAGCGCGACGCTCTACCCGTGGAAGGCAAAGTATGGCGGCATGGACGTGTCGCAGGCGCGAAAGCTGAAGGTGCTTGAAGACGAGAACACCCGGCTGAAGCGGCTGCTGGCGGATGCCATGCTCGATAACGCCGTGCTCAAGGAGGCGGCAGCAAAAAGCTGGTGAAGCCTGCCGCTCGCCGAAGGGCTGTCGAGGAGGCTCGGCAGCGCTTCGGCATCAGCGAGCGTCGGGCATGCTCCATCTTCAGCGTGGATAGGCCGTCGGTGCGCTACGCGCCCCGGCGTAGTGATGATGGCGACCTGCGGTCGCGGTTGCGGGAGATCGCGGCCGAGCGTCGTCGCTTCGGCTACCGGCGGCTGGGGGTCATGTTGGCTCGCGAGGGGCTGGTCATGAACCACAAGAAGCTGCTGCGGCTGTACCGCGAGGAGAACCTGCGTGTCAGGCGTCGACGTGGCCGCAAGCGGGCGATGGGCACGCGAGCCCCCATGGCGCTGCCGCAAGGACCGAACCAGCGGTGGAGCGTCGACTTCGTCAGCGACACGCTGATTAGCGGCCGACGCATCCGCATCCTGGCGGTGGTCGACGACTTCACGCGCGAGTGCCTGGCGCTGGTGGTTGACACCTCATTGTCGAGCGCGCGTGTCGCTCGCGAGCTCGACGCCATCATCGCCGCTAGGGGCAGACCGCCGCTGATGATCGTCAGCGACAACGTCCTATGTTGGGA
>NZ_LAZX01000029.1 GCF_000980895.1 Sphingomonas sp. Ag1 | reverse complement strand
GATATCCTCAACAGGCACCTCAGGCTGCGGCTCAGGGGCATTCGTCAGGCCGAGGATAGCGATTGTGTTGCCGCTGGTCGTGGCCCTCAGATAAAGCCCAATGCCCATATCAGGCCTATTCGCGGGCAAGACGACCTGCGCTTGCTGTGAGAGCGTGACGCCGGGTTCTCCCTGAACAACAGGCACCAGCATGTAAACGCCGGGTGAGCCAGCTGGCATAGGCTTGTAATCAGAGAAGTTGACGATCGCGCCAAAGCCAGCATCGCCGTTCTTACCGGGCACGCCCTGAGGGCCAGCGGGACCAGCAGGGCCAACAGGACCGACCTTTGCGTCTAGTAGCGGACCGATGCGCTCGGCAATGTCAGCAACGTCCTGAGCAAGCTCATAAACCTCGGCCTGTAGCGGAAGAAGCTCGTAAGGGACGTTGGAAGCTGTATCGCCGGAATAGGGCTGGGTAAGGGTAAGCTGGTTGCGGGAATCAACGCTGCGAACAGTGAAGTTCAGACCGCCCAAGCTCAACTGAAGGCCGGAGTAGTTGACGACCCAGTTCGTGCCATTGCCGGTAACGGTGGCAGAACCGTTCGTCAGGTTAACAGTGCCACTATCCTCGTATTGAAATGCCATTGGTGTGGCTCTCCCGCTAATGCTTTAAGCATATTTAGCGGGGGCTTCGGGGCGGCTTACTTGCCGACAGCCCACCAATCAAAGCCGTTCAGGGACTGACCACTTGGACCAGCACGGATCGTGACCGACACACCAGTCAGAGACATGGTATTGCCAACTAGGTGAACCCATGCGTCCTGATCGCGCGAATTGTAGAAGTTCACGAATGGCGTAGCTTGCGTTGTGAATACTGCTTGCGTGAATGGGCGCGGGAAGGTGATCGGGAACAAGCCGCCGCTAAAGTAACCACGCACCTTGCCCCACTGAAGGATGATGCCGCCGGGTAGCTCCTGATAGCCGCTGTCAGCGTTGATCTGGCTGTTAAGCGTGAACGGTTCATCCATCGCATCGAAGGTGATGCGACCAACACGGACGTTGGGCATGTAAACGCCCTCAGCATCCGCATAGAACACCTGCTGTGGATTTGCGCCGGGGGTGCTGATGCGGAAGCTGTCGGTGGTGAAAGCGATAGCAGAAACGCCATCCTCGATAGCAACACCCATGCCGGCGATAACCTGCTGACCGTTCTGATCGGTCTGCACCTTCAGGACATAGGAAGCGCCAGCCTTGCCGGCCTTATCAACTGCCGTGTTGATTGCCTGTTCGACACTCGCACCCGTGACGCCGTTGAGGTTGTCCAAACGCGACTGAATGGTGCGTGTCTCATTTGCGCGAGCGCCGTTGTCATCGGCCTGCGTCTTCTGGATAGTCTGAATGATGCCGTTGATGACGGAGATTGGCCCGCCTTCCTTGGTAATGTCCGTTACCGAACTGCTGATCGTGTCGGAGCGTTCGGCTGCTGCCTTGCGGTCGTCTGCCTGCGTCTTCTCGATCGTCTGAATGGCCGCTTCACGGGCTTTCTTCTCATCACCAACTTCCGTTGTGATCCTGACGCCCATTTCGTCAATGCGGAGCGCCAGTGCGGTATTGCTCTCTCCATCAACGATAAGTTCGCGAAGGTCGTTGAACGTGCCATCCATCTCGGTTCGCACGTCGCCAATCTCGGTGGTGATGCGAACGCCCATCTGGCTAATATCTTCGGCGAGCGCGCTGTCCTTCTCGGCGCGAACGCGCTCTTCCTCAACCTGCCAAGCGGACACGCCCTTGCCATAGTTGGCGATCTTCGTGTCCACGGATTCAGCCGAAGCGAAGTCGAGGCCCGCGATCGTGCGCCTAATCTCCGCAAGTCCAGCTTCGATCGGCCCATCAATGTCGATGCCGGCGACCTTTGCTTCTGCCTCTGTGACGCGGCTGGTTAGCTGAAGCATTTCCTCAGCGACCTTGTTGCCGTTCTCATCGACGCGCGTTCCAATCTCACGGACAGCCACAAGCGCCTGATCGTGGAGCGCAAACGCCGCCTTAATCTGACCAGCGCCGTATTTCAGCTGGAGAGCAGATACCTTGGCGATGGGCTCGCGCAGTAGGGGAGTGACAAGATCGGGCAGGAATTGGCGAATATCGTCCACGTTCTGCTTAACCTCCTCCACGGCCTCTTTGACCGGCACGAGGCCGTTGGC
>NZ_LAZX01000043.1 GCF_000980895.1 Sphingomonas sp. Ag1 | reverse complement strand
GGCCCTCAGGCCACGCTTACCGCGCGGGTAGGCCCGCACATACATCGCCCGCGACGCGCACAGCCGGACATGCGCGACCTTCACGCGCATCGGCTTGCCCGAGATCTCGACGTCCTCGTGGCTCTAGTCGAACTGATACGCCTCGCCCGGCCGGAACAGCAGCGGGATGAACGCCGGTGCATTCATCACGTCCCGACGACGTGCCTGCCGCCAGCGGGTCGCATAGCGACGCACCGCATCGTATGAGCCATCGAACCCCTCGCGCAGCAGCAGATCGTGGATGCGCGTGATGCGCAGCTTCTCGCGCCGCGGACGCGCCTCGTCTTCCTCGAGCAACGCATTCAGTCGCGCCTGGAACGGCCCCAGCTTGGGCAGCGGCTGCACCTCCCGCCGGTACCCCATGTCCGCCTCCGGCGCCTGGATCGCCTTGCGCACCACCTTGCGCGACAGGTGCAGGTCCCGCGCTATCGCCTTGATGGCCTTCCCCGACGCGTGCTCGCGCCGGATCCTCAACACCGTCTCCAATACCAGCATCCCGATCTCGCCGCCTGACACACCGCCAAGCGAACAGCCTAGACCACCGGGATGAGGGGTCCCTTTTCCACGCCGATCCACACTCTTGCACCGCAGGGGCCGTCCACACATGGCTCAACGACCACATCATCGCACAGCTACGCTGGTGCAGGGGCCGTCCAACCCATCAGGTCACGCACACAAACTTCTTTCGGGGCCCGCAGGTAAAGGGCCATACGTCCTGGCGATGCATGCTTGGACAAAGTGGCGGACAACATTGGAACGCCCGCCTGCGTCGTCGTTCGCGCTGATATGGATCACATGCGGCGTGTCTTAACGGCTGCGCGGACCTTGTCATAGTCGCGAGCGGGGGTAAGGAACGGCTTCATCCGCTATCGCGCCCAATAGCAGGACTGCGGCTACTGCGCCTAGCGGCAACGCTGCACGTCCAACATGCCGGCCCGGAAGGTCTGCTCGCTCCACGAGGGTGCTCGCGACCTCCCCCGCGACGTCGCCACCACCAACGCCTATGCCACATCCCGCCGCCAACGAAAGAAGGTCGAGATGCTGTTCGCGCACGTCAATCGCACCCTGAAGCTCGACCGATTGCGCCTTTGAGGTCCGTACGGTGTCAGGGACGAGTTCTACATGGCAGCCAGCCGCCGCTCAAAACCTCCGCAAGAAGGCTAAGATCATCCTAATGACGACACAACCGCTGCCAGCCTGAGCCAATCAGCCCTGTAGCGCAACTCAGTTGCAGCGGCCTCCAAACCCAACACCGACTTCTTTAACACAATTGGGTCAATACCGCCCCCTTTAGCTGTTAAGGTGCGGCAAGCGCTATCAAAGACCCGTGACGTCGCTCCAAATCAGCTTCCACTGTCTAAGCGCCCGGTCGGCAGGTCTCGGTGGCATGTCTTAGCCAACGCGGCCGCTGCTTACCGAACGTTCCTCAAAAGAGTGGGGAAAAATTTCAATAGCGGCGGGGAATGCTGACGCGCATCGTCTCGTAGCCTTTCACGAAGTTCGAGCGCACACGTTTCGGTTCGGCGACGACATTGATCTCGGGAAAGCGTTTCATGATTTCCTCCCACACGATCTGCAGCTGCAACTCGGCGAGGCGATTGCCGACGCAGCGGTGGACGCCGAAGCCGAACGAGATATGCTGGCGTGGCCGGGGACGATCGATGATGTAGTCGTTCGGACGATCGATCACCTCGTCGTCGCGATTGCCCGACACGTACCACATGACGACGGTGTCATCCTGCTTGATGTGCTGCCCGCGAAACTCGACGTCGCGTGTCGCGCGGCGCTTCATGTGCGACAGCGGCGTCTGCCAGCGGATCGTTTCCGACACCATCGACGGCAGCAGCGCCGGATCGGCCATCAGCTTCGCATATTGGTCGGGATTTTTGGATAGCGCGTAAACCGAGCCGGTCATCGTGTTACGGGTGGTATCGTTACCACCAACCGTCAGCAGCATGACGTTGCCGAAATACTCCATCGGGGACATGCCGCGTGTCGCGGGATCATGCGCGAGCATCGAGATCAGGTCGCCCGTCGGCTCCGCATTCACGCGGTCGTTCCACAGCTGCGTGAAATAGGCATGGTAGTCGCGGAAGATGCCCATCTTCTGTTCGCGCGTCTCGACCAGGCCATGCCCCGGCTCCGCGGTGACGACGTCGGACCAGTAGGTCAGCTTGCGGCGATCCTCCTGCGGCATGCCGAAAAGCGTCGCGAGCGTCATCGCGGTCAGCTCCATCGATACCTTGTCGACCCAGTCGAACTCCTTGCCGATCGGCAGCCCGTCCAGGATCGCGGCAGCGCGCTCACGGATTAAGGGACCCAGGATCTGAAGGTTGGTGGGCGACACGGCGGGGCTGACTGCCTTGCGCTGCACGTCGTGCTTGGGCGGGTCCATCGCGATGAACATCGCCAACCCCTCGAGCTGCGGCGTTTCGCCCGGCGCGAGCGGCGGGACCATCATGATCCCTGGTTCTGACGAGAAGGTGTGGTGATCGATGTCGACCGCCATGATGTCATTGTACTTGGTCACTGACCAGAACGGGCCATAGGCGCTGTTGGCAGTGTAGTGCACTGGCGCCTCGGCACGCAGCCGCTCGAAATTCCACCACATCTCGTCGGCTGCGAACGATTCTGGACGTGACGGGTCCAGCTGATCAAGCGGAGTGGCATAGGCGGCGTCGCGTGCGGTGTTGGCTGAGGTGAGAACGGCAGATGCGGTGGTGCTCATGCGACAGGTCCTTCCGAGACGATGGGATGCTGTGGGGGCGATAGCGTCAGTGCTGGCTTTCCGGCATCGTCACGGTCAGCCCGTCGAGGGCGGGCGAGACCTGGATCTGGCAGGACAGCCTGCTGTTGCTCTCCACATTCTCAGCAAAATTCAGCATCTCCGCTTCTTGCTCGGTGCGCTCTCCGGTCGCGTCTAGCCAATGCGGATCGATATAGACGTGACACGTCGCGCAGGCAGCGGCGCCACCGCAATCGGCATCGATCCCGGGCACGCCATTCTTCACCGCGCCTTCCATCACGCTCCAACCGTCGGCGACCTGCTGTTCGTGGCGCGTGCCGTCATGTTCGATGTAGATGATCGTTGCCATCGCTTCCTCCCCGCCCCATCCCGTCAATGACATGGATGGTTTTTCATATCGCTACAGCTTGTGTCGCTTCAGCCATTACTTGCGGCGTAATCTTTATTGGCAAGCATGACAATAGACGTCGAGCAGCCTGTCCGCCGGCGCCGGCCCGCCGACCAGGTACGCCAGCTTGCACTGGAATGCGCACGACGATTGCTGCTGCAGCACGGACCCAGCGCGATCACGCTCCAGGCAGTGGCAGGTCAGCTGGGCATGACGCATGGCAACGTGACGCACCATTTTGGCAGCGCCAACGGGTTACAAGGGGCGCTGGCGGAGGCGATGATCCGCGATCTGGTCGATGCGGTGCAGGCCGCACTGGCGGGGCTGCGCGCAGGTGAGACCGATGTGCGCGACGTAATTGACCTGGTCTTTGACGCGTTCGACGCGGGTGGTGCGGGGCAGCTGATCGCGTGGCTGGCGTCGTCGGGGCACCGCGACCGGCTGGTTCCCCTTTGTCTGACGGTAGCCGAACTCGCCACGACGCTGGAGCATCCCGCTGTGGACCAGCAAGCCGAGGCGAGGCGTGTGGGAAGGATCATCTCCGCCGTGATCGTGCCGGCACTGGGCGCAGCGCTGCTTGGACGTGAGCTGGCCGGCGCGCTGCGCTTGGGTGACGACGCGTTCCGCGTGCTGGCGACCGATCAGATTTCCACGATCGGCGAGGAACAGCCGCCTACGCTATGAAGGTGGGGTAATCGCAGGAGCGAGCTGCCTGGATCAGCGATGGCCTGAATGCAGGTGGCTGGTCGCCGATAGATGAAGGTGTGGGCTTGCGGCTTTGATGCGGCGCCTGGCTCTCCACCCTTTCTCTATATAGCAGCACAAGTGGTGCGGGCGGTGCACCACTTTTGTTGTTTTATGGCCCTCCCGGCGGGGCGGAGTGCACCTTACCCTCTTAGCAACCATGTGTGGACGGCCCCTGC
>NZ_LAZX01000013.1 GCF_000980895.1 Sphingomonas sp. Ag1 | reverse complement strand
GCGAACTATCGCGCCGCTGAAGTAAAGGACGCCGAAAAAAAGTAACCGCTTATCTTAAGTGGCAGCTTCAGTTCAAACCGGGCGAGTTGGAACGGTATGAGAATGAAGCTGCCGCTGCCCGCAAAATCGGCAAGTTCGACCATCCTGCAATCGAGAAACTGGCCGGTGCGCCCAAGCTCAGCTTGGAGCACGACTTCTACCTAGAAGCGTTTCGTACAATCGCGAGTGATCGTCCGTCGAGCATGTCGGCCGGACGTATAGGATGGAGCTTAGTCGTTAAATACGGCGAGTTCTATAATCTCACAAGGCGCGAGATAGAAGAGCTCTGGTACGTCATCAAAGCGATGGACGAAGCAGTCCTATCCAGCAGTCAGAGCAGCAGCCCCGCTAAATAGTCGGCCATCCAACTATAGCGGAGCCTGCCTATCCGATGTCTGACACAGTAGTCCGCATTGTTATTGATGCCAGCCAAGCAAGTCGTGGTGGCTCCCAAGCCGAACGAGCACTAGACCGCGTAGGTGCTGCGACCCGCCGCCTAGATGGCACACTCGGCAGGACTACTGTCAACGTCACCACCTTCGGTCGCAGCCTTGCCGGCCTTAAGGGCGCTGGCGCTGCTCTAATCCTAGCCGACCTAACTCGGCGCGCTGGTGAAGCCGCCGACGCTTTCGCGCTCATGGACGCCAAGCTCAAGGTCTCCACCCGCAACTGGGGCGATCACGCTAAGGCACAAGAAGACGTGATGCGTATCTCGCGCGCCACTCGAAGTGAGATGACCAGCACCGCCGTTCTGTACGGCAAGCTCGCCACGGTATCGAAGACGCTGAACGCTAGTCAGGCACAGGTCGCGACGGCAACCGAGACTGTTACCAAGGCACTGAAGGTGTCGGGTGCTTCCGCTGGCGAAACGGCTTCCACCGTTCTCCAGCTGGGTCAGGCGCTCGCGTCGGGCAGGCTGAACGGTGACGAATTCCGCTCTCTCGCTGAAAACGCGCCGCGCCTCATGAAGCTGCTCGCTGACAGCATGAACGTGCCGATCGGCAACCTCAAGAAGATGGCGAGCGAGGGCCAGCTTACCAGCGATAAGCTCGTCCGTGCCTTCACGGACAAGAAGTACCTCAAGGAGCTTGAGGAAGAATTCCGCCTCATGCCGAAGACCTTTGGTGATGCGGCAACCGCCATTGAGAACCTAGCGACGACCACGTTCGGTGCGTTCAATCAGGGCGGTCAGTTCAGCCAAGCCCTTTACGACTTCGCCGATCAGGGCAGCGAGAACATGGCGTCGATCATGGACGCCGCGCGCAAACTCGGCGGTGATGTTCGCGACACGTTCGCCGGCCTCTACAACGCATTTCAGCCGCTTCAGGATGGCGGCATCAACGCTGCCGATGAA
>NZ_LAZX01000042.1 GCF_000980895.1 Sphingomonas sp. Ag1 | reverse complement strand
CCGCCCCGCGCACATCGGCCGCCACCTGTGCCCAGCGCGCCTCGTCGCACGCGCGATGCTCGACCGATCGCACCGCCCCGTCGGCGACGCGCACCAGCATCGCCCCCTTGGCGCCCGTCTCCCGCACGTTGCGCCCCTGGGTGTTGCCCGGAAACACGATATGCGGATGCTCGGATCGGATCGCCGGCTCATGCACATGGCCAAGCGCCCAATAATCATGCCCCGCCGCCTGCAATTCGCCCAGCGAGCAGGGCGCGTAATTGGCGTGGCCGTCATGCCCGTCCAGCGCGGTGTGAAGCGCGGCGATGTTGAACATCCCCCGCTCGGGCGGGCAGTATGTCGCGGCGATATTCTCCGTCGTCGCCGCCTCGCGATAGCTTCGCCCGTGGATCGCCACGCCCAGATCGTCGAAGCGCACCGTCTCGCACTGCCGGTTGCTCAGCAGGAACACCCCCTCGGGCGGCGTGAAATGCCGCGACACCCGGCTTTCCGCATCGTGATTGCCGAACAGCACCACCGCGCGGATTCCGGCGCGGGTCAGCCGCGCCAGCTCGCGGATCGCGAACTGCCCGGTCGCCTGGTCTTTCCACGTCCCGTCATACAGGTCGCCCGCGATCACCACGAACCGCGCTTCCTCGGCGATGGCAAGGTCCACCACGTTGGAGAATGCCCGCCGCGTCGCCCCGCGCACCAGCTCGGAAAAGGCCTCGTCCTTGCGGCTCAGCCCCGCCAGCGGGCTGTCGAGGTGAATGTCGGCCGCATGGATGAAGGTGAAATCGGTCATTCGGCACATCCCATCAGCGCAGCAGCCGCTCTTCCAGCAGCTGGGTGAAATCGCGCCGCCCGTGCGCGATCAGCACGATCACGACCCGCCGGTCGAACAGGCGATAGACGATGCGATAGGGCGCGGCGATGATCTGGCGGAACTCACGCATCCCCAGCGGCTCCAGCTCGGGCAGCATTGCGCCGCGCAGCGGGAACGTCTCCAGCCGCTCGATCCGCTCCAACAACTGGTCGAGGAAGCGGTCCGCCGCCGCGTCGCCCCCCTGCCCCGCAATCCAGCCATGGATCGCCGCCAGGTCCCCTTCTGCGCCCTGCGTCAGTTCGACGTCGTAGCGCTCGCTCACGCCGCCGGGTCGCGCCGCTGCCGCAACCGCTCGATCGCCGCGCGCGCCGGCACCGTCCGCCCCGCCGTCACGTCCTGCGCGCCCAGCGCCATCAGCTTCAGCAGCGCCATCGTCTGGCGCGTCTGCTCATAGCTGGCGACATCCTGAAGCACCGCCTTGGCCTCGCCATTCTGGGTGATGATCACTGGCTCGCCCCCCTCCCCGATGCTGCGCAGCAGCTCGGCGGCATTGGCCTTCAGATAGCTGACGGGCTTGATCTGCTCTGCTAGCGACATGGCACCTATCCTTATTCGGTCCGAATATGGTCCGCCCGCGCGCCAGCTGCAAGCGTGCCGAAGCATCCTTCCGCATATTTGTTGCGCAATTGAAGTAATTTGTGGCACACATCGCAGCACAAGCTTCAATTGCGCGCCGGGGTGACTTCATGAATGCAATCACCAGCCAGATCGGCGATCTCGCCGATGCTGGCGAGCGGATGATCGAGCGGCTTCGGCGCAAGGCGTTCCTGCCGGAAAGCCGCAAGGGGCTCAACGTGCGCTTCGGCATTGCGGAGGCCGCCGCGCTGCTCGGCTGCTCGACCAATCGCATCCGCATGGCGGAGGATGACGGCCGCCTCCCCCCGCCCCCGGCCAGCGAAAAGGGCCGCCGCCTCGGCTATTCAGTCGAGGAACTGCTGCACATGCGCCAGGTGCTCGGCGCCTCCCCGGCGCGCGCCCCGCTCGACATGCCGGCGATCATCGCGGTGCAGAATTTCAAGGGCGGCGTCGGCAAGTCGACCGTCACCACGCATCTCGCGCATTATTTCGCGGTGCAGGGCTATCGCGTGCTGGTGGTCGATTGCGACAGCCAGGCGACCACAACGACGCTGTTCGGCTTCAACCCGCATTTCAACATCACCCGCGAAGAAACGCTCTACCCCTATCTGTCGATCGATCCGACCCAGGCGGATCTCGGCTATGCGGTGAAGCACACGCCCTGGCCGAACGTCGATCTCATCCCCTCGAACCTCGAATTGTTCGACGTGGAATATGAGCTGGCGGCCGCCGGCTCGGACGGCCAGTCCGTTCTCGCGGCGCGTTTTCGCAAGCTGAAACAGGGACTTATCGATCTGGCGGCGGATTATGACGTGGTCATCCTCGATCCGCCGCCCGCGCTCGGCACGATCAGCCTTGCGGTGATGCAGGCGGCCAATGCGCTGCTCGTGCCGCTTGCCGCCACCACCCCCGATTTCTGCTCGACGGTGCAATTCCTGTCGATGATGGATCAGGTGCTGCGCCAGCTGGAAAGCGCGGGCATTGCGGTCGATTACAGCTTCGTCCGGCTGATCTGCTCGAAGTTCGATTCGAACGATCCCAGCCACGCGATGGTCCGCGCGATCATGGAGCAGAGCTTCGGCCCTGCCCTCCTCCCCGTGCCGATCCTCGACAGCGCCGAAATCAGCCACGCCGCGCTGCGCATGATGACCGTCTATGAGCTGGAACGCCCGATCGGCACGCCCAAGACGCACAAGCGCTGCCGCGCCAACCTTGACGAGGCGATGGGGCAGATCGAGCAGCTCGTCCGCCAGGGCTGGGGCCGCGTCGCCCCGGCGCGTGAGGAGGATGTGATCCATGCCGCGGCCTGACCCGGCACCCTCGGTGGCGCACGCGGCAGGGGCTTTCCTACTTTTCAATGTTCACATTATGTTCCGCGCGATGGAGGCACGGCATGGCGCGTAAGCAATCGGATTATCTCGCAGGGCTGCTCGCCGACGACGAACCGCCGGTGATCCCTGCCCCGGTCGCGGACGTGATCCCGGACGCTGCCCCGGCATCTGTCCCCTCCCCCGCGGCGGCCTCTCCCGTGGCGCCGCCCGCCCCTGCACCGGAACGGCGCGAGCGCCTGCGCGGCACCACCTTGCTCGGCCGCGAGTCTGCCCTGGCGCGCGTCGCCAGCGGCGAGGTGCGGCAGGTCACGCAATTGCTGCTCGATCCGGCCCGCGTGCGGATCTGGCCCGGCAATGCGCGCTCCTACGCGCATCTCACCGAAGAGGGCTGCCGCGAGCTGATCGATTCGATCATTGCCGAGGGCGGGCAGAAGGTGCCGGCCGTCGTCCGCCGCGTGGAGGGCGATCCCGATTACGATTATGAGGTGATCGCCGGCACCCGGCGGCACTGGTCGATCTCGTGGCTGCGCGCCCATTCCTACCCCGACATGGTGTTCGTCGCGCAGGTCGCGGTGCTCGATGACGAGGCCGCCTTCCGCCTCGCCGACCTCGAGAACCGCGCCCGCAAGGACGTCTCCGACCTTGAACGCGCGCGCAATTACGCCGCCGCGCTCAGGAGCCATTACGACAATCACCTGACGCGCATGGCCGAACGGCTGAAGCTCTCCAAGGGCTGGCTGTCGAAGATGCTGAAGGTCGCCGCCCTCCCCGACACGGTGATCGCTGCCTTCGCCTCCCCTGCCGACGTGCAGCTCAAGCCGGCCTACACGCTGGCGCAGGCACTCGACGACAAAAGCGCAGCGCCCGCCATCCTCGCCAAGGCGAAGGCGATGGCGCGGGAACAGAAATCGCGCCAGGAACAGGGACTTGGGCCGTGGAGTGCCGCGGACGTGGTACGCCAGCTGCTCGATGCGCCGCGGCTGGCGGGCGCGGGCGGGTCGGGGGAGCGCCCCTGGGTGTGGACCACCCCGCACGGCCGCCCTGCCCTGTCGATCCAGTCCGCGAACCGCCAGGGCGTGACGATCCGGCTTCATGCCGGCTCCGGTGCCGACGCGGACGAACTCGCCGATGCGCTGCGCCGCGCACTCGCCCATCTGGAGGCACAGGGCCGAGGTCTGCAGCGTTGACCCACCCTTTCACCCCCCCATACGCATCAACTTCACGAACTTTGCGCCCCGCGGCGGCTGTTTTCCCGGGGAAACACTCGCGCGTTTCCCCTCTCCCGGTCCCGGCCCGGCACCCGCCGTTTCCCCGGGGAAACACC
>NZ_LAZX01000021.1 GCF_000980895.1 Sphingomonas sp. Ag1 | reverse complement strand
TAGCACATTGGGAAGCGCTGGTTCGGGAGCCGCTATGGCCCTGATGAAGACAAGGCCGCGTAGCGGCCGCAGGCTTCATCAGGGCAAGCCATGGCCGGTCAGCAGGTATCTAAAGTGAGGTTGTCGAGACAACACTTTGGAGGCCGACCGACCATGACCAAGCTCACCTCTACGCCTGCCGGCGCCGTGCTGGTAGCCATCGATATGTCCAAGAACCGGCAGGAGGTCCTCATCGAGCGACCGGAAGGTGGCCGGCGCCGGCGGATGACCGTCATGGCGACCAGGCAGGACTATGACGGCTTTGCCGAGCAACTCGCTGCCATCGGGCGCCCCATCATCGTCGGGTTCGAGGCGACGGGTAATTACCATCGCACGCTGGCGCACCGGCTGCTGACGGCGGGGTTCGAGCTGCGGCTCATCTCATCGGTCGCCCTCGCCCGAACGCGTGAGGCGCTGCACAACGGCTGGGACAAGAACGACCCCAAGGACGCGCAGGTCATCCTGCACATGCTGCGGATCGGCGCGACGCAGCGCTACGTCGACCCGCTCGCCGCAGGCATCAATGACCTGCAGGAGCTCTCGAAGACCCACGAGACGATCTCCAGGATGAAGACGCAGACCTGGCATCGCATCCTGACCCACTACCTGCCGATGTACTTCCCCGAGATCGCCCGCTTCGCAGGCAATAGCCGGTCCGACTGGTTCTTCGCGCTCATCGAGCGGTTTCCGACACCGGCCACCATCACAGCGCTGGACCGGGAGGCGTTCTCGGCCGCAGCGTGGCCGCTCATCGGCCGCAAGGTTTCCAAGGCACGGCTCATCAACGACATCTACGAGACGGCGTCCGCCTCGACGGCACTGCCGGTGCCGGAGGACTCAGCCGCCATCACCATGTTCCGCATGGTCATCGCGCAGGGCCGCAGCCTCATCCAGCAGCGCGACGAAATCGAGCGGCTGGCCCATGCGCGGCTCGCCGATGTCGTCGACTACCAGTTGCTGCGCAACATTCCGGGCATCGGTCCGATCAACGCGCTGACCATCCTGGCCGAGGCCGGTGATCTGCGGCGCTTCAATCATCATCGCCAATTTCTGAAGTTCTGTGGTCTCGATCTTGCGACGTGTCAGTCAGGCACGTTCCGCGGCCGCACGAAGCTGTCCAAATACGGCAACGCGCGCCTGCGCCGGACCTTCTGGATGGCTGCCCAGGTCGCCGCGCGTCAGCGCGACAACAGCTTCCGCGACAAGCTCGGACGGTACACCGCCGGGCACGCGGACGATGCCGACCGTCGCCGCAAGGCGATGACGGCACTCACCGCCAAGATGGCGCGCGTGGCTCACGCCGTCGTCAAGACGGGGACAGAGTACCGGCCGTTCCTCGAACGGTCGGATGCCAGGTGGAAGGACCCCTCTCTGCAAGTGCCGTGAGGGCGCTCATCGAGCGACCCTGTAGATAATGTTCGGGCCTTCCACCTGGGTGCGTATCTCGTTTTAAGGATGGTGAGGACCACGGCCGCCTTGGCGCCGCTGGATCCTATGTTTGCTATGGCAGGGAGCGATCCCGTTGACGGTGGGAGCCATCTGGCTCAGATTGCATGCCGCGCCGATGGTTGTCGGCGCTTGGATATCTGCTGGCCAAAACCCGCCGCTGCTTCCCGACATAGGACGTTGTC
>NZ_LAZX01000063.1 GCF_000980895.1 Sphingomonas sp. Ag1 | reverse complement strand
TTCCCGACATAGGACGTTGTCCACACGGATGGTCTTGGGTGCGCCGCGGATAGATGAGATCCGCGTCATCACCTCGACTACCTGCTCACCCTCGATGCCTTGATCCACGTCGATTGCCAGCCGATCGGCTGTCGGGCCTTGTCGACCAGCTAGTTACGGCAAACTTGCTGGTGCGATTCCGACGAACAGGCAGAGCTTGCCTTGGCAGTCTGCATCTCCGCGATATTCATGTGGAAGAAGCCGATGGGACAGCGCTTGAAGCTGGCGCCCCGCCCACATCCGGTAGACGGAGATGTTGCGCCGTCGGAGATAGCGGTGCAGCACTGAGCGGGGCAGGTGCGGGATCGATGGCTTCAGGGTGTGAAGTTGTCCAACGGCAGCAGCGTGCGGTGCCGGAACGCGACAATCATCGCCTCCTCGGCCTTGGTCAGCGTTGTGAATGAAGGCCCCTTCGGCCCGGTCTTTAGATCGTCCATCGTCGTGCGCTTGCGCCACTTCCACAACGTTCTGAGGTTGATCCCCAACTGCCGACTTAACGGCGAGAGCGAAGCTTGCGATCACTGTACTGCTGCTCGGACGGTGTGCGCGGCCGTGCCGCTCCCGTAACAAATCTGGCGCTTCCTTCCGTTCCACTCAAAGGATCACACCATCAAACCGCTCAAACACCTAACGCAGAGGCAGCTTGCTACCGCCACTTGCCAGACTAAAAACCTCATCTCTGAATATTAAGAGTAACGTCCCCGCATAAATAGCAAAGCCAAGGCCAATTTTCACCGACATTCCGATAATAAGGCTGGAGAACGAGACCTTCCAAGACAACAAAAAGATACCTACGCCCATTACCGTGCTTGCCGAGAATGCTGGTACAAGAGACAAAAGAACATCGCGCAACGAGCACTTTATGATCCTGCTAACTAAAAAAGTCTGGACCGGCAATATCAAGAATGATCTGATTACGACAGCAAATGCCACCCCAATAATCCCATATCGAACAGAAACCAGAATTAATACAAGGCTCACGAAAACAAACACCAAGTTAACCATAGACTGTAGTTTTGGCTGTCGCGACACCATAATAACAGCTGAGTTGTACTGCATAACCGTAGAGCCGAAGAAGCTGATTGCGAGTGCGCTTAGAACGGGTGCGACACCGCTCCACTCTGTGCCAAGTAGTAAGTCGACGATGTCATCGGAGATGAGGGCTACGCCGAGGAAGACTGGTGCTGTGCCAAGCGCTGTGATCCGTAGGGCGCGTAGATACGCGCTTCTCAACTTACCGGGATCACCGCCGAACTGAACGAGAGTAGGAAGGGCAACCCGTTCTAGGGGCTTGAGTACAACCTGATTGAGTGCCGTACCTATACGCTTTGCTGAGTTGAACAGGCCAGTGCTGCGCGGTCCCAGGAAGTAAGCAACTGCCATTGTGTCGGCCTGGTATCCGATAAATCCAATCAGACTATTAAGGCTAACATGAGCAGCAAACCGTACAATACGTATAAAATCCTTGCGATCGAACGCAAGACTTGGACGCCAATTTGCAAGAATCATAATTGTTACAAGTGAAAGACCTTGCTGCAAGAGTTGTTGCCATACAAGGCTCCATATACCGTAGCCGTTCATCGCCAGGTACAGGCCGCTAGCACCACCGATGGCAATCGAAATGATTGACCGAACCGCTAAGCTGCGAAACTCGAGCTTCCGCACCAGGATAGCTTCGTATACTGTGGATAAGCCAAGTATCACGGTCGATGCAACCATGAACGGAACAAGTGTCGACAGCTCTGCGCCAGGGAAAACTAAATCAAGATGTCGAGAAAAGGCGACTAATATTATGCCGGTAGCTAC
Source organism: Sphingomonas sp. Ag1 (assembly GCF_000980895.1). GTDB lineage: Bacteria > Pseudomonadota > Alphaproteobacteria > Sphingomonadales > Sphingomonadaceae > Sphingomonas > Sphingomonas panaciterrae. The sequence goes on along the minus strand of NZ_LAZX01000063.1, from coordinate 14,956 downwards.
CGAGGCAGCTATGTTTGTGGCGAACGCGACGGTATAGTCACTATCTCGAACACTCCTCTGCGAGTTTATTGAGCTGGCAACCGGTAGAAACACGAGCTGACGGATCATCTCTATTAAAACAATCGAGGTCGCCAGAGCACCAAATGCACTCGGTGGAAGAAAATGCGTGTTCGCAATAAAAACGATCAGGCTCAACGCCTGAGCCACGACCCCATCGAGCAGGGACCATATTGCCCCAGCAGCGCTGCGGCTGCTTAGCAGAGGTAATTTTCTTATAATGCGCATGACGATCGGCGGCTATGAACTTCTCGGTAAAGGGCTGCGCAAAGTTCTCTACCTTTAAGCGCGCATCTTGGCGACCAAGCCCATTTTCATCGCTGAAATCACGGTTCTTACCGTCATTTGTAGCACGCGAACGTCGAGGCGGGAGGAAAGGCACAGGCGAAGCATGGCGGTTAGGGTTGTCGCGGACAAGGAGTGGGAGCGTATGGCGATCAGTCTCAACGTACTTGCCCGACGTCGTGCCTCAAGCCGATCCAATAAGTCTTTCGGAAGCGCGCCCGCGTTGCGAACACTGGAAAAGGCGAGCGATAGCGCCTCTTCGAATGTATCTGCCGTCGAACTCTCATGACTGAGGCTTTTGGAATGCAGCCTATAATCAATCACGATCCGATCGCATGCGGCGATCGTACCCTGCTGCGCCATCCTGACATAGAATTCCCAATCTTGGCTGCGGCGCAGGCCGGCTTTGAACCCGTGGGCGCGTCTTACCGCAGCTGAACGAAACAGCACCGCGCCGGGTGTATCGACAAGATTTCCTTGGAGGATGGATGCCAGAAGATTGCCGCTCGGCTTCGGCGACTTCTTCGCGCGGGAAGGCAGAGGTTTGGAATCCTGATCGATATAGGCGACGTCGCCATAGGCAGCGATGCAATCCGGATCCTGATGGAGAAAGACCCTGAGCGCGGCGAGTGCGTCCGGCCGCAAGCGGTCGTCGGCGTCGAGAAAACAGACGGAAGGCGCAGAAGTGTGCGCAAACCCTGTGTTCCGAGCAACAGAAACGCCCGCATTCTTTTGTTCTATAACTCGAACTTTCCCAGGATACTCACGCGCTAGCTGATGCGCGACCGCCACCGTGTCATCTTTAGAACCGTCGTCGACAATCACGATTTCGGTTGTAACGAAATTGGATACCAACACGCTAGCCACCGTCTCGCGCAAAAAGGGTGCGGCATTGTAGGCCGGTATAACGACAGCGACTTCAGGCATTTTGCCTCCTGTATACAGGATCATCGAACAGTGAAACTCAGAACAGGCGCTGTTCCACGGCATATTTGAGTGCTCCGGTTTTTATCCGGCCTGAGGGTGGGCTCTCCGTGTTCAATCGGGCGCTCTGAAGGTCGCAAGGGGGCGTATTCGACCGGCATCAGCCAGCCTAGCGATGTCTGAGGGCGGCTCTCGCTGTAGTCCCCTCCTGTTAGGCCTCGATCTTGGGCTTGGGCTTGGGCTTGGCGTCCGACAGCGGCAGGAACCATCGCACGCTCAGGCACTCGCCGCGAAGGCTGACGTTGAACCATTTCACGAAAGCATTGTCCGTCGGCTTGCGAGCTGGCTGATGCCCAGCGTCACACTGTTCTCATAGGTCATTGGTCGATCCTCATAAGCCCGGACGCCGCAACATTCGACCCGTTGCCATGGCGAACAAACTAAGAGCCTTGAAGCGGGCCTGATTATCATGAGCCGAAGAATCAGTATATTTGCCTTGCCATCTACTGCGTGACCTCACGAAATGCTATCGTGGGTGCGTAGTCACCCGATTGCGGTCAGAGAAGTACATGATCCCTATCTTCCTTATCAACCTTGATCGGGCAGCCAACCGGCTCGCTTTCGTGGCTCGCCGCCTTGATGCGCTCGGGTTGCCCTTTGTCCGGATCGCCGCTGTTGATGGTGCTAAGCTGGTGTCGACGGATCGCGCCACCTTCGTTGCGGCGCGCCCTCGCGACGGTAAGCGTGGCTGGCGCGACGGGCAGATTGGCTGCTTTCTCAGCCACTTCGACGTCTGGCAGCGGATCGCGACAGGAGACGCGCCGTTTGGCCTGGTGCTGGAGGATGATCTGCACGTGTCAGAAAAGTTGCCGGAGCTGCTCGGTGGCATCGGATGGATGCCGGATGACGCTGACGTGATCCGGCTGGAGGCCACGGGACAGTGGCTCGCGCTCGGCCGGCCCGTGGCGTCGGCGGCGGGCCGCTCCGTCCGACGCATCCGGTCAGCTGCCTGGGGCGCTGGCGCCTACCTTTTGTCCAAGCATGCCGCTGCGCGGCTGATCGCGTCCGACCCGGCGAGCCAATCACCGGTTGACGACTTCTTGTTCAACCCCATGTCCTCACCGCTCGCCCGCTCATTCGTGACGTATCAGGTGGTGCCCGCGCTGGCGGTGCAGGACAAGTTCAGCGCCGACGCGGCTACGGTAGAAGGTTTTGGCAGTGATATTGAAACCGGCGCCGTGAACCAACGGCTTCGCGGGCTATCAGCCTTGCGACGACGCATCACCTCGGCGTTGCGCGGCAAGACGGCGGTGGAGTTCGCTTGAGCTAGCCTTCTGGGTACCGAATTCGTCGCTGCGCGGCGATACCGCAGTGCGGTCTTTTTGGATGCTTCGCCTTATTCAAAGGGTGGCGCGCAGCCGCGTGACAAAAGTGGTTCGATCTGGCGCGATTTGCCTCTAGAGGTCGATACAGTCGAATGGGCTGTTGACCTGTGGGCTACTGTCGAACAAAGCGTCCAGGCAGTGGCGGGGAGCGCATGCGTCTGATGCAGGTGTCCGGAATGTTTGCAACGCCGCGCTGCCGGCATCGGTCTTGGTTGCCATTGCAGATGGGCGAACGGGATTGACCGTGGTGGTGCTCAGGCAATCCGTGCACACGTTTCTTGGCGCGTTGCTCCGGCGAAGTGGGCGGGCGAACCGCGGGCTTACGCATTACGTACGCGCGCTTTAATCGTCCATGCACGTCCGCCACATCGTTCGACAGTTCGCCCCCATGATCGGCGGGTTGGAAGATGCCGTCGCCCAACTCGCCGTGCACCTTCAGGAGCGAGAGGGGGTCCGCTGCTCCGTGGTCACGCTGGATCGCGCATTCGGAAATCTCGCCCACCGTCTGCCGCCGACGGGTGAACATCTCGGCATTCCCATTCGTCGCATCCCATTTCGCGGCTCTACACGATACCCGTTGGCCCCCGCGGTGTTGCGCGAACTTGATGGTGCCGACTTGGTACACGTGCACGGGATCGACTTCTTCTTCGATTTCCTTGTTGCCACTCGGCCACTGCATCGCCGCCCACTGGTCGCCTCCACACATGGCGGCTTCTTTCACACCAGCTTCGCGTCGCGAACCAAGCGTATCTGGTTCTCGAGTGTGACGCGCGCGTCGGCCACCGGCTATCGCCGCATATTTGGGTCCAGTGAGAGCGACGCCGCCATGTTCCGTCGCATTGCGCCAAACCGGACGGTGGCGATCGAGAACGGCGTCAACATCGAAAAATGGCGTGGATCAGCCTCGCTTACGCCCCAGCCAACGATGATCTTCATCGGTCGGTTCTCCGTGAATAAGAATGTTCCCGCACTGATCCGGTTGGTTGCGGCTCTGGGCGCGCCATGGCGCCTGATCGTGGCCGGCCAGCCATCAGATCTGTCTGCAGACGATCTGCGTGTCGCGGCAGTGGAACAAGGTGTCGCTGACCGGGTAGATGTCCATGTCAGCCCAGACGATACGGCCATTCGCGCACTCATCGGACAAGCAAGTTACGTCGCCTCGGCTTCGCAGTATGAGGGGTTCGGACTCAGCGTTGTCGAGGGTCTGTCGGCGGGACTGGCTCCGTTGCTGAGCCCAATCGCGCCGTTCCGGCGTTTGGTCGAACGGACCGGGTGCGGCTTGATTTTAGACTATGAGGCGCCGGCGGCATCTGCCGCTGCGTTAACTGCGTGGCACCGCAACACGCCAGGGGAAATCGACAGGAACGTTGCCGCTGCTGCCGCATTCGGCTGGGCAGGGGTGGCTGCACGCTTCGCCCACGAATATCGCGCCGCGATAGCTGGAGTGCCTCTCCATTCTACGGATTGCGTCGACGGATGATCGGCACGAAGAACATGGCATCTGTCGACGACCTTACCCGCTCTCCGCGACAAGTCGCTCCATTAGCGAAACCGCGCGCCGCGCTGAGCCTCTCGGGCGGGAAGCTCCAACGCGCCTTATTCCTGCTGCCGCTTGCGGCAACCTGCTATTCGACAGTCTTAGCAATTTTGATTGCCCGCGGTTTTCCAGGCTCCACTGCTTTGGTCGTAGTGATAGAACTGCTCCTATTAGGCGGGTGCATAGTCGTATGCTTCCGGAGCGGCCTCTCCCGCGAAGACGTACCCGCACTCCTGTTTGTCTACAGCTTCGTGGTAGGTGCCTTGGTCGTATCTATGATCGTCGGACGGCCTATGGTGGAGACGCTGCGCGCGAGCGCGATCATCGGACTCTTCGTACTGGTTGGTCAGCGTATGAGCTATCCCGTGCTAGATCGCTTGTTTGCAACCGTTACCATATTCGTTTTGATCGTTCTGCTGCTCGAGGTCTTCTGGTTAGACGCTTACGTTACGATCTTCTCACCCGCGAAGTTCTTCGCAGCTACGCGTGGTATCGAGGCGTCGGAGTTCAACAACACCGGGTTGTTCAACACGGCGACAAGCTATGAGGGACGGTTTGGTTTCGGCCTTTTCGACGGACCACGCGCTTCCTCTATTTTTCTCGAGCAGGTCTCTAACGCCAACTTTGCGTGTGTCGCAGCCATGTACCTTGCGGTGCGCGGGCGTGAACTGCCCCGCGGGCTCCTCTTTGTCGAGATTGCGACGGTAGTCCTGATCTTGGTTACAGCGAACTCCCGCTTCGGCTCACTGCTCGTCCTTCTGACTTTAATCGGCTACGGTATTTTTCCTCTACTGCCTCGGATTACCTTGCCATTGGGCAGTCTGGCGATCGTAGCGGGCGCGCTCGTGTTTATTATTCGAGATATTGACGCAATTGGGGACGACCTGCAAGGGCGCATCGCCTTCGCCGGGCGCGAGTTCCGTGAAGCGGACTTGTCTTTCTATCTGGGCGGTGACGCGCTTCGTTCCCTTGCCCAACGCGACGCAGGTTATACCTATTGGATCGGAACCACCACGATCTTCGGCATGATCATCCTATGGCTGTTCGTGAATCTGATGCCACGCATGGATGATGCACCCTCACGACGGCTCGGTTGGGGGCTGACATTTTACTTTCTTGGGCAGCTCCTTGTCAGCGCAACCAGTATCTTGTCGATCAAGACAGCTGCTTTGCTGTGGGTGCTAATCGGTTGCGTGCGGACCAAAGGCGGGGTGTTGGCGTCCGAGCATTCGCGGGCTTGAAGGTGATGCGCACAAATCAGCGGTGCTGGCAGGCGCTACTCCTCCTGCTTCCGCTCGCGGGCGTGGCGACCGCGGTATTGGCAGCGCTGATCCAGCAGACATCCATCCTCAATCCGAACTCGCCCCACCCCCATTCCCGTCCCGCGCTGCCCGAGCGGTATATGGGAGTTAACTTGGCGGGCGGTGAATTCCGAACGGAAATGCTCCCTGCCGTGCACGGGCGCGATTATGCGTATCCCGATGGAGCCGCAGCCTCGCCCTTCTTGGCCGCCGGTATGACCGCGGTGCGACTGCCGTTTCGTTGGGAGCGGCTTCAGCCGACGCCGATGGCGCCGTTGGATACAGGCGAATTGGCTCACCTGAACGCTTCACTCGAGGCGCTGCGCGGCTTCAAACTCGTGATCCTCGATCTACATAATTACGCCAACTACAAGGGTGTCAAACTTGGCACGGGCAATGCGCCAGGAGCCTTGCTGGTCGATTTTTGGACCCGCTTGGCGAAGCATTATCGCAACGATAGCCGAATTGCCTTTGGCTTGATGAATGAGCCGAATGGCATTGACGGCGCGCTCTGGCGCGATATCGCTCAGGAGACACTGTCAGCAATTCGCATCACTGGCGCCCGCAATTTAGTGCTCGTGCCCGGCTCCAATTGGACGGGGGCGCATAGCTGGACCAAAGGTGGCGAGCGCTCCAATGCGGCCCGCATGAGCAGCCTGCGCGATCCTGTGAGAAACATGGCGTTTGAGATGCATCAGTATCTTGATGCGCATTCCACGGGCACTAGCGACGCGTGCATCTCGCCCGAGCAGGTTGCAACTCGCCTTGCATCTGCCACGGAGTGGTTGCGTGAGCACCACGCCCGTGGCTTTTTAGGCGAATTCGGCGCGCCTCCAACCTCCGATTGCCTCGTTGCACTCGAAACCATGGTGAGCCTACTTGATGACGGACGTGATGTGTGGCTCGGCTGGACCTATTGGGCCGGGGGCGCCCGGTGGAACCATTATCCGCTCAGCATCCAGCCCGATGCGGGTGGTCCCAAGCCGCAAATGCAGGTTCTGATGCCCTACTTATCCCGTTGAAGCGGGTCTTTGGACCGATGGCTGCGGCTGTTGTGCGCTGCGGGACGATGCCCTAGGAGGTTGGGGGCGGAGGCACATGGCAAAATTTAGTATTCGAGAATGGTTGGTCAGACTTGGCCGGCGGCTTGAAGGAGCGCCGGCTCCGCGCAAGCTCGCCCCGGCTCCGCCGCTCCTTCTTGACGCGACTGTAGCACTGCCGTCCGCACCGCAGGTAGCTGACCGGATCGACATTGTTGAGCGGGCTGAGCCAACTTTGGATCGTGCCAAGATCCTCCGAACTTTCGATTCGGCGCATCCGGTGCGAAAACGTAACGAATTATTCGGACGCGAAGAACAGCTCTACGAATTGCTGTCGGCGACGCTCGATTTGGGTCAGCACGCCATCGTGCATGGTGCACGCGGATCGGGAAAGACCTCGTTGGTACGCGTATTCGGCGACTATGCCGATCAACGCGGAGCCGTGGTCATTTATCTCGCCTGTGAGCCGCAGATGTCTTTCGCTGATCTGGTTCGACCCTATTTGCAGGCACTTCCCGCCGGAGCAATAGCGCTAAACGAGCGTTCGAGTTTCCGTCACGAGCTAGATGCGCTTCCAAATGAATTTGGTCCCCGAGACATGGTGGAACTGGTCTCGGAGCGCGTTACTAGGCCAACGCTCTTCATTTTTGACGAGTTCGATAGGGTAACGGATCCGGCGGTGAAGGCAGAGGTCGCTGCCGCTATGAAGCTTCTGGCCGATTCATTATCATCGGTCTTGTTCATGCTGGTTGGTATTGCACGTGATGTGGCGGATGTCGTCCGTGGTCATCCTTCACTTCGGCGACACATGCACGTTGTGGCGATCGGGCGAATCGAATCGACGAGTGTGGAAGCTCTCATTGATGCGGGGGAAATCGCTACTGGGCTGACCTTCGAAGCTGGAGCGCGGCACGTCATAGCCAGAGTGTCTTGCGGGTCTCCCTTTCACGTGCGGATGTTCTGCCATCACTCGGCGATCAGTTCTTTGACCCGCGGATCAACAAGCGTAGAACAAATCGACGCGCGCGCAGGGCTCCGGTCAGCCTTACGGCAATGGGCGTCGATGAACGTTGACGACGCACGTCGCTTTGTTACTTTAGTCGAAGATCCTGCACTGCGGCCTGAACTCGAACGGGTAGCGCGCGCGGCAGCGCTGGCGGACCGCTTACCCGCCGATAACGATGTTACGCACGAACTTCTTGCTGGGGCGCTCGCGCCTGATGGGAGTGATACAAGCTCGCTTGTGTTCCAGGATAGCGTCGCACCGCAATTTCTCATCGCGTATGTTATTCTGATGGAAGGTGCCGATTCCGGTACCGCGAAGCCGTTCGCTCGGGAAGGCTATTGATGCTGCCACTTGCCGATCTCGCCGCTGCACTTCGCATGCGCTGGCGACTAGAATTGCTGGTATTCATTTTGGTTCTTGGGGCGATCTTGCTTTGGACCGCCGTGTCACCTCGTATCTATGTGGCATCCTCTACCATATTGTTCGATGAGCCGTCAGTAGATCCGGTTCAGGGTACACAAACTGGACAGGATAATCTTGTTGCACTGCTGACGACACAAGCGGACGTGATTCGAAGTGATGCCGTTGCCGGGGAAGTCGTAAGAAGTCTTAACCTTGTGACACCGGCTGTGTTGGCGCGCTGGCAAGCTGCCACTAACGCTACGGGCGACGTTAACATGTGGTACGGTCATCAACTTCTTGGCAACGTCACCATCGCGCCTGAGAAAGGCTCACGCGTCCTCGCAATCCATTACACCTCGCCGGACCCGCAGTTCGCTGCCCTGATGTCCAACGGTTTTGCCTCTTCATACATCGACACGCGCCTCAAAATGCGCACTGACCCGGCCCGTACCTATTCACGCTGGTTTCAGGACCGCACGCGAGAAGTTCGGGGTAATCTGGAGAAGGCACAAGCCAAGCTCACGGCCTTCAAGCGGCGGACGGGTATTGTTGACAGCGGCGCTGCCGATGCCGAGGCTTCTCGCCTAGGGGAGCTATCGAGCCAGCTCACCTCGGCCGAGGCCGCGGCCGCGGACCTCCGCGCGCGCAGCGGCGGCAACGCATCCCAATCGCCCGACGTGCAGACATCAGGCGTTGTACAGGGACTTAGGGCGCAGATCGCCGCCAAGTCAGCCCAGATCAGCCAGATCAGCACCTCCCTGGGGCCCAACCATCCCGACCGGGCCGCAGCGGAAGCGGAACTTGCGGCGCTGCGCTCTAGGCTCGCAGGTGAGATCGGAAGTACCACACGATCCATTCAAATCGCCAGCGGTGCTGCCAGCAGTAAGGAAGCAGAGCTGCGCCAAAAACTGAATGCCCAGCGCGGACGAATGTTGAGCTTAGCGGGCGATCGTGCAGAGCTCGATGAGCTCCAGCGTGATGTAGACTCTGCTCGTACAGCATATGACGCCGTAACGGCGCGCCTCGAAACCATGCGCCTGCAGAGCGTTGCGCCCGAGACTAACGTTCGCCAGCTCGACTCCGCTACTGTCCCCTTGTTTCCTGCCAAGCCGAACATCCCGCTGCGCCTTCTGCTGGGGAGCTTTTTGGGAGTGCTCCTGGCGATTGGCGCCGCGCTGGCGATGGAGATGTGGCGTCCGCGCGTGCGAACTGCCCAAGGTACTGCGGGCATAGCTGGCGTACCTGTGCTGGCGGCAGTCAACCTTTCAAAATCGCGCGCCGGCGCATTGCTCGGGGGAACTGCGCAGTGAGAATTCGTTCGAGCGCATCAGATGCAATCGCCGCCGATCGATCTTCCGATAGTCTGCGTGAGCGCCGCCCACTTGGAGAATTGCTGGGCCTGGACGATGTTCAGCGCGAGAGGGTCGTCCAGCGTCAGGCAGAAACAGGTCACCTATTTGGCGAAACAACGGTGGAACTGGGCTTCGTCACAACCGAACAGGTCCAGCGTGCCATCGAGCAGCAGCAGGGCTTCTCCATTCTCAGGCAAGACGACCAACGGGTTGATCCCTTGATCGTTACTGCCTTTGATCCGGAGGACGTTCTCGCGCGGACAGCGCGAAGCCTCCGTGGGATCATCACGGCAGCCACGCGCCAAGACGGTAAACCAGTGCGAACCGTTGCCCTGCTTGGCCTCGACGCAGCTGCCGAACTGCCCGTCCTTGCGGGCAATGTCGCGGTTGCCTGCGCCCAGACCGGTGTCCCCACGCTATTGGTTGATGCCGAGCTCGATCAACCGCACCAGCATACGTTGTTCCGGGCCGGCAACCGAGCGGGGTTAGCGACTTTGCTATCAAACGGCGGACAAGGCGGCCTGGTTCAATCAACGGCTATTGTGGGTCTTTCACTACTTACAAGCGGCCCTCCTGTGCCGAACGCACCGGAGTTACTCGACCGGCAACGACTAGCGACGACAATCGAGCTTTTTGTCGAAGACTTCGACCTGTTGCTTGTCGACGCGGGTTGCGGTCCAAACGCTCTGGCTGCCGCGACGGGTCTCGACGCGTCGATTCTGTTCCTTCGCCGCAATGTGTCTCGCACGCGTGACCTGCAGGTTGTGACCGAGCAGCTTGAGGCTAGTAGCCAAGCCGTACTGGGTACGGTGCTGATCGACTAGGTTTCACAGACCAGGTGCAGCCAGAGCAACTGAAGCGAGGCTGCCGAAGCCGAGTTTACGGCGCGTGACTACTTCGCTGCTTGAGCAGGACGTGGTGGCGTGTAGCCTTTAGCATAGGTTATCTCGGCCTGCTTGCGCAGCATGTCTACGCGCTGACGTAACGCCGCCGAGCCGCGCTCCGCCTCCATCCGATTGCGCGCTATTTGTTGCATCTGTTCGCCGTCCAAGGGGACAATCCGCTCCGAAACAACGGTACTCGCAATGGCCCGCTGGCCTTCGAGAAAGACCAAGGGCTCGCCTGCAGACAAGCTTGCCATTTTCTTGTTCGCCGAATCACTCAATTCAGCAGTATCCATAGTGGCTTGGCTACGGCGAGCGACAATCCCATGCTGAGCAAGCAAAGCGGCGAGATCCTGCTCAGTCTTTGCAGGTTTAAGAGCCTGGATTACTTCTGGTGATGGTGTCGGAAACTGGAGTTGATTCACCAGAAACAGCTTGCGCTGACTGGAGAGTTCTGGATGTCGGTCTAGGTATCCGTTGACGGCGCTAGTTGTTACTGGCTGCCGAGCGCTGGCCGCAATTTGCTGAGCCGCACGTTGCGCCAACAGGGCCTCCTCCATACGACGTGTCTGTAGGATAAAGTCCGGGCTACGGTCTACTTTTGACTCTTTGGCGAATTGAGCTAGTATTTTACGTTGAACTAACGACTGCACCGCCAGGGACTGAAGCTCTTTACGCCTATTGGGAGGAACGCTGGCAAGTTCCAGCTGCAGGTCGCTGTTGGTGATTGCTTCCCCGTTCACGGTTGCGACAGTTTGACCATCAGGTTTTGGCGCGCGGTCGCACCCACCAGCGAGGAGAAGGGGAAACAGCAACGATCCTACGATGAACTGCCGTTTGTAGCGCCGATCGTTCCACGGCCGAGTTGACATGGTCTATCCAATCCGTTGTCTGAAACGATCACGAGATCGTTCGAAATAAGGAAATATACTGGTGGAAACGCTCTACGATTGGGCCACTGTGGCTGCATTCGCTGGCCTCGTCGTGCTGTTCCTGCAGCGATCGACGGCGGAAACACCCAGTGATACGATATGGCAGTATTTGCCCCCAGCTGCTGGCTGCGCACTCGGCAACTGGCTGGGTAATGAGGGGAACAACCTGCTCGCGATCCTGGTCCTGCTGTTCAGCGCAGTGTATGTCCTGCTTGTCTTGAAGCCCTTCAACGTCATACGTTAGCAGGCCCGGCCAAAAGTGCGCGTCCGTTACGTCCGGCGGTCGCGTACATTGCGGCAGCGAACTGGGTAAGCCGCGCGTAAGCACTCTCCGGATCCAGATCAACGCTCGATACCCGGACCAGTGTACCGTCTGGTGCAATGCCGCGCAGATTCTGCGCGGCTAGGAAGTGCCGCTCCTCGTCCCAGCTTTGCGGAAATTCGTTGCCCAGTCGTGTCCAATAAAGAACCTGCTCAACCCGCTCGTCGCGTTGCGTACTGAGGAAACGACCGCGCGGCATCAGTCCTGGCGCGAGCGGAATATCAACTGGCCGATCCGATGTGATCGTAAACCCAGACCCAGGATAGCAAGACTCGGGCCGATGTACCATGAGCATCCCACTTTGCCTTCGATCATAGGCAAGCACGAACATGATGGCTGGATCGACCCCATTGACGAAAGTTCGGGTCACCTGATCTTCATACACTGCTGCTGCCTGTCTTTCATCATCAGGCGGCATAATGAAGTCTATTGCAGGAGCGAGCTCCCAAGTGCCAATGCTGGTCGGGAGGACGTCATCAGCGTCGCCATTCGGGAGAGCAACCACTCGCTCGCGCGGTAACCCTCCCCATGACAGGCCGGCTGTCGCCAGCAATGCGCAACCCAGAAAGGCGTCGCGGCGGGACAGCGAGATTCCCGGTGGTCGAGCCCGACTCATCCTCGCGCCCACCCCAAACGACGCGCCATTGGGAACAACATGAAGTCGACTCCGACCAGCACCAGAAGGGCCAATGCGAACGTTCCGATGCCTGCGAACTCGTGCGTTAAACCTTCAACGACTCCCGGGCCGAACAGCTGCGTGGCATATACCATCCCCATAATCCTGAGCAGATTAGTTAGAAGCGCAATTGGCACCATCATTACGACGAGCATAAGCGCATAGAATGGTTCGCTGCCGTGACGGAGGTAGACGTAAAAAAGACTAGTCGCGCCAATGCCAATCAACGAGTTCAGGCCTGAGCAAGCAGCTGCCACCTGCAGTTGATAACCCTCCACCTGGATCAAGGAACCGGTGCTGCCCACCGCCATTCCGGTAGTTGCAAGGATTGCCACTGCGGCGTCGCTAAGCGCCATTTTGAGCGGGCGCGTTGCCACGAATATCCAGTTCTCAGGCGGCGTGATGAGAAACAGCAGGTAAAGGCAAGGAAACCAGAAGTGCCGCAGGACTCTACCACCGTATCGGAGATACGCCAGTGTCAAGAGCATCAAATAAAGTGAGAGGCTTTCCAGCACCAGGATACTGGTGATTCGCCCGACGGCGTAGAGCGGAAGAGCGATTGAGAGCGGCAGGATGCCCGGCCAGAGCGGCTGCCGTATCCCTTCGCGCAAGTGGTCTTTCTCGCGCCAGACCAGCCAGACGGTAGTTGCGAGCACGATCGGCCCATGAGCGCCTGCTTCTTTTGACCAGCTCCATTGGCTCATCCGAAATAGCGTCGGCACAACAAGAGCGGTGATGCCGGCGAGGAGCATCCATTCGGCGGCTGCCCGCTCGCGGAGAGCTCCCACTATCCGAGGCTGCGATCCACGACTTGCATTCAGCGCGGTAGTGACGGGCACCTCTATCTCCTTGGTTCTGAAGATACCGCGATCCGCAATCATCGCCAAGGACTCTATTGCGGAGACCTGTGCTGGTTCTGGACGACTTTCACTCGCGCCAGACCGACTCGGCTCAGCCAGCCACCGTTACGTGCTCCCCATGCTGTGCTGGGGTGCAAACCGACTGCAGCATCATGGTGCAGACTTGCGTCTCTAAAGCCTAGGCCCAAAGGTGCAAGGCCTGAACAGCTTCGGGTTCGACGTGAAGTAGGGACTGCCGTTATCGCTGAACCCTCTGAAGGGCTCCGCCGGGGAGGGGGCGCGTCAAAAAAAGGATTCCCTGTTCTCTCATCCAGGCTGAGGGTGACTTGCCGGCGCTCATGAGGGTCCCCCGGGTTCTCATCCAAGTTCAGGGTGAGTTTCCGGCGTCCATTCGGCCGTGATCTTGGCCGCGGCAGCAGCATAATCGACTGGCGTCAGCCAGCCAAGCGATGTGTGAGGATAGTCCCGCTGCCAGCCTCGATCTTGGTCGGGGGCATCCGCCAGCGACAAGAACCAGTGCGCGTTCAGACACTCGTCACGGAGCCGGCCGTTGAAGCTCTCCACGAAGCATTGCCCGTCGGTTTGCCCGGGCGGCTAAAATCCAGCGTGACGCCGTTCTCGTAGGCCCAACGGTCCAGCGCCTTGGAGAAAACAGGGGGGCGTTACGCAGTTCACACAATGATCCACCATGAGGAATCGTGCGAGCGAATGATAGACATCGACACTCTCAGTGAACACACTTAACATCATACGCAAGTTCTTGCACAACCGAGGAAGCATGGTGTCAAAAATCTCGATAGCATTGGCGACTTACAACGGATCAAAATATATAGAAGAGCAGCTGAGTAGTATATCTAGTCAAACCGTTCTTCCGGACGAAGTAGTCGTTAGTGACGATGGGTCAGAAGATGATACAGTAGAGATAGTCAAAAAGTTTGCAAAATTGTCTCCATTCGAAATACGAATTCTACCAGCCCATGGCCGTCTTGGCTTTGCCGACAACTTCTTTCACGCAGCTACATCATGCAAAAACGATATCATAGCGTTTTCCGATCAAGACGACGTGTGGAGTAATAAGAAGCTTGAAATAGGTCTTGCTCCATTTGACGTGCTCCCCTGAAACTCCGCCAGTTTGAGCTAGAGTCCGCCTTCGTGAGGAGACGGACGTGAAGAAGACCAGGTTCAGCGAGGAGCAGATCATCGCGGTGCTGCGCGAACAGGAGGGCGGGATGAAGACCGCCGACGTGTGCCGCAAACACGGGATCAGCAGCGCCACTCTGTACGCATGGAAGGCCAAGTACGGCGGCATGGACGTGTCGCAGGCGCGCAAGCTGAAGGTGCTGGAGGAGGAGAACGGCCGGCTTAAACGGCTGCTGGCCGACGCCATGCTCGACAATGCGGTTCTGAAGGAAGTCGCGGCAAAAAACTGGTGAGGCCCGCCGCTCAGCGGAAGGCTGTTGAGCATGCTCGGCAGCTGTTCGGCATCAGCGAGCGTCGGGCATGTACCATCTTTGGCGTGGATAGGACGTCGGTGCGCTACGCGCCCCGGCGTAGTGATGATGGCGACCTGCGGTCGCGGTTGCGGGAGATCGCGGCCGAGCGTCGGCGCTTTGGCTACCGTCGGCTTGGGATCATGCTGGCCCGCGAGGGGCTGGTCATGAACCACAAGAAGCTGCTGCGGCTGTACCGCGAGGAGAACCTGCGGGTCAGGCGCCGGCGTGGCCGCAAGCGAGCGATGGGCACCCGAGCGCCTATGACGCTGCCCCAGGGACCGAACCAGCGGTGGAGCCTCGACTTCGTCAGCGACACGCTGATCAGCGGCCGGCGCATCCGCATCCTGGCGGTGGTCGACGACTTCACGCGCGAGTGCCTGGCGCTGGTGGTCGACACCTCGCTGTCAGGTGCGCGGGTCGCCCGCGAGCTCGACGCCGTCATCGCTGTGCGCGGTGTGCCGCCGCTGATGATCGTCAGCGACAACGTCCTATGTCGGGAA
>NZ_LAZX01000004.1 GCF_000980895.1 Sphingomonas sp. Ag1 | reverse complement strand
CCCGCGCCGCCGCCGCGCCGACCGCGGAGCCGCTCACACCGGCGGTGCTTCGCCACGCGCTGCCGACGCAGCGGGTGCTGATGGTCGAGGATAATGAGGTGGTCGGCCGCTTCGCCCGCACCCTCCTGGAGGAACTGGGCCAGACGACGACCTGGGCGACCAACGGCGAATCCGCGCTTCGGCTGCTGGAGGAATCGAACGGCGGTTTCGATCTCGTCTTTACCGACGTGGTGATGCCCGGGATCAGCGGGATCGACCTTGCCAAGGAAGTGGAACGCCGCTGGCCGCATTGCCGCGTCGTGCTGACCAGCGGCTACAGCCACGTTCTGGCCGAGGAGGGGAACCACGGCTTCCCGCTGCTGCGCAAACCCTATTCGCTCGACAAGCTGATGAGCGTGCTGGGCGTCGCCCCGGCGGCAAAGCTCGCTTCCTGACCAGCGCGTCCGCCGCGCCTCACCCCCCGGCGTCGCGAATCGTTTCCATCACCACGAAGGTCGATGTGCTCGCGACATTGGGCAGCGTCGAGATGCGCTCGCCCAGCACCGCGCGATAGCTGCGCATGTCGGCGGTGCGCACCTTCAGCAGATAATCGAAGTGGCTGGCGATCATATGGCATTCCTCCACCTCGGGAATGGCCAGCACCCCCCGCCGGAATTCCTCCAGCGCCGCCTCGCGCGTGTCGGACAGCTTCACCTCGGTAAAGGCGACATGCCCCTGCCCCAGCCGCGCCGGGTCGATCACCGCCCGAAAGCCGCGGATGATCCCGCGATCGGTCAGCCGCTTCAGCCGCACCTGGCACGGCGTCTTGGACAGGCCGACGCGCTTTGCCAGTTCGGTGACCGACAACCGACCGTCAGTGCGCAGGATCTGGATGATCTTTCGGTCGAACAGGTCGAGTTCTTCCGGATCAAAGGGCGAAACGTCCATCCACAGCCTCAATGACGAGCCAAAGCGTCTGAGACAGGCCATATCATAAGTCGGATCGCCCGGACGAGCCTCACTATATAGCGGCCATCAACTTTCCGGACTGAGACCATGGCCGATCTCCCCCCGCTGTTTGCCGATTTCGCCCCGCCGGTCCGTGCCGCGACGCCGCTGCGCGCCG
>NZ_LAZX01000047.1 GCF_000980895.1 Sphingomonas sp. Ag1 | reverse complement strand
ACGACGATGCCGATCGCCAGCACCAGGCCGAACAGCGACAGCGTGTTGAGCGAATAGCCGAACGCCGCCAGCACCGCGAACGTGCCGACCAGCGACACCGGGATCGCCACGATCGGGATGATCGCCGCGCGCCATTTCTGGAGGAACACCAGGATCACGAGGACGACGAGGATCATCGCCTCGAACAAGGTATCGATCACCGCATCCACCGATTGCGCGATGAATTCGGTCGGGTTGTAGATCACGCGATATTCCAGGCCCTTGGGGAAGGACTTGGCCATCGCCTCCATCTCGGCCGTCACCTTTTCGGCGGCGGCGAGCGCATTGGTGCCGGGGCGCTGGAACACCGCCGCGATGACGGTCGGCTGGCCCGAGAGGTAGGTGTTCGAATTATAGTCCTGCGCGCCAAGCTCGACCCGGGCGACGTCGCGCACCCGCACCTGGTGGCCATCGGCATCGGTACGCACGATCACGTCGGCGAACTGCGCCGGATCGACGAGCCGCCCCTGCGTCTCGACGTTGAGCTGGAAGGCATTGCCCTGCGCATATGGTGGCTGGCCGAGCGTGCCGGCGGCGACCTGCACGTTCTGCGCGCGCAGTGCCGAGACGATGTCGCCCGCCGTCAGGTTCAGCGCGGCGGCGCGGCCGGGATCGATCCAGACCCGCATGGCGTAATCGCGGCTGCCGAACAGGCGCACGTCACCGACGCCGTCGATCCGCGCCAGCCTGTCGCGCACCTGCGTCAGCGCGTAATTGGAGATGTAGCCGCGATCGAGCGACCCGTCGGGGGAGATGAGGTTCACCACCATCAGGAAGTCGGGCGAGGTCTTGCGCGTGACGACGCCCAGCCGCTGAACCTCCTCGGGCAGCCGCGGCACGGCGACGGCAACGCGGTTCTGCACCAGCACCTGCGCGGCATCGAGGTCGGTGCCGATCTTGAAGGTGACGGTGATGGTGACGACGCCGTCGCCGGTCGACTGGCTCGACTGGTACAGCATGTTGTCTACGCCGTTGATTTCCTGCTCGATCGGCGCGGCGACCGTCTCAGCGACGGTTTCTGCCGAGGCGCCCGGATAAGTAGCGGTCACCGTCACGGTCGGCGGCACGATGTCGGGATATTGCGCGACGGGCAGTTGCCAATAAGCGATCGCGCCGATGATGGTGATGACCACCGCGATGACGCCGGCAAAGATCGGGCGGGTGATGAAGAAGCGCGACAGGCGCATGGCAGGCTCCCCGGAAACGAGGATGGAAGGGATCGGCCCCGCGAGTGGGGCCGAGCTGGGTCAGGCGTCCGTTCGTCCCGAACGGGGGTAATGACGGCTAACGGGCGGCGAAGGTCGCCTGTCCGGGGACTGCACCGGCACCGATCCCGCCGCCGCTGCCGGCAGTGGACGCCGCCTCGCGCGTCGGTGCGATCCGGCCGGCGCGCACCTGAACCCTGGTGCCCGGCATCGCCATCTGCGTGCCGCTGATGACCACCCGGTCGGTGGCGGCAATGCCGCTGCGCACGACGCGCAGGCCATTCACCACCGGCCCGAGCTGAACCGCCTTGACGGCAACCGTGCCGTCATCGCCCACCGTCAGCAGCGTCTTGCGTGCCTGGTCGGTCTGCACCGCGGCGTCCGGCACCAGCAGCGCTGGCGCGGCCCCGCCGCTCGCCAGCCGCATGTTGCCGAACATGCCCGGCGTCAGGAAGAAGTCGGGGTTGTTCAGCACCGCCCGCCCGCGGATCGTGCCCGATCGCGGATCGAGGCCATTGTCGGTGAAGTCGAGCCGCCCGGACCAGCGGAAATCACCCTCGTCCTGCAGCTTTATCTCCACGTCCGACGGCGGGGTGCCGGCGGCCTGCGCGCGCTTCGTCTTGAGGAACAGCGCCTCGGAACCGTCGAAGGTGAAATAGATCGGGTCGAGCGCGTTGATCGTGGTCAGCAGCGTGCCGTTGGTGTCGCCGCCGGCGACGAGGTTGCCCGGATCGATCTTCCGGTCCGAGACGCGGCCGCCGATCGGCGCGCGCACCTGCGTGAACTCCACATCGAGCGCCCGCGCCCGGACGCGCGCCTCCGCGCCGGCAAGCGCGGCGTTGGCGGCGCGCAAACGGGCGGTCAGCTGGTCGATGTCGCTCTTCGACACCGCCTCGTCAGCCACCAGCCGCTGCGCGCGATCGAGGTTGGCGCGCGCCAGCTCCACGTCGCTGCGCGCGCTGATCAGCCCGGCGCGCGCCTCGGCCAGTGCAGCCGCGAACGGCCGCTGATCGAGCGTGAAGAGCAATTGCCCCTTTCGCACGATCGCGCCGTCGGTGAAGTGGACCGCAGTGATCGCGCCCGAGACGCGCGGGCGCACCTCCACCGACTTGCTGGCCTCGAACCGGCCGACATAGCTGTCCCATTCGTTGATCGGGCGGACGAGCGGGCTCGCGACCGTGACGGTCGGCGGCGGCGGGGCGGCCTGCGCCGGCTGCTCGCGGTTGAGCGCCGCGCCGGCGATCGTCGCGGCCAGTACCGGGCCCGCGATCAGCGCCCCCGTCCGCCAGCGTGACCGCTGGCGCGTGGCCCGCGGCACGGGGGCCGCCTGTTCCGTGTCGATCCTGCTGTGCATGTTCATGCGTATCTGCCCTTGTTCAGGCGTGCGGCACCGATGCTGGCGAGCAAGGTGCGATATTGCCCAGGGGTGAAGCCGGCAGCCGTGAAGGCCTCCTTCTCCGCATCGCTCAGCGCCTTGGCGCCGCGATGCCAGGCGAGCACCGCGGTGCGCCGCAAGGCTTCGAGCCGCGGATCGGCGAGGCGGGGATTGTCCTGCCGGCCAAAGAGGCTGCCGAGCGCGAGCGACATCCGGGACGGCTCGCGCAGCGATGACGGGCGATCGCGCCGGGCGAGCGCCACCACGGACCATTCGAGCGCGGAAAGCCGGTTCGACCGGTCGGCGCCAGGATAGGTGACGGGATTGGACGCGGGACCGGCCGCAGCCGACACCGCGCGTTGGCCGACCGAGCCCTCCCGGTCGAACGCCATATAGGCCATGATATTCCCCTTTGATGGGCGCGCGCCCGCCGCCGCCGACGATCGTCGGACGCTGCGCGCACGAAGGACCATGATCGCGCCGCCGCTGAACGAGCGGCGATGCGACGATCCGGAAATTGGTGAAATGGGGGGAGAAGCAGGCGCCTGCTAACGCGCGCCAACCACTCCGGTCAGACAATCAGCCATGGTGCGGCCTTTCGCTTGGATGCCCCTGTGGCACCCCTTTGATACCGACTGGTATAGAAATCGGTTCAGGCTGCGTCAAGCAGCTTTCTGTACCAATTGGTATTTTTTATCGCAAGGGGAGTCGGTGGCGGGTCGCAGCCTTTGCGGACCAGCGACGGACCGACCGCCCCCTGGTGCTTGAGCACGTCGCCTTAGCCTGCGGAGACCGGCATCTGGATGAGGTTCAGGAAGGTCATTGCCACAGCGCCATCCTGATTGGTCACCGTCATGCGCATCGTCAGCACGCCGCGGTCGGGCTTGCTGCGCGAGACGGCGATGTCGACCACCTCGCGCGTGATCGACAGAACGTCGCCCGGGCGCACGGCCGTCCGCCATTGCAGGTCATCGACCTTCAGCCCCAGCATCGGCGTGTCGCCGAACGGCGCCGTGTCGACGAAATCGCGCATCACGCGGGAGGCGACATGCCAGCCGCTGGCGATCAGCCCTCCGAACCGGCCCGCGGCCGCGGCCTCCTTGTCGACATGCATCGGCTGGGGGTCGAATTCCTCGGCGAAGCGGATGATCTCCGCCTCGGTGAGCGTGATCGGGCCACCGGCCCAGCGCTGGCCGATCTCAAGGTCGTTCAGGTACAGCGACGGTCGCAACACGGGGTTCCTCTGTTGCCGGGGCAGCGATCGGGCACCCGGGCGGGTGCCTGTGCGCAATCAGACGCCCCAAGCCAAGGTGGATTGGCGGCAAAAATTGCGATCCCGGACGTGCTCTGGCCGGACGCGCTCAGGCGGGGCGGTCGCCCATCCGCTCGCCCAGGCGCACGCTGCGCTCCGGCGCCCAATCGGGGTTGAAGACGATCACGCCGGGGCGGAACAGCATCACGATCGTCGAGCCGAGCAGGAAACGGCCCATTTCCTCGCCCTGCTTCAGCACGATGTCCTGGTCATCATAGCGCCATTCGGAGATGGCCCGCCCGCGCTTGGCATTGACCACCCCGTGCCAGACGGTCGCCATGCTGCCGACGATGGTTGCCCCGACCAGCACCATGACGAAGCGGCCGTGCTGCGCCGAATCGAACACGCACACCACGCGCTCATTACGGGCGAAGAGGTTGGGCACCCCGCGTGCGGTGACCGGATTCACCGAGAACAGCGCGCCGGGCACGTGGATCATCCGCACCAGCCGGCCGTCGCACGGCATGTGCAGGCGGTGATAGTCCTTCGGCGACAGATAGAGATTGGCGAAGCTGCCGTGCCGGAACTCGGCCGCCAGCGTCGCGTCGCCGCCGACGAGCTGCGTCGTGGTGAAGCGATGCCCCTTGGCCTGGACGATATGATGATCGTCGATCGCGCCGA
>NZ_LAZX01000073.1 GCF_000980895.1 Sphingomonas sp. Ag1 | reverse complement strand
TACAGCACCGCAGCCGAAGGCTCGCTGGTGTTCAATCGCATTTGGCAGCTTCGGCTAGCTGACGGCACCCCCATTACTCGTGAGATCGGAGAAGCCTACTTCGTCGTTCTGGATGAGGGCCGCACCAAGCTCAAGCTGTCGCTGGGTAATGGCCTCACTTGCTTCGGGCGCGATCGGCGCGATCCTCCCGCAATCGAGGGTTTCCAAGAGATAGCACATTCATTTGTAAACAGCGGAAGAGCCGTGCCGACCGGTGTCGCCCGGCTCCTCTATTTCTAACGCCGCGGCGTCCGCTCAGTGGCGCGCTCGGCCTGCAAACAGAGTTGCCAAGGAATTTGAACAGCGGGACGCGTGGATTGTCGGCTGCGTAGCCAGCTGCGAGCGATTGGACGCAATGGAAGAGTGCGCAGTCGCGCCGAGGGGCGTGTGGCATTCGTTCACTTCAGATTGGAGGGGTGTTCGCCGGCCGTGCGTAATGGATGTGAGGACGGCGGAGGAATGACCATGGACATGGATTTAGACAGCGCGTTGCGCCGCCTTGGCGAGCAACCGCTTGATCCCCGGCTCGCTGAACTGGAAGGCGAAGTCATGCGACTGATCGCGGCGGAGCGCCGCGCGGGTGGCGTAGTGGCGCTGCGATCCGGCATGCTGGCAGCGCTAGGCGCAGTCGCCTTGGGAGTGGTGGGCGGCGGATTGTCGTCCACAGCGGCGACTGCGCAGGTGCCGACGCTAACACCCTTCGGGCCTGCCATGCCGCTAGCGCCTTCGACCTTGCTCGCGTTCCAGTGACGAGCGGCGCCCGGAGGGCGATGCTGATCGCCATCATCGCGTTCGTGGCGGCGGTCGCAGGCGTTTGGGCTGGACGTGAGTTGTTCCCGTCCCCGCCAAGCCCGGGCGTTGAGCTTCACAGCTTGCTCCACGACGGGCTCGAGCTAGACGAAGCTCAACGGACTAAGCTCCAGGCGCTGGAGTCTCACTTCGCCGTTCGAAGGCGTGCCTTGGAGCTGGAGCTCAGAGCCGACAACGCCCGGCTCGCCGCCGCCATCGAGGCCGAACATGGTAACGGGCCGCAGGTCGCGGCGGCCGTCGATCGTTCGCACGGCGCGATGGGTGAGCTCCAAAAGGAGACGTTGAACCATATGTTCGCGATGCGGCAGATCCTGCGGCCGGATCAGACGACGGCGTTCGACCGCGCGGTGGTGAAGGCGCTGACCGCAGACGCGCGGTGAGCCTCGATCTCGCGGCCTGCACGGACGGCGAACTCGCCGCCTTGACGCTCGGCGGACGTCAGGCTGCGTTCGCTGAGATCATGCGGCGGCACCAAAAACCGGTCTACCGCCTGATCCGCTCGCATATCGGCGACGCCGAAGAGGCGCTTGACCTCACTCAGGAATGCTTCGTGGCCGCCTTTCAGAACTTGCGAAAGTATGACGGAGAGCGACCGCTCGCTGCGTGGCTGACCCGCGTGGCGATCAACAAGAGCCGCGACTGGCACAGGCGGCGGCGCATACGCCAGATACTATCGTTCGCCTCTTCGCTGCCGCCCGAGACCATGGAGAGTGGGCGGGACGAGGCGCCAGGTGCCGACGCGGTAACCTTCGATCGCGCAGAGCTTGCGCGGCTTTCGCGCGCGGTGTCCGAGCTGCCGGCCACGCTCAAGGAGACGCTTTTGCTGCGGACCGTGGAAGGACTGTCCCAGGGGGAGACCGCGGCCGCGCTGGGGATCAGCGGCAAGGCCGTGGAGATGCGACTCCGGCGCGCGCGTGAAAGATTGTCGAAAAATCTCGACTTGGTGTGAGGGGATGGGCCGGTTCGCGCGTAGTGAAAGGTAAGGTCGGCGGCCCTCCCCCCCCCCCGCCGCCGGCCGCAAGCATTGAACTGGAGCGAAGGAAAGGCATGAGCCGCAATCTAAACCGGCGCGACGTAATGCGCGGAACCGCCATGCTTGGCGGCACGCTGGCCATGTCGGCCTACCTGCCGGCTTGGGCGCAACCTGTGTCGCGCGGCATCGCCAGGCCCCTGCCGACCGTGTCGGGCACAAACATCGCGCTGACGATCGACAGGATGAAGCTCGTCATGGACGGGATCACGACGCCGGCAATCGGCGTCAACGGCACCGTGCCCGCACCGCTCGTCCGCCTCCAGGAGGGCCAGAACGTCCGTCTCGCAGTGACCAACAATCTCGACGAGGATAGCTCGATTCACTGGCACGGGCTCATTCTGCCGTTCCAAATGGACGGCGTGCCCGGCATCAGCTTCCCTGGCATCAAGGCGCGTTCGACCTTCGTATACGAATTCCCGATCTTGCAGTCGGGCACCTACTGGTATCACAGCCATTCGGGCGAACAGGAGCAGGCAGGGCTCTACGGACCCATCGTGATTGATCCGGCCGGTGCCGACCCGATCGCGTTCGACCGCGAGCATGTGATCGTCCTCTCCGACCATAGCGAAATGACGGGCGAGGAAATTTTCCGCAAGCTCAAGCAGATGGGCGGCGCCTATTTCAACTATCAGCGCCCGACGCTGAGCGGGCTGCTCGCCGGCCGCGAGATGCGCCTCAAGGATCGGATGGAATGGGGCAAGATGCGCATGGACCCGGCCGATATTGCGGATGTTACGGGGTCGACCTACACCTTCCTCGTCAATGGCTTTGGCCCTTACGACAACTGGACGGGCCTCTTCCGACCGGGCGAGCGGGTTCGGCTGCGCATCGTCAATGCTGCGGCGCAAACCAACTTCAACGTGCGCATCCCTGACTTGCCGATGACGGTGGTGCAGGCCGACGGCCAGAACGTCCGGCCGGTAACCGTGGACGAATTCCAGATCGGCGTCGCGGAAACCTTCGACGTGATCGTGACGCCCGAGGACCGCGCCTACAGCTTCGTTTCCGAGGCGATCGACCGATCCGGCATGGGGCGCGCGACACTGGCCCCGCGCGAGGGCATGATCGCCCCGGTCCCGCCGCTCCGCCCGCGCACGTTGCTGACCATGACCGACATGGGCATGGACATGAGCGGGATGGAGGGGATGTCCGGTATGGCGGACGAGAACCCGGTCGCAAAGCGCGGGCCGGATCCCACGTTGATGCAGAATGCCTCGCGCAACCTGTGGAAGCTCACCGGGTGGAAAGAGCCCACCGATCACGGAACGAAGGCGGTAGGCGCTGCGATGGCCGGCATGGCTGGGATGGGGGGCGACCAGATGAGCGGCGCTATGCCAGGGATGGACCATAGCCAAATGGCGGCGGGCGCTGCCGGGATGGCGGGCATGGACCATGGTCAGATGAGCAGCGGCGGCATGGCCGGGATGGATCATGGGTCAGGCGGCAGCATGGACATGAACATGCGCAACCCCAAGAACGCGCCCGGCGTCAAGATGGGGCCGGGAGTGCAGACCATCTCGCCGATGCCGAAGGACCGCACGGGCGAGCCGCCGCAGGGGCTGGAGGACGCGGATCATCGCGTGCTCACTTATCGCGATCTTGTCGCGCTCGACCGCAACCCGGACGTTCGCGCCCCGTCGCGTCAGTTGGAGATCCACCTGACGGGCAATATGGAGCGCTACATGTGGGGCTTTGACGGCCAGAAGATGAGCGACCCTGCCGACCCCATCCCGTTCCGCAAGGACGAGCGCGCGCGCGTCACCCTGGTCAATGACACGATGATGCCGCACCCAATTCATTTGCACGGCCACTTCTTCGAGCTGGTGACCGGACATGGCGACTTCGCGCCTCGCAAGCACACGGTGAATGTGGCGCCCGGCGGTAAGATGACATTCGACGTAACGGCCGATGCGCCCGGCGACTGGGCGTTCCACTGCCACAATCTTTATCACATGACCGCGGGGATGATGCGTGTCGTGACGGTTCGCCCGATGGGCGAGGAGAACCGCGATGCAGCCTAAGTTCCTCTTGATCGCTGGCGGCGCGGCACTTGGCCTCGCAAGTCCGGTGGCCGCGCAGATGGACCATTCCAATATGCCGGGCATGAAGATGCCGCCGTCAAATACGCCAGCGGTGAAAAAGCCGGCCGCTAAAAAGCCGGCCGCCAAGAAGCCCGCAGCGACCAAGCCCGTCGCGCGCAAAGCGTCCCCAAAGCCCGCCGCTAGATCGACACCGCCCGCGAAAACGGGATCGGGGGCCAAGCCCGCTGCGAATCAGCCCGCCAAGCCTCCGGCCCCTGCAACGATCGTTGCCGATCCTCACGCCGGTCATGACATGACGACCATGCCGGGCATGAATACGCCTGGAGCCAACCCCAACCCCAATACCGCGCACGACATGTCGGCCATGCCAAGTGCCTCCGGCGGTGCCGCCTCCGGCCAGCCAAGCACCAGGCAAGGCATGGACCATGGATCGATGCCGGGAATGGGCCAGAGTTCGGGCGCGATGCAAGGCATGCCGGGACACGACATGGGAAGCATGCCCTCAGGCACGGGCGCGGCGATGATCGGCACCAACCTGCAGGCCGGCACCGCTCCGCCGCCCCCCATTCCGACGGATCGTGCCGCGGACCAGGTCTACTCTGCCGCTGCCATGGCGCATTCGCAGCAGCATCTGCGGTCGATGCACGGCGGGCAGAATTTCTCGCAGGTCATATTCAACCTGGCTGAAGTCCAGATCCGGGATGGTCGCGATGCTTATCGTTGGGATGGCAGCGCCTGGTACGGTGGCGACGTTAATCGTCTGGTTCTTAAAACCGAGGGCGAAGGGAACTTTGGGAGAAGCTTGGAAAGGGCGGAGCTGCAGGCGCTCTACGCACGGGCAATCGGACCCTATACCGATTTTCAGGCAGGGATCCGGTACGACTTCAAGCCTAATCCCTCGCGTGTTTACGCGACAGTCGGTTTTGAGAGCCTGGCTCCGGGTTTCTTCGATGTCGAGGGCGCACTGTTCTTGTCTAGCAAGGGAGACGTGCTGGGCCGCGTTGAAGGCTATTACGATCAGCGCATCACCCAGCGGCTGATTCTCCAGCCTCGTGTCGAAGCTGAGTTTGCGGCGCAGGACGTTCCGGCAGACCGGATCGGTTCGGGCTTGTCGGATATCGAGCTTGGCTTGCGGCTGCGCTACGAGGTGAAGCGAGAGTTCGCCCCCTATATAGGTGTTTCGTACGAGCGCAGAGTGGGCCGTTCTGCTCGTTTTGCACGCGAGGATGGCGAGGATGCGATATCCACCAGCCTCGTTCTGGGCATTCGCACATGGTTTTGAGGCCGACTAGTCTTGTCGGGTTGGCTGAGGTCAAGAAGGAGAAGTCGATGTTCAAGACAGTAACACTTCTGGCTCTGGCCGCGACGTCGGCGAGCCCCGCTTTGGCTCAGCAGCAGATGCAGGGCATGGACCATTCGAAAATGCAAGGCATGAACCACGACAACATGCCTGGCATGAACACGCCTTTCATGCCCGCCGAAATGGCGATGCACGAAAAGATGATGAAGGCCAAGGGCGCTAATGCGAGCGAGACGTGGGTCCGCAAGATGATCGAGCATCACCGCGGTGCGATCGCCATGTCGCAGATCGTTCTCCGGGAGTCGCCCGATGCGAAGACCCGGCAAATGGCCCAGAAATCGATTGCCGAGCAGAACAAGAGCATCGGTGAACTCCAGGCGATGCTCCGGTCGATGGGCAAGCGTCCTCAGTAATAAGCCTCGTTCCTCCCGCCCCCAGCGAGGAGACGGGAGGAACGACCAAGGAGATTTTTCCATGAAGTCAGCGTTGCGATTTGCGCTTACTGCCGCAGCCTTGTTGGTTCCGGTTGCCGCCAGCGCGGCTACCCCGATCGTTATGCACCGCGACCCCGGCTGCGGCTGTTGCGCCAAGTGGGCGGCGCAGGTGCAGCAGCAGCTCGGCCGTCAGGTGCGCGTCGTCGATGATCCCAACCGCCCGGCGCTGCAGAAGCGCGCGGGCGTTCCCGCGGACGTCTCGTCCTGCCACACCGCAATCGCCGATGGCATCGCTTTCGAGGGCCACGTGCCGATCGCCGACATGAAGCGGGCTCTTTCGACCCGGCCCAAGGGCGTGCGAGGCCTCGCGGTCGGCGGCATGCCGTTCGGCTCGCCAGGAATGGAAGTGCCGGGCGTCAAGGCGCAAGCCTATGACGTGGTCGCCTTTGGTCCCAGCGGCCGCCGCCTGTTCGCCCGCCACGGCAGCTGATCGGCCGATGTTTTTTGGCGGAGTGGCATGACGCGGTCGCCGCAGCCAGCGTAGCTGTGGCGTCCAGTCCGTCTTGAAGAGCAGACGGAAAGTTTCACAAAGGAAGCTGGGCAGGTGAGGGAAGAAGGCGCGGCGTGCGTAAACTGGATTGAAACAACACGGTTCAAGGGGTTGGGTGATGGGCGGTAAACGAGGCGGGGCTTTCGCTCTACTCCTTGCGGTTGCAATCTCAGTAAGCACGTCGGCATCGGCGCACGAAGATCACGATGCGCTCGGGGCCGGTCCCGGGCCGGCCGCTAGCAGCGCAGCCGAGACGCAGAAAGCAGATGGGGCGGACGCTGGCGACGGCCACATGGGCATGGGCTCTATGTCGACCGTGGACATGAACATGGGCGGCCGCGACATCGCCGGCGACGACATGGACATGGGCGGCATGCACGAGGAGACCGCCAACAAGAACAAGACTTTCGGCGAACGGCTTGTGAGCTGGCTGGGGCGGGTGCATACCATGGTCATTCATTTTCCCATCGCCCTGTTCATCGGTGCGTTCGGGGTGGAGCTGTTCGGGTTGTGGCGCCGCAACCGGGATTATCAGCATGTCGCACACATAATGCTGGTCGTCGGCGCGCTGGGAGCGATCGTGGCGGCGTTCCTGGGCTGGTTCGCAGGCGGGTTCTACCTGACCGACCGCAACCCTATCCTGATGACGCATCGCTGGCTCGGGACATCGATCGCGGTCTTCGGCGTCGTGCTGGCTTGGATGGCAGCCCGCCACCGCAAGGGTCCCGAGCGGTCGCGGTCGTTGTATTGGGTGGTGCTTGGCCTGATGACGCTCGCGATCTCAATTCAGGGGTTCCTCGGCGGAACCTTCATGCATGGCGGAATAAACCACTTGGCGTTCTGAGGGGCCCGACGCTTAGTAGCCGCTCGCGTGTTGGCGCGGTTCGAAGGAGAATGCGGCAGCGCCGACCTTCGTGCCGTAGGATGCCGCCAGCGATCCCGGCTCCGCTCGGGCGTGTCGAGGAACCCCGACCCTGATAATAGCACACTGTCTCGATGCACTCGCGCGCGAGCCACGGGATCGTGGTACGGGATCATCGAACGGAGAAAGGCCGTGTCGCCGATCGTCGTGTGGATACGAATAAGCGCGAAGCAGCCGAAGAAGATGACAAGCGAGCCGGCGATCAGCGCTTTGTTGGCGGTGTTCGCTCGTCGCACCGCCAATGGCTCCCGCTACGTCGGCGGTACGCTCCGAGCGGAATACAGCCCGGCGAGGGCGGATGACAATCCACTGTCGCGGTCGCGCAACAGGTTATGAATTGCGGTCGCAGCGATCGCCGCTTGTCCGGCTGCGACGCTGATCTGATCGAGCCCTTCCACGACGTCGCCGACTGCGTAGAGACCCTTAACCGAGGTTTGTTGGTGGGCATTGGTTAGCACGCACCCGGATTCGCTGAGCTGTGCTCCGAGCAAAGAGGCAAGCCGCGTCCGAGGTGATGAGCCGAGTGCGGGGTAAAGCGTGTCGAATTGTAGCTCCAAGCCATTGGCCAGCCTCACCTCGACACACTCGCCAAGACGCAACTGCCCGACAGGCGAGGGGGCGACATCAATGCCCTGCTGGTCCAGCTTGGCAAGTTCGGTCGGCCCAAGATCGAGCGAGCGTTCGGCCAGAAGCGTGACCTTGGCCCCATAAGCCCTCAGGAATTCGGCTTCTTCAGCACCATGACCATCGCCGCCGAGCACCGCCACGTTCATGCGCCGGGCCTCATAACCATCGCAGATCGGGCAATAGCGGAGAAGCCCACGCGCCACGCCGATGTCATGCATCGCATCAGGCATCTCGGGACGCCGGTTGACGACGCCCGTCGCAAGGACAACGGTCCGCGCATACAGGACGTTCAGTTCGCAGCTTGCCGAGAAGTGGTCGCCTGACGCGACGATTGCGTCAATCTCACCTCTCTGGACCGTACCGCCATATTCGCGCAGCTGAGCCTGCAAACGGGCAAGAAACGTGACGCCGGAAATGCCGCCGGGAAATCCTGGCAGGTTGTGCGAGCGCGGGATGGACGCGGCGCGCCCTGCCGCCGCATCGTAGACGACGCAGCTCCTGAGAAACCGCGACAGATAGATCGCGGTCATGAGGCCCGCTGGACCACCGCCCACTATCAGACAGTCGATGACCTCCTCAGGATCTCCAGTCCAGCCCTGATCGGTCAACCGCAACCTCATCATTACCCCGCGCATGCGCCTATCAGGCCCGCGGCCACAGTTGGTTTAAGGGGAGACGCAGTGAAAAAGCGCTCCATGCTCCCTTCTGAATACGCGCTGCCACCGCCGACCCCTCATCGAGAGCGGTGCGTCGGCACGAAAAAAGATCGTGAGGGGTGACCCGTCCAGCTGCGTAATACAGGTGAGCCCAATTGAAATGGAGATTACCTAAATGCGCCGCTTGTTCATCACGACTGCCGCCGCCGCCCTGTTCTTCGTAGGCGGCGTGGCGAACGCGCATCCGAAGCTGGTGTCCGCCAGTCCCGCTGCCAACGCGGCGGTCGCGACCCCCGAGAAGATCAGCCTCCAGTTCAGCGAGAAGCTCGTGCCGGCTTTCTCTAAGGCCGACCTTACCATGGCCGCGATGCCTGGCATGGCGGCCATGAAAATGCCCAGCAGCGCCGCAGTCGGCGCCGATGGCCGGACGCTCACCATCACCCCGAAGCAGCGTCTCCCGCGTGGACGCTACAGCGTCGACTGGCAGGTCGTCTCTGGCGACACACATAAAATCACCGGCAGCTACAATTTCACGGTGAAGTGAGCGAATGCTCGACTGGCCGACCGTCGCCATCCGCTTGGCGTTGTACCTGGTCCTGGCGGCGCTGTTCGGCCTGTCGGCCTTCAGCCTCTACGGCCTTCGCCTTGGCGAGCGCGATGATGCAATCGCGCTGCGGCCTTGGCTCACGGCAAGCGCGGCGCTCGGGTTGCTTCTCTCGGCCGCTGGCCTGATCCTCATGGCCTCGGCGATGGCCGGATCTCCGTTCTGGCCGATCGATCAGGCTGCTGCGGCCGCGCTGCTCGGAGGGTCGGCGGTTGGCACCGCCTGGAAGGTGCGTATGGTGGCGCTCGTCATCGCCGGCGGTGCAGCCCTGCTGGCGCGAGGCAGAGCATCATGGCTGGCTATGGCCATGATTGCGGCAGCCGCGGCATTGGCGACACTCGCGTGGAACGGGCATGGTGCCGCGAGCGAGGGAAGCACGGGATGGCTTCACCTCACTGCGGACATCCTCCATCTCCTTGCTGCCGGTCTGTGGGTCGGGGCGCTGTTCGGATTGCTTCTCCTGATGGCGCGGCGCGCCGAGGAGATCGATGCTGCGCACCTTCGGCTGACCCATCGCGCCCTGCACGGGTTTGGCTCCGTTGGTACGCTCGTTGTTGTTACCCTGGTGGTAACTGGTTTGATCAATAGTTGGCTGCTCGTCGGGCCGACCAATTTTATGGCTCTGGGAACGACACTTTACGGCCTGTTGCTGCTCGCCAAGCTAGCCCTGTTCGCCGGGATGCTGGGGCTCGCTTCCCTCAATCGGTTTCGCCTCACGCCGGCCTTTGAGCGCTCGATTGCCATGAACGACCATCGCGGGGCGCTTAGGGCACTGCGGGTCAGCCTCGCGATCGAGACAGCCTGCGTGATCGGCATTCTGGCGCTCGTGGCATGGCTAGGCACCCTCGCGCCACCCGCGTCGGGCATGTAAACGCTATGGACCATCCGCCCACACAAGCGCCGCCCAGGCCTTCCACCTTCTTTTACCCACTTGCGCGGCTTAACCCTCGCCTCCCAAGATACCCCCCGCTTGGACTGAGCTTACGTGTCCGACGCCCTAAGTCGCCCACAGGTGCTTGCGGGACTGTCGCCTCGCGCTGCAAAGCTGAGTGTACGAGAGGATTGGTCCGGGATGGTCATTACGTTGAGTGCGCGGGACAAAAAGCATGCCTGTCGCGAGGCAAGCTCTTGATGATCCTTCATCCAAATGTTGGATTTTGAATGAACAAGCCGCGTTGACTGAGGGAACAAGGAGCGGCGATGGCCATGAACGAAAGATTGCATTTCTGGGCACCGCGAATGCTGAGTGCCCTTCGGATCGTTGCCGGTCTCGTCTTCCTTGAGCACGGGACGCAGAAGTTCCTGTCCTTCCCGCTTGGCCAAGCGGCAGGTAGTGGCTTTGCATTCGACAACCCTGGGGCATACGCGGGCTTGGTCGAGCTGGCGGCCGGGCTTCTGATCGCGCTGGGCCTGTTCACCCGTCCAGCCGCTTTCCTGGCTTCCGGCACGATGGCCGTCGCCTACTGGATCGCGCACGCGCCGCAGAACGCATTCCCGGTCAACAACGGGGGCGATGCAGCGATCCTCTACTGCTTCGCGTTCCTCTATCTCGTGTTCGCGGGGCCAGGACCTTGGAGCCTGGACGCTTCCCTCCAGCGTCGCGGGGAAGGGGCATGATGGTCGCCGGGCGGATGCCTGCACTGTTCATCGGCCACGGTAGCCCGATGAACACGCTGGAGCGGAACGGCTTCACCGACGCCTGGAAGTCGCTCGGGCGAACACTGCCCCGTCCCCGTGCACTGCTGGTCGTCTCGGCCCATTGGTATTTCGGTGCGACCGCGGTGACGGCCATGCCGAGACCTCGAACGATCCACGATTTCTACGGCTTCCCGCAGGCGCTGTTCGACTTCGACTATCCGGCACCCGGCGCGCCGGACGTGGCGCAGGAGATTGCGGAAGTGGTGAAACCGGAATGGGTTGGTCTCGACCGCGATCAGTGGGGGCTCGATCACGGCACCTGGTCCGTGCTCGCGCACCTCTACCCGCAAGCCGACGTGCCCGTGGTGCAACTTTCGATCAATGCGCTGCGCCCGCTCGAATACCATGTGGACATCGCCGCGCGGCTCGCCGCGTTGCGCGACAGCGGCGTGGCGATCCTCGCCAGCGGCAACGTCGTCCATAACCTACGAGAAATCCAGTGGGACCAGCCTAACACAGCATTCGATTGGGCAGAGCGGTTCGACGACGCCGTGGTAGCGCAGCTCGCCGACGCGCCAAGCGACATTCTGAGGGTGCGCGAGCATCCCGACTACGCGCGCGCCGTGCCTACGCCCGACCACTTCGTTCCGCTCCTCTACCTGGCAGGCCTGGCGGCCGCTGAGGACGCCCGGCCGGAACCGATCGTGCGCGGCTTTTCGATGGGTTCGATCTCGATGACATGCCACGCACTCGGCGCGAACCTACCGGTCGAGACGGACGCAGAGGACGCCGCGACGCTGCCGCGCGACGTTCCCGCCGATCAGACGAATATCTGACCTACGCGGCTACGAAGTGATGGATTCATTGTCATGAGCTCTCCGCCTCCAGAGCGACCGCTGCCCTATAAATGCACCCCTGTGTTCGACGAGAACACGCTTCCGGCCGGGCTGCGAAAAGAGCATCGCACTAAGCCTGGGGTGTGGGCGCCATTCGAGTGCGCGCCGGGCGATTGCGCTATCATGTTCTCGACCCGGCCTCGGAAACCATACTCGATCCCGATTGTCCTGGCTTGGTGCTCCCGGACCAACCACATTTTGTCGAACCGTTCGGACCGATGCGAATGCAGGTCGAGTTCTATGACCGGATGCCCGCACACGCCGCGGGTTAAGGCTGAAAAGCTGGCCTGTTAACGTTTTCAGAGACAAACGAACGAGGGTAGCAAGTCATGATCGATGGCAAAAGCAGTGAAGCCGGCAGCGGCCAGGGTGGCGGCGGCGTCGTTCTGATCACGGGTGCGAGCGGTTTCATCGCCGCCGCGCTAATTGCCCGGCTCGGCGAACGCTACACGGTTGTCGGCCTTGATCGTGCCGGTCCTCCAGACCCGCCGCCGCCCGCGGCGGCAATCGACTTCGATCTCGGCTCTGACGAGGCGGTGGGCGCCGCGCTCGAAGAGGTGCGCGCGCGGTACGGCAACCGCATCGCCTCTGTGATCCACCTAGCCGCCTATTACGATATTACGGGCGATCCCAATCCGCTCTATGACAAGGTCACCGTGCAGGGCACCCGCCGGCTGATTGACGGGCTGCAATCGTTCGAGGTCGAGCAATTCGTCTTCGCCAGCACGATGCTGGTTCATAAGCCGACTTCCACACCCGACGAGCGCATCAACGAGGACTCCCCGATCGGTGCGTCCTGGGCGTACCCACAGTCCAAAGTCGATGGCGAGGCGTTGCTGCATGAGCATCACGGGAACATCCCGGTCGTCTATATGCGCGCCGCCGGAGTTTACGACGACGACGGACGCTCGGCGTTTCTTGCGCAGCAGATATCGCAGATTTACGAGCACCGTCTGATCTCGCACTTTTATCCCGGCATGCTGTGTGCGGCACAGTCATCGGTGCACCGCGACGATTTGGCCGATGCCGTGCTTCGCCTGGTCGATCGGCGGCACGAACTTCCGGCGGAGCTGCCACTGCTCATCGGCGAGCCCGACGCGCCCGGCTATGCCGAGATCCAGGACATCGTCGGCGAGGCGCTCCACGGCGAGGGCTGGAAGACGATCCGGATTCCGCAGCCGCTCGCGAAAGCCGGGATCATCCTACAGAACGAAGCGCTCGGCAGCGACGACTTCATCCAGCCCTGGATGATCGACAGCAGCAACGACCACTATATCCTCGATATCTCCCGCGCGCGTTCGCTGCTCGGATGGGAGCCGAAACATAGTCTCCGCGACACGCTGCCCGCGATCGTTGCGGCGTTGAAGCGCCATCCGCGGGCCTGGTATCGGAACAACAAGCTCAACGAGAACCTGGTTGCCTGGCACGATAAGCCAGAGGCCGAACCTGTAGCGCCGAGCCATCAACCTACGGCGGCAGGCGCCGGGATGGCCGGTATGGATCACGGGGCTGTGGACCATAGTAGCATGGACCATGCAGCCATGGGGCACGGCCCTGGCGCGGCGGACATGGCGATGTCCGGCCACGGTGCACACGGCGATCACATGGCCATAATGGACCGGGACGAGCGCCGTGCGCGCTGGGCTCTTTACGCGAACATCGGTCTTGGGCTGTGGCTCGCCTCCAGCCCGCTCATATACGACTCCGTGACCACGCAGAGCGTCGGCGAGGCCGCGCGCTTCGTAACGATTGATCGCGCGTTGCCGTCGATTGAGTGGCGGGCGAACGCGCTGGCCATTAGCGATGTCGTCAGCGGCCTCGCCATCGCGCTGTTCGGTGCGCTGTCGCTGTCGGCCAGGACCAAGACCTGGGCGCAATGGGCGGTGGCGTTCGTCGGCATTTGGCTGTTCTTCGCCCCGCTAATCTTCTGGAGCCCGAGCGCTGCTCAGTACAACAACAACCTGCTCATCGGCTCGGCCGTGATTGCCCTGTCGGTGCTCGTGCCGATGATGCCGGGCATGAGCATGGCGGGCATGATGGACCCCAAGAACATCCCGCCTGGCTGGACCTATTCGCCGTCCACTGACGCGCAGCGGCTGCCGATCGTCGCCATGGGCCTGATCGGCCTTCTCACCTCGCGCATCCTGACCGCTTACCAGCTCGGGCACATCGATACAGCCTGGGAGCCGTTCTTCGTCGGATCGCTGACCGACCCGCGCAACGGCACTGAGGAAATCATCACTTCCGACATGTCGAAGGCGTGGCCGATCGCCGACGGCGGTCTCGGCACCATCAGCTACGTGCTCGAGATCCTGATGGCAGTGATGGGAACCCGCGATCGCTGGCGCACCATGCCGTGGATGGTGACCTTCTTCGGCATTCTGGTCATCCCGCTCGGCGTCGTCAGCATCTACTTCATCATCAGCCAGCCGATCGTCATCGGCACGTGGAGCACGCTGGCGCTGATCGCCGCGCTCGCCATGCTGATCATGATCCCGTTCGCGCTCGACGAGGTGATTGCGATGGGTCAGTTCCTTCTCTGGGCGCGCCGGCAAGGCAAACCGCTGATCCGCACCTTCTTCCAAGGCGACGCGATCGCGGCCGGCGGAGAGGACACCTCGGACGCGATGGCCTCGCCAAGCACCTTCTGGGCGGACGCGAAGAAGGGTCTGACCCTGCCATGGACGCTGACTGCGAGCATCGTCATCGGCGTCCTGCTGATGCTCACCCGGGTATTGTTCGGCACGGAAGGCGGGATGGCGAACAGCGATCACGTTGTGGGTGCGCTGGTCATCACGGTCGCGATCATCGCCACAGCGGAGGTTGCCCGCGTGCTGCGGCTGATCAATGTCGCGTTCGGAGCCTGGCTCGTGGCCGCGCCTTTCCTCCTGGACGGCGTTGGTCACCTTGGTGCCGTGGCCTCGGTCGTAGCGGGCATTGCGCTCGTCGGCCTCAGCTTTCCAAGGGGGAAGCGCAGCGCCGAGCATTATGCAGGCTGGGACAAGTACGTGATCTGAAAGTATCCTCGATCACTGCTGGCTCCATTGCGGACCTTGATCGCGCATCGCACCGTCTCGCGTGCCTTCGTCGCCGCTTTCTTGCGTCGTTCAATCGGGACTGGTTCACGGTCACGATCTGTCGCCGGCGACGATCGCCCGTTGACGCGGCGATGTTCATCATCGGCTGCCTTGGTGATCGCGCCCTCCGCCCAATACTGCTAATGAGAGCTGTTCGCATAGTGCGCGACGAGTAAAGCTTGGAGACGATCACCCATATGCCGTCACTTCGGGTCGCGCTGATTAAGCCTGCACTCGCGCTGGTCGCGTCGCTTATGCTGCTGTTGATTCCCGCTGCGGCGACGGCCGATCCCGGCGACGTGCAAACCGCTTGGCGTCTGCTCGATTATATGGCGGTCGATTATGGCGGTGCGGTCGCCAA
Source organism: Sphingomonas sp. Ag1 (assembly GCF_000980895.1). Lineage (GTDB taxonomy): Bacteria > Pseudomonadota > Alphaproteobacteria > Sphingomonadales > Sphingomonadaceae > Sphingomonas > Sphingomonas panaciterrae. The sequence continues at coordinate 17,566 of NZ_LAZX01000073.1, read as the reverse complement.
CGGCGCGGTCACAAGTGCGTCCGAATACGCGGAGATGACGGAGTTCGCCGCAGGCGTGTCCACCCGCCTGCGCGCGCTCCCTGCGACACCTGAGCGGCAATCCCTGATCCAACGGGCTTCGCAGCTCCAAGGCGTGATTGCCCGCAAGGGCTCGGCCCAACAGGTCGCGGCGCTCGCCTACGGGCTCGCCGCCGATCTGCTCAAGGCCTATCCGGTTCCGCTCGCCCCGGACAAGACACCGGACATCTCCACAGCAGGAGCGGTTTTTCGACAATCCTGCGCGTCCTGCCACGGCATGACAGGCAACGGGCACGGTCCCGACGCCGCCAAGCTCGACCCGCCACCGATCGCCTTTACTGATGCCGAGCGAGCGCGCCAGCGCAGCGTGTTCGCGCTCTATCAGGTGATAAGCCAAGGCATCGACGGAACCGCGATGCAGAGCTTCGTCGATCTGTCTAGCGATCAGCGCTGGGCGCTCGCGTTCCGCTCCGGCAGCTTCGCCTCCACCGACGCACAAGCGGTCGAGGGTGAGCGGCTGTGGAAGTCGGACGCGAGCTTGCGGGCACGAATTCCCGACCTGAAAACCCTGGTCGCGCTCACCCCCGCCGCGCTTGCGGGCAGCATCGGGCAGGTGAAAGCCGACGCGGTGCTCGCCTATCTGCGTCGCCACCCCGATCAGGTGATGCAACAAGCCCCAAGCCCGCTCGCCGTGGCGCGCGCCAAGCTTGCGCAAAGCCTCGCCGCGTTCCAGCGCGGCGACCGGCGCGCTGCAAAGGAACTGGCGCTGTCCGCCTACCTCGACGGGTTCGAGCCGATCGAACCGACGCTCTCGGCGCGCGACCCGAACCTCATGTCCCGGATCGAAGGCGCGATGGGAGAATATCGCGCCGCTGTGGAGAGCAGCACGTCAGCCGATGACGTGACCGAACGAGTGGCAGTGCTGGGCGGCCTGTTCGATGATGCCGAGGCCGCGCTCGCGCCCGACGCCGCGACGCAGGCGTCCACCTTCTTGGGAGCCTTCACGATCCTGCTGCGCGAAGGGCTGGAAGCTCTCTTGATCGTGGTGGCCATGATTGCGTTCCTCCGCAAAGCGGAGCGGCCGGAAGCCATGCGCTATGTGCATGGTGGCTGGGTCGGCGCGCTCGTCGCCGGCGGGATTACCTGGGCGGTTGCCACCTATGCGATCGGTATAAGCGGCGCGAGCCGGGAACTGACGGAAGGGTTCGGCTCGCTGTTCGCGGCCGTGGTCCTGCTCTCGGTCGGAATCTGGATGCACGGCAAGGCACAAGCTGATCAATGGCAACGCTATATCCGCGAGAAAATGTCACGGGCGCTATCGGGCGGGTCGGGATGGTTCCTGTTCGGGCTCGCATTCCTGGTTGTCTATCGGGAGGTATTCGAGACGATCCTTTTCTACGCCGCGCTCTCGACACAGGGGAACACCGCGATGCTGCTGGCCGGGGCCGGCGCAGCGATCAGCCTTCTCGCCGTCATCGCCTGGGCAATGCTCCGCTACAGCCGGACGCTGCCGATTACGCAGTTCTTCCGCTACAGCTCATGGCTGATGGCCGCTCTGACGGTCGTGCTGGCCGGTAAGGGAGTCGCTGCTCTCCAAGAGGCGGGGATCATCGACATAGCGCCGCTCGCCAGCGTGCCACGTATCTCGATGTTGGGCCTGTTCCCGACATTTCAGTCGGTGCTGGCACAACTCCTGATGCTTGCCGCGATCATGATCGGGTTCGCCTGGAACCGCCGCGCCAAGCCGCGGACGGGCGGGCCGCTAGCCTAGCGGCAGGGCAGGTGACGCCCCTCTCTAAAGCGTTGCTGCCAACCCTGACCGTGCATAGCACCGTCTCACGCGCCTTGGCTCGCAATGTAACGGGAGGGCGGCGGGGAAAGCGCCACCCTCGGGCCATTTACGCGGCCATCTTGTCGCAAGCGTCGGCGCACTTGCGACACGCGGCGACGCAATCCTCCATGCCGTCCAGCCCTTCGCAGCTCGACGCGCACGCCCGGCAAATCTCGGCGCACTCGCGGCAGATATGCCGGTGGTGCTCGGACTTGCGCGCCATGAAGTCGATCGCGACACTGCAAATCTGAGCACAGTCCAGCATCAGCTTCATGTGCTGAGGCTCGGCGTGTCGCCCGCCCGCCTCCAGGCAGTGACTCATCGCCATGTGAAGGCAGGTGATGTGGCATTCATGGCAGGCGTCGATGCACGCCTTCATCTCGGGATCGATCTGATGCATTGTCTTTCCTTCCATATGCGCCCCCCTCCCCTTGTATATACGCGGTACTTGGCGCTATCCCTCGCCGCGGTTTGGACTTCACCGTCCTTACGGCTCGGACCATCGTCCAAGGTCAACCCTTTTCTTTAGCGCAACGCAGACTCACATGTTCCACTCCGATCGCAAGATCGGGCAATCCGGTCGATCTCCGCCCGCGCAGCGACGCGCCAGATCTTCGAGCGACTTGCGCATCGCTCGGAGCTCGTGCTCCTTGCGCTCCATCTCCGCGGCTCGTGCAAGCGCGAGGGCCTCGACCTCACCACTCGCCCGATCGCCGTCCTGCCACAGCGCGACGAGCTGGCCGATCTCCGAAATTGGAAAGCCCAGATCGCGTGCGCGGCCGATGAAGCGCAACATGTGGACTTCGCGTTCGTCATAGTCGCGGTAGCCGGAATCACGCCGCGTGGCCTTCGGAATGAGGCCGATCGCCTCATAATGGCGGATCATCCGCTGGCTGACGCCCGAAGCTTTGGCCGCCTGTCCTATATTCACGTATCGCCTCCTCAAGCCGCTGTCGGACGCCAACGGCGAAGCGTCAGAGCATTGGCGACGACGCTGACACTCGACAGCGCCATCGCCGCGCCGGCGATCACCGGGCTTAGATACCCGAACGCTGCCAGCGGGATGCCGACCAGGTTGTAGATGAACGCCCAGAACAGCCCCTGGCGGATCTTGGAATATGTCCGTTTGGAGATGTCGATCGCGTCCGCGACCAGGCGCGGATCGCCCCGCATCAGCGTGATGCCCGCTGCGTGCATCGCAACGTCTGTTCCGGTTGACATGGCGATGCCGACATCTGCTGCAGCGAGGGCAGGGGCGTCGTTGACGCCGTCCCCGACCATCGCGACCGTGCGGTCCCCGCCCCGCAATGCTGCTACCGCATCCGACTTTCCTTCCGGCAGGACATTGGCAACGAAATCGTCGATGCCGAGCTTGGCCGCCGCTGCGCGGGCGCTTCCCGCATTGTCTCCGGTCAGCATCACGCTGCGTATGCCACGGCCATGCAGCGCCGCCACGGCAGCAGCGGCGGAAGCCTTGACCTCGTCGCCGAACGCCAGAAGGCCGAGAAGGCGGCGTTCGGGCGCGCGTTCCGCGACCCAGGAGACCGTCCGTCCCTCGGCTTCCAGCCTGGCCGCCTCACTCGCCAGCGGTGTCATCACGATAGCTTCGTCGTCCATCAAGCGCGTGCTGCCGAGGATCAGGTTGCGGCCGTTGACGTCTGCAGCAACCCCGCGGCCGGGCAGGCCGCGCATCCCGTTGGCGCGGGCGGGTTCGACGCCTTCCGAGCTGGCCCACGCCAAGACGGCCCGGGCGAGCGGATGCTCGCTTCCAGCCTGAAGCGCCGCGGCGAGCGCGATCAGCTCGGCGCGTTCGGCCCCCTCGGCCGGCAGTGCGGCCAGCAGCGAGGGCTTGCCCTCGGTCAGCGTGCCGGTCTTGTCGAACGCGACGATGTTGATGCGGTGCGCGGTCTCCAGCGCCTCCGCGTCCTTGATGAGGACACCGGCCCGCGCGGCAACGCCCGTGCCGGCCATGATCGCGGTCGGCGTGGCCAGGCCGAGCGCGCACGGACAGGCGATGACGAGCACCGCGACCGCGTTCAGGATCGCGACTTCCACTCCGGCGCCGGCGATCAGCCATCCGGCGAGGGTAAGCGCGGCTATGACGAGGACGATTGGCACGAACACGGCGCTGACCTTGTCGACGAGCCGCTGGATCGGAGCCTTGGCGCCTTGCGCGCTTTCGACCAGGCGCACGATGCGGGCGAGGGTGGTCTCAGCCCCCACCGCCGTCGTCTCGACCAGGATGAGCCCGTCCGCGTTGATCGATCCGCCGGTCACTGGGTCTCCAGCGGCCTTGGCGACCGGAAGGCTCTCTCCGGTGAGCATGGATTCATCGACATGGGTCGCTCCCTCGATCAGTCGTCCATCGACGGGGATGCGCTCCCCGGGCCGGACGCGGACGCGGTCACCCGAGCGCACCTCCGCCAGGGCAATCTCTCGTTCGCTGCCGTCGGTGCCGACAACGCGAGCCTGGTCGGGCCGCAGCGCCATCAGCGCGCGGATCGCCTCTCCGGTCTGACGCTTGGCGCGGCCTTCGAGCCATTTGCCGAGCAGGATAAGGGTGATGACGACGGCCGAAGCCTCGAAGTAATAATGCGCATCCATGCCGTGCATCGGCGCGAACAGCAGCTGGTAGAGGCTGAGCCCGTAGGCGGCCGATGTGCCGATCGCGACCAACAGGTCCATGTTGCCGGTTCGGGCGCGCGCGGCCTTCCAACCCGCGCGATAGAAGCGCGCGCCCAGCCAGAACTGCACGGGCGTCGCGAGCAGCAGCTGGATCCAGCCCGGCACCGCCACCTCGATACCGAACGGGGCCAGCAGCATCGGAACGACCAGCGGCAGCGACAGCGCCGCGGCGATCAGCACGTGCCGGAGCTCTCTTGTTGCGGCTGCGTCGCGGCGGGCGTCCTCGGCGCTTCGTTCCGCCTCCGCCGATCCGGTGCGCGCGAATGCGGTGTAACCAGCGCTTTCGACGGCCTCGACCAAGACATAAGTGGGGACGCCACCCACCGTTTCGATCCGCGCCGTCTCGGCTGCCAGGTTGACACTCGCGGAGCGGACGCCGGGCACTTTCAGCAGCGCCTTCTCGACCCGGCCGACACATGAGGCGCAGGTCATGCCCGTGATCGTCAACTCGGTCGTTTGCGTCAACGGGGTGTAGCCCGCCGCAAGAACCGCATCGGCTACGGCAGCGACATCGGATCGTCCATCGACGAACTCGACGTTCGCGCGCTCCGTCGCGAGATTGACCGAGACGCCGGCGACGCCCGGCACCCCGGCGATGGCGCGCTCCACCCGCCCGACACACGTCGCGCAGGTCATGCCATCGATGGCCAGCGACAGCCTGTCTTCGCTTCTCGCCTGTGTCTGCATTGGCAGCTGCGCCGGGGCGCTCATGGTCGTCTCCACTACTGAGTCGATGGCCTTATCGTCCCTCACATCGTGTCAAGGTCAACAGCTAAATACACCCCTTGACCCTGACACAGTGTCAAACCCCACATCTGCTTCATCCACCTCATGGAAGAACGAAGATGATCGATTTCAAAGTTCAGGGAATGACCTGCGGAGGCTGTGCGCGCGGTGTGACCAGCGCGCTTCAGCGCGTCGATGCCAAGGCCGTCGTCAACGTCGACTTGGCGAGCAAGACCGTTTCGGTAAACTCGACGGCCGATGTACAGCAACTCAAGCGGGCCATAGAGAAGGCCGGCTTCGCGGTGACGCAATAGAGAGCCCTATTTTGCCTGAGGGCTTTCGGGGCGGGCGCGTAAAAGGATTGTGCGTTGATCCGCACGCGCCCGCCTCGCGATCATAAGTGCACCGGCCTGAAACGGTCATGACACCGGCTGAAGCCTCAAAAGTCCGCGTTGTTACTTTATGGGGCGGGCGCGACCTTGACGGTGCATCGCACCGTCTCACGGGCTTTCGCAGCAGCTTCTACGCACCTTTCAATCGCTTCGCGATTAACCGTCACGATTCTGTCGGCTGCGACGATCCCACGGAACGCGGTCGGGCTGGCGCTCTGCATTAGGCGCTGCCCTGCTTCCCAACGTGGTAGGCCGAGCGTTCACGCCGCGATGCGCTGCGCCATCTGCTTGGGCGTCATCGCCATGACCGGGGCTTTGGAAAGAATATGGACAACATGGTCGATGCGGCCGGTCGCCGTGTCCACGCCCTGCTGAAGCACGCCAAGCGCCTTGCTGTAGTCGGGCACGTTGATCGCGCGGCGCGCTCGGCCGCCAAGCCCTCCACGGCACGGCGTAGCAATGCCAGCTCACGGTCCTGACCTTCTATCGCGGCACGCAACCGGTCGAACGCGCGGGCCTGGTCCTGCTCGGGCCGGGCATGGTCGCCCGCCATGTCCCTTGCCCCGGTCGCGCGACAGGGCGCGGACGAGCTGGCGCTGGTCGGCGAAGTCGCGCGGCCGTAATGGAGATGCACGTCGTCGCGATGCCGCGACATGCCGACATAGGCGCTGTGCCGGTCCATGCCGGGGGTGGCGAGGACAGGGGCGCGATCGACCGTCACCCCCTGCGATTTATGGATGGTGGCGGCATAGCCATGATCGACATGGGCATAATCCTTGGTGTCGAACGCGACACCGCGCCCGTCATCGAGGCGCACCGCCATGCCCTCGGGCGATACCCGCTCGATCGGGCGAGCGTGCCGTTCTTGACCCCCATGCCCCGTTCGTTGCGAAGGAACATGATGCGGTCGCCGGTCGCGAACTGGCGTGTCCCCCGCTCGGCCTTCACCGTCACGTCGCCGCCAAGGTCGTCCGACGAACGCCCAGCGCCAGCGCGGCGATCAGGTAGCGCATACAGATCTTGGTCGAAGCATCGTTGGCGGTCCCGTCCGATTGGAGCGGGACCATGCGGTTATTGAGCAGGCTGCCCATTTTGCGGAGCATCGCATTCAGGGTCGCGATTTCGCGGTTCTGGCTTGTGATGGCTTTCTGCGCCTCGCCCCGGACCTCTGCATTCTGGGAACTGCGAAGCGCGATCTGCGACATCGCGACCGCACCGCGGTGATGCTCGATCATTTTGCGAATCCACGTCTCGCCGGCATCGGCTCCCTTCGCCGCCATCATCTTCTGGTGCATGTCCATCTCGGCCGGGCCGTAGGGGTTGGCCGCGGTTGGCTGCATCATCTTGGAATGATCCATGCCTTGATGGTTCATGCCCTGATGCCCCGCCTGCTGGGCTAGGGCCGGGGTAGCGAGCAAGGCAAGGGTCGCCAGCACGGGTACAATACGCAGCTCGATCTCCTCGGGTCGTGTCAATTTTCTACGCGCCGGAAGCGCGCCCCCCTCATCCGCCGAAGCGATAATCGTTGGGTGGCTTGTCCTATCAGTCGCGCTTCGGTTCAAAGCCGGGGAAGAATGGCCTTCATCTGATCGATCTCGCGGCGCTGCCCCGCGATGATTTCGCCGCATAGCGCTTTCAACTCGGGATCACGGAGCGACGCCTCTTGGCACATCAGGATCGCGCCCGAGTGATGCGGAATCATCGACCGCGTGAACGTCCGGTCTCCGATCGTCGTCTGCGTCCGGATCAGCGCGTAGCTGCCGAGGAAGACCGCGATCGAGCCGATAATTAGTGCGCTGTTCGCCGCCCTGGAAGGAAACATATGGCGCATGGCGAGGATCATCGCGACTACCATCGGCGCGACCATCATCAGCGTCATATAGAACATATTCAGGTTGTTGTAGAAGCTGCCTAAACTGTCGATCATCACGAACATAACGAAATACATGATGATGCCGCTGACGACGGTCTGCACCGCCAAGCTCACATATGCGTTCTTCATCATCGCTACTCTCCCGTGTTGATGCCGCCCGCCCGCATAAGTGCGCCGCGCCGTGTCGCGCGTCGCCGGACAGGCTAGCGCATCCATAACAGTCAGTGGATGATACGTGCGTAATCCATCCACCCCTCACCGATTCGACAAGCCTTGCTGCAGTTCTAGGATACCAAACGGCCCGCGCACGCTTTCTGGACGGTCAACAGCTTGGCGTAGAAGAAGGTGCGTACCCGCGCGGTGTGCCGTTCGGTGAGAGTCGCAAACAGACCACAGGCAAAAACTGCAAGTGCGAGCGTAGCGCCAACAAGTGCGATGTTGCCCGCCGTTGGTGGTAAGCGCTCAGAGCCCACTAACAACGCTGCGGCGAATGCCATGATTGGAAAGTGCATGGCATAGAGTGAAAAGCTGGCTTTTGCTCCATAACCGGCGAACGGTCGCAACCAGCGCGGCGTTGGCGGATTCGCTCGTAGCAATATATATAGAAAAAGTGCGAATGCGCCCGCCAGTGCCAGTTCAAGGCCCTCCAGTCCGACAACCCGCACAACGATAAGTATTGCCGGTAATATGCTGCTCGCAATGATCAGCCAGGTGCGGCCAATCGGTGATCGGGGAAAATCGGTCAGATGCGTTTTGGTCATACCATGAAGCGCAGCACCACAAAGCCAACAAGCAAAGCCGATCAGCATGAATGGCGTAATCCAGGCCAGACCGATAAAAATTAAGAAGATTGACGGGCGACGTTGCCTCCAACTGACGACAATGGCCGGAAACCAGATGTAAAACCAGAATTCATAAGCGAGGCTCCAAAGTGGTCCGTTAGTGCCGAACGGCGCAACCACGATGCCCTGCAAGAAGAGAATGTTGCCTAGCAGCACATGCCACTCGAGCGCGCCGACGACATCCTTGCGCAGCACGTAAGTCTCGGTCGTGCCGAGATGGGTCGATGACTCGAGGGCGTAGAGGCCCACCGCGTCGAGCGCTCCACCGATCACCAATGCCGGCACTAGCACGACCAGCAATCGCGCAAGGCGGTCGATCAGGTAGCTTGACCAATGCCAATCCCCGATCCGTCTGTCGATACTGCGCGCGATCCAGAAGCCGCTGAGCACGAAGAAAAGAATGACGCTTGCATGCGCATAACCAGCCAAAAAATAGCCGGCCGAAGCCGCGACCGAGGCTTGCCCGCAATAATCTTCGATGAGGAGATACCAAGCATGTGCGAACGCGACTACGACTGCCAGGACACAGCGCATGGCATCCATAACCGCAAAAGCGCCCTGACCCGACTTCTGGTCGCCGCGCTCCATGTCTTGCCCAGATTTGGTCGAAAAGCCGTCTCCGCGGCGCGCATCCGTTGTATCCCCCATGCATACGATACGACGGCAGATCGCTTACCCCTCAAACTCGTGCCTTCTTTTTTGCCGAACAGGGTGGGGCCAAGCTGTTACGACAGCGATGCTGCCCGTTGGCGGGCGCGATAGAGACGCGTTTCGGCCGCCTTCTCGCTTATGTCGAGTATCAGTGCGGTTTCGACTTGGCTGATGCCCTCGATAGTCCGGAGGACCAGCGATTCCTTCAAGGTCGTTGGCAACACGGCGATGGCACGTGTCGCCCGGTCCAGTTCCTGTCGATTGGCTACGGCGTCTTCAATCGCGTTTCGGTCTCCCGGGACAGCCTCGGCCTCCCTGCCAATTGGCACCGCCAATGACAAATTGCCGCACGGCGTGCTGGCCACCCATTTAAGGCAATGGTTCATCGCCATGTGAAGGCAGGGCACATGGCATTCGTGGCAGGGCGTCCATGCACGCCTTCATGTCGGGGTTGATCTGGTGCATCTCTCTACCTCCGTGTGAGTCCCCGCCTGCCCCTGATACGCGCGCCGCGGAATCACCCCTTGTCGCGATCTCCGTCGATCGAGGCGATGCTACATCGCCCATCGGCCGAACAGCGTTGCAACTATGATGCCCGCGCCAAGCATTAGGAGCGTCAGCGCCGTCATCGCGACGATCTGCGGTCCGGTCACGCGCGGGCCCGTCCCCATGCCGCTCATCCCTGCCATCGCATCGTGCTTCATGTCCGGCATCGGCGTAGCCGATTGCCGGTCCGCGGCGACCTCGTGCCCGCCATGCCCGAGTACGCGCACCGTGCCCATGCCGTGCTTCAACCGGACGCCGACAAGCCAAAGGTTGATAGGGTAGGCAACGGCGAAGCCGACAAGCGTCGCAAGCGACATGACGCCCCAAAAGCGAAGCGAGTTGGCGTGCATCGCAGCCATGTCCCGGCTCATCAACACCACCATCGTCGGGATCATGCCGGCCATAACGGCATTCATCGAAAGCCATTCGGGGATGAACGACATGCGAAGCGCCCCCCAATAGGAACCGCCCGCCATGTCGCGCATGAACAGCGCCTGGAAAATCAGCAGCCCGAACGCGAAGCCGAACACATATTCCGCAATCACGTCCTGCCACATCGGCAGGCCGAGTGCCGTGGTGATCGCGGCCGCGGCGATGACGCCGGTCGCGTCACCCGCCATGCAATGAATGGCCGACCCGAACGCCTGCTTCCAGAGCGGCCGAACGAAGTCCTCGTGCCGCTCGTTCGCCGGTTCCTGGCAGGACAGGACATAGGCCGCGGCCATGATCGGGCCGCCGTAGAGCGTGACCAGCAGCCACCCCCATTTCATCACCCGCAACTCGGGGTTGCGGGTGAAGGCATCCCACGCGACGTAAGCGACCGATATCGCGGTCAGCACGAACCATCCGATCAACACGGCGTCGAGCCAGGGGGCCGGGGAAGGCATCGTCATGGCAGCTCTCCTCTACATGCTAGAGGATAAGTGGCTCCCCGCGCCAGCCCTCGCGCGGGGCGTGTCAGGCGAGCTTGCTGGATACGGCCTTGATCGCCTTCAGCCCCGATCCGAACCGCGCGATGGCCTCGCGGTTCCTCTCCAGCTCGCCGTAAGGGAGGTAGGATATGTCGAGGTCGGCGACGCGGCTGAACGCGGGCCGCTGCAATTGCGCACGAACGTCCGCCTCGCGCGCGTCGGGCGCGACGAGGAACAGTCCCGCGGTCGCGTGAAGGTCGCTACCGCTCAAGGCCAGGTCGAGCATCCTGACGATGCCCGAATAGATCGACGTCGAATGCTCCACCTCGAACGCTGCGGCGACGTGATCGCCGGCCTTTTCAAGCCACAGCACGTCGATCAGCCGGATGGAATCAGCGCCCTTCGACCTCGCGATCGTCTCGGGCAAGCGCTCAAGGCACCCTGCGCCCAAGGGCGATCCGTTGAAGGCTCGGCTGCGATCGTTTGCGGCGATCCATACGTCATAGCCGAGTGCCAAGCCTAGATCGCGAAGCCATGCCTGAATTTCGGTATGGGTGCGCTCGTTCTCGCCTTCACGCTGCGCGGCCTTGCTAAGCGTGCGCGCCTCTTCGCGCGCCGCCTCGAGCCGCTGCCCCCAGCTCGCCAGAGCCGCGCCGCTCACGTCGAGCGGCGGGGCCGGGTAGCGATCGGAGCCGATGTCGAACAGCAAGCCGCCGATCGCGCCCAAGTCGTTCGATAAAAGGTCGCGGAAGCGGTCGTTGAGGTCGAGGATGCCGGTTCGCATCGCTAGGAAATGCTCCCAGCTCCCAAGCTTCACGTTCGCCCCCGTCAGCGCGTTGTAACCCTTGACGATCGCGGTGTTGAAGGGCGGCACCAGCGTCGGGTGAAGGAAGTAGAGGAGGTTGGCGACAGCAGGCCCAAGCCCCTTGATCTTCAGGCGGTCGATCGCGTGGATATGGCCGATGATCTCCTCGGCCGTGTCGCAACACGAACAGGCGTCTAGCAGGCGGCCGAACGCGCGCTGGTTCTCGGGGCTCTCGTATATGTCGGGGATGCGCAGCTTCGGTTTCCAGAGGAACGCATGGTCCGCACCTTTGAAGATTTGGCGCTGTTCGGCAACGGAATGGACGACGGTTTCGAGCGACGATCCGCGATAGGCGACGCCAAACGAACCGCGCTCGATCTCGCCGACGACCTGGGTGATACCGCGCCGGATCGAACGAAAATTCTTCAGCCGCTCGTCCCACAGGAACCAGCTTCGATAGGTCGCGCCCGGATCGTCACGCCAACGGGTAATGAGCCGACGCACAAGGCCGTCGTGATCCTCTTTGGTAGTTATTTGATCAAGTTGCGCGGCCATGTTGTCGTTGCGATGCCCCCTTCGTTAAAGCGAGACCTAAGCCGCCGGTCGGCCAGCGTCGAGCCGTTCCGTTAAGTGGACCGTTACTTCGCTCGGGCTGAACGTACCGATTTTGCAACGGTGCAGACGCTTGGTGGCACGATGAGCCGTGAGGGGAACGTCCGCCGCTACGTATTGACCAAAGTAAGCAAATTTGCGGGAAGCGCTGAATCATGCGGACTTCGAAGCTGACTTTGCTGGCGGCGGCACTGGCGCTCGGCATGGCGATGGGTCGTGGGCACGATGAGGCCGCAACCAAAAACAAGACCTTCGGACAGCGCTTAGCAAGCTGGCTCGGTTGCCTGCACACGGTGGTGATTCACTTTCCGATCGCCTTGATCATCGGTGCGTTCGCAGTGGAGCTACTCGGGCTTTGGCGGCGCAAGCCTTTACCGAGATACGGCACGCGTCATGCTGGTCGTCGGCTCGGTAGGCGCGATCATCGCCATCGCCGTCCAGGGTTGGCTAGGGGGTTCTTTCATGCATGGCGGCCTCGACCATCTCGCGTTCTGACGTCAGCCGCTGCTCCATATTGATGCGTCAAATGGAGATATCCTAAGGTCGGCTAATTTTGTTTTGGGAGATGATAAATGAGCACCTGCGTGAAGATGATTATAGCGGTGTCGATCGCTCTTCCTGCCGCAGCGTGGGCGCAGTCAGACGCCCGCACCACTGACACACGTGCCGTGGCGGCGGCGCTGTCACAGTATAAGGACGCGATCGAAAAGCTTGACGCTGCTGGAACCGAGCAACTGTTCACGACCGACGCGCGGGTTTTCGAGACAGGAGCATCTGAGGGCAGCTACGCCACCTACCTGGCTCATCATCTCGGTCCCGAGCTGAAGCAGTTCAAATCGTTCCGCTTCTCCGACTACAAGGTTGACGTCCGCTTCGAAGGGTCGGTTGCCCTTGCGACCGAGACCTACCGTTACCGGATCGAGCCAAAAACCGGTGAGGCCGTCGAACGACTCGGCGTCGCCACAAGCGTGCTTAAGAAGATGAACGGACGATGGAAGATCGTGTCCATGCACAACAGCGCTCGGAAACTGAAGGGCACCTAACGGATTGCCGGCAGAGACTGTCGCGTGAACGTTTTTGGCACGTGCGTGCGGTCCGGGTCGTCCGCCCGTGCATGGACGGCGATCATGCCGGAAGCTGGGGGCGGATCATCCCCCAGCCATAGCACCAGGTCGGCGGCTGCCATGCTCTCGCGCGCACGCTCCACCCCGATGGCTTCAATCGGATCGCTCGTGTCGGTGCGCCCCGCGGTGTCTGTGAAGACCCATGCCAGCCCGCCCCGCTCGACCGGCGCCTCGATCCGATCGCGCGTCGTGCCGGCAATTCGCAGCACCGGATTACCGATCCAGGGATGTGCTTTCGGCAGATTGCGCTAGACCGGCATACTCATGATGTCCTTGTAGGCCGAAAGCACTTTATTGCGAACTTGTAACGTCGCCTCGAAGGCGATTGAGGACTCCTGCCGCGCTAGCATGACCTTCGCAATGTCGGTTTCCTCTCCTCGTTCGTAGGCGACCGTCAAAGCACCAGCGCGCGCATTGATCGCGTTAATTTTTTGAAGCTGCGTCTGAAAAGTAGAGGCGAAGCCGCCTGGCTCCGCGTGTCCTGGCTGCGACACGCCCGCCGCTCCGCTCACCCCTGAGACGGAATTTGGGCTATCCACCGTTCCCAGCGCGGTGTTCATCGCTGCGTCAAAAGCCGCTCCTCTCGCAGCCGCGGAAACGGCGACAGAATTCGGGTTGCTCGCTATATTCCGAAGCGCCGCGTTCTTGTCGAGGACGGCGTTCCGCAGGGCCATAACGTCGTTGATGGAGATGCTGCTCATATTCACCCCGGTGCGACTTCTATCGCATCTGTATGATCGCACTGTAAGCATTAGAAGATGGTTAACGACGCTTAGTATTGATTGCCTGATCGTGAAGCCATGCGCCGATCTCTAATTGGACCCGCCCAAGCGTGCCACGGTGAGGACCGGGCCGGATTGTCTATTGTCAATTGCTTGGCGGAATAGATACGCGGCCACTACGGGGCGACCTTAATTGTGCATCGCACTGTGGCACGCGCCCGATTCGCCGCTTTGCTGCAACCCTCGATCGTTTCACGATTGGCCGTCACGATCTTGTCGGCCGCGACGATCGCGCGGAACTGTGCGGCGTCGGCGCTCTGCATCATCCGCTGACCTGCCTCCCAACGGGGCATGTCAAGCGTCCGCGCCGCCATGCGCTCGGGCCATCGCCAGCTCGCCGGCGCGAGCTCGCGCGCGACGAGGCCCGGCACGATCGCCCATGCGAGGATGCCGGCCGCTACCCCGCCCAAGGCGAACCATAGCTGCCGGTTTCTCTGGTCGGCGCGTGTCCATGCGGACCCGGCGATGGCGCGAAGCTCGGCCATGACGCGGGCCTTGTCCTCGCCCGCCTTGGCGAGCGCCGCCTGATCCTCGCGCCGGGCGGCGTTGCCCACCGCGGCGATCCGTTGCGCCATCTGCTCCGGCGTCATCGCCAGCGCCGGACTCCGCACGATCACGTCGTTGATGAGCGCGACGCGGGCGGCCGTGGCGTCCACGCCCTGCTGCATCCGCCCTAACGTCTCGGTGTAGTCGGGAACGTCGATCGCGCCGCGCTCGGCCGCCAGACCCTCCACGGCGCGGCGCAACAGCGCCAGCTCGCCACGCATGGCCTCGAACGCCTCGGCCGCGTCGGTTCCGCCCTGATCGTCCTCGTCCGTCACCCGTCCCCCTTACCGGCTCATGCCACGATCGCGGTCGCGGCCTTGTCCGACCGACTGCGCCAGCTCCTGCCCGATCGACCGGCCCCGCTCCATGTTCAACGCCAGCTCGGGCGCGTGCCGCTTCAAGGCGGATTCGAGCTGCGGGTCGCGATGCAACCCGCCCGCGATGCTCTCCATGCGCTTGCCGAGCTTCTCCGCGCCCGCGCGGTCGCCGGCGCGCTCCATACTGGCCCGCGCCGCCTTCATGTCCTGCCACTGCTCCACGAAGCGCCCCGCACGCTTCTCCGGGTCGATACGGACCTGGCGCTCTACCTCCATCGCCTTCGCCGCGCCGCCCGTGTTCCCTTCGGCCGCGGCGCGTGCGAGCTGGGGGTCGCGCTCGATCGCGCTGGCGAGGTCGCGCGCGCCATTCGGTCGCACCTGGTCGAGCGCGTCGCCCGCCTTCGCCAGCGCCTGTTCCTGGTGCGCCAGCACCGGCAACCCCTTCTCCCGCATCCGGCCTATATCGGCCGCGGCGCGCCCATAGCGTTCGATCGCACGGGCCTGCGAGGGCGCCAGCGGCCGATCGGCCGCGATGCGCTCCGGCGACGTCGTTTTTTCCGACGTCGGTTTCGGCCGGAACCCGGCGAACATGCCCCTGGCCTTGTCGCGCACCTTCTCCGCCACCTGACGCGCGAGTTCCGGGAACCGGATCTCGCGCCGATCGGCGAACGCACGGGCCTGGTCCTGCTCGGGCCGCGCATAGTCGCCGGCCATGTCCTTGCCCCGGTCGCGCGACATGGCGCGGACGAGCTGGCGCTGGTCGGCGAAGTCGTCGCGCCCGTAATGGAGCTGCACGTCATCACGATGCCGCGACATGCCGACATAGGCGCTGTGGCGGTCCATGCCGGGGGTGGCGAGGACGTGGGCGTGATCGACGGTCACGCCCTGCGCCTTATGGAAAGTGGCGGCGTAGCCGTGATCGACCGCGGCATAGTCCTTTGCGTCGAACGCGACCCGCGCGCCGCTGTCGAGCCGAACCTTCATCCCCTCGGCCGATACCTGCTCGATCGTGCCAAGCGTGCCGTTCTTCACCCCTAGCGACCGCTCGTTCCGCAGGAACATCAGGCGGTCGCCGCGCGCGAACGCGCGCGTCCCCCGGTCGGCGCTGAACGTCACGTCGTCGCCAAGGTCGCCGGTCGCGCGAAGTCGGCCGCGCGCTTCCTCGTTCAGCTCGCGGACCTCGGCGTTGGTGTGGGTGAGGATGATGCGGGATTTGCCCGGTTCGGCCTGGCGCTGCCGATCCCAGCCATCGACCAGCTCGCCCCGCGCCTGCTCGCGCGTGTCGGCCGCGTGGACCATGCCCTTGCCGTCATAGGCGTGGATCGCCTCGCCGGTGCGCCCGGTCGCCAGCGCGCGGGTGGCGTCGCGCTGCCAATCCTCGCGCTGCCGGCGAATCTCGGTGATCTCGGCCGCGCCGTGCCGCTCGGTGACGCTGCGGAACGCCGCGCCCGCCTCGATCGCCTGTAATTGCTCGGGGTCGCCGATCATCACGACCTTGGCCCCGGCGTCACGCGCCTGGCTCAACACCCGCTCCATCTGGCGCGAGCCGATCATGCCCGCCTCGTCCACCACCAGCACGTCACGCGGGCCTAGCTGCTCGCGCCCCTGCCCCCATGCGTGCTCAAGGCTGGCGAGGGTGCGGGACTGGATGCCGGACCCGCCCTCAAGGTTCTCGGCCGCGATCCCCGACAAGGCCGCACCGCGCACCTGGTAGCCCTGCCGCTCCCAAGCCTCGCGCGCGACGCCCAACATCGCGGATTTGCCGCTGCCGGCGTAGCCGACGACCGACGCCAGCCCCTTGCGGCCGGTGATATGGTCGAGGGCGTCGCGCTGCTCGGCCGACAAGACGAGCCCCCTGCCCTGGGCCGCGCCGATCGCGGCGTCACGCTGGCGATCGGCGATGCCGTGACCGTCGCGCGCCGCCAGCGCGCCGGCGCTGCGCTCGAGCCGGGCCTCCACCGCGATCATGTCGCGCGACGTGAACCGCTCCTGGTCGCGTCCGTCCTTCCCCAACGCGACCAGCTCGGGGCTGGCGCGCACCGCGGTCATCACCTGGTCGAACTGCTCCTTGCCGTCGCTGTGCCGGAACGCGAACACGGCCAGGTCGCGGGTGGTGAACGTCGCCTGCTGCCGGGTGATCGCGTCCAGCGCGATCGACGGGTTGGCGATGATCTTCTCGCCATTGTCGCGGGCGATGCGCGCGTGATCCTCGATCCGCTCGGCCTCAAGCCCCTGCTCCGGTCTGCGCGATGCTGCCGGGCCGATCTTGTGCTGCGGCTCCAGCGCGATCCCCTGCGCCTCATAGGAGCGATGGTCGATCCGCCCTTCAAGCCCCAGCTCGGCCATGCGCTCGTTGACGTGCGCGCTCCACGCCTCGCGCCAGTCCTTCAACAGCTCGGTGCTGTTCCAGCCCCGGTTTTTCTTCCCGAACCCCTCCGGCCCCACATCGCGCATCGCCAGCATCACAGGGGGCGTTTGCGGGAGGGGGCGGAATCCTACGCTAGGGATTTGGGCCAGCGATATTCCCCGGTTAGTTTGATGTGTTCCCATCCCAACGGCGAGACGTGGGCGAGTAGATCAGGCGCGATATGGGTACCGCTGGCGGCCCGGGTATTGACGACCTCGCCGAGCTTCATGGTGTTCCAGAATATGATGATGGCGGCGAGCAGGTTCATTCCGGCGATGCGATAGTGCTGGCCTTCGCCGGATCGATCCCGGATTTCACCTCGGCGGTGGAAGCTGATGGCGCGCTTTAGGGCGTGGTGGGCCTCACCCTTGTTGAGGCCGATCTGAGCCTGGCGCTGGAGGCCGGCATCAAGAATCCAGTCGATCATGAACAGGGTTCGCTCGATGCGGCCCACCTCTCGCAATGCGAGGGCCAGCTCATTCTGGCGCGGGTAAGAGG
>NZ_LAZX01000058.1 GCF_000980895.1 Sphingomonas sp. Ag1 | reverse complement strand
CCCGCTGGCGAAGGTGCCGACGGCATGAAGCGCCTCGGCGCGGTAGACGACGAACATGCCGGGAATGCCCACGAGCCCCGAGGCCGCACCAAGCGCTGGCGAGTAATAGCCGTGCTTGACGATCACCTCGATCAGCCGACCGGCGTCGAACATCGCGCCGCCGGGAGGCAGTGGCACGCCACCAACCGCACCGACCTCAGGATCACCGAAATTCTGCATGGCGAGGGTCAGATTGTCTTCGCCTACCAGCGTATCCGCATCGATCCGCACGATGAAATCGTGGCTCGCCTCAACTACCCCGCGGTTCAGGGCCTCGGCCTTGCCACCGGATGCGACCGTGATGATCCGGACGCTGATCGAGTGGCAGATGGTGGTAACCGCTTGCACCGTCTCGACCGTCTCGTCGGTTGAGGCATCGTCGACGACAATCACCTCGACGGGCGCGCCATAGTGCGCGGCGGCACGATCGATGTACCGGATCGTGTGGCCGATCACATATTCCTCATTGTAGGCGGGAATGACGACCGACAGCGGCGGCCGGAAATCCTCACGCGATCGACGGCGGCGCTCGACAATCCCGATGATGTAAAGCTGCGCGAAGAGCACCAGGAGAAAGAGGATGACGCCCGGCCCAAGGCCGCCCAGCAGCGCTAGGCGGCGCAGTTCGTCGAAGAGCGGGATCTGAGACACAGCCGCCCAGGTGGACGCAACCAGTGCGACCGTTCCCGTTACGCCGAGCCGTAGGAAGGCACGCAGTTGCGGCTGGGTGCCACGCACCACTTCCTCCGGCGACGGCATGGCACCGCGCCGGATGATGACAAAGGCAAAGACGCCCATCCCCGCGAAACCCGCCATCACCTGGATTGCGACCATCGGGAATGGCCTGCCGGTGTAGGTGTACAGCGCGATGCTGCCGGCATCGAGGATGCCGCAGAGCAGGATGAAGCGGAAGCACAGATCAAGACAGAACAGGGTGCGGGCCTTGGCGGTGCCCGAAGTGAAGATCGAGAAAGCGATGAAAAACGACAGCATGAACGTACGGATCGACACCGCACTGATCCCGGTGTGCGGCCCGGCCACGTAATCCCCGACGCTGAAGATCCTGTTGAAATAGCCTAGCTCGAACGCTGAAAGCTGAAGGAGCGACAGGATCGAGAAGGTCAGAAGAAGCGCCGGTGCCTGCAACAGCGACACCGGGTCGGCGAGCCCGCCGGCCAAGCTGTCGGATGATCCGAAACTTGCGCGCTTCCGATCAGACTCCGCTGGCGAGGCATTATCGCGCAGCATCGGCTGTGGCGCGGGGCCGGGCGGTCGCAGACGCGGTCGGCGAGGGTGCTGGAGCGGGCTGAACAATTGCCGGCCGGTTGATCGTGACCAGCAAGGCGACATCGGTATCGCCGAGCGCGGGGCGGGAAGAGAATGGTACCACCCATGCGCCCTCGCGCTCGTCCGTCGGGAAGTACATCAGCCACTGTTGGCCGGTCGGCTGGACGCGACGGATCGCCGCATCCAGGTCACCGGTGATCGCCTGCACCGTGGCGACGGGTTGCGCCCCGCCGAACGTCAGCCCGTCGGGGTGCAGATCAGCCAGCAGCAGCGCAACACTATGAGCTTGCGGGGCGCTGAGTTCGCCCGTCCTGAAGGCAACCGCTGCCTTCGGACCGAGTGCAGCACGCAGCCGCGAAGCCTCCGTCACCAGGCGCTCACCGCCGCCGCGAAGGACGCTGTCGGGGAGCATCTCGGCCGCGATCAGCCGCATCGCGCCGCAGCGTGTCTCGTCGGCCAGCCGCGACGTCAGCGTGATCTCAAGCTCGTTCCGATCGAGATGGTCCGCCGCCGGCAGCGCCAGCGAGTTGGCGAACCGCTCGTCGGTGTCGCCGAGCGCGCGGGTGAGCAGCAGATGATCGTTGAGCGTCACGAACAGCGACGTGCGTGTCCCCGCGACCGGTCCGAGCATCATGCGCAGATCGACGGCGGAGGGTAGCTCGCCACCGGGAAGCTGCGACGCATTGTAGCGGAAGCGCCACGACGTTTCGCGATCAAACCGGCGCGCGCCGGCATTTTCGACCTGGGACACGAGCGGAATGGGATAGCTCAGCTGCTGCAGGCCATCGGGGCGCACCGGCGCACCTTTGGTAATGTCCGCCAGAGACGCCGCGGAAAAACCGCCGTCGCCGAAATAGAGGCCGTAGCCACGCTCGGCGAGGCGAGCGGCGTTGAGCAGCGTTGCGGTATCGGGCGCGGTTGCGCCATTCCACTTCACCGGGATCAGATCGCCCCACAGCGCCAGTCGATCACGGACACTGTCGGGGGCCTTGTCGAGCCGAAGCCGAAGCCCCGTCTCGGGCAGCACCGTCAATACCGCTGCGACCGCCTGGTTCGGGGTGCATTCCGCGAGCGGCCCCTGCCCCACCAGTGCCAGTCGCACGTCGAGCTCCCCGGCCGCCAATTCGGTCGGGGTCAGTTCAACGCGGACGCGCTGGCGAGCAGTGCCGGGCTGCAGGACGGTATCGGCGCGCTTGATTCCGTTGATGGTGACCCGCAGCGCACCCTCGGCGCCGTTCACTGCATCAGCGGAGAAGCTCAGGTCATACGTGCCACTTTCCGGCCGGCTGTCGATCGGGAGTCGGAACTTGGTGCTGGCGTAGGAAGGGAAACCGCTGAGGATCTGCGGGCTTCTGGGATCGACCTGCGCCACGAAGACGCTCTTGCCGTCGGCCTCGACAAACGGGATCGAGCCACGCTCATAATCCTGGAAGATGGGGATGTTCGTACGATTGTTGCGGCCCGTGACCGTATCGAAGACCCCGCTTTGCTCCACCGCCACGAGCAAGCCGACCAGCAGCAGCGCCAACAGGCACAATACCCAGAGTCTCATGCGACCGCTCCCTCGGATTTGCTTTTGCGTTCAGCCTCGGCGCGGTCGAGCCCCGCCTGTTGCGTCCGATTCCAGGCCGAGCGGGCGAGGATCTGGCTGCGATCGATGCGATCGGCGTAACGCGCCGCAATCTCGCTGGTCTCGGTCGTCAGCCCTTCCGACAGGAGGATCGGATCGAGGCCCAGGCCGCGGAACGTGGCGTTGCGCATCTGCAAATCATTCTCGGCGGCCTCGTTGCGTGGGTTCGCAACATGCTCGATCGTCGCCCCAGTTATCCTGGCGACGAGTTCAGCGACCTCCTGGACGCTCTTCGTCTCGGCCACCTGATTGAGGATCTTCACCCGATCGCCGCGCTGGGGCGGGTTGTTGACGGCCAGTTCGATGCAGCGAACGGTATCTTCGATGTGGATGAAGGCACGGGTCTGGCCGCCGGTGCCATGGACCGTCAGCGGATGCCCAATCACCGCCTCCACGAGGAACCGGTTGAGCACCGTTCCATATTCGCCATCATAATCGAACCGGTTGATCAGCGAGGGATGCCGCCGCGTCTCCTTCGTCTGCGTGCCCCACACGATGCCCTGGTGCAGATCGGTGATCCGCAGGCGATCGTTCTCGGCATAATATTGGAAGAGGATCTGATCGATCGACTTGGTGGTGTGATAAACGCTGCCCGGCTGGGTCGGGAACAGGATCTCGCGTTCATGGACGGTGCCGTTCTCGCCCTTCACCGTGACGGGAAGGTAGCCCTCCGGTATCTCGAACCCTGCCCCGCCATAGCCATAGACGCCGGCGGTGCCGAGGTGGACGACGTGACAGTCGAGATCCGCCTCGACCAGGCAGACCAGCAGATTGTGCGTGCCGCGCAGATTGTTGTCGACGGTGTAGCGTTTCTCGACCTGACCACGCATCGAATAAGGTGCGGATCGCTGCTCGGCGAAATGGACCACCGCGTCCGGCCGCTCCACCGCGATGAAGGCGGCGAGCCGGGCAAACTCCTGCGCGATGTCGATATGCTGGTAGCGGATCGTCTTGCCGCTGACTTCGCGCCACGCCTGAAGGCGCGTATCGATCGACGCGATCGGCGTCAGGCTGCGCACGCCCATCTCAGCATCGATGCGGCGCCGCGACAGATTGTCGATGATCACGATCTCGTGACCGAGCGCGGATAGATGGAGCGCGGTGGGCCAGCCACAGAAGCCGTCGCCGCCCAGAACGAAGATCTTCATGATACCCAGTCCACCCTTGTGCCTGTGTGCTGATCGGTGACCGACAAGCAGCCCGTGTTCCACGGCCGCGCATTAATATCTCTACCGAAGGCCAGTAATATTGGGACTTGTACGCGGTCCGGCGTTTCAGTTGTGGGTATGCCGCCGCAACGGGCGCCCGCCGCCGGGCGTCGCTAGGCATTGATACGTATGGTGACGGGGCATCTCGTACCGGAAGATGGCGGCGCCGGTCAGCACTTCAGGTGGTCGCCACCTTTGGCGGTCAGGCCCGAGAGGAAGATCGTGGTTCTCGCGCGTGCCGCGACCGGGAAGCTGCATCGTGAGCCGGCGCCATTTCCAAGAGGCTGCACAGAATGTCTGATCACCATCGGCGGCCTCATCCGTTTCAGTCCGACGCCGATCTCATCAGGCATTCCGACGACCCGATTATCGTGTGGACGATCTCCAATGGCGTGGAGACGTGGAGTGACGGCGCGACGCAGCTTTACGGCTATTCGGAGGAGGAGGCGCTGCATCGCTCGCCCGCCGAACTGCTGGGTACGGACTATCCCGTCCCGTGGGACGAGATACTGAGCGCGCTGCGCACCACGGGGAGCTGGGAAGGCGAGCTTCGCAAGCATGGCAAGGACCGGCGGGAGGTAGTGCTGTGGTCCCGGCTGCGGCTGCTGGTCGACCCCGACGGCACCGAACGCGTGCTGGAGGTCAGCCGCGATATCACCAGCCGCAAGCGGATCGAGGATGCGTTGCGCGCGGCCGAGGCCCGTTTCCGCTCGCTCTACGAGGCGCAGCAGACCGCGCACCTCGTCCTCGCCACCGATTTCACCATCGAGGCAGCGTCGCCCGGCTATCTGCGCGCCACCATGACGCGCGAGGAGGATCTGGTCGGGCGGAACATCTTCGATGCTTTCCCCGAAAACCCCGACGATCCGTTCGCCACTGGCGCGCGCAACCTGCGACGGTCGCTGGAGCGGGTGCTGGAAAGCCGCCGGTCGGACCGGATACCGGTGCAGAAGTTCGACATCAGGAGTGCGGACGGCGCGTTCCACCTCCGCTGGTGGGTGCTGCTCAACATCCCGGTCTTCGCCGCCGATGGGCAGGTGACCAACATCATCAACCAGGTTGAGGATGTGACCGCCGAGATGGAGGAACGGCAGAAGGCGGCCGAGGCGCAGGCGCGCGAGGAACGCTTCCGCACCGTCGTGGAGGCGATCCCCGCGCTGGCGTTCGAGACCGATGCCGCCGGCAGCTACACCTATGTCAACGCGCCCTTTTCGCTGCTCACCGGCATGCCGGGGTCGGCGCTGCTGGGCGACGGCTGGCTCCAGATCGTCCACCCCGACGATCGCGGTGCCGCCGCCGCCGCGTGGCAGGAGGCGGTCGAGCAGGTGCACTTCTACGAAACGGCCTTCCGCATCCGAACCGGCGAGGAAAGCTGGCGCTGGTTCATGGCGCGCGGCAACCCGCTGCGCGACCAGGCGGGCGCGGTTGAGAAGTGGATCGGGATCTGCAATGACATCGACGGCGCGAAGAAGCTGGAGGAGCTCCAGCAGTTGATGATGGGCGAAATCAGCCATCGGGTGAAGAACAGCCTCGCGCTGGTCGCCTCGCTCTTGTCGCTGCAGGCGCGCACCGCGGGCGACGACCTGCGCGCCGCGTTGCAGGATGCCGCGGCGCGGGTGCAGGCGGTGGCGATCGTGCATGACCAATTGTGGCGACAGGCTGATGCCAAGGCGGTCGATCTTGCCGTCTTCCTCCCCAGCCTCGTCCTCGCGGTCGCCCGGACCGCGCCCAGGCATGATACGGTGGTCAGGATCGACCCGGCGCTGGTCTCGGCGAAGATGGCGGTCCCGATCGGGCTGTTCGTCAACGAGCTGGTCACCAACGCGTACAAATATGCCTATGCGGAGGGCAGCGAGGGCGAGGTGCGGGTCATCGGCACGACGATCGGCGAGGAACGCTATCGCCTTGAGGTGGCCGACCAGGGCCGTGGGCTGCCCGAAGCCTTCGATCTCACCCGCGCGACGACCAGCCTCGGGATGCGCGTGATCACCAGCCTCGCGGCGCAGCTCAATGGCGAGCTTGCCGCCGCCTCCGCCGACCCGGGCGCGCAGTTCGTGCTGGAGTTTCCGCTGACGCCGCGGATGGCCGCGGGGCCGGGATGATCCGCCGCGGCCTGCGCGCCGCTATTGCCCGTCCGGCCGGCGCAGGCGCTGGGTCAGCTCCTGCAGCTTCACCAGCGTCACCTCGCTGACGTGATGTTCGATCCCTTCCGAATCGGCATGGGCGACCGCATCGTCCAGCCCCAGCGCGCGGAGGAATTCAAATACGATCCGGTGCCGTTCACGCGAGGCATCGGCGAGCTCGCGCCCGCGGTCAGTGAGGAAGATCGAGCGATAGCGCTTGTTCTCCACCAGCCCGTCCCGGCGCAGCCGCGTGATGACCTTGGAGGCGGTCGCCTGTGATACGCCGAGCCGCTCGGCGACGTCGGTCAGCCGCGCTTCGCCCTGTTCGGCGATGAGGTCGCCGATCAACTCGACATAATCCTCGGAAACTTCGGTGAGATGCGCGGCTCGCGTCTTGCGGAAGGCAGCAGCACGATCGGCGGCGGACAGCGTCATGCCGCCCCCTTAGCCGCTCCCCCGGGAAAATCCCAATCGGAACTTGAACTCGGGCAACGTATTTAGCATCGGCTAACTCCTTTAGCGGGAGGTTTGATGCTTGGTGTGACCTTGGCCCTGGTGTTGGGAGGCGTGGCCGCGGCAGGGGATCCGCAGGGGAGACCGGCAGACACCCCTGCGCCGGGCGCCAGCGACGGCCAGATCGTGGTGACCGGCACACGCACCCCGCGCACCATGCGCGAGGCGCCGGTCAGGACCGATGTGATCGGGGCGGCGGTGCTGGAGCGGTCGGGCGCGCGCAACCTGGCCGACGCACTCGATTTCCTCCCCGCCGCGCGGACGGAGAGCAATTGCCAGAATTGCAACACGACCGAGATCCAGCTGCTCGGCCTGCCCGGCGCGTACAACCAGATCCTGCTCGATGGCCTGCCGCTGATAACCGGCGTCGGCGTGGTCTATGGCGTGGAGCAGATCCCGGCGGTGCTGGTCGACCGGGTTGAGGTGGTGAAGGGCGGCGCGTCGGTCCTCTACGGCCCGGGCGCGGTGGCGGGCGTGGTCAACGTCGTGCCGATGCGCCCTGAAAAGGACGGTGTCCGCGCCGCGCTCGACGTGCAGCGGGTCGACCGGAAGCTCACCGCCTTCGGCTCGCTGCTGGTGGCCAAGACCTTTGCCGGTGGGTTCGTGAACCTCTTCGCGCAGGGCGATCGCAGCCCGGGGATCGACCTCAACGATGATGGCTATACCGAGCTCGCCCGTCGCAAGCTGATCAGCGCGGGCGCGCGCGGCGAATGGGCGGCTGGCGCGGCGACCACCGTCGCGTTCGATTACCAGTTCACGAGCGAGGACCGGCGCGGCGGCAATCTGCTCGACCGCCCGGCGCACCTCGCCAACATCGCCGAACAGATCGACAGCGACGTACATCGCGGCTCGCTCAGCGTCACGCAGCAGCTCGGCGCCGATACGCGGCTGGTCGGCACCTACGCCCTGTCGGTGCTCAACCGGCGCAGCTTCTACGGCGGCCTGGGGGAGGTAGAGACGAACCCGGATGCCCCCGGCTATGACCCGGTCGCGCTGGCGGAAGCGGAGGCGGCCAGCCGCACCCAATATGGCCGCACCAGCGACACCTTCCATTATGGCGAGCTGCGGCTGGAGACGCGCGCGGGCGCGCATGCCTTGCTCGGCGGGGTGCAGATCCGCAGCGAGAAGGTGGTTGATCGCGGTGAGGACGCCGATGGTCGGCGGCTCGCGACGATCGTCGACGACCGCTTCAGCACGCTCGGCGCCTTCGTGCAGGACGAATGGTCGCTCAGCGAGGGCCTGCGCCTCGTGCTGGGGGCGCGGCTCGACAAGAATTCCGAGATCGACGACGTGATCGTCTCGCCGCGCATCGGGCTATGGGCCTCGCCCCGCCCGCAACTGGTGCTGCGCGCCAATTACTCCACCGGCTACCGCGCGCCCGAGGTGTTCAGCGAGGACATTCACGTCGACGTGCTGGGCGCGGAGCCGATCCGCATCGTCAACGCGCCCGGCCTCACCACCGAACATGCGCGCAGTGTCGCGGTCGGCTTCGATTGGCGGCCAACGTGGCGCGACGGCGCCTTCACGCTGGACGGGCAAGCCTATTGGACGCAGCTGCGCGATACCTTTTTCCTCGGCGAGATCCGCGAGCGGGCGGACGGCAGCCTGTTTCGCGTCCGCTCCAACGCCGGGGGCAGCCGCGTGCTGGGCGCGGAAATGAACGCGACCTATCGTTTCACCCCGACGCTGAACGCCAGCATCGGCGGCGCCTATATCGACGCGCGCTACGATGCGGCGCAGGTGATCTTCGACGATGACGCGACGCAGATTGCCACCCGGCGTTACCTGAAATCGCCGCGGCTGACCGGCGTCGGGCAGGTCATGTGGCGCGTTACGCCATCCTTCGACGCCTTTCTCGCGGCGCGCTACACCGGGTCGATGCCGGTGCTGAACAACCGCCTGGCGGAGCTTCGCAACAGCGACCCGTTCCTGGTGTTCGATCTGACCGCGACGCGCCATATTCCGGTGCGCGACGACGGGTCGGAAATCGACGTGACGTTCGGCATCCGCAATCTGACCGACGCCCGCCAGCGCGACCTGGAGGTCGGCGCGGGGCGCGACAGCGACTATGTCTATGGCCCGCGCCTGCCGCGCAACTTCTTCGTGCGGATCAATGCGCGCCTCTAGGCTGCTGCTGCCGCTCTTGGCGTGGCTGGTGATCGGCGCGGGGCCTGACGACACGCTGGCGCGGACCGCCGGCAGCGCGTTCGAGCGGCTCGATCGTGGCCGCGTCACCCGCGCCACCGTGCCTGCGGGCACGCGCATGCTGGCGGTCTATTATGGGGCAAGCTGGTGCGGGCCGTGCCGCGCCTTCGTCCCCGAGCTGATCGCTGCCTATCCCCGGCTGCGCGCGCGCGGCATCGAAATGCTGTTCGTCGGCGATGACGCCAGTTGCGCCGCGACGCTGGACTATGCCCGCACCAGCCGCATGCCGTGGCTGCTGCTGCCGTGCGATCGCGCGCGCCACGCGGTACTTCGCCGGCTGGGCGGAAAGGCGCTGCCCGGCATCGTCGTGCTCGACCGCGCCGGCAGTCCGGTGGCGACCAGCTGGCAGGCGGACGGCAACAGCATGCCGCGCGCGACGCTTCGCCGGCTGCTGGGATCCGCACCCGCCGACAGGTGACTTCCTACCGCCCCCGCTTGGTGCCACACTCCCTTCGACGCTGACGCAGGAACACACCCGGATCGCGGGGAGGTGGGGCGCCGCGACGTGGGAGTGGGGATGATGATGACCGAGGACGTGCTGGAACCCGATCTGCCGATCATCGACCCGCACCACCATCTGTGGGATTTCACCCCGATCCCGCCGCGCGACAGCGACCATCCCTTCGGCGCGATCGTGAAGCAGAGCCCGCGCTACCTGTTCGAGGAGCTGCTGCGCGATTGCCGCCACAGCGGGCACAATGTCATCGGCACCGTCTTCCTCCAGTGCGGCGCCTTCTACCGCGTGGACGGCCCGGCGGAGATGAAGCCGGTGGGCGAGGTGGAATTCGTCAACGGCGTTGCGGCGCGCGCGGCGAGTGGCATCTACGGCCCGTTTCGCGCCTGTGCCGGCATCGTCGGACAGGCCGACCTGACGCTGGGCGCAGGCGTCGGCGCGGTGCTGGATGCGCAGATCGCGGCGGGCAACGGCCGGTTCCGCGGCATCCGCCACATCGGCGCGCATGATACCGACCCGGAAGTGCTCGGCCCGCTCGGCCATGCGCCGCCTGCGCTTTATGCCGATGCCCGCTTTCGCGAGGGGTTTGCCGAACTGGGCAAACGCGGGCTGACGTTCGACGCCTGGGTGCTGGAGCCACAGATCGCCGAGGTGACGGCGCTTGCCCGCGCTTTTTCCGACCAGCCGATCGTGCTCGATCATGTCGGCACGCCATTGGGCCTCGGCGTCTATGCCGGCCGGCACGATGACCGGTTCGCCGCGTGGAAGGGGGCGGTCGAGGAACTCGCGACCTGCCCCAACGTCACGATCAAGCTCGGCGGCCTCGCCATGCCGTTCTGCAAGCTGGGCGAACTGGGCCCGGAGACGCGGACCAGCGCGGCGCGGCTGGCCGATCTGTTCCGCCCCTATGTCGAAACCGCCATCAACGCGTTCGGCGCCCGGCGGGCGATGTTCGAAAGCAACTTCCCGGTCGACCGCTGGGGCGCCGACTACGGTACGCTGTGGAACGCCTTCAAGCTGATCGCGAAGGGCGCCAGCGCGGACGAGAAACGCGAATTGTTCGCCGGCGCTGCCGCACGCTTTTACCGCATCGAGCATCTGCTCGCCTGACAATCCCACCCAGTCGCGCCTATAGCGGCAGCCATGACCGATCGCCTCAAAGTGCTGCTGCAATATGCCCTCCCCAAACAGGGGCTGACGACGCTCGCCGGGCGGGTCGCCGGGATGAAGGGCGGCGCGGTGACGACGCGGCTGATCCGGCTGTTCGCGGCGCGCTACGGTGTCGACATGAGCGAGGCGGCGAACCCCGACGTCGCCGGCTATGCCACGTTCAACGACTTCTTCACCCGCCCGCTGCGCGCCGGCCTCCGCCCGATCGCACAGGCGGATTTCGTCTGTCCGGTCGACGGCGCGATCAGCCAGGGCGACAAGCCAATCCCTGTTGCTGGTGCTGGTGAAGCTCTCACTCAGAGTGGCGACAAAGAACC
>NZ_LAZX01000052.1 GCF_000980895.1 Sphingomonas sp. Ag1 | reverse complement strand
GAGCGACGCGATGCTGGATGCGCCGGCGGAGGGCTGGGCGGAACTGAGCGCGATCCGTTGCGAGGGCGCGGGATCGGTGATCGGGATCGGCGACGCGGTGCTGCCCGAGCATGGGCTGCGCAT
The DNA here is from genome assembly GCF_000980895.1 of Sphingomonas sp. Ag1. Classification (GTDB taxonomy): domain Bacteria; phylum Pseudomonadota; class Alphaproteobacteria; order Sphingomonadales; family Sphingomonadaceae; genus Sphingomonas; species Sphingomonas panaciterrae. Next base: position 6,298 of record NZ_LAZX01000052.1, on the reverse strand, counting down.
CGCGAGCGGCTATGACGACAGCTATCACCTGACGCCGGCGCGGCTGCTGCGCAATGTGCTCCACCTCGGCTATCGCGGGGCGATCATCCATTATGTCGGGATGAGCCATTATTTTCGGCTCGACGCCGACATGATGGTGACCGGCGGGGTGAATGCGCCGTGCGCGGCGTGGCACCGATCCTTTGCGCAAGCGGCGGCGGCGCTTGGCCAGGACGTGATCTGGTCGCTGTCATACGAATTGTTCGATGCGCATTGCCCGGCGGACTGGAAGCAACGTGACGCCGATGGCGCGCCGGCGCTGACCGGGTGGGAGCCGCCGTCGACCCTGCTGTCACCCGCCCATGCGGGGGCGATGGCGTATCTCCAGCGGATCGCCTGCGCCTTTGTGGCGATCGGGGTGGAGGCGGGGCTGGCGCCGCGGTTCCAGGTGGGGGAGCCATGGTGGTGGGTGCGGGCGGACGGGCGGCCGTGCCTGTATGATGAAGCCGCGGTGGCGCTGTTCGCGCCGGTGGCGATCCCCAGCGTGGCGGCGCCGCTGACGGCAGCGCAATGCCTGACGCTGGACCAGGCGGGGGCGGTGCTGGCCGGCTCCACCGCGGCGCTGTGCGCGGCCGTGGCGGCGGCGCATCCCGGGTGCGAGACGCATCTGCTGGCCTATCTGCCGACCGTGCTGGACCGCGCGGCGCCAGAGGCGAAGCGGATGAACCTGCCGATCGGCTGGGCGAGCCCGGCGTTCGATGTGCTTCAGCTGGAGGATTATGACTGGGTGACGGCGGGCGATGTCGCCTCGACGCGCGAGGGCGTGGCGCTGGCGAGCGCGCGGCTCGGCTATCCGGCGGCGCGGCAGGATTATCTCGCCGGCTTCGTGCTGCGGCCCGAGGACAAGGCGCAATGGGCGCCGATCGAGGCGGCGGCCGAGGCCGCGCGGGGGCGGGGCGTGCGGGGCGTGCATGTCTGGGCGCTGCCGCAGGTGATGCGCGACGGCTTCGTTCATTGGGATGCGCCGGGTGCGCGACACGGGGAGGATGCGGTGCAGGACTTTGACGATGTGCTGTTTCCGCTGGCGCTGGGCGCGGAGGCGGAGGTGATGCCGGAGTTCTCGACGGCGGTGGTGACGAGCGCGGGCGGGCGGGAAAGCCGCAATGCGAGCTGGGCGGGGGCGCGCACCCGCTATGACGTGGGGCCGGGGGTGCGCAGCGAAGCGGATATCGCGGCGCTGCTCGATTTCTTCCGCGCGCGGGTCGGGCCGGCGCGGGGATTCCGGTTGCGCGATCCGTTCGATTTCGCGGCGTCAGAGGTGGTGATCGGCAGGGGCGACGGGGTGACGCGCGGCTTTGTGTTGGTGAAGCACTACGGCGAGGCGGGCGATGCTCCCGCGCGGCGTATCACGCGGCCGGTGCCGGGATCGGTGCGGGTGATGCTTGACGGGGTGGAGACGCAGGGGTTCACGGTCGAGCCCGGCGGGGTGGTGATGCTGGACGAGGCGCCCGCTGCGGGGGTCACGGTACGCGCGAGCTTCGCCTTCGACGTGCCGGTGCGCTTTGCCGAAGACCGGCTGAGCGTGACGCGCGCAACGTTCCTGGCGGGGGCGGCGCCGGCCGTGCCGCTGATCGAGGTGCATGAGGCATGAGCGATCGGCTGACCACCTTTGCCATGCTGTGGACGCTGGAGCGGCGCGACGGCGTGACGATCGGGCTGACCGATCACGACCGCGACCTCGTAATAGAGGGGCGGCGCTATCACGCGGCACCCGGCATGATCCCGGCGGCGATCCGGCGCAGCGATGGGCTTGATGCCGCGATCAGCGAGACGGAGGGCGCGCTGAGCAGCGCGGCGATCGCGGCGGATGACCTGATCGCCGGCCGCTGGGACGCAGCGCGGATCACGGTGGCGATCGTCGACTGGGCGCGCGGCGGGGCGCCGCTGGTGCTGAACAGCGGAACGATCGGCGCGGTAGAATTGGAGGTCGATGCGGCCGGCGGGGGCGCGTTTCGGGTCGAGCTTCACGGGCCGGCCGCTGCGCTCGACCGCGCGGTGGCGGAGGAGACGAGCGCGACGTGCCGCGCCAGCCTGGGCGATCGCCGATGCCGGGTGGCGATGGCCGGGCGGCGGCGGTTCGCGCGGGTGCGCGCGGTCGAGGGGGCGAGCGTGATGCTCGATCAGCGCGAACCGGTGGCCGATGCTTATGGCGGGGGCACGTTGCGCTGGATCGGCGGCGCCGCGTGCGGGCTGGAGCAGGCGATCCTGCAATCGGACGACGAAAGGGTGACATTGTCCGCCGAAGCGGCGGTTGGGGCGGCGCCGGGTCTGTTGGTGCTGCTGCGCGAGGGGTGCGATAAGACGGTTGCGACGTGCGTGGCGCGGTTCGGCAATATCGTGAACTTTCGCGGGGAGCCGTACCTGCCCGGCATGGACCTGTTGACGCGCTACCCCGGCGCATGACCCGGGGAGAGCGCGTCGCGGCGGCGGCGCGGGCGCTGATCGGCGTACCCTTTCGGCTGCATGGTCGTGATCCGGCGATCGGGCTGGACTGCGTCGGCGTGGTGGCCGCAGCGCTGCGGGGCGCGGGGCACATCGGCCCGATGCCGGAGGGCTATGCGATCCGTTGTGGCAATGCGCAGGGCTACGCCGATTGCTGGCAGGGCCTCGCGCCGGCGGGGGGCGGGCAAGCCGGCGACATCCTGTTGTGCCGGGTGGCCGCGATGCACCTGCATCTGGCGGTGCGCACGCAGGAGGGGATCATCCATGCCGATGTCGGGCTGGGCCGGGTGGTGGCGCGACCGGGCGCGCCGCCCTGGCCGATCGAGACGGCGTGGCAATTGGGGGAAGGTTGATGGCGACTTTGGTGCTGACGACTGTCGGCGGGCTTGCCGGCGGGCCGATCGGGGCGGCGCTGGGCGGCATGCTGGGCCAGGCGGTGGACCGCAATGTGCTGTTCCGGCCCAAGGGGCGACATGGGCCGCGCCTCAACGATCTGGCGGTGCAGACGTCGCACTATGGCCAACCGATCCCGCGCCTGTTCGGGCGGATGCGCGTCGCGGGCCACGTGATCTGGGCGACCGACCTGGTGGAGCGGCGCGAGCGGCAGGGCGGGGGCAAGGGACAGCCGGCGATGACGCGCTACGCCTATTCGGCGAGCGTTGCCGTGGCATTGTCGGCGCGAGCGATCCGCGGCGTAGGGCGGATCTGGGCTGATGGCAACCTGTTGCGCGGAGCGGCGGGGGACTGGAAAGTGCCGGTGCAATTCCGCCTGCACCTGGGCAGCGAGGATCAGGCGGCCGACCCGCTGATCGCGAGCGCCGAGGGTGGCGAAAATGCGCCGGCCCATCGCGGCATCGCTTATGCCGTATTCGAGGATTTGCCGCTGGAGGCGTTCGGCAATCGCATCCCGTCGCTGACGTTCGAGGTGATTGCCGATGATGCGCCGGTACCCGCCGCTACGATCGCGCAGGCACTGGCGCCCGCGGTGATCGCGAGCGTGCCGGGCGACGAGGCGGCGATGCTGCCGATCGATGGCTTTTCCGCTTACGGTGACAGTGTCCGGTCGGTGATCGAGACGCTGGCGGAAGTGGCGGGCGCCTGGTTTGTTCCGATCGGTGACCGGGTGGCGATGCGCGGTGACCCCGCGCCGGCGCGGATGCTGGCGGGGGGAGCGGGGCAGCGGCGGATCGCGCCGCCTGCACGCGCGCCGCACGCCATGACGGTCAGCCATTATGATCCGGCGCGTGATTGGCAGGCGGGGGTGCAGCGCGCGGTTCGTCCTGGCGCGCTTGGGGCGGCGATGTCGATTGACCTTGCTGCGGCGCTGCCGGCGGAGCGCGCGCGGGCGGTGGCAGAGACGATGCTGGCGCGCACCTCCAGCGCGCGCGCCACGCGGCGGATCGTCACGGACATCGCGGCGGTCGACGTGTTGCCGGGAAGCGTGGTGTCGCTGTCCGGCGAGCCGGGGGCGTGGCGTGTGCGATCGGTGGAGATCGAGCGATTTGCCGTGACGATCGAGCTGGTGGCCTTGCCGCCGCCGGTGGTTGCGCTGCCGGCCGCGTCCGGGCGGGTGCTTCGCCAGGTGGATGTGCCGGCGGGGCAGACGATCGTGCACGTCGCGGAACTGCCCGCCATGATGGGGGAGGGCGCCGGTCCGACGATCGCCGTCGTCGCGGCGGGCAGCACGCCGCATTGGCGACGCGCGATGATCCATCACAGCATCGACGATGGCGCGAGCTGGACGGCGGCGGGGGCAACGCCGGCCGCCGGAACCATCGGCACGATCGTGGCCGCAGCATCGGCCGCGCCCGCCACGCTGGTCGATCGCCGCACCGTGATCGAGGTATCGTTGGCGCATGACGGCATGATGCTGACGAGTATGGACGCGGCAGGGCTGGATCGCGGCGGGAACCTGGCGCTGGTCGGTGACGAGTTGCTGCAATTCGGAAGCGTCGAGCAGGTCGGGGCGTGTCGCTGGCGGCTCTCCGATCTGTGGCGCGGACGGTTCGGGACGACGCCGGCCTTGCTGGCACCCGGGGATCGCTTCGTGATCCTGGAGCGGGAAGCGATGCTGCGGATCCTTCCTCTCACGGGCGCCGGTGGAACCGTGCGCGTCATGGCGCGGGGGGTCGGGGATGAGCAAGGTGTGGAGGCCGCGGTGCGGCTGACCGGCGCTGCGAGCCTTCCGCTGGCGCCGGTGCATCTGTCGGCGGACATCCGCGAGGGGGCGCTCGCCCTGCGCTGGCGCCGCCGCAGCCGCGTCGATTGGTGGTGGCGCGACCATGTCGACGTGCCGCTTGGCGAAGAGCGCGAGGCCTATGAGGTTACCGTCACCACTGCGATCGCCAGCCACATTGTCGTGACGGCGGTTCCGTACGTGACGGTGCCGCTGAGCGCGCTGAACGGCGCGCCGCTGCGGGCCGCGGTGCGGCAGATCGGCAGCCTCGGCGCATCCTCGCCCGCAACGCTGACCCTGGGAGATGATGAATGATGGTGAACACCACGGCGCGCTGGGCGCTGCCGCTGCTGCATGCCGGACAGGCGCAGAAGGAACTCGACCACAATGAAGCGCTGGCGCTGATCGATCTTGCCCTTCACGCCTGCGTCGAGGCGATCGGGGTCGATGTGCCGCCGAGCGCGCCGGTGGACGGGCAATGCTGGATCGTCGGGGCGGAACCTGTCGGCGACTGGGCGGGACAGGCGCTGGCGCTGGCGGGATGGACGGCGGGCGGCTGGCGCTTCGTTGGCCCGCGCGACGGCATGGCGGTGGCGTGCCGCGAGGGCGGGGTGATCGCGCGCTTTGGAAACGGTGAATGGGTGGCCGGGGCAGTGCACACAACCGGTGTTTTCGTCGGCGGAACCCGCGTGCTCACGACGCAACAGCCCGCCATCGCCGACGCAACCAACGGAACTAACGTCGATTCCGCCGCCCGGGCCACGCTTTCCCTTGTTCTGGAGGCGCTTCGGGCGCACGGTTTGATCGCCCGCTAGGGGTGTGGCAAACCCGCAACAGTCGCTTCTTTTTGTCGTCTTGCGTGGAAACTATCCCTTCTTTACTGAGTTAGCGCTGTCCGTAGTGACACCATGGAAAGGGGAATATTATGCGGAAGCTTGCCGTAGTTCTGGCATTCGCTTCTACCGCACTCGCCTCGCCTGCACTTGCCCGCGATAACGCGTGGTACGTAGGCGCCGAGTTCGGTGGGATGATCGTCGAGGACATCGAGTACGACATCACCGCCGCCACCAGCGGCACCGGCACCGTCGATAGCAAGTACGGCTATGACGTCGGTGGCGTGACCGGTTACGACTTTGGCAGCTTCCGCCTGGAAGCCGAAGTCGCCTACAAGTCGGCTGTGGTTGACGGCTATTCGTCGACCGTCGGTACGCCCGTTCTCGGCGCGGCTGGGCCGGGTATCGCGGCTCCGGGCACCTATGACTTCGCTGGCGGCCGTACCTCGGCGCTGAGCTTCATGGTCAACGGCCTGCTCGATTTCGGCGACGACGACAGCATTCAGGGCTTCATCGGCGGCGGTGTCGGCGTGGCGCGCGTCAAGTCGCGTATCGCGCTGAACCAGCGTGGCAGCTTCCTCGATGACTCCGACACCGTGTTCGCATGGCAGGGCATCGCGGGCGTTCGCGCACCGCTGACCGACAACCTCGATGCAACGCTGAAGTATCGCTTCTTCAACGCCAGCAACGTGAAGCTGGTCGACGTGGCGAACCGTGGCTTTGACGGTCGTTTCCGGTCGCACAGCATCCTGGGCGGTCTGACCTACAACTTCGGCGAGCCGGTTGCACCGCCGCCGCCGCCGCCGCC
>NZ_LAZX01000034.1 GCF_000980895.1 Sphingomonas sp. Ag1 | reverse complement strand
TCATTGTCGCGAAAGACCTATGACCACCCGGTCGTTTCCGCAATCGAAATGGGCAAGCATTGAAAAGCAACGATAAAACGTTGTTTTCGGCTGGAAAAGGCCGGGCGGCGGGTGATTGTCCTCACCTATGTTGGTCCGCCCGGCGACCCAGCGCTATTCATTGCGGGTGAGCGATGTCTTGCGCTTGATCGTCTGTTCGTTGGGCTGCCCCTTGTCGAGCGTGTCGGAGGGCCGCATCGCGTCCCCCTCGTCCTGATGCTCGGTCGACAGGTTGGGCCGCTTGGTTTCAGTCGTTGCGCGCTTGTCCATGGCTGTTCTCCTTATTCGGCGGCAACCGACAGCAGCGGCATTCGATCCGCCTGGCGCAGCTCCTGGGCAAACCAGGTGCAGGTGCGCGACAGCCCTTCCTCCAGCGGGACGAGCGGCGCCCAGCCCAGCATCGTCTGGGCGCGGGTGATGTCCGGCTTGCGCCGGCGGGGATCGTCGACGGGCAGCGGATGATAGTCGACCTGCGCGGTGGTGCCAGTCAGCGCCACGATCCGCGTCACGAGGTCGGATACGGTCATCTCATTCGGATTGCCCAGGTTGACCGGCTCCGACCCGACCGTCTCGCTGTCCATCAGGCGGATCAGCCCGTCGACCAGATCGCTGACGTAGCAGAAGCTGCGCGTCTGGCTGCCGTCGCCATATACCGTGATCGTATCGCCGGTGAGCGCCTGGCAGATGAAATTGGAGACGACGCGGCCATCGTCGGGGTGCATCCGCGGGCCATAGGTGTTGAAGATGCGCGCGACGCGAACGTCCGCCCGGCCGAGCCGCGCGAAATCGAGCGCCATCGCTTCGGCAGCGCGTTTGCCCTCGTCATAGCAGGCGCGCGGGCCGGTGCAGCTGACCGCGCCGCGATAATCCTCGCGCTGGGGGTGAACCTCCGGATCGCCATAGACCTCGCTGGTGGAGGTGAGGAGGAAGCGGGCGCCCGATTGCTCGGCCAGCCGAAGCAAGTGATCGGTGCCGACGACGCAGGTCAGCATCGTATGCTCGGGATCGGCTTGGTAATGCGGCGGCGAGGCGGCGCAGGCGAGATTGTAGACGCGCGTGATCCGCCGGGTCAGCGCGGTGACCGTCGCGGGCAGCTTCTCGATCACGTCCGCCTTGACGAAGGTGAAGCGCGGGTGGCCGATCAGATCATCGACGTTGGTCGCGCGCGACGTCTGAAGGTTGTCGAGGCAGACGACATGCTCGCCGCGCGCGAGCAGCGCCTCGCAAAGGTGCGAGCCGATGAAGCCGGCACCGCCGGCGACCAGAGTGACGGGCGCGTCGTTGGTGTCCATGCGGGGCTTGCTCCGGCTGGGTTGGGGGCGGGTCGCGTCGTTGATGTAGGCTTCGAGCTGGGCGGCGCGGTGCGACGCGGTGTGCGCGGCGAGCACGCGATCGCGCGCGGCATGGCCGAGCGCGGCGGCATCCTGTTCCAGCGCGGCGAGCGCCTGTTCGGTGGTGTCGGCGAGCATGATCTCACGCCCGGGCGCGAAGAGATCGTCGATGCCCTCCCACCGATCGGACAGGATCGGCGTGCCACAGGCGCCAGCCTCGAACAGCCGGACCGAGGGCGACCAGCCGGCGGCGATCATGTCCGCGCGCGTGACGTTCAGCGTCATGCGCGACTGGCTGTAGAAGGCCGGGTGATCGGCCGGCGGCAGGTGATCGATGCGGGTGACGTTGGCCGGCCAGTCGATCGTGTCGGGATATTGCGGCCCGGCGACGGCGAACTGAAGGTCGGGGCGGCGGCGCGCCGGCTCGATCAGCAGCCGTTCCAGCGTCGGCTGGCGATCGTCACTATAGGTGCCGAGGTAGGAGAGCGCCCAGCGCTTGGGCGTGTCCTGCGGCTGGTAGCGGGTCGCGTCGACGGTGCAATAGAGCGCGCGGGCGGCCCTGGCGCCATATTGGCGCTCGATCCGCTCCAGCGTGGGGCCGCCGGTGAAGGACAGGTACAGGTCGAAGCCGGGGATCACCTCGGGCGAGAGATATTCATGGTCGCCGCGGTCGAGCTTCGCCAGCGTGACGGGGGTGTCGATGTCGTAGAAGGCGGTGACGCCCCGTGCCGTCGCCTGCACGTAGCGGGCGACCGAAACGCCCTCCGGCACGTAGGAACCGACAATGACCGCATCCGCCCCGGCAATCGCGTCGCGCCACGTCGCGAGGTCGGCGAGGTCGGCGTAATAATCGAGCCGGCAGAAATCGGGGTCGATCAGGTCGCGGCGGTCGCCGGCATACCAGGGCACGGTGCGCTCGAGGAACTGGATGTCATGCCCGCGCGCGGCGAAGCCAGACAGCAGCGCGCGCCAGGTGGTGGCGTGGCCGTTGCCCCAGGAGGAGCCGAGGCTGAGGCCAAGGACGACGAGCTTCATGCCGCCACCTTCGCCGCGGCGGCATGGGCGCGCAGCAGATCGTCGACCTGCCGTGCGCGAAGCTCATAGGTGTGCTCGGCGAGGACGCGGCGGCGCGCCGCCTCACCGATCGCGCGGGCGCGTTCGGTGGTGAGGTCCGCCAGCAGATCGGCGACATCCTGTCCGGTGCGGGCGACCAGCACTTCCTCGCCCGGGATCAGGAATTGTTCGATCCCCTCCCAATAATCGGTGATGAGGCAGGCGCCGGCACCGGCCGCCTCGAACACGCGGGTGGCGGGGGAGAAGCCGACCGCGGCCATCGAATCGCGCGCGATGTTGAGCACCGCGCGGGGCGTGCAGTTGAAGGCGTTGTGGTCCGCCGTGCCGACATGGCCGAGGTGGCGCACGTTCGCCGGCATGTGCTTGTCGTGCCAGCCGCTGCCGCCGATCAGGAAGCGCTGTTCGGGCAGCGCGGCGGCGGCGGCGAG
>NZ_LAZX01000014.1 GCF_000980895.1 Sphingomonas sp. Ag1 | reverse complement strand
CAGCGCGGCGGCGGCGGCGAGGAAGAATTGCTCCACGCGTGCCTCGCGATCGGGCAGGCGGTTGCCGAGGAAGGCCAGGTCGCAGGCGAAGCGATCATCGGGCGCGACCGGGTGATGGGTACCGGGATCGACGGCATTGTAGACCGGGATGCAGCGCGCGGCGCCGAGTGCCTCATACGCCTCGACCACCGGCGGGCCGCCGCCGTAGGTGAGCACCATGTCGAGCTGCGGCAGCGCGGCGCGGACGGGGTGCGCGGGATCGGCGCGGATTTCGTCCAGCGTGGCGGCGGCGTCGACATCCCAGAAGATCTTGAGCGCGTCGGCGCGCGCATGGTCGATGATGCCGGCGATCAGCTCCGCGTCGAACACGCCGACGCCGCTGGCCTTCACCACCACATCGGCCTTGTGCGCTTCGGCCAGGACCGATTGCAGGCCCTCCTGCGTCGCGGGATAGACGATCGAGGTCGCATATTCGGGCGGTTCGATGTCGCGGTTCGACTGCCGATCGAAAGCGTCGGGTTCGTAGAAGGTGATCTGGTGACCGTGGGCCGCCAGCGCCTTCAGGATGCCGCGATAATAGGTCGCGGCGCCGTTCCAATAGGAGGACAGCAGGCTTGAGCCGTAAAAGGCGATCTTCATGCGGCGTCCTTCGTCTGTTCGGGCGAGCGCAGGCTGGCGACGATGGCCAGCAGCTGGTCGACGCGATGCGCGCACGTGTGGCGCGCCTTGATCGTGGCGAGGCCGTGCCTGGCGAGTGAGCGGCGCAGGCCAGCATCGTCGCGCAATGCGGTGAGGTGGCGGGTCATCTCCGCGCCGTCGCGGGCGACCAGATAATCCTGCCAGGGGCTGAACAGCCCCTCCGCATCGTCCCATGGCGCCGACACCAGCGGGATGCCGCACGCCAGCGCCTCGAACACGCGGATCGTGGGGATGCCGGGCAGGATGGTGGCATAATAGCGCCGCGGCACGTGCACGGTGGCGAGATGCCGGGCGAAGATATCGGGCGCGGCCGCATTGGGCGCCCAGCCGTGATAGCGCACGCCGTAGCGATCGAGCGTCGTCAGCGCCTCCGCCGGGTAGCGCACGCCATAGATATCGAGCGGCAGCTTCGCGCCCTGCGCCGGGGCGAACAGGAAGCGTTCCAGTTCCTCGGTACGCTCGCCATCGCCCCAATTGCCGATCCAGACGAGGCCGGAACGCTCGCCCTCCACCTCGGGCGGGTGGAAGCGGCGCAGGTCGGCCGCCTCATGCCAGGTCCAGACGCGCTTGCCCCAGCCCCAGTCGCGGTAGATCTCGCTCAGCGTCTCGCCGAACGCGAGGACGCCGTCATAGCCGCTGAGGTCATAGGCGCGCATCGCCTCGGGCTCGCTCACCGCGCGGTGGTGCGTGTCGTGGAACAGCAGGGTGTGGTGCGCGCCGCGCTTGCGCTGATCGCCCAGCGCGGCGACG
>NZ_LAZX01000023.1 GCF_000980895.1 Sphingomonas sp. Ag1 | reverse complement strand
CTCGCGGAAGCTGATCTGCTGAACGCGCAGATTCTCCGCTGCTGCCGCCAGGCTGCTGTCCAGCGAGACGAAGGAACGCCGCGCGCTTTCGACCAGGTTCCACGCCCGCAGCGTGGCGACACGGCTCGTCTGCCGCGCGCCCCGCGCGGTTTCCGCGGCCGCCGCCTCCTGCTCCCGCGCCGCCGCGACCGACTGCGATCGCCCGATATTGGACAACAGGGTGTACCGCACGCCGACGCCGACGATCCAGTCCGGCTCGACCGGCAAGGCATTGGAACGGTTGAGGTTATATTCGCCAAAGGCAAAGGCCTGCGGCCGCTGGCGCGCCTTCGCCAGATCCACCCCGGCCCGCGCCACCGCGGTCGCCGCATCGGCCTCGCGCGTCTGCGGCAGATCGTCCTCGCCGCCCAGGAACGTACTTGGCGGCGGCAGCGGCGCGGTCTGCACGAACAGCGGTGTCGTGGGGGTCACGTCCTCCTCCTCGAGCAGGCTGGCAAGGTCGCTGCGGGCGCTGTCATGCGCCAGCACCGCGCGCCCATATTGCCGCTCCGCCGCGTCACGCGCGACCTGCGCCTCCAGACGGCGGGCGCGGGGAACGAAGCCCGCCAGCTCCAGCTTGATCGCGTCGGACAGCAGATCATCGAGCGCCGCGAGCGACTCGCGCGTCGAATCCTCCAGCGAGGCGGCGGCAAGCTGGCCGAAATAGGCGCGGATCAGATTGACCCGCACCAGATCGCGCGCCGATCGGGTGCGCGCCTCGCCCAGCGCGGTTCCCGCCGCCGCCCCGCGCTTGATCGCGGCGATCGCGCCACCGGTGTAGATCGGCAGGATGCCCTGGACCGTGGGGCGGAACACGCTCTGGCGAAAGCGATACGACACGTCGCTCGGCAGTGCGGCGAACAGCCCCGGCAGCGCCTGGGAGATTCGCCCCACGATATCGGAGGCGATGGTCTGAAATTCAGGTGCGACGGAGCCGGGGATCGAATCAAGGAAGCTGTTGGAGCTGTCCAGCGCGTCGCGGCGCGGGCCGGTGAGGTCGAGCGACAGCGTCTTTTGATATTCGACATATTGCGCCGACACGGTGACGATCGGGCGGTTCAGCGTCGACAGCGATTCTTCGGTGAGGCGCGCCGCGCTCTGGGCGTGCTTCGCGGCTGAGAGCGCCGGATCCACGCGGTCAGTCCGCTCCAGCGCGGCGGTGAAGCTCATCGCCACCGGATCAGCCGTCGCTGCACTCGCACTCCCCAGCGCGGAAACGGCCAACAGCGCAATCCGCCAGCCGCTGCAGCGCACACCAAGGGCTGCCTGCCTGCCGTGCGCAGGCGAAACCGGATCCCAGCGACGGGGGCCCCCTCTCCACATGGCGTGAGCGTACGCCCCTTACCTGGCCAACGCCAGTTGGTCCGCGCGTCATCGGCATGAGGGGAAGTACGAAGGAGAAGGTGGCGGAGATGGCGTCTGGCACTTTGGCCGTAACGTCTCGACCAAGGATCCGATTGTGCTCCGTCAGAGCCGCGCATCCAAGCCGGTCGTTACGATCATCAGTTCGCCAGCTACATCAACCCGCGTTCAGCGCGTTCGTGTTGGCGGTCGTCGCTGTTTCTCGACCCACACGGACAGCGAGATTTCTGACGCTCTCAAGCAGGTGCAGGAGGAAATCGCCAACGGCCTCGTGCCGGTCAAAGAGGCCGTGGAGGAGGTTAAGCAGAAC
>NZ_LAZX01000002.1 GCF_000980895.1 Sphingomonas sp. Ag1 | reverse complement strand
AGCATCGCCGGCCACGAACTCAGTGTTGAGGGTGCCCTCAACGCGAGGATTGACGAGACGCTGACCAGCGTTCGTGCGGCCCTTGCGGCGGGTCTGGCTTACGATCGGATCAGCAGTTGCGTTCAGGTTCGAACCAACGATGGTCTCGAGACGCTTGAACGCTGGTGCAGTAGGGACGGCAGTTGATGCAGTGCCAACCGCGATAGCGAATTCAGTGTCGGACGGATTAATTGCCATTTGCGGCTCCTCAATAGCTACGGGCCGCGAATTGGCCTCATGCTATTTATTAGGAGGCTCGCGCACGCAATGGCAGCGCGGCGGTGTCTCAACGATATGCCAGATCAAATGAGAAGGTGTCTGATCAAGATCAGCGCATTCTCGTTAGCGGGGTGGTTTGAAGTCGTAGCAAACAACGCCAACGACGATAGGACTCAGCGCCCCAGATTTGAACTTGTTATTTGACAGGACGCCAATCACCCGCCGGTTCTTTATTATGCGGGGTGGCTCTGAAGCATATTCATTAAACGCACTGTTAGTCTGATACTTGCTACCGTTCTTACCATACTCATTCCATATGGACGCAGATCCATATTCGTTGCCGTACTTCCCATACTCGTTGAAAATACTATCACTGTTCGATGGGTCTGAGATCGTTCCAATGAACTCGTCGTCGGAGTTGAGAATGACCGACCCATCCAGAGCTTGGCAAATGTCGCTTTGTGCGACCGCAGGCGAAGCGAGAATGCTCCCGAAAATCATAGCAGTGGCAATCAGTCTCATCATCTTTCCCCCGCGCGAGCTATGATCAGAGGGCTTCGTAAAGCCAAGCGATTTTTAGCGTAGGCCAGAACTCAAGCGGTTTCGGTGCGCTCGCTCGTGTAGCGGATGGAAACTGCGACGATGTAATGCTTGGTATCCTCGATGACCTTCGTGTCTGCTTCCCAGCAACGTAAATTGAAGTCAGCAGCGCGCCAGCGGACGAACAAGGCCTTAGCTTGATCGACTAGCGCCCATGCTTCAGCGTCTGGATTGCCAATAGGGATGGCGACTTGCAGCCACACGCGGCCTTCGCGCTGTACGCGGACGCGG
>NZ_LAZX01000017.1 GCF_000980895.1 Sphingomonas sp. Ag1 | reverse complement strand
CGGAGATGAAATCCGAGCCGTTGTCGACGTAAAGCTGTTCGGGAATGCCGCTGACGATCCATTCGGGATTGGGCTTGCGCCAGATCGCCTGCCGCAAGGCGAGCGCCGTGTTGAGGGCACTGGGGGCATCGAGGCTGAGGAAGTAACCGGCGATGGCTCGGCTGTGATCGTCAACGATGACGGTCAGCCAAGGACGCACCGGGGTTCCGGCATCATCGAGCACGAGAATGTCGAGAACGGTATGATCGGCCTGCCACATCTCGTTCGAGGTCGCGGCTTCGCGCCGATGCACTAGCTCGTGCTGGTCGCGGTAGACGGCCGGATCGGAGGCTGCGGCGATCTGGCTTGCCGGTATCGCCCTGACGACACGCGCGACGGCCGCATAGCTGGGGGTTCGGTGTCCATGCGCGATGGCGAGTTCCTGCACCTTTCGGTGAATGGCGGCGACCGGGGGTCGCGGGCGCTTGGTGGCGAGAGTGCGGGTCAGTTCGACCAGATGTTCCGGCAGGTGCAGCCTGCCCCGATCGTTGCGCGGCAGACGCGCGAGACCGGCAAGTCCTTCGGCACGGTAGCGCCCGAGCCAGCGCTGCAACGTCCGCTCGCTCAGCGTGCCGGTGCGGGCGAGGTCCGCGAGCGGGATGCCATCGGCGAGGTGCGGTTCAAGGACGCGGTAGCGCTCGATCGCCAGCGGCGGGACAAGCGCCGGATGCGTCACCGCCGACGGTCCGTGTCGCAGGTAAGGAAAACGGAGATTTGCCTGCCCATCGCCATGCGAGTCCGCTCGCGTTGCCAAACCGGCCTGTTCGACGTAAATCTACCCGGTAAAGAAAACTAGGGCAACATAGACCTGCCGATGACGACTTTCTTCCCAAACCGCGCCCGATCGGGGCGCCACCGGCCCTACGCATGAAAATCGGTTACGCCCGCGTATCGACCGCCGAGCAGAACCTGGACCTCCAGCGTGATGCGCTGAAGGCTGCCGGCTGCGAGAAGGTCATCACCGACAAGGCCTCCGGGGCGACTGCCGCTCGCCCTGGATTGGAAAAGGTGAAGGAGCTGCTTCGCGCCGGCGACACACTGGTGGTCTGGCGCCTCGACAGGCTCGGCCGCTCGCTCCGTGATCTGATCGGATGGATGACCTACCTCGACGAGGAAAAGGTCGGGCTGCTGAGCCTGCACGAGGCGATCGACACGACCACCACGTCGGGCAAGCTTACCTTCCACCTGTTCGGGGCATTGGCGGAGTTCGAGCGCAACCTGATCCGCGAGCGGACCCAGGCCGGTCTCACCGCAGCCCGCGCTCGCGGCAAGAAGGGTGGCCGGCCGGCCGCACTCGGCAAGGACAAGCGCGACCTGCCCGTCAGGCTCTACCACGAGAACACGATGCCGATCGCCAAGATTTGCTCGATGCTCGGCATCTCCAAGCCAAAACTCTACGCCTATGTGCGATCGGCCGAGACCAAGCCGGTAGCCGCGTAGCGACGCTCGCCGACAAATAGCGCGATCAGAATGCCGCCACTTAGCGCGAGCGTTTACAC
>NZ_LAZX01000062.1 GCF_000980895.1 Sphingomonas sp. Ag1 | reverse complement strand
ATCGCCGGCCACGCCCCGCGCGCCCGTGCCCGCCAGCTCGCCGTGCCCGCGCCGCCGCCCCGCCCCTGTTATGACGCGGTGGTCATCGCCGAATTGCTCTATTATCTCGATCCCGCCGCGATGAACGCGCTGGCGCGGCAGGTGGCCGGCGTGCTGCGCCCCGGCGGGCGGCTTGTGCTCGCGCATCACCGCATCACCTTTTACGACTTCGCGCAGCAGGCGGCCGGCATCCACGATCGCTTCGCCGCCGCGAGCGGCCGCCGCTGGTCGTCCCGCCTTGTCCGCCGGACCGGGCGCTGGAGCGTCGTCGCCCTCACCTGACACGCCGGCTGAAGTCGAGGCCACGCTCACGACCGGCAGGACCGAAGCCGCGAGCGATGTCGCGGCAAATGGCAGCGGGGCGCAGTGATCCTGCCGTATCGCAGACCTGTCTAACCCACGTTGTGGCGGACGATCCGACTCACAGCTATCGAGTAGCGAGGAGGTTGCCATGTCGATCTACGATAAGGAATACTTCTGCGTCCGCGCCGAAAGTGAGCTGCAGATGGCCAAGGCAGCACAGAATCCCGCCGCGAAGCGCGCGCACTACACGCTGGCCGGTCACTATCTCAATCGTGCGCATGGTGGTCAGTTACGCAACCTGCCCGCCTCTGCGGCAGAATGAGCTGCGGAAAGGATGATCCCGGACTATACTCTCTGACGGGAAGCTGATGTGCCCGGCGGAGGCAGGGCAGATCGGTGTAATTGAGGCGTGAGCAGAGGCGCCCCGCCGCTGTGTTCATTTGCCGGATTTTCCAGTCACATCGAAATAGGCGCTTCGGTACCCGCGGCGCCATGCGTCATATTCAACCGTGTTCGGGTTGAAAGGGCATGCGGAGATCGGATCGCCCTTCGCAAACGCATCCCGCCCCGCCAAGAGAGCGTCTGTGACTCGCTGCGGCGAGCCATCATCATCCCGGTTTGCCAACTGCCCCTCCGCATCGGCTGCCCCCGGTCAGCACGATAAACCCCATCAGTTACGCCAAGATACTGGTCATGCGACGCGCCAGACTATCAGTCTCTTGTTCCAGATCAAAGCCTTACCGGCTTGGCGCCGCCCGCTTCAGGCCCGGCGCTGCATTGGCGCATCGGGGCGAGAAAAGGATGCACCTTCTGATCGTACAGGACCACGAAACCTTGGTCGACAGCGATGTCATTTTACCATCGTTAACCATACGCTTGCGCAAGAACGATGGAAGGAGCAAGGAATGGATCGGACGTGACCGTGTAGAATGCGCAACCCGATGCCATACTCTCCCCTGATCGCAAAACTGCGCGCAGTGACAAGAATACGGGACGAAGACGCTGCGAAGGTAAATAGCACTTGGATCAACGAATATAGAACCACCGCGGGAAGCGACATTGTTTCCGCAGGGACCAGGATCGAGAGCCTCCGTGTCATCCTGGATGGTTGGGCCGCCCGCTATCGGATGACGGCCGACGGCAATCGACAGTTGACCGAATTGCTGATCCCGGGGGACTTCTGCAACGTTCACGCCACGATCCTTCCTGCCATGGACCATGGTGTGACGGCGCTGACGGACTGTCGTGTCGGCAAGATCGATGTCGCGGCACTCGACAATGTCATCATCGAGGTGCCGGTCCTTGCACGCGCAATCTGGAGGAGCGTGCTGATCGACCTGACCATCCTGCGCGAATGGATCGCCAGCGCCGATCAACATGACCCGCTGAAAACCGTCGCGCATCTGCTGTGCCAGCTACATGCGCGATTGGGGATCATCGGGCGCGTGCGCGCCAATCGCTTCGTGCTTCCTCTCACGGATAACGACGTCGCCTCGGTGTGCGGCCTTCCGGCAATGCCCGCGACAAATTACCTCGATGAACTGAAGGATTGGGGCCTCATCAGCCGCAAGGGCGATGAGATCACCCTGAACGATCTGCGCGCGATCCACCGGTTTGCCGGCTATAACGCAAGGCACCTGCAATTCCGCAACCCGGCCGAACGCGCGACGGCCTGAGCGACGATCCGGGGCCGCGATCACGCGGACAGCCGTCCCTCAGCGGCTCGCGGCGTTCCTGCCCGCCCCCGGCTTCCACGCGGCCGGCTTGGTCGACGGATCTTCCGCTGCGCCCGCGCCGCTGCCGCGCGCCTCGCCGGTGACCGGGTCGACCGAGGCGCGCGCGCCTGCCCCCTCCCCACCCCCGGCCGGATCGGCATTGACGGCACCAGACGGATCCTCACGGCGCAGCGCCTCCTCCCGCGCAGGCGAATAGGATTGGCCGTACAGCCCCTCGCCGTGATCGAACGGGTTCTTCGGCGTCTGCCGCTCGGGATCGACGGCGGGATGGTCGGTGCGTTCCATGGCAAGGTTCCTCATCTGCAAGGCCGTGCCGCGGGGGGCGGCGCATAGCCTTTCCCCATCAACGGGCCAGCCGGCGCTAAGTCGTTACCGCCACGGAACGTACGCGCCGTTTTCTGCGTAACCTGGATCAGGTCGCGCATCCCACGTTGCGCCTGGATGGCCCCGATTGCGCTTGGCGCAGTGCGCTCTAGGGTGCGACGCGGGCTGATCGGCGGCATCCCGCCCGCGCGCCGCATTGGAGGGCAGCGATGCTGCGATATGGCCGAAACCTGCGCATCCTGGCGATGGGCTACGCCATGCTTGCCGGCGCGGTCGATGCGATCGGCTTCCTTAGATCCGGCGGGCTGTTCGTCTCGTTCATGAGCGGCAATTCCACGCGCCTCTCGATCGGCGTCACCCAATCGCTGACGATCGCCGTCGCGGCCGCCACGCTCGTCGCGCTGTTCGTCGCCGGCGTGATCTTCAACGTCCTGATCGGCGAAAGCGCGCCAGCGCACCATCGCAAGTTCGCCGCCACCCTTACCGTCACCCTGCTGCTGGTCGTGGCCGCCGCGATCGACAGCGCTGGGCGCCACCGCGTCGCGGTCGGCTTCCTGTGCGTCGCGATGGGCAGCGCGAATGCGATCTTCCGCCGCGATGGGGAGGTGGGGATCGGCGTCACCTACATGACCGGCACGCTGGTGAAGCTCGGACACCGGCTTGCCGACCTCTTGCGCGGTACGGGCGATCGGGAGTGGCTGTCCTATTTCCTGCTGTGGCTATCGCTGGTGCTGGGCGGCATCGCGGGGGCGAGCGCCTTTATCTGGTCCCCCAACGCCGCCCTCTGGTGCGCCGCCGCCGCCGCCGCGATCCTCTCGGCGCTGACCTTCTGGCTGATGGGTGACGAGACCCGCGCCGCGCGCTGAATGCCGCCGCCCGGTGTGTTGACCGAATAATACAGTGCCGCTAGCATCGGCCCCGGGACACAGGAGAGGGAGGGGATGATGCGAGGCCTGCTACCGGGCACGCTGGCTGCCGCGATGGCACTGGCCGGCGCCACCGCCACGTCCGCTACCGCGACGGGCGACTACCGCCCCGCCTTCCGCCCCGATCAGCTGAAGGGCCCGCCTGCCGGCGCGCCCAACGAGGTACTGGTGCTCGGCACCGTGCATCTGTCGGGGCTCGGCGACGGCTTCCGCGCGGCCCAGCTGTCGCCCTTGATGGACCGACTGGCCCGCTGGCAGTCGACCGCCATCGCCACGGAATCGCTCTCCGGCCTGCAATGCGACAGCCTGCGCCGCTATCCTGCGCGCTATGCCGATACGGTGGAGAGCTATTGCCCCGACACCGGCCCCGCCGCCGCCGCCACCGGGCTGGACGTGCCCGCCGCCACGGCGGAGGTGGAACGGCTGCTCGCCGCCTGGCCGGCCAGGCCGACCGCCGGACAGCGCCGCCACCTCGCGGCCATCCTGCTCGCCGCGGGGGAGCCAGCCTCCGCTTTGGTCCAGTGGCTCCGCCTGCCCACCGCGGAACAGCGCGCCGGCGACGGGCTGACGGCGGACCTCGCAACAACGCTCGCCGCGCTGGAGGGCCGGCGCAACGAGAATTACTGGGTCGCCGCGGTGCTGGCTGCGCGGCTCGGCCATGAGCGTTTATGGAGCATCGACGATCATTCCGCCGACACGCCGGAGCCGACCGATCGCGCGGCGGCAGAGGCAGCGATCATGCGCGCGTGGGACAATCCCGCCGCCAAGGCGCAGCGCGCGCAGGATCAGCAGCATGAGGGTCGGCTGACGCAGCCCGACGGGTTGCTGGCGATGTACCGGGCGCTCAACGATCCGCAGACCCCGACGCTCGCCTATAAGGCCGATTTCGGCGCCGCATTGGTCGAACCCTCGCCGCAGGGCTTTGGCCGCCGCTATGTCGGCTATTGGGAAACGCGCAACCTGCGCATGGTGGCCAACATCCGCGACGTGCTCGCGCGCCAGCCCGGCACCCGCCTCCTCACCATCGTCGGCGCCTCGCACAAGGGCTATGTCGACGCCTATCTGAACCTGATGCACGACGTGCGGCTGGCCGACGCGGCGGCGGTGCTGCGCTGATCGACCGGGGAGCGTCTATCCCTTGAACCTCGGCGCCCGGGCAAAATCATCAGCATCGAACGGGCGATCGTTGAACAGATAGTCGTAGTAGAATTCGCGCAATTGCCGGTGAAAGCTGCGGATCCGGTCCTGATACGCCAGTTGCGCGGTCAGATCCGTCGCTGCCAGCCGCGTCAGCAGCGTTTGCACACCGGCTGGGGGCATGATCCAGCCGAGCGTTCGGGCGGCAGCATCGCGCTGCTCCAGCCCCTCGCGATAGGCACGCACCTGATCCGCGACGTCCTGATCGCCGTTCTGATGGAAGGCGAAATACCATTTGTAGTGGAACGCCGCGCCCAGCGGCGCCGACATGGCCCATTGCGGATGACGCGCATAGAAGCGGCGCATCGTCTCCTCGCGGGGGATATCCCAGGCATGGTTCACCCGTTCGCGCTGGGCCAGCGCGATCTCCGCACCCTGGCTGATCGGCAGCGCGCGGTTGATCGCGACATGCGCCAGCGTGGGGGCGACCAGCACCAGCACCAGCCAGCTAGCGGCCAGCGTCGCGGCATTGACCGCCGAGCTCCATCGAAGCCGCCCCACCAGCGCGGCAAGACCGATCCAGAACAAGAGATAGGCGGCAATGACCGCCAGGATCAGCAGGATCGTCCCGCCGCCCACGCCCGATAGCAGCGCGCCGATCGTGAAGGGTATGCCCAGCGCCGCCCAGAGCAGCACCAGCCGCAGCGCCCTTCGCCGCCGCATCAGCCCGGCCCCGCCCCGCGGCAACGCCGCCAGCGTGCGCCACCGCCCGCTCTCCCGCTCCGCGGACGTTAGATCGTGGAACAGCGCGATGACGAACAGTGGCGCCAGAAACACCAGCACGAAGGAGAAATCGAACCGGCCCGGTAGCGCCAGCTCGGGGTTGAAGACATCCCCATCGTAGATTTGCGCTTCCAGCCCCAGCGCCCGGACGCGCAGGATAAAAGGGGACACATCGCGCATCCCCAACGCGGCGAACGCGAGCGGCGACGGCGCATCCCATGTCGGATGGAAACTGTAATAGGCCGCACTTCCGGCATCCCGGCTGCGCCCGACATATTCGGCGACGGCAGCGATATCCTCCGCCTGCGCCGCGGGGACAGCGGCGATCGCGGCGCGCTGACGCTCCACCTCCGCCATGCCCGCAGCCACCGCCGCCACTGACAGTGCGGCCAGCAGCGCCAGGGTGACGAGGATCAGCCGCGCACGGACCAGCAGGCGAAGCTCCTGCATCCAAAGGTTCATCGCGCCGCTCCCGGTCGCACTACGCCCAGGCGGCTCGCCCTTCTTGAGAGCAACAGAGCGGCGATGGTGAGCCATGCCAGGATCACGATCACCCCCGGCACCGCCCCGGCAGCGAGCGCGCGGCCACCGGGCGGTCGATAGGCGAAGTCGGGTATCTCGCCCCAGTTGCTCGCCGCCACGCGCTTGCGCCGGTCAGCATCCGGGTCCGTTGCCGTGTCGTCGCCGTAGCTGACCCCCTGCGCCTGCATCCGGTTCAGCCGCTGAACGAGCGCGTAGCGATAGTCCTCCGCCTGTTCGAGAAAGCGGCGATGCCCCGCGAAATCGGTGCCGGCGGCCGCCATGGAGAGTGAGCGCAGCGCGATCGCCGGGCTGACCACGCCGATCGCGCGGACCACTTGGTTCTGCCGCTGCTGCGCGTCATGGTTCTGGTCGGCATACAGGTCGAAAAGGCCGGCGGTCAGCCGCTCCCCCTCCAGCGCCAGCAATCCCTTGTAATTGACCGGCAGCTCCTCGACCCGCTCAACGCCGTATCGCTTCAGCACATCGGCTTTGAAGGCGGCGAAATGGGGGTCGTCAGGATTATGGCTGTCCCCCATCCGCCGCAGGTCACGCGCAATCGCCACGTCGGTCTGGAGGCGGTTCTGTAGAGGGATGGCGGCCGTGGCGACATCGGGCGCGAGGCGCGGCAGCAGGACAACGGTGACAGCCCATAAAGCAATCAGCACAAGCAAGGCTTCGCGGCTGCGTCGCACCAGCGTCGATACCAGCACGATCATCACCACCCACAGCGCGAGATACGCGGCATAGCCAAGCGCGATGGCGGCGATCGGCAGCATCAGCGCACCAGGCTGCCCGGCGATCGCGAGGAAGCCGATCATCGCCGGCGCACCGGCGAGGATGGCGACCGCGCCCAGTGCCAGCAGCTTGCCCCCGACGATCTGTGCGCCAGACACGCCTTGCAGCATCAACAGCCGGATGGTCCCGCGCTCCGTCTCACGCGCCACAGCGCCAAAGCCGAGGAAGATCAGCAGCAACGGCGCGACGACCTGAAGCACGAAGGCGGGGGTCAGCTGCCCGAAGCGGATCAGCATCGAGCTCTGCCGCACATCACCGAAATTGGCGGTGTTCTGGCGGTGCCCCTCCAGAAACATGCTGCTCCCGGTAAAGGCATCGACGCCCGGATCGAAGGCGGCGAGGGGTCCCAGCGGGCGGAAGATGAAATGGCCATAATGGACCACGCGGTGCGGGTGACGGTCGGGCTGCGCGTCGAACGCATGTTCCGCCTGATGCTGGTGACGCGCGCGAAGCTCCGCGTTGGCGCGCTGGTGCGACCAGGCGCTGAGCACCGCCACGATCGTCAGCAGAACGAACAGCCCGACGGCGATGATGGCGACGCGGTTGCGCGTCATCAGGCGCAGTTCGTCGGTCGCAATCAGCCGGATGTGCTTCATGCCGCCTGCCCCTTCGTTCCCGCAGCGAAACGCGCATGCAGCGCGCGCACGTCGAAGCGCTGCGGACCGCGGGCCTCCGCCTCGTCGGTGATCCGCCCCGCCTCCAGGAAGCCGATCCGATCGGCCACGTCGGCTGCGGAGAGCAGATCGTGCGTCACCATCAGCACGGCCGTTCCCCGGTCGCGCACTGCCTGCACCAGTGCGTTGAAATCAGCCGTCGCGCGCGGATCCAGACCCGACGTCGGCTCGTCCAGCAGCAGCACCGGCACGTCCCGCAGCAGCGCGACCGCAATTGCCACCTTCTGGCGCATCCCCTTGGAAAAGCCGCCCAGCCGCTGGTCCCAGGCGCGCTGCTGCAGCCCCGCCGCGGCCAGCGCCTCGGTGATCGCGCCGCGCTCCTTGCGCTCATCCGACAGGGCGAGAAGATAGTCCGCATTCTCGACCGCGCTGAGATGCTCGTACAGCGCAACATTCTCCGGCAGATAGGCCATCCGCCGCCGCGCAGCGTCCGGGTTCGTCCCCGGGTCGATGCCGGCCACCAGCACCGTCCCCGACTGCGCCCGCACGAAGCCGAGCAATGTCGCCAGCGTCGTCGACTTGCCCGCGCCATTGCCACCCAGCAGCGCGGTAATGCTGCCCGCGGGCACCCGCAGCGACAGCCGGTCGAGCACGCGTTGCTCGCCATAGCCGACGGTCAGGTCGTCGATGAGGATTGGCGGGGTGCCGCTCCGGTCCATGGGGTTCTTCCTCAGATGTCGAGGCGCAGCGAGGCGCGCACGGTTCGCGGCGCACCGGGATAGATCCAGAGCGCGCTGTAGGAGCTGGCGGCGTACCGCGTGTCGAAGAGGTTGTCGGCCTCCACCCGAAGGCGCAATTTTTGGGTCAGCGGCGCCTCGACGGCCGCTTTCGCCTTCACATAACCGGGCAAGATGACGGGATCTTGCGTCACCGCGCCGGTGCGATCGCCGACATAGGCAACGCCGCCGCTCACCTGCCACTCGCCGCGTCGCGACGGGATGCGATGGACGACCAGCAAGGTGCCCGAATGCGCCGCCACGTTGAGCACCTCGGGCGTGGGGAAAGCGGCATCGTCCGCCTTGGCGTCGAGAGAGGCATAATTGGCGACGATCTGCCAGCCTCGACCGAGCCGTGCCGAGGCATCCAGTTCGATCCCGCGGCTGACGATACTGCCGACCGGCGCCAGGAAGTTCGCGTTGTTCGGATCGGTCGTCAGGATGTCGGTCTTGCGAATGTCGAACCATGTGGCGGCCACGTCGATGCCGGGCAGCTTGGCCGCGACCCCCAGTTCATAGCCGCGCCCCGATTCCGGCCCGAACCCGGCCCCGCTGCTGTCGGTGCCGGTGTTGAGCGAGAAGCTCTCGCCCCAGTTCGCATGAACCGCGATCGCCTCGCTGACCTGATACCGGCCGCCCAGCCGGAAATTCACCGGCTCGTCGATGGTGCGGCCGGTGATCCCGGTGTTGTTGTTGACGATCTTCTGCCGGTACGGATCGATCCGCGCGCCGCCGACCAGCGTCAGCCGGTCGGTGACGTCCCACATGTCCTGGACGTAGAACGTGCCGACCCAGCGGCTTTCGTCGTTGTTGGTGAACGGGCGCAGCGGCGCCGCGACCGCGCCATACACCGGGTTGAACAGGTCCACGGCATAAGGCGCAGCCGCCGACGGATTGATCCGCAGCCAGCGCTCGCCATAGTCGAATGTATAGCCCTTGATGCCGATGCTGACCCGATGCCGGCCAATCGTTCCGGCCAGTTCCAGACGGGCGGACACGTCCTTCACGCTGAAGTCGCGCGACCGCCGCTGGCGCCACAGCGCATTTCCTTCGATACGCGACTGATCGGCCGACAGGCCCTTCAATGTCCCGGTGCGCCACACCACGCCGCCGTTCAGCGTCCACTGGTCACCCAGTTGCGCAAGTCCGGTGAACTCATGCTGGTCGTTCCTCGACCGGGTGAGGCCGTTCGATGGCTCGCCATACCAGTTCGATCGCGGTAGCGCGTTGGCGTCACCGCCGTTCGCCGGAATGCCCCGATCGAATGGCGTGTCGAAACGGCTGAACTCGCCGATATAGGTCAGGCGCACCGCGTCGCTCGGCTGCCAGGTCAGCGATGGCGAGACGATGCGGCGATTGATCGTGACGTGATCGCGCCACCCGTCGCTGTCTTCCGCCGCCACGACGATGCGGCCCGCCAGCGTGTCGCTCAGCGGCCCGGTGGCATCCACCTCGATCCGACGCGTGTCGAACGAGCCATAGCTGATCGAGGCATTGGCATGCGGCGTGAAGCGCGGTGCCTTGGTCACGATGTTCACCCGCCCGCCCGGATCAACATCGCCGAACAGCGCACCGGCCGGTCCCTTCAGCACTTCGATCCGTTCGGTCGTCGCCGGGTCGCGCGGAGGGGCCATGCCGCGATTGGCGAGAAAGCCGTTCACATAATATTCGGCGCCCCCATCCGGCGTTCCGAGAAAGCCGCGCACCGCGAAATTGTCGATCACACCGCCGCGGTTGTTCTGCTGGCTGAACCCGCTCACCAGCTCGAGTGCGTCGCTGAGCCGATAGGTGCCCGCCGCGTCCAGAATGTCGCGCTCGACCGATCGGCTCGATTGCGACATCCGCTCCATCACCGTGTCGGACGACCGCGTCCGGTCGACGCTCGTTCGCGTGCCCAGCACCACGATGTCGGAATCGCCCGTGTCGGCCCGGGCAACCCCCGCCCCCACTGCCGCCCCTATGCCGGCAGCGGCCAGCATGAACCCTCCGGCCCTTGCCCGATCCGTCCGGCGCAGCACGATCGTCGAAATTCCCCACACACCGATCACGAGCCACCGCTTGGTTGAGTTATGTTGCAACATCCCATAGAGGCGCTGGCATAAGGCGCAACTGGAATGTTGCAACATCACATCACAAGGATCGTTTGTGCTTCCGCTCCTTCTCGCCGCAGCAACGGCATTGACCGCTTCGCACTCGCCAACCTCGGCTCCGGCCACTCCAACCGCACCGGCCGCCGCCACCGTCCCCGCCGCCCCCTCACCCTCTCCCGCCCGACCGGTCCTGCCGCCGGCGCTGCCGTGGACTGGCGCAAGCGAGCGGCTGGTCGTCGCGGCCGACCATCCGTGGATCACCCCCGCCGAACGCGCGGGCTTTGCCACCACCGCGGGCTATGCGGAGGTCCGCGCGTGGCTCGACCGGCTGGCCGCCGCCTCGCCACTGATCTCGGTCGAGACGTTCGGCACGACGAGCGAAGGCCGCGATCTGGTGTTCGTCCGCGCCAGCAAGGGCGCCGGTCAGCGTCCCGTCGTCCTCGTGCAAGCGGGCATCCACGCCGGCGAGATCGACGGCAAGGATGCCGGGCTGATGCTGCTCCGGGACATAGCGACGGGGGGAAAGGCCCACCTGCTCGATCGGGTGGACCTCGTCTTCGTGCCGATCCTCAATATCGATGGCCACGAACGGACCAGCGCGTGGAACTTCCCCGCGCTGCGCGGCCCGGATCAGAAGGGCTATCAGCGCAACGCCCGCAACATCAATCTGAACCGCGATTATGCCAAGGCGGACGCCCCCGAAACGCGCGCCATCATCACGTTGCTGCGGCGCTTCGATCCGATCCTCTACGTCGATTGCCACGTCAGCGACGGCTTCGACATGCAATATGACATCACCTTCACTTATGCCGGCTGGGGTCGCTACGCGCGCCATCGCGCCACCGCTGACTGGCTGGAGGATCGCTTCGGCCCGGCCGTGACCGCGGCGCTGGAACGGGCCGGTCACGTCCCCGCCATCTACCCCAGTCCGATCGACACGCGCGATCCGGCGAAGGGCATCCGCTATGCTCCCGAGGGACCACGCTATTCGACTGGCTATGGCGACTTCATCGGCGTGCCGACGGTGCTCGTCGAAAACCACATGCTGAAGCCATATCGTCAGCGCGTGCTGGGCACGTATGTGCTGCTGGAAGAAGCGATCCGCCTCGCCGGCGCAGAGGCGCCGCGGATCGTGGCCGCCAAGGCGCGCGACCGTGCCAGCCGCCCCCGCACCCTCCTGACGAAGTGGCAGCCCGCCGCTGCGCCGATCGGCTGGGTCGACCAGTTCAAGGGGGTCGCCTTCGACACCTACCGGTCGCCGGTGACGGGCCGCGACGAACAACGCTGGCTGGCGCGCCCGATCACCTTTCGCATGCCGATCATCGGGCAAGAGGCAACGCAGCGCGTCACCCTGCCCCGCGCCTGGTGGATCCCGCCCGCGCAGGCCGAGGTGATCGACCGGCTGCAGCTCCATGGCATCCGCTACGAGGTGCTTGATGAACCGCGGACACTGACCCTCGATCGCGTGGGGCTCGTCTCGCCGCACAGCAAGCCGGCCACCGACGGCCGCATCCCGCTCGCCGCCGCCGACCTGGTGCATGAGCAGATCCGTGAGACTATGCCGTCCGGCAGCATCCGCGTACCCGTCGATCAGCCGCTCGGCCTGCTCGCCGCCGCCCTGCTCGAACCCGAAAGCCAGGACTCCTTTCGTGCGTGGGGCTTCTTCCCGGAATTGCTCTCCACCGCGCCGGGCAGCGAGGCGTTCGTCCTGGTGCCAAGCGCCGAAGCGCTGCTCGCCAACGATCGCCCCTTGCGCGACCGCTTCTCCGCGAAGCTGCGAACAGATCCCATGTTCGCGAACGATCCCGATGCCCGGCTCGCCTGGGTGCTGGACCAGAGGTCTCCGCGCGACCCCTTCCACGCGCTCTATCCGATCCGCCGCGAACCGTGATCCGCCGCGGGCATTGCTCAGAAATT
Source organism: Sphingomonas sp. Ag1 (assembly GCF_000980895.1). Lineage (GTDB taxonomy): Bacteria > Pseudomonadota > Alphaproteobacteria > Sphingomonadales > Sphingomonadaceae > Sphingomonas > Sphingomonas panaciterrae. The sequence goes on along the minus strand of NZ_LAZX01000062.1, from coordinate 4,616 downwards.
GATCACCACATTGGCAAAGGCGCCGGTCCAGGTCGGCGCCTTGCCCGGGATCGCCGCCTTGATCCCCGCGCCGGGGAAGGACGCGGCCAGCCCGATCGTCAGGAACATGTTGCTGGTCAGGATCTGGTTATATTCCAGGAAGAAATCGTCCGAGAGGTGCGACCTGGTCACCCCGTCGACCAGATTATACCCGCTCGGCGTCCGCACGAAGCGCGTTGCCTGTCCGAACTGCAACGGGCTGTCGAGCTGCGCGGCGGCGATATAGGAATAGCGCAGCGTGACGGTGATCTTCTGCGACGGCTGCACCGCGCCGCTGAACTCCAGCGCCTTCACATTGGTGTTGATGAACACCATCGACGATTCCGCCCCCGTCGCCCAGATGCCGGGTGATCCTTCGTAGTAAAGCGGGTCGAACCGCTCCAGCTTGGGCGTATCGGGATTGTCGCCAGAGAAATATTTGGCGGTGTAGATCAGCGTCGGCGTCCACGGCGTGTCGGCGAACTTGTAGCCGATCTGCCCGCGCGCGGCCCAGGCGGACATGTTGATCCGGTTGTTCCACTGATAGGCGACGTCGCCGGTGATGAACCAGTTGCGCAGCGGCCCCGCGTCGCGACTGCCGCGGAAATACAGGTTCACCACATTGGTCTGGTCGCGCCCGTCGGGGATGATCGTCGGCTCCCCGGTCCCGCCCGGCGCGGCGCGGATGTACGGCGATTCCGATCGTAACACGTTGATATAGGTGAAGCCGAGGAAATCCTCATTGGGCGCATCATAGCGGAAATCGACCCCGGCCAGCTGGTTGCGGCCGTTGTTCGACGGCAATTCGCGCGGCTCGATGAAATAGCCGGTAATGGTCTGGCGCCCGTTGATGATCCGCCCGATCGCCGCCTGTTTCCACGCCTTGCGCGGCCCGAATTTCAGCGCCCCGCGCTCGAACCCGTTCACCCCGCCATTGGCGATCAGCATCCCGCTGCCCAGCGTCAACTCGCGCGGGCCGACCGACAGGTCGAACCTGGCCCCCGCCCCCCCGGTGCGGAACCCCAGATAGCCCTCCTCCAGCGTGATCGCGCCCTGGTTGCGTGAATCGAACGCATCGGTCCCCCAGGTACGCGAGGCAACGGCGGAAACCTTGCCATAGAATATTGCGCCATCGGCAAAGGTCTTGTCGAACCCGACGCCCGGCTTGGCATAACCCTCCAGCCAGTTCTCGTCCGAATTGAACCGCGACTGCGGCGAAAAGACCGACGCGAGGTTCCAGAACAGGTTGTTCTCGATATCGTAATTGAGCCCGCTCTGCAGGTACCAGCGCACATGCAGCCCATCGCGGTCATAGATATCGGTGATCGGCGTCTGCTGCGCCGCGGAGGTGGCGATCTGGCCGCTGCGCAGCCCCGACGGTCCCGCCTGCGGCAACGTCGTCGTACCCGACCGGCGCACCGAGCCTTCGATCACCTGGATGCCGTCGGCCCGCGCCGCAGGCACGTCGTGGCCCAGGGTGCGCTCGGGCCTGGGTTCCGCTGGCTGGGATGTGGGTGGTCGTGATGTGGCTGGTTGGGAGGCCGCCGGCGCCTCCTGCACCATCGGCACCAAGACGGGAGGTGGTGGCAAATTCAACGCTCGGTCCCCCATGCCCAAGTGAGTAGTCCGGGCAACTGCGCCCAATTGCTCCGGCAGCAGATCGATAAATCCCCCTCCCCCGGCGACCTATCGTGACAATTACCTAGCCCGCGCGGTCGCCCCGACGAGCTGCGTTTGTTAGCGCCGTCCAGCCATTGCAGGGTACGAAACTGAGACCCGGAATGCCGGCACGAACTTCATGAAGTTGCGCAACGCGCCCGACGCGCTTCGTTGCGAAGTGATGAGCCGGCCCCTGTTCTTTCCGCTCACGCTCTCGCGTGCTGCCATTCCCCGATCCGGCTAATGCCGCGGTCCTCCCCCCCCGCTGTTCCTCGTGCTGGCCCGCTGACCGGCGCTGATCCGCCTTGTCGCCTGCGTGGGTCAGATCATCATGTTGATCGCCGCACAGGTCGCCAGCCCGACGGTAATGTTCATCGGCAAACCGATCTTCACGAAATCGGAAAAGCGGTAATCCGCTGCCGCATAGACCATCGTGTTGGTCTGATAGCCGATCGGCGTCGCGAAGCTGGCGGAGGCAGCGAACATTACGGCGATGATCAGCGGCCGCGGGTCGTTGCCCGTTGCCTGCGCGAGGCCGATCGCGACCGGGGTCATGATCACGGCGACCGCGTTGTTGGTCACCGTCTCGGTCAGCACGGAAGTGAGGAAATACAGCACCAGCAACAACGCGAACGGCGAGAGCGTGCTAAGCCAGGGCGAGGCGACATCGACGATCATCTGCACCGTGCCGATCGATTCCAGCGCGCTCCCGATCCCCAGCATGGCAAAGATCAGCACCAGCACGCTGCCGTCGATCGACCGCCAGGCCTCTTCGGGATCGACGCATCGGGTGATCAGCACCACCCCGACCCCGATGATCGCCAGCGCCGCCACGGGCAGCACGCCAAGCGCCGCCAGCACCACGACGCTCAGCAGCGTCAGTACCGCGATCGGCGCGCGGTGCCGGCGGAACCGCCGCACGTGGCTGGTATCCTCGACGATCAGGTTGCTGTTCTCGTGCAGCGCGGAGATCGCCGGCGTCTCGGCAGCGACGAGCAGACTGTCCGCCGCCCGCAGCCGGACGCTGCCAAGGTCCGGTCCCGGCAAATGACGCGCCCGACCGACCCCCAGCACACGCGCCGGCAGATTGGACAGGAACGGGATATTGCGCAGCTCGCGGCCCAGCGCGGGATGGGTTGGCGATATCGTCAGCCCGATCATGCGAACGTCGTCCGATCGCTCGTCCTGTGCCAGGCGGATGTCGCGACCGACATTCTGCAGGCCCACCACGACACCCTTGCTCCGCGCCAGGTCGTCCAGCTCATCGGCGGAGCTGCTCACCACCAACCGGTCCGTCGGCAGCAGCGGGACGCTGGGCTCCGGCGATCGCAGCGTCCGCGCCCCGCGGCGCAGGGCCACCAGCCGCACCGCGTCGCGCTTCAGGAAGGCCAATTCGCCGATCGTCGGCAGCGCGCCCTCCTCGTCGGGCAGCACGGCCAGCTCGGTCAGATACTGCAGCTCGTGCCGCTCGGCGATGTCATTGTCGGGCCGGTCAGGCAGCACGCGCGGCCCCAGGATCAGCAGCGTCAGCACGCCCGCCGCCATCGTCACCAGCCCCACGCCAGTAATCTCGAAAATGCCGAACCCCGGTTGGCCGTTCGCCCGCGCGACACCATCCACCAGCAGGTTGGTCGACGTGCCGATCAGCGTCAGCGTCCCGCCCAGGATCGACAGGTAGGACAAGGGGATCAGCAGCCGCGTCGCCGATATGCCAACCGCGCGCGCCAGCCGCCGGACCAGCGGTATCAGGACGATGACGACCGGCGTGTTGTTGATGAACGCCGGTACGATCGCCGCGCCCGACATCATCTCCAACACCGTCCGGCGCGGATGCTTGCCGGCGCGCCGGATGATGAGGCTCGCCACCGCCTCGATCGTCCCCGTGCGGACCAGCGCACCCGACAGGATGAAGAACGCGCCAATGGCGATCGGCGCCGAATTGGAGAAGGACTGCGCGATCAGCGCCGGGGTCAGCCAGCCGAACGCGATCATCAGCGCCGCCCCGCATACCGCGATCGTCACCGGCGGAAACCGCTCCACCGCAAAGGCGACGAACAGAAGCACGATAAACAGCAGGCCAAGCACCGGCAGATAGGGGGCCAGCGCGTCCGCGACATTCATCATCATCACCGCCCTCTAGGCCGGTCCCGCGATGATGCCATGCAAAAGCGTTCCCCCCGCAGCCTCATGCCGCCGCCAGCGCCGCGGGCTCCAGCCGGTGGAGCCGGAAGCCGCCCTCGCCCAGCGCGCCGCGCGCCACGTCGATCAGGTGCGCATGGTGGGTGAACAGCAGCACCTGGTTGCGCCGCGCCGCCACCGCCAGCACGCGAAGCATCGCCGCCGCGCGTTCGTCATCGGCGGTGATCAGCAGATCGTCGCACACGATCGGCAGCGCGTGCTGCCCGGTCTCGATCGCGCCCAGCCGCAGCGCCAGGTACAATTGGTCGCGCGTCCCCTCCGACAGCGCCTCGACGCCGACGGCCGCGCCCCCGGCCCGGATCGCGCGGATCGCCGGCCGGTCCTGGTCGTCATAATCGACGCCCAGCCCCGCGAACGCCCCCGCCGTCACGGTCGCGAACAGCGCACCGGCGCGGTCGATCAGCGGCGCCTGGTTCTGCTGGCGATGGCGGTCCAGCACCCAGCGAAGCAGCGCCGCCGCCGCCGCCGCCTCGACATGCGCCTCCGCCGCCGCGCCCATCGCCGCCGCGCTGTCTGGGCAGCCGGCGTTGATCTCGATTTCGCCCGCGGCGAGGATAAGCCCGCCGACGGGCGCGGTCTGCGTCTTGGGGTCTGTCTTCGCCGCCATCGCGCATGTCCTTCGTGGTGGAGGGGGCCTATTGGATCGGATTGTGGACGGTCACGAGCCGGCTGCCATCGGTGAACACCGCCTCGACCTGGACATAGGGGATCATGTCGACGACCCCCTCCATCACGTCGCT
>NZ_LAZX01000025.1 GCF_000980895.1 Sphingomonas sp. Ag1 | reverse complement strand
CGGCTTCTTGGGATCGGTGCCAGCGCCGGGAACCCTCACTCGGAGTGGGTTGCTACCAGCCATCCACTCGTAGGTTCGACCGCCCTGAACATACCATGCTTGGGTCTCAGGAACGGACGCCTCGCCGTAGCCGTAATAGTGCTTGCGAAGCCTGATGTTGCGACGTGCGTTACCAGTGCCCTTGTAGAGCGGACGAGCACGGCCATTCTCCATGCCGTAAACCGGATCGCTGGCGTAACCCGTGAGGTAATCCAGAGCGATTTGCTTCATCGAGCGTCCGTCGAATGGACGCGTCGAGTTCACATCGCGAGCATAGACCGCGACCATTTCAGGCATAATCTGACGGTCATCGCGCGTGCCACCCGGTCCCGTGACCGGCGAACGGCCCATCTGGTTAAATGGTGTGTATTTGAGCCAGATGCCCGCGTTCGGGGTGATAGCCGTCTCGGTTAGCAGCGACCTGTGGAGCATTGTGGATGCCGCAGCCTGCGCGATTAGCGCATTCGTGTCACTCGGTTCCCAAGGCATTACGCGATAGTTCGCAAAGCCGTTGATCTGGCCATCGCCAAAGATACGGGCATCGCCACCATTGACCGAATAGCCAGTGTTCGAGCCGAACGGGACGCGAATGTCGTAGGTAGGAACTGTGTTCCAGATTCTTGCCTGATCGTAAGCCACTGGATCATGCGAGCGCCAGATGACCGACGAGCGGGTGGTGCCATGAGGCTGCCAACGATTGTTCGCGGTGATGATTGCAACGCCGCGACCATCGACAGTGCCTTCCCAACATGCTGGACGAGCCGGGTTGTTCAGCGGTTCGCCGTTTGGCTGCTCGATGCGCGCCAGAAGCGTTCCCTGATTGTCGTAGATCATCCACTTGTGCGCGACCATGTAGCTTTCCTTGTTGGTCGGATCGCCAAATGGGTTCGCTGGCATCTGCGTCGTGTCCCAATCGTAGATAAACTGGAACTGGACATAATTGCCCATGCGGATGCCTTCGCAATAATAGTTGATGCCGTTGATGTTCGGCACCGGACCCTGAGGTAGAACCTCAGTCCAGCTTGCCTGTGCGTCGTAGAGATCGCTGTCCTCGAAACGGCAGTTCTGAGCAGCAACGCGGGTCATCACCAATTCGCGCGGATGCGGAACGCCAACACCAGTGGACCAATCCTCAAGGACGGCCTTGTATGCGCGGCCAGCTGGCAGCGACATTTCACCGACATTGATGGACAGTTCAAAGGGCGTGCCGTTACCGATTGAGTAGCGCAGAACGTATGGACCGGGAGCCGTTACGTTCCTCGCATCAACGGCCAGAGCCTGTAGGTCTGCACGGCTGATCGGCCCACTGGATACGTTCTGGTAGGAGACTGCGATACCGGGCTTGTCGTAGCTGACTGAGACGTATTCGACTTCGAGGTTCGGGATGCCAACGGACGTATTGCCCGAAGACGCGCCGATTTCCATTGGCATCAGCGGAGTGATGCGCGGCTTGGTGTTCGTCGGCTTCGGCGTGCCAATCTGCTGGCCGTTGATGAAGAACGTCATAGTGCCGCCGTCGCCGGTCGGATTGTTCGTCCACTCGGCTTCGTAAAGCTGGTTCGTGCCAAGGACACGCAGTTCGCTAGGGTCGCTAACCACGTCCTCAGTGCTGCCGTTACGGCCAAGGATCACCTTGAGTGTTGGACCATCCCAATAGGGTTCAAGACGCATTTCACCGACTTGGTAGTCCATGAGGGTAGCCAGAACGCCGCCCATTGTGCCCTCAGGCACGACGCCCTTAAACGACAAGCGGATGCGGTTTGGTGTCTGGGTTGTGCGGTCATCAGCAGTAGCGATGAACTCGATGCCCATTGGATCAGTCGTCAGGTAGCCGTTGGTATTGGCAATCACGACGTTGTTGTTACGGAAGCCGAACG
>NZ_LAZX01000011.1 GCF_000980895.1 Sphingomonas sp. Ag1 | reverse complement strand
CTGAACCGCCCCGGGTTTGCGGGAGGCGTTGGGTTGTGAGTCACGCTGCCATATCGATGTTGTCCGCGGCAGCATAATACAGCTCTTCGGCTTCGGCAGGCGGGATGTTGCCGATGGGTTCGAGCAGCCGGCGATGGTTGAACCAGTCGACCCACTCGAGGGTAGCGTACTCGACGGCTTCGAAGCTGCGCCACGGTCCGCGCCGGTGGATCACCTCGGCCTTGTAGAGGCCGTTGATCGTCTCGGCCAAAGCGTTGTCGTAGCTGTCACCGACGCTGCCCACCGATGGCTCTATCCCCGCTTCAGCGAGGCGCTCCGTGTACTTGATAGACACGTATTGCGACCCGCGGTCGCTATGGTGAACCAGGCCGCCACGATGAACCGGCCGGCGATCGTGTAGCGCCTGCTCGAGCGCATCCAGCACGAAGCTGGCATGCGCCGTCCTGCTGACCCGCCAGCCGACGATCCGGCGGGCATAGGTGTCGATGACGAAGGCGACGTAGACGAACCCTGCCCAGGTCGCGACATAGGTGAAGTCCGACACCCAGAGCCTGTTCGGCGCTGGGGCACGGAACTGGCGGTTAACGTGGTCGAGCGGGCACGGCGCTGCCTTGTCGCTGATGGTCGTACGCACTGGCTTACCCCGGATCACGCCTGCCAGACTCATCTCGCGCATCAACCGTTCGATGGTGCAGCGAGCGACCGGAAAACCCTCCCGCATCATCTGGCGCCAGACCTTGCGCACGCCATACACCCCGAAGTTCTCGGCAAAGACGCGGGCGACCTCGGGCTTGAGAGCCTGATCCCGCTGCGCCCGCGCCGACAGGCGCATCAGATCCCGTCGCTGCGCGACACGCTCGAAGTACGTCGATGGGGCGATCGGCAGGACGCGGCAGATCGGCTCGACCCCATAGGTTGCGCGATGATCGTCGATAAAGGCGATCATCGCCGGAACGGGCGGTCGAGCTCCGCCTGAGCAAAATACGCGGACGCCTTGCGCAGGATTTCGTTGGCCTGCCGCAGCTCGCGGACTTCGCGCTCCAGCGCCTTCATCTTGTCGGCCACCTCGGTTGGCACGCCGGCGCGCTTGCCGCTGTCGACCTCGGCCTTCTTCAGCCACTCGTGGAGCGTCTGCGGCACGCAGCCGATCTTCTCCGCGATCGACACCACCGCTGCCCACCGCGACGGGTGATCGCGCTCGTGGTCGAGCACCATCCGCACCGCACGCTCGCGGACCTCAGGCGCAAACTTGTTCGTCGTCTTGCTCATACTGGCTCCACCTTCTCAGGAGTTGGAGCCTCCGACAAACCCGGGGCGGTTCA
>NZ_LAZX01000072.1 GCF_000980895.1 Sphingomonas sp. Ag1 | reverse complement strand
CAGGGGCCGTCCAACCCATCAGGTCAATTCGGCCCGAATATGAGTAGTGGGCCGACGCTCGGCTCACGATCGAAGGCGCTGCAGCTCAGCCCTGATCTGCTCGGCGGACACCTGGTGGCCGTCAGCACTGCTGAAAGCTCGATCGAGGTAATGTCCAGCAAGGGTGTAATGCGCACGTAGTGCAGCAGGGTCTTGTGCTGCTCGCGCCATTTTCAACTCAGCTTCAGCGCGGGAGCGAAAATAGTCTGTGTCGGCTACGGACATGGCAACCTCCTGATACTCTCATACCATCTAAAGCCGAGTCGCGCCCAAGGTAAAATCAAGGAATTCGTCGCGGCTAGCGTCTTAGCGATGGTGGATGTGCCCATTTTTATGCGGCTCCTAGGCACGATCAGCATGTAATAAGCTTCCTGCCAGCTCCTCCTGGAGTTCGGCACAGGCTGAACACGCATAAGTGACGTCCGCTTCGGCATCAGGCCGGCTGGCTAGGTTAACGGAGGTTCCCTCCGTAGCCTCGCGGCTCCCCCTCGACGACTTCCCGTGTAAAGACCCGGCTGAGGAGAAATCCGAGCGAAACGAACTCAACTGACGCTTGCGGATTTGTCTCTGGAGTTGGCCACGTTGGCACCGGTTTTTCGAGTCATGCCTGTCTTGCCGCCCAAACCTATCTTCTTTGCCATGGTCCGGCGCGCTTCCGAGTAGGTCGTCGCCACCATCGGGTAATCTGCTTTCAATCCGTAACGCTCTCGGTACTCGGATGGGGTTAGGCCGTGGATCGCAAGATGGCGTCGGAGCGTTCTATAGGGCTTGCCGTTGATCAATGAAATAATGTGATCCTTAGACGCAAGAGACTTGCGAACCGACACAGCGGGAACATGTTCAAGCGCTGTTTTTGCTGGCTCTTGGTGCGCCCTGGTGTCCAAAAGCTTCTCAACCGCGCTGTGCATTTCCCGCAAAAAATCCAATACCTGCGTCTCCGAGGCTCGCGTATTTTGGTTGGAAAGCCACGCGGTTGTAAGCTGCACCGCTAGGTCAAGGGTGTCGATTGTCAAATCAGGTTCGGGATTCTCGGACATCATCAACATACTTTCTTGGTAAAGTAGCCTCGCTGCCAGCAAAGCTTGGAATGTTCAAGTTCGCTTGATGGTTAACATATCATAGGGCGGAAGTACCATCCTGCAAGAAGATCCTGAACCAAGACTATTTCAACTCACGCCTTTATAGAAAAGGGCGCCAGTTATTCAGGGTGGGTACAAACACTTTGTCTGGCTGCGAAGCGCAACGCGAACGGTACGCCCCTTTACGACATGCCCTTTCGGCAGTTCGCGACAGAGAATGATAGGCGGAGCCGCTACTATCGCATGAGCGATTTCAACATTTCACTTCTCGGATGAGATTTTTTTGCGCCTTGTGAGCGGGACTGGCATGCCGGGTTCTGCACACGATCCGGAAGATTTCGCGCACAAGCCAGCCATCGCTGCTTGTGGCAGAACGACCAAGCTATCTCAGCGCGCGTCAGAACAGCTTGGGGCTACCTGCCTCACGATCCTGCCTGATTGTTGAAGCTCGGCTGACGGGTCGCCGATCGACGAACTGATTTAGCCGGGTGACTCCTGGGCCTTTCGGGCCGCGCTGGCAGCACTACATTAGAATGATGTTCGCGTCCTTTTTTGAGAGTGCAGCTGCGTTCCTGATCGGAGGTGCGCTCGGTTTTACTTTTGCTACTACGCTAGCTGTAGTGACCAGGCGATGGATCAAGCACCCTTGGTGAGAGGAAGAGCCCCTTCCACTCCAAGGTGGCCGCGGCGAAGCCTCCCCACCCCCTGCGGCCATGCTTTTGCAAGGATGAAGCGGGGCTTGCGCACCGACGTCCTATCCGCGCCAAAGATGGTACATGCCCGACGCTCGCTGATGCCGAACAGCTGCCGAGCATGCCCAACAGCCTTCCGCTGAGCGGCGGGCCTCACCAGTTTTTTGCCGCGACTTCCTTCAGAACCGCATTGTCGAGCATGGCGTCGGCCAGCAGCCGTTTAAGCCGGCCGTTCTCCTCCTCCAGCACCTTCAGCTTGCGCGCCTGCGACACGTCCATGCCGCCGTACTTGGCCTTCCATGCGTACAGAGTGGCGCTGCTGATCCCGTGTTTGCGGCACACGTCGGCGGTCTTCATCCCGTCCTCCTGTTCGCGCAGCACCGCGATGATCTGCTCCTCGCTGAACCCGGTCTTCTTCACGTCCGTCTCCTCACGAAGGCGGACTCTAGCTCAAACTGGCGGAGTTTCAGGGCGCGCTGAACGGCTTTCCCACGAAAACTGCATTTGGCGGGAGGTCTTCGGGACCGGGCTTAGCCGTACCGGAGGCAACGAGTATTTTAATGTCAGGCCAGCGTTCCGCGGCTTCTCTGGCTAGGTCGAAACCGTCTCGTCCGCCCGGCATCTGCACGTCAGTGAAGAGCAGGGTTATGTCGCCGGCGTGCTGTTCCAGTACGCTCATCGACATTCTCTGCTTCGAGAGGACGAAAGCCAGCATCTGAAAGGATGTCGCAGGCATCCATGCGGATGATCCCGTCGTCATCGACGATGAGCGCGAAAGGAGCATCGAAATCATCAGCCATCCGGGAGTAATGACCAGAGGCAGGCTTTGTTCATCACCCCGCCCACGCGACCAGGCGCACGCAATGAGGGCGGTGATTACGGAGTAACAGGACTTTGTTCGATCTGACGCATCACACGATGAAGATCGAACGGCTTTGGCAAGAACGTCGCCCGCTGGGGCAATGCCTCTTGCGGCACCGGGGCCTGACCGGACACGATGAATAATAGCGTCGGCGGGAAGCGTTCGCGCACGTAGTGGGCGAGCTTCAGCCCATCCATGCGACCGCTGACGGTCGCGTCGATCAGTACCACCCGTATGTCGGTGCGCTGGTCGAGAACCTCCATTGCCTGATCCGCATCCTCCGCCTCGAACACGCGCCAATCGCGCTCCTCGAAAAAAGCGGTCATGTCGAACCGCACCAGCGCTTCGCCTTCAACGATCAGAATGGTGTTGCTGCCGATCGGCTTGCTCTGTCCCACGCCGTCTACTCGTTCACTGTTGCGGCATCTCCAAGCCGCGCTTCCAATTCAAACACCAAACCCTCCGGCCGGTAGTCGGTTGCGGCTTTGCCGCGGAAATAGGAGCGCAGCGACCGCTCGATCAGGGTCGAGCCGAAGCCCTTGCGCGTCGGGGGCGAAACCGGCGGTCCGCCTTGTTCGCGCCAGGCTATCGACAGGATCGCGTCATTGCCTTCCCCCGTGACACTCCATTCGAGCACTACCGTCCCGGCACCGTTCGCTAATGCCCCGTACTTGGCGGCGTTGGTGGCAAGCTCATGCAGCGCCAGCGCAAAGGCGACCGTCACCTCAGGCTTCAGAGTAACAGCGGGGCCGTCGAGCAGAATGCGCTCGCCGATACTGCCATGTGGCGCCAACGCGCGCGTCGCTACCTCATGCAGATCGGCCGAACGCCATGAGCTGCCCGTCAGCACGTCGGTTGCTGCTCCAAGCGCCTCCAGGCGCGCACCGAGATTGTGGCTGGCCGTTTTGGTGTCAGGCGCGGTGCGCAGCGTCTGCGAGGCAACCGACTGGACGACCGCCAGCACGTTCTTGAGGCGGTGCGCCAGCTCGCCGTTCATCAGCCGCATGCCGTCTTCAGCGCGCCGGCGCTCGCGGAAATCGCGGGTGACGGTGCCGTAGCCGATCAGCGCGCCACTGGCGTCGGTGATCGGGAAGACGGAGTAGAGGACAGGGATTAATTCGCCGGTACGAAAGTGCCGGAAGTCCAGCTCGCCCGCCCAATGCCCATCGCGCTCCACCGCGGGCAGAACCTCGCGCGCGACCGTCTCGACCTGCTCGGGCGGGAAGAAGTCAGTGATCGTCAGACGGGTGATGGCGGCATCTTCCAGGCCGACAAGCCGCTTGGCGGCATCGTTCATATAGAACACGCTGCCGTCCGTTCGTGCCATCCCGACGAAATCGGCGCTGTTCTCCGCCAGCCGGACGAAACGCTCGCGCTCCTCCTCGCTGGCGCGCAGCTCGGTAATATCGCGCGAGACAGACAGGATGCGGTCGGGGTGCCCCTCCGGACCCGCGATCGGACTGACCGCGACGTGCCACCATTTGGGCGTGCCCTGATAAGTGTCGGCCTTGCCGATAAAGCTGTGTGCCTCACCTCTACCAGCCGCCTCGACCGCCGCCTTTGCTTCCGCGTTGCCGGCATCCTGCCAGAAGTCAGGCCACGGACAGCCGGCTACGTCGTTGAAGTCGCTGATCTCCATGACGCGCTGGCCGCCCTCGCTCATGAAGGTCAGCTTGCCGTCGAGATCGAGCACCTTGATGCAGTCGGTCGAGCTGCCAAGCACGCCGGACAGGAACGCCTCGCGCTGCGCTGTGACAACCAACGCCTTCTCCCGTTCGTCACGTAGCCTATCGGCATCGAGAAGCGCCGTGCGCAGCGCCTCCACCAGCAGGACCAGCCCAAGCGTGCTCAGCAGAAAAATAACGGAAGCGCCCCAATGGACGGGCGTAAGCAGCAGCGGCAGATCAGGCCGCGCGACCACCAGTCCCGCGCCGATCGCGGACAGGATGGTGGCCAGGACACCGGGACCGCGACCGAGGAACAGCGCGAGCAGCACGACTATCGGTGTGTAGAGGAACCAGGGTGCGGACGATCCGAAGAGGACGACCTGTACGATTGCGACCATTGCGATGACCACAACCGTGAGCCCGTAGCGCAGAGGCTTTGGACGAGGACGTGCGACGGTCAGGTCGCGCAGTCGGTTGAGCAAGGCGGTCGAGATGGACATGGTTCCCCGGCGTGGGGGAGCGCCCCTGCGATCCCGAATATAATGCAGATCGAAAAGAGCGAAAAGCGGCACGCATTGATAAGGGCCGGTGTCACAACCGTCCGGTTTCGACCGGGCTACGCGACCTCGCATTTTCGCGTATTTGGCAGTGTCAAAACCGTATGTCGTAATATGGACGTGCGACGGACTGAGGTAAAAAGGTCTACCTTTCTGCCTGTCGCCCTCGTGGGAACAACGTCGTCACGTTTGCAATGCCGTCCCGACGAGCTAGGGTCACCGACCATGATTGCTGATGAGCAGTTGGCGCCGGAGCATGCTGCGTCACAGCCGGAGGGTTTGGGCGCTAGGGGCCGAGGAAAGCTTCAAAGCCACAGGGGCCTAGCTGCCCAGTTCTGAGGGAAACCCATTGCGGCTAGATCGCCGGTCGGATGCTGAGCGAGCAACGTCACCAGCTCATCCCGCCAGGCTGATGTCGGAGCGACCTGTCTCAGCAGGTAAACGATGAGGACCAGGGCGTTATAGAGCTGGGCTGGAGCACGGGCTGCGGGCGGCTCAAGTGTGCTGACGAGGGCGGCCGGTTTGAAGGGCACCCGCATGCGCAGCAAAAAGCCGCGGTTCCAAAGCCGGGCATGATGCGCGCAGCTGTTTCGGATCGTGGAGAGATGCTTCAGGAGCGGCACGAGCACCGCTTCAGGGAGCCCGAGGGGTTTGGCTATGGCGTTACGCAACCCCCGATCGTCGAGCAGCGCATACCATCGAGAGAGCTGCCCGAACGACATCATCTCCGCCACCATCCACACCGGCGGCATTGCCGGAGTGCTGTAGGTCCGACGATAATGATCGATGTACGTCTCGGGCGAGCTCGCCACGTCGTTGGTTAGGCGGGTCAGGTTGTCGTGGTACTTACCCGGATGATAGTAGAGCGCTGCATCCAGGTAGCCGTGGGGTCCAAACCGCTGCGCCAGCTCGTACGCCCAGCTACCCCGTACAGCGACTTCGATCCGTTCGATTGCATCGAGCACTAGCAGCCGAAGGCGGCGGTCAAAATCGTACAGGGCGGTGACGGTATCGAAGCTGGTGCCCGGCAAGAAACGGGCGCCAGAAGTGCCCTTAGGATATTCGAAGGGCAGCCAGTAGGCGCTCAGGCGGTAGTAGCTGACATGGCGTAACCAGTGCTCGGCCCGCACCACGTCGGGGATTGCCATGCCTTCGGCCTGGAGGTGTTGGAGCTGCTGCGCGATCGTCGTCGCGGGTTTTGTGAAGGGGCGTGGCACCCATCCCGCTTAGCAGGGCAAAAAAAGACCCGCCAAGTGTGCATACCCTTGCGGGCAGAGGCCTGGCGGGTTCGATTAACCCCGAGATATGAGCGAAAACCCAACAAAGCAATAACGACTAGCCCGTTTTTGGGGCGGCCCCTTGCAGCAGCTACGATCTGGCCGTTCTTCACCGAATCCAAGCATGAATCGATGAGCTACCATCGAGCATGCTGAGCGGGGTGGGCGTGATCCAGTCGGCGCCCAACACGGGATAAGGTCCGTAGAACAAGTCGCCAAGAGCGCGTCGATAGTGCGCATTCATCCAGCGCCGGCGCCGATGCTCCGGGCCATCGTGGATCATGTGACACCGCTGGCACAGTGCCGCCAGCTGGTGGAGCGTGCTGTCGCTAGGGTCGTGGTTAAGGTGCGCACAGGCCAGCACCACCGGCGTCCACGCACCGTGCACCAGGATGTCCTCTGTCGGCCGTCGCACGCGTCGACCTTGGCCATCGCGCCAGCAATGCCGCTTCCGGTCCCACCATCGTCCATCCCGCATATGGAATACTTTTTGCCCATGGGGGCGCCCGCAATGCTCGCAGCATCCCCCTGCCCGCACGAAGCGCACATGATGCGAGAGCTGGGGCCAGTCGATCGGATACAGGAACACATGTTCGGGACGGATCGGCATCAGGCCTCCCCCTCCGGCGCGTCGGGCTGCGGGGTGGTCAGCATCACGGGGTCAATGCTGCGGCGGTCAGCGCCCGGTAGAGCGTGGCATGGTGACACTTGAGGAGCTTGGCCGCTTCCCGCACCGACGTGCCCTCGCTCACCAACCATTCGCCAAGGGCAATCTGATCGGGGGTGAGCTTGGGCGGGCGGCCGAACCGGACCCCCCTCGCCTTCGCCGCGACCCGCCCGCTGCTGGTGCGCTGGTGGATCAGCTCGCGCTCGAACTCGGCGATGCCGGCGAACACGGTCAGCACCATGCGACCCGCAGGCGAGGTCGTATCCGCCCAAGGCTCGGCCAGCGAGCGCAGGCCGGCGCCGACCTCCTTCAGCTTCTCGGCAATGTCGAGCAGGTCGCGAGTGGAGCGTGCCAGCCGGTCGAGCCGCGTCACCACCACCGTGTCATCGTCGCGCAGCTGCTCGATCATTTTGGCCAACTCGGGCCGGTCACGCTTCGCGCCCGACACCTTTTCCTCGAACGTCCGCTTGCACCCCGCCTCCTTTAACGCGGCGCGTTGCAACCGGAGATCTTGGTCATCAGTGGACACACGGGCGTAGCCGATCAGCATGTCGCAAAACTGTATCAGAAAACAAATATTATGCTATCGACTTTTGCGACGCCAGCGTACGAGAGAATACGAGCGTTGAGGGCGCTGTCGCGAAACTCAGGACATTCGCGACTGGCGCGGCAACTCGTGATACATAAGGTCATCGGCAAAGGTGAGGATCGGTCCAGTCCGAAACCTGCCTCGCCCACCGAGCGTTTTTCGCTAAGCTTGCAATCCGGAGCCTCTCAGTATGTCAAAGCCACTCTCCCCCGAAACGATGGCGTTGGTCAAAGCGACGGCTCCGGCGCTCCAGCAGCATGGCGTGGATATCACCACGCGCATGTACCAGCGCTTGTTCGTCGATCCCGAGATCAAGGCTTTGTTCGACATGGCGGCTCACGAGTCCGGCGCTCAGCCGAAGCGGCTTGCCGCGGCGATCCTCGCCTTTGCGCAGAATGTCGATAAGCTGGACGCATTGAAGCCTGCGATCGAACGCATCGCCGCGCGCCATGTCGAGACCCATATCAAGTCCGAACACTATCCTGCGGTCGCCAACGCGCTCCTGCCGGCGATTCGTGACGTACTGGGCGAGGCTGCAACCGACGACATTCTGAACGCGTGGGGCGAGGCCTACTGGTTCCTGGCGGATATTCTCATCAACCGGGAGGTAGAGCTTTACGAAGCCGAGGAGGCATGAGCGCTGCCGCCACCAGCCTTCCAGAGGGGCTGGAATGCTACAAGCGAACGGACACCTTCACCCAAGACACGGTTCCCAAGGGACTGCTCAACGATCATTCGACCAAACCGGGAGTGTGGGGTCTCATCAAGGTGGAGAGCGGCAGCCTGAGCTACCGGGTGACGGATCCCCGGCGAGAGCCATTCGAGACGGTGCTCACGCCTGAAATGGAGCCAGGGATCGTCGAGCCCACCATTCTGCATCATATCGCACCGCTCGGCTCGGCCTGCTTCCATGTTGAGTTCTACCGGGCGCACCGGCAGGACACTATCGGTGGGAACGAGGGCTGAGCGTTACGCTGTGAATTTGGGAGAACGCCCTTCGTGACAAATTCCTTGGGTTTAG
Organism: Sphingomonas sp. Ag1; assembly: GCF_000980895.1. Classification (GTDB taxonomy): domain Bacteria; phylum Pseudomonadota; class Alphaproteobacteria; order Sphingomonadales; family Sphingomonadaceae; genus Sphingomonas; species Sphingomonas panaciterrae. The sequence continues at coordinate 23,161 of NZ_LAZX01000072.1, read as the reverse complement.
GGCCAAGGGTCCCCTCTATGGCATGATCGAACGTCAGCGCGAGCAGTCGGATCTAATCAAGCGCGCTTGGCCCGAGCCTTTCAGGAACTGACCCGACTCGTCCCACCGGGCGTTGCAGCGCTGCAAGCGGTGGAGAAGAGCGGTAATCTCAAGACCGCCATGCTGATGAAGACGCCTCGACGGACAGATCAGCGTGGTTCCCTTAGACAAGTAGCAGGTGCTCTCGCTCACTACGTCGTGAGCCGCCGTTTCGCAGCCCGAATGTGTCACGCAGCTAATCCGCGCAGACGGGAACCCGGCTCATCGTCATCCCGGCGCCCCCGAAACCCGGCGTAGCACGGTTGACCCAGCGTACCTTTTTGCAGTTCCGCTTTCCTGTGGCACGGGGCCGGGCAGTTGCTGAACCTTCTGATCCGCTCTTTGCTCTCGCTTGTCGATCGAGCCAGCGGTCAGCACTTCGCTGGCCGTCGTTCACGAGACGACGGCGATACTCCGCTTTGTTAGCCTTCCATGCAGCCTGACGTTCAGCAAGCGTAAGCGGCCGTTGCGCGGCGGCCGAGCCGATAGATGTTGGTTGCTGCGCCAGCGCAGACGTCGCCGTGCACAACAATGGCCCTGCAATCCCTGCCAGAACTATGTGCTTGATCATTCCTATCTCCACATGGCTCAGCCATTCAACGCCAAGTTCTGAGAAACCTTCCTACTCAATGGTTCTCTTCAGCTCGATATCGAAACCTCCGTCTTCCTGAGCTTGCAGTCGTAGTTGTCCAATAAGCGTGTTTCGGTCTTGGAACTCGCAGGTGGTCGCCGATTGAGGGTTTCGGCTGATCGAGCCTCCAGAGCGACGCACAACCTCTGCAACTTCGCCGCCGCAGCGAAGCACGGACACCCGGTAACGGCGATCCCGGTTGTCCAGCAGCAGGAAGAGCGCGTTGCCAGCACCTAGCACGGGGCCTTCAAGCTGAATGATATACCGATGATCCTTTGCATCCTGGTTCAGGCGCGCCACGATTGCTCGGACCGGCATCTGGGGACCATCCAATCGGAGAGAGCCGTCAGGCTGTCGTGAGATACCCACTATTTCGCCCGTTTCGGCCGTCTCGCCTTCTGCCTCAATCCTGTAGCGACCATCAGGAATGACGTTCACAGCGTCTGACGCGGTGAACCATGGCGCGCCCGTCCAACAGCCGGACAAGGGCAGCAACAACGCCGCAGCTACGAGGATGCGGTTCATCCTTCCTCGTCACCCTTCCATGCATCATGGTGGCAAGTGTCACCACCACCGGTTGAACCAATGATCGTTTTGGCGCGAAAGTCGTAGGTGTCGTGAAAGGCCTTGCGCCTCTTTTGACCGGCACGCTGCCAATATACCGTGCGAACGACGACATGACCGTTCCTCACATGGGTAGCGAAAGCGTCCTCTGGTCCTTTGTCGTCCTGGGTGCGGCTCAGGAACAGCATCTTTCCGGCGGTAGAGATCTTCACGATTTTCGTCCGCCCATGGCGGAGGAGGTCGTTACCCCGAACCTCGTAAAAACTCGCGTGAAGGCTGGGACTGCCGCCATCCATCTCGTGGCAATCCATCATTAGTTTCGGGCTTTGTGCACCGGCTGAAACAGCCGTCGAGCTTAGCAGGAGGATTGCCATGATGGCGATCAGACGTGACTGCATGGAATCTCCAGAGGGTAGCCTTGTCGATCGTATCGACCTAATAATGCCCAAGACTGCGACACACCTGCTAAGCGACTAAGCTACTAATATATTGAGCGCTCGAGTTGCTAGGCGCTGTTGGTTCATGAGGCTCTGGCAGCCATGGTTTTCCGAGGCCGTCCGCCCTTGCGGCCATTCTCGCGTGAAGCGGCAACCTTGGCGGCGGTGCGCGACCGTCCCCCTTCGGCACCGAGCTGGCGGGCCATCCATCGCTTCGATCCGAACACGCCCTGCAGGAGGGCGGGCACATAAAGGTCCGCGTCGAGCCTGGGCCAGTGCAGACCGAGCCCGGCGGGGCTGATCTCGATTTCGGCCAGGTTGTCGGGCGAGGCACCCGCCAACCCTTCCGCGAGCTGGGTCGGAAAGGTCAGTTCGACGCCGGTGTTGAGTGCTACGACCACCCGCGAACGCCGGCGATCATAGCGCGCCGATACGGCATGACCGGCCTCGCGCTGCGCCGCCATGCGCTTTTCCGCCTTCGCCAGATCGCGCTCAGTAATCGCCATGTATCGTCCTCCATTCCGCGCACAGGGCGGCGATCGCGGCCGCCAAGGCTCGGCGATGTAATTCAGGTCGGCCAGTCTGAACCCGTAGCTCTCGCGCAGCTCCGGCGGACCGCCGGGGCAATGCAGGTTGAACACCGCCTCACCGTCCGCGCCCTTTACATGGACGTGCGCCGGCCGATGATCGTTTGGCCAGATCACGACCCGCAGGCCGTCTATGCGCAGAACGGCAGGCATGGCCGATCCTACCAGAAACCCAAGCGCTAGGGAATAGTTACATGGCGGCGCGTCCCTGCGGGACCGCGCTCTATTTCGGCTCGCGCTCCGACCGAGCCGCCGTGCCGTCGTCTCGTACCTGCCGGGTGACGATCGCTCGCGTGGGCGGGCCTGCCCGCCAGATGGTCGCCGGCGATGCCGGCGAAGATACTCGCCAAGAGGAAAGTGGGGCGCTGCCCCCCTCTCCCAGCAACGGCAATCAGCCGGGCCGTGGCTCGGCTGTGCCTGCGCCCGCACCACCCCGGCAGATTCCCGCTGCCCCCTCACCCCCTGCTGTTCGCCACGAGGCAGGGCCGATGGCCGAGGCCATCGCCCCGAGGGCGATTTGAAGGGAGCAGGACATGGAGCAGGACAATCGCGAAAGCTGGCTGAACCGGGTGGCGGCCGGCATAGCACCGCTGTTTAACCAATCGGTCCCACTCGGTGGGGACAGAACAGATCCGCACGTCAGCCGTGCGGGCGCATGACCACCTTAATGACGCCTGCCTCCTTGTCCCGAAACCTGGCGTACATTTCCGGCGCGTCCTCGAGGCTTGCCGGGTGGGTAATCACGAAACTGGGATCGATTGCACCGGTTACGATCTTCTCCAGCAACGGCTTGGTGTAGCGCTGGACGTGGGTCTGACCGAGCTTGATCGTCAGTCCCTTGTTCATTGCCGCCCCGAGTGGCAGCTTGTCGGCCATGCCGACATATACGCCAGGGACGGACACCGTGCCTCCCTTGCGACAATTCATGATGGCTTGGCGCAGCACATGCACCCGATCAGTGGCGAGCATCATGCTCGCCTTAACCTTGTCCATCACCGCATCGGCCGCGCCATGAGCTGAGGCCTCGCAGCCGACCGCATCTATGCAGCTGTCCGGGCCACGTCCCTTGGTCCGCGCCTGCAACTCGTCATAGACATCGGTCTCGGCGAAGTTGATCGTCTCGGCGCCGCCCGCCTCGGCCATGGCGAGCCGCTCGGGCACCTCGTCGATCGCGATCACTCGGCCCGCGCCCATCATCAGGGCCGAGCGGATGGCGAACTGGCCGACCGGTCCGCAGCCCCAGACCGCGACGGTGTCGCCGGGCTCGATCTGTGCGTTCTCGGCGGCCATGTAGCCGGTCGGAAATATGTCGGACAGAAACAGCGCCTGCTCGTCCGTGACGTTGTCGGGGATCTTGATCGGACCAAAGTCGGCCATCGGCACGCGCAGATATTCCGCCTGACCGCCGCAGTAGCCGCCCAGCATGTGGCTGAAGCCGAACAGCCCTGCGGGCGAATGGCCCATCGCCTTGGCTGCCATCTCGGCGTTCGGATTCGTCCGGTCGCAAGCGGCGAACAGGCCTTTCTTGCAGAACCAGCAATCGCCGCAGCTGATCGTGAAGGGTACGACGACACGGTCGCCGATCTTCAGGTTCGTCACCTCGGAGCCAAGCGCCACGACCTCGCCCATATTTTCGTGGCCGAGGATGTCACCTGCCTCCATCGTAGGCTGGTATCCATCGAGCAGGTGAAGGTCGGAACCGCAAATGGCGCATGCCGTGACCTTGATGATGGCATCGCGCGGGTGCTTGATTTCGGGATCCGCGACGGTGTCGACGCGAACGTCGCCCTTACCGTGCCAGCATAGTGCGCGCATAATTCTCTCCATCACACGGCTGATCCAACCGTCGGGAACTAGTCCGAAGGCCTCAACGCGCTTGGCCGTGGTCGGATCCCGCCTTCTTGGACAGTTTGGCGGCTGAGTTAAGCTAAACCCGGTTGTCGTTTATGCCGCCTGCTTGATCATCAGATCATGGGGGGCATGCCCCCCATGATCTGATAGCCCGTTCCGTCGATAGGCCTCGGCCGGCGTTCTGCCAGCAAGGCTCGAGTGCGGACGCTGGGTGTTGTAATAGGTAATCTATCGAGCTGACCGAGCTGGGATGGCGTCAGGTGCGGGAGGTAGCGCGGGCTTGGACCGAGACGCCCAGCCTGATCGTGACCTCTCCCTATCTTCGCACCCGGCAGACGGCCCAAGCGACGATCCAGCGCTTTCCGACCGTCCCGGTGGAGGTGTGGCCGATTGAGGAGTTTCTATCTCCACCCCTCCCGGCGGAACGGCACACGCAGCAGCGAGCGAATGCCCCATCTGGAGCGCTACTGGACCGACGCCGATCCCGCCTATTGCGACGGCGAGGGTACGGAAAGCTTCGGGGCATTGCTTCGCCGTGCCGAAGCGGCGCTTGCGCGCCTCGCCACCCTGCCCTCCCCCGGCCTCGCCGCTCAAGGATCAGCGGGAGACGATGGAGCGGCCGTTCTTCTCGCTTCAGAAGCGCAAGCGGGTGAAGCCGATCGAATATAGCAGTCCGGACGACGAAAACGTGGGTCAAGATCGAGGCGATCCCGGCATACGGTATCGCGACGATATGGGACGCCGATATTCTCATATGGGCCGCCTCGACACTCAACCGGATGCGGGAGCAGGGGGTCAACGATCTTCCGCGGACGCTTAGAACCACGTCCTATGACCTGCTGAGTCAGGCAGCCGTATTCGCAGTCTAGATCGAACTTAAATTGTCGTGGGCACGCGCATGTCATGCTGTCGATGCGCGAGGTGGGTTCGGCAAGAAGAACCGCGACTGGAACAGCAATGAGCATCTGAAGAGCTGGCGTGAGGCATGGGCGGCTCATGTGAATGAGCGCATGGCCGAGCTGGGATTGGAAGGTCAGCCGCGATCTTCTCGCCGTTCTCGCGCGCGATCCGCAGATGATCGTCCGCGCGTTCGGCATCCTCACCGCGGTCGAGGCGGCGCATGCCCGCCGACCCGATCTTGTGCTGCGGCTCAAGCTCGATGCCCTGGTCGGCATAGGAGCGATGGTCGACCCGACCCGCGCATTGCGCTCGACGGGATCACGCGGCAGCAATCGACCTTCACCACCCGTGACCTGGCGATGTTCGTCCACCGGCACAGCGATGGCAAGGAGCAGTTCGACCGGGTGATGGCGGCGGTGCGCGCCAGTCCCGAGCTGGTGGCGCTGGGCAAGGACGGGCGGGACCAGGACCGCTTCACGTCCCGCGACATGATCGCGACTGAGGCGCGGCTTGAGCGGGCGGGGGACGAGCTTGCCAGGCAGCGGATGCACGGGCTCCCGACGTCTGTGGTGGCAGAAAGGGAGTTCTTCGCCGGGAGCCCCGGTCTGGTGCTCAGTGAGGAGCAGCAGGCCGCTTTCGAGAAAGTAACAGGACCGGAAGGACTGGCAAGCGTCATCGGCTAAGCAGCGGCTCGCAGGCGTGCGTCATCTGTTCGATTGGCTGGTCACAGGCCAAGTCTTGCCGATGAACCCGGCCGCGTCCGTGCGGGGGCCGACGCACAGCGTCCGGCGCGGCAAGACACCAGTGCTGGCCCCCGAAGAGGCACGGCGACTACTGGACGCGATCGGGCGCTGATCGGGCTGATGGTCTATTCGTTCGCACGGATCGGCGCGACGCTGGCGATGCGCGTGGAGGACGTGTTCGTGCAGAATCGGCGCCTCTGGGTGCGGCTGCACGAGAAAGGTGGCAAACGCCACGAAATGCCGTGTCACCATAATCTGGAGGAATATCTGGCCGCCTATCTCGATGGATGTGAGCTGCGCGAGGATAGGAAGGGGTCACTTTTCCGTACGATTGCACGTGGGACTAAGCGATTAAGCGATACCCCCCTCCCCCAGGCCAATGCCTTTCAGATGGTGCGCCGACGTGCGGCTGCGGCTGGCATCGAGACGGCGATCGGCAACCACTCTTTCCACGCGACCGGGATCACTGCCTATCTGAAAAATGGCGGACGCTGGAGCGCGCCGCAACGATGGCGAACCATGCCTCCACGCGCACTACCCAGCTCTATGATCGCCGCCCAGACGACGTGACGCTGGACGAGGTGGAGCGCGTGCTAATCTAGGCGACGCTATGCACGTGGCCGCAGTTATTGCTCTTGATAATCTTGAAGGTGTTGGCGGTCACTGCGGAAATATCCGCCTTCGATGTAGCCCACCAGCCACGATGCTGAAACTTGCCCTCCCTGCGTGTACGCGGATTTGTTTCTGGTAGAATCCACGGCGCTCAGCAGGCCAATCAGCTCCTCACCAGTGACCCCGGGATTGGCTTCAGCGACCGTGTATATCTTCCCAAAAATGCTTGTCCGAGAAAGCGGTTCTCTCGGGCCTGTCAATCGGCGTCCAAAAGGGACCCCCTTCGTCGAGCAGTGTGACGGGTATGACGAGCGCGCCGTTCGCGCTGGTTGTGGCGTAGGGCGGGCGTAGCCCGACCGGAGGCGCAACCAGCGCGAAGCGTTCTCTGCGAGGTGCCCCAGGCGTCAGCTGCGGTGCTTGAAGCGCCAGCTGTCGTTGCCGGTCTCGACGATGTCGCAGTGGTGGGTAATGCGGTCGAGCAGCGCGGTGGTCATCTTGGGGTCGCCGAAGACGGTCGGCCACTCGCCAAAGGCGAGGTTCGTCGTGACGATGACCGAGGTGCGCTCGAACGGCGTGCCTAAGCCACCAAACTTTGGTTCCCCGTCCGCAGCAGGTAAACGTAATGCGAACCACCACCAGAGACGGCGATGAGAGGGGCCAAATCGGCACGATCCCTTATCAGCTGGGCGCTCATAACCTGCCCTACGCCAGAATTTGCAGCCCATGCTTCTGGACGATCGACAGAAGCTTGAGCGCCGCCCCACTGGGCTTTTTCGCGCCTGTTTCCCACTTCTCAACCGTGCTTTCGCTGGTGTTGAGATAGCGGGCGAACACCGGTTGGCTCACCTTGTTGGTTTCGCGGAGCTGCTTGATGTCAGCAGGCGCGATGACCGGTGGCACGGCCAAACAGGATTCGTCGAAGTCACGCATGGTAGCCTTGTCGATCGTGCCGACCCGATACATGCCCGAGGCGGCGCTGTGGATCGCCTCAAACGCATCGCTCTTGAACTTACGCGTTGCCGTCATTGCATATCTCCACCAATTCCTTTGCCGTCAGCTCCCGCTCAATCTCGTCGTCTGTCTTTCGATCATAAAGCTCGGCGAGCTGGCGGAATGCCTTCAACTCAGGATCATCTATGTTGGCCCGATCCTTCTTCGCGAAGAGATAGGTATAAACCCAGTGGCGCCGTCCCTTGGCGAGGATGATGCTCCGGTGCCGGTTCTTATTCAGGCGCTTCTTGAACACGCCCCCGCCAAGATCGTCAGCCTGACCCTTCATCACCTCCTGGATGGCCTCGCACAGCTCATCATCCTTGATGAGCGCCTTACGTGCCGCCTTTGCAAACCAAGCGGTCTTGAAGGTCCGCACGGTTTCAACAGCATCGTTCATAAGGAACATGTAGCACTCAGTGCTATGGCTGACAAGGGAGGTATGGCAGTGCCCATCCCACTGCATGGCGCTGTCGATCTAGCTCGCTCTGCGTCCTAAAGCTCGCACACAGTCTTAGCCTGTCGGCTAAGGAGTTGGTGCGAAACTCAGGACTTTGGCGACGGGTTACCGCTGTGGCGCAACCGCGATGCTCGACAGATCGGTTGCCGCATCAACGGGCATGCCGGATTGCTTGCGTTCGGAGTAGCGATCGACCAGCTGGGCGGCATGGGGTCGCATCAGCACGGTGAAGCGCACCAGCTCCTCCATCACGTCCACGATACGATCGTAATAGCTCGACGGCTTCATGCGACCGGCTTCATCGAACTCCTGGTAGGCCATCGCCACCGAGGACTGGTTCGGGATGGTGAACATCCGCATCCAACGGCCGAGCAGGCGCAGCGTGTTGACCGCGTTGAACGACTGCGACCCGCCGGACACCTGCATCACGGCCAGCGTCCGTCCCTGGGCCGGGCGCATGCCTTTCATCTCCAGCGGCAGATGATCGATCTGCGCCTTCATGACGCCGGTGATCTGGCCGTGCCGCTCCGGACTGCACCATACCTGGCCCTCTGACCACAGCGCCAGCTCGCGAAGCTCGTGGACCGCGGGATGATCGTCGCCCGCTATCTGATCGGGCAGCGGCAGCGTCGAGGGATCGAAGATGCGTGTCTCGGCATCAAACAGGCGCAGCAGGCGGGCGGCCTCCTCGACCGCGAAACGAGAGAACGACCGCTCGCGCAGTGATCCGTAGAGCAGCAGGATGCGCGGCGCGGGGTCAGTCGGGCCGAGGCCCAGCGCCGGGCGCTCGCGGACGAACGCCGGATCGAGCGCCGGCAGATGGTCAGGTTCGGACAAGTCGCGGAGAGGCATCAGGCAATCCCAATTCGCAGCGCGAGGGCCGCAAGCGTGATGAGCAGGACGGGGACGGTAAGCGTCACCCCGACGCGGAAGTAATAGCCCCAGCCGATCCGCACGCCCTTCTGGCCAAGGACGTGGAGCCATAGCAGCGTCGCGAGCGACCCGATCGGTGTCAGCTTGGGGCCAAGGTCGCAGCCGATCACATTGGCGTAGATCATCGCTTCCTTGATCGCGCCCGTAGCATTGGTGGCGTCGATCGACAGCGCGCCCACCAGCACGGTCGGCATGTTGTTCATCACCGACGACAGGGCAGCCGCGATCACGCCGGTGCCAAGCGCCGCGCCCCACACACCACCTTGCGCGGTGCGATCGAGCAGCGCGGCCAGGTCGTCCGTAAGGCCCGCATTTCGCAGGCCATAGACGACGAGGTACATGCCCAACGAGAAGATCACGACCTGCCACGGCGCACCGCGCAGCACCTTGCCAGTCTGGATTACATGGCCCCGCCCTGCGATCACCAGCAGCAGGATCGCACCGGCAGCAGCGACGGCACTGACCGGTACGCCGAGCGGTTCGAGCAGGAAGAAGCCGGCGAGCAGCAGCGCCAGAACGATCCACCCAGCCCGAAAGGTCGCGGCGTCGCGGATCGCTTCGCCGGGTTGCCGGAGCTGCCCCACGTCATAGGTGCCCGGTATGTCCCGCCGGAAGAACAGCAGCAGCGCGCCCAGCGTGGCGACGATCGACACCAGATCGACCGGCACCATCACGGACGCATATTCGCCGAAGCCGATCCCGAAGAAGTCGGCCGACACGATGTTGACGAGGTTGGAGACGACCAGCGGCAGGCTGGCGGTGTCAGCGATGAAGCCGGCCGCCATGACGAAGGCGAGCATCGCCTTGGGTCCGTATCCCAGCGCCCGCAGCATGGCGATGACGATGGGCGTCAGGATCAGCGCCGCACCGTCATTGGCGAATAGTGCGGACACCGCAGCGCCAAGCAGGACGACGAGCGCGAACAGCAGTTTGCCGTTGCCCCTGCCCCAGCGAGCGACATGAAGCGCCGCCCATTCGAAGAATCCGGCTTCATCGAGCAGCAGGCTGATGACGATGATCGCCACGAACGCACCCGTCGCGTTCCAGACGATGTCCCACACCACGGGCACGTCCGACAGCGAGACGACCCCCACCAGCAGCGCCACGACAGCGCCGCCCATCGCGCTCCACCCGATGCCCAGCCCCTTGGGTTGCCAGATGACGAGCGTGATCGTGGCGACGAAGATCAGGACGGCGAGCAGCATCAGCCGAGGGGCTGGCCCGACGCGTCCACCACCTGTTCGCCGTCCTCCTTCGCGAAGGCGCCGAGTTGGGGGGGCGGCAGCAGATCAAGCACCGCCTCGGAGGGGCGGCAGAGCTTCACGCCCAAGGGCGAGACGACGAGTGGCCGATTGATGAGGATCGGATGCGCCATCATCGCATCCACCAGCGCCTCATCGGACAACGAGGCGTCGTTCAGGCCCAGCTCCGCAAAAGGGGTGCCCTTCTCGCGCAGCATATCGCGCGGCGTCATGCCGGCGCGGTCGATCAGTTCGACCAGCAACGCGCGCGAAGGCGGGGTTTTCAGATACTCGACGACGTGCGGCTTGATGCCGGCATTGCGGATCAGGCCGAGGGCGTTGCGCGACGTGCCGCACTCGGGATTGTGATAGATGACGATATCGACGGCCACGGCGCGTCCTTTCAGCAGCACGGGGTGAGTTCGGCGACAAGAGGCGCGCACAGCTCAGGCGAGCCGGCACAGCAATCCTTGATCAGGAACAGCGTCAGCGCCCGCAGCCCGCCCAGATCGGCGCGGTAGATGATTGAGCGGCTCTGCCGTTCGGAGCGCACAAGGCCGGCACGCGCAAGGATGCCGAGATGTGCAGACATGGTGTTTTGCGGCACATCGAGTTGGCGGGCGATTTCGCCGGCAGCCATGCCATCTGGTTCATGGCGCACCAGCAGCTTGAAGGTATCCAGGCGAGTGCCTTGTGCAAGCGCCCCCAAGGCTGAGATGGCCGAATCGATATCCATATATCTAGGATGGCAGATATATTCCCGGCGTGAAAGCCGGGACTGTTGCGACGTTCGGACGTCAGGATCTGCGCGACAAGCCATGAGCTGGGTCGTTCACATGTGGGATTGCTATCCTGACCACATGTCCTCTACCCATCATGTTCACACGCGAACACGTTCAGGTGGCTACATGAAGACCATATCTATTATCAGCCAGAAGGGCGGAGCGGGTAAGACCACGCTTGCCATCCACCTTGCCGGCGCTGCCACCAGTGCGGGTCTGTCTGCGCTGATTCTCGACGCGGACCCGCAAGCGACCGCCAGCCAGTGGAATCACTGGCGAGGAGGCGCGGACCCTGAGGTCGTGGACTGTGCCTCCCCTACCCTCCTTCCGCGCAAGGTGCAGCAAGCGGCCGATCTAGGCGCGGACCTGGTCATTATCGACACGCCCCCACACGCGGACATTATGGCGCGCGAGGCGTGCAAGGCCGCGGACCTGATCCTCATTCCGTGCCGTCCCCAGGCCTTCGACTTGTCAGCGGTCGAAACGACGGCCGAGCTGGTGAAGGCAGCAGGCAAGCCGGCCTTCGTGCTCTTCATGGGCGGCCCTCAGCGTGCACCAACTACTTACCGGGACGCGCGCGAGTTGATCGAAGGCAGTGAAGGCGTTGAGGGCATGGGCGTGCCGGTCGCGCCCGTCATGCTTACTATGCGCGCGATCTATCACCACAGCACGGCGCAAGGGAAAACCGCGATGGAGGCGGAGCCGGACGGCAAGGCGGCGGAGGAGATTGCGGCGCTATGGACGTGGACACGAGAACGTGTGAACCTGTCCACAGGTAAGAAGAGCAGGAAGAAGCGAGGCTGACATGAGCAAATTTGGTGCCATGAGGCAGCAGCGCGCAGAACGCGCGAAGGTCGAGCCGAGCGCCTTGGTTCCTCCCATCGATGACGCGGCGCCGGTGCGATCGGCAGCGCGGCAGGGAAAGAAGGCGGTGAGCGCATACTTCAGCCCGGAGGTCAGCCGGGGCCTAAACGTGCTAGCGGCGGAGAACGGAACTACCCTCCAGGCCTTGATGGGCGAGGCGATCGACCTCCTGATGCGCCAGTACGGCAAGCACCCGTTCGGGGAACGGTGACGCAGCTCCGAAAGAGGAGAGGTGAAACATCTATGGGTGAGCCGCTGCCTCCCGGCGAGCGTCTGCCGGGCCGCATGGCGCATTATGTTCGCGGTCACGCCCGGCAGCGCACTAGTGCGCGCATCAAAGGCCCTATCCTGACGGCGCTTAATGCAGGCAGCCGTGTCGAGATCCTGATCACGACCCCTGGACACAGCGTGGAACGGGCTTCCGGTGCTGACCGCGCCAGGATTGGAAGCGGGGTTGATCCGAATGATCCGGCCGGATTGGAACATGCAAGGGCTGGGTGAGTGACCGTCATTTGAGGGGACACCCAGATCGCGGTCAGCCCATGTGTTAACGTGTGAACATGTTATCAGGACAGCGCGTGAACACGACCACCTGTAAACTTGGTCGAAAGCCTATCGGTGAGTTTTAGGGTAGCGGCTCACCTTTCGGCTGGGACGCTAAAATCCACGAGCACCGGCAGCTCGGCTGCCAGCCCGCGCATCTTGGCGCGACGGACGACGCTGTGCTGGTCGATCAGGCTTTGCGCGTCCCGCTTCCCGCTGGAGGTTTTCGGGAACCAGTGGAGCGCGATCCGCTCGACCTTGCGGCCCTTTTTGATGGGGGTGAAATCGACGTAAAAGGGGCAGAGCTTGTTGATCTCCTCTACCGCTACCTTGAGGCAGTATTTATTGAGATCGGCGAACCGCTCCAGCTTGCCAGCGGGCACGTTGAGCAGCCCGCGCAGCTCCTCAATCGTAAATTCCTCTGTCTGCTTGTATTCGAGGCCGATCCGCCGCTCGATCATCTCGTAGAGACAGAGGGCGTATTTTGACTCGAAGCAATACATCACCTGCGTTTTGAGACGGGCATACACCTCGCTGTTCCGCAGGATTTCGATCAGTTCCTCAGGGATGCGGTAATGGAGGAAGCCGTCCTTCTCCAAGCTTTCGTCGCTCGGGCCGAGGAGCTGTACACGGCGCTTGTAGCTCTTGCCGCTCTTGCGGATGGTGACGATCGCGATCGTGCCCATCAGGCGGAGCAGGGAGGCCTCAATCCGCTCGTTACCCTGATGCGTGCCTTTCAGCGCCGATTTGGCAATCCGATGGACGATCGGTTCGCCGATCCGCTCCCAGGCATTGGCGATCAGCAGATTGTAGGTGCGGCGATCGGCAAGGGTGAGGGGACTTAGCTCGACAATGTCGACCAGCTCGCCCGGCTTTACGATCTCGCCGTAATGAGAGGGATTGAAGGGGTTGCCCTTGCCTCGCTGAGTTAGGGTGCGGAACGATCCATCTGCAAGCGCGGGTTGGGGCATGGGCGTGTCTCAAAGGTGAGTGATAGCTATTGCTGCGCTCACCTTAACATGAAAAGTGAGGTGGACAATCCACTCGGCTCGCCGATCTACGGTGAGGAGATACCCGAAAACTCACCGTCGAATTTCTAGATACCCTAAGGCTCACCAGAATCGACCCGAACGCTCACCTTAATACGCCCCAAGGCTCACCGTTGATTACCCCAAGGCTCACGCGAATCGGCCCGAACCCTCACCATTAGAGCTAATTTCCGCCAGTTTTCCGCGGGTTTCGAGCATCTGAATCTTGAATCTAGAAGAATAATTGAATCAGAAGGCCACAGTGAGCTTTGGGGTAGGCTGCCCTGTGCACAAAGGGCAGAAAGATGCGGAATTGGCCTATCGGCCAATGCGGTTTCGATCCGTGCCGGCTATCGCCGCCACCAGAGCGGCCTATCGGCCGCAGGGCTTCCGGGAGAAGCCAGGCAAAACCGGCGGTTTGTGCCTTCAGCGTTCCGCCGGCGGAAAGGGTGGTGAGGCGCTACCCCAAAACTCACCGTTCGATTTTCCATGAACGGGTGTGTGCGATCACGCCGGATCGAACAGGCCGGCAAACTCGCGCTGGTCATAGTAGCGAACCTTGCTGGCCCAGAGCGGGCGTTCGCCCTGGCGCAGCAGCAGGAGGGTGTCGGCCGGCATCCGCATGATTTCGTCGGGCGTGACGAGCCGCCGCGTCGTGACATGCGTGCTGACGCTTTCCGAGGGGCCGGCGCGATTGTCACCCCAGCCAGTGCCCCGCGACGTGCCGAGGGTCGCATATTCCAGCGTCGTGTCGCCAATCGTGCGCGAGAGCATGTCGGCGGTGGCATGATCGTTGACCCCGAACGTCTGGATCACGCCGGCATTGGACAGGAACGTGCCGGCGCGCTCGCCGTAGAGCGCGCGCAGCTGGTGCATGTCCTGGAGGATCGGCCAGAGCTGGAGGCCATAGCCCGCCATCAGCCCCATCGCGCGCTCCACCGGCTCCAGTCGGCCGAGCGCGGCGAACTCATCGAGCAGGAACAGCACAGGGCTTGTCGGCCGGGCAGGGGACCGCGCCATGTCGGTGACGGCCTGGGCGACCAGCAGCCGCAGCCAGCGCGCATAGGTCTCGAGCCGGTCGGGCGGCAGGCACAGGAACACGGTGCCGGGTCGCTCCTTCAGGTCCGCGAACCGGAAATCGGACGTGGACGTGCTTTCGACCAGGCGCGGGCTGTCGAGAAAGTGGGTGTGGCGCTGCGCCGAGGACAGCACGCCGGCGGCCTCGCGATCGGATTTGCCGAGCTGGCGGTTGGCGGCGCGTGCGATCAGGCCATGCGCGCCGCTGCTGGCCTGCATGTCCGCCAGCAGTGCGGCAATGCCGGCGGGATCGCGCGTGAGCTTGTCGCGCACCGTGGCGAGCGTCACTTGGGACACGGGCTCGTGGACGACGGTGTGCAGGATCACGCCGGCGATCAGCGCCTTGGCTTCCTCGTTCCAGTGCGCCTCGCCCGATTGCCCCGGCGCGTCGTGGACCAGCGCGTCCGCGATTGTCTGCGCATCTTCCGCGAGGTCCGGGCTTGCCGGGTCGAGCTGCGCCAGCGGGTTGTAGCGGGCCGCAGGACGCCCGGAGACGCCGAAGGGGTCCAAGCACCACACAAGGCCCTTCCTGGCCCTTGCACGGGCCGTGACGCGGGCATTCTCGCCTTTTGGGTCTATGCAGACCACGGAGCGGTCGAGCAGCAGCAGGTTGGGGATGATCGTGCCGACGCCCTTGCCCGAGCGGGTGGGTGCGATCGTTAGCAGGTGCGCCGCGCCGTCATAGTGGAGCAGCTTGCCGGACTCCTTGGCACGGCCGATCAGGAGATCCCCATTCGTCTCCAGCTTGCGCAAGTCGGCCCGATCGCCGAAGCGGGCCGAGCCCAGTAGCTCGTTCCGGCGGTTGGCGGCGCGGCTGTTGATCCACCAGGTCGCGCCGATCAGTCCGACCAGGACCAGGAACGACACCGTGCCGGAAATCTGCCCGACGCCGAAGATGCCTTCCAGCCACCGCGCCGTCGCATAGGCCGCGACGAACGAAACGACGATCGCGAGCCGCCAGCTGATCGGCCGACGCCCACCGATGAGCGGCCCCGCCATCAGCTCGCCCGTTCCAGGGGCGTGATCGGAAGTGCCGGATCGGCATCGGGATGGTCGAGCAGCTTGAGGATGATTTGCGTGGCGAGGGGAGGGGGCACGGCCTCGTCGCGCAGCATATCGAACAGCGCCTCGTCGTCCGCGCTCAGCGCCATGCCCTCAATCGCGAGGTTGGCGCGCGATTCAGCATCGGCTTCGCGCCATTCCGCCACGTCAGCCAACGTGCCGCGTTCGAAATCCAGTGCGCGGACTTCCCGGCGGATCGCCTCAATATCCAGGACCGCCATCGCCTTTCTCCATCGCTTCGCTTTCCGTGTCGAACGCACGTTTGCCGCGCCGCTTCCAGAGCGCGAGCGTGTCGCCACGATCGTCACCGCGAGCGCGGCCGACCAGCTCCAGCAGCGCGCCGTAGATCGTGGCGCGATCGTCGTCGGCGAGTTCGACCAGGCCGGCTTTCTGGACGAGGCCGCCCAGCTCGATCAGGTGGCGGGTGCGCTCGCGGCGTTGCACGACCCAGGCTCGCGTATCGTTACGACGCCGCGCCGCTTCCAGGCGCTGGATCATCGCCCGGTTGCGCGTTCCCGCTATCGCCGTTGCCGCCAGCAGTCCGGCCACCTTTGCGCCCGCGCCGTTGAAAGAAAGCGGAGCCCTTCGCGCGCCACGCCTCCTTCACTTCCGCGTTCTGCGAGGCGACGGCATCGAGCAGCACGCCGGCGAGCGTTTCCATGTCGAGCGCATCGGCCCCGGTGGCGGTGACGAGCTGGCCTAGCTGCTCGATGCGACGCGCCTTGATCGCCTTGGCGCGGCTCTCCAGCGCCTTCAGCTCCGCGTCATAGTCGCGCACCTTGCGCATGGTGCTCTCTCCTTCCGCGTCAGGTTCACCGCAGCCTAGCAAACAGGAACGAGCAGGCAACCCATAACGGAAACGCACGGCAGTCAATCAGCGGGAGCGAAGCGAGTGGTGAGTGCGCGCTTATACGTCGTTGTCGACGTGCGCTAAGAAGTGCATCATGGTAGTCGCGATGGCGATCTACCATTTCAGCGCCAAGGTCATCAGCCGCGCGAAGGGCTCCAGTGCCGTCGCGTCCGCTGCCTATCGTTCGGCGTCGCGGCTGTTCGACGAGAAGCTGAACCGCCATCACGACTTCTCGAACAAGGCCGGCGTCATCCACTCCGAGGTGATGTTACCGGACGGCGCGCCAGAGCGTTTAAACGACCGCACCGCGCTCTGGAACGAGGTGGAGGCAGGCGAGAAGCGCAAGGACGCGCAGCTTGCCCGCGAGGTGGAGTTCTCGATCCCGCGCGAGATGAACGAGAAACAAGGCGTCGCGCTCGCCCGTGATTTCGTCGCCGAGCAGTTCGTGAAGCGCGGGATGGTCGCCGACCTCAACGTGCATTGGGACAAGGCGGACGACGGCAGTCCGAAGCCGCACGCGCATGTCATGCTGTCGATGCGCGACGTGGGACCGGACGGGTTCGGGCAGAAGAACCGCGACTGGAACGGCACCGAGCTGCTTAAGGAATGGCGCGAGGCGTGGGCGGCCCATGTCAACTTGGCGATGGCCGAGCTGGGACTGGAGGGGCGGATCGACCATCGCTCCTATGCCGATCAGGGGATCGCACTGGAGCCGCAGCACAAGATCGGGCCGGCGGGAATGCGCCGCCTCGATCGTGGCGAGGACGCCGAGCGCGCCGACGATCACCGGCGGATCGCGCGCGAGAACGGCGACAAGATCGCGGCCGATCCGCGCATCGCGCTGGACGGCATTACCCGGCAGCAATCGACCTTCACCACCCGCGACCTGGCGGTGTTCGCGTTCCGTCATTCGGATGGCAAGGAGCAGTTCGACCGGGTGATGGCGGCGGTGCGCGCCAACCCCGAGCTGATTGCGCTGGGGAAGGACGGGCGCGACCAGGAACGGTTCACCTCCCGCGACATGATCGCGACCGAAGTGCGGTTGGAGAAGGCCGGCGACGAGCTGGCGCGCCGCGGCGATCATGGTGTGTCCGATCGGCAGCGGGATGCCGCGATCGGGGCGGCCGAGGGCAGGGGGCTTGTCCTGTCCGGCGAGCAGCGCGACGCCTTCGACCATATCACCGGACGCGACGGACTGGCGTCGGTCGTCGGCTATGCCGGCACCGGCAAGTCGGCGATGCTGGGCGTCGCGCGCGAGGCATGGGAGCGCGAAGGCTACCGGTTGCGCGGTGCGGCACTGTCGGGGATCGCGGCCGAGAATCTGGAGGGCGGATCGGGGATCGCGTCGCGCACGATCGCCAGCCTGGAGCATGGCTGGGCGCAGGGGCGTGACCAGCTCGGGCCGAAGGACGTGCTGGTCGTCGACGAGGCGGGGATGATCGGCACCCGCCAGATGGAGCGGGTGCTGTCCCATGCCCGTGACGCCGGCGCGAAGGTCGTGTTGGTGGGCGATCCTGAGCAGTTGCAGGCGATCGAGGCGGGCGCGGCGTTCCGGTCGATCGCCGAGCGTCACGGTGCGGCCGAGATCACCGAGGTTCGCCGGCAGCGTGAGGGCTGGCAACGGGATGCCACGCGGGCGCTGGCGACCGGCCGCACAAGCGAGGCGCTGGCCGCCTATGCCGCGCACGGGATGGTTCACGCGGCGGACACGCGCGAGGCGGCGCGGGCCGAGCTGGTCGACGGATGGGATCGTCAGCGCCAAGCCGAACCGGACAAGACCCGCATCATCCTCACCCACACCAACGCCGAGGTCCGCGAGCTGAACGGGGAAGCGCGCGACCGGCTGCGCGCGAGCGGTGAGCTGGGCGAGGACGTGGCGTTCGCGGCCGACCGTGGTGCCCGTGACTTCGCGGCCGGCGACCGGCTGATGTTCCTGCGCAACGAGCGGTCGCTGGGGGTGAAGAACGGCACGCTGGGCACGATCGCGCACGTCACGCCGGAGGGCATGACTGTCCGCCTCGATGGCGGGCGCGAAGTGACGTTCGCGGCGAAGGAATATGCCCATGTCGATCATGGCTATGCGGCGACCATCCATAAATCGCAGGGCGTGACGGTCGATCGCGCGCATGTGCTGGCGACGCCGGGGATGGACCGGCATGGTGCCTATGTCGCCTTGTCCCGGCACCGCGAGGGCGTGCAGCTCCACTATGGCCGCGACGACTTCACCGATCAGCGCCAGCTCGCCCGCGTCCTATCGCGTGACCGCGCCAAGGACATGGCCGGCGACTATGCCGCGCCGTCCGACAATGACTGGGCACGCGCCTTCGCCGAGCGGCGTGAGATCCGGTTCGCGGAAGTCGCGCGAGAGATCGCCGCCAAGGTGCGCGACAAGGCCAAGGGCATATTCGACGGCTTCCGACCCCGGGCACCGGAGAAGGCGTCCGCGCCGGAACGGGAGCCCGCGACCGGCGGCAAGCCGGACCAAGCCAAGGCAATCGAACGCTATGCGCGCGCCACGGCCGATATACGCCGGATGCGCGCCAAGGGCCTGCCGGTTCTACCCCATCAGGAGAGCGCGTTGCGCAAGGCCGGCGAGGTGCTGGACGCGAACCGGCCCCATGCCGCGCGCGACCTTGCTTCCGCGCTCAGGCGCGATCCCAGGCTGGTCGAGCAGGCCGCCGGCGGCAACACCGGCGGAGCGGTGCGCGCGATGGCCGAGGAACAGCGCGTGCGGCTCGACCCGGAGGCGCGTGCCGGAAGGTTCGTGGAAGCATGGAAGGCGATGCAGCGCGATCGTGCCGCCCTGGAGCGGGTCGGCGACCGCGCCGGCGCGGAGCGTATGCGCGGCAACATGGCGAAGGTCGCCGGCGCGATCGGGCGCGATCCGCAGCTGGAATCCGCGCTGCGCCGCCGCGCGCCCGAGCTGGCGCTGAAACTGGAGAAGGACCGCGCGGTTGGTGACGCGCTGGCGAAGTCGTTGGGGCCGGATCGCGAGCGTGACCGGGGACTGAGCCGATAGAAGGCGTGCTTTCGGGTGCGTGAGGGAGACAGGATGAGCGAGGACGAGCACGAACCCGAGACAGCCCAGGAAGCCTTTGCACGGGTGGAGGGTGAACTGGCATTGCTACGCCGCGTCGCCGAGCGGATGGCGAGCGAGCGCGCCGAACTCCCGGAGCTGCCCGACTATAGCGAGACGCTGGCAGGCATGGTGCAGAAGATCGACGCCACCTTGGAGCGCGTCGACGCGCTGGCGGCGGCGGTCAGGGACGGAGCGAGCCCGCGCTATGTCGTTGACCGGATCGTGGCGGGGGAGGGCGGCGCCCGCGCCGAGGACCGGCGAATGATCGCAACCGCAGCCGCAGAGCTGAAGGACGCAATCCGCGTGCTCCAGGGTGTCGCCGCATCGGCGCGACGCGACGACGAGCAGAACCGCTGGTTGATGTGGACCGCGATCGGCGGAGTGGTGCTCGGCATGGTGCTTTGGGCGGCTTTCGCTGGCGTTGTCGCGCGCGCCGTGCCGGCGAGTTGGCAATGGCCGGAGAAGATGGCAGCGCGCACGCTCGCCATGCAGATGTGGGAAGGCGGGCAGCGAATGATGGAGGCAGCCTCGCCCGGCGCGCTCACTGCCTTGGCGGCAGGTGACCGGATCGTTGCCGCCAACCGTGAGGTGCTGGAGGCGTGCCGGAAGCGTGCGAACCGGGAGCGCGAGACGGTTCGATGCACCGTCAGCATCGGCTCTGAGCGAGAAAAGTAGCTTGTGGGGGCAAACGTCGCAACGGGGCGTTTCGTCAGGGTTGTCGGGACCGATATCGATCCAGGTTGATTCTCCGGGCTTGTGTCAGCTCTTCGGGAGAAAGAATGCCTGTCGTACAATGGTGTTTGGGGCTGCCCCACCAGGGAACCGTCGCCGCAACCGAAGGTGGAATTTGGCAGTTGGATGTACGGCATAGCGGCTATTGGCGCTGGACGTGGAGAGTGTCCCATTCGGATCACCAGGATTCAAGGTCGGGTTCGGCCTCTTCTGCGGGGATGGCAATGAAATGCGCGGAAAGTGTCTTGGAGGAGTTGGAGAAGCGGCTGATCGGCAGTGAGTGGAGTCCGCAGTGCTGAGAAGTATTCTGTCGCTACTGCTGGCGCTGGCGATCACGATCGCAACCGCCTGGATCAATCCGCCCACGGACGAGCGAACGATGTACGGCCATGAAGGCCCGGTGGAGCAAAATTGGCTGCCTCGCGAAGTGGCAGGCTGGCCTGCCCCCTATCTGGCTGACAATCCGAACACCTCGGTTATTCATAACGTCGGAGTCGAGGACAATTTTCGCGCGGGTTCGTTCATCGCCACGCTGAGTTTCTGGTTTATCATCGTCTCGGCCCTGAGACGGTTTGGACGTTGGATCAGACGCAAGATGCAGCGTTAAGGTCCGGAGGAGGATGTGATGGGGTATTTCGCCAAATACGACACACCGGCCGATCTTCTCGCTGACAAGGACCTGAGCACCGGCGAGAAGATCGAACTGCTTGAATCGTGGCGAGACGACAAGGAAGCCTACATGCGCGCTGCTGGAGAGGGCATGCAGGGTCCTAGTCGATCAGATGCACTGCGTCTCATCGAGAACGCGCTGATTTCCCTACGCGGCGAATAGCCTAGGTAGAGCGTTCGAGCCCTTGTGGCAGGTGCCTTGGTAAGTTCTAGCGGAGGCTATTGCGTTCACTCTGGCGGCTGATCCACCACGGCATGTCGCCGACGAGCATACCGGGGTGCTCCGCTAACTCGGACAATGCCACCTCAAGGTGCGCAATCACCTGGCTCAGTAGCATAGCGGCTTCCGTACCTTCCATCTCGGCGCAAGCCTTGGACAGGTTCGCAATATCGGCAGCGAGTGCTTCTAGGTCGTTGAGCATGACATGTCCGAAAACCGGCAGTTAAAAAGGGCGTCTACTCGTTCCCGTCTTCCAACGGGAGAGTAGGTTCGCTGGCTTTGGTCTCTATGGTTTCGGACGGCGGCAGGAACGCGCTGCCCTTCTGCGCACGACCGCGTGCCACCTCGACTATGCGATCGACAATGCGGTCTGCATCGCGCCACTTCATCACCAGCTTGCCTGGGTCCATACCGTAGTCCGCCACCACATCGCGCAACTGCTCGATATCCAATTTCGCTAGCGCCTCGCGCAGTTCGGACTCGCCGTTTCGGGCGAGTTGCACTGGATCGAGCATGGCAGGGGTCCGCCGGTTGCTCGGACGCTTGTGTTCGGCCGGCTTGGTCTGCCGCTTCCGCTCGACGGGAGCTTTAACCGGCTTCTCGTCAGCGGCGAGAGCCTTTGCGAGACGTTCCTGAAAGGCAGGGTTGGCTTCCGCTTCGGAGATCGCCATCCATAATCCGCGGCACAGTTGGCGACGATCAGCCATCCACGTCGACACCGAGCGTCGCCGACAACTTTCGATGCGATCGTTGGCCTGCTAGAGGCTGACTGTCAGGATCGGTAGACAGAACAGGTAACAATATGCTCCCCTTCGAACGGCTTCTGGTCGCGGCAGCGATACTGGTTCTGGCATCTTGTGAGCGAACCCCGGTTCAGGATCAACACGACGTGACCAGCGCTCAGCACGCGGCTGAGGCGTCCGCCATGGGCGAACGGCACGCGGAGCCGGACGTTGCCTGGGCATCGCTTGACCCGAAGGTTGGTCAATATCCGTCGCAGATCGGTCTTTTTACAAAAAGCGCGGTCGTCGATGATCTCCGCGCCTTGCTGGGGGAAGCGAGGTTGCAGACCTTGCGGCAGAATTTCGAGACGGCTTCACCGCTCCAGCGCGATGGAACGGTGCTGTTCACCTCGGGAAACCGGGCGCATGAGGGAGGGTCTGAGGCTGCCTATCTCCTGCTCGACCAGGCGCACAAAGCAGTCGAAGTCGGACTTTGGACTAATGGCGCTCTGTCGGTCTACAAGACACCGGGATCGCACATCCGCAAACCTGCCGACATTCGAACAATGATCGCGAACAGCGCTGCGCCGATATCGACTGCCCCTTCGCCGATGGAGACGCCGCTCGCGCGCAAGGCGATCAAGACGCTCTTCGAAGGCGATCACGTGACCTACGAGGCGGCCTTTGTCGACCTGGACGGAGATGGCAAGCAGGACATCGTCGCCTATGCGTCTGGCCCTGAATATTGCGGCAGCGGTGGATGTTCGATGGGCATCCTAAGGGCGACAGGGAAGGGCTACGATACTATTGGGCGTACGACTGTCACCCAGTTGCCGATCAGATTATTGTCTTCGCGAAGTCACGGCCTGCACGATCTGGGCGTAGCAGTGTCCGGTGGTGGCGCGTCGGGGCATGCAGTTCGGCTGCGCTTCGACGGCCGACGCTACCCCTCAAACCCCACAACACTGCCGGATAGCGCAACAATGAGCACTGAGGCAGGCCATGTTCTGATACCGTCGGCTCGGTAGAAATGGTACGGGCATGCTATACGGAGGCTTTCGCTCGCTGGTCCCCTATATGGTTTGATCGCATGGCTGTTGCGCTCAGCTGCTCAGCTCACAATCTGACTGACGCCAAGGGAGCAACCAGGGTCCACACGGCCCCTGTCGCGGGGAAGTCGAGCTTCGCGATCCCCTGCAGGCTGCGGCCTACAGCTGTGCAGATCAGCCGAGTTCCAAATCCCTGGCGTTCAGGCGTTGCGATGGGCGGGCCGCCACGCTCAATCCACTGAAGCAGCAGCTCCGCATTGTTGCCTGACTCACGCACTCGCCAGCATATTTCGACGGTACCTGTCTCATTCTAGAGCGCCCCGTATTTGATCGCATTGGTCGCCAGTTCGTGAAAGGCGAGCGTCAGCGTCATTGCGGCCCTCGGACCGATCCTGACCGTTTCGCCCACAAAACTGAGCCGCTCGGTGTAAAAGGAGGTAAGCGTGGCGTGAGGACC
>NZ_LAZX01000069.1 GCF_000980895.1 Sphingomonas sp. Ag1 | reverse complement strand
ACTTAGCGCGAGCGTTTACACCGTTCGCGGTCCCGATCGGCCCAGCGTCCCCCGGAACCGTTCGTTATCGGGAAGGCATCTAAGCGGTCTGCACCATCCTTCATCTAAAGTTCTCCAAGCGCTTCTGAGGATTTTCGGGCGCACCAAAAGCACTTGCTCCTCCAGTGGCTGGAGCATGTAACCGCAATTTGCTCTCCTGCGGACGGGGGGCTGGAGGTGGCTTTTTGACGGCCCGTGTTGAAGCAATCGGTATGTCTCGACGCTCATTAGTGGCGCGGCTGGTGGCCTGTGGAACCGGCTTGGTGCTCGGTTCTCCAACGCTCGCGCGACAGACTTCCCGGTCTGCGGGCTCGTGGAACTTCGGTGCGGCTCACCTCGAATGGGAGCCGCTGGAAGTCGGCACGGGTGATACCCTCCTTGTTTCGGCACAAGTGCGCGGAGTGCCGGTGCGGGCGGTGCTCGACAGTGGCAGCGGCGCGTCGATCATGAGCACGGCGCTCGCGGCGAAGCTCGGCTTGAACGATGGTGAGCGGCGCATGATTAGCGGGCTGAGCGCCAAGGCCCCGGTGCTGCTGGTCCGCGACATCGACGTACAGCTCGCCCGCGAAACCCGTCGCTTACCCTTTGCCGTCGTTGGTGATCTGAGTTCAGTGTCGGCGGCCTTCGGACGACCGATCGATATCCTCCTCGGTGCCGATATGTTCACGGGTAGCTGCATCGCGCTCGATTTCGCGAAAAGGCGTATGGCGGTCGTCAAGTCAGGCACGTTTCTCGCCGGTCCCGACTGGCGCGCTGTCGCGCTCGGGCGCGGTGCCAAGCAGGAGCTGTTCATTCGAGCTTCCGTCTCGGGTTTGCCTCCCGTGCCCTTGATGATCGATCTTGGCAGCTCGGCCGCGCTGATGCTCTCGTCGGCCTATGCCCGCGATCAAGGGCTGTTGAACGGGAAGCTCGTCTCGACCGCGGCGATCGGCGGCGTCGATGGTGTGCGTATCAACGATGCTTTCACGATCCAGAACATCAACATCGAAGGGCTTGGCGTCTCGAACGTCCCCACACTCGGGATGAGAGCTTGGCTCTCCACCAGCACGGTTGGCAATGTCGGCCTACCGCTGATCGCTCAATTCGACGTGGTGTTCGACGTGACCGCCGGATTCGTGTGGCTCCGGCCACTCGGTCCTCGTCGTCGCCTGCCGATGCTGAAGGACCGTAGCGGCCTTGGCCTCGCAGCCTCACCAACGGCGCTCACCGTTGTTCATGTGGCGGCGAACAGTCCCGCGGAAAAGGCTGGCTGGGCGGTCGGCGACCGGATCGTGGCGGTGAACGGCCATTCGATCGATGCGAACTATACGCGTGGGGAGCTCTGGCAAGTGCGCTCCCGGCCTGCTGGCACCCTCGTAAAGCTGACGATGGCCTCGGGTGATGTGCGCGAGCTCAGGCTGGCCGATTATTATTGATCGGCTTGAGGGTGGCCTTTGCCGATCGCCTTCATGATCCGACAATCGGCCATGCGCGCCTTGGTGCAGCTCTGGCTGAGCATTGCCAACTCATCCCGCAACACCGCGAGTTGCGCCAGTCTCTCCTCCACATCCTTGAGGTGCTGAGCAGCGATAGCTGAGGCGGCACCACAATCCTGGTCCGGGTTCTGCGCCAGCCCCATCAACGAACGGATCTCGTCGACGGAGAAGCCAAGCCGGCGACCGTTGCGGATGAAGTGCAAACGCTCAATGTCACTGGCATCGTAGGTTCTGCGACCCGACGCCGTGCGAGGGGCGGATCGGAGCAACCCGATCGACTCATAAAAGCGGATCGTCGTCACCTTCGTCGAGGTCTCGCTGGCGAGCTGCCCAATCATCACCGGCTTCATCATGCCATCCTTGCTTATGCGAACGTGTCGCACATTTCGCTTGCTTCTACAGCGACTGGAGGTGGTAAGGAAGGCCGCATGAATGCTTCTACCGAAAGCTGCGGGTGCCACGGGGAGCCCGCGCGCGCGCAAACCGATCCGGCCTATCGCCGTGCGCTGCTGACCGTCGTGGTGCTCAACCTCGGCTTCGGAGTCGCCGAGCTGTTCGGCGGGTTCATCGCCGATAGCCAAGCGCTGAAAGCGGATTCCCTCGATTTTCTCGGGGACGGGTCGATCAGCCTTATCGGTCTTCTCGCGCTTGCCTGGTCCGCACGGGCGAGGGCAAAGGTCGCGCTGACGCAGGGGTTGTTTCTCGGTGCGCTTGGCGTGGGCGTAATCGGTTTCGCGATTTGGCGCGCCCTGAACGCAACCGCGCCCGATGCCGAACTGATGGGCACAATCGGCGTTGTCGCGCTCGCGATCAATGTCGTGTCCGCCTTGGTGCTTGCGCGTTTCCGGGAAGGGGACGCCAATGTTCGCGCGATCTGGCTGTTCAGCCGCAACGACGCGCTCGCCAACGTGGCGGTGATCGCCGCGGCCGGTCTGGTGGCGTGGACAGGAAGCGCCTGGCCGGACCTCGCCGTCGCCGGCCTCATCGCCCTCCTGTTCCTCCACTCCGCTTATGAAATCGTCACTGGCGCTCGGCGCGAATTGGGAGAGCGGTAGTGCGTCTGCTCGCGTTGATCCGGGCAATGCTCTCGTTGCGGCTGCTCTCCGCGCTCGCGGCGCTGCTGATCCCTGCTGCGGCAATCGCCGAACCCGGCGACGTGCAAACCGCATGGCGGCTGCTCGACTATATGGCCGTCGATTATGGCGGCGCGGTCGCCAACGGTCGGATCAAGAGCACGTCGGAATATGCCGAGATGACGGAGTTCGCCGCGTCGGTCTCGACACGGCTTCAGGGCCTGCCGGCGAAGCCGGAGCGTCAAGCCCTCATCCAGCGGGCTGCCAACCTCCAGGCGGTGATCGCGGAAAAGGGACCGACTGAACAGGTGGCAACATTGGCGCACGGGCTCGCGGCCGATCTGTTGCGCGCCTACCCGGTGCCGCTCGCGCCCGATAAGGCTCCGAACCTCGTCTCCAGCGATGCACTGTTCCGACAATCCTGCGCGTCCTGCCACGGGATGACGGGCAACGGCCGTGGCCCTGACGCCGCCAAGCTCGCTACGCCCCCGATTGCTTTCACCGATGCCGAGCGCGCGCGCCAGCGCAGCGTGTTCGCGCTCTATCAGGTGGTGACGCAAGGCATCGACGGGACCGCGATGCAGAGCTTCGCCGATCTGCCCAACGATCAGCGCTGGGCGTTAGCATTCCGAGCCGGGAGCTTCGCCTTCACGGATGCGCAGGCGCGCGAAGGCGAGCGGCTTTGGAAATCCGACCCGACCCTTCGCCGGCGCATTCCGGACCTGAAAACCCTGGTCGCGCTCACCCCGGCCGCGCTCGGCGCGGCGATCGGCGACGCCAAGGCTGACCCAGTGCTCGCGTTCCTGCGTCGTCATCCCGAACAGGTGATACAACAGGCTCCCGGCTCGCTCGCGGTCGCCCGCGCCAAACTCGCCGAAAGCGTGGCGGCTGCGCGGCGCGGCGATGCGCGCATGGCGAAAGAGCTGGCGCTGTCGGCCTATCTCGATGGGTTCGAGCCGATCGAGCCAACACTCACCGCGCGCGACGCGACGCTGATGGGTCGAATCGAGGGCGCGATGGGGGAGTTCCGCGCCTCGATCGACCGGGGCGCGTCGCCCGATGATCTCGCGGAGAAGGTCGCAGTACTGGGCGGCCTTTTCGACGATGCGGAAGCGGCGCTCGCGCCTGATGCCGCCACCGAAGCGTCCACGTTCCTGGGCGCGTTCACGATCCTGCTGCGTGAAGGGCTCGAAGCCCTGCTCATCGTTGTCGCCATGATCGCGTTCCTGCGTAAAGCCGAGCGCGGCGAGGCGCTGCGGTACGTGCATGGCGGCTGGGTCAGCGCGATCATCGCGGGCGGGATCACCTGGGCGGTCGCCACCTATGCGATCGGGATCAGCGGTGCGAGCCGGGAGCTGACGGAAGGGTTTGGCTCGCTGTTCGCCGCGGTCGTGCTGCTCTCGGTCGGGATTTGGATGCACGGCAAGGCGCAGGCCGATCAGTGGCAGCGCTATATTCGCGAGAAGATGTCGCGGGCGCTCTCGGGCGGGTCGGGCTGGTTCCTGTTCGGGCTGGCGTTCGTCGTAGTTTATCGCGAGGTCTTCGAGACGATCCTGTTCTATGCCGCGCTTTCGGCGCAAGGTGACAACGGGATGCTTCTCGCGGGGGCCGGGTCGGCGATTGGACTGCTCAGCCTGATCGCTTGGGCCATGCTTCGCTACAGTCGCAAGCTGCCGATCGCGCAGTTCTTCCGCTATAGCTCCTGGCTCATGGCGGTCCTGACCGTCGTGCTGGCGGGTAAAGGCGTCGCCGCGCTCCAGGAAGCCGGCCTTATCAACATCGCACCGCTCGCGGACGTGCCACGGCTGTCGATGCTCGGCGTGTTTCCCACTTGGCAATCGGTGCTGGCGCAACTCCTGATGGCGGTCGCCATTGCGGTCGGGTTCGCCTGGAACGGGCGCGACCGATCCCGCTCGGGTTCCGGCTCAGTGACCCTTGGTTCGAATTAGTGCAATGACATGAAAACCCTTCCGTGATAGAGGCAAGCTAGTGCGAGCCTTTTTGCCTTTCCTGACATGCCTGATGCTGGTCCTGACCAGCTTCTCCGGCATGGCCCATGCCGCCGATCTGGCGGGGGGAAGCATCGCGGGCGTTGAGTTCACGGTCCATACCGCCGGTGACATCGATCAGGTGCCATCGGACTCGGACAAGAATGTCCCGCATCATCACAATTATTGTCACGGACACGACGTCGGCGCGCCTGCGCGCACGACGATGGAATATACCCCCGTCCTCACAGTGCCCAAGCCGACAATCTCCGCCTCTGCGTCGCTCGACGGCCGCACCGGCATGGTCCATTTGAGGCCCCCCCAAGCCTGACGTCCGATTTGGGCGTGCGTTGGCGCGCCCCTGTCGATCATCGTCAGGAGTCCTATTTTCATGAATCGTATCCTCGCGGCCATGCTGGCCGCAGCGTCTTGCGCCACGATGGCGCAGGCGCAGGTCGGACCGTCCGCGCCTGTTGCGCAGGATGCGCCGGTCTACACGCTTGACCAAGCGGTCAGTGCAGCGGGCGGTTCGGCCCCTGCTGCGGAAGCGGCGACAGCTGGAATCGACGCGGCCCGTGCAGGTCGCACAGTCGCCGGCTTGCGGCCCAATCCGGTGGTTCAAGGCCAAGTCGAGAATGTCATCGGCTCCGGGCCGTATCGGGGGGGCCGCAGCGCGGAAACCACGGTCGGCTTTGCGATCCCGATCGAGCTAGGCGGCAAGCGCGGCGCCCGCGTCGCGGTCGCCAATGCGCAATTGTCCCGGGCCGAGATCCAGGCCGCGATCATCGCGGCGGATGTCCGGCTTCAGGTAACGCAGCTCTATGTCGAAGCGGTCGCGGCCGATCGCCGGGTAATGACAGCCCGCGATCAGGCCCGGATCGCCAGCGATGCGCTGCGGGCCGCGAGCGTTCGCGTGCAGGCAGGGCGGGCATCGCCACTCGAGCAACAGCGCGCGGATGTCGCGCGTATCAATGCCGACGCCAATGTGGAGCGGCAGCTTCGCTTGGCCGAGGCGGCCCGCGCCAATCTGGCGCGTCGGATCGGACGGCCGATCGACGGCCTGCTCGATGACACGCTGCTCGATCGCCTTCCCGATGTGAACGTCTATGGGCCGTTGGCACCGGTCAACACGACCGGCACACTCGCGCTGGCGGCAGCCAACGCGGATTTCTCCATTGCCGAAGCCGGCGTGCGGCTCGCGCGCGCCAATCGCGTGCCTGACCTGAACGTCGGGCCGTCGATCCGCCGCCTGGAAGCGACCAACGACATGGCGGCGGTGTTCAGCGTGTCGATCCCGATCCCGGTGTTCAACAATGGTCGCGCCGCGATTGCGCAGGCGACCGCGCAGCGGACCCAGGCGGATGCGCAGCGCCGCGTGACCGCGCTCGACATCGAACAGGCGATCACGGACGCGCAGGCGCAGGCGGCCAATGCCGCAACGACGGCTCGTGCGGCGTCGGGGCCGGCGCTGGCGGCTGCACAGGAGGCCGCCCGCATCGCGCGGATCGGCTATCGCGAGGGCAAGTTCGGCCAGCTCGAATTGCTCGATGCTGAACGCACGCTCGCCGAAACGCGGGTCGCCGCGATCGACGCGCTTGCCAATTACCAGAATGCCCGCGCGCAAGTGGAGCGACTGACCGCTCGTGCGCCCAATGGGGGGAATCAGTGATGAAGAGCTTTTATCTCGCGGGCGCGGCGTCGCTCGCCCTGCTCTTGGCTGCCTGCGGCGGCAAGGATGGCGGAAACGAGGCAACTGCCGAAGGCGCAGCTGCCAATGAGACGGCAGCGGGCACGGAAAAGGGCGGTGCTGAAGGCGGTCATGCCGGTGAAGGCGTCGTCACATTGGGTGCCGACCAGATCGCCACAGCGGGCGTCCAGGTCGGACGGCCGATCATCGGCGGGGCCGGGACGATCGAGCTGCCCGCGATCATCGAGGGCGACCCACAGGGAACGCAGGTCGTCTCGGCCGCAATTGCGGGACGCGTGGTCGCGCTCACCCGTAACCTCGGCCAATCGGTCGGACGCGGCCAGACCATTGCGGTCATCGAAAGCCGCGAGGCGGCGCAGATCAAGGGCGAGGTCGAGGCGGCGCGGGCGCGGCTTCAGCTCGCTAATTCGAACCTCGCGCGCGAACAGCGGCTGTTCGCGCAGAGAGTCTCCCCTGAACAGGATCTGATCGCCGCCCGCACAGCGGCGACGGAGGCGCGGATCGCCCTGACGCAGGCGCAGAGCATGGTTTCGGCGGCGGGTGTCGGCGGCGGCGGGCTCAACCGGCTCGGCATTGCCGCGCCGATCTCGGGCCAGATCATTGCGCGCCCCGTGACGCTGGGACAAACGGTCGCGGCGGATGCCGAACTCTATCGCATCGCCAACCTGAGCCAGGTGTCGATCGCGCTTAATCTCAA
The DNA here is from genome assembly GCF_000980895.1 of Sphingomonas sp. Ag1. Lineage (GTDB taxonomy): Bacteria > Pseudomonadota > Alphaproteobacteria > Sphingomonadales > Sphingomonadaceae > Sphingomonas > Sphingomonas panaciterrae. The sequence goes on along the minus strand of NZ_LAZX01000069.1, from coordinate 20,644 downwards.
GCCCGAGGATGCGGGCCGGGTGCGTCCCGGCAATACGGTGCTGGTGAAGGCGGCAGGCCGTCAGGCGACCGCCCGCGTGACCTTCGTGTCGCCGGCGCTTGATCCGCAGACGCGGCTCGTGCCTGCGCTCGCCACCCTCGACAATCGCGGTGGCGAATGGCGGGTCGGCGAGCCTGTGACGGCAGCCGTGCAGCTCACGGGCAGCGGCGGGAGCGGGGCGGTCCGCGTGCCGACGACGGCGGTCCAGAGTTTCGAGGGCAAGTCGGTCGTGTTCGTGCGCACGCCCACCGGCTTCAAGGCGACCCCGGTCCAGCTCGGCGATGCGTCGGGCGACACGGTGATCGTCCGGTCGGGCCTGACCGGCAACGAACAGATCGCCACCACCGGAAGTTTCACGCTCAAGGCCGAGATCGGCAAGGGCGAAGCGAGCCACGAGGATTAAGCCATGATCGCCCGTATCGTAACCTGGGCGGTCGAGAAGCGCTGGCTAGTCCTGCTCCTCACCGTCATCGTCGCCGCCATCGGCGCCTTTTCCCTCTACCGGCTACCGATCGACGCGGTGCCGGACATCACCAACAATCAGGTCCAGATCAACGTCCGCGCGCCTGCCCTCTCGCCCGAGCTGGTCGAGAAGCAGGTGTCGTTTCCAATCGAAACCGCGCTCGCCGGCACCCCCGGCCTGGAATATACGCGCTCGTTGAGCCGCAACGGCTTCGCGCAGATCACGGCGGTCTTTTCGGACGCGACGGACATCTATTTCGCCCGCCAGCAGGTGGGCGAGCGTCTGCGGGGCGTGCAAGAGAATCTGCCCGACGGCGTGAACCCTGAAATGGGTCCGATCGCGACAGGCCTGGGCGAGGTGTACATGTACACCGTTCGTCTCGATCATCGCGAGGACGACAAGCACAAGCCCGGTGAACCGGGCCAACAGCCCGATGGCAGCTACATCACGCCAGAGGGCGAGCGACTGACGACCGAAGAGGACAAGGCGACCTACCTGCGCACCGCGCAGGACTGGATCGTGACGCCGCTTCTGAAGACCACACCGGGCCTCGCCGGTGTCGACTCGATTGGCGGTTACGCCAAGCAGTTCCTCGTCGTGCCCGACGTGCAGAAGCTGGCCTCGCTCGGCATCACGCTGACGGACCTGGGAAATGCGCTGGAGCGCAATAACACCAGCGTCGGCGGTGGCTTCGTCAATCGCAATGGCGAAGGTCTGGCTGTTCGCTCGGATGCGCTCGTTCGCAATGCCAGCGAGTTGGCCAGGACCGTGATCGCGACACGTAACGGCGTGCCGATCACGGTCGAACAAGTTGCGACTGTGAAGACGGGTCAGGCGATCCGCATGGGTTCGGCATCGGAGAACGGTACCGAAGTCGTCGTCGGCACGGCGATCATGCGGATCGGCGAGAACAGCCGCATCGTGTCGACCGCGGTCGCTGAGAAACTGAAGACGATCAACGCTTCGCTGCCTCCTGACGTCGTAATTCAGCCGGTGCTGAACCGCACCGAGCTGGTCAATTCGACGATCAAGACGGTCGCGAAAAACCTGTCCGAAGGCGCGGTGCTGGTCATCGTCGTGCTCTTCCTGCTGCTCGGCAACTTCCGTGCGGCCCTGATCGCGGCGTTGGTCATCCCGATCACCATGATGCTGACAGGCTTTGGTATGCTGCGCGCTGGGGTCTCGGCCAATCTGATGAGCCTTGGGGCTTTGGACTTCGGTCTGATCGTCGACGGCGCCGTCATCATTGTCGAAAACGCGCTGCGCCGGCTTGCCGAGCAACAGCATCATGAAGGCCGATTGCTCAGCGTCAAGGAACGGCTCGCGACCGTGGCAGCCGCTGCGCGTGAGATGATCCGTCCCTCTGTGTACGGGCAGGCAATCATCATCCTCGTCTACGTACCGCTGCTCACGCTGACCGGCGTGGAGGGTAAAACGTTCGGACCGATGGCGCTGACCGTCATCATCGCGCTCGCCTTCGCCTTCATCCTCTCTCTCACCTTCGTGCCGGCGATGATTGCGATCTGGCTGTCGAAGAAGGTCGAGGAGAAGGACGGCCGCATCATCACGTGGCTGAAGAAGCGCTACGAACCCGGTCTCGACCGGGCCATGAAGCGCCCGACGCTGACGATCGGTGCGGGTGTGGGAAGCCTTGTGGTGGCGGCGCTTGCTTTCACTACGCTCGGCTCGGTGTTCCTGCCGCAGCTCGACGAAGGCGATTTGCTGATCCAGTCGCTCCGCATTCCGGCAACGTCGGTCCAGCAGAGCCAGGCGATGCAGGTGCCGATCGAGCGGATGATGTCGAAGCAGCCGGAGGTGCAATTCGTCTATTCCAAGACGGGCACCGCCGAGCTGGCGGCCGACCCGATGCCGCCGAACGCGACCGACATGTTCGTCATCCTGAAGCCGCGCAAGGATTGGCCGGATCCTGAGCTTCCCAAGGAGGAGCTGGTCAGCCGGATCGAGGGTAATCTCGCGAAGATTCCGGGAAATGCCTACGAGATCACCCAGCCCATCCAGATGCGCTTCAACGAGCTGATCGCCGGCGTGCGCGGCGACATCGCGGTGAAGGTGTTCGGGGACGACTTCAACCAGATGAACCGGACGGCCGAGCAAATCGCGGCGGTGCTGCGCAGAACGCAAGGCGCAGCGGACGTGAAGGTGGAGCAGACGACCGGTCTTCCCATGCTCGACATTCGCGTCAACCGCGACGCGATGGCGCGGTTGGGCGTTACGGCTCAGGATGTGCAGGACACCGTGACTGCGACGATCGGCGGGCGAACATCGGGCCAGATCTTCGAGGGCGACCGTCGCTTCCCCGTGGTGATCCGCCTGTCGGAGGCGCAGCGTGCCGACATCGGCCTGCTCCAACAGGTGCAGGTGCCGGTGGCAGGCGGCGGCTATGTACCGCTGTCCAGCGTCGCCGAGATCAAGGTGGTCGATGGTCCGAACCAGATCAGCCGCGAGAACGGCAAGCGGCGCGTGGTGGTGCAAGCCAACGTGCGTGGCCGCGACGTCGGATCCGTCGTGGCGGATGCGCAGGCGGCGATCGGCAGCCAACTCCGGCTGCCTGCCGGCACCTATCTCGAATGGGGCGGCCAGTTCGAGAACCTCCAATCGGCAAGCGAACGGCTGAAGCTGGTCATTCCGGCTTGCTTCATCTTGATCCTGCTGCTCCTCTACGGGGCGTTGGGATCGGTCCGCGACGCCGCGATCGTGTTCACCGGCGTGCCTTTCGCGCTGGTGGGCGGCGTCCTGTTGCTGTTCCTGCGGGGCATGGACTTCTCGATCTCGGCGGCAGTGGGCTTCATCGCCCTCTCGGGCATCGCGGTCCTCAACGGCCTCGTCATGGTCAGCTCGATCCAAGATCTGATCCGATCAGGGATGAGCCGCGAGGAAGCCGCGCATGTTGGCGCGATGCAGCGTCTGCGACCCGTCATCATGACCGCGCTAGTCGCCAGCCTCGGCTTCGTGCCGATGGCGCTGGGCGAAGGCGCCGGCGCAGAGGTTCAAAAGCCTTTGGCGACGGTCGTCATCGGCGGTCTGATCTCGGCGACGCTTCTTACGCTGTTCGTGCTGCCGACACTCTATGCCCGGTTCGGGCAGAAAGTGATCGAGAAACCCGAGCACTACAATGAGGAGCATGAAGGGGACGACCACGGTCAGACCTTCGTGAACAACTTGGCCTGATGGATGGGCAGGGCGATCCGCGATCGCCCCGCCCATCTCTGGGAGATGGGGATATGCCTCGCACCATAACCAGCTCGATGCTTCACGGCGGGCCACTGCGCATCTGGTCGGCACTCACCGATCCGGATCATCGCCGGGCGTGGAGTCCGCTCGTATTTCTCGATGATCCGTCCCGGCTCGGCGACACAGAATGCACCTTTGCGATCCAGGGCATCACCCGGCCAATTCGGACGCCAGCACGGATTGATCGATTCGATAAACCGCACGCCTTCGCTTGGTCCTGCGGCATCCCCTATCTGTTCACGCTCGAAGAGCGGTACGAGCTGGCGGGGGACGATGGCGGCACCAGGCTAACGCATAGCTGCACGCTGCGCGGGGCGCTCTCCCTGCCGTTCGCGGCGATGATGTTGCGCCGCCTGCGATCCCTGATGGTCGAATCTGACGATCGCCTCGCAACCTATCTCCGCTGGCGGGTAGGTCAGCCTGCCCGGGCTATCAATCGTCAGCGCGTCCCCTTCCGCTACAGGAGGAAGGCGCGATGATGATGCACTGTAAGCGGGTGCTGCCCGCCGTCATCCTCGTTGTCGGGCTCGCGGCGTGCTCGGAAAGAAAGCCGCCAGCCCCGCCAACGGAGCAGCAGATCCATTCGTCCGACAGCGCCGTGGCGACCGGGGAAATGGGGCGGCATAGATATCGCTGTTCCGACGGGGAACCGCTGTTCGTCGATTACAAGGACAACGGCCTGCAGATCGATTTGCGGCGCTCCAACGGGGGACCGCCGATGATGCTGACCGCGCCAGCGCAGGGCCTGCAATATGTCGGCGAAACAGCCACCGCGACCTTCAAGGGGTCGCAGCTCACCATCGTGGAAGGCGATGGCCGTACCCGGATCTGCGAGCAGGAAGGCACGCGATGAACTGCCCTGCCTTCGAACGCCACAGGGCGCTTCGTCGGAAGAGACCGATGTCTGACACGTCGATTTCAAATGTGACAACCTTGTGCGGCCTGAATCGGGCCGGTCTGGCGATCGCGCGCCTCGGCGTCGTTCTCGTCTCCGGGGCGGTTATAGGGGCGTGTAATCCAGCGCCGACCCAGCCTACCGAGCCGGCGCATGAAAAGCATCTGACGTCGAAACTAATCGCGCAGCGCATCATGTACTGCGACGACGGCACACGCGCCGATGTCGACTTCATCGATGACGGCTTGAAAATGGCCGTCACCTGGCTGCCGAAGGGCAGGACCGAGATCCTGCGCGCGCAGCGAACCGGTGACGAGTTTCGCGGCGACCATTCGCGGGCTGTCGTGGCGGGCGGATCGATCGCGTTCACGCGACGCGGGAAGATCCGCGTCTGCCACCGAACCCCGGAGGAGTCCTAGGAAATGCAGGCACTGCTCTATACGCTTGCGCCTGTGCTGGCGGTCGTGCTCGGCGCGATTGTCGCGAGCCGCACCAAGTTGAAACCTGGCCTCGTGGCGGGCCTACAGCATCTCGCTGCCGGCGTCGTGTTCGCGGCGGCAGCGACCGAAATCCTGCCGCAGGTCAAGCATGAGGCATCGCCCAGCGCGACGTTGATCGGCGGGGCGGCGGGCGTCGCGACCATGCTGGGGCTCAAGGCTCTTGAGGCCCGCTTCAAGGGGCCGATGGCGCTACTCGCCGCGATCGGCATCGACATTCTGGTCGACGGCCTGGTGCTCGGCCTCGCTTTCGTGGCGGGCGAGAAGGCAGGTCTCCTGCTGACGATCGCGCTCACTCTGGAAGTGTTATTTCTGGGACTGACGCTGACCGACGAGCTGGCGGAAACCTATCGCTCGCGCTTGCGCATCATCGTGATCGTCTCGGCATTGGCCCTGCTGCTGCCGATCGGCGCGCTCGCTGCCGTGCCGGTCGCCGCGCTGTCGCCGGTGATGATCGCCGGCTTCCTCAGCTTCGGGCTGATGGCGCTGCTCTACCTCGTCACGGAGGAGTTGCTGGTCGAGGCGCACGAGAAACCCGACACCCCGCTCATCAGCTCGATGTTTTTCGTCGGCTTCCTGGCCCTGCTGACACTTGAGGAGATGATGGGATGATCCCGGGCAACGACAACAATGGCGGGCAGGAGCGCCGCACACTGTGGATCGTCCTGCTGCTGAACGCGGCGATCGCTGCGGGCTTCTTCGTTTCCGGCTTCTTCGCGGACTCGAGCGCGCTGATCGCCAACGGCGTCGACAACCTGTCCGATACGGCTGTGTATGCGCTGAGCCTTGTGGCGCTCACCCGGGGCCAGACATGGAAGACACGCGCCGCGGTCGCTTCGGGCGTCATGCTGCTGATCTTCGCGGGCGGCATCTTGATCGATGTCGGACGGCGCTACGTGCAGGGCAGCGAGCCCATCGGACCTACCATGATGGTCATGTCCGCGATCGCCGGCGTCGTGAATTACCTCTGCCTGCGGCTGCTCCAGCGCCTCAAGGATCCGGACGTCAATCTCCGGGCCGCAACCACCTTCAGCTTCAACGACTTCATTTCCAACGGCGGCATCCTGATCGCCGGCGTGCTGGTGCTGTGGTTGGGTACCAATTGGCCGGACCTGCTGGTCGGCTTCGCCACCGCCATCATCGCCATCAAGGGCGGTGTCGAAATCCTGCGCGACGCGCGCGCCGAAACCAAGAAAAGCGAAAGGAGGTCGTCATGAACGACAAGCTCGAACTCGACATTCCAGTGTTGTTGCCGGACCTTCCTGACGCGGCCGATGCCTGCCTGGACCGTCTCGTATCAACCCTGTCAAAGCGCGAAGGTGTCGAGCGGGCGCATGTGATCTGTCTCGACGGCAACACGCCAGCGGCGCTGTGCATCCATTTCGATGCCGCCAAGCTGCCGCTGCCACGGTTGCGCGAAATGGTGCGCGCCGCAGGTGCCGAAATCACCGAGCGCTACGGCCATGCGATCTGGCAGGTGACGGGGATCAACCACGAACGTCGGGCGCGCACGGTCAGCGATGCGCTGTGCGCCTTGCCCGGCGTGGTCCAGGCAAGCGCCAGCACCAGCGGGTCTGTCCGGGTCGAATATGATCGCCGCGAAACCACCGAAGAGGAGGTGCGCGCTGCGCTTCGCAAGCTGAAGGTGAGGGTGGGCAAGCGGGTCGCTGCCGATGAACATGCCGGCCACGACCACGGCCCCGGGGGCCACGGCGCGGGCGAAGAGAAGCACGGCCCCGGCGATGGCCACGACCATAGCCACGCCGAATTTCTCGGCCCCAATACCGAGCTGATCTTCGCGCTCGCCTGTGGCGCGCTGCTGGGGATCGGCTACGCGATCGAGAGGCTGGTCGCTGGCGCGCCCGAATGGCTGCCGACCGCCTGCTATATCGCAGCCTATTTCTTCGGCGGATTCTTCACGCTGCGCGAGGCGATCGACAACCTCCGGATGAAGAAGTTCGAGATCGACACGCTGATGTTGGTCGCTGCGGCCGGCGCCGCTGCGCTGGGCGCATGGGCCGAAGGTGCGCTGCTGCTGTTCCTGTTCAGCCTCGGCCATGCGCTTGAGCATTATGCAATGGGCCGCGCCAAGAAGGCGATCGAGGCGCTGGCGAAGCTCGCGCCCGAAACCGCGACCGTGCGACGCGGCGGGCAGACCAGCGAAATCCCGGTCGAGCAGATGGTCGTCGGGGACATTGCCATCGTCCGCCCGAACGAGCGCCTGCCTGCCGACGGCTTCGTCATCAAGGGCACCAGCGCGATCAACCAGGCCCCGGTCACGGGTGAAAGCATCCCGGTCGACAAGGTGCCGGTCGCAGATGCCGCAGCGGCACGCGCCAAGCCCGATGCAGTCGACGCGGAAAGCCGGGTTTTTGCTGGTACGATCAACGGCGGCGGCGCGATCGAGATCGAGGTGACACGCCGTTCCAATGAAAGCGCGCTTGCCAAGGTCGTGAAGATGGTGAGCGAAGCGGAGACGCAGAAGTCGCCGACGCAGCGCTTCACCGACCGGTTCGAACGGATCTTCGTGCCCGCCGTCCTGGTCCTGTCAGTGCTCCTGCTGTTCGCATGGGTGGTCGTCGACGAGCCGTTCCGCGACAGCTTCTATCGCGCGATGGCGGTGCTGGTGGCGGCAAGCCCGTGCGCGCTCGCGATCGCAACGCCGAGCGCGGTCCTGTCGGGCGTTGCCCGTGCAGCGCGGGGCGGCGTGCTCGTGAAGGGCGGTGCACCGCTCGAAAACCTCGGGTCGCTCAAAGCGATCGCTTTCGACAAGACGGGCACGCTGACCGAAGGTCGTCCGCGCATCACTGATGTCGTGCCCGTCGATGGCGCCGATGAAGGCGAGTTGCTGGCGCTGGCTGTCGCCGTCGAAGCGTTGAGCGACCATCCCCTGGCCCAAGCGATCGTCAAGGACGGCCGCGAACGTCTGAACGATCGTGCCGTGCCGACTGCCGGCGACCTCAAGAGCCTGACCGGTCGGGGCGTCACCGCGAGCGTGGATGGCGAGACGGTGTGGATCGGCAAGGCCGAGATGTTCGGAAGTGAGGGCATTCCGGCGCTGGGGCAGGGCGCGCAGGACGCAATCGCGAAGCTGCGCGAGAACGGCCGCACGACAATGGTGGTCCGCAAGGGGGACCGCGACCTGGGCGCGATCGGCCTGATGGACACGCCTCGCGAAGCTGCCAAGACCGCGTTGCGTCGGCTGCACGAGATGGGCGTGTCGCGGATGATAATGATCTCCGGCGATCACCAGAAAGTCGCCGAAGCGATCGCCGACGAAGTCGGGATCGACGAAGCGTGGGGCGACCTCATGCCCGAAGACAAGGTTGCCGCGATCAAGAAGCTCGCCGGCGAAGACAAGGTCGCGATGGTGGGCGACGGCGTGAACGATGCGCCGGCGATGGCAAGCGCCACGGTCGGCATCGCGATGGGCGCGGCGGGGTCGGACGTTGCGCTGGAGACAGCCGACGTGGCGCTGATGGCCGACGATCTGGCGCACCTGCCATTCGCAGTCGGTCTTAGCCGCCATACCCGTGGAATCATCCGGCAGAACGTCTTCGTCAGCCTGGGTGTCGTCGCCTTCCTGGTGCCTGCTACCATCCTCGGCCTCGGCATTGGGCCAGCGGTGGCGGTTCATGAGGGATCGACGCTGCTCGTCGTCATCAATGCGCTCAGGCTGCTCGCCTACCGCGATCCGGCAGGGAAGGCGGCATGAAGTGGCTGATCGCCTTCGACCTCGACGGCACGCTTGCCGAGAGCAAGCGGCCGTTATCGGAGGATATGGCCGCAATCCTCGCCCGATTGCTCGCCATCACGGATGTGGCGGTGATCTCGGGCGGGGACTGGCCGCAGTTCGAAAAGCAGATCGCCTCGCGCCTTCCTGCCGGCGTCGCGCTCGACCGTCTCTGGTTGATGCCGACCACAGGCACGAAACTCTATCGGTTCATCAATGGCGCTTGGCGCGCGGTCTATGCCGAACTGTTCGACGACGCGGAGAAGGCGAAGATCCGCACGGCCTTCGATCAGGCGCTGACCGATGCCGGTCTCGCCGACGAACGTATCTGGGGCGAACGGATCGAGGACCGGGGCAGCCAGATCACCTTTTCGGGCCTGGGGCAGGCAGCGCCGCTGAAGGAAAAGGAAGCGTGGGATCCTGACCGAAAGAAGAGGACCGCGTTGCAGGCCACGTTGCGCGCGAAGCTGCCGGAGCTCTCGATCAATCTCGGTGGCACGACATCGATCGACGTGACCAGAGCAGGGATCGACAAGGGCTATGGCCTGAAGCGCCTGAGTGCCGAGAGCGGTGTCCCGCTCGACGGGATGCTGTTCATTGGGGATGCGATATTCCCCGGTGGGAATGACTATCCCGCTGCTGAAATCGGCCTCGACACAGTGAGGGTGCGCGACGTCGCGGAAACCACCGCCGTCGTGACCGCCATCATCGCGTGTCTGCACCGATAGGATCAAGATACATGGTCGGCTCCATCGCGGAATGCCGCATTGTCAAAGCTCTGGCTTCTGTCGCTTAGGGCAGCGCTTCCTAAAACGAAAAGAAGGCAATGTGCGCGTCTCCGCGAACAAAGCCTCCAGCGATCAATCTAAGAGATTCCGCCGCGCTTCTCAATCGTAGGGGGCGTTTGCGGGAGGGGGCGGAATCCTACGCTAAGGATTTGGGCCAGCGATATTCCCCGGTTAGATTGATGTGTTCCCATCCCAACGGCGAGACGTGGGCGAGTAGATCAGGCGCGATATGGGTACCGCTGGCGGCCCGGGTATTGACGACCTCGCCGAGCTTCATGGTGTTCCAGAATATGATGATGGCGGCGAGCAGGTTCATTCCGGCGATGCGATAGTGCTGGCCTTCGCCGGATCGATCCCGGATTTCACCTCGGCGGTGGAAGCTGATGGCGCGCTTTAGGGCGTGGTGGGCCTCACCCTTGTTGAGGCCGATCTGAGCCTGGCGCTGGAGGCCGGCATCAAGAATCCAGTCGATCATGAACAGGGTTCGCTCGATGCGGCCCACCTCTCGCAATGCGAGGGCCAGCTCATTCTGGCGTCACCTCAAGGTTTGTTCGCCAGACAACGATTTCTCGGACATAAGCGGAACATGGGCTACGCTACACGCTTCAACCGCGCCATTGGCTCGTTGAGTGGGTGGAATTCACCTGCTGGAAGTCGCCTGGCCTGCTCCCAGAGGTAATCGCCGGTCAGACTGATGTGCGCCCAGCCCATCGGAGAAAGGTGCGCAAGCAGTGCCGCATCGAACGTCGTGCCGACAGCGTTGAGGTGCTGGGCGGCCCGGTCGAGATAGACCGTGTTCCAGTAGGAAATCGCCGCAATCAGCAGGTTCAGCCCAGATGCGCGAAATTCCTGATTTTCCAGCGAGCGATCGGTGAACCGACCCTGCCGGTTGGTATAGATGGCGGCGGCAAGCGTGTGCCTCGCCTCGCCTTTGTTGAGACCGGCCTGACAGGCACGTCGCAGTTCCGGTTGTTCAAGCCAATCGAGCGTGAACAAAGTGCGCTCGATACGGCCCAGTTCAGCCAATGCAAAATCCAGCCTGTTCTGGCGTTTGTAGGCGGCAAGTTTTCGCAAGATTACTGACGGCGCCACCGTGCCATCCTTGATTGAGGCGACAATCCTGACGATGTCATCCCAATCGGCCTCGATCGCTGCCGTTTTGATGGTGCGGCCCATCAGATTTTCGATGCCCTTGTATGTCGATGGCGCAGCGATCGAACCCAGCTTGCGGTCGCCAATATCGCGCAGCCGGGGCGCGAAGCGGAACCCGAGTAGGTGGCAGAGTGCGAAAACATGATCGGTGGCGCCGCCGGTATCGGTATAGTGCTCATGCAACGGAAGGTTGCCGGCGCCCAGGACAAGCCCGTCGAGCACGTAAGGCGCTTCACCTGCCGTCGCGGACATGATCCGTGATCCGAATGATGCGAAGTGATCGGAAAGGTGAGAATAGATTTTCACGCCAGGTTCGGCGCCATATTTGGCATTGACGTCCGCCGCCCCTGAACGGCTCCGCCCCGACCGGAAGAACTGGCCATCGGACGACGAACTGGTGCCAGCGCCCCAATGCCGCGCGAAGGGTAATTCGTGATGGGCTGAGATGATCATGGCCAGCGCGGCCTGATAGTTCTCGGGTGAAAGATACCAGTTGTGGGTCCATGCGAGTTGGGCATAGCTGACGCCTTCGCTGGCATTGGCCATCCGCTCCAGCCCGAGGTTGGTGCCATCAGCCAGAATTGCGGCGAGTACCGTGCTGGGGTTGTCGTGCTCCTTGCCTGAGCGCAGGTCACGGAATGCGTTCAAAAAACCAGTGCGTTCGGCGACTTCAAGCAGCAGCTCGGTGATGCGCACGCGGGGAAGCAGGGTATCGAGCTTGCGATCGAGGGCTTCAGCTTCCGGTGGGGTGACAGGCGGCATTTGCTGAAGCTTGAGCCGGTCTCGTTCGAGCGACACTCCCTCAAGCTTGTTTGTTTTCAACTGCTTGGCAAATCGGCGCAGCCGCCAGTCAAGATTTCGTGCCCGGTCAGCGAGGTAGGATGCAGCATTTGAATCGAACGGAAGCACATCCGCCACTTTGGCGGCGTCGCGCCGACCCAGCAAATAGGCATCGAAGCGCTGATAGTTGCGGGTTCCCTCGATCCATACATCACCGGCGCGCAAACGATCACGCAAGGTTGCCATGATCGCAATTTCATAACGTCGGCGGTCGATACGGCCGCTTTCGGTGATGAGACGCTTCCACTGCCGATTGGGGAATGGCAGTGGAACGCCATCGGGAAGGTCGCGCGACTTTCGTGTGTTCGCATCGCGAATGACATCGATGGCTTTGATCAGTGCCGTCCCTGTTCCAGACGCCTTGAAGGTGAAGGCGTCCAGAAATGCCGGGCTGAAACGCCGTAGCGTGGCGTAACGCTCGGTTGCCGTTACCAGTGCGTCCTCGCCGGCAAGATCAGCAAGGGCATCTACTTGGGCCTTTGCCGCAACAAGCCGGTGCCAGCCCACCGCTTCGTCAATCAATTCGAGCGGATCGCCGCCATTCTGGACAGCCTCATCAAGTGCTGTAATCGTGGCGCCAAACAGCCGCATGAGTTGCCCCACCGACTGAATACTATCTTGGTAGCGACGCTCGCGCCCACGCCGCGCGCGCGTGAACATGCCGCCGATAAGTCGGTCAAACATTTGGATCGCGGCATCGGCAAGTCTGGCCTCAAGGTCGATCACTGCGGCCGTCAACGTCGCCCGCCTGCGATTGACGCTGTAATCCGAAAGCAGGAATGCCGGTGCCACGCCGCCCTCGCGGACAAATTGGGCAAAGCGGAATTCCGGAATGGCGCCCCCAACTACCGGGTGGATACCTATGCCGCGAACATAGCGCAGGCGCTCAAGCAAGCCATTGATATTGGCCGCAGTCGGGGCTTCTTCGAAATTACGCAACCACGCCAGCGGTGTCATGCCGAAATCCGGGTTGTTGATTACGAGTTCGTCTAGCCGTGTCAGTTCAGCAGAGCTGAGGCCTTCGACGATTGCGGCTGCGGCAGCTTTGCGTGCGCGTGCCCGGCCAGCAAGACCGGCGCGTTCCAGTGTGTCGCCTGACGGAAGAATGAACCGCTCACCCTTCAGGCCAACCATGAGGGCGCGAACAATCGGTTCACCTCTGTCTGTATACTCGGCGGCTTGCGCGGCAAGATTCAGGGCAAGTGCCAGGTCGCCGCGTCGAAACGGGCGTATGCCAAGATAACGCGCCACGAGATCGGCATGATCGGTACGGGTTTGCGCGCGCTGACCATATGCAGAGAAGGAGGAAGGATCGACGAATAACTGTGCCGCGAGGTACTGAAGAATGACGTCGGGAAGCCCGATCTCGGGTTGCAGACCAAAGCCGGGATGTCGCATCAAAGCGATTTGTGCAGCCAGACCGAGGCGATTTGCTGGACCATAGCGGCGCCCAACCAATTCAACATCTTCCGCAGAAAGGGTATAATGCCCAATGATCGCGGTTTCTTGGACAGGAGGATCGAACAGGCGCCGGCGCTCGTCTCCGGTCAGAAGTCGGCGTCGTGCCATTTTGCTCTCCCGCTGAGGCGAATAACAAAATTGACACCAAAGCGGCTTGCACTGGAGGGAGGCCATTCGTTGCCGGTTGATCCCCGAGCAATCACCCGGCGCAGCAAGACAGTTTGGCGACATCCTTATCAAACGTTTGGGCCGCCAGTTTGAGGCCTTCCACAGTGGTCAGGTAAGGAAATATCGTTGCACCCAATTCCAGGGTGGTCATGCCGTGTTTGATCGCCAGCACCAGTGTCTGGATCGAATCCGCGCCTTCGGGTGCCATGATCTGGCCGCCCAGCAAACGGTCGTTCGCCTTGTCGGCAATCAGTTTGATGAGACCCCGCGTATCGCGTGCTGCCAGTGCCCTTGGCACAGCATCGAGCGGGAGCAGCGAAACCTTGATGTCCAGGCCTTGCGCCCGTGCTGTCGTTTCAGTGAGGCCGGCGCTGGCGACTTGCGGGTCGGTGAAGACGACGGATGGCATGGAGGAATTGTCGTAGCGGTATTGGTTGCCCGTCACCGCGTTGCGCGCGGCCAGTTTTGCGCCATAGGCGGCCATGTAGACGAACTGGTCCCGTCCCGTTACATCGCCCGCCGCGTAAATGCCTGGAACCGACGTTTCGAGGTGGTCATCGACGACGATTCCACCATTACGGGCAAGCACTATGCCGCGCTCCTCCAGCCCAAGCCCGTCGCTATTGGGTCGGCGTCCGGTGGCGATGAGCACCTGTTCCGCCGCGACGGTGTCACAATGCCCCTCGCAGGTCAATTCGACCCCGCTCTGTGTTTGGGCGATACGCTGATAGCCGACACCTGCGCAAACCCGCACGCCCTCGGCTTCCAAATAGTTTTTCAGCGCGGCACTCACTTCCGGGTCCATTTCGGGGAGCAGGCGGCTTCGGCAGCAGATGGTGACATCAACGCCCAGACGCGAAAACATCTGTCCCAGTTCTACCCCGATCACCCCGCCACCGATCACCAGCAGCGATTTGGGCAAGCGATCCAGCGCCAGCGCCGATGTGCTGGTTAGGTAGGGCACGCTGTCCATCCCCGGAATCGGCGGCACGGCGGCGTGCGCACCCATCGCCAATATGACCTTGCCGACCTTCATGGGCGCATCGCCGACAATCAGCGCACCATCGGCAAAGCGTGCCTTGCCCTCGATATAGCTCACACCGTCATAGGCGGGCAGCAGATCGACATATTTTTTTTGGCGCAGCGTCGTGACAAGATCGTCCTTCGACGCCGCCAATACGGACCAGTCATCCATCTGGACAGCGCCCCCAAGGCCGGGAAAGCGCGCGGCGGCAAGCCCACCATGCACCGCTTCGGCGGCGCGGATCAGCGTCTTGGAAGGAACGCAGCCAACATTGACACAGGTGCCGCCAATCGTGCCGTGACCGACGAGCGCCACTTTCGCGCCCAGATCGGCAGCGGCGATCGCGGCGGAGAACCCGGCAGAACCCGCGCCGATGACGGCCACGTCAAATCCTTCCTGCCCGGGGCGGTTGCAACAGTCGTTCATTGCTTATCGCTTTCTTGAGGCGCTGGCGGCGCCCCGCTCAGTTTTGAATAGCGCGCGCCGGATAACCCGCGTTGGTTGATGCAGCGGCAATCGCAGCAGCATTGGTGCGGCGCGGGTTATAGGTTGCGCGCGCGGTCTTGGCTGCGAAATCGACCGTGACCGCCGTTACCCCGGCGACGCCTTCCATCGCCTTCTTCACGGTGATCGGGCAGGTGGCGCAGGTCATGTTCTCTATGGCAAAGGTGGTTTGCTTCTGAGCGGTTGCGGTAGCCGCGGGGCGATCTTGCGCCGTGCCACTAACTGCATAGGCGACCCCGCCGCCAGCCATAGCCAGCACGGCCATAGCGATACATACTGTCTTTTTCATGGGTATTTCCTTTCAATAGAACCAGGGTGCCCACCAGTCGATGGTGAGCGCCAGGATGGCGACGGCAAGGCCCAGCCACAGCACCGCCTTGGTGGTCCAAGCCGATTGTGGACGAGCGCAGTAGGAACCGTCTTCACAGGGCGGTTTCGGCTTGAAATAGACATGCCAGAAGCCGTAGCCGAGCAGCGCGAGCGTTACGCCTGCGACATAGGGCTTGTAAGGTTCGAGCGCCGTCAGGTTGGCGATCCACGCGCCGGAAATTCCGAGCATAACCAACAGTAGCGGGACGACGCAGCAAGCCGAGGCGAGCCCCGCGCCGATCAATGCGCCCGCCGCAACCCAGTTTGCCTGCTTCGGCTCGTGGTTTTCGGTGAGGGCTGGCTGTCCCGCTTCCGGCGTTGAGACCATGGCTTGAATCCCTTGTTCCAACTGAGTGATTCGCAGTGTAGGCTCTGTAGCCACTACAGACTCAAGAGGTATTTTCATGGAGCAACAGGTCGGCATCTTGCGTGCCCAGCTTGCCCGGAAAACAGGCTGCAATCTCGAAACCATCCGCTATTACGAGAAGGTGGGATTGCTGCCGGGGCCGCCTCGCAGTTCCAACGGCTACCGCGTCTATTCGCCGGAACTGGTGCAAAGGTTGCAGTTCATCCTGCGCGCGCGCGACCTTGGCTATGCAATGGATGAGATACGGTCATTGTTGTCGCTCACCGATACCGGTGCACAAACCTGCGCGGAGGTTATGGCGAGAACCGAACTCCACCTTGAAGATGTCCGCCGCCGCATTGCAGATTTGCAGAAGATAGAGGTGACGCTGGCGACCACGTTAGCCAGATGCACTGGAGATGACGTTGCCGAATGTCCCATCCTGGAAGCACTCCAGTTTTTACCCCATCAAGGCAATTGACGCCATCTTTGAGGGATTTGATTTTGTGATGTCAGCTTGGAGTATAGCCTAACTGGACGTCAGGGCGGTACTGCGGTTTCTGTCAGATTAGGGTGATAAACGGAATTTGTTGACGAATTTCGTTACGTATCATAGATTTCAACCTGACATTTTGATGGAGAGAGTGCGCAGTGAAGGGGCAACGGATCGGCTATGTCCGGGTCAGCACGTTCGATCAGAATGTGGATCGCCAATTGGAAGGTCAGTCGCTCGATCGGACCTTCACCGACAAGGCATCGGGCAAGGACGTCAACCGCCCCCAGCTTGAGGCTCTGCTCACTTTCGCCCGCGAAGGCGATACCGTCGTCGTCCACAGCATGGATCGGTTGGCCCGCAATCTGGATGACCTGCGCAAGCTGGTCCAGGGCCTCACCAAGCGAGGTATCCGGATCGAGTTTGAGAAGGAAAGCCTGTCCTTCTCGGGGGAGGACTCCCCGATGGCCAATCTGATGCTCTCGGTCATGGGTGCGTTTGCTGAGTTCGAGCGCGCTCTGATCCGCGAACGGCAACGCGAAGGCATTGCGATCGCTCGGCAGCGCGGCGCCTATCGGGGGCGGAAACGGTCGCTCTCGGATGAGATGATTGCCGATCTGCACCGCCGCGTTGCCGCCGGTGAACGCAAGGCGACCATAGCGCGCGACATGGGCATCAGCCGCGAAACCCTCTACCAGTACCTTCGCGCCGCTGCCTGACACCAATGTTCACATTATGTCCGGAAAATCGTTGTTCAGCGTACAAAGCTTGAGGTGACGCCATTCTGGCGCGGGTAAGAGGCGAGCTTGCGAAGAATCTGGCTGGGGGCGACGATCCCCGCTGCGATCGTCGCCATGATGCGCAGGATGTCGGGCCAGTTGCGCTCGATGAGCGGTTCATTGATCTTACCTCCGACCAGCGCTCGCACATTGGCCGGCGTCGCGTTGGGCGTGAAGGCATAGAGTCTTTTCTGAGGGAGATCGCGGATACGGGGGGCGAACCTGTAGCCGAGCAAGGCGCAGGCGGCGAACACATGATCGGTGAAGCCGCCCGTGTCGGCAAAATGCTGGCGAACGCGGCGGCCCGCGTCATTCATGAGCAGCCCGTCCAGGATATAGGGAGCCTCGCTGACCGTTGCCGGGATCACCTGGGTTGCGAACGGCGCATATTGATCGGACACATGGCTGTATCCCTTGAGGCCCGGGACGTTGCCATATTTCGCGTTGATCAGATTCATCGCCTCGCCCTGCTCGGTAGCAAGGAAGAACTGCCCGTCGCTGGATGCCGATTGCCCTTGTCCCCAGAAGGCGGCCATGGGCAGGGCGGCGTGGGCCTCCACGATCATGGCGAGCGCCCGATCATAGGCGCTGCCTTCGACATGCCAGCGCGCGATCCGCAGCAATTCCCAGAAGCTGTGCGTGTTGGTCGCCGCCGCCATCTTGCGCAAACCGAGATTGACGCCTTCCGCCAGCAACACGTTCATCAGGCCGATCCGGTCGCTGCAGGGCGCGCCGGTGCGCAGATGCGTGAACGCCTCGGAAAATCCGGTTCGCTCATCGACTTCCAGCAACAGATCGGTGATCCTCGCGGGCGGGAGCTGTTGATAGAGATCGAGCACGAGATCCTCGGCCCCTTCGGGCGTGTCGGCCCTCAGCTTGTCGATGTGCAGCTTGCCGTTCTCGATGATGCCGCCTGGGATCGTGCCGGTTCGCGCCGCGCGGCCAAACTCCTTCAGCCGTGTATCCAGTCGAGCCCTGCGCTCGGCCAGCCATTCGCCGGGTCGCAGCGGCACGGCGAGCCGCGCGGTCTGCTCTATCGCCTGTGGCGGGACCAGAAGCTGCTTGAGGTCGCCATAGCGGCGCGATCCCGCCAACCATATGTCACCGGACCGGAAGGCGTCGCGGATGTGGAACAGCACCGCGATTTCCCAAAGCCGGTGGTCGCCGCTGGGCTCAGCGCGAAGATGACGATGCCATTTCAAGTTGGGACGTAGAAAATCCACCGGCGGATCGACCTTGATCCCGTTACGCAGCATCGCAACGGCCGCCAGAAGAGGCGTGGCGATCGGCGCCGCCTGCATGTCGAGCAGGCGCAGCATCCTGGGCGCGTAGAGGCGGAAACGGTGATAGCCGTCCAGCACACGGCTGAGCGGGTCGGCCGCGAGCACGTTGGTCAGTGCGGAGGCCGTGGCGACAAGGGTTCTGAACCGTTCCCAGCCAGGCCCGGTGGCGATTATCCCGTCCAGGGCCGTGCCATCGTCCTGCGCTCCAAGCAAAGCACCACCGATTTCGGCAAAGGACTTCAGCGTGTCCCGAACGGCCGCCTTTGCGTCGGCGATCCTGGTGTTGCAAAGGCGTTCGGAGGCCCGATAGAGACGGCCTACGATGCGATCGTGGGTCTCCACGATGACATCGGCCAGCGATGACCGCCATTCCAGGGTGCAGACAGCGAGGATCGCAAGCCGCCTGTCTTCGGGCAGATCACGCATGCCGTCGGCGTAATAGCGCTCGCCCTGCCGGCGAAGCCGGGTCACACGATGCGCCGGCACGCCGTCCAGCAAATCCGCCGGAAGATCGAACCTTTGAAGATATTCCAGTCGATCCATCAGCCGGTTAGCGGCTGCTGAATTTGCGCCAACCTCGAACTGTCGCAGCCATACGAAGCGCGTGACGCGACCATCCACCGTATCCTCCAACAGGTGAGCCAAATTCTCGCTCAGGGTTGGCGTGATGCGATGGGCGATAAGATCCTCGATCCGGCGCTCGGCCTCAACCAGCGCATCGGCGCAAAGGCGCTCGATCGTCGAGGAGCCGGGAAGGATCGTGCGGGTGCGGCGACACTCCGCAACGAAGCGACGGGCAAGATCCTCATTCGATGTCGCCGCCTCGGCTTCCCGAGCGATCCATTCGCGCAAATCCCGTGCGCCCCGCCCCGAAAAGGAGCGATAGCCGTAGATTCGGCGAAGGTCCGCCAGATGCTCGTGCCGGGTCTCCTCGCGCGCGGCATAGAGGAGTAGATCGTCGCTGGTCAGGCCGAGCTGGGCCGCGATGAAATCCGATACCTGCGCCGGGATCAACTCGCCAGGAGCGAGCACCCGGCCCGGGTAGCGCAGGACGCACAGTTGCAGCGCGAAGCCAAAACGATTGTGGGCGCGCCGGCGCTGGCGGATATGCCCGAGATCCTCATCGCTGAGGGTATAGTGCCGCAGCAGCTCACCTTGATCGACCGGCAAGTGAAGCAGCGCCTCGCGCTGTCGATCGGTCAGGGTCACGCGACGCGGCATACATGCTCCTTATTCTTTCCGAGCTACGGTTTGAGATAGCTTGATTGAGATGCTGGTTAAGATACACAATAGCCCAATCTTATGTGCTCATGTTCGTCACCGCCTCAAACCTTCGTTTGTGATCCATGCTGATCGGCTACGCCCGCGTGTCCAAAGCCGACGGCTCGCAGTCGCTCGACCTGCAGCACGATGCCCTTCGCGCTGCCGGTGTCGAGCCAGGCAATATCTATGATGATCGTGCATCCGGTAGCCGTGATGATCGCCCCGGTCTTGCCGCCTGCCTGAAATCGTTGCGCGACGGCGATGTCCTCATCGTTTGGAAGCTCGACCGGCTCGGCCGAACGCTCACCCACCTGGTCAGCACGGTGCAGAATCTGTCGGATCGCGGTATCGGTCTGCGGGTGCTCACCGGCAAGGGCGCGCAGATCGACACCACGACGCCATCGGGCCGGATGGTGTTCGGCATTTTTGCCACACTGGCGGAGTTTGAGCGGGATATGATCCGCGAGCGCACCATGGCTGGCCTGGCCGCTGCCCGCGCGCGGGGACGCAAGGGTGGCCGCAAGTTCGCCCTCTCCAAGGCCCAGGTGCGGCTCGCTCAGGCTGCTATGGCCCAACGCGACACGTCCGTTTCCGACCTCTGCAAGGAACTCGGGATCGAGCGCGTCACTCTCTACCGCTATGTCGGTCCCAACGGGGAACTCCGGGATTACGGTCAGCGCGTGCTTGCTGCCAAAACGCGATGATGATGACGGGAGCCCCGATCAAACTTACCCAAGCGGACGCCGCAGACGTTGCAGACCTGTACAACCGTTGCAGCGACTATTTCCTGTTGCAGGACGGGGCCGCGCCCACGCTGGACGATGCTCGCGAGCTTTTCTCCGATGTGCCGCCCGAAAAGAGCGCCCACAATCAAGCTGTCCTGGGATGGAAGGGGCCTGGCGGCCTATATGCAATCGCGGCCATCCTCCGCGATTATCCGCGTGATGGCACATGGTATCTCGGCTTCATGATCGTAGATGCCGCACAGCGTGGTCGTGGCGTCGGACGCTCAATTTACTCGACGGTCGAAAGCTGGGCCGCTGCGAGAGGTGCCACAGAGATTCGGTTGGCCGTGCTGGAAGCGAATGAAGCGGCAGAGCGATTTTGGCGTTCTCTCGGCTTCATTGAGTATCGGCGCGTTGGGCCAGACACCTTCAAAATGCGTAGCCATCGCCGGATAGAACTGAGCCGTCGCCTTTCTGGCGCGACCGTAGAAGGCAGCAACAAGTAAGATCTCGCGCCGGCTATCTGGGCGAGCTTGGCGTAGGATTCCGCCCCCTCCCGCAAACGCCCCC
>NZ_LAZX01000076.1 GCF_000980895.1 Sphingomonas sp. Ag1 | reverse complement strand
CGCCGGAGCAGCCTCGGGCGCAGGCGCAGCCTCGGCCGCGGCGGCAGCAGCGGCACGCTCCTCGGCGCGGCGCTTCTCTTCCTCGGCCGCGCGGGCACGCTCGGCCTCCTCGCGGTGCCGCTGTTCCTCCAGCGCACGCATGCGCTGCTCCTCGGCCTCGCGCAGCAGGCGGGCCTGCCGCTCCTGCGGGGTCTCGTTGGACGGGGCGCGCGGCGGTGCGGGCGGCTCAGCGCGCGGTGCGGGCGCGGAGGGCGCCTCGACTTCCGCCGGTGCCGGCGCGGCAACCTGCTCCGTCGGCGCGGGGTCACCCGGCTTGCGGAAGGTGCGGGCCTTCTTGGTTTCCACGATCACCGTATTGGAGCGGCCGTGGCTGAAGCTTTGCTTCACCTTGCCGGTCTCGACGGTGCGTCGGACGCCCAGAGGCGCGCGCATGCCAAGTTTCGGCTTATCGTTGTCGGTCTCGCTCACTCAAATTCCTCGTGTGTCGTCACGGCCGGTACATGCCCGGAAAGCTCGGGCGCCGATGCGCCTTGCGCGGCCGTTGCGCAAGGTGCGGAGGTCAGACCACCCACCAAAGTATCACTTTGATGAGCTTCTGGGCTATCAGGGCCGATAAAGCGGCGCCAGCGATCGAGCGCGTCTCTCAACCTGCCGGCCGCCATGCGGTCGGTGACGCCGATATGTACCACGTTTTCGCGGCCCAGCGCCATCGACAATATGGGGCGTGGTATCGGCAGAACCAAGCCCCCCAGTCCGCTACCCTCGCGGTTGGACCCGACTCGCCAGGCCTGGGCCAGCTTGCGCCGCCCGTCCTCGCTCGCGTCCGCGGCATGGTACAATGCGTGTAGCCGCCCGGCGCGCGCTGCCTCGGCAATGCGGTCCGATCCGGTCAGCACGGTGCCCGCGCGCGATTCCAGCCCCAGCCGGTCGAGGGCCTGGCGCTCCAGCGCGGTGGCGATCATCGCGGGCAGATCATCGGGAATGATCATCTCGCCGGTCTTGAACGCCCGCGCCAGCGCCCCGCGCAGCTTGCCCTTCGCCTGGGCGGCGGCAAGCTCTGCCGCGGTCACGCCGATCCACGCCCCGCGCCCCGGCGCCTTGGCACGCACATCGGGCAGCACGCGTCCGTCAGGCGCCAGCACCAGCCGGACCAGGCCGTCGCGCGGCGCTTCCTCGCGCGACAGGATGCAGGTACGGACAGGATCGCTCATGCGCGCGCCTCCCGCCCGGCAACCTGGTGGCTGCCGGCCTGATGTTGGTTGGCGCTGCGGATCGTTAGCCGATCATTGTGAGGGTTCCGCATGCGCGTCTCCCTCTTTCGGTGCGGCAGGCGAGTCGCGATCAACGATCAGCACGCCGCCGGCACCGTAATTCTCCGTCGAAACTTCCTCGATCACGATCTGGACCGCGGCCGGATTCTTGCCCAGCCGCGTGACCAGCGAGGACGTGACGTCAGCCACGATCCCCGCCTTCTGCTCCTTGGATGCGGAGCCTGCCAGTCTGATCGACACGAACGGCATCAGGCCTCCGACTCCTCCGTCGCAACATCGGCCGCCGCGGCATCGGCCGGCGCGGCCTCCTCATCATCGAACCAATGCGCACGGGCAGCCATGATGATCTCATTGCCCTGCTCTTCGGTCAGGCCATATTCGCCCAGCACACCGCCCTTGTGCTCGGGACGGCGCGGTGCGTCCTCGTTGCGGCGGCGCGGCTCGGCACGCTTCTTCTCGATCAATTCGTCGGTGGCGAGGTCGGCGACATCGTCCAGCGTCTTGATCCCGGCCTTGCCCAGCGTGACCAGCATCGCTTCGGTCAGGTGCGGCAGCTGCGCCACCGCATCCTCGACGCCCAGCGCCTGGCGCGCTTCGCGATTGGCCTGCTCGCGACGCTCGATCGCCTCGGCGGCACGGCTCTGCAGCTCCTGCGCCAGATCCTCGTCGAACCCTTCGATCGCCGCCAGCTCGTCCAGCTCGACATAGGCGACCTCTTCCAGCTCGGTGAAGCCTTCGGCCACCAGCAGCTGGGCCAGCGTCTCGTCGACGTCCAGCTCGTTCTGGAATGCTTCCGACCGGCTGACGAATTCCTGCTGACGCTTCTCCGACGAATCGGTCTCGGTCATGATGTCGATCGCCTTGGCGGTCAGCTGCGACGCCAGGCGCACGTTCTGACCACGGCGGCCGATGGCAAGGCTCAGCTGGTCGTCGGGAACGACCACTTCGATCCGCTCTTCTTCCTCGTCGATGATCACGCGGCTGACGTTCGCCGGCTGCAGCGCGTTGACGACGAAGGTCGCGATGTCCGGCGACCACGGGATGATGTCGATCTTCTCGCCCTGCATTTCCTGCACGACGGCCTGAACGCGGCTACCCTTCATGCCGACGCATGCGCCGACCGGATCGATCGACGAATCGTGGCTGATGACGCCGATCTTCGCGCGGCTCCCCGGGTCGCGCGCGGCGGCCTTGATCTCGATGATGCCGTCGTAGATTTCCGGCACTTCCTGCGCGAACAGCTTCTTCATGAAGTCGGGGTGCGCGCGCGACAGGAAGATCTGCGGCCCGCGGTTCTCGCGCACCACCTTCAGGATCAGCGACCGGATGCGGTCGTTCACACGCACCACTTCGCGCGGGATCTGCTGGTCGCGGCGGATGACGCCCTCGGCGCGGCCCAGGTCGACGACAATGTGGCCGAACTCGACGCGCTTCACGACGCCGGTGATGATCTCGCCGGCGCGGTCCTTGAATTCCTCATACTGGCGCTCGCGCTCGGCATCGCGAACCTTCTGAAAGATGGTCTGCTTGGCAGCCTGCGCCTGGATGCGACCGAATTCGATCGGCGGCAGCGGATCGACCAGGAAGTCGCCGACGGTCGCGCCCTTCTGCAGCTTCTGCGCGCCATTGACGTCGACCTGCTTGTAGATGTCGTCGACCTGCTCGACCACTTCGACGACACGCCACAGGCGAAGGTCACCGTTGTTCGGGTCCAGCTTTGCGCGGATGTCCATTTCCTGGCCGTAGCGGGTACGCGCCGCACGCTGGATCGCATCCTCCATCGCCTCGATGACGATCGCCTTGTCGATCATCTTCTCGCTGGCGACGCTGTTGGCGATCGCGATCAGTTCCGCACGGTTCGCGGTGACGCCGGTAGCCATTACTCGGTTTCCTCTGCTTCGATTTCTTCTTCTTCCGCGCCCTCGACGGAGAGCGGGACGGTTGCAGCGATCAATTTGTCGGTCAGCACCAGCTTCGCGTCGGTGATCCGCGCGAAGGGAACGTTGGCCACCGAGCCCGTACGATTGCGGATGGTGATTTCCTCACCCTCGACGCCGACGATCTCGCCACGGAACTGCTTCTGCCCGTCGAGCGGCGCGTCCAGCGTCAGCTTCGCCTCATGCCCGGTCCAGTCAGCATAATCCGACAGGCGCGTCAGCGGGCGATCGATGCCGGGGCTCGACACTTCTAGGCGATAGGCGCCCTCGATCGGGTCCCGCCCCTCTTCCTCCAGCGCGTCGAGCACGTCGGAGATCCGGCGCGACAGATCGGCGCAATCGTCGATCGTCAGCTGCCGCGTGTCCGGCCGCTCCGCCATCACCTGCAGCGTGCGCTCGTCACCCTTGCCGAACAGCGCGACACGCACGAGGTCGAACCCGAGTGCCTTGGCCTCGGTCTCGATCATCTGGGTCAGCGCGGCCAAATCCGCCATCGGGTCTCCACATACACACAGGTTGTTGCCGCCGCGGAGCCCTGCCCCGCGACCCCTTGCATCTGGCGATGTAAGAGAAAGCACGGTCAATATAGATCGGGATGTGATGAGGGGCAATCCCCCACTGTCCTTCCCGGATCATCCGCGCCGGCAATGTTTCAAAATGTTGCCAAGAAGGTCGGAACGGGCCGCCCGCGGCATCGTTCACCACATATCACTTGGGAAAGGAACGCGCTTTGCTCTGGACGATCGTTGTCATCCTGCTGGTCCTATGGCTCCTCGGCTTCAGCCTGCATGTCGCTGGCGGCCTGATCCACATCCTGCTGGTGATCGCGCTGATCGTCGGGCTGGTGCAGCTCTTCACCGGCCGCCGCGTCTAGATCCGGTGGCTTCACCCCGGGATCCGTCCCGGGGTGACGCATCCGCGCCTCAGTCGGCGAACAACATCACCGGCGTCTCGAGCAGCTTCTTGACCGCCTGGACATAGCTTGCCGCATCCCAGCCATCGACGACGCGATGGTCGCAGCTGATCGACAGGTTCATCAGCTTGGCGCGCACAATGTCATCGCCCCGGAATACAGGCCGCTCGACGATCTTGTTCGGCCCGATGATCGCCACTTCCGGCCGGTTGATCACCGGAGTCGTCGCAATCCCGCCCAGCGGCCCAAGCGAGGTGACGGTGATCGTCCCGCCGCCCAGCTCCTCGGGCTTCAGCTTCTGCGTGCGCGCCGCTTCCGCGAGACGCCCGATCTCGGCTGCCAGCTGCCAGACATTCTTGTCCTGCGCATCGCGGATCACCGGCACGGTGAGGCCTGCATCGGTCTGCGCCGCCATGCCCAGGTGCACCCGGCCCGACCGAGTCACCACGCCCGCCTCGTCGTCGTAACGCGCGTTGAGCATCGGGAACTGCGGCAAGGTGCGGCAGATCGCGACGATCAGGAACGGCAGCATGGTCAGCTTCGGCCGCCCGCCACGATTGTCGTTCAGGTCGGCGCGCATCTCCTCCAGCGCGGTGACGTCGATTTCGTCGACATAGGTGAAGTGCGGGATGTTGCGCTTCGACGCGGCCATGTTCTCGGCGATACGGCGGCGCATCCCGATCACCTTGACCTGCTCGTCCTCGCGCGCGCGGCTGGCATGCGGCGCATGATAGCCCTGCCCGCCGGCATAGCGCAGATAGGCGTCCAGGTCGGCGTGGCGGATGCGGTCACCCTCCGACACCTTCACCTGCGAGAGGTCGACGCCCAGATCCTTCGCCCGCGCGCGCACCGCCGGGGAGGCCAGAACAGGAGCCGCCGACGCCGCGGCAGGCGCCACCTCGGCAACCGGCGCAGCAGCCACCGATGCAGCCGGAGCCGGAGCCGGAGTGGCCGGCGCCGCTTCCACCACGTCCTCGACGCCGGGATTCTCCGCCTCGAATGCCGCGGCTTCGTGCGCGCCGCCCAGCTTCTGCTCGACCTCCGCCGCGGTCTCGCCCTCCGGCTCGACCGACGCATCGGCGTCGGTTTCGATCACCACCAGCATCGCGCCGATCGCGATCTGGTCGCCGACCTCGCCGGCCAGCTCGACCACGACGCCCGACACCGGCGATTCCATCTCGACCGTCGCCTTGTCGGTCATCATGTCGGCGATATTCTGGTCTTCCTCGACCCGGTCGCCCACCGCGACATGCCAGCCGACGATCTCCGCCTCGGCAATGCCTTCGCCGATATCGGGCAGCTTAAAGGTGAAACGCGCCATAGCCTGATCCAAATCCGTTCGTGTCGAGCGAAGTCGAGACACTGTCTCGCGAAGCCCCGCCCCTCGACTTCGCGCGGGACGGACGGGGCGGGTGGGACTGGGTGTCAGTCCTTCATGATCTTTTTCAGCGCCATGCCGATGCGCACGGGGCCGGGGAAATACGCCCATTCCAGGCTGTGCGGATACGGCGTGTCGAACCCGGTCACGCGCTCCACCGGCGCTTCCAGGTGATAGA
Organism: Sphingomonas sp. Ag1; assembly: GCF_000980895.1. Classification (GTDB taxonomy): domain Bacteria; phylum Pseudomonadota; class Alphaproteobacteria; order Sphingomonadales; family Sphingomonadaceae; genus Sphingomonas; species Sphingomonas panaciterrae. Next base: position 31,229 of record NZ_LAZX01000076.1, on the reverse strand, counting down.
AGCACCGCTCCTGCACCAGCGCCGACAGTTCCGCGCCAAACCCGCCGGTGCGCGTCGCCTCATGCACGATCAGGCAGCGCCCGGTCTTCTTCACGCTCTCCTCGATCGTCTCGATGTCGAGCGGCACCAGCGTGCGCAGGTCGATGATCTCGGCGTCGATGCCGGTATCCTCGACCACCTGGGCGCAGACGTGAACCATCGTGCCATAGGCCAGCATCGTCACCGCCTGGCCCTCGCGCACGACCGCCGCCTTGCCCAGCGGGATCTTGTAATAGCCGGTCGGCACTTCGCCCGCGGGATGCTTTGACCAGTTCGCCGCCGGGCGATCCCAATGGCCGTTGAACGGGCCGTTGTAGATGCGCTTGGGCTCAAAGAAGATGACCGGATCATTGTCCTCGATCGCGGAGATCAGCAGCCCCTTGGCGTCATAGGGCGTCGACGGAATCACCGTCTTCAGGCCGGAGACGTGGGTGAAGATCCCCTCCGGGCTCTGCGAATGGGTCTGCCCGCCGAAAATGCCGCCGCCGAACGGCGAGCGCACCGTGATCGGCGCGGTGAATTCCCCGTCCGAGCGATAGCGCAGCCGTGCCGCCTCGCTCACCAGCTGGTCGAGCGCGGGGTAGATGTAATCGGCAAACTGGATCTCGGGCACCGGGCGCAGCCCGTACGCGCCCATGCCGATCGCGACGCCGATGATGCCGATCTCGGTGATCGGCGTATCGAACACGCGCGTCTTGCCATATTTCGCCTGCAGGCCGGCCGTCGCGCGGAACACGCCGCCGAAATAGCCCACGTCCTCGCCCATCACCACGACGTCGGGGTCGCGCGCCATCAACACGTCCATGGCGGAATTGATCGCCTGGATCATGTTCATGCGCTGGGTGGCGCCGGCGGCGTCAGTCTCCACCGCCGTATTTTCCGCGTTCGTCTCGATCACGTCACTCACCAGGCCAACTCCGTCATCCCAGCGCAGGCGGGGATCCATAAACGCATCATGTCGAAAGAGCCGCCGGGGGCGCGGCCGTGGCTGTTCGCCGTCGGGGCGGCGGCACTCACCGTCGCAGCGCTCACTTCTTGCGCGCCCACGGTCGCCCGCTTTCCTCTTCCTCGGCGATCATCTGCGCCTGCTGTTCGCGCAGATGCCACGGCATCTCCTCGAACACGCCGTCGAACAGCGTGTCGAGCGGCTGGTGCAGGCCATGGCCAAGGATGCCGTTCTTCTCGGCTTCCTTCTGCGCGGCCTTCACCTCGTTGGCGACTTCCTTGTCCATCGCCGCCTGGCGCTCCTCGTCCCATTCGCCGATGGTGATCAGGTGATCCTTCAGCCGGCGGATCGGGTCGCCCAGCGGCCATGCGGTCGGCTCGCCCGCGCTGCGATATTGCGACGGGTCGTCGGACGTGGAATGCCCTTCGGCGCGATAGGTGAAATGCTCGATCAGCGTGGGGCCCTGGTTGGTCCGCGCACGCTCCGCCGCCCACTGCGTGGCGGCATAGACCGCCAGCGCGTCATTGCCGTCGACCCGCAGGCCAGCGATGCCATAGCCAACCGCGCGCGCGGCAAAGGTCGTCGCCTCCGCGCCGGCAAAGCCGGAAAAGCTCGAAATCGCCCATTGGTTGTTGACGACGTTGAAGATCACCGGTGCGCGATAGACGGTGGCAAAGGTCAACGCGGAGTGGAAGTCGCCCTCCGCCGTCGATCCCTCGCCGCACCAGGTGGCGGCAATGCGCGTGTCGCCCTTCGATGCCGACGCCATCGCCCAGCCCACCGCCTGCGGATATTGCGTCGTCAGGTTGCCGGAGATCGAGAAGAAGCTGAAGCGCTTCTCCGAATACATGATCGGCAGCTGCTTGCCCTGCAGCTTGTCGCCCGCATTCGAATAGATCTGGTTCATCATGTCGACCAGCGGGCACCCGCGCGCGATCAGCAGACCCTGCTGGCGGTACGACGGAAAGCACATGTCGTCGGCGTCGAGCGCATAGGCCTGCGGCACGGCCACCGCCTCCTCGCCCAGCGACTTCATGTAGAAGCTCGTCTTGCCCTGCCGCTGCGCGCGGAACATGCGTTCGTCGAACGCGCGCACCGTCGCCATATGGCGCAGCATCCGCCGCAGCGTATCGGGCGACAGCTTGGGATCCCACGGGCCGACCGCGCGATTGTCGTCATCGAGCACGCGGACCATCGTATAGACGAGGTCGGTGAACCCGCGCGCGTCCTCGGCAGTGTCCGGGCGGCGCACCGATCCCGCGGCGGGGATCTCCACATCCGAAAAATCGACCGTGTCGCCGGGGCGGAACTTGGGCTCGGGCACATGCAGCGCGAGCGGGGGCAGATTGCTGCGGGCGGCGTCCGCCATAGTTTCTCCGGTTACTTGTTGCACCGGACAACGCGCCGGTGAGCAGATCGAATCCTTGTTATAAAATTTCAACGCACAGCGCCAGCGTCTGCGATGCAAGGAAATGTGACACGACCTTTTCGTCCGCCGAAACCGTCATGGATCATGGTTTCGAGTCGCACGATTGACTCCGCCGGTTGTAGGAACAAAAGAGGAACGTGAGTTTTGAGTGAGTCGTGCCCGTGCCATCCCCTGCCACCATTGCCGAGCTGAGAGAAACGCTCCGCGCCATCGAGGGCGACGGCCATCGCCGGCGCGAGACGCTGCCCTTCGGCGTGGCGGATATGGACTCGCGGCTCGCCGACGGCGGGCTGCGGCTCGATGGGCTGCACGAGGTTGCGGCGAAGGGCGCCGACATGTGCGATGATTCGGCCGCCACCTTGTTCATGGCGGGGATTGCCGCGCGCGCCTGGGGTCCGATCCTGTGGGTCGTGCGCCGGCGCGATCTGTTCGCCCCCGGCCTCTACCAGGTGGGCCTATCCCCCGAACGCGTCCTTTATGCCGAGGCGCGCGACGATGCCGAAGTGCTCGCGCTGATGGAGGAAGGGCTGCGCCACCGCGGTCTTGGCGCGGTGATCGGCGAGGTGAAGCGCGCTGCCATGTCTGCCACCCGCCGGCTGCAACTCGCCGCCGAAGGGGGCCGCACGATCGCGCTCCTCCTGCGCCGCCATGCGCGCGAGGATGCCGATCCGCTGGCCCCGCCCTCCGCGGCGCTCACCCGCTGGCGGATCGCTTCCGCCCCCTCCGTTCCCCTGCGCTGCGGCAGCATGGGCCGCCCGCGCTGGGCCGTCTCGCTGGTGCGGCAACGCGGCGGCGACCCTTTCGACACTTTGCTGGAGGCCTGCGATGACACGGGTCGTCTCGCTCTACCTGCCGCACTGGGCGATCGATCGCGTGCGCCGGGCCGAGCGTCGCCGCGCACCAACGCCGCGGCCTGAACCGGGCAATTCGCTCGATTCAGGGCCGCTCGATCTCGCGCCGCTGACGGCGGCGGTGGCCGAGGAACAGGTGCTGCAATGCGACGCGCCGAAGAACACCGGCTGGCGCCCCGGCGCGCGCTGGGCGCGCAGCGATGCGTCTGCGCCTGTTGAGAAGCGCTGGTCGCAATCGACGCGCGCCGATGTCGCACGCCAGGTGGAGGCGATGCCCGCGCATCAGCGCCCGCCGATGCGCGAAATGGGCCGCCGCAGCGAGGCCGCCGACCATCCCTTCCGCGCCATGCCGCCGGACGAAGGCGCGCGCCCCGTGCCCACGACGCTACCCGTGGGCCCCGATCCCGAGGACGTGCCCAACACTCGCTGGCGCGGCTTCGACGGCCTCGATCCCAACGCCGACGACCGCGCCGCCGCCGCGCTCGCACGGTGGAACGCCATGCCCAGCGTCCGCTACCCCGGCGAGGGACCCCATCCCGACAAATACGCCCGCTGTGGCTCCAACGATGCCGGCGCGCGGGTCCCCGGCGTCGCACCCTTTTTCGACACCGGCCGCACCCTCGCCAACACCGTCGCCCGCGCCAGCAATCTCCAACATCCCGCCCCCAAACCTCACAAACGCAATGTTCGAGAACTTCCGCCGCCCTTGATCACCGTCCACAAGATCGGCAGCCGCATCGAAATCGCCGCCACCTCGCCCGAGGCACGCGCCCTCGGCCTCACGCCGGGCATGGCGCTGACCCAGGCGCGCGCCGCCGTGCCCGACATTGACGTGCGCGACGCGGATGCCGCCGGCGACCTCGCCGATCTGCACCGCCTCGCCACTGCGCTCGCCCGCCGCTGGTGCCCGGTCGTTGCGCTCTCGGGCGAAGACGGCCTGTTCCTCGAGATCAGCGGCACCGCGCACCTCCACGGCGGCGAGGAAGCGATGGCGCGCCGCCTGCTGCGCCTGCTCGCCCGGCTCGGCATCACCGCGCAGCTGGCGATCGCCGACACCGCGGGCGCCGCCTGGGCCTTCGCCCGTCAGGCTGCGCCCGCTGCGATCATCCCCCCCGGCGCGCATGTCGCCGCGCTCGTCCCGCTGCCGGTCACCGCGCTTCGCCTCGCCGATGGCGCGCGCGAATTGCTCGCCCGGCTCGGCGTGGAGACGATCGGCGAGCTCATGGCGATGCCCCGCGCCCCGCTCGTCCGCCGCTTCGGCAAGACGATCGCGCAGCGGCTCGACCAGGCGACCGGCGCCCTGCCAGAACCGCTCGATCCGATCATCCCGGTGCAGCCGATCGCCGTCACCCGCCGCTTCGCCGAACCGATCGCCACCGCTGATGCGATCGGCCATTGGCTCGCCGGCCTCGTCGATGATCTGGCGGCAGCGCTGGCCAGGGCAGGGGTCGGCGCCCGTTCGCTCGCCTTCGTCGCCGCGCGTGTGGATTCGACCGATCAAGTCATCCGCATCGGCCTTGCCCGCGCCAGCCGCGAACCGTCGCACCTGCTGCGTCTCATCGCCCGCCGGATCGAGGAGATCGACGTTGGCTACGGCCTCGACGCGCTGACGCTCCACCTCGTCCGCGCCGACCCGCTCGGTCCCGAAACGCTGGGCGCGGCGCTTGCCGAACAGCAGGCGCCCGATCTTGCCCCTTTGGTCGACACGCTCGCCAATCGCATCGGCCCGACGCGTTTGTGGCGGCACCAGCCGATCGAAAGCGACGTCCCCGAACGCTCAGTCGCCCCGCTACCGCCACTCGATCCCCCCGCCACCGCCACCACCCGCCTGAAGCGCGACGACGTGCGCCAGCTCGACGGCCGCACGCCCGATCATGCCTGGCACCCGCGCTGGCCGCGCCCCGCGCGATTGCTGCGCCGTCCCGAGCCGATCGACCACGTCATGGCCGAAATGCCCGATCATGCGCCGCGCCGCTTCACTTGGCGCGGCCGCCCGCATCGCGTCACCCATTCCGACGGCCCCGAACGGATCACTGGCGAATGGTGGCGCCGCGCGGGCGAGCGCGACGGGGTGCGCGATTATTTCCGAGTCGAGGACGAACAGGGCCACCGCTTCTGGCTGTTCCGCCGCGGCGATGGCGAGCGCGCGGAAACGGGCGATCTCAGCTGGTACATCCATGGCACCTTTGCATGATCCGCATGGTGCCGCATGACCTACAGCGAGCTTCAGGTCACCACGCATTTCTCGTTCCTGCGCGGCGCGTCCTCCTGCGAGGAGCTGTTCGCCACCGCCGCACTGATGGGGATGCCGGCGCTCGGCATCACCGATCGCAACTCGGTCGCCGGCGTGGTCCGCGCGCTCTATGCGTGCGAGCAGCTGAAGGCGAAGCACGGCCTCCTCATCCGCTCCATCCCCGGCTGCCGGCTCGATCTGGTCACCGGCGAATCCCTCCTCGTCTGGCCGGAGGATCGCGCCGCCTGGAGCCGGCTCACCCTCCTCCTCACGCTCGGCAAGTCGCGCGCTGACGCGCGGCGCGGCGAGAAAGGCCAATGCTTCCTCCACTGGGAGGATGTCGCCGCGCATGGGGACGGCCTCGTCGCCGCGCTGGTGCCGGGGCGCAGTGGCGCGGCGCCGACCGCGCTGGCCGCCACTACCGACATCTTCGGCCGGCGCGGCCACCTCTGCCTCACCCCCTGGCGCCGCCCGGGCGAACGGCGGCGCTTTGCCGAGACCGCGCAGGCCGCCGCCGCCTACGGCCTCACCCCGCTCGCCACCGGCGACGTGCTGTACCACAAGCCCGATCGCCGGATGTTGCAGGACGTCGTCACCGCGATCCGCGAGAAATGCACGGTCGACGAGCTCGGTTTCCGCCGCGAACGCCATGCCGATCGCCATCTCCAGCCGCCCGACGAAATGGCGCGCCGCTTCGCCGCTTACCCCGATGCGCTCGCCGCGGTGGAGGCGATCGTCGAACGCTGCACCTTCTCGCTGCGCGACCTCGACTATCAATATCCCGACGAGATCATCATGTCCGGCCGCACCGCGCAGGAGGCGCTGGAACGCCTGTCGCGCAACGCACTCGCCGATCGCTTCGATGGCGCGCCGCCGGAGCCCTATACCCGGCAGCTCGAACACGAACTCTCGCTCGTCGCGAAGATGGGCTACGCGCCTTATTTCCTCACCGTAAACTCGATCGTCAGCTACGCCCGCTCGATCGAGATCCTGTGCCAGGGCCGCGGCTCGGCGGCCAATTCGGTCATCTGCTTCGTCCTCGGCATCACCTCGATCGATCCGGTCAAGCACCAGCTCCTCTTCGAACGCTTCGTCTCGGAGGAACGCCGCGAACCGCCCGATATCGACATCGATTTCGAGCATGAGCGGCGCGAGGAAGTGATCCAGTGGATCTACGAAACCTATGGCCGGGATCATGCCGCGCTGACCGCGGTGGTCAGCCGCTTCCGCACCCGCGGCGCGATCCGCGAAGTGGGCAAGGTGCTCGGCCTGCCCGAGGACATGACCTCCGCGCTCGCCGGCCAGGTGTGGGGCTGGTCGAACGAGGGCGTTCCCGACAGCCACGTACAGGCGCTTAACCTGGACGCCGGCGAACCACGCCTCGCGCTCGCGCTTGAGCTCGCCAAGGAGCTGATCGGCACGCCCCGCCATTTGTCGCAGCACCCCGGCGGCTTCGTCCTGACGCGCGATCCGCTCCAAGATCTCGTCCCGATCGAGCCGGCCGCGATGGTAGATCGCCATGTCATCGAATGGGAAAAGGAGGATATCGAGCATCTTGGCTTCATGAAGGTCGATATCCTCGGCCTTGGCATGCTCGGCTGCATGCGCCGCGCGTTCGATCTGCTCGGCCAGCACAAGGGGATCGCGATGACGATGGCGAGCGAGCCGTTGCAGGACGATGATGAACCGACGTTCGAGATGATCCGCCAGGCCGATACGCTCGGCGTCTTCCAGATCGAGAGCCGCGCACAGATGAGCATGTTGCCGCGGATGAAGCCGAGGAATTTCTACGACATCGCCATCCAGGTCGCGATCGTCCGTCCCGGCCCGATCCAGGGCGACATGGTGCATCCCTATCTGAAGCGCCGCGAGGGCAAGGAGCTGGTCGAATATCCCAATGATGCCTTGAAAGCGGTGTTGCAGAAGACGCTTGGCGTGCCCTTGTTCCAGGAACAGGCGATGCAGGTCGCGATCATCGGCGCCGGCTTCACCCCGGGCGAGGCGGACTTGCTGCGCCGCGCGATGGCGACATTCAAGATGACCGGCGGCGTGGGAGAGTTTCGCGAAAAGCTGATCACCGGCATGCGCACCAACGGCATCTCGCAGGCCTTTGCCGAGCGGCTGGTGAAGCAGATCGAGGGGTTCGGCAGCTACGGCTTCCCCGAAAGCCATGCGGCGAGCTTCGCCAAGATCGCCTACGCCTCGTCATGGATGAAATGCCATCACCCCGACGTGTTCTGCGCGGCCTTGCTCAATGCCCAGCCGATGGGCTTCTACGCCCCGGCGCAGATCGTCCGTGATGCCCGCGCGCATGGCGTCGAGATCCTGCCGGTGTGCATCATGGCCAGCGATTGGGACACGGCGTTGCTGGAGGACCGCAGCGCGCAAAAGCCGCTTCGCCTCGGCCTGCGCATCGTCCACGGCCTGTCCGCCGCCGATGCCGGCAAGGTCATCACCGCCCGTGCTGCCCGCCCCTTCACCTCGGTCGAGGATGTATGGCGTCGCTCCGGCGTACCGCTCGCCGCGCTGGAGACACTCGCCAAGGCGGATGCCTTTGCCGGCATGGGGCTCGACCGGCGACAGGCGCTGTGGGCGATCCGCGGCCTCGGCGACACGCCGCTCCCTTTGCTCGCCGCCATCGAGACGAAGGAGGATCCGGTCCACCTGCGCGCGCTCACCGCCGGGCGCGAGGTGGTGGAGGATTATCGCGCCACCCAGCTGACGCTGCGCCAGCACCCGCTCACCTTCCTGCGCGATCGTTTGCGTGAACGCCGCTGCGTCCGTTGCGAGGAGCTTAAGACCATCAAGGAAGGCACGCTGGTCGACGTCGCCGGCATCATCCTCGTCCGCCAGCGGCCGGGCAGTGCGAAGGGCGTGCTGTTCATCACCATCGAGGACGAGACCGGCGTCGCCAACGGCATCCTGTGGCCCGACCGGTTCGAGGCGCAGCGCCGCACCGTCATGTCCTCCGCGATGGTCAGCATCCGGGGCCGCGTGCAGAAGGAAGGGATCGTGATCCATGTCGTCGCGGATCTGATCACCGATCTTACCTGGATGCTGCGCGAAGTGGGGGAGATCGACCTTCCCTCTCTCGTGGCCCGCGGCGATGGCGCCACCCACCCCGGCGCCCCCGATCGCGGCGACGCCGGGTGGAAGCCGCGCAACCGCACTGACTATCATTACAGAGACGGGCACTATCGCGACCGGCCGGAGGATGTGATTCCGATCCGCAGCCACGACTTCCATTGATCTTGGTAAAGCGATCGGCTTAGGCTTGACCCCAGCCGGCGACCGACCGGCGATGGATAGGAGAGACCGCATGGCCACCGCCGCCCTCAGCCGCGAGCCCCAGATCGGCGTGACCGCGCACGTCCCGCTGCCGACCGACAAGGCCGCGTTCGACGCCGCGATCGTCGATCCCGACAGCTACGCCAATGAGGAACGCTACCACGCGATCTTCAAATATCTGCGCGAGGAAGCCCCGGTCTATTGGTGCGAACCGGAGGGCTATCGCCCGTTCTGGACGGTGTCGCGCCACGCCGACATCCGCCGCGTCGAACTCGACAACGAAACCTTCCTCAACGATCCGCGCCTGACGCTCGCCACCATCGCCGATGAGGAGCGCATCATGGCGCTGACCGGCGGCAACAAGCTGACGCGCAACCTCGTCAGCATGGACAATCCCGACCACAAGCACTTCCGCGCCATGACTCAGGGCTATTTCTCGCCCAAGCACATGAAGCAGCTGGAAGAGGATATCCGCGCCCTCGCCCGCGACAGCGTGGAGCATATGGCCGCGCTCGGCACCCAGTGCGACTTTGCCAGCGAGGTCGCGATCTGGTTCCCCTTGCGCGTCATCATGCTGACGCTGGGCGCCCCGCGCGAGGACGAACAGTTCCTGATGAAGATCACGCAGGAAGTGTTCGGCGCGCAGGATTTCGATCACATGCGGCCCGAGGAGATGGGCGGCCTGTTCGCCACCATCGCCGAATTCAACGCCTGGTGCGACCGAATCACCGCCGACCGCAAGGCCAACCCCCGCGAAGACGTCTCCACCATCATCGCCAATGCGACGCTCACCGATGGGTCGCCGATGGGGAATATGGAGGCGATGAGCTATTACCTCATCATCGCCGCCGCGGGGCATGACACGACCAGCTCTTCCACTTCCGCGGGGCTGCTGGAACTGATCCGTAACCCGGCCGAAATGAAGAAGCTGCGCGACGATCCCTCCCTGCTGCCCAACGCGGTGGAGGAAATGATCCGCTGGGCCAGCCCGGTGAAACACTTCTTCCGCACCCCCGCCAAAGATGCCGAGGTCGGCGGCGTCCCGATCAAGGCCGGCGACGGGCTTGTCATGGCCTATCCGTCGGCCAACCGCGACACTGCCGTCTTCGACGATCCCTTCGCCTTCCGGGTTGACCGCGCGAACGTGCGGCAGCACCTGGCGTTCGGCTATGGCCCGCACCTGTGCCTGGGCCAGCACCTCGCCAAGCTGGAGATGCGTATCCTGTTCGAAGAACTCCTCGCTCGCTTCGATGATTTCGAGCTTGCCGGCGACCCGTCCTGGACCCGCGCCAGCTTCGTCAGCGGCATGAAACACCTTCCCATACGGTACCGCGCCAAGTGAGCCGACACGACCCCGAGAAACTTTACCCCGGCTTTCCGGGGACCGAGCCGAGCCAGCACCTGCGCACCATTCCGGCCTGTGCCGCGCTTGGCATGTGGCAACACGCCACCGTGGGCGAGCCGGTGTCGACGTCGCTCGACGCCGCTCTGCCGGCGGCGTGCGATCCCGACGGGCGCGTCTCGCGCGGCGCCGCGCTGGTGCTGGCCGATCAGGCGACCGCCGGCGGCGTCTTCACCACGCTGTCACGCCCCACGCCGATGATGACGCTGGACCTTCGCGTCGACTGGTTCGGCCCGCTGCCCGCCGCCGCCATCAGCTGCGTCATCGACGAAGTGACCCGCGAGGGCGATCTCGCCTTGTCGCGCGGCCGATTGGTTGCCGAAGGCAGGCCGATCGGTGCCGCCGTCGCGCGCTATCTGATCGGGTCGATGCCCGGCGGCACGCCTGGCCGGATGGATGAACGGCACGACGTGCTGCCGCCATCGCCCGCGCCCTGCTTCGCCGATTATCTCGGTGCAGAGGCGACGCCCGATGGCCTGGTCATGCAGCCGCGGGTCGAACATGTCGGCGCGCCGCTGCCCGCCTATCATGGCGGCGTCATCGCCGGCCTGCTCGAACATGCCGGCGTGTCGTCGATCGATGCAGCGTTCCGCCCGCTCGATATCGAGATCCGCTTTCTCGCGCCGGCACTGGCTACGCTGCCGCTGGTCGCGCGTGTTGTGCCCCGCCGCATCGGCCGCCGCGCGATCACGCTCGATCTGGAGGCGCATCAGGGCGATCCCAACCGCCCCGTCGCAATCGGGCGGATGCTGGCGATCACCGATCCTGCCGGCGATCCCGTCCGCCACGATCTGCCGCGCGGCTGACGCGGCGCGATCGGCATGGGGCGGGTCCTCCCCGCCCATGCCGGATCGATCAACCCACCGTCTGTTCGATCACGCCGAAGATCGGATGATGCCGGTCATCCTCGGCCCAGATCCGCACGGTATCGCCCTTCTTCAGGAACGGCGTCACCGGCTTGCCGCCAGCGATCGTCTCGATCGTGCGTACCTCGGCGATGCAGGAATACCCGACCCCGCCTTGCGCGATCGGCTTGCCCGGCCCGCCATCGGCGTCACGGTTCGATACCGTACCCGACCCGACGATCGTCCCCGCCCCCAGTGCGCGGGTCTTCGCCGCATGCGCGATCAGCGTGCCGAAATCGAACGTCATGTCCTCACCCGCCTCGGCGCGACCGAACGGCGCGCCGTTGAGGTCGACCATCAGCTTGCGATGCAGCTTGCCGTCCTGCCACCAGTCGCCCAGCGCGTCAGGCGTCACGAACACCGGCGAGAAGGCGGACGCCGGCTTCGACTGGAAGAAGCCGAAACCCTTGGCCAGCTCACCCGGGATCAGGTTGCGCAGCGACACGTCATTGGTGAGCCCGACCAGCCGGACCGCCGCCAGCGCCTCCTCACGGGTCGCCCCCATCGGCACGTCACCGGTCACCACGACCACCTCTGCCTCCAGGTCGCAGCCCCAGCTTTCGTCACCCAGCGGGATCGCGTCACGGGGGCCAAGGAAGCCGTCGGACCCGCCCTGATACATCAGGGGATCGTGCCAGAACGTCTCTGGCATCTCCGCCCCACGCGCCTGCCGCACCAAAGCGACATGGTTCACATAGGCGGAGCCATCCGCCCATTGGTACGCGCGCGGCAGCGGCGATGCCGCCTCATGCTCGTGAAAACGCAGTCGCGGGATCACTTCATGCTCAAGATCGGTCGCGAGGTTCTGCAGGTCCGGCAACAGCCGGTCCCAATCGTCCAGCGCCGCCTGCAGCGTCGGCGCAATGTGGCCGGCATCGGCGCACCAGGCGAGATCGTTCGATACCACGACGAGCTTGCCGTCACGGCCATGCTTCAGACTCGCTAGTTTCATCCGTCACCTCTCTTTCAGCCCTCCGGCATAGGCGCGCGCGGACGGCCAAGTCGAGAGCGGTCCCCTACGCGATATCACCATAACAAAAGTTACTTGACCGTTCAGGCGGGGCTGGCGACAAGCGGCGCTGTAATTTTCCGGAGAGGTTTCGAATGTCGCTCGACCAGATTGCGGGCCGTTTCGCGTATAACGAGGATCATGAGGCGTTCCGTCAGACGGTGCGCAGCTTCCTCGCCAAGGAAGGCGTGCCGAACGCGGACCAGTGGGAAAAGGATCGCCTCGTTCCCAAGAGCTTCTGGCAGAAGGCTGGCGAGGTCGGGATGCTCTGCCCGACCGTGCCGGAGGCCTATGGCGGCCTCGGCCTCGACTTTGGCTACAATGCCATCGTCGACGAGGAAATGGCCTATTCGGGCGTCCCCGCCGGCTTCTCGCTCCAGTCGGACATCGTCGCCGGCTATATGGAGACCTACGGCTCCGAGGAGCAGAAGAAGGAATGGCTGCCGAAGATGGTGTCGGGCGACGTGATCACCGCGATCGCGATGACCGAACCGGGCACCGGCAGCGACCTTCAGTCGATCCGCACCACCGCGAAGAAGGACGGCAATCACTACGTCATCAACGGCTCGAAGACGTACATCACCAACGGTCAGAACACCGACCTGACGCTGGTCGTGGCCAAGACCGATCCGGACGCGCAGCCGGCCTACAAGGGCATGTCGATCATCCTGGTCGAGAGCGACCGGGAGGGCTTCAGCAAGGGCCGCAAGCTCGACAAGATCGGTCAGGACGCGGCCGACACCTCTGAATTGTTCTTCGAGGACGTGCGCGTGCCGATCACCAACTGCCTTGGCGAAGAGGGCATGGGCTTCATCTACCTGATGAGCCAGCTGCCGCAGGAGCGTCTGTCGATCGCGGTCAGCACCATGGCCTCCTCGCAGAAGGCGTTCGACGACACGGTCGCCTTCGTGAAAGAGCGCCGCGCGTTCAAGGGCGTGGTGTTCGACTTCCAGAACACCAAGTTCGTCCTCGCGGACCTCAAGGCGAAGCTTCAGGTCGGCTGGGCGCACCTCGACTGGGCGATCGCACGCCATCTGAAGGGCGAACTGACCAACGAGGAAGGCGCAGCCGCCAAGCTGTGGCACACCGACCTCCAGTGGGAGGTCATGGACAAGTGCCTCCAGCTGCACGGCGGCGCTGGCTATATGAACGAATATCCGATCGCCCGCATGTGGCGCGGCGCGCGGGTCAGCCGGATCTACGGCGGCACGAACGAGATCATGAAGGAAGTGATCAGCCGCAAGCTCTGAGCCCGGCCGGTTAGCCGACACACAGCACGCCCCGCGCGCCATCCGGCGGGCGGGGCGTCGTGTATCAGACGGCGCTCGAAGGAGTGATCCTCAGGCCGCGACCGCGCGTTTGCCGGTGCGCAGTTGCTCCACGAACCCATCAGTGCTTCGCCGCAGCCGCCGTGCTTGGTCGGACAGGGCGCCGGCCGCCTCGCGCACCTGCTGCGACAGGACGTCCGCCTCGTTGGCGGCCTCCGCGACCTGCGCGATCCGCTGCTCGATCATGTCCACACCGCGTGCTGCCTCGTGCGCGGTACGCTCGATCTGCCCCGCGACGCCGCGCTGACCGGACACGGCGCCCTTGATAGCATCGGCCGCGGCAGCCACCCGGCACACCGCGTCCGCCGCGCCCACGATGCTGGCCTCGGTCGAATCCACGCCGTGCCGCACGCTGCCGATCAGCGACACGATCTTCTCGCTGGCCCGCGCCGTTCCCCCGGCGAGTTGCTTCACCTCGCCCGCCACCACGGCGAAGCCACGTCCCGCGTCCCCGGCGCGCGCGGCCTCGATCGTGGCGTTCAGCGCGAGCAGGTTGGTACGCGTGGCGATCTCGTGGATCTCGCCTACCAGGCCATTGATGTCGCCGGCACGTGCGGCGAGATCCAGTACCGCCGCCTTGCCCTGTTCGGCATTGCGTTGAACGTCGCCGGTCAGCGTCGCCTGGGCATGCGCGCTCTCGGCAATTTCGCCGATCGAATCGGTCAGTCGGTGGACGGCATCGGCCACGTCCTGTGTCGCGCCGGCCGCCTGATGGGCACCTACGGCCACTTCGCTCGCTTGCCGCCCGGCCTCCGCCGCGATCCGGGTCAGCGTCGCGGCCGACCCTTCCAGCGTTGCCGAGGCACCCTCGATCGCCACCGCCACGCCCGCCACCGACCGCTCGAAGTCGTCGGCCAGCGCCATCAGCGCGCTCCGCCTTTCGCTCTCCAGCCGCGCTTCGGCCGCTTCTCGCCGCTGGCGCTCCGATTGTGACCGCTCGTCGGCCGCTTGCGCCGCCGCCAGCGCCGCAACCGCCCGGCCGCGCTCCACCTCGGCAAGCGCCAGCAGCCGCTCGCCCTCTTGGCGCGCCACGTCCTGCGCCACGATGAGGATGCGCAGCCGGGTGGTCAGATAGGTCAGCGCCGCAAACTCCAGCACCACCGCCAGCGCATGGAACAGCACGCGGTCCAGCGCGCCGCCATTTTCGAACACCCAGTTCGGCAGCACGTAGGACAGCACCAGATGGTGAAGCGCGATCAGGATCGCCGCCAGCGCCAGCGGCCGCCAGTCACACAGCACCGCGATCATCGCCAGCGCGACAAAAAAGTACATGTGCCCATCCATCTGCCAGGCCGAACCCGCCAGCAGATAGACGTAGATCGCCGGCATCGCCGCGGCGAGCACGCCGCAGCTCATCCGTGCGGCCAGATCATGCCGGCCACGCACCGCCAGAGCGGTCGGTATGATGTTCACCATCGCCGCCGCGGCGATTGCGAGCCCGGTTCCCGGCGCGTTCATCGCCGCGCCCCAGATCAGCAGCAGCGGCAGGCACAACCATCCCACCGCCGCGATGACGCGGATCCCGCGCATGCGCAGATTGTCTAGCGAGCTCATGAGGCACGCCCCCCGCAGATCAGCGACGGCGCCGCGATCGTCACTATTCCCGCCCGAAGGAGCGGCCAGAAGAGCGCGTCGCGCTCCCCCCGAACCACCATGCCGCCGCCGGGGCCCGCCGCCACCAGCCGCGCATCCTGTGCCAGCGCGAGGCGGGCGGTTGGTGCGTCTGGCCACAGCGGAAGCAGCAGCATGTCGCCGCGCAGCGGGGGCGCCAGCGTCAGTACCGCCAGCGCGCCAGCGGCAATCGCGACCTGCCCGATGACAAGGCCAAGCCCGCGCGCGATCAGCGTATGCCGGAGAAAAACAGAACCCATACGGCCGCCTTTGGCCTGACGAGGGTTAGGACCAGGTAAAGCATGGCCGCGGGCCGTGGAGCGTTGGCCACTACCCCGCGCCTCCTTGACTTTCTCGCGCAGGATCTGCATTTCAGCGTGATCGAGACGTTTGCAGCGTGATCGGGCTTCGTGTCCAGGCTCCGTCTCGGTCGATTGAACCGGCTTCCCAAGTCACGCGGGGTGTCTATTTTCCCCCGTTCCTGCACGTCCCATGACGTTGCGGGCTGCGACTATTTATAGGTTTATTGCATGTCATTTTCCGATCTCGGCCTCGCCGAGCCGCTTGTCCGCGCGCTTGAAGCAAAGGGCTATGAGACGCCCACGCCGATCCAGCGTGATGCCATCCCGACGGTACTCACCGGCCGCGACCTCCTGGGTATCGCCCAGACAGGTACCGGCAAGACGGCAGCGTTCGTCCTCCCCTCGATCCAGCGACTGCTCGGCAGCGAGAAGCGCGTTCTGCCGACGCATGTGCGCATGCTGGTCCTCGCCCCGACCCGTGAGCTGGCCAGCCAGATCGCGGACAATGCGAAGCTCTACGCGCGCCATTCGCGCCTGACCGTCGCCACGGTGTTCGGCGGCACCAGCATCAACAAGAACCGGCAGGACCTGTCGCGCGGCGTCGACATCCTCGTCGCCACGCCCGGGCGCTTGCTCGATCTGGTCGAGCAGGGCTTCTGCAACCTCACGATGCTCGAGATCCTGGTGCTGGACGAGGCCGACCAGATGCTCGACCTCGGCTTCATCCATGCGCTGAAGAAGATCGTGAAGATGGTGCCGCGTCGCCGTCAGACCCTGTTCTTCTCCGCCACGATGCCGACCTCGATCCGCGACCTGGCGGACAAGTTCCTGAATGATCCGGAAACCGTCTCGGTCGTCCCTGCCTCGACCACGGCGGAGCGGGTCGAGCAGCAGGTGGTGCTGGTCAATCAGACCGAAAAGCAGGCGCTGCTGACGATCCTGATTCAGGAAGAGAAGATCGACCGCGCACTGGTCTTCACCCGCACGAAGCATGGCGCCGACCGCGTCGTGAAGCTGCTGGCTGGCAACGGCATCGCGTCCAACGCGATCCACGGCAACAAGAGCCAGCCGCAGCGCGAGCGCGCGCTTGCCGCGTTCAAGAGCGGCGAAGTGCCGATCCTGGTCGCGACCGACATCGCGGCGCGCGGCATCGACATTTCGGGTGTCAGCCACGTGTTCAACTTCGAACTGCCGAACGTGCCGGAGCAATATGTGCACCGCATTGGCCGCACCGCGCGCGCCGGCGCCAGCGGCATCGCCATTTCCTTCTGCGCCGACGACGAGCGGCCGTATCTGAAGGACATCGAGAAGCTGACCCGCCAGAAGGTGCCGCATCGCGCCCTGCCGGCCGATTTCCTGAAGCGCGCCGACGCGCTGAAGGCGGCGCGCGTCAAGGCGATCGGTGCCGATCCGGCGCCGCGTGAGGATCGTCCGCGCGGGCCCCGCCCGCCGGCACGCCCCAAGGCGAGCCATGCGCCGACGGCAACCCGCGACTATGCCAATGCCAGCCGCCGTGGCGGACCTGGTGGCCATGGCAGCGGACAGGGCGGTGGTCGCGGACGCGGCGGTCGCGGCCGTGGGCGCGGCGGCGCACGCACTGCCGCTCAGGCCTGACCTCACGCCAATTGCGCGCGGCCGTGCAACCCGGCCGCGCGTGATCGGTTGCCTCTCCTGAAGAAGGAGACGGCCCTATGGATATCGCGACTGGCCCGGTTCTGGAGCGCATTGCGCGCGTACTGGCCGGCGAGCGGCTCAGCGTGAATGCGCACGGGGATCAGGAATCCGCCGGCGATGCGGTGGATGCCGCCTGGCGCGATTATCGCGAGGAAGCGATGGCCGTCCTCCACACGCTGCGCGCGCCCAGCAAGGCGATGGCCGCCGCTGGTGACCCCGCCGTGTGGGAACGGATGATCCTGGCCGCCATCGAGGAATCGCAGCCAGAGGGCGCCTGAGCACAGGCCGCCCCCCGGCGACACGTTCACTTCAGGCCAGAACCGTGAGCCATTCCTCTTCCGGCGCGCGCGGGCTGCGCGTGCGGTTGGCCGGTTCCTCCGCATCCTCATAGCCGATCGCGACACCGCAGAAGAGCATCCGCTCTGGCGGCGTGCCGAGGAACGTTTCGACCGTGCTGGGATAGACCGCCCAGCATTCCTGCGGGCAGGTCGCCAACCCTTTCTCCACCGCCAGCAGCATCAGATTCTGCAGGTACATGCCAAGGTCGGCCCATTGCGGCGGCCCCATGCGGCGGTCGACCGTCACGAAGAAGGCGGCCGGCGCGCCGAAGAACTGGAAATTTCGCGCGAACCACTGCGCACGCGCGCGCTTGTCCTCGCGCGGGATGCCGAGGTGCCCGTACATGATTTCGCCGATCTGGAACGTGCGCGCCTTGGTCGCGTCGGTCATTTCGCGCGGATAGATGTCATAGCCCGGCGTCTCGGTCTCGCGCCGCTCGATCTTGCCGCGCATAATCTCCTTCAGCTCGGCCATCTTCTCGCCGGTCACGATGTCGATGTGCCAGGGCTGAATATTCCCGCCCGTCGCCGCGCGCGCCGACGTCAGCGCCAGATCCTTCAGCACGTCCAGCGGCACCTCCTTGTCCAGGAATCCGCGGACCGAACGCCGCTCCCTTACTGCGTCGGATACGTTCATTCGCCTCTCCACCTCTTGCCGTGCGCGTTAAATCGCGGCACATGAGCGGCTGGGATAACATCTGTTATGGAGAGTCGGAAGATGGCCGAGGCGTATATCGTCGAAGCGGTACGGACGGCTGGTGGACGACGCGGCGGAAAGCTCGCGGGGGTTCATCCAGTCGATCTGGCAGCACAGGTTCTGGACGCGGTAATCGAGCGTTCGGGCATTCCGGGCGACGCCGTCGAAGACGTCATCATGGGTTGCGTCAGCCAGGGCGGCGAGCAGGCCGGTCAGGTGGGGCGCAATGCGGTGCTCGCCTCCAAGAAGCTGGCGCAGTCGACGCCGGCCGTCACGATCGATCGCCAGTGCGGCTCGTCGCAGCAGTCGATCCAGTTTGCGGCGCAGGCCGTGATGTCGGGGACGCAGGACGTGGTGATCGCGGCGGGCATCGAAAGCATGTCGCGCGTGCCGATGGGCTCGACCTACAAGCTGTTCTACGACGCCGGCCTCGGCAAGAACAAGTCGCCGGGCCTGGAGGAGAAGTTCCCGGGCATCAACTTCAACCAGTTCGCTGGGGCGGAGATGATCGCCAAGAAGTACGGCTACACCCGCGAGCAGCTCGACGAATATTCGTTGAACTCGCACCGTAAGGCGGTGGCCGCGACGCAAGGCGGCAAGTTCAAGGACGAGATCGTCCCGATCGAGATCGAGACGCCCGAGGGCAAGGAAGTGCACACCTCTGACGAGGGCATCCGCTATGACGCCTCTGCCGAGGGCATGGCCGGGGTGAAGAAGCTGTCGGAAGAGGGCGTGCTGACCGCCGCCTCGTCGAGCCAGATCTGCGACGGCGCCAGCGCGGTGCTGATCGTCAGCGAGGAAGCCCTGAAGAAGTACAACCTCAAGCCGCTGGCGAAGATCGTCAACCTGACGGTGACCGCGGGCGACCCGGTGATCATGCTCGAAGAGCCGCTGTTCGCGACCGACAAGGCGCTCAAGAAGGCCGGCCTGTCGATCGATGACATCGACCTGTACGAAGTGAACGAAGCGTTCGCCTCGGTTCCGGTCGCCTGGCTCGAGCATACCAAGGCGGATCCGAACAAGCTGAACGTCAACGGCGGCGCGATCGCGCTCGGCCACCCGCTCGGCGCATCGGGCACGAAGCTGATGGCGACGCTGGTTCACGAACTGCGCCGTCGTGGCGGCCGCTATGGCCTGCAGACGATGTGCGAAGGCGGCGGTGTCGCCAACGTCACGATCATCGAAAATTGCGACTGGCAGGGCGAGGCGAAGGCCGCGGCCTGAACCTGTTGCCGATCAAATGGCCCGTTCCCCGCACAAGCGGGGGACGGGATCGTGCCCCGCTTGTGCGGGAGCACTTTCTCGGGAGGGGAATTCAATGAAGCTCGACAACAGCATTTCCGCCGTCATCACCGGCGGCGCGTCCGGCCTTGGCGCCGCGACCGCGCGGCAGCTCGCCGCCAAGGGCGTGAAGGTCGCCATCTTCGACCTTCAGGAAGAAAAGGGCGAGGCGATCGCCAAGGAACTCGGCGGCGTGTTCTGCAAGGTCAACGTCACCGACGAGGCATCGGTGGACGAGGGCTTCGCCAAGGCGCGCGCGGCGATCGGCCAGGAGCGCATCCTGGTGAATTGCGCCGGCACCGGCAATGCGATCAAGACCGCCAGCCGCAGCAAGGAAGACGGCTCGATCAAGCACTTCCCGCTCGACGCGTTCAACTGGATCATCCAGATCAACCTCGTCGGCACCTTCCGCTGCATCGCCAAGTCGGCGGCCGGCATGATGACGCTCGACCCGCTTCCGGATGGCGACCGCGGCGCGATCGTCAACACCGCGTCGGTGGCGGCCGAGGACGGCCAGATCGGCCAGGCGGCCTATTCGGCGTCGAAGGGCGGCGTCGTCGGCATGACCCTGCCGATCGCACGCGATCTCATGAACGAGCACATTCGCGTCAACACGATCCTGCCGGGCATCTTCAACACCCCGCTGCTGCAGGGCGCGCCGCAGAACGTGAAGGATGCGCTGTCCGCGTCCGTGCCGTTCCCGAAGCGTCTTGGCGATCCGGAGGAATATGCCGCGCTCGCCACGCTGATGATCGAGAACGGCTATTTCAACGGCGAGGACGTTCGCCTCGACGGCGCGATCCGCATGGCGCCGCGCTGAGCACGGCGACACGCTGACGGCGCGGCGCCTGCCGCCGCGCCTGACCGCCTTTATCGAACGATGACACCTCCCCGGGGAGGGCCATGGCCAGCGACGATCGGATCGTCCCCGGCGCTGGTCACCCCCGGGGAACGTGTTTCAGAGCTACAGGAAATATCGCATGTCCCGCCCCGCCCCCTGGCGCCTTGACCTTTCATCCTATCCCAAGCGCGAGGTGAAGCAGACGCGCTTCCAGGATCTCGACACGATGGGCCACCTCAACAACGTCGCTTATGCCGCCTTGTTCGAGGATGCCCGCGTGCGCATGAACCAGCAGCTGGGACGCGTGAACCGCGGGAAGATGGCGGAAGGCTCGTTCCGCGCGGTGGTGGCGCGCAACGAGATCAACTACCTCGCCGAAGGCAGCTTCCCCGAGGATGTCGAGATTGGCCTGGGCATCGGTCGCATCGGCAATCGCAGCTTCGAGATGCTGGCGGCGGCCTTTCAGTCGGGCGCGTGTATCGCCACCTGCGACACGACGATCGTCATGACCGATCCGAAGGGCGAGTCCCTGCCGGCCGACTTCGTTGAGCGCCTGAAGGCGGTTCAGGTGAAGGCTGCCTGATCGCGGCGGGGCACCACAACGGCAGCCGGCCCGGCGCCATCGATGATCGCGATCATCGGCAGCGCACGGGCCCGCATTTCTCCGCCTGGTTGCGGCGGGTTACTTCCCGCGCAGCGTACCCAAGGTGGCGAGCCCAAGGACGCCGACCAGCGCGGCTGCTGCCCACGGACGCTCCTTGGCAAAGGCCTTTGCCTGTCCGACCACTGCGGGCTGCCCGTCAGCGCCCGGCGCCATCGCCTTCTGCACCGAACCCTTCAGCTGATCGAGCATGCCGCTCGCCTGCATCGAACGATCGTTCGTCGCGGCGCCGGCCGTTTCCTTCACCTTGCCCGTCACCGTGTTCATATCTGCGGTAAGTGCGTCAGCCATGATCAATACCTCCGATTTCCCGGAGGCGACAACGGGTCAGACGGTCTTTTGTGCCACATGCCGGGCCGCTCGCCGCCAGTCGTGAGACCGGAGGCGAGCGGCACGAAACGTCAGTCGACGAAGACCGGCGCCCGCTTTTCCATATTGGCCTTTACCGCCTCCACCTGGTTGGGGGAGCGCATCAGCTTGACCTGCTCGTCGCTCTCGCCCTGCAGCACGGTGGCGGTATCGCCATCCACCATCAGGTTGATCAGCCGCTTGGACGCCTTCACCGCGTCGGGGTTGCGACCGGCGATCTCGCGCGCCAGCTCGAACGCCGCGGCGCGCGGATCATCGGCGAGCCGGGTGACGAAGCCATAACGCTCGGCCTGCCCGCCGGTGAACTCGCGCGCGCTGTAGGTCAGGTCGCGAAGCACGTCGTCGCGCGCCAGCGTCCGCCAAAGCGCGAGGCCGGCCATGTCGGGCACCAGCCCCCAATAGGTTTCGCGGATCGACATGCGCGTGTCCGGCCGCGCGATGCGCACGCAGGCGCCCGACATGATCTGGAACCCGCCGCCCAGCGCGACGCCATGCACCGCGGCGATCACCGGCATCGGCAAGGTGCGCCAGCCCCAGGCGACATTCTGCGCCGTGTTCGCGACACCATGGCTGCGCTTCGCCAGATCGTTGCCCGATCCGCCAGCCGCCATGGATCCCATGTCGAGCCCGGCGCAGAACGCCCGCCCCTCACCCGACAGCACGGCAACCCGCACATCCTTCATGCCCGCCAGCCGCTCGATGGCGGCGTTGATGCCGGCGAACATCGCCGGATCGAGCGCGTTCATCTTGTCCGGTCGGTTCAGCCGAACGTCCGCGATGCCGTTCTCGACCGTGATCGTAACCCGCTCTTCCATCTCGCTCTCCCGCAAATTGATACGATCGACTTAGACAAGCCGGCCGCGTCCAGCAATGCCGCCCCGGAAATGCCGCGATCGTTGCGCTCGAGGAAGGCGGGTGTATCAGCGGGTGCATGAAGATCGAGACGGCATTGGGCGACATCCCCGGCATGGAGGATGTGCGCTTCGGCGGCCATGGCGGGCGGCTCGGCATCGCCTATCACGCGCATGGCCCGGACTGGTGTGAGCTGACGCTGCCCTATCATCCGGACATCATCGGCGACGAGGACAGCGGCGTGATCGCGTCCGGCCCGATCTTCGCGCTGATGGATATCGCCACCAGCCTGGCGACGATGCGCAAGCTGGGGCGGTTCGTGGCGCACGCCACGCTCGACCTGCGGGTCGATTACCTACGGCCGGCGAAGCCCGGGCACACCGTGATCGGCCATGGCGAATGCTATGCGATCAAGCGATCGATCAGCTTCGTGCGCGGCCAGGCGCATGACGGTGACCCGAACGATCCCGTCGCGCATGTCTCGGGTACCTTCATGTTCCTGGGAGAGGGCGCATGAAGTTGCCACCCTATGCCGATCTGCTCGGCGCGACGCTGGAATGGGAAGATGGCCTCCCCGTCCTCGCCATGCCGTTCGGGCCCGCAGTGATCGGGCGCCCCGGCTTCGTCCAGGGTGGCGCGATCACCGGCCTCATCGAAATGGCGGCGCTGGCCGCGCTGCGCCACCAGATGGCGGGCGAGGATGGCGCGGACGGCAACCGGCGCGTGAAGCCGATCAACGTCACGATCGATTTCATGCGCGGCGGGCGAGAGCGGCTGACCTATGCCGCTGGCACGGTCACCCGGCTGGGCAATCGTATCGCCAATGTGGAGGCGATCGCCTGGCAGGAAAGCCGGGCCAAGCCGATCGCCTCGGCACGGATGAACTACCTTATCGCGCGGGGGTGAGCCGCAGCATCCGGCCCTGCGACCCCTGCGCGCCATCCTCCAGCACGTAGATTGCGCCGTCCGGGCCCTGCTCCACTTCTCGGATGCGGGCACCCATGTCCCATTGATCGCCCTTGCGCGCATTGGTGCCATCCAAATCGACGCGCACCAGCGCCTTGGATGACAGCCCGCCGATGAACGCGTCGCCCTTCCACTGCGGGAACAGGTTGCCCGAATAGATCATCAGGCCGCCGGGCGAGATCACCGGGGTCCACGACACCTTGGGCGCCTCGAAGCCGTCGCCGGGCGCGTGATCAGGGATCGGCCGCCCGTCATAATGGTCGCCGTTCGACACCTTGGGATAGCCATAGTTGCGGCCCGGCAGGACGAGGTTCAGCTCGTCGCCGCCCTTCGGCCCCATCTCCTGCTCCCACAGATTGCCCTGCGCGTCGAAGGCGATGCCGAGCAGGTTGCGATGGCCATAGCTCCACACCGCGGGGTGGAAGCCCTTTGCCGCCAGCGGGTTGCCCGCCGCCGGCTTCCCGTCGGGGGTGAGGCGAAGCACCTTGCCAAGCGTCGCCTTGGGATCCTGTGCGGGATCGAACTTCTGCCGCTCGCCATTGGTGAAGAACAGATACTGGCCGTCGGGCGAGAAGGCGATGCGACCGGAATAATGGCCATTGCCCTCGACGAACGGCGTCGCGCGGAAGATCTCCTGGATCTGGCTCAGCTTGGCCGCGCCAGGGTTCGCTTCATCGAGCACGCCGCGCGCCAGCACCACGCCCTTGCCGCCCGCACCCGTCGTCGACCAGCTGAGGTACACACGCTTCGACTGCGCGAAATCGGGCGCCAGCACGACATCCATCAACCCGCCCTGGCCGGCCGAATCGACCGTCAGCGTGGCGATCGTCTGGCGCGCCTTGCCGTCGGCGGAGACCAGCAGAAGCCGCCCGTCCTTTTCCGTCACCAGCATCCGGCCGTCGGGCAGGAACGTCATCGCCCAGGGCGCATCGAAATCGGCGACGACCGTCTCGACAAACGGCTTGCCGGCGGTGGCCGCGGTGGAATCGCTCGCCGCATTGCCGGCCTGCGGCTCTGCGGAACAGGCGGTGGCGGCCAGCAGGGCCGCGACGAACAGGCTGCGCGAGATCACGATAACTCCTCAAACGGGCAAATCAGGATCAATACCGTCGCAGTGTCGATGCGGTTCCGCAACAGATCACCCGAGGCGAAAGGGCGACGATCCGCGCTTCGGCTGGCGCGCCGCTTTTGCTAGAGCCGCACCCGATCCTGTCAGAGAAAGCGTGTCCCCTCGCAATGCCCGGAATGAAGCACGAACGCCTGTATCTCGCGCCAGTCGCTGGCGTGGACGAGGCCGGGCGCGGGCCACTCGCCGGGCCCGTGGTGGCGGCGGCGGTGATCCTGCCGGAGCGTGGCGTGCCGCGAGGCATCGACGATTCGAAGAAACTCTCCGCCACCGAGCGCGCCCGGCTGTGCGGCCGGCTGCTGGATTGCGCGATTGTCGGCGTCGGCATCGTCGAGGCGGAGGAGATCGACACGCTCAACATCTATTGGGCGACGATGAAGGCGATGACCGTGGCGGTCGATCAACTCGCCGCCACGCTCGGCTGCGCGCCGGGTCACGTGCTGGTCGACGGCAACCGCCTGCCCCGCTGGGGCTATGCCGCCACCCCCATCGTGGGGGGCGACGCGCTCAGCCGCTCGATCGCCGCGGCCTCGATCGTCGCGAAGCACACGCGCGACACGATCATGATTCGGCATCACGAATCATATCCGCATTACAATTGGGCCTCTAACAAGGGGTATGGCTGCGCCACCCACCGCCGCGCCTTGGTGGAACACGGCCCCTCGCCGCTCCATCGCCGCAGCTTCGCGCCGGTGGCGCAAACGGTTCTTCCGCTCTGAGTCTTTTGCGCCACACCCCATTGCTTGAGTCCTGCCGCCGCGGTTGACTCAACATCTGGGTTCGGGCGCGGAATGTTCCGCCATGTTAACGGCTTTGCAGCTCTTATCGTTAACCAATCATCGCTTGACGGGGAGTCCACCGCGCGGCGACGGTCGCGTGCGAAAAGGGGGAACCGCATGAGTGTCATCGAGAAAACGCGCGTGCGTCGCGCCCCGGCAAAGGCGTCGACGAAGGTGACGGCCGATCCGGCCGTCCTGCCGCTCGACCGGATTATGATCGGTGACTGCATCGCGCAGATGCGCGCGCTGCCGGCCAAGTCGGTGGACATGATCTTCGCCGACCCGCCGTACAATCTGCAGCTCGGGGGTGAGCTGTTTCGTCCGGACGGCAGCCATGTCGATGCCGTCACCGACGATTGGGACAAGTTCGATACCTTTGCCGCTTATGACGCGTTCACGCGCGCCTGGCTTACGGAGGCGAACCGGATCCTGAAGGACAATGGCACGATCTGGGTGATCGGCAGCTATCACAACATCTTCCGCGTCGGCGTGGCGGTGCAGGATCTGGGCTTCTGGATCCTCAACGACATCGTGTGGCGCAAGAACAACCCGATGCCCAATTTCCGCGGCACCCGGTTCACCAACGCGCACGAGACGCTGATCTGGGCGTCGAAGGGCGAGAAGGCGAAATACACCTTCAACTATCGTTCGATGAAGACGTTGAACGACGAGATCCAGATGCGCTCGGACTGGGAATTCCCGATCTGTGGCGGTCAGGAACGGCTGAAGGGCGCCGACGGGCACAAGGTGCACCCGACGCAAAAGCCCGAGGCGCTGCTCTATCGCGTGCTGCTCGCCTGCACCAAGCCGGGCGACGTGGTGCTCGATCCGTTCTTCGGCACCGGCACGACGGGCGCGGTTGCCAAGCGTCTTGGCCGCCGCTGGATCGGCATCGAGCGCGAGGGCGTGTACATCGATGCGGCGCAGGCGCGTATCGACGCCGCGCTGCCGCTCGACGAATCGGCGCTGCGCACGATGCAGAGCCCCAAGCAGCAGCCCAAGGTCGCCTTCGGCGTGCTGGTGGAAAACAGCTATCTACCCGCCGGCAGCATCGTGGTGGACGCCAAGCGCCGCTTCCGCGCCACCGTATGCGCCGACGGCAGCCTCGCCAGCGACTGCGGCGCCAGCGGCTCGATCCACAAGCTCGGTGCGACGCTTCAGGGGGCACCAACCTGCAACGGCTGGAGCTTCTGGCATTACGAGGTGGACGGCGCGCTCAAGCCGATCGACGCCCTGCGGCAGACGTACCTGCTCGCCACCCAGGTGTAAGCACCGCTGAGCCTGTCGCCGCGGGGCAGTTGCCCGGCGACGCGACAGGCTCCGCAACGGCCGCCGCGTCAGCCTCGCGCTGGCGGGATGCTTGCCCCCTGTCGATCGCTGCCGCACAAAAGGCGCTCCTTCTGTGAAAGCGGTTCATGCACCTTCGTCCGGTACAATTTGTCGACGCGCCCTTCGCCTATGATGATGGCGCGGTGGCGCGACTTGCCGGCGGCATGCAGTGGTTCGCCGCTTATGAGGTGAAGGAAAGCGGGGCCAAGCGGATCGCCCCGGTCGCGGAGATCGCCACGCTCGGCGCCCGCGCGGCGATGCTGCACGCCCGCTTCGTTGCGCCGCGCCCCCCGCTCGTCCTTGGCGAACGCACGTTGCGCTTCGACCAGCCGGTGCTGGCCGCCATCCTCAACGTCACGCCCGACAGCTTCTCCGACGGCGGCACGCATCGCGATGATCCCGCTGCCGCGGCATCGGCCGGCATGGACATGGCAAGCGCCGGCGCGGCGCTGATCGACGTCGGCGGCGAATCGACCCGCCCCGGCGCTGCCGCCGTATGGGAGGAGGACGAGGCAGCGCGCGTCGTTCCCGTGATCGAGCGGCTGGCGCGGGCCGGCGCGCTCGTCTCCATCGACACGCGCAAGGCACTTGTCATGGAGCGCGCGCTGGCTGCCGGTGCGGCGATCGTGAACGACGTCTCCGCATTGCTATGGGACAAGCGCGCGGTCGACGTCGTCGCGCGTGCCGGCTGCCCGGTGATCGTGATGCACTCGCCCGACCCGGAAAAGGGCGGCCACGGAACGACCATCTACCGCGATGTCGCGGTGGAGGTGTTCGACTGGCTGGACGCGCGGATCGAGGCGCTCGTCGCGGCCGGGGTCGACCGCTCGCGCATCATCGTCGACCCGGGCATCGGCTTCGGCAAGTCGCTGCAGGACAATCTCGCGCTCATCAATGCGCTGGCGATGTTCCACGGGCTGGGCTGCGCCATCATGCTCGGCGCCAGCCGCAAGCGGCTGATCGGGGCATTGTCGAACGAGGCGCCGGTCGGGGAGCGGCTTGGCGGCTCGGTGGCGCTGGCGCTCAAGGGTGCGGAGGCGGGGGTTCAGGTGCTCCGCGTCCATGACGTCGCCGAAACCCTGCAGGCGCTGCGAGTCTGGCGTGGCCTGCGTGACCGGGCGTTTGTCGGATGAGCTGCCGAGGTCCGACGCTCGCCGCATCGGCCGGCATCGGGCGCGCGCGCTGATGTGCGTCGTGGCGCTGGCACATCGCGCGCATCCCGACTGGCGCCTGGTTGTCGCCGCCAATCGCGATGAATTCCACGCGCGCCCCTCCGCCCCGCTCGATCGCTGGACCGATGCCGACGACGTGCTCGCAGGGCGGGATCTGCTCTCCGGCGGCAGCTGGATCGGGGTGTCGGAGGCGGGGCGGTTCGCAGTGGTGACCAATGTCGCCGGCCACCCCCGCGGCGGCGGCGCGCCATCGCGCGGCGCGCTGGTTGCGGACTATCTGCGCTGCGGGGCGTTGCCTGACGATGACGGGCTGGACGCCTATGGCGGGTTCAGCCTGATCACGATCGGACCCGTTGCCGATTATCGGACCAATCAGCCGCGCCCGCTCCGCCACATTCTCTCATCCGGGGTGCACGGCATCTCCAACGGGCCGCTCGATCCGCCGTCGTTGCGCACCCGCGCGGTGACGATGGCGCTCGACACATGGCTTAGCGCACCGCAGCCCGTCGGCCACCTGCTCGACCTGCTGGTGGACGAGACGCCGGCCCCTGAGGGAGAGCGGCCGGTTTTCATCCGCGATGCCGTCTATGGCACCCGTTGCAGCACCGTGATCGCGATCGACCACGCCGGCGACGGGATCATCGTCGAGCAGCGTTTTCATCCCGATGGAACGGCTGACTGCGTGACCCGCCTCGCCTTCCGCTGGCCGACCGACTGACGCCGCCGTCACCGGTACAGCCCTGCGCGAATACCGCAGGATTGTCGCGAGCCCGCGAATCAGGGATAGTCGCGCCGCGAACAGGATGGAGTGGACGCCATGTCGATTGCGACGGCCGTCATGCCAAACCATTGGTCGATCATCACGATCGCTGCTGCCGGGCGCGCCGATCCGGCGTGGAACACGCGGATGCGCTGGCCGGTGAAGGGTGATGATCACGTCGTCCTTCACGACGGTGAACGCCGCAGCCTGTGGGCGGCGCAGCTCGACGCGGCGGTGATGCGCGCCGATCGCACCGTGCTGCTGGTCGCCGAGGGACTCGGCTGCCATGCGGCGTCCTGGTGGGCGCGCCTCTCCCCGGCGAGCTATGTCTCACGGATCGCCGGCGCCTTGCTGTTCGATCCGCCCGCCGAAGGCGCCGAAGAATCCCAGCCCTTCGCCTCGCCCGCCATCGCGCTTCCGTTCCCGTCGCTCGTCCTGTCCGGCGCGGATGCGGCGGCCACGATACCCGCGGTGAACGGATGGGGCAGCCGGCTGCTGCGCGGCGACCGCCAGCGGCACGGCGACCTACGGCCGTGGCGCAGCGCGCAGCGCCTGATCCAGCGCGCCACCGCGCGGGTCGTCGATCGCGACGTGGAACGCGCCATCGCGGTCCATCCGATCTTCCATCGGGACCGTTGAGGGCAGCACTGCGCACACTCGCTGTTGCCCTGCCGCGCCACGCTCGCTAACCGCCGCCAATGGCGCACGTTGGCATCATCATGGGCTCCACCTCTGACTGGGAGACAATGCGGCACGCGGCCGACATTCTCGCCGTGCTGGAGATCCCCCACGAAACCCGCGTTGTCTCGGCCCATCGTACCCCGCAGCGTCTCTATGATTACGCCACCGGGGCTGCCGATCGCGGGCTGAAGGTGCTGATCGCGGGTGCTGGCGGGGCGGCGCACCTGCCCGGCATGGCCGCGGCGATGACGCATTTGCCGGTGCTTGGCGTGCCGGTGGAATCGCACGCGCTGAAGGGCATGGATAGCCTCCTGTCGATCGTCCAAATGCCCGGTGGCATCCCTGTGGGGACGCTGGCGATCGGCAAGGCCGGCGCGATCAACGCCGCGCTTCTCGCCGCCGCCATCCTCGCCCTCGCTGACCCGGCACTGGAAGAGCGGCTGAAGGCATGGCGATCGACCCAGACCGACAATGTCGCGGAGCTGCCCCAATGACACCGCTGCCTCCAGGCTCGACCATCGGGATCCTCGGCGGCGGACAATTGGGGCGCATGATCGCCGCAGCCGCGGCGCAGCTGGGCTATCGCACCCATGTGCTGGCCCCTGACCGCGAAAGCGTCGCGGCGCAGACGGCATCGTCGCTGACCCGCGCCGACTATCACAACCGCATCGTCCTCGCGGACTTTGCCGCCCAATGCGATGTGGTCACCTACGAATTCGAGAATATCGCCGCCGAGCCCGTCGAATGGCTGGCCGATCACGTGCCGGTCCACCCCTCCTCCGCCAGCCTGCGCGTGGCGCAGGATCGCGCTGCGGAAAAAAGCTTTGTCGAGAAGCTCGGTGGTCGCCCGGCGCGCTGGGCCGCGGTCGACAATCGCGCGGCGCTGGAAACCGCCATCGAGGAGATCGGAGTCCCCGCGATCCTCAAGACGACGCGCATGGGCTATGACGGCAAGGGCCAGGCACGGATCATGGATCGCGCCGATGCCGACGCCGCGTGGGAGGCGGTTGGTGGTCCGGCCGTGCTCGAAGCCTTTGTTCCGTTTACCCATGAATTCTCGATCATCCTGGTGCGCGGCCATGACGGATCGATGGTGAGCTATCCGCCGGCATGGAATCAGCATGTCGACGGCATCCTGTCGCGCTCGACCGTTCCCGCACCGGCGGAGATCGCCGCACTGTGGACGGAGGCCGCGGCGCTCACCGGGCGCGTCGCCGATGCGCTGGGGCATGTCGGGGTCCTGACGTGCGAGTTCTTCGCGACGCCCGATGGCCCTGTGTTCAACGAAATGGCGCCGCGCGTGCACAATTCCGGCCACTGGACGATCGAGGGCGCGGAGACATCGCAGTTCGAGAACCACGTTCGCGCGATCCTCGGACTGCCGCTGGGCAGTGTCGCACTCACCGGCCGTGAAGCGGTGATGCAAAACCTGATCGGCGCCGACGTGGATTGCTGGGCGGATGTGCTGGCAGAGCCCGGCGCCCACCTGCATCTCTATGGCAAGCGCGAGGTTCGCCCGGGCCGCAAAATGGGCCACATCACCCGCGTCGCCCGGGACCTGGACTGATACCCTGCGTGGCTGCTCCCTGAGCGGCCTAGCCCGAGCCAACGCTCCTCCGGCGGCGCCTGATGCGCCTTCTGAGCGGCCTGAACCAAGCTGCGTCGTTGCAGCCAGCCTCAGCGCCTTGCCATATAGCGTCGCGCTTCCCGCACCTTGCAAGCAGATCAACTCCTGCGGCTCGTTGCGCTGGTGGGTGGGATGGCGGACGCACCGCTTGCAGGAACTGTAAAGCTGGGCTGAGGCGCGGCCGCACAAATGGCATCCAGGATCATGCGGACCCCGCCGCAGCGGAAAGAACGCTGCTGCGCCTTCACCAGGCGGCGCCGCACAAAAAAAGGGGCCGGCAATGCCGACCCCTCTCTCTTTTTCGTCTGACGACGAAGGTCTTACATGCCCGCGCCGGGGCCGTAGGTAACCTCCACGCGACGGTTCTGAACCTCGCGGACGCCGTCTGCGGTCGGCACGCGCGGGTTGCTCTCACCGAACGCCTCGGTGGTGATGACGCCACCCGGGATCGACTTCGACTCGAGGTACGACTTCACCGAGTCTGCGCGACGCTGCGACAGACCGACGTTGTACTGTGCCGAACCCGAACGGTCGGTGTAGCCGGCGACCATCACCTGGGCGTTGCCGCAGGTCTGGTACTGGGTCACGGCGTTGTCGAGGATCGACGCTGCCTCAGGCGTGATGTCCGACTTGTCCCACTCGAAGAAGACAATGAACGGACCCGGCGAGCACACCACTTCCGGCGGCGGCGGCGGCGGCGGCGGCGGCGGGGGAGGCGGCGGCGGCGGCGGCG
>NZ_LAZX01000085.1 GCF_000980895.1 Sphingomonas sp. Ag1 | reverse complement strand
AGGCCCGATCCGTCAGGCCCGGGCCGTCAGACGTTGCCCGTCAGAAGCGGGTACGCAGGCTGAGGCCGATCACGCGCGGCGGGCTGGAGGTGACATAGACGCTGGGATAGGTCACGCCGTTGCTGACCACCGGCGATAGCGTCGAACTGGTCGCGCTGGTCGACTTGTTCACCGCGCCGATCACGTCGAACACATTGTTGGCGAAGACATAGAGGCCCCAGCGGTCCCCCTTCTGCACGCCGAAACGAAGGCCGACGGTGGCGAAACCGGGCAATTCCATCCCCGCCGCGGTAATGTTCGGCGCGGTACGATCATACACCGTCCACGAGGAGCTGCGGTAGCTGATGTTCCCGTGGTAGAAGATCTCCATGTCGTTGCCGATCGGCTGGGTGTAATCGGCCGACCCCTGCGCGGTCCATTCGGGCGAATAAGGCACGGTATTGCCCTTGCGCCCGATCCCCGCCAGCACCGCGCAGCCGAGGTACGGCGGCGCGCCGGTGCACAGGTTGATCCCCGCCGGCAGCGAAATGTTGTCCTGCAATTTTGCCGAGGTGTAGCTGCCCGAGGCGCGCAGCGCGAGGCCGTCGATCGGGTAATAGGCCGCATCCATTTCTGCACCGCGGATGCGCGTGCCGCTGGGCGTGTTGGTGATGAAGCCGAACGCGCCCTGATAGGAAGCGGAGATCTGAACGTTGCTCCAGTCCATCTGGAACACGTCGACGTTCAGCGTCACCTTGCGGTTGAACAGCGAGGTCTTGAGGCCGATCTCGTAATTCCACAGCTGATCGGAATCATAGGTGGTGGCGTAGCTCGGCAGGCCCAGCGTCTGGTTGACGCCGCCGGGGCGATAGCCCTGCGAGGCGAGGCCGTAGAGCATCACGTCGCGGCTGAACTTGTAGCTGGCGTTGAATTTCAGGAGCGTGCCGTTCTCCTTGCCCGACAGCTCAGAGAACGGCAGCCGCACGTTGCCGGCGACATAATTGGGAATGATGACCTCGGCGCCGGTGCTCTTTTCATATTCGAACCAGCGCGCGCCGGCGGTCAGCTCCAGCTTGTCGTTCACCTGCCACGTCGCCTCGCCAAACACGGCGATCTGCTTCAGCGTGTCGGCGATGGTGCGATCGAGCTGCGTCGTCGAGCCGAAGCCATAGGGCGCGTTCGAATAGCCGCTGGGATACAGCTGCCGCCCAGTCGCGGGATCGACCGTATTGAGCAGGCTGCGCGTGAAATTGTCGCGATTGCTGTGGAAGAAGCCGACCGTCCACTTGATCGCATGTTGCGCGTCGGCGAGGCGGATTTCCTGCGTCGACGTCTTGGTCGATTGCGGCTGAAAGGCGGTCAGACTGCCCCAGCTGGTGACGAAGCGCTGATATTCCTCCGGCGAGCAGCCGTTGGCACCGCCGATCAGGCCGCGATTGCAGTCATTGGCGAAATTGGCATAGCCCGGCACGCGATTGGCCGCGATGTTGCCGGTGAAATAGCGGCTGAAGAACGGCGCGTAATCGAAATTCACCGCCAGATCGCGCTTCGAATAGGAGGCGATCGCGGTCAGCGTGGCGAAGCTGAAATCCCAGTTGAGCGTGCCGCTGTACAATTGGAACTTGTCCGATTGCGGCGTCTGCGTGCGCAGGTCCTGGTCGAAGCGGCGGCCGAACAGCTGCTCGCGCGTCAGGTTCCAGTTCGGGTTGAAGCCGTCACGATCCTGATAGACCGCCATGCCGTCGATGGTGAGATTCTCCATCGGGCGGAAGCGCAGCAGCAGGCGCCCGCCATAGCTGCGGTTCTTGTTGTAATCCTTCAGCCCCAGCACGCTGTTGTCGAGGAAGCCGGCGGTGCGATCCCAATAGCCGACCGCGCGAACCGCGAGCACATCCTCGACGATCGGCACGTTGACGACGCCGTCGACATTGGCACCCGCTCCGCTGCCGTGGCTGACGGTGCTGACCTGCGCATTCACCGCGCCCTCGAAATCATCGAGATCGGGCTTGTTGAAGATCAGGCGGATAGTGCCGCCCATCGAACTGGCGCCGTAGAGCGTCCCCTGCGGCCCGCGCAGCACCTCGGCACGCTCGACGTCGAACAGGCGGATACCCGGCTGCGTGCCACCGGCGTCGTTGCTGACGCCGCTGGTGCCGGTGATCGGCGTCTCGTCATAGTAAAGCCCGACGAGCGGCTCGCCCGGGGCATAGAGATTGCGGATGATGACTCGGCTGCCGCCGTTCGCATTCTCGTTGATGATGAGGTTCGGCGTGGTGCGGGTGAGCTCCTGCGAATCCGTGATGCCCTGCGCCACCAGCGATTCCGACGTCACGGCGGAAATCGCGAGCGGCGTCTGCTGAAGGCTGGTCGCCCGCTTCAGCGCGGTGACGACGATGTCGCCGGGGCTGCTGGTGTCCGCCGCCTCCGGCTCGGCCGTCGGTACGGCGGGCACGTCGGCCTGTTGCGCGAGCGCGGAGGTGGAGGCGGCCAGCAGCGAAACGCCAAGCAGCAGCCATCGTCCGCGGAAACACCGCGTTGAACCCGTCGTCATCTTTGAGCCCCCCTAGAACCCGAATGGTTGGTTTGATCTGCGTCCCTGTTTCGATCGAAAGCGTCCGCCAGTCCGCCAAGCCGTTCACCAGCCAGCCGCAGCGCCGCTTTCTTTAAAAGACATAAAACTGTCGTGAAGCGCCGAACGCAATCCTAAATGTTGCAGCGCCGAACATTTTTTTGAGGTTTAGTGTCCTATGATACGAGTTGTTGTTAGCGCGAAACGTCTAAGTTCCTGGAACTTCTTCATCCACCTGAGATGGTAAGGCCGATTCGGAGCGTTCTGCCCGGAGCCGGCAATCCGATCTGCGGGACGATCCGGTCATCGAACAGATTGTCTCCGCGCGCGAAGACGTCGGCGGCGACCCCGGCAAAGCGCACGCGCTGGCTCAACCTGACGTTCACTGACGCTGATCGCGGCAACGCCACCAGCACGCCGTCCGCATCGGCCGAATAGGCACGGCCGGTGTAAAGCACCTCCGCCAGCGCGCCGAACCCCGACTGGCCGTCGTAATCGCCATAGACCCGGCCGATCATGTCCGGCTTTTCGGCGAGCCGATCGGTCTGGTCGCCGGTCGTCCCCTTGCGCCGCGAGCGGGCGAAGGTGCCATTGCCGCCCAGCGTCCATTCGGGCGCGGGGTGCCAATAGGCGGTCGCCTCGACGCCGATCACCTGCGAGCCGATGAGGTTGATCCGCTGGCGCAGGCGGCCGACGTTGCGCTGGTCGATCGTCCCGTCGAGATCCTGCACGAAGCCCGCGACCGATGCGCCGGCCGCGTCGCTGCGCCATTCCGCGCCGAGATCGGCGCTGACAATGCGTTCGGGCTGAAGATCGGGATTGAGCAGGAAGCGGTTGAGCGCCTGGCCGAACAATTCGCGCATCGTGGCGGGGCGGATCTTCCGACCGACCGCCGCGCGGATGCGCCATTCCTCGGCCGGGGCCCAGGAAAGCCCCACACGGCCGGTCCAGCCCTTGGCATCGGGCGTATCGGGCTTGTCCCCGGTTTCCAGATAATAGACCCGGTCGTAGCCGACGCCGATCTCGCCAGTGATCGCATCGGTCAGCGCGGTGGTGGCATCGAGGCCGAAGCTCCAGTTGCGCTGGCGATAGTGGAGGAAGGCGGGGAGCAGCGCGGGCGGCTGGCCGCGCGTGAATGTCGTGTCACGCTGGTCATGCTGCGAATCCAGCACATTGGCCGAAGCGATGATCCGCGTGCGGCCGAGCTGCTGGGTCAGCAGCACGCGCGCGCCGACGGTATCGTCGCGATTGGCCTCCTGCGAATTGCGCACGGTGTAGGTATCGTCGGTGTAGCTGTCGATCGTCTGGCGGAACCGTTGGTACCAGCCGACCAGATCGAGCGCGGTGGTCGGCCCGAGCACCAGCCCGGCGTTGGCCGACACCAATGAATGCTGGAGCGTCGGATAGCGCCAGTAGCGCGCGCCGTCCGGCCGATCGCTCTCGGGTGCTATCCCCTTGTTCGCATCGACATGGAAGGCGGTAACCGACAGCAGATGATCGCCGATCGAGGTGCCGACACGGCCGAACACGCTGGCGATCTCGCGATCGGTGTTGGTGCGCAGGGCCCCGCGCTGCGAGAAGGGCAGATCGGTATTATCGGCGATCCGCTCGCCGTCGCGGGCGGCGTAGCTGCCGCCGATCATCACATCGGTGCTGCCGCGGGTGAAGGGCGCTACCGCCTCCACCTCACGCAGTCCGCCGCTGCCGATCATGCCGCGGACATGGCCGTAGGCAGGGCGCGGCGGGGTGAAGCTGACCGCCCCCAAGGCGCTGACGCCGTAGAGCGGGGCGAGCGGAGCGCCGGCCACCTGCGCCCGGCCGGCAAGCGCGGCGGGAAATAGGCTGAGGTCCAGCCGGTTGTCCCACGGCACGTTGATCGCCGCGCCATCGTAGAACAGCGCCACCTGCCGTTCGGCGGCATTGCGGACAAAGGCCACCGCCTCGCCGCGCGAGTTCACCGGCACATAGACCGACGGCAGGCGACGCAGGATCTCGTCTGCCGCCACCGCGTCGACCAGCGCGATGTCGCGCGCATCAAGGACATGGCGGGTTTCGAGCGGCTGCGGCGCCCGGCCCTGCGGCAGGGAAACGACGATGTCGCCGGTCGGGTCGGGCCCGTCCTGCGCCATGGCGGTCGTTGCCAGCATCATCGCCAGCAACGCGCCGCCCCCCATTCTTACGCTCACCGACATTATCTCCGTCCCCAATCTCAACGGCGAACGGCCGGGGCAGCACCACACCCCGGCCGCCTTGTTGCGCGCCTAGTGCTCCATCCCGACCTGCTCGTCCTCGGGCATCCAGCTGGCGAGGGCCTCCGCCCGGTCGCGTTCCAGCTGGACGCTCGCGACCAGCTTCACCGGCGCGACGCCCTGCTGTGACAGCTGGCCGTTGAGCTGGGCGAGGTCGCCTGCCTTGATCTGTTCCCATGCGGCAAGCTGCTGATCAGCGACTGCCTTCAGCTTGGCATATTCCTCATGGTGCTGCTGCGCCGGCGCGGTGTCACCCTGCGACACGGTGCTGGCGAGCGAGATCAGCATGTTGTTGAGGCGGATCGGATAGTTGAGCGGATCCTGCGGGGCGACGTTCTTCACCTGGATAAGCACATCCTCGACCGCGGTCGCCTTTGCCTCCACCGCATCGGCGGCGCTGACCAGCGCCGGCTTGCCGGCCGCCGCCTTGCGCACGTCACCCAGCTGCTGATGCAGCGCGCGCAGTTCGAGCACCGCGGTCTGCACGCGATTGAAGTCGCGGTTGATCGCGGAGACCAGATCATATTGCTGCTTCAGCTCGGCCGGGGTCACCGTCAGGTTCGGGTTGGGCGTGATCGTCACCGGCTGGACCTGCGTCTTGCCGTCAACGGTGAGGCGGATCTTATACTGCCCGGGCAGCACCACCGGCCCGCCGCGCGCGTTGCGCCACAAGGATGCCTTGGGCACCTTGACCGGCCCTTCCTCGCGGAAGTCCCAGACGAAGCGGTTGATCCCGGCGTTGCGGGTGAGCTTCGCCGGCTTGCGGCCGCGGCCTTCCTCTTCCTCGCCGTCATCAGCGCCGGGCGCCTCGACGGCGGGATAGGTGCGGATGACGCGATCGGCCGCATCGAGGATCTCGAGCTTGATGCCATTGTCGACCGGCGGCTTGACTGCGCCGGTCGCCGTGGCGCCACCGGTCGAGGGCGCTTCGGTGGTCTTGGGCGTGTAGCTGGCGTCGGCTTTCCCCGCGGCCTTGGGCTCCGCCTGCCCTTCCTTCAGGTGGTAATAGATGATCACCCCCTGCGGCGGATTGGTGCCGGTCGGGCCGCCCGTGCCATTGCCGTAGCCGGTGTAGAGGATGCGCATCGTGTCGCGCGGCTGGAAGAGGTGGACGTCCTTCTTCGCGATGTCGGGCGACCATTGCCGCACCGCGCTGAGATCATCGAGGACCCAGAAGGAGCGGCCGTGCGTCGCCACCGCGAGGTCTCCGGCGCCGGCAATGGCAAGGTCATGCACCGGGCTGCGCGGCAGGCCCATCTGGAACGGCTGCCATTGCTTGCCGCCGTTGAAGGAGATGAACACGCCGTTCTCGGTGCCGGCATACAGCAGCTCCGGCCGCGCCGGATCGGCGCGGATGACGTGCATATAGGCGTCCGCCGGCAAGCCGTTGGTGATCGACGTCCACGTCTTGCCATAGTCGTCGGTGCGGAAGGCATAGGGCTTGAAATCGTCGAGGCGATGGCGGTCGGCGGACACGTACATCGTGCCCGGGCGGCGCGGATCGGGCTCCACCATGTTGACCGTCGCCCATTCGGGCATCGCCTTGGGCGTCACATTCTCCCAGCTGCCGCCTTCGTCACGGGTGACGTGGATCAACCCGTCGTCGGTGCCGACCCAGATCAGCCCCTTTTGCACCGGAGATTCATTCACGCTGAAGATCGTGTTGTAATATTCGACGCCGGTATTGTCCTTGGTCAGCGGACCGCCCGAGGATTGCTGCTTCGACTTGTCGTTGCGCGTGAGGTCGGGGGAGATCTTGGTCCAGCTCTTCCCCTCATTGTCGGTGCGCCACAGCACCTCCGTCGCATTGTAGAGGACGTTGGGGTTGTGCGGCGAATAGAGAAGCGGCTCGGTCCATTGCGGGCGATGCTCCAGGTCCTTCGCGGCCCAGCCCATCGCCTCGCGCGGGAAGGGGCCGATCGGCGTCAGCTGCCCGGTCTTGTGGTCGTAGCGGGTGACGTAATTGCCATAGCTGTTGGCGATGGTGACGTCGGGGTTCTTGGGATCGGCGATGACATAGCCGCTTTCGCCGCCACCGACCGCGTAGAAGCTTTCCTGCCCGATCGGCCCGCGCACGTTGCCGCTGGCGATCGACACGGTGCTGTTGTCCTGCTGCGCGCCATAGATGCGGTAGGGCACCTGCTTGTCGACGGAGATGTGATAGAATTGCGCGGTCGCCTGGTTCATGCCGGTGGTCCAGCTGGCGCCGCCGTTGACCGACACGTTCGCTCCGCCGTCATTCCCCTCCACCATGCGATCGGTGTCGTTGGGATTGATCCACAGCGAATGGTTGTCGCCGTGGAAGGTCGGCATGGTCTTGAACGTCTTGCCCGCGTCCTCCGACTTGTAGGCGTTGACGTTCAGGACATAGACCTTGTCCTTGTTCTTCGGGTCGGCGATGACATGGGTGTAATACCAGGCGCGCTGGCGAAAATCGCCGCGATCGCTGATCCGCTGCCAGCTTGCGCCGCCATCGTCGGTACGGAACAGCCCGCCCTCCGCCGCCTCGATCAGTGCATAGACGCGCTTCGGATCCGCCGACGGGGCGACGCCGATGCGGCCGAGAATCCCCGCGGGAAGGCCGTTGCCGGTCACTTTCTCCCACGTCGTGCCGCCGTCGCGTGAGCGATACAGGCCGCTGCCGGGCCCGCCGCTTTCCATCGTCCACGGCTTGCGATGGACCTGCCACATGCCCGCCCAAAGCGTGTTGGGATCGTTGGGATCCATCTGCACGTCGATCGCGCCAGTCTTCTGGTCGACGAACAGCACGCGCTGCCACGTCTTTCCGCCGTCACGCGTGCGATAGACGCCGCGTTCCGGATTATCGCCGAACGGATGGCCGAGCGCGGCGACGAACACCGTGTTGGGATCGGTCGGGTGGACGACCATGCGGCCGATCGCCTGGCTGTCGCGCAGGCCGGCGAACTGCCACGTCTTGCCGCGATCGGTGGACTTGTAGACGCCGTTGCCGGTGATGACGTTGCCGCGGATGTTCGCTTCGCCAGTGCCGACGTAGATGACGTTCTGGTCCGACGGGGCGACCACGATCGCGCCGATCGAGGGCGATGCCTCGTGCAACTTGTCCCACAAGGGCTGCCAGCTGTTGCCGCCATCCTCGGTCCGCCACACGCCGCCGCCCGACGCGCCCTGGTAGAAGGTATCGGGTTCCTGGATCACGCCAGCGACCGCACTGACGCGCCCGCCGCGGAACGGGCCGATCAGGCGATATTGCATGCCCGCGAATGGCGTCTGCGCGGCGGCCTTCGCCTCCTGCGCGACCGCAACCTGCGGCAGTATCGTCAACGGCATGCCGGCAAGCAACAAGGCGAAAATCACGCGTCTTTTCATGAGCGGTCCTCCGATGGAAAAGTTTGACGATCGCGGCGAGAAGAAGCGCAATCGAATTTGCGGTATGCTCGTCTGCGTGTAAGCGTCGCCACTGGAGATCCGTGAAGAAGCGGGCCAATGGGGACAGCAGAATGGCAACAAAGGCAAAGCTGGATGCATTCGACACGCGCATCCTGCAGATACTGACGAGTAACGGGCGTATTTCGTGGCGTGATCTCGCGGATGAAATCGGCCTTTCGCTGACGCCTACCTTGCGCCGTGTGCGCCGCCTCGAAACCGAAGGCTATGTGCTTGGCTATACGACCCGCCTGAACGAGCGGCGGCTGAGTGGAGCGATCGAGGCGATGATTTCGATCACGCTCGATCGTCAGTCGGACGAGGCACTCACCATTTTCGAACGCAACATCCAGGAGGTGGAGGAGGTCACCGACTGCTATCAGATGACGGGGGATTACGATTATCTGGTGCGCGTCGTCGTCAACGACCTTGAACATTATCAGGCCATGCTCGGCACGCT
The DNA here is from genome assembly GCF_000980895.1 of Sphingomonas sp. Ag1. GTDB lineage: Bacteria > Pseudomonadota > Alphaproteobacteria > Sphingomonadales > Sphingomonadaceae > Sphingomonas > Sphingomonas panaciterrae. The sequence goes on along the minus strand of NZ_LAZX01000085.1, from coordinate 99,284 downwards.
GTCGCGCATCCCGATGCTGTCGCGCATCAATTCCAGCTTCGTGCTGAAAACGGTGCTTCGGCGCCCGGTGAAGGTGTCGTAATCGATGAACGGGGGCATGGCGAGTGCGCCTGGAACACGGGCCAGCGTCGCGCGACATCGCGCGCGCGCTGGCGCAACCTGGCAACCCCCCCTGCTTCATCCGCCCCCGCTTCCGAAGCCGGCAAGCTAGGCGAGAAGCGTTGAGCCTGTCTCGCCAAAATTCAGTGCGTCATCCATAGGTTTTGGTTAAGTCGAACCAAGATTTGTTTGTCTTTTGGTGCTTATGCGCCGCAAGACACGAAAAGTTACATTGCCAGCGTTCAACATACTTGGCCGCATCGACGCAGCCGGTATGAGAGCCCGATGTCCGCCCAGCGTCTCTTGCGCAAGATCCATTACTGGCTGTCGCCGGCCCTGTTGATCAGCCTGTTCGTGATCGCAATCACCGGGTCGCTGCTGGCGCTGAAGAAGGATGTGGATTTCCTGCAGCCGCCAACGCGGGACGGCATTGCGCCGGGATTGCCCGACCGATCGCTGGCGTCGCTTGTCACATCGGTGAACGCGCTGCCCGCGCATGCCGGGGTGACGTGGAAGGACATCGACCGCATCGACGTGCGTCCCAAGGATGGCATCGCAAAAGTGATCCTGAAGTCGCGGCATGAGGTGCAGGTCGACCTGACGAGCGGGGCGGCGGTCGACACCGGCTATCGCACCTCCGACCTGTTGGAGACGATCCACGATTTCAGCTTCATGGGTGACTGGGCGAAGTATGTGCTGTCGTTCGGATCGGGGATCGCGCTGATCTTCATGGGCGCGACGGGGGTCTATCTGTTCGCGCTGCCGATGCTGGTGCGGCGCCGCAAGCGCATCGACAAGGAACGCCGCCGCCCGTCAGCTTGACCGCGACGGATCGGTCACGGCGTCGAACGCGCGGGCGTCGTCCGCACCGGCGCCCGGCATCGATCCCGTCTGCCGTTCGATCCAGCGGTGGATGACCGATGGCTGCGCATCCAGCCACAGATCGTGCAGCGCATCGCTGTTGGCGATATCGGCGCGGGTACGCCGTTCATTGTGCCGCACATATTCGAGCCAGGTCGGAAAGTGGAATCGCTCCATCCACAATTGCGGATCGGCAAGGTCGCGCATCAACGTCCAGTCGCGCGCGCCGTCGCGCCGCCGGATGCGGCGACGTTCACTCATCACGCTGAGGAAGGCGGGGATGTCTGCCTCTGCGATGCGATGTTCCACCGTGATGACGACGGGCCCGGTGCGCGGTTCCACCGGTACGGCGGTGTCGGGTTCGCGCCAGGTGTTCGCCGGATCCAGGTTGAGCTGGCTGATCTCCGGCAGGCGGCGGATCGCGCCGGCGAGGACGCTGAGCAACTGGATCCCCGCCGCACTCAGCAGCGCGATGGCGACGCCGTGCGTGCCGGCCACTGATCCGAACAGCCAGCTGCCCGCCGCCATGCCGCCGAACGCCGCCATCTGGTACAAGGCGACCGCGCGGGCGACGACCCAGCGCGGCGAGGCGAGCTGGACGCTGACGTTGAAGGTCGACAGCGCCAGCACCCAGCCAGCGCCCGCCAGCGCGAGGGCGGGCAAGGCGAGCAGGAAGATGCCCGCAGCGGTCACTGCGGCACCGACGGCGAGCGCCAGCGCGGCGATCTGCACGATCCCCTCGGTCGCCATGCGCATCCGCAAGCGCCGCGACGCCAAGGCGCCGCCGACCGCGCCGACGCCGAACGCGCCGTACAACAGGCCATAGACCAGCGGCCCGCCGCCGATCAGGTCGCGCGCGACAATCGGCATCAGCGCGGGGATCGCGCTGGCCGCGACGCCGAACAGCGCCGCGCGGCCCAGCACCATGCGGATCGACGGTGACATGCGCACGTAGCGCAGCCCCGCCGCCATCGCGAGGCCGAGCCGCTCGCGCGGCAGCTTGCGCGGCGGCAAGTTCGGGCGCCAGCGCGCAATGACGACGATCAACCCGACGTAGCTGAGGGCGTTGATGAGAAAGGCGGTCGCGGTGCCCGCCGCCGCGATGATCGCGCCACCGATCGCGGGGCCGGCGCTGCGCGCGATGTTGAACCCCATGCTATTGTACGCGACCGCGCTCGACAGCATCGGGCGGGGCACCATGTCGCCGACCGACGCCTGCCAGGCGGGACCGTTGATCGCGGTGCCGCAGCCGATCAGAAAGGTGAAGATCAGCAGCAGCCAGGGCGTGATCCAGCCCAGCCACGTGCCGATCGCGAGCAGCGCGGACACGATCAGCATGAAGCTTTGCGCGGTGAGCAGGATGCGGCGCCGGTCGAGATTGTCGGCCACCGCCCCGGCCCATAGCGACAGCAGCATGATCGGCAGCGTCGTCGAGGCCTGGACCAGCGCGATCATCTGCGCCGAGGCGCCCAGGCTGGTCATCATCCACGAGGCGCCGACCGCCTGGATCAGCCCGCCGAAGTTTGACGACAGGCTGGCGATCCATACCGCGCGAAACAATGGAAGGCTGAAGGGGGAGTCGGCGGCGAAACGCATCCCTGGTGGAATGCAGAAGCCGCCCGCATGATCCGTCCCGCGGGCGGATCATCGATCTTTTGCCGCTGCCGGGCTCAGCCGGCTCGGCCGGCCCCCGCGCGCGCCGTCCTCTGCTGACCCCTCGACGCGGGCAGATCCAGCCAGTCGGTGGGCGGCAGGCCGTACAGCATGTCGAAGAATTCCAGCTGCAGCCGCGCGGCGTTGTACGAGCCGCTGTTCCAGAGCATCACGATCCCGCTCTGCTCGGCCGGATCGAACAGCACCAGCGCGCCATAACCCTCCACTGCGCCGCGATGGCCGACCAGCGCATGGCCGGCATAATTGAAGCTGCGCCAGCCAAGGCCGTAGGAGGCCTGGGTCAGGGCGCGCTCCATGCCCGACCGGCGTCCGGCCGGCGGGGTGGAAACCCGTGGCATGTGCATCGTCTGCAGCATCTCGGCCGAGAGGACGTCTGGCGCCTTCCCCATCTGCGCCAGCATCCAGCGGGCAAGATCACTGACGGAGGAATTGACGCCGCCCGCGGCGGGCACGCGGTAATAGGCGTCCTTGACCGTTACCGGCGTGCGTCCGCGATGCGGCCGGGCCCAGCTGGGTGCGGATTGCAGGCCGAGCCGCCCGACGCTGGCGCTGGTCATGCCGAGCGGCGCGAAGAGCCGGGCGTGGGCGACATCACCATAAGGCTGGCCGGCGGCATGTTCGACGATCTCCGCCGCGGTATCATAGGCGATGTTCTGATAGGCGTAGCAGCTGGCCGGCGGGCAGAGCAGCGGCAGCGTGCCCAATTGTGCGCGCAGCGCGCGGGGATCGGCGCCCTGTTCGAGCCGGTCGTCCCATGCGTTGCGCACAATGCCGACGCGGTGCGAAAGCACGTCGGCGACGGTCACGTTGCGGCCCGCGGGCGATAGCTTCAGGCTGGTGTTCAGCCCCTCGACCGGTGCCTCCAGCGAGACGCGGCCTTCCTTGGCGAGCTTGGTCACCAGGGCGGAGGCCACGCCCTTCGATACCGAGGCCCAGCGGAATACCGTATCGGGGGTCACCGGGTCGCCCGAACCGGCGAGTGTCTCACCATAGCCGCGCAGGAAGCGCACCTTGCCGCGTTCGACCGCAGCGACGGCGAGGCCGACAAAATCCTTTTCCTGCATCAACAGCGCGATGCGCGAATCCAGCCGGCGATAATCGACACGGCCCGGTTCGGTCACGCCCTTGGTCGAGAGGAGATCGGGCACCGCCGGCTTGATCTCCTGCGTCGCCTGCACGACCACCGCGGACGAGCTTCTGAGGCTCATCATCACGACCGCGATCGCGGTGATGATCAGCAGCAGGGCCACCCCCAAGATGCGACGCCGCGTCCATGCCAGCTGCGGCGTGCGAAAGGGTTGAAGCATCGGGTTTCCGGCAAGTGGCAGAGGTCAGCGGGCTTATGCCGCGTCGCCCCGGTGGCGGCAACGTGCCCCGGTCAAAATCCTGGCGCGTTTTTCCGGGTAGTGACTGCCCCTTTCCAACCGTCAACCGGCACGCTAGCCACTCTCCCAAACAACCGTTCGCTATGTGAACAACAAAAGGGGGAGTATCATGATTACCTTGGCCATGGCGCTGGCGATCGGCGCCACGTCACCTGCCATCGCGCAAAGCCCCGCGGACCGGGCGATGCCCGCGATCCTGCCGCTGGAGCGGCGTGCGGAAACGGAGGATCGCTGGTTGAAGCAGCGGCTCGACACGCTGCTGCCGACGCTGATGCGCCGCGACAAGGTGCAGATGTGGGTGCTGGTCGCGGGCGAATATAACGAAGATCCGGTGATGGCGACGATGCTGCCCGCCACCTGGCTTCATGCCCGCCGTCGTACGATCCTCGTCTTCTTCGATCCGGGCGAGGGCAAGCCGATCGAAAAGCTGGCGCTTGCGCGCTACCCGGTCGGCGATTTCCAGCCCTCCTGGAACCCCGACGAACAGCCCGACCAATGGGCCGAACTCGCGAAGATCATCGGCCAGCGCAATCCCGCGACGATCGCGCTCAATCGTTCGGAGGGCTTCCCGCTCGCCGACGGGCTCAGCTCCACCCATTATGAGGCGATCGTACGTGCGCTCGGGCCCGACATGTCGAAGCGCCTCGTTTCGCACGAACGGCTCGCGCTAGGCTGGCTGGAGACGCGCATCCCGGAGGAAATGGCCGCCTATCCGACGATCTCGCGCATCTCGCATGCGATCATCGAGGAGGGCTTTTCCGATCGCGTCATCACGCCGGGGGTCACCACCTCCGATGACGTCGTCTGGTTCTTCCGCAACCGCATCAACGCGCTTGGCCTCGACACGTGGTTCCAGCCAAGCGTCGCCATCCAGCGCGCCGATGGCGGCAAGTTCAGCGTGCAGGAGATGGGCCATCGCGGTGACACGATCATCATGCCGGGCGACATGCTGCACGTCGATTTCGGCATCACCTACCTTGGCCTTAATACCGACATCCAGCGGCTCGCCTATGTGCTGAAGCCCGGCGAGACGCAGGCGCCCAAGGGGCTGCGCGACGGCATGGCGGCGATGAACCGCGTGCGCGCCGCAACGATCGCGGCGCTGAAGCCGGGCCGCACCGGCAACGAAGTGCTCGCCGCGGCGCGCCGGCAGGTGGAGGCGGAGAAGATCGACGGCACGATCTACTCACACCCGATCGGCCATCACGGCCATGGCGCAGGGACGTGGATCGGCGCGTGGGAAAGCCAGAAGCCGGCGCCCGGCCGCGGCGATTATCGCATCGACCCGAACACCGCCTGGTCGATCGAACTGAACGCACAGGCCAATGTGCCCGAATGGGGCGGGCAGAAGGTGCGTTTCATGCACGAGGAGAACGGCTTCCTCGCCGCGGATGGTACCTTCCGCTTCCTCGATGGCGGGCAGGAGGAATTCCTGCTGATCCCGCGCCAGTAGAAAATCGGGCTCATCCCGTAAAATCGGGATGAGCCCAGTCATGGGACAACGCAGACCGGCCGGCGCAACAGGCGCCGGCCGCAAAGGGAATCTAGCGTGCCCCGATTAGGTGAAACTTGGTCTGGCGGCCGTCGATGTAGCGAACGGTCTTGCCGTCGAAGAAGGCGTCTTCCTCGCTCTTGAAATCGACCATCTGGTTATCCCACTCGGGCACGGCCTTGGTCGCCATCAATTCGATCGACCAGGCGATGTTCGGCCGCAGCTTATATTCGCCGGTCGGGACGAACTTCTGTTCTTCCGACAGGCCGATCGAGCTGCCCGCGCCATGGCCGTGATAGCCGATCGGGTGCGAATAGATCGTCGGCTTCAGCCCGGCCGCGATCGCCTTGGCGCGCGCACGGTTGAGCACCTCGTTGCCGGTCGCGCCGACGCGGAACTCGCTGGTCACCGCATCCTGCACCAGATTATTGTCGCGCAGGCCGGCCTTCAGCCCGGCAGGCGCATCGGTCTCGCCGTCACGCAGCACATAGGCGACGTGCTGCGTATCGGTGCTGAAATTGAGGTAATGGATGCCGAAGTCGACGCGCAGCATGTCGCCCTTCTGGATGACGCTCGCCTTTTCCCGCAGCACGCCCGGCACGCCCTTGCGGGTGACCTCCACCGACGGGTGGAACCAGGATGCAAGGCCGAGGTCGGCGACACGCTGGCGATACCACCAGACGAGATCCTCGTTGGTCGTCACACCGGGCTTAACCACCGCCGGCGAGAAGCCTTCGCCGATGATCGCATGGGCGACGCGCACGATCTCGGGATAGACCTTCATCTCCTCCGGCGTGCGCGTTTCCAGCCAGCCGATCGCCAGCGGATAGCCCGAGACGATGCGGCCCTGCTGCTCGGGCGTCAGCGCCTTCATCAGATCGGTATACTGGCTGTGGGTCAGGCCATCGCCGAATGCGGTCAGCGAGGAGATGTTGAGCGCGATCTTCTTCGGGTTACGTTCGGCGATCAGCTCGCGCACGCGGGCGAACTGGTCGGGCTGCTTCTCCATGTCCCAGACGGGCGTGTAGAGATCGCCCATGCCGTGCTTGCTGACGACCAGCCGCTCGATCGGCTTGCCCGCGCCCGGATCGAAGAAAATGATGATCGTCCGCCGGCGCGCGCGCAGGTTCGTCGCGTTCAGCATCGTCGAGACCACCGGGTCCTCGAGATATTCGCGCGCGATCAGCACCCACATGTCGATGCCGTTTTCACGCATCAGCTGCGGCAGCACGGTTTCGAAGCGACGCTCCAGCCACGCGTCACGCAGCTGCGCCTGATCGCGCAGGCTCATGATCTTCGGCAGCGCCGGCGACATGGACTGTTCTTCCTGCGCCATCGCCGCGGGCGCGAGCGCCACCATGGCGAACGCCGCAGCGCCGCCCAACAGGCTCTTCAAACGTGGCATTTCAGCCCCCTCCCCTTTTTATCCGAACGGCTTGTCGAGCGACGAGGGCGGCTGCGTGAAGAAACGCGGCCCCTGCTCGGTCATGTAGAAGCAATCCTCGATGCGGATGCCGAACTTGCCCGGCAGATAGATCCCCGGCTCGTTCGAGAAGCACATGCCCGGCGCCAGCGGCGTCGTTTCGCCATGCACCAGGTTCACCGGCTCGTGCACGTCCAGCCCGATGCCGTGCCCGGTGCGATGCGACAGGCCCGGCAGCGCGTAGCGCGGGCCGTAGCCCAGCTTCTCGTAATAGCTGCGCACCGCATCATCGACGCTGCCCGCCGGCGCACCGACCTTGGCCGCGTCCATCGCGACATTCATGCCCTGGCGCATATGGCCGAACACGCGGCGCTGTTCCGCCGTCGGCTCACCGAAGACGAAGGTGCGCGAGATGTCGGAGACATAGCCGTGCGTGCTGCAGGTGCAGTCCATCAGGACGACCGTGCCCTCGGTCAGCTTCAGCCGCTCCTTCGACCCGTGCGGCAGCGCGCTGCCCGGGCCGACCTGCGCGCTGCTCGACGCGCGCTGGCCGCCGAAACGCTTCAGCTCGCGCTCCATGATTGCGTTGATGTCATTGCCGGTCATGCCCGCCTGCACCTGGCCGTGCGTGGCGCGATAGGCGGCGATCATGACGTCGTTGGCGCGCTGTAGCAGCGCGATTTCGGTCGGGCTCTTGATCATGCGCAGCGCGTTGACGACGTTGGCGCCCGACACGGTTTTCAGCCCCGGCAGCAGGCGGCGCACGCCATCGACGATGAAGAAGCGCACCGTCTCCTCCACCGCGAGCGTGCCGGCGCCGAGCTTCTTTTCCTTCAGCCAGCCGGCGATCAGCGCGAAGGGGCTTTCGTCCTCCTGCCACACGCGCACTTCGCCCGGCACGTCGAGCATTTCGCGGATCGAGGGTTCCTCGAAGAAGGGCGTGACGATCAGCACCGGGCCGTCCGCCGGGATCACGGCCGCGGTGGTACGTTCGCTGCGCCACCAGTCGATTCCGGTGAAATAAACGAGGCTCGATCCGGCCTCGACCAGCAGCGCGCCGATATTCCGGTGGCGCAATTCGGCCTGCATCCGGGCAAGTCTGGCCTCGCGCTCGGCGCGGCTGATCGGTGCGATCGGCGGGAAGGATGGCGTGGGGGCAGCCTGCCCGGCGAACACCGCCCCGGGCAGCGCGGCGAGCGCACTGCCCGCCGCCGCGCCGCGCAGCACATCGCGCCGCGCGAGCCCGCCGATCACTTGCGGCCCCCGAGGTCGCGCAAGAGGAAGTCCCAATAGTCGAGCTGCTTCAGATAGGCCGCGATCGGCACGCGTTCGTCGGTGCCGTGCGCGCGGCTGTCGTCCGCGCCCAGCGCCAGTGCGCCGGCGCCATAGGTAGGAATCCCGGCGCTGCGGAACTCGCGCCCGTCGGTGCCGCCCGACGACATGCTCGGCTTCAGCGTCACGCCGGGATAGGTCGCGTCCATCGCCTTTTGCAGCCGGGCGAACAGCGCCGGATTGACCGGCGACACCGGGCTGGCGACGCCTTCACCGACCAGCGAGACGGTCAGCTTGTCATTGCCGATCGCCTGCGCAATCCTCTTCTGCACGTCCTCCACCGACGTGCCCGGGAAGATGCGGCAGTTCACCGTGGCGGTGGCATTCTGCGGCAGCGCATTGGGCGCATTGCCTGCCTGCAACATGGTGGAGACGCAGGTCGTCCACAGCAGGTTCGACTGGTGCGGATATTTCTCCGCCACGGCGCGCGCCGCGGCATCGTTCGGGTTCGCCAGCATCGTGGTCAACGCGGTGCCGAGCTCGCCGCCCTTCTCCTTCGCCATGTCGGCGACCATGATGCGGGTGATCTCGTTGAACTCGACCGGGAAGCGAAGCGCCTCCAGCTTGGTCAGCGCGCGCGCGAGATCATAGATCGCATTGTCGGCGCGCGGCGCGGAGCTGTGCCCGCCCGGATTCTTCGCCGCGATCGCGAAATTGGCGTAGGTCTTTTCCGCCGCCTGGATGTTGAAGCGGTACTTGCCGTCCTCCCCCATCGCGCCCGAACCGGCGTCGGAATTGAGCGCGAACTCGGCACGCGAGACGAGCGGGTGCTTGGTCAGCGCGCGCGTCGTCATCATGCCGCTTTCCTCGTCGCCCGAGAAGGCGAGCAGCAAGTCACGCTCCGGCACGAAGCCGGACTTCTTCAGGCGGATGAAGCTGGCGACCAGCGCGGTCACGCCGGCCTTGTTGTCGGTCGATCCGCGTCCGTAGATATATCCGTCCTTCTCGGTCGGCACATAGGGGTCGGTCGACCAGTTTTCCTTCAGCGCGTCGACCACGTCCATATGGCCGAGGAACGCGATCGGCTTCGCCTTGGCGTTGCGCCCGGCGTAGCGGACGACCAGCCCGGCGGTCTTTTCGCCGTCGATCTCGACCGGCACGGTCATGATCTCGTCGGCGGTGAAGCCGGCCTCACGCAGCCGCCTGGAATAATTCTCGATCAGCGTCGGCACCTGCCCGCGACCCTTGGCGGTCGGGATGGCGATCGCCTCCTCCAGCATCTGGCGTGCCATCGCCCGGTCGGCGTCCGTCACGGGTGCGGCCGAAGCCGTCACGGCGACAGAGGAGAGGACAAGCGCCATCGCGGCACCGGCACACCAACGCAATTTCATAACAATTCCCCACCCACGAAAGATGCCGGAGGCGCTACAGCGCGCCTCCGGCCATTGGCAATGTTCCTTAGAAGCCAACCGACGCGCTGAGGAAGAAATAACGCCCGGTCGCATCGTAGAACTGCGGGTAGGTATTGCCGTTGCCGCCGTCCTCGATCGCCGCGGTGGTGGTGAGCGGCGGATCCTTGTCGAACAGATTGTTCACACCGGCGCGGAAGGTCAGGTCCTTGCGCACCTGGAATGCGGCGGCGAGATCGAAGTAGCTGCGCGAACCCAGTTCGCGGTTCACTTCGGAGAAGCTGCCGGTCAGCGCCGGCTGGCTGCTGGTCTGCGCGATCTTCACCGACGACACATAACGCCACGTCCCCGTCAGGCTGAACCGGTCGGCCGGTGCCCAGGTGGTCATGAACTTGTGGCGCCATTCCGGCCGCGGACGACCGCACAGGCCGGCATAGAGACCGGCGCATTCATACACGTCGGCCTGCGGCGAATTGGGCAGCGGCACCGTCTTGTAGGAGTCGAGATAGGTGCCGACCAGGTTGAAGCTGAGGCGACCGGCGTTGATGCCCAGATCGTTCAGGTTCAGGCGGTAATCGACGACCACGTCGACGCCCTTCGTCTGCAGCGATCCGGTGTTGACGTTGAAGCGGCGGAAATAGCCGTTCTCGCCCTGCCACAGCGATCCGCTGTCGGGGCTGCGCTGGATCAGGCTGCAGAAATACGGGTCGCCATTCGCCAGGCAGTTGGCGATCGACAGGTTCGGATTGACGCTGCCGACGAGGTTCTCGACCTTGATGTCGAAATAATCGACCGAGATGACGAGGCCGGGCACGAAGCGCGGCTCGAACACCGCGCCCAGCGACAGCGTCTTGGCGGTTTCCGGATCGAGCGCCGGATTGCCACCGATCAGCGAGTTGAACTGGCCGGCCGGATTGTCGACGATGTTGCCATATTGGCCCGCCGTCACGCCGGTACGGGCGCATTGCGCGAAGGTCGCAATCGGCACCGCGCCCGAGCACGGATCGAACGAGCCATTGGCATTCTCGGTCAGTTCGACCTCGAACAATTGCTGGCTGGAGAACAGCTCGATCACGTTGGGCGCACGCACCGCGCGCTGGTACGACCCGCGGAAGCGGAAATCGCGCACCGGCGACCAGTTCAGCCCCAGCTTGTACGTGTCGGTCTTGAAGCCGCTGTCATAATCCGAATAGCGATAGGCGCCTTCGAACGACAGGCTGTGGAAGAACGGCTTCTGTTCGACCAGCGGCACGATCAATTCGCCGAAGAATTCCTTCACCGCGACCGAGCCGTTGATCGGCAGTTCGGGGCTGGCGGCCGCCTGGTAGATTTCGTCCGGCTGGTAATCGACCGAGTTCTTGCGATATTCATAGCCGAACGCGACCGCGACGCCACTGTTGGCGAAGGGCGAGGTGAAGCCCCATTCGCCAAGGTCGCCGTCCACCGCTGCGACGATGTTGACGAGGTTGGTGTCGCCGGTGATCGACTTCACCTCGGCGACATAATCCACCGCATCCTGGCTGGCCGCACCACTGAAATAGTTGAGCGGCGAGCAGCGCGCGTCATTGTTGTTCGGGTTGGCATCGGCGTTGATCGCGCAGACGATCTGCCCGGCCGAATTGCGCACCGCGTTGAACGCATTGGCGGTCCGCTGGCGGTTAGCGTCGCCCGAGAAGCGGCTGCGGTAATTCACCTTCGAATAGATGCCGTAGACATCATATTTGAACGGCCCGGCGATGTCGCCGCGCGCGCCCAGCACGATGCGGTAGCTCTGGTGCGTGATGTCGTCCTGGCGGTTGCCGCCCTCGACGTTGCGGCGCGCGACCAGCACGCCGTTCGCCACCGACTGCGGCCCGACATAATTGCCCGCCGCGTCATAGATGCTGCCGGTCGACAGGCCGCGGCTGGTGCACAGGAAGTTCGCCTGCTGCGCGCTGAGGAACGGGTTGTCGCAGTTGATGCCGCTGATGCTGCCCGCGCCCACGGTGATGCCCGCACTGTTGGTGCCCGGCGCGATCTGCGCGACCGAGCGATCCTCCATGAACGACAGTTCGAGATAGGGGACGAAATTGTCGTTCACTTCATAATGCGCGTTGGCGCCGAAGGAGTAACGCTCGTCCGGGCGCTGGTAGTAATTGTAGGGCGCGAAATTGTAGGTCTGCGTGCCCGGCACGAACTGGCCGTCGCGGGTGGCGCGGAACGAGGTCGGCAGGCCGGGGATGCGGCCGGCGTTGGTGAAGTTCGCCGGATCGTTGGTCGCCGAGCCGCTGCACGAGAAGGCATTGCCGCCCGGGCCCGTCGCGCCCAGGGCGCAGGCGCTGTAATCATAATCCTTCTGCAGGATCGGATTGACCTTGCGATAGGTCGCATAGGCGGTGACGTTGCCGCGATCATCGTCGATGTTGCCGCCGACGACGGCCGACAATTCGGTGGTGAAGCCGTTCCAGACGCTCTTGTCCGGCTTCAGATACGCGCCCGGCACCGCCTGGTTGTTGCGGTCGAGCAGGTCGCGCAGCCCCTCGTCATTGTTGTTGTGCTGGAAACCGGCGATGCTGCCGGAGAAGCGGATGCCGCTGAAATTCTCCAGCAGCTTGAAATTGACGACGCCCGCGATCGCGTCCGAACCATAGACCGCCGATGCGCCGCCGGTCAGCACCTCGACCGACTGGATCAGCGGGGTGGGCACCTGGTTCAAGTCGGACGGGATGTTCTTGGGCGAACCATAAGGCAGGCGGCGGCCGTTGATCAGCACCAACGTGCGCGACGGGCTGAGGCCGCGAAGGTCGACCTGCGCGGTGCCGGTCGCCTCGTTCGAATTGGCCGCGCCCTGCGCCGCGAACACCTGCGGCAGCTGGTTGACGAGATCCTCGGTGCGCACGGTGCCGCGCACCGCGAATTCCTCCGACGACACAGTGGTCACCGGGCTGACGCTTTCCAGGTTGGGCGAGCGGATGCGCGAGCCGGTGATGACGATTTCGCCATCGTCCATCGGGCCGGCGGCCTCGGCAATGCTGTCCTGCGCCATCGCGGGCGTGGCGACGCCGCCTAGCATGACCGCCGAGCACAGCAGGAATTGACGCAAGTGTGACCTGTTCGTCATCATCTGACTCCCTGAATTTTATCGATTTTCGTTGAAGATGGGCGCGCGCCGCCGGCCCCCGCCAGCGACGCGGCCAGTGCCTTACTTGTAGCGCCAGCTCGTCAGGTCAGCGCCCTTGGGTGCCGCCGCCTCGATCCGCTTCAGGATCTTGGGCACGTACATCCAGTTATAGCGCAGCCGTCCGATGGAATTGGGCTGCGTCGGATCGCCGTTCCAGCAATGCTCGTCGCGATCACCATAAAGGATCTCGCCACCATAAGCGGGCTGCGCTTTCTTCAGGAAATCTTCCATCAGATAAACGGCGTTGTTCAGATAGAAATTGTCCATGTCGCCGACATAGATGTGGATCTTGCCCTGCAGCTTTGGCGCCAGCTTCTGCCAGTCGCGCTCCAGGATGTGGCGCATGTCGTAATTTTCTCGCCAGTAGGCGGCGACGCTGGGATCGATCTCGCCGGTCGCCTTGTTCCAGATCCGCTTGGGATAGCCGTCCTCGCCCATCGGCGAATAGACCGCTTCCCACACGTCCCACTGGCCGCCCGAACGCGTCTTGTCGCCCAGCACCAGCTCCAGCCGGTTCTCGTCCTCGATCGTGTGCGACAGATGGCCGAGGTAATCGCGCTTGCCCGGCTTCGAGACCTTCCCGAACGGGCCGGTCCAGAAATAGGCGTTCTTGTCCTTGTAGATGTCCGTCACCATCGTCTGACGGAAATCGATCGGATCCGGGCAGGCGGCAAAGGCGCCGTTATATTCGTCCGGATAGAAGACCTGCGCCGCCAGCGCTTCCCAGCCGCCGGTCGATCCGCCGTACAGGAAGCGCGCCCAGCCCTGGCCGATCCCGCGGAACTTCTTCTCCAGCGCGGGGATGAAGTCATAGGTGATGGCATCGCCATAGGGGCCGATGTTGGCGGAGTTCACCGCATAGCTGTCATCGTAATAGGGGTTCGAATGGTCGATCTCGACGATCAGCATTCGCGGGAAATCGGGCGAGATCCACTTCTGGTAGAAGTCATACGCTTCCTGCTGCTCCGTCCGGGCGTAGCAGGTTTCGTTCTTGAAGCGCTTGCTGGGCTCGCACTTGATGTCCGCATCAGGCGGCGTGGTGCGGAAACCGCCGAAATCCTCGGGGAAATGCCCGTGGAAGATCGCGAGCGGATATTTCGCCTCGGGGTGCTTGTCGAAATCCTTCGGGACCAGCACGTGGCCGCGCATATAGACGTCGCGACCCCAGAATTTTGACAGGCGTTCCGACTTGAACTTGAAGTGCCGGACGAATTCGGTGTCCTTGGGCTCTTCTACCGGGCCGATCACCTCGGTCAGCGCGACCTTGATCTCACCGGGGCGCTTGGGATCGAAGTTCACCTTCATCGGCTTGCTGATGATGTTGCCCGGCTCCTTGCGCCAGTTCTGCCCCGCACCGCGTGCGGCTGGCAGCTTCACCACCTTGCCGTTGCCCAGCTTGAACGTGTCGTATTTATGGAGGACCGCCTGCACCGTGTAGGTGCCGGCCGGCACATCGGCGAGGCTGCGACCCGGATAGCCGAGCACGTCCTTGCCGACGACGCGGGCCTGGCCGTTGCGGAACCCCTCGACCGGGATGCCGAACACCTGTGCGGCGTCGTGGCTGGCATCGACCTGGAAGCGCGGCTCGCTCTTGTCGTCGGCGGCGAGCACCAGGATGACGCGGCCCTCGTAGGGCGCCTCCTTGGCGGCCGGCGCGGAAAGCTCGACGCGAAAATCCTCTGCCTGAAGCGCACACGGTGCCGTTGCCAGCGCTGCCATCGCAGCGCCGACCGCGAATTTCCCTCGCATGTCCAACCCCCCAAAATGCCCCGACCCACTCCCGCTGCGTCGCAACACGGGGATTGCCATAGCCATCCGCCTTGTCAACTTTTATTCGCATAGCGAACTAAAGTTTACCTAGCAGAACTACAGGTTATACTTTGCTGGCGTGGATGATCCGGCGTGCGGCTATCACGCCGGGGTTGTTTCAGGTGCAACTTGTTATGCGGCGGGGCGTGCGGCGGCGGTCTGGAGGAAACTTCGCCCTGTGCAGCAGAGTAAGATGTGCCAATTCTATTGTTTACATGGCCTTAGATGATGGCGGTGGACTTGTGCCAGCCCCGCCAAACAGCCGGTCAGCACTTTTAGTAGGCCAGTAGATCGGGACAGATCCAGTGCTGCTGCCCCGCCATTTGCAATAGCCGCGACCACGGATGCCGCGGCATCGAGTCTCCTCTACGTTCAGATGGTCGCAGTGCGAACATCGCGGCGGCGCGGTGCGGAAAACGAGACGGAGGGCGTCCGATTGCCGGAGTCGCGACGCTTACCAAGCCAGGCGCCTTTCCACCGCTGAGAAAGGAACGGGGAGGCGAGTCGGCGTCGCCTCCCCGCCACATCATTCCGCGGCTTCGCTCTCCACGAAGCCGGGCCAGTTGCGCATGTAGGTGACAAACTGCGGGCTCAGCCCCTCGTCCAGCAGATGCTGGGTGCTGACCGGGATCGGCGGCGAGCGATAATCGGCGTCCTGCGCCACGCGATTGGGGAAATCGTGCCGCAGGATCGCGCCGCGGCCGATCACCGCGAAATCGCAACCGGCATCGATCACCCCGGCGGCGTCGCGCGCCGTCATCACCTTGCCCGCCGCACCGAGCCGCACGTCGCCGCGCGGCAGATCGGTGAAATAGCTCAGCAGCGACCGTCCCTGATGCTCGGCCTCGACCGGCTCCTTGCTCACGTCCCACAGCGACATGTCGAGATAATCCACGTCGCCACGCTTCAGCACCTCGGCAGCGACGTCGCGCACCTCGGCCATCTTCAGGCCGAACCGCTCCGGCGACAGGCGCAGGCCCAGCTGGAAGTCCGGCCGGCAGGCCGCGCGGATGCCGTCGATGATCTCGAAGATCAGCCGCGCCCGGTTTTCCAGGCTGCCGCCGTAGCGATCGTCGCGGCGGTTGATCTCCGGCGAGAGATATTGCGCGAGGATATAACCGTGCGCGCCATGCACCTCGACCCCGTCGAAGCCCGCCCGCTCGGCACGCTTCGCGGCGGCGATGAAGTCATCGCGCACCTGCTCGGTCTCGGCGGTGGTCAGCCCGCGCGCGCCGGTCTCGGGATCGTCCGACGGGCAGACCGGCGTACCGACCAGTTCCTTGGGCGAGCGATTGCCGGCATGGTGAAGCTGGACCGACGATACCGATCCTTCGGCCCGGATCGCGTCGGCCAACCGGGTCAGCCCCTCCAAATGATCGTCGCTGAAGACGCCGAGCTGCCCTTCGAAGCCCTGCCCGCCCTTTGCCACATGCGCGGCGGCGGTCATGGTCAGCGCGAAGCCGCCGGTGGCATGCATCGTCAGCCAGCGCGCTTCCTCCTCGGACAGCCGGCCGTCCGCGTGGCTCTGCTGGTTGGTCAGCGGTGCGAGCATGAAGCGGTTCTTCCACGCCGGTCCGCGCGTCAGGGTCATTGGTTGAAGCAGCGTTTCGACAGGCACAAAGGTCTCCTTGAAAGGTGATCGTGGCGGGCGGGCGGCGCGAGCAGAGAGCGCCCGCGCCGCGCGACCGGTTGCGCACAAGGTAATGGCGCGGGCGGAGCGAACAACCCGTTGGCCAATGATCGATTGACGGGCGATCAGTGTTGGTGCCGATTGCCCATGCCGCGCGTTGACGGCGCGAAGAGGACCCGGTTTTCGTGCATGCGACCATCCAGGCGATCGGGACCGCCGTGCCCGATCAGGATATTCACGCCGCCTTTGTCGACTGGGCGCGCCAGCGGCTGCCCGAGCGGGAGGCGCGACTGTTCGATCGCATGTCGGCGCGCTCAGGCATTGCGCATCGCTGGTCGGTGCTGCCGCTCGCCCCCGGCTCCCCGGTGGCCGAAGGCGGCTTCTACGCGGCCGAGCCGCACCCCGGCACTGCCGCGCGCATGACGCTATATGCCCAGGCGGCGCCTGCGCTGGCCTTGCGGGCGATCGAGCAGCTCGCGCAGCAGCAGCCGCTGGACGGAATCACCCATCTGGTGGTCGCCAGCTGCACCGGCTTCGTCGCGCCGGGGATCGACCAGATCATCGCCGCGCGGCTGGAGCTGTCGCCATCGGTCGAGCGGCTGCTGGTCGGCTTCATGGGTTGTTATGCCGCGGTGGTGGCGCTGCGATCCGCGCGGCACATCGTGCGATCCGATCCTGACGCGCGCGTGCTGGTCGTGACGGTGGAATTGTCGACTCTCCACCTCCAGGCGTCGCAGGCGCTGGAGCCGCTGCTGGCGATGCTCCAGTTCGGCGACGGCGCTGCCGCGGCGCTCGTCTCGGCCGAGCCCGGCGGGTTCACGATCGAGGCACCCTTCGCCACCACGCTGCCCGGCGCGGCGGAGCTGATCCGCTGGAACATCACCGACCAGGGCTTTGCCATGCATCTGTCGGGCGAGGTGCCCGGCCGCATTGCCACGGCATTGGCGGAGCCGGCGCTGCGCGCGACGATCACTGGCGCGCGGCCGGTCGATCGCTGGGCGGTTCACGCCGGCGGCCGCTCGATCCTCGACGCGGTGGAACATTCGCTGGGGCTGGCCGAGGACGCGCTGGCGCCATCGCGCAACGTGCTTGCGGAGGCAGGCAACATGTCATCGGCGACACTGATGTTCGTGCTCGCGCGGTTGCTTCAGGGTGAGCCGGTCGATCACGGCGTCGCCATGGCGTTCGGGCCTGGCCTTGCCGCCGAGGGCTTCCACTTCCGAAGCGCGGCATGACCGACGCTCGCACGCTCCTGGGGAGCCCGCACGCGCCGGGTCGTGCCTGGCTTGGCGGATCGCTGGCGCAGCGCGCCGAGGCGGAGGAGCTGATGGATGCCGAGGATCTCGATCCCGCCATCTACGCCGCCGTGGTGCGCGACCTGGCGAGGGTGAACGTCGTGACGCTCGCCGCGCGGCCGACGCTGCGCTTCCTCGCGCGCACGGCCCGGCCGGGACGACGCTATCGCGTTCTCGACGTGGGGTTCGGCGATGGCGACATGCTGCGGCACATCGCCCGCTGGGGCGCACGACGCGGCATTGCCCTTGATCTCACCGGCGTCGATCTCAACCCGCGCAGCGAGGCGGCGGCGCGGGCCCATACGCCGGCCGAGCTGCCGATCACCTGGATCACGGGCGACTATGCCGATCTGGCGGGGCAAAAGTGGGATTTCGTCATTTCCAGCCTCGTCGCGCATCACATGACACACGATCAGCTCGTCGCCTTCCTTGGCTTCATGGAAAGCGAGGCGCGCGTCGGCTGGATCGTCAACGACCTGCATCGCCACCGGCTGTCGCACCTCGGCTATCCATTGCTGGCGCGTGCGTTCGGCTGGCATCCGATCGTCCGGCACGACGGCCGCCTGTCGATCGCGCGCAGCTATCGTCCGAGGGAATGGGCGCCGATCCTGGCCGAGGCGGGCGTCACCCAGGCGCGGGTCGCGCGCCAGTTCCCGTTCCGGCTGTGCGTCGAACGCCAGCGCTGATCGTCGGCGGTGGGCCCGCAGGCGCCGCCGCCGCGATCGTGCTGGCGCGGGCCGGTGCGCCGCACCTCCTGGTGGAGCGCAGCCGCGAGACGGGCGACGCCTTGTGCGGCGGGTTTCTCAGCTGGCGAACGTTGGCCGAGCTGCAACGACTGGGTGTGGATGAGGCGGCGCTGGGCCCGGCGCGAGTGACCCGCGTGCGGGTGCTGACCGCGACCCGCGTGGCGGAGGCGCGCCTGCCGCGTCCCGCCCTTGGCGTCTCGCGTTATCGGCTCGACACGGTGATGCTGGACCGCGCGCGCGCGCTGGGCGCAGCGGTGGAGCGCGGCGTGGCGGTACGCAGCATCGCAGGCGGCGTCCGCACCGACGATGGCGCGACGATCGGGCATGACGCGCTGTTCCTGGCCAGCGGCAAGCATGACGTTCGCGGCCTGCCGCGCCCGGCGGCTGCACGCGGCGACGATCCCGCGCTGGGGCTGCGCCTGCGCCTTGCCGCCTCACCCGCGCTCGACCGGCTGGTCGGCGACGCGGTCGAGCTGCACCTCTTCGATCGCGGCTATGCCGGCGCGGTGCGGCAGGAGGACGGCAGCGTGAACCTGTGCCTCGCAGTCCGGCGGTCGCGGCTGCGCATGGCGGGCGATCCGGCCGCGCTGCTTCGCGCGATCGGCGACGAGCTTCCTGCGCTCGGCGACCGGCTGGGGCACCTCGACAGCCCCATCATCGATGCGGTGGCCAACGTTCCTTATGGCTGGCGGACGCCAGCGGGGCCGGCGGGGCTGTTCCGACTAGGCGATCAGGCCGGCGTGATCCCGTCACTTGCCGGCGAAGGGCTGGCCATCGCGATCACCAGCGGCAGCGACGCCGCACGGGCCTATGTGCGCGGGGGTGCGGCGGCGGCGCCGAACTGGCAGGCGAGCTTCCGCACGGCGTTGCGCCGGCCGATCGGCCTCGCCGCGATCATCAGGGGCGTGGCAGAGCGCCCTGCGCTGGCGACGCCGATGGTGGCGGCGGTGTCACGCGCGCCCGCGCTGCTGCGGCTGATGGCGCTGGCGACACGCACCCGGGTAGCGCGCCGCGATTGAACGGCAGAGGCGCGGCCGGTTGCGCGGCGCTCAATGCACCGCGTGGCTCAGCCCGGTCGGCGACAGCGCCATCAGGCTGGCGGCAAGCTCCGCCGCACGGAACGGCTTGGTCAGGCGCGGCAGGCTGGCGTCGATCCCCTCCTCCTCGGCATAGCCCGACACGATCAGCACCGGCAGCCCGGGACGAAGCGTCGTCAAGGCATGGGCCAGCTGCGCGCCGCTCATCCCCGGCATCAAGTGATCGGTGACGACCACATCGGGTTCGAGCCCGCCGTTGACCAAGGTCAGCGCCCCTTCGGCGGAGCGCGCCTCCACCACCTTGTAGCCAAGGTCGACCAGCATGTCGGCGGTGCTCATCCGCACCAGATCCTCATCGTCCACGACCAGCACGGTGCCGAGCGCGGTGCCTTGGGTCGGTAGGTGAAGCGTTGGGGCGCTGAGATCCGCCTCGCTGGCGCTCATGGGCAACCACAGGGTGATCGTAGTGCCCTGGCCCGGCGTGCTGTCGATCGTCAGTTCGCCGCCCAGCTGCGCGGCAAGGCCGTGCACCATCGAGAGGCCCAGCCCGGTCCCCTTGCCCACCCCCTTCGTCGAGAAGAAGGGCTCGATCGCGCGCTTCACCGTCTCCGCATCCATGCCGGTGCCGGTGTCGATCACGCTCAGCCGAACATAGCGCCCCGTCGGCAGTCCGCCGGGGCGATCAGCGCGAACCTTGTCGGGATGCGCCGCGATCGTCAGCTGGCCGCCGTCCGGCATGGCGTCGCGGGCATTCACCGCCAGGTTGAGGAGCGCCATCTCGAGCTGGTTTGCGTCCGCCATCGCGGGGGGAAGCTCGGCGGCGAGATCGGTGCGCAGCTCCACCGTCGGCCCCAAGGTGGAGCGCATCAGCCCCATCATTCCCTCGACCACCCGGCCGACATCGACCGCGGTCACCTTCAAGGGCTGGCGCCGGGCGAAGGCGAGCAGGCGCTGCACCAGGGTCTTGGCGCGCTCGGCCGATTGCAGCGCGCCGTTGATCAGCCGCCGCTCGCGATCGCTACCGACGCCGTGGCGGACGAGCATGTCGAGCGAGCCGATGATTGGGGTGAGCAGGTTATTGAAATCATGCGCGACACCGCCGGTCAAGCTGCCCATCGCCTCCATCTTCTGGCTCTGGCGCAATGCCTCCTGCGCAATCTCCAGCTCCGCCTCGCGCGCCTTGGTCTCGCTGAGGTCGCGGCCGACGGCGATGAAATTGACCCCGTCGGGTTCGGGCGCGACGGTCCACTCGATGTGCCTCCAACCGCCGTCGCGCGTCGCGATCCTGTTCTGGAACCGCGCCGCACTGCGCGTCCTGGCCATGTGGGCGATCGCCGCGAGGGTCGGGCCGGTATCCTCGTCATGCATGAAGGTCGCATAGCCGCGCGACAGCAGCTCATCCTCGCTCCAGCCCAGCACCTGAGTCCAGGCAGGGCTGACCGCGGACATCATCCCCTGATAGTCAGCCCGCGCCAGCATGTCCTGCGACAGGTTCCACAGCCGGTTACTCTCGGCGGAGCGCAGCGCGACCTGCGCCTCCAGCGTCTCGTTCAGCTCGCGCAGCGCGAGTTCGGCGCGGGCGCGCTCAATGGCGCTTTTGACGCGCTCACCCACCTCCTGCACCAGGCTTTCCTCGGCCGGGGTCCAGGCGCGTGGCGTCGCGCTCTGCACCGCCACCAGGCCGACCCATTGCTCGCCCTCGAACAGCACCACGTCGATGAAGGCACCCACCTGCCGATCGGTCAGCCCGGCGCGCGCGCCATCGCTGAGCCGATCGTCGTCGGGCACGTCACGCACCACCACGGGGGTACCGATCTGATAGGCGTTGAGGAGGTCGTCGCCGAACGACACGAGCGAATGACGCCCGACGATCGTCGCTACGCCATGATGATAATCATCGGTCACGGTCATCATGCCGTGGTCGATCTCGGCATAGAATACGCGGCTCGCGCCCAGCCATTCACCCAGTCGCACCGAGGCTGCACGGGTGATCTCCGCCGGCGTGCGAAGCGTGCGCAATTCGTCCGACATGGACAGGAGGAACTGGCTGCGCCGCTCCGCCGCCACCCGCTCGGTCGTCTCGGCGAGGATGCAGATCACCCCGGCGGGCCGGCCGCTTTCATCGGGCACCGGCGAGTAATCGAGGTCCATCCAGACCTTTTCGGGCCGGCCGTTGCGATTGAGCGTCAGTTCCTGGTCGCGATAATGGAGGGTGCGCCCGGCCAAGCACACCCGCATGACATTGTCGTTGAAATCGGCGACCTCCGGCCAGCCCTCGCGCACGTTGGAGCCGAGCAGGTCGGGGTGCCTGCCACCGGCGAACACCGAATAAGCGTCATTGTAGAGCATGACGCCCTCTTCGCCCCACAGCATCACGATCGGCACGGGGGAGCGCAGCAGGAGGGCGGTGGCGCTGCGCAGGCTGTGCGGCCAGCCGTCGAGTGGGCCAAGCGGGGTTTGCGACCAGTCCTTTGCGGCAACCAGATCGGCGCACGACCTCTCCACAACCCTGGCACGTCCATTGCCGTGGCGGAGACCCTGCGGCGAAAAATCCAACATCGTCAGAGCAAGATCCTGCATGCCGGGGATAAATACGGTCGGCGTTCGAAAGATTTAACGCGACCTAACCTAAATTGCTCCGCACGGGAATCCGCCGATCGCCCAATCCTGCGATACGATGCATGAAGATGGGACAAGCCGTGCGCGTGGACCCGCACATCGTTGTGCGCGCGGCCGAGCGTTCACCCGCCGCCGCCCCGTCGGCTTTGCAGCGGGGGCCTTGCATCCCCATGTTGCCATCATGGACGACGACGTGAACCGCCTGGGCCTGATCGATGATGAGGACATCGTGCTGGACGAAGCCGCGCTCGCGCTCGCCCGGCTGGACCAGCCGGAGGTTGATCTCGACCCCTATGATCGCGTCCTCGACGCGATCACCGCGGGGCTGGAGCGGATCGGCGAGGATCGCGAGGACGCCGCCGAACAGGCCGCGGCGTTGCAGACGGTGCTGGGCGACGAGTTTGGCTTCATCGGAGACGACCAGACCTATGACGATCCGGCCAATGCCGATCTGATCCGGGTGATCGATCGCCGCCGCGGCCTGCCGATCAGCCTGTCTATCCTCTATGTCGCGGCAGCGCGCCGACTGGGCTGGCGTGCGGAGATCCTCGATTTTCCGGGCCACGTACTGGTGCTGGTCGGGGCCGATGTGGCGCCGGTCATCATCGATCCGTTCATCGGCGGGGCGCGCGTCGATGCGGAGCGGCTGGCGGCATTGGCCACCGCCTTCGCCAGCGACAATGGCCCGGTGACACATGTCAGCGCCATGCCCAATCGCGCGATCCTGATCCGCCTGCTGCAGAACCAGGCGAGCCGCGCCGAACAGGCCGGCCAGGGCCGCCGCGCACTGACCCTCTATGAACGGATGACGCTGGTCGCGCCCGAATATGCCCATGCCTGGTGGCAGCGCGCGCGGCTGGAGCTGGTCGATGGCGACATCGCCAAAGCGCGCGCGAGCCTTGGCACGATCCTGGAAATCACCCGCGACGCCGAATTGCGCCAGCGAGTCACGGACACGCTGAACGCGCTCGCCGCCGCCTGATCAGCCTGCCGCCCCCACCCGCTGCCAGGTCAGCCGGGTGACATAGGTCTGGCCGGATTTCGAGACTTCCGGCTCGGTCACCAGCTCGATCCGGTCCTCGCCCAGCGGCACGATCAGCCGCACGAAGGTGGTGCCGACGCGCGTCGGTTGCGAGGCGAACAAAATGTCGTGCGTGACCCGCTCGCCATCGCGCCGCCAGGTGCCGGCATAGGAGAAGAACTGGGTGAAGCTGTCGGCCTTCGGGTCGCCCGCCGCCGCCCAGGCGGGGTCCATCAGGAACGCCGACATGCGGCCGTCGGCGGTATATTGCAGCTGGCCCGCCGGGGGATTCCCGAACGTGCGGCGCTCCTCGCTGCCGCGCTGGCTGACGCAGGACAGCAACGTCCAGGTGCCGAGAAGATCGATCATGAGGTCCTTGTGCATTCGAGAGCAGGCGCGGGCAGCCGCCAGTGATCGGCTGCCGCCCGCACGATAGCGACAGTGTCAGGCCGCGACGGCTTCCTTGCGCTTCTTGCGCACGATCGTCTGCGTGTTGGTATATTCCAGCAGGCCCTCGATCCCGCCTTCGACGCCGACGCCAGACTGCTTCATGCCGCCGAACGCCGCCATCGGCGACAGGTGCTGCGTCTCGTTGACCCACACGGTGCCGCTGGCGATGCGCTGCGCGATCTCGAACGCCTTGTCCTCGTCATTGCCCCAGACCGAACCGCCGAGGCCATAATCGGTCGCGTTGGCACGCGCGACGACATCGTCCACATCGTCGAACTTCAGCAGCGGCAGCACCGGGCCGAACTGCTCCTCCTGCACGATCCGCGCATCCTCCGGCGGATTGTCGAGGATCGTTACCGGCACGAAATAGCCCGGCACATCGGCCTTCTCGCCGCCGACCAGGAACGTGTAGCCCTTGTCCTTGGCATCCTGAATCAGCTCCAGCACGCGGGCATATTGCTGCTTGTTGTTGATCGGGCCGATCTGCGTGCCCTGTTCGGACCCATCGCCGACCTTCACCGTCCTGGCATAAGCAACCAATGCGTCGCGCAGCTGATCGTAGATGTCCTTGTGGACGTACATCCGCTTGGTCGCGATGCAGATCTGGCCGTTGTTGCGGAACGCCGCCCAGAACAGCTCCTCCGCCACCTTTTCCACGTCCACATCCGGCATTACGATCGCCGCGTCATTACCGCCCAGCTCCAGCGTCACGCGCTTCAGCGTCGGTGCAGCGGACTGCATCACGCGCTTGCCGGTGGCGGTCGATCCGGTGAAGCTGATCTTGTCGAAGCCCGGATGGCTCGTCATCCACGGACCCAGATCGTCGCCGCCGGTGACGATATTGAGCACGCCCGGCGGCAGCAGCTGCGCCGCCAGCTCACCGAATTTCAGCGTCGACAGCGGGGTGAAGGGCGATGGCTTCAGCACCATCGTATTGCCGGCGAGCAGCGCCGGGCCGACCTTGAACATCGCCAGGATCATCGGGAAATTCCACGGCGCGATCGCCCCCACCACGCCCAGCGGCACATGGCGCGTCTCGCTGTAGCGTTCGTCCGAATCCTCGTTGACGGTCACCGGCAGGTCGAGCTGCGAGGCGGCCATCAGCCAGTATCCTGCGCCCATCACCTCGCCCTGCGATTCCGCGTGCGGCTTGCCCTGTTCCTTGGTCAGCAGGCGCATCAGCGGATCGGCATTGGCCATGATCGCCTGCCCCAGCGCCGCGAGCTTCGCCTTGCGCTCGGCAATCGGCGTCGCGGCCCAGCCGGGATATGCCTTGCGCGCCGCGGCAATCGCCTTGTCGAGATCCTCGCGCGTCGCGTCGGGCACGCTGGCGATCACGTCCTCGTTGGCGGGATTGACCACGTCAAGCGTTGCGGAGCCGGTCACCAGCTCGCCGCCGATCAGCATGCGATAGTCACTGTCGAAGTTCATCGCGTCTCTCTCCTGATTCTGTTTGCGCCTCCCATAACAGAAGTTACGGGTGTCGCACCATCATCTGTGCGGGGGAGGATCGTGACGTTGCATTCCGAAGGTCATCAGGAGGTCGCCACTAGCGCGCACCCGGCCAGCGCCACGCCAGCCTCCTTTCTCCAGGTGGAAAATACCCCCGATCCGCTCCGCTACCGCCTCGCGATCACCGACCAGATCTGCGTCGGCCCGCCGGGCAATGTCTTCATGTTCGGCGGCGTCGGGCTGGGCGCGGCGACGATCGCGGCGGAGCGCGCGACCGGGCGGCGGGTGATCTGGTCCAGCGCGCAATTCATCTCCTACGCGCGGATCGGCGACACGCTGGATCTCAAGGTCGAGATGCTGTCCGCCGGGCGCAACATCAGCCAGGTGCGCGTCACCGGCACCGACGCCGGAAAGCCGATCATCAGCGTCAATGCGGCGCTGGGCGATCGCGAGAACATGCCCGCGCATCAATGGATCGCGGCCCCCGAGATGCCCCCGCCCGAGGAATGTTCGCCGCAGCAGATGTGGCCGGCGCAGGACGCGGCATTGATGAGCCGGCTCGACGTGCGCGTCGCGCCCGGCCGCTATGGCGCGGTGCCGCGCGATGGCACGCCCTCACCCGACGGGCGCATGGTGCTGTGGATGCGCCCGCGCGACGGATCGCCGATCGACGCCAGCCTGCTCGCCATCTTTGCCGATTTCGTGCCCTCCGGCCTCGCCGTTGCGTTCGGCCGGCGCGGCGGTGGCAACAGCCTCGACAACACGATGCGCGTGGCCACGCTGGTCCCGACCGACTGGGTGCTTTGCGACGTGCGGATCAGCGCGGCGGCGCGCGGCTTCGGCCATGGCGCGATCCACATGTTCGCCCAGGACGGGACGATGATCGCCAGCGGCAGCCAGTCGGCGATCCTTCGCTTCATGGATGGACCGTGAGATCTGGTTAAGTCTCTGTTTACCCTCATTCGCGCGGAACGATCAGCGATCCGGCGGGCTTTCCCATCATTGCATCAGCTGACGCACATGGAGGGATGATGAGCACGACCATTGTATCCGCGATCTTCGACAGCCGCCACGAGGCGGAGCGCGCCGTGTCCGACCTGCGCCAGAGCGGTGTCAGCGACAGCGCAATCTCGCTGCTCGCCCGCCATGACGAGGAGGGCCACGAGACCGGCCACGATGGTGGCACGCAGGAGTTCGTCGGCAAGGTGGCCGCTGGCGCCGGCATCGGCACGCTGCTGGGTATTGCGGCGCTCGCTATCCCGGGCGTTGGTCCGCTGGTCGGCGCCGGGGCGATCGCGGCATCGGCCGTGCCCGGTGCAGCGATCACCGGCGCGGCGCTGGGCGGTGCGGCGGGCGGCCTGGAAAAGGTGATGACCGACCATGGCGTCAGCCGTGAGGATGCCGCTTATTATGGCGACCGGATCCATCAGGGCGGCGTGTTCGTCTCGGTCGATACCAATGCGGCACGGATCGATCCGGCGACCGCCGCCGATATCCTGTTCCGCGCCGGCGGGCACAGCGCGACGCGGCCGCGCACCGCCGCCGTCTGAACTCGTCGCGGGCGGGGGTGCGTTCACCGCCCTTGCCCGCAACGGTCCCTCAGGCGAAACCGACCACAGCATGCGGCACATAGGCCGCCTCGAGTTCGGCGATCTCCGCATCGCTCAGCACGATATCGAGCGCAGCGATCGCATCCTCCAGATGTGCCACCTTTGACGCGCCGACGATCGGCGCCGACACCTCAGGCTTCGCCAGCACCCAGGCCAGCGCGATCTGCGCGCGCGGCACGCCGCGCCCGGCGGCGACCCTGGCCACCGCCTCCACGACCGTGCGATCCGCCTCGGCGGTGCGCCGGTACAATGTCTGTCCGAACTTGTCGGTCTCCGACCGCGGCGTGCTTTCATCCCAGTCGCGGGTCAGGCGCCCGCGCGCCAGCGGGCTCCACGGGATGACGCCGATGCCTTCCGCCGCGCAGAGCGGCAGCATCTCGCGCTCTTCCTCGCGGTACAGCAGGTTCAAGTAATTCTGCATGCTGACGAAACGGGTCCAGCCGTTCGCCTCGGCGACGTGGAGCATCGTGGCGAACTGCCACGCATACATGGACGAGGCACCGATGTAGCGCGCCTTGCCCGCCTTCACGACGTCGTGCAGCGCCTCCAGCGTTTCCTCGATCGGCGTGTCATGGTCGAACCGGTGAATCTGGTAGAGATCGACATAATCGGTCCCCAGCCGCATCAGGCTGGCGTCGATCTCATGCATGATCGCCTTGCGGCTCAGCCCGGCGCCGTTTGGGCCTGGCCGCATCCGGCCGTGCACCTTGGTGGCGATCACCACATCCTCGCGCCGGCTGAACTCGCGTACCGCGCGGCCAACGATCTCCTCCGAACTGCCGTCGGAATAGACGTTGGCGGTGTCAAAGAAGGTAATCCCCGCCTCGAATGCCTGGCGCAGCAAAGGCCGGCTGCGATGCTCGTCGATCGTCCATTCATGGTTGCCGCGCGCCGGATCGCCATAGGTCATGCATCCCAGGCACAGCCGGGATATTTCAAGACCCGTCATGCCAAGCCTTACATATTCCATCGCGTCTCTCCTTTGTCGCCGTGCTTTATCGCTGCATGATGGCCACCGCACGTCCGATAGCGAGAAGAAGGCGTGCACATGAACATTTGCTGCGACAGGCTATTCCGGCAGCGACGGACAAACGCAGCAGTTGAATGATCGATAAGGTTGCTGACCGTTTGTTCAACACTTCATAGGTTATTTGGCGGTTTTACCGTAGCTTAATTCCTTTGTCGCAGATCAGGGTCGTCGATTCCGTTGCTGGGCGAATCGATCGGGGGGAGCATTCGAGGGTGCAACATGTGTCGGCTCAGGTGATGCGTGCTGGTTCAGCGCCGCTGACCGGGCCGGGCGCGCATCCGCCTGCCGAGACCGCGACGGAGAGCGCCCGGCCGGGCAGCGTGCCGGGGGCGAGCCGCGCCGGGCTGGAAATCGTTCTCAGCCGGGCGCGCGTCGGCATCCTCCATCGCGATCTCGAACGGCGCGTGCTGCTGGTCAATGATGCCTTCTGCGCGATCGTGGGCCGCTCTTCGGACGAGCTGGCCGGGCTTCCGTTCGAGGCGTTCACCCACCCCGACGACCGGGAAAGGTCGAGCCGTCTGTATTTGGAGCAGCTCGCCAGGGCAGAGCCGTTCGAGATTGAGAAGCGCTACATCCGCCCCGACGGGTCGGCGACCTGGTGTGCCGTCCACGTGTCGTTCGTGCTGGATGCCGCGGGTCGCCCGCAATCGACCATCACCGTCGCATCCGACATCGGCGCCCGTTACGAGGCGCAGCAGGGCCTGCGCGAGAGCGAGGAACATTATCGCCACACGGTGGAACTCGCCCCGCAGATCGCCTGGTCGGCCGATGCCCACGGAGCGGTGGTCGAGATCAGCCCGCGCTGGTCGGAGATCACCGGCGTCGATCCCTATGATGCAACACGCGATTCCTGGCTCGACGCGATCCATCCCGATGATGTCGAGCGCACGCAGCGCGCGTGGCGGCGGGCGGTCGACACAGGCGAGCCGATCGACCTGACCTATCGCCTGTTGTGCCAGGGATCGCCGCGCTGGTTCCGGGCCCGCGCCGCGCCGCGCACCGATGCCGCCGGGGAGGTGATGCGCTGGTACGGTACGCTGGAGGACATTCACGAACAGCGGATCACCGAACAGGCCCTGCGTGACAGCGAGGAGCGGTTCCGCCTCGCCGCGCAAGCGGCCGGGCTGGGTATCTGGGATTATGACGCGGTGAACCAGCGCCGCGAATGGTCCGCCGAGTTCAAGGAGATGCTGGGCCTGTCGCCGCATACCGTGCCCTCGCTCGATACCGCCATGTCGGTGGTGGTGCCCGAGGACCGTCATCTGTTGCAGGCGCTGGCGACGGCGGCCTGGTCGGGGGACAGCAGCGCGCAGTTCGACGTGACCTTGCGCATCCGCCGCCCCAGCGACCTCGAGGAACGGTGGATGCAGACCAGCGGCTGGCGCATCCGCGCGTCGACCGGGCGGCTGGAGCGTATCCTCGTCACCATCCGCGACGTGACCGAGGAGCGTACCGCCAAGGAACGGATCCGCTGGACCGCCACGCACGACGCACTGACTGGTATTCCCAACCGCAGCCATTTCACCGGAGAACTTGAGGCGGCACTGGCGGGAACGCCGCCCGGCAGCCAATTGGCGCTGGTCCTGCTCGACCTCGATCATCTGAAGGAGATGAACGACACGATCGGCCATGACGCGGGCGACATGCTGCTGCGGACCTTCGCGCGGCGGCTGCAGCAGGCGTTCGGGCCGCGCGCGGCGATCGGCCGGCTGGGTGGCGATGAATTTGCCGTGCTGCTGAGCGGCGTGCCGGGCGAGCGCGTCCAGGCGCATGTCTCGCGCGCATTGCTGAGGCTGCGCCAGCCGTTCGAGTTCGACGGCTACACCTGCGACACGCAGGCGACCGCGGGCGCTGCGCTGTTCCCCGCGCACGGCACCACCGCCGACGAATTGCTGAAAGCGGCCGATATCGCGCTCTACGTCGGCAAGGCGCAGCGCCGTGGTGAGATATCCTTGTTCGAGCCGGCCATGCGCGCCGATGCACAGCGCCGCACCTCAATGCTGAACGTGGCGCGCGTCGCGGTGCGCGATGCGCTGGTCGTCCCTTATTACCAGCCCAAGATCTGCCTCTCGACCGGTCGGATCGTGGGTCTGGAGGCGCTGCTGCGCTGGCGCGACGACCTGCTGGGCGTGCAGGGGCCCGACACCATCGCCGCCGCATTCGAGGATCTGGGGCTGGCGATCGCGATGAGCGACCGGATGCTGGGATGCATCGCGGACGACATGCGCCGCTGGATCGACCGCGGGGTGCCGCCTGTGCCCGTCGCCGTCAATCTGTCACCCGCCGAGTTCCGCCACGACGGGCTGGTCGATCGCATCACCCGCCCCTTCCGCCAGCGCGGTGTGCCGTTCGACCGGATCGAGCTTGAGATTACCGAGACCGTGCTGCTGGGCCGCGACACCGACCGGCTCGCGGCGACGCTCGCCACCTTCCACGATCATGGCTTCCGCATCGCGCTCGACGATTTCGGTACCGGCTATGCGTCGCTGACCCATCTCAAGACCTTCCCGGTCGACGTGATCAAGATCGACAAGACGTTCGTGTCGAACCTGCGCGCCGAGTCGCACGATGCCGCGATCGTCGATGCGATCATCACGCTCGCCAAGCGGCTCGACATGGCGGTCGTTGCTGAGGGCGTCGAGCAGGACGAGCAAGCGGAATATCTCGCCCGGCGCGGCTGTGATTATGCGCAAGGCTATCTGTACAGCGAGGCTGTGCCGGCGGCGGCCGCGGAGGCGCTGCTGCGTGCTGGCGCACCTGCTGGAGACGAGTGCGCGCCGCGCGCCTGACGCGCAAAGCTGGCCTTACCCATTCCCCGAAAACGACGCCCCCGTTCTTGACACGCGGCCGCGCAACACGGATCACGTCCTCAATTAAGCGATAAGACTTAATTGGCGGGCGGGCCGATGCGGCGCGTCCGGGAGAGGGTGGCAGGATCGTTCGCCTGGGATTTCAATGCCCATGCCGGACCGTCGGGTCGCCGTTCGGTTCGAAAGGCTGGTCATGGCTCGGTTGAAGTTCGGCGCATTTCTCGCACCCCATCATCCTATCGGCGAGCATCCGATGCTGCAGATGCGCGAGGACATTCGCCTCGCCAAGCATCTCGATGAACTCGGCTATGATGAATTCTGGGTCGGCGAGCATCACTCGACCGGCTGGGAAGTGATCGCCTCGCCCGAGCTGTTCCTCGCCGCGGTCGGCGAACATACCCAGCGCATTCGCCTCGGCACGGGCGTCGTCTCGCTGCCCTATCACCACCCGTTCAACGTCGCGCAGCGCATCGTCCAGCTCGATCACATGACGCGCGGGCGTGTGATCTTCGGCACCGGCCCCGGCGCGCTGCCGTCCGACGCATACATGCTCGGCATCGATCCGATGACCCAGCGCGATCGGCAGGACGAGGCGATCGGCGTCATCCGCCGGCTGTTCGCGGGCGAGCGCGTCACCCATGAAAGCGACTGGTTCACGCTGAAGGATGCGCGGCTTCAGCTGTTCCCGCTGCAGGAGGACATGCCGTTCGTCGTCGCTTCCTCGATCAGCCCGTCGGGCATGACGCTGGCGGGGAAGTACGGCATCGGCGCGCTCTCGATCGGGTCCAATTCCGACGCCGGGCTCGCCGCGCTGCCGACGCAATGGGGCTTTGCCGAACAGGCCGCCGCCAAGTCCGGCAAGACGGTCAGCCGCGACAATTGGCGCGTGCTGATGAGCTGGCACATCGCCGAAACGCGCGAGGAGGCCCGCGCCCAGGCCGGCGCCGGCCTCATGAAATGGCACAATGAATATACCGTCGGCACGCTGATGCGCCCGGGCGCCAAGCCCTTCGCCTCGCCCGACGAGGCGGTCGACCTGACGGCCTTCGTCGATGGCGCTGCCGCGGTGATCGGCACGCCCGATGATCTCGTTGCCGCGATCCGCAAGCTTCACGCCTCGGCCGGCGGCTTCGGTACCGTGCTCGGCTTCGTCCATGACTGGGCGAACCGCGAAAATACCGCGAAAAGCTGGGATCTCGTCGCGCGCTACGTCATCCCCGAAATCCACGGCCTGCTCGAGGGCTATCGCACCTCGCGCCAATATGTCGTCGACCACCGCGACGCCTTCGAGCGCGCGGGCCAGGCCGTCCTGTCCAAGATCATGTCGCACGAAGGCGCCGCCGCCGCGCTCAAGGCCGGGCAGCAGGGCAATGTCGCGATGCGATCGCCCAACGCGCCCGATCTCATTAAGGCCGCTGCGGCGATGAAGGAATAAGCACCGGCGACAAGCCCGGGCACCCCATCAGGAGAGTGATCACATGTCGATCGATTTCGAAATCCCGGCCGAGGCCAAGGCGATCCGCGAGCGGGTGCGCCAATGGGTGCATGACGAATGCAAGCCCGCTGAAAAGCGGCTGGTCGCGGGCGAGGATTACAAGACGGTCCTCAATGAACTGCGCGCCAAGGCGCGTGCGCAGGGCCTGTGGTGTCCGTTCATCCCCAAGGAATATGGCGGCATGGGGCTTGGGCCGCTCGCCAACGCTCTCGTCCAGATGGAGCTTGGCGAAAGCCATCTCGGCGCGCTGTCGATGAACACGCAAGGCCCCGATGACGCGACGATGATGACGCTGCTGGCGCACGGCACCGAGCATCAGAAGGAGAAGTATCTCAAGCCGCTGCTCAACGGCGAGAAGCGCATCTGCTATTCGATGACCGAGAAGGCGGCAGGCGCCGACGCCACCGGCATGCAGACCCGCGCGGTGAAGGACGGCAACGAAAATTACGTGCTGAACGGCGAGAAGTGGTTCTCCTCCGCCGCCAGCGTCGCCGACATCGCGCTCGTCATGGCGATGACCGATCCCGACGCGCCGCGCCATCAGCGCTATTCGACCTTCATCGTCGAACTGCCCAACCCCGGCTATAAGATCCTCCGCGATATTGAGACCATGGCAGTGCACGGCCCGCTGACCGAAATCCTCGGCGGCGGCCATTCGGAGGTCGAGATCAAGGATCTCGTCGTCCCGGCCGAGGATCTGCTCGGCGGCGAGGGCAATGGCTTCAACATGGGCCAGCATCGCCTCGCCTACGGCCGCCTGCGCCATGGCATGCACAATGTGTCGATGGCGCAGCGCGCGCTCGACCTCGCCACCGCGCACGTCATCCAGCGCGAGACGTTCGGCAAGCTCCTGAAGGAGCGGCAGGGTGTCCAGTGGATGCTCGCCGATTGCGCGGCGGAAATCTACAAGGCGCGGCTGATGCTGCTCCACATCGCCTACAAGGCGGAGCGCGGCGACGATATCCGGCAGGAAAATTCGATCGCCAAGATCTTCCTTGCGAACATGGTGCATCAGGTGGTCGACACCGCGATCCAGCTGCACGGCGCGCTTGGCTTCAGCCTCGATACCCCGCTCGCCGCCTGGTACACCCATATCCGCTCGCAGCGGCTGGTCGACGGCCCGGACGAGGTCCACCGCTGGACGGTCGGCCGCAACGTCATCAAGGCGTATGAGCGTACCGGCACCACCGCATCGGCCTGCGGCGGCGATCTGCTCTGATCGCAGCCTGGCGCCCGGGTCATCGATCCGGGCGGCGGCCGCTCAGCGGATCGTGAAGCGCACCTCGTCGACGGTGGCGCCGCCGGCGTCGATCAGCCGCAGGCGGTGCTGGCCTGGCGCTGCGGCGATGGGCGGCGCCGCGCTCGCCGGGCCCATATCGCGTCCGTCGAGCACCAGCCGCTGCGCCACCACGTCCCCGGTTACCGCGACGGCGAACCGCTGGCGATCGGGCGGGATGTCGGGATCGATCGCATAGACGGTGCCGGTCACCGGGCTGACGATCCGCGGCCGGCGCGCCTCGCGCGGGGCGGCAGTGATGCGGGATTGCCCGGTGCCGGTAAGGAAATATTCGCGCCGCGGCTGTTCCAGCTGACCATCGAACACGATCTGGCGCGCCTCGACACCTGCCGGCTTCGGCGGCGCCCCACCTGGCGCCCGGGCGTGAAGCGCCATCATGACGTCGCGCCACACCGGCGCCGCGCCGCTGGTGCCCGACACCGCCCGCATCGGATCGCCCTCCACATTGCCGACCCAAACAGCGACGGTGAAGCGATCCGAATAGCCGATGCACCAATTGTCGCGCATCGCCTTTGACGTGCCGGTCTTCACCGCGGCCCAGAACGGCAGCCGAAGCGCGGAATCGAGGCCGAAGGTCGCCGCGCGGGCATTGGGATCGGCCATCATGTCCCCGACGATCCACGCCGCCGGGCCGGTCGTCACCTGTCGCGGCGGCGTGCGCGGTTGGTC
The DNA here is from genome assembly GCF_000980895.1 of Sphingomonas sp. Ag1. Lineage (GTDB taxonomy): Bacteria > Pseudomonadota > Alphaproteobacteria > Sphingomonadales > Sphingomonadaceae > Sphingomonas > Sphingomonas panaciterrae. The sequence continues at coordinate 65,539 of NZ_LAZX01000085.1, read as the reverse complement.
CCTGATCACCCGCAACGGCGACCATGCGCCGCCCAGTGCCAGGCTGCGATAGGCCGCCGCCTGTTCCAGCAGCGTCACCTCCGCCGATCCCAGCGCCAGCGAGAAGCCGTAATATTGCCCGGCCTCGGTCAGCCCGCGATATCCCATGTCCCATAGCCGGTCGCGGAATGGATCCACCCCGACCAGCAGCAGGGTGCGCACCGCGGGCACGTTGAGCGAGCCTGCCAAGGCAGCGCGCGCCGATACCGGCCCTTTGAACCCTCGATCGTAATTCTGCGGCACGTAGAGGCCCGACGCAGTGTCCAGCTGAACCGGTGAGTCGTCGAGGATCGACGCCGCGGTCAGATAGCCACGCTCGATCGCCTGCGCGTACAGGAACGGCTTCAGCGTCGATCCCGCCTGGCGATAGCTGCTCGCGCCGTCCACCGCCGGCGCCGTCGATGCGCCGCCAATCCCACCAACATAGGCCAGCACGTCGCCGCTTTCATTGTCGACCACCAGCACCGCGCCGTCGCGCGCACGGCTGCCGCCCAGCCCCTGCAACTGCCGGCGCAGCGCTGCCGCCGCCATGCGCTGGGTTCGGATGTCGAGCGTCGTGTGAACGCGCGCGCCGGCGCTGGTCAGCAGCCGGTCGGACAGGTGCGGCGCCAGTCCGGGATCGAGCGCCAGGCTTCGCGCCGGGCTCAGCATCGATGCCGCCGCCGCCTGATAGCCGGTGCAGTCGCGCGCCTGCGCCAGCCGGCATGCGCGCGCCGCCAGCCGTTCGGCGCTGCCCTGCGGATCGGGCAGAAGCGCGGCGAGCAGCACCGCATCCTCGCGTGACAAGGCCACCGGCGTCTTGCCGAACAGCCCCAGCGCCGCCGCCCCAATCCCCTGCGCCTCGCCGCGGAAGGGGGCGAGGTTGAGATAAGCCTCCAGGATCTGCGGCTTGGTCCAGCGCGCCTCCAGCGCTCGGGCGGTGCGCGCCTGCCGCCATTTGTCGCGCCACCCGCGCGCGCCCGGCGCTGCGAGGTCGGGCGACAGGAACGCCGCGACTTGCATCGACAGCGTACTCGCGCCGCGCGCGCGCTGCCCCTTCACCCGCCCCCACGCCGATCCCGCGAGCGCCAGCCAGTCGACACCGCCATGCTGCGCGAAGCGGCGGTCCTCGGCCGCGACGATCGTCCGCGGCACTGCCGGAGCAATCTGGTCCAGCGGCGTCCATGCCAGTCGTCGCGCGGCGAAATCGACCCGCGAACTGTCCACCAGCACGCCGTTTCGGTCGTACAGCCACGCCTCGGAGGGGCGATAGGCGGCGCGGGCGGCGGCATAGTCCGGCAGGGGTGCGGGATAGGTCGCATAATCCGCGACGCCAAGGCCAAGCGCCGCGACCGCAATCGTGGCGACCGCGACACCCCGCGCGCCGACCCGCGGCCGCGTCTCACCCGTGCCGTCGCGACATTCGTTCGCCGGCACGTTACTGGGCGGCAACGACGACGGGCGCATTGGGGACGGCAGCGCGGATCGCGGGCGAATACAGCGCCTCCACCCGGCTGGGGGGCAGGTTGAACCGGCCGGCGCCGTTCAGCCTCAGGCTGTACGACACCTGGAACCGGCCGCGCGGCACCCAGGCAAAATAGGCGCGCCACGCTTCGCGCCCCCGTTCGACATAGGCAGGCGAGACGCCTTCGCCGTCATTCCCGGCTTGCAGCATCGCCGATTGCCCGCCGAGGTCGCCGACGATCGTCGCGCCAGCGGGGACGGGATCGCTCACCACCACCCAATTGCGCTCGGCCGAGGCGTCGACGGTGATCGTCACCTTCAACACATCGCCGCGGGTCAGCCGCCCGGCGTTGCGCGCCTGCACCACGCTGACCTCGCGCGTCATGCGATAGCCGGCGGCCAGCGGCCTGGTCAGCGGCACCGCAGCCGAGACGGAGACAGTGGCCCATGGCCCCGCCCCGCCCGTTTGCGCGAGCCGCAATGGGGCGGGCGCAGCGGCGAGCGGGAACGCCGCGTTGCGCGCGGACGCGGCGAGCGGCCAATTCTTCGCGATCTGCCGCCCCGCATAGCGCAGCATCGTCGTGCCGCCGATCGCCTCGGGAGGATACAGCGACGCGAACTTGCGCGCCGCAACCACGCCCCAGGCATTGGCGGTCGTCGTGTCCCAATGCCCGCGGTTCTGTCGCAGCGCGGTGCCGACCATCATCCGCGGCGCATCGTCCTGCCACCCCGGCCGTCCCAACGTGACCAGCGTCGCCTTGATCGCAGTCTCGTCACCCGAGGACATCAGCCACCACGGCGCGGCTGCCTGGTCGGTGAGGTCGAGCCGCGTTCCTTCATAGACCAGCCGGGTGCGCAGCACGCGCTCCCCCTCTGCGCGGAGCGCCGGGGCATTGGCCAGCCCCGGGATCCGCTCGATCGCGGCGAGATAATCGGCGAGCGTGCCGGTCGGCATGTCGCCGATCGGCATGCCGATCTGACCCAGCATCGCCGGCGTTGCGGCCCCGGCGCGCGCCAGCGCCGCCAGCGCTGCCACCCGCTGCAGCCTGACGTCGCCGAAGTCGTCGCGCCGCAAGCGGCCGTCGAGCACGGCTTTCAGCGCCTCGATCATCCTGGCCTTGGCTGTCTCCGGAAGGGCGAGCCCCGCTTCCCCCGCCATGGACAGGACATAAGCGGTCAGCACTTCCGATCCGTTGAGCTGATCGCCCGGGAAGTAACGCAACAGGCCGTCAGGCGCCTGATAGGTGGGCAGTTCACCGGCGAGCTGGCTCCACCCCGCACCATCGCCCAGCACCACGATGCGCGACAATCTTTGCTCGAAACACTGATAGGGATAGGCGGCCATATAGGCGCGCACGCCCTGCAGCGGCGGCGCGAGGCTGTCGTCGAGCCGGATGTCGAGCGTGCCGCGGCCGGGAAGCGCGCCGGCCGGTGGTGCGATCGGGATCTGCGTGTCGGCGCCGACGCGGGCGAGCGTCCCCGCCCAAACCTTGACCGGGACCGCGGGAATCACATCCTGCGTGACGGTGATCCTGTCGCTTGCGCGGCCATCGGTGGCACGTGCGCTCACCTGCCAGCGCAGCCTGTCATGTCCCTGGGGTGCGGTCAGGTTCCACGCCACCGCCTTGGCGCCACCCGCCGGGATCGTCACCGTCAGCGGGCGCCCAGCGGCAATACGCGGGAAGACGTCGACATTGGCGGTCACCGTCATCGGCCGGGCGGAGCCATTGCGCAGCGTGAAGGCGGCCGAATAATAATCGCCTGTGCGCACCAGCGGCGGCAGCCCGGCGAAGATCGACAGATCCTGCGCCGTGCGAATATCGGTGCTGCCGGTGCCGAACAATTGCGCGCCGTCGGTGGCGATCCCCACCAGCTTGAACGACGACAGCGCATCCGACAACGGCACGGCGATGCGGGCGCGGCCCTGTTCGTCGAGCGCCACCCGATCGCGCCACAGCAGCACGGGCTCGAAATTCTCACGGTTGAGCGCGGAGGCATCACCGCCGCCACCGCCAGCCTCCACCGCCTTGCGCCCGTAATGGCGCTTGCCCACCACCTGCATCTGCGCGGTGGAGGTCAGCACCGACAGCGGCCGTTCCCCCATCATGGCGGGGAGCAGGTTCCAGCTTTCGTTCGGCGCCAGTTGCAACAGCGCCTGATCGACGGCGACAAAGGCAAGGTCGGCCGACCGTGCCGGCTTCCCGTCGGGGCGGCGGACCTCAACCGCCACTTGCGCGGTATCACGCGGGGCATAACGGTCCCGGTCCGCCTTCACCGCGATGCGCAGTTCGTGCGCTTCCCAGCCGACCTTCACCCTGGCCATGCCCATGCGATAGGCCGGCTTGGCGAGATCAACGAGCGCGGTGGGAGCCTGCGCCTCGTCCGGCTTGCTCGACAACCCCAGTGTGCGCGCGATCCGGTTGATCCACGTCCAGAACCCGCTTTCCACCCGGCCGCGCACCGCCATCACCGATACATAGACGTCGGGGGCAAAGCTGCCGGCCATCGGCACAGACACGACCGGATTGTTGCCCGATAGATGGGTGACGAAGCTGGACAGCACGCCCTCGCGCTCGACCGTTACCAGCGCGGTTGCCTCGCGGAATGGCATGCGCACCTGGAAGCGCGCGGTATCGCCGGCCTTGTAAGTCTGCTGCTCGGGGATCAGGTCCATCCGGTCGCCATTGTCGCCGCCGAACCACCAATCGTCCTCGCCCGCCAGCCACACGCTGCGCACCGCGCGTGCGACATGGCCGTCGGCATCCGTGGTGGTCGCCACGGCATAGACTTCGCCCGACACCCCCGGGTCGACGGTGCATTGCGCCAGCCCCTGCGCGTCGGTGGTCGCGGTGCACCCAGCGTCCAGCTTCGTCGTGCGCATCTGATTGTCATAGGCGTAGAAGCCGCCGATCAGCCGCCGCCGCGCGGTCAACACCTCACGGCGGTACAGCGCCACCGCGATCTTCTGCCCCTTGATCGGCTTTCCCTCGGTGTTCAGCGCGACGAACCGCAGCCTGAGGTCATCCTGCTTCATCAGCCAGCCGTCGGTTCGGATGCCCAGTTGCACCCCGGAGGCATAGATGGGGATGGTGCGCGACGCGGTCAGCGTCTCGCCATTGGCATCCTGGTAATCCATCTCAACGCGCATGTCGGCGCTGCCGTCGAGTGATTGCGGTACGTCGATCGTCTGGCGTGCGGTGCCATCGGCGCCCAGGCGCACTGGCACCGTCTGCGTCGGTGGCAATTCGGTGCGATCCTCCTCGCCCTCACCGTTCAGCGGCCGTACGCCTTCGATGACCGCACGTCCGCCAAAGGTGAAATTGTCATAGCCCGCGGGCGTTGCACTGCGCGCGAACCAGCCGACGCGCAGGTCCACCGGCAGGTTGGATGCGCCGCCGCCCGACAGATAGCCGGCGTAGAGGTCAAGTGGCACACGGGCCGGCCGCACCAGCGCCGCCTTCGGACCTGTCACTGTAGCGCGCATGGTGGGCAGGCGATATTCGTCGACGCGGAAGGACTGGTTCGTCTCGATCGATCGATCGCCCGCGATGATCGAGAGGTCGTAATCCCCCATTGGCGCGCCCTTGGGGGCGGTCCAGCTGTTTTCGCCCACGCCGCTGGCATTGATCGCCAGTGGCAGCTCGAACTGTGTGTCCGATCCGCGGTGCGACAAGCGCAGCGTGCCACGAACGGCGGGCGCCAGGGCGAATCCGGCGCCGATCGGACGGCGCAGGATATGCTTCATGTGGATCGTGTCGCCCCGCCGCACGAGCGCGCGATCGAACACGGTGTGGACCATCTCGCCACGCGCGGTGTAGCCATAGGGCAGGTCGAAATCATACGGCCGGATGCCCTCGCCCCAGTCGGAGAGCGCGAAGCTGAAATCGTCGCCGCGCCGCGCGGAGACCATCAGCGCATGGGGAGAACCGACGGATTCGCAATTGGAATAGGTTTCGGGCCGCGGCAGGCCGGCGGGGATGAAGAGGCCGCCGGTGCGATCGGTCATGCCGCGCGCCAGCAGCTTGCCCGTGCAACTGTCGGTCACCTGCACCAGCGCATTCGCGGCGGGCTTGCCGTCCGACAATTGCGTTACCCAGGCAAGGCTGCGTTCCTCTCCCCATTTGAAATGGACCGCCATGTTGGTGACCAGCGCAGCAGTGGCGACATAGCGCGTCTGATCGCGACCCAGCAGCGCGCGGCCAAGCACCGGACTGGCGAGCTCGACCACGTAGAAGCCCGGCTTGGTCAGCGGAATGCCGACGACTTCGAACTCCTTGCCCTTGCCCGGCAACGTCACCGTGATCGGCGATCCGGCACCAGCGGGGAGGATGGATTTCTCGCCCGTGTGATTGATGCGGATCGTTTCCGATCCCCGTTCGACCGTCTCAATGTCGGTCTCGTCCGCGGTGGCGACCGCGCGCAACCAGCGTGCGATCTCGCCATCGCCGCCAGTCACGCGCAGGCTGTCGCCGCTAACCGCCACGCCGCGGCCCTGCAACTCAGGCTCGACGTTGCGCACCGTCACCGGCAGCACGCCGCCCTCGCCAGCCTCGAGGATGCCGAAGCTCGCGGCGAACTTCACCAGCGGGGGTGCCACATCGAAGCGGACGTCGAGGGGGAAGCGTTCGGCATTGGCGAGCGGGCGCCCGCTCTCATCCTTGATCCCCGCAGGGAGCGTGATCGTGCCGGTGGTGCCCGCCGGCAGCGGCGCGGCAAAGGTCACGTCGGTCACCGTCGCATTACGGCGCGCCTCATCCGACAGCTTGGGCGCGATCTGCTTGCCATCGGCGGTGGTCAGGCGGATCGCAGCGGCCTGGCTCAGCGGCACGGGCGCGGTGAAGCGGACCCGCGCCGGCTGTACCGGGCTGCACCCCGCTTGCGGATTGGTGCGGCTGCATTCGAACCGCGCCGTGAAAGGCGCGCGCACGCTATAGTCGAAACGCTGGTCGGCGCCGGCCAGCCTGCCGCCAGCGCCTGCGATCTTTCCGCCCCACACCAGCGCCATGTCGCGTCCCGGCGGCAGCGGGCGCCGGCATTGCAGCGCCGTCACCGCCCCCAGCATCTTCTGCCGGTCTGCGGCATTGTCGGGGAGCGCGTCGGGAAGGCCGGCATTTTCGAGGAAGCTGCGCACTTCCCAGCGATCGCTGCCCATCCCCGACAGCACCTTGGCCGGCACATCGGCGGGCAGAACGTCGACCGCGATCTTCTCGCCGATCCCATCCACCGCGCAATAGGCATTGGCGGCCACCGAGGCAGGCAAGGCGCGCATATTGGCGGCGACCAGGAACACCTGATCCTCCTCGATCTCGTCACGGCTGGCGGGAAGCACGGCACGCGCACGCGGACCGCCGGCGTCGACGGTGAAGCGCTGCTGCGCGGGCAGCGCATAGCCGCTGACGCTCTTCAGCCCGTCGCGCGTCTTGAGTTCGCAGCTCGTGCCGCCGGGGAGCGGACCGACGAATTCCCACACATAGGTCTGCTGATCGACCCAGCGACCCTCGCCGTTGATCGAACAGGTGACGGTGACGGGTGACGCCGCGCGCGGATCGCCCAGCGGCACCATCGGCTGGCTGAAGCGGATCGTGAAGCGATCGATCGTCCCGCCGCTGCCGCCGGGCGTAGCCATGACGACGCGAGGGCTGTTGTCACCCGACACGCTGGCGGGCACGAGGAGCATGGCCAGCAGCGCAAACCCAATCGTTGGCTTCATGCCCCCACCCCTCCGATGCCCGCCTTCCAGGCTACTTTCCGCGCGGCTCAAGTCCAGCGGAATAGCAGGGTGGGATCAGGCAGTCGCGGGAATGATCCCCGCGCTGACCAGTGCGAATACGGCGAGCCCGATGGCAATGCGGTAGATCACGAAAGGCCAATAGCCGCGTGTGCTCACCAGCCGCAGGAACACGACGATGACGCCATAGCCGACGATGAAGGCGATCAGCGTCGCCAGCGCGGTTTCACCCGGCCCGATCGGGCCCCAGTCACCCCAGCTTTTCGCCAACTGATACAATCCGGAGCCCAGCACGGCGGGCACGGCGAGGAGGAATGAATAGCGCGCCGCTGCCTCACGCGTGTAACCCAGCAGCAGCCCGGCGCTGATCGTGCCCCCTGACCGGGACACGCCGGGAATCAGCGCCATCGCCTGTGCAAAGCCGAGCAGGATGCCGTCGCGCACGCTCATCGATTCCAGCGGCCGGCGCTTCGCCCCGACACGGTCGGCGAAGCCGAGGACAATCGCGAACACGATCAGCATGGTCGCGGTGATGCGCAGGTCGCGCAGCACCGTTTCGATCGCATCCTTGAACAACAGGCCGAGCACCACGATCGGCAGCGTGCCGATCAGCACCAGCCAGCCGGCGCGCGCGTCGGCGTCCATCGCGCGCCACGGCTTGCCCAGCGCGCCCAGCCATGCGGTGGCGATGCGCCACAGATCGCGGCGGAAGTACAGCAGCACGGCCAGTTCGGTGCCGATCTGCGTGATGGCGGTGAAGGCGGCGCCCGGATCCGTTCCGGGGTTCATCAGCGCCCCCACGATGCGCAGATGCGCGCTGGACGAAACGGGCAGAAACTCGGTCAGCCCCTGTACCAGCCCCAGGATCGCCGCCTCGACCCAGCTGCTCGCCATCGTCAGGAGGGGTCGCGCTGCGGCGTGCGCGGGGTCAGGGCGCGGCGCTCACGCGGGGCCATGCCGCGGCGCAGGAACCGCACGCTCAGCGCGCTGCCGCCCAGCGTGATGACCGCGACGATGCCGGCCACGGCGAGAAGGTGCATCTCGGTGATCTGCACGCCGCCGACCGACCGCGCCGCGAGATAGCCGGGCAGCAGCAGCGCGGGCACCCACAGGATCGCCGAGACGACATTGGCGATCTGGAAGGTGCGCTGGCGCATGCCGAGCACCCCGGCGACCAGCGGTACGGTCGACCGCATCGGACCGAGGAACCGGCCCAGCAGGATCGACGCCGCGCCATAACGGCGAAACACCAGCCGCGCCTTTGCCGCCGCCAGCCGATAGCGGTTGAGCGGCCAGCGCCGGAACGCCGCCGGTCCGAACTTGCGGCCGAGCACATAGGATACCCAGTCGCCGAGGACCGCGCCAACGATGGCCCAGATCAGTACGCTCGCCGGATCCAGCAGACCGGTGCCGATCATCCCACCGATCGCGATCATCAGCGCGGTGGCGGGGATCAGCATGCCGATGACGACCAAGGATTCGCCAAAGGTCAGCAGCATGACGATCGGTCCGGCCCAGATGGCATGATCGGCGATGAAGGTGGCGACGCGGCCGATTGCTTCATCCACGTCAGCGGCTCCCGATGGGGCGAGTGGAACGGCGGGTGGCGGGGGACAGGGCACAGGTCACGGGGTTGCGGCACTAGGCGGACCGACGCGGACGCTCAATCGCCCGCCCCGAAGATTGGGAATTTGCAACCTTTCTGCCGCGCGATGCCGCGCAACAGCGTTTATGAGTGAGGGGATCACGGCGGGAGGTGGTGCGTGCGATTGCTGATTGTCGAGGACGAGGCGGAGGCGGGCGCGCGGATCCTCGATGCCTTGACCGCGGAGGGACATACGGCGGTCGTTGAACCCAGCGCCGAGGCCGGGTTGCGCAGCTTGCAGGCGGATGCCCCCGACCTCCTCGTCGTGGACCGCATGCTGCCCGACACGGACGGCGTTTCGATGGTGATCGAGGCGCGCGGCCGCGGCTATCTAGGCCCGGTGCTGATGCTCACGGCGCTAGGATCGATCGAGGACCGGGTAACCGGGCTGCGCGCGGGGGCGGATGATTATCTGGTGAAGCCCTTTGCGGTGGCGGAACTGGTCGCGCGCGTCGAGGCGCTGCTGCGGCGGGGCATGAACCTGCAGGCGGTCGCCACCTTCGGCAGCATCCGGATCGATCGGCTGCGCCGCGAAGCGTGGCGTGGCGACCAGCGCATCGTTCTCCAGCCGCGCGAGTTCGCGTTGCTCGAACGGCTGGTCAGCCAGAATGGAAAGACCGTGTCGCGCACCATGCTGCTGGAGCAGGTCTGGCACCTCCATTTCGATCCGCAGACCAACATCGTCGAAACGCACATGAGCCGGCTGCGGCAGAAACTGAACGCGGGCTTTGCCGTCGACGCCATCACCACGGTGCGCGGTGTCGGCTACCGATTGAATCCCGATGCCTGACCGCGCGCATACGGTCCGGCAGATCACGCTGTTCTTCACCGCCGGCTTCGCGCTGGTCACCCTGCTGCTCGGTGCCGGCGCCTATCTGCTCGGCGAGGACGTGGTGCATGAGCAGCTCGACGCACAGATCATCGCCGAAACCCGCGCGCTGCGGGCCGTTGCCGAGGAAGGCGATCTTGCCGCGCTGATGGAGGCGCTGCGCCGGCGCGACGATCGCGGCGTCAACAGCTTCGGCTATCTCCTGACCGCGCCCGACGGGCAACGGCTGGGCGGCGAACTCGTTACCGAGGCGCTGGGCGAGGGCTGGCACGACATCCGTTTCCGCGATCCCGATGGCGAGGGACACCCCGCGCGATCGCTCGTCACCCGGCTGCCCGGCGGGCTTCAGTTGACGGTGGCGATGGAATCGGACCTGCCCGTCCAGCTGCGCAATCGCCTGCTGTTCCTGTTTGCGCTGGGACTCGTATTGCTGGTCGCCATCGCCATCGTCGGCAGCGCGCTGTTCGGCCGCACCATCATCGGCCGCCTCAACACCATCAATCGCATCGCCAGCGCGGTCAGCCGCGGGCAGCTCGACGCCCGGATACCGGTCAGCCAGCAGAATGACGAGTTCGACCAGCTCGCCGCGACGCTGAACGATATGCTGGATCGCAACGCGGCGCACATCGTCAACCTTCGCCGTGTATCGAGCGACGTCGCGCATGAGCTGCGCACGCCGATCATGCGGCTGCGGCTGCGGATGGAGCAATCGCTGGCCGATGCCGGAGAGGGTACGCCGGAAGCTGCGGCGATCGAGCGGTCGATCGCCGATATCGATTCAATCCTGTCGCTGTTCGCGGCGCTGCTGCGCATCGCCGAGGTCGAAGCAGGCGGGCTTCGGGCCTATTTCCGTCCTGTCGCGCTCACCGCCACGGTCGAGGCGCTCGCGGAAAGCTATGCGCTGGCGGCGGAGGACGGGCGACGCGCGCTTGTCACCCGGCTGGAGCCGGGCATCACCGTCAACGGCGACCGCGACCTCCTGGCGCAGATCGTCGTCAACCTGCTGGAAAACGCCTTGCGCTACACGCCGCCGGGGACGCGCATCACGCTGTCACTGACATCGGGCAAGGACAGCGCCCATCCAACGGCCGAGCTGACCATCGCCGACGATGGCCCTGGCATTGCCGAGGCGGATCGGGCGCGCGCGCTGCAACCGTTTGAGCGAATGGCGAGTGGCGGCAGCGGCCACGGGCTGGGCCTGAGCCTGGTGGCGGCGATCGTCGCCTCGCACGGTGGCACGATCGAGCTGGCCGACAATGCGCCGGGGCTCAGCGTGCGGATCATCCTGCCGCGGATGCAAAAGGCCGCACATTGATCGCCCGCCGCGCCGGACATCTTCCCGGCGCGGCAGGCCATCGGTTCAGATCTTGTCGCCCAGCGCGCCCTTGACGCTGCCCTTCACATCCTGGCCGGTGCCCTTGAGTTGCTGCGCCTGGCCTTCGGCGGCGAGATCGGGATTGTTGGTCGACTTGCCGACCGCTTCCTTGATGTTGCCAGCCAGCTTGTTGCCGGCGGCGGCGAGCTTGTCGGTGGCTTCACCCATGGTCGTTCTCCTTGTCACGGCCCCGCAACGGGGTCGCTTCGGATCATTAACGCGTCACAAGGCGGGCGGGTGCCGTTCGCGCCGGCCGCCGGGCACAACATTGGCAGCTTTCAATGATTGTCGATGGATCAGCGGCCGGCGATGAAGGTCACGACCGGGCCGCGCCGGATCATGATCCGTCCGCCATCGAACCGCTCGCCGTCGATCACGAAGCCGCTTGTGGTGTCCAGCTCCACCTGACGGTCGCGGCAGCGGTGATAGCCGGCCCGTGCGAGCGCATCGTCGGCACCGCCGCGCAGCAGCGCCGGCAAGTAGCGTGGCAAGTGCCGCGGCGGTGCGTCGATGGTGAGGCTGGCGACACGGTCGTCCGCAAACGGCCCATTCCCGAGCGGCGCTAATCCCAGCGGGAAGCGGGTCAGCGCGGCGGCCAGAAACATATAGGTCTGGTGGTCGATCGCGACCCTGCCGTCGCGTGCCAGCGCCATCGGCTCCCCACGGCGCCAGACGCCATTGTCACCGCCAAATAGCGTCCGGCCGATCACCGAGGCGAGCGACAGTCCCACGGCGACCCCGTTGAACGCGCCGAAGCGATGTGCCCGCTGCGCCAGCGCAGTGGCGCGCACGAAGGCGCCGCTGCCCAACAAGAAGCCGTGCAGCACCGTCGCCTCCCCTGCCCGCGTCACTGCCAGCGCGCGGCGCGTGACCCGCCGGCCGTCTGCGATTGCCCGCACGGCATCCTCAAGCGAGCGCGTGCCAATGCCGAGGTCATGCGCCAGCGCATTGGTCTTGCCGGATGGGGCCGGCGCGATCGCCGGCATTCGGGCACCGAAGAGGGGCAGGCCGATCGTCAGGATATCACGGATCGTTCCGTCACCGCCGTCAACGACCAGCGTCTCCACCCCCTCGGCCGCAAGCTGCGCCAGATGGCGTTCCAGCGCCGCCTTGCTGGCAGGCTCGTGCACCGGGATGCCCGCGACCGTGGCTGGCTGGTGCGCGTCGGCCCGACCCCGATTGTGCCGGCTGTAGATGTTGCGGACGATCGCCACGCGATGAGTTGCGGCCGGGATGGCCGCGGCAAGGGCGAGGGTCACGGACGCGCCGCCTCCCGCGCGTCCATCCCACCGCGCACCCGGCCGCGCTCTCCGCCAAACAGCCGCTTCATCGCGGCGGTGCTGATCGCGCTCGTCAGGATCACCATCGCGGCAAACAGGATCAGCTTGCCCGTCGCGCCGATCGCCACCTCATCAAGTGCAGCGGCGGCGAGGCTGCCGATCGTCAGCAGCGACAAGACCCACAGCACTGCGGCCGCCGCATCTGCGATGTGGAAGCGCGACCGGCGCATGTTGAGGATGCCGGCCACCATCGGCACGGTCGCGCGCGCCGGCGCATAATAGCGCGCTGCCAGCAGCAGGGCGACACCGTGGCGGCTGAACAGCAATCGCGCCCGCGCCGCAGCGGGGCGATGGCGCCGGAACGGCCGGCGGTACAGCACCCGCGGGCCAAGCCAGCGACCCATCCGGAACGACAGCCAGCCGCCCAGGATCGCCCCGATGATCGCAGGCGGGCCGATGACGATCGGGTCGAGCAGCCGCGCGCCGACCATCCCCCCAATCGCCAGCATCGTCGCCGTCGCGGGAAACAGCACGCCCACCACCGCGGTACATTCCAGAAAGGTGAGCGCGCCGATCAGCAGGCCCGCGATCTCGCGATGGGCCGCAATCAGCTCGGCAACATCGGACCAGCGATCGTGCATCGTTCGGACGTCCATTCGATCGTCGCTGCGACTACCGGGGGTTGCCCGGTCACATGGCGGCAGCGGCGGAACCGTCGGGCAACCGCCCGACGCAGATGGGGCGCAGACACGCGCCCCGCGTTCAACGGGCGCTAGCCGCCTGTCCCGCTCCTGCGCAATCGCCCCACGGAAAGATTGGGGCTTTTCAATCTACTGGCTGATAGGTGCCCCGGATCGGGCGAGGAAGCGGTAGAGGTTCAGGCCTGCGCCGCGCCGAAATCCGACCGACGACGTCGGTCGCCGTTCTCACCACGCCGATTGAGCGCCTGACGCACCCGGTCCAGCAGTTCGGCACGGCGGTACGGTTTGCTCAGCACGTCCGATGCTCGGGCGCGCGGGCCGTTAACGACCAGTTCCTCATTATAGCCCGTCGTCATCAGGATCGACACCGATGGATCGCGCGAAATGATCGCGTCGCCGAGCATCAGGCCGTTCATGCCGCCCGGCATCACCAGATCGGTGAACAGCAGGTCGATACGCGTCTTGGGGTGCAGTTCATCGAACAGGCGCAGTCCATCTTCGCCGGTAACCGCGGTCGACACCTTGTAGCCCTGGCTTTCAAGGATCTCGCGCGCCAGTGCCAACACCTCGTCATTGTCCTCGACGACGAGGATATGTGCCGGACCCAAGGTATCGTCGAGGCGTTGCTCCTCCTGCTGCTGCTCGCGCGCCGGCTCCACCTCGGCGTCGCGGCGGACCGGAAAGATCATGCGGACGGTGGTGCCGGTACCCGGCGCCGTCTCGATCTCCAGCCGCCCGCCCGACTGGCGCACGAAGCCGCTGGCCATCGCCAAGCCAAGACCCGTGCCCTTGCCCACGCCCTTGGTGGTGAAGAACGGCTCAGTTGCGCGCTCGGCCACGTCGGGGTTCATCCCCGGTCCCTCATCCTGCACCTCAAGGACGACATAGTCGCCGGGTTCCAGGTCGGTGGCGGCGGTTTCCTCGGTCAGGCGCAGCGGGCGCGTGGCAATCGTCACCAGCCCACCGTCGCTCATCGCGTCGCGTGCATTGTTGACGATATTCAGCAGCGCCATTTCGAGCTGGTCAGGGTCGAGCACGACATAGGGCAGGCCGCGCCGCAGGCTGAGATGAATGTCGACCTGCTTGTTGACCGAGCTTTCGATCAGCTCGCTGAATTCCGACACCAGCTGCGTCAGGTTGACAGCGCGCGGCTCAAGCCGGGTCTTGCGTGCGAAGGCCAGCAATTGCCGTGTCAGCTTGGCACCGCGCTCGGCCGCCGATTGCGCCGCCGCGACGTAGCGCCTGATCCGGGCGGGATCGTCAGTCGCGGTGACCAGTTCCAGATTGCCGTTCACCACCTGCAGCAGATTGTTGAAATCGTGCGCCAGCCCAGCCGTGAGCTGGCCGATTGATTCCATCTTCTGGGCCTGGCGGTAGGATTGCTCGGTGTTGCGCCGCCGCGTGACATCCAGCTGACTGGCAAAGAAGAATTGCAGCTTGCCATCGGTGTCATAGACCGGGCCGATGAACACCGCATTCCAGAACGGCGTACCATCGCGGCGATAATTCAGGATCTCGAGCGCGATCGAACCCTTCTCCGCCACGGTCTCGCGGAGCTCAGCGACCGAGTTGCGGTCGGTCTGCGCTCCCTGGAGAAAGCGGCAGTTGCGTCCGAGCACTTCCGATTCCTCATAGCCGGTGAGGTCAAGGAAGGCCTTGTTGGCGAAGACGATCGGATTGTCCTCCCGATTGGGATCGGTGAGGATCATCGGCATCCGCGTCATCTCGATCGCGGCAAAGAACACGCCGCCGCGATTCTGCAGATCGGGATCGGTGATCGTGCTTTCGCGCCAATGATGCAGCCCCGGCTGCGGCATCGTCTCGGTGCTGCCCTGATCCAGCTTCCCTGCCGCGGGGCGGCCGGATGCCTGCCCCCCTCCTTCGGAGTCGGTGTGCTTGGCGGGGTCGGACGGTTCGTGCGGGGCAGGCATCAGTAATGCGGTACGAGCCAGCAGTCTAAAAGTTCAAGCCATGTTTGCGCTTCCTTGCGACGAAACGCAATGATGAGGCCGCGTTGCACGCCAGTCATGCAGACGGCGACCGTGGGCATCTCATCACCTTGCCAGGCATGTAGAGAAGCCGTTTTCCCCTACTTCATTCCGCGATGACAAGCGGAAGCCGCCAAGCAATCTGCGCAGGCTGATCGAAGTTAGCGGGTTTTCCCGTCGTCGCCGGCCTTTGCGCGGAGACGATCCGCCGGCTCATGGGTTGAGGACCGCAGAAGATCGATGGCGGGCATTATCCCATCATATCGGGGTCCTGCCCCCGATCTTCGCTGTCTGTCACGCAAAGGAGTCAAGCCTGATGCCCAGTCACGATGTGCTTCGCGAATTGTTCATCACCGGCCTGGTCAACGCGCATGCGGTGGAAAAGCAGGCCCTTTCGATCATGACCCCGCAAGTGGCGCGCATCGAACACTACCCCGAAGTCGCCGATCGGCTGCGCGCTCATATCGAGGAGACCAACGGCCAGATTGCGCGGCTGGAGGAGATCCTGGCGAGTTTCGAGACCAGCAGTTCCACGATCAAGGACCTTGGCCTCAGCATGTCCGGCAGCATGGCCGCGATCACGCACAGCATGGCGGGTGACGAGATCGTCAAGAACAGCTTCGCGAACTACGCCTTCGAGCATTTCGAGATCGCCGCGTACAAGTCGCTGCTGGTCATGGCCGATGACGGCGGCTTCTCCACTGCCACGGCGGCGCTGAAACAGTCGCTGGGCGAAGAAGAGGCGATGGCCGCGTGGATCGATGAATCGCTACCAATGGTCACGCGCCGTTATGCGACGCTCTATGCTGAGGGCGGCTCCCTGAAGGCCAAGGTGTGAGCGCCAGCGCGGGCGCCGCTCTATAGCCCCCGCTAAGCTCTTGAAAGAGCGGCGATGATTTCCATATCGCCGCTACCCTGCAACAACTGAAAGGAGGTGGTCGAATGTCTCATTGTCTCACGCCGCTCAAGGCTCACTCGATGAACGCGGCCTCCACCAAGGTGGTCGTCGCCTGACGAAGGCCCTGAACGGCTGACAATGGAAAGGCCGTCCTCGCAAGAGGGCGGCCTTTCGCTTTTAAAGGTCGAACGGGAGACGCATTGATCGGGCGCGGGCGCGCCTATTCGGTCGAACCTGCATTGGGCTGCTCGCCGGTCTTCTGCTCGCCGAGCTGGCCGGTGCCATGATAGGCGCGTTCGGACTGGCCGCCGTCGAACTTGCCGCCCTTCTTGCTCCCATTCTTGTCGCTGTGTGGGTTGGGATAGGCGCCGCCCTGGCTCTCGCCGCCGCTCTTCTCCTGCCCGGGCGTTTCACCGCTGCGCGCCGTCTTGCTCGCGGCGCCGTCTGCCTGCATCGGCTGCTTGCTGCTCATCATCACCTCCGGATGCCGATCACGCGGTCACAAGACCCTGATCGGCTTGGGTTCTCCAGAGGCAACGAAGCGCCGGACCGCCCGTTCCCGGCGCGGCCCAACGCCGCCGACGCGGAAAGCGTCAGCCGTCCAGCCGCTCGATGATGATCGCCGGCGCCATGCCGCCAAAGGCGCATTGCGTGATCAGCGCATAGCGTCCGCCGGAACGCTCAAGCTCGTCCAGGGCGGTCCCGATCAACATCGATCCTGTCGCCCCGATCGGATGGCCGAGCGCAATGGCGCCACCATTGATGTTGACCTTGCCACGGTCGAGCCCGAGATCGCGGATCGCCTTTTCGGTGACGACGGCGAATGCCTCGTTGATCTCCCACACGTCGATGTCGTCCACGGTCAGACCGGCACGCTCGAGCGCCTTGCGCGCGGCGGGCACCGGCGCGTTGAGGATCAACGTCGGGCAATCACCCTGGTTGACGGCGGTGACGATGCGCGCGCGCGCCTTCCAGCCATTGGCCCGCAAGCCCTCCTCGGAGGCGAGCAGCAGCCCTGCCGAGCCATCCACCACGCCCGATGACGTCCCGGCATGATGCGCCGGCTCCCATTCCAGCTCGGGATATTTGCGCTGGATCATCTGCTTCATCGTGGTGCCATCAGGGGATGCCGGCACGTTGGCGATCGCGGCGAAGCTGGGCTTCAGCGCCGCGAGGCTTTCCGCGGTGGTTTCCGGCCGGGGATATTCGTCGTGGTCCAGCGCAACCGTGCCGTCGTCGTTATGGACCGGGACGATGCTGCGGTCGAAGCGGCCCTCCGCCATGGCAAGCGCGGCGCGGCGCTGGCTCTCGGCGCCAAATGCATCGAGTTCGGCGCGTCCGATGCCCTCCATCGCGGCGATCGCGTCCGCGGCGACGCCGACGTGCGAGATCGGATGCTCCTCGTACAGCGCGTAATTGCCCTTGGCGCGCCCAAGCTCCGCGAAGGGCGTTCCCTGCTCCCAGCCGTCCGCCTCGGCATGGTGGCTCATCATCTCGGTCCCGCCGGCGATAACGACATCCTCGAACCCGGCGATGATCTGTGACGCGGCAAAGCCGACGCTGCTGATCCCACCGCCGCAGTAACGGTCAAGCGTCACGCCCGACGCCTTGACGTCATAGCCCGCGAACAGCGCGGACAGCCGGCCCAGATCACCGCCCTGCTTGCCGCGCTGCTGGCTGGTCGACCAGATGATGTCGTCCACCCGCGACGTATCCAGCGCGTTGCGGTCGCGCAGCGCCTTCAGCACGGTGGCGCCAAGGTGCTGGGGATGCAGATGCGTCAGGGCACCCTTGCCCAGCTTGCCCCCCCCGCGCGGGGTGCGGGCGGCATCGACGATATAGGCAGCGGACATGGCAGCTCTTCCTTCCATGAGGCATCAAATCGACCCTGCAGCGTTGCCGCAGGGATCGGACGGATCAGCGCGGCGCCATGCGGATGGCGCCGTCGAGGCGGATCGACTGGCCGTTGAAATAGGCGTTGCGCACCAGTTCGAGAACCAGCGAGGCATATTCCTCCGGCTTGCCCAGGCGCTTGGGGAAGGGCACCGACGCGTTGAGATTGTCGAACACCTGCTGTGGCAGCTTGCCCAGCAGCGGCGTGCCGAAGATGCCCGGCATGATCGCGTTCACGCGAATGCCCAGGTCCATGAGGTCACGCGCCATCGGCAGCACCATGCCGTTTACGCCCGACTTGCCGGCGCCGTAAGCCACCTGCCCGATCTGCGCGTCCTGCGCCGCTACCGATGAGGTCAGGATGATCGCGCCACGCTCGCCATCCTCCAGCGGCTCCAGCCCGGCCATCCCGAACGCCGACAGCGAGGCCATGCGGTAGCTGGAGATCAGGATGCCGTCGGTGGCAAAGGCGAAATCCTCGGTGGAGAAGCGGGTGAACTCGCCGGTCTGCTTGTTGCGGCCGACAGTCTTGCCCTTGCGGTTGGCCATCGCGCAGTGAACCAGAATACGCTCCTGCCCGTGGGCGGCACGCGCCTTCTCGAAACCGGCGAGGACCGACTCCTCGCTCATGATGTTCACGTGGCAGGAGATGCCGCCGATCGCGTCGGCGACTTCCTGTCCCGCTTCCTCGTTCAGATCGAAGATGGCAACCTTCACGCCGGCGGCGGCGAGCGCCTCCGCACTGGCGCGGCCGAGGCCGGAGGCGCCGCCGGTCACGACGGCGGCGGTGTCAGCGGTGATCTGCATTCAGTGATTCCCTTCAGAAAAGAAAGCGTTGCTCACGCGCCAGCAGCTTCGCGGCGCATCACGACGGCGGCCCGCCAGAAACAGGCCGCCGACAGGAAGGAGACCAGCGACGTCGCCGCCAGCGCGTAGCGTACCCCCTCCGCCTCGCCGTAGCTGGTGGCGAACAGGTCGCTGATCAGCCCGGTGAGCAGCGCGCCCAAGCCCAGCCCGCCTGCATTGAGGACAAACAGGAAGATCGCGGTGGCAGTGGCGCGTGAGCGCTGGGCGATCATGCCCTGGATGGCGGCGAACACCGGGCCGAACCACATGTTCTTGAAGAACAGGGGCACGGTCAGCAGCACGAGGATCGTCAGGCCGCTGCCGAGAAAGAATACCGCGGCGAGAAGCGGGCCGGAGATCAGCATCGAAATCGCAGCGACCATGCCATAGCCGCCGGGTCCACGCGCGACATAGCGATCGCCGAGGCGCCCGCCGATCAAGGTGCCAAGGCCGCCGGACACGCCCAGCACGATGCCCAGGGTGACGCCGATGAAGGCGAGCGGCCCGGCGAAGCCGACCGCCTGCGCCGCGGCGGTGAGTTCCGGTGTGTAGTTGCGCAGAAAGAAGGAGACGTAGAACGCTTGCTGCCCATAGCCGACGAAGGAGGTGATCGCCGAGCCCGCGGCAAGCCACCAGAAGGCAGGCTGACCGCGCAATTGCTTCAGCACCGCGCTGAGCGGCAGCAGGTTCGCGCGATCCTTCGGCGTTCCCGCGGGGCGCGGGTCGCGCAGCGTGGCAAAGGCGATCACGCCCAGCAGGATGCCCGGCGCGCCAGCGACCATGAAGGCCGCCCGCCAGCCATAGCTTTGCGCAATCAGCCCGCCGATCATCAGGCCCGCGAGCGATCCGATCGGCACGCCCATCGAGAAAGTGCCGAGCGCCGACGCGCGCCGGTTCGCCGGCACGCTGTCGGCAATCAGCGACTGCGCCGAGGGCGTGCACCCCGCTTCCCCCACACCGACACCGATGCGGGCGAACAGGATTTGCGCAAAGGTCGTCGTCAGGCCGCACAGGATGGTGAAGCCACTCCACACGACAAGACACCCGGAGATGATCCGGCCGCGGTGATAGCGTTCCGCGAGGCGTGCCATGGGGATGCCCAGCGTCGTGTACAGCATGGCGAAGCCGAGGCCCGTCATCGCACCCAGCTGCCAGTCGGCGAGCCCCAGATCGCGCTTGATCGGTTCGGCCAGGATGTTGACGATCTGCCGATCGACGAAGTTCAGCATGTAGATGACGGTCAGCAGCCACACCGAATAGCGTGCGGCCGCAGCGCTTGGCAGCGGGAAGGACGCCGCACCCTGCGGTTCCGCCGCCGGTGCAGCGGGTTGCAGACCCCCCGGCACCGTGTCCGATCGACCCATCGTTGCCGCGTCGCTCATTGGATCACCATTTCTGTATCCTCGGCCAGCAAGGTGTCGCGCAGTCGCCGCTTCACCAGCTTGCCCGCATCGGTACGCTCCAGCGTGGGTCGGAAAACGTAGCGGCGCGGCACCTTCACCGGACTGAGGCCCTGGCGGGCGAAGGCGTCGAGGTCGGCGGCCAGCGCTGCTTCGTCCAGGAGCGGCCATATGCGCGGCTCGACCAGCGCCACCACCCGCTCGCCCATCTCGGGATCGGGCAATCCGACGACCGCCACATCGGCGACCTGTGCGTGCTGCAACAGGCGGTTCTCCACCTCCTGCGGGTAGACGTTCACGCCGCCCGAGATGATCATGAAGCTGGCGCGATCGGTGAGGTACAGGAAGCCGTCGGCATCGATGCGCCCGATGTCGCCGAGGGTGGGCCAGCCATGCTGGTTGTACGCCGCGGCAGTGCGTTCGGGATCCTTGTGATAGGCGAAGGGATTGGCGTTGGCGAAGCGCACGAGGCCTTCGTCGCCCGTCGGAAGCGGCTCCCCATCCTCGCCACAGATGCGGATCTCGCCCTGGACCGCGCGGCCGACGGTGCCGGGATGCGCGAGCCAGTCGCTGCAGGTGGCTACGGTGAGGCCGACCCCTTCGGTCCCGCTGTAGAATTCGCCGACGATTGGCCCCAACCACTCGATCGCGCGGTACTTCAGCGGCACGGGACAGGGTGCGCCGGCGTGGAACACGGAGCGGAGCGAGGAGATGTCGTGGCCTCCGCGCTCCTCGGCGGGCAGCGCGAGCATGCGGGCAAGATGCGTTGGCACCACCTGCGCGATGTTCACGCGGTGGCGGGCGATCGCCGACAGCGCCGCGGCGGCGTCGAACCGTTCCATGAGGATGACGGTGCCGCCGAGGCGATGGATCGCAAGGCTCCAGCGCAGCGGGGCGGCATGGTATAGCGGCGCGGGGCAGAGATAGATGCTGTCCTGCGCATAGCCGAAGAAGCGGGTGCCGATTTCGACCGCGCGGGGCGGCTGGTCGAAGCTGGCGGGAAGCGGCGACTTGATGCCCTTCGGGAAGCCCGTGGTGCCCGACGAATAGAGCATGTCGGTGCCGGGCGCCTCGTCGCGCACGGGATGATCGGGGTAGCGGCGCACCGTCGCGCCCAGATCATCGTCGAGGCATGCCGTGCGCCCCGGCAACGGCGGCTCGCCGAGGCGTTCCAGTACGCGCGCCGAGAGGATGGCGATCCGCGCATCGGCGTCGCGCAGGATATAGTCGACCTCCCCGGCGGTCAGCGCGGTCGCGATCAGCAGATAATGGACGCCAATCCGCTGCGCCCCCCAAATGAACTCGTACAAACGCGGGTGATTTTCCGCCATGATCGCGACGACGTCGCCGGCGCGAGCGCCCTGATCGCGCAGCCAGTGCGCCACCTGATTGGCGCGTGCCTCAAGCTCGGCATAGGTGACGGCCTCACCCGTACCGGCCATGATATAGGCCGGTTTGTCAGGGGTTTGCGTGGAAAATCGGCGGGGGTGCATGGCTAGGGTCGCAGCCCGCGCAGGATGAAGTCCACCGCCTCTGCGGTGAAGGTGCGCACGAACGTGTCCTGCGAGGGCGCGCCGTTCATCAGGTCGCCGAAGGGGACGCGGGTGGCGAACAGATACTGGCAGGCGCCGACGATGAGGAAATAGGCGTGGTCGGGATCGATCGCGCGGAATTCGCCTGCGGCGACCCCCTGCTCGATGATCCGGCGCTGGGCGTTGATCAGCGGCTCGACGAAATTGGCCTTGATCCGCTCCGACGCCTCGTTGCCAGAGTCGCGCACCAGGCGGTTGAGCAGCCCGTTCAAATACGGGTGACGGGCATAATTGCGAATGATTCCAGTGACATGCAGGGTCAGTTTTTGGGTGGCCGACACATCCATCGCGAGCAGCCCCTCAAGCTGGGTAAGCGAGCGGCTGGTATCGGCCTCCACCAGCGCGGTGAGCAGCCCTTCCTTGCCACCGAAATAATATTTCACGAGCGGGGCGGTGACGCCGGCGCGGCGGGCGATGGCGTGAAGCGAGACATCGCTGCTGCCGGTTTCGATCATCAGGTCGCGCGCGGCGTCGAGCAGGATATCGCGTGCGGATGCCCCAAGACGGGCCGCACCGGCGGCCGCGCCGCGATCAGTGGCGGCCGTCATGCGGCCTGCCGCCGGCCTGCCAGCGGAGACAATCGGCCACGGAACGCCCGACGCTGGCCACATCCCCGATCATCCATTCCGTCGCCGTTCGCCATCACCCGCCCATTTTTCGTTCGCCGCTGAATAGACCCGATTTTTCACGCTTGTAAAGCAAAGTGTGAAAGGGCATTAAAGGCATTCTTGTTCATCCGTTAAAAAGATGATCAGTCGACCTGCGGCCATGCCCTGCCAGCGATATCCGAGGATACGGAGCGCGCGGGGACCGGGTGGATCGAAGGTGCGTGCAAGGGAGAGGGAAGTCTTGAAGCTCATCAACATGCTGGCGTGCTGCTCCATCATCGCCATCAGTGCGACCAGCGCGGCGGCGCAGACCGCGCCGACCGGCCTTGGCACCGTGCCCGACGATGCGGTCGCCGGTACCGCGCCGACCGGCACCCCCGGCCAGTCGCAGACCGAATCGCTGGAGCCGGCAGCATCGGCCGAGCGCGAATCGGCCTCCTCCACCGATGGTGACATCATCGTCACGGGTTCGCGCGTCGTCAGCAACGGATACCAGGCGCCGACGCCGATCACCGTCGTCGGGAGCCAGGACCTGCGCAACGCCGCGCCGAACCTGACCGAGGCGCTGCGCCAATTGCCGCAGCTGACCGGATCGACCGGGCCGTCGACCCCGAGCTTCACGCCGGGCGGATCGGTATCGAGCACGTCGAGCACTGCCAATCTGCGCAACCTGGGCATCACCCGCACGCTGGTGCTGCTGGACGGGCGCCGTCCGCCGGCGTCGGGCGTGACCGGCACTGCGGACATTTCGATGTTCCCGCAGCAGCTGATCAAGCGCGTCGACATCGTGACCGGCGGCGCATCGGCGGCCTATGGATCGGACGCCGTGGCGGGCGTCGTCAATTTCGTGCTCGACACCAAATTCCGCGGCGTGATGGGCGAGCTGCGCAACGGCATCTCGACGCATGGCGACGGGCATAGCTGGGCCGCCGAGGCATCGGCCGGCTTTGGCTTCGACGACGATCGCGGCAGCATCGTCATCAGCGGATCGATCAACGAACAGGCGCCGGTCGACGGGCGCGCGCGCGAATGGGCCAATCGCGGCTGGGCGATGGTGCCCAACCCGCTGTCCGGCCAGGCGGGGCAGCCGCAGCTGCTGCTGCGCGAGAATGTGAACCTTGCGGCCGCGACCTATGGCGGGCTGATCACCGGGATGCGCCGCGACGGGACGCGGATCACCACCGGGCCGCTGCGCGACATCCAGTTCGGCGCGGATGGTTCGCAATCCGCCTATCGCCACGGCGAGCTGTTCACCGGGACGGTCGAGGTCGGCGGCGACGGCCCGCGCTACCCGGCGGCGATCGTGTCGGAACTGAACGCCAAGAACATCTTCGGCCATGCCGAATATGAGTTCAGCAACAATTTCTCGGTCTTTGCCGAGGGTGCCTATGGCTATTCACGCAGCGAATATCCGCTGCTGGCGCCGTTCTTCATCGGCACCGCGGCGCTGGTGGTGCAGGCGGACAACGCCTTCCTGCCCGACAATCTGCGCAATGCGATGGCCGCCAACGGCTATAGCGCGATCGAGCTGGGCAAGGTCGACATGACCTTTGGCCAGAACCGCGTGACCAACACGACCAAGACGCTGAACCTGACCGCCGGGTTCAAGGCGACGGTCGGCCAGTTCACCATCGACGGCTATTACGAACATGGCGAGTCGCGGTACCTGCTGGAAACCAGCAACCAGCGGATCAACGCCAACACGCGCCTGGCGGCGGATGCGGTGGTCAATCCGGCCACCGGCCAGATCGTCTGCCGTTCGTCGCTGACCAACCCCGACAATGGCTGCGTGGCGTGGAACCCGTTCGGCCAGACGCCAATGACGGCGGAGCAGCGCGCCTATCAGCAGGGTGCCGGTTTCGCACGGTCGATCGCCAAGCAGGACGTCGTCGCGCTGACGGTGCGTGGCAATCTGTTCTCCACCTGGGCGGGCGACGTGGCGGCCGCGGTGGGCGCCGAATATCGCGACATGTCGGGCACGATCACGGTCGATCCGATTTCGCAGGGGATCGGGTTCGTCGCGACCAACCCGCAGCCGTCGGGCGGCGGGTACAATGTGAAGGAAGCGTTCGGCGAAGTGCTGGTGCCGCTGTATCGCGGTGACAATTTCCTGCAGTCGATCGACTTCAACGGTGCGATCCGCCGCACCGATTACAGCACCAGCGGCGGCGTGACGACGTGGAAGCTGGGCCTGACCAGCGAGGTGGTATCCGGCCTGCGGCTGCGCGGCACCTATTCGCAGGACATCCGCGCACCCAATATCGGCGACCTGTTCGGGCCGCGTTCGCGCAACGTCGTGGCGATCGTCGATCCGTTCAACAACAATCTGGTGACGCAGAACGTGTTCACCTTCACCGGCAGCAACCCCGACCTGCTGCCCGAGCGCGCCAAGACGATCGCGGCCGGCCTGTCCTATCGCCCCGAATTCCTGCCGGGGCTCGGCTTCTCGGTCGACTATTACAAGATCAAGATCGACGACGCGATCCAGACGCTGTCGGCGCAGCAGCTGGTCAACCAGTGCTTTGCCGGCGATCAGGGGCTGTGCGCGCTGACGGTGCGCGGCGCCGACGGGCGGCTGACCGACGTCAACGGCGTCGCGCTGAACATCGCGACCGTGGACATTTCGGGCATCGACTTCGACGCGAGCTACCAGACGCGCTTTGCCGGCGGGCAGCTGAGCCTGCGCGGGATTGCCACCTATCTCGACAATTACACGCAGGAAGCGCGCGGCGTGGCGGCGGTGCAATATGCCGGCACGGGTTCCTTCCCGAGCTGGCGCGCGAACCTGCAGGCGACCTATACGTCGGGCGGCACCACCATCGCGATCCAGGAGCGGTTCATCGGCGCGCATCGCCGCGTGATCCCGCCGGTCACGATCGACCAGGATCATGTCCCGGCGGTATTCTACACCAACCTCACGATCCGCCAGCAGATCGAGGCGGGCAACGCCAAGCCGGAGCTGTTCCTGTCGATCAACAATCTGTTCGACAAGGATCCGCCGCCGTCGGACACCAACAACATCTCGCTCGGCACGTCGCGCGTGGTGGACCCGCTGCTGTACGACACGATCGGGCGGTACATCACGGTCGGCGGGCGCATTCGCTTCTGAGCATTGGGCGGGGGTGAGCGCCCCTGCCCTTTTCTCGAAAAGCCACGGCCCGGTCGCAGGTTCGCTGCGGCCGGGCCCTTTGGTGTCAGGCGGTCCAGCCGGCGAGATCGGGCTGTTCGCCGATCAGCGCCAGGCCATGCGCGATCGAGGTGAGTTCGCCGCCGGTGGCGATCCGCTCACTGCCGAAGCGGCGGTCGAAGATCGCGCGGATCGCGGGGATGAGCGACGAACCGCCGGTGAGGAACACGCGGTCGATCGCGGCCGCGTCGGTTGCGGCGCGCGCCAATGCCACGTCCATCGCCGCCTCGATCCGGATGAGGTCGTCGGCGATCCATTGTTCGAACGCTTCGCGCGTGACGGGCGCACGCAGGGCGACACCGCCGCCCTCGAAATGGAACACCGCCTCCTCCCCCTGCGACAGCGCGCGCTTCACCTGCCCCACGGCATCGTAGAGCGGGAAACCCTGTTCATGCTCGATCAGCGCGATCATTCGGCCGATGGGCACGGGATCGATGCAATCGCGCTGAAGCCGGCGAAGCTCCTCCAGCGTGCGACGGTTGCGCATCATGGCGAGGCGCGACCAATCGGCGAAATCGGCGAAATAGCCGCCGGGAATGTCGAGCACCTTGCCGAACGAGCGATAGTGGCCGCCCTTGCCCAGCAGCGGCAGCAGCAGCTGGCTGACGATGCGCTGGTCGAAGCGATCGCCGGCAATACCGATGCCGGCGGAGGCGAGCGGGACACAGCGGCGCGCGGCGCCGGGCGCCTCGACCCGGACGATCGAGAAATCGGTCGTGCCGCCGCCGAAATCGGCGACCAGGATCGTCGCTGGTTCCGTCAGCCGCGCGGCATAGCTGAACGCGGCGCCGAGCGGTTCATAGACATAGTGAAGCTCTACCCCGAAATCGGCCAGCATCGCGTCATAGCGTTGCCGCGCGAGTGCCGGATCGGGCCGCGCGCCGGCATATTCGACTGGACGGCCGACGATGACGCGGCGCGGGCGGCGATCGAGCCGGCCGCCGCTGTGCGCGACGAGCCGCTGCAGGAAACGCTGTCCCAGATCCTCGAAGCGGAACGGCTTGCCGAAGATCAGCGCGCGTTCGAACGAGGCGCTGGCCGCGACGGTCTTGAACGATTGCACGAAGCGGCTGTCGAGCGGGGAATCGAGATATTCGCCGATCGCCCAGGGCCCCGCCTCATGTGCGATGCCGTTCCACGCGTCCTCATCCTCCCAGAAGCATAACGCCGAGCGGAATACCGGGCCGGTGGCGCGATCACCGGCGAAGGAGACGAGGTGCGATTCGCCCGTGCCGTCGGCCAGCGCGGCGACGGTGTTGGTGGTGCCGAAATCGAGGCCGAGCGCAGTGGCGGCGCTGTCCACGCGATGTCTCCCTTGTTGGTCGTGGCGAGACCCGCCGAAAGGGCGGCGCCTATCGCACGGCCGACAGGGGCGAACAAGCGTGGCGGCGGCCGCTATTCGTAGCGCAGCGCGCGGATCGGGTTGGCGCGGGCGACCTTGAACGCATGGCCGGCGATGGTGACGACCGCGATTCCCAGCGCGACGCCGCCGGCGAGGAAGAACGGCACCGGGGTCAGCGCCATGCGCGTGTCGAAGCCGTTCAGCCAGTCACGCATCGCCCACCAGGCGACCGGCCAGGCGATGAGGTTGGCGATCAGCACCGGGCGGCTGAACTGCCAGACGAGCAGCCGGACGATATCGATCGTGCGCGCGCCCAGCACCTTGCGGATGCCGATCTCCTTCGTACGGCGCTCGGCGGTGAAGGCGGCGAGGCCGAACAGCCCGAGGCAGGCGATCACCACCGCGAGCACCGCGAATCCGGCGAAGATCTGCGCGCGCTTTTCCTCCGCATCGTAGAGATCCTCGATAATCGCCTCGCTGAATTTTCCCTCGAACGGTACGTCGCTGGCGGCGGCACGCCACTCGCGCTCGACCGCGGCGCGGACGGCGGCGGGATCACCGTCGTAGCGGATCACCATGGTCGAGGGCCCCTCACGCGAACCGATGAACACGATCGGCTCCAGCGGCTCGCGCACCGAGCGGAAGCGGGAATCGCGCACAACGCCGACGACCGTGATCGGCACGTCGCCATATTGCTCGCCCAGCGCCATGCGGAAGGTCTTGCCGAGCGCCGCCGCGGGATCGGCGGCGCCAAGCTTTCGCGCGGCATATTCGTTGACCACCACATTGGCGCCGCGGGCGACCAATGCGCGGACCTCGGCCGGATCCTCCGGGAAGGAGAGCGTCTGATCGTCCATCGGGCGGGCAGGGTCGAACCAGCGACCGGCGACGAGCTGAAGCCCGATGGCGTCGCGGAAGTCGTGGTCGACGCGGTAGCGGCCGAGCGCGACGGGCTGCGGATTGCCCGGAACGAGCACGCCGGTGGTGTTGGTGTTCTGCGTCGCGACGCCGATGTCGGTGCGGCCGACCGCGACGACCCCGGGCACGCGCTTCATCCGCTCGGCAATCTGCTCGCCCCGGCCGATCAACTGGTAGCGGCTCATGTTGCCGACCTGCAGCAGGTGATCGCGCTGGTAGCCGGGATCGACCGAGCGGGCGTAGACGGTCTGGCCGTAGACGATCGCGGTGCAGATGATGAGGCCGATCGAGATGGCGAATTGCGCCACCACGAGCATGTTGCGCAGCATGCCGGTGCCGGGGGTCTCGGTGGAGGACTTGTTCGCCTTCAGCACGCTGGCCGGCTGAAAGCGCGACAGGAAGAAGGCGGGGTAGAGGCCGCCGGCGACACCGACGATCAGCATCAGCGCGAGCGCCGGCCACAACATGCCGTCGGCGCCGAAATAGCTGAAGCGCAGGTCGGCACCGAGGAAGGCGGCGAAGGGGCGGACCAGCAGCTCACCCAGCGCCAGCGCGATGGCGACGGCGATGGCGGCGATCAGCAGCGATTCACCGACGAACTGAACGATCAGCTGGCGGCGCGTCGCGCCCAGCACCTTGCGCAGCGCGACCTCGCGGGCGCGCTGGCCGGCGCGGGCAGTGGCAAGGTTGGTGAAGTTCACCACCGCCATCAGCAGGATCAGCACCGCGATGATGGCGAAGGTGACGATCGAGCGGTGATCGTTGCCCGGCGCCATCGAGCCGGCCTGCGCGACCCCGAGGTGAACGTCCGCCACCGGAACGAGTGCCCAGTCGGTATCGTCGCCGGCATTGTAGCGCGTGCCGGCGAGATTTTCGTCGGGGATGTTTCGTTTCTCCCAGGCGGGAAGCTGCGCGTTCAGCGCGTCGGCGTCGGTGCCGGGTTTCAGCCGGGCATAGACCCAGCCGGACTGGCATTGCCAGCAGGTGAGGAATTCGGGTTCCTGCGTGAAATAGGAGCCGAAATCACGCCGCACGACCGCGTTGATGCGAAGGTGCGAGTTCTTGGGCAGATCCTGAAGCACCGCATTGACGCGGTAATCATAGGTCTTGCCCTTCTGAATGAGGCTGAGCGTCCGGCCGACGACATCGTCGGTGCCGAACTGGCGGATTGCCTCCGACCGGGTCAGCACCGCGGTGTCGGGGGCGTTCAGCGCGTTCTTCGACCCGCGCAGGATCGGCAGGTCGACCACGGCGAGGAAATCATTGTCGGCAGTAAGATAGTCTTCCGCCGTGCTCACCTGCCCCTGGCGGAGGATCGAGGGGGTGCCGCCGAGCACGTAGCTGACCGCCTCCACCTGCGGGAAATCCTTCTTCAGCCGCTCGGCCGTGATGTAGCTCGACATCTGCAGCATGTACGGCGCGCCATCGCGCGGATTGGGCATCCACGTCTGGAATTGATAGGTATCCTCGCCGCGCGGCAGCCAGCGATCGTAGCTGGTTTCGTAGCGGATGAAGACGAGGATCAGCAGGCACGCCGCCATGCCGATCGCCAGCCCCAGGAGGTTGATGATCGAATAAGCGCGGTTCTTCGCCAGGGCGTTGACCGCAACGGTGAGATAGTTTCGCCACATGGCCGGCGGTCGCTTTCGATCGAGGTGGGGGTCAGGCGATGGCGATCACGCCGCGCGGCGCCGTTCCTGCAGGACGCGGCCATCGAGCATGTTGACCACGCGGCTGGCGTAATCGGCATGCGCCGGCGAGTGGGTGACCATGACGATCGTCGACCCTTCGGCGTTCAGTTGCTGCAACATGCGCATCACCTCCTCCCCGTGATTGGTATCGAGGTTGCCGGTCGGCTCGTCGGCGAGGATGAGCTTGGGCGCGGCGATCAGCGCGCGGGCGACGGCGACGCGCTGCTGCTGGCCGCCCGACAATTGGCTGGGGCGATGGCGCGCGCGGTGCGCGATGCCGACGCGGTCCATCACCACCTCCGCCCGCGCGCGCCGCTCCTTCGCGGAGACATTGTGGTAGAGCAATGCGAGTTCGATATTGTCGCGCACCGTCAGTTCATCGACCAGATTGAAGCTCTGGAAGATGAAGCCGATGTTGGCCTTTCGAAAGTCGGCGAGCTTCGCCTCGGGCAGGCCGGCGACTTCGGTGCCGTCGAACACATAGGAGCCGCTGGTCGGGCTATCGAGCAGGCCGATGACGTTGAGCAGCGTCGATTTGCCGCAGCCCGACGGGCCCATGATCGCGACGAATTCGCCATCGGCGATATCCAGGTCGATCCCGTCGAGCGCGACCGTCTCGACGCTGTCGGTCCGGTACAATCGCATCACGTCGCGCATACGGAGCATCAAACGTCCTTTCCTTGGGCAAGATCGAGCACGTCCTTGTCGGCGAACCCGGTATAGGGGGAGATGATCACACGCTCGCCCGGCGACAGGCCGTCGAGCACCTCGACATGATCGGCATTGCGGCGGCCGAGGCGGACCGTGCGGCGCACCGCCGAGCGCCCGTCCGGCGCGGCGACGAAGACCCACGCGCCGCCGGTGTCGTTGAGGAAGGCACCATAGGGCACCAGGATAGCGGGCGACGGATCGCTGAGCGTCAGGCGCGCCTGCACCGTCTGGCCGCGCTGCAACCCCTGTGGTTCCTCACCGAGGAATTGCAGCTCGACCTGAAACTGGCCGTTCTGCACCTGCGGCAGGATGCGGGTGACACGTGCCCGGTAGCTGCGCCCGCCGGCGTCGATCCGCGCCACCTGCCCTGTCGCGACGCGACCGAGGAAGAATTCGTCGACGCCGGCCTGCAGTTTGTTGCGCCCCGGGGAATCGATCTGGCCGATCCGCTCGCCGCGCTGCATCGACTGGCCGACCTGGATCGAGAAGCCCGACAATTGCCCCGCGACCGGCGCGCGCAGCCTCAACGCGTCGAGATTGGCGCGGGCGAGCTGCAACCCGGCGGTGAGCGAGGCGGTGGAGGCGCGCTGCTGCGACAGCTGGCTGTTCTGCAGCCGATCGTCGGTGGCGCGGCCGCGGCGCACCACCGCGAGCCGTTGCCGCTCGAAGCGCAACTGATCGGTCGTATCGGCGAACTGGCGGCCGGCGACGAAGCCCTTGGCGGCGAGCGGCGCCTCGCGATCGTAAAGCCGCTGCGCCTTTTCGAGCGCCAGTTCCGCCTCCAGCACGGCGCGTTCATTGGCGACGCGGGTCTGGGCGAGGCTCAATTCCTGCGCGCGCATGTTGTTGATCTGCTGCTCGACCTCGGTCTGGCGGGCGAGCGTCGACAGTTGCAGCTCGGCGTTGGAGAGGATGGCGATCGGCTGTCCCTTGGCCAGCATGGTGCCGTCCTCGACCAGCACCTCCTCCACCCGGCCGCCCTCGATCGCGTCGATATAGACCGTCACCAGCGGGGTGACGCGGGTGCGCAGCGGGATGTAATCCTCAAAGGTGCCGCGCTGCACCGTCGCGATGGTGAGCCGGCTGGCGGCGACCGACTGGCTGCCGGCGCGCGGCGCGAACCACCAGAAGAGGAGCGAAGCGGCGAGCAGCACGGCAAGGCCCGCGGCGATGAGCGCGAGGCGCGGCAGGCGGCGACGCTGCACCACCCGGTCCATGCCGCTGCCCGATGCGGGGCGTGCCTCCTCAACGCGGTCCTGCGGCAGGCGAAGGACGCTCATCGTGTCCGCTTCCGGACGATAGTGTTCAGAAGCGGACGCCTCACAGCGAAACCGACAGGCTGAGATGCGGGGTGTGGAGCGACACCGACAGCGTCGGATCGGCGCTGATGCCCGAGGCGGCGGGCCGTTTCACCCAGCCGCCAAACGCGACAATGGCGGCGGCGAGCAGCAGCAGTCGGGAAAGGGGCGCTTTGGTCATGCCGGCGGCTTTGCACGGCCTGTGCCAAGTGATGTCGGTCACCAGTCAGTGGCGTGCCGGGGCGGGATGGCACAGGAATTGATTGTCCGGCCGCGAACACTTGCGTTACGAAAGCGGACGATCATGGGCCCGGAATTTGACCGCTGTGTTGTTGTCGATGACGACGACGACATCCTGCTCGCCGCGCGGTTGCTGTTGCGGCCGTTGTTCCATGAGGTGATTACCGCGCGCACGCCCGACGAGGTGCTGCCCGAGATAACGCGCGCGACGCCCGACGTGATCCTGCTCGACGCCAATTTTGCGCGCGGTGCGACCGATGCGAGCGAGGGGCTCGCGTGGCTCGATCGGCTGACCGGGATCGACCCCGAAATGGTGGTGGTGATGATCACCGCGCACGCCGGGGTGCATGTCGCGGTGGCGGCGATGAAGCGCGGGGCGACCGATTTCGTCCCCAAGCCGTGGTCGAACGACCGGCTGGTGGCGACGGTGCGGACTGCGGCGGCGCTTCGCCGGTCGCGTGTCGCGGCAGGTGCGCCAAGGGCGATTGCGGCGCCGGGCAATGGTTCGCCGCTGCTCGGCCAGTCGCCGGCGATGGCGCGGGTCCAGTCGCTGATCGAGCGCGCCGCGCCGACCGACGCCAACGTCCTGATCCTGGGGCAGAACGGGACGGGCAAGGAAGTGGTCGCGCGTGCGCTTCACGCCCGGTCGCAACGTGCCGGCCAGGTGCTGCAGACGGTGGACCTCGGCGCGATCGCGACCGAATTGATCGACAGCGAATTGTTCGGCCATGTGAAGGGTGCGTTCACCGATGCCCGGGCCGACCGCGTGGGGCGGATCCAGGCGGCGGACGGGGGGACGCTGTTCCTCGACGAGATCGGCAATTTGCCGCTTCACCTGCAACCCAAGCTGCTGACCGCGCTGGAGCAGCGGCAAGTGACGCCGGTGGGGGCGAACAGCCCGGTCAAGGTGAACATCCGGGTGATCGCGGCGACCAACATGCCGCGCGAGCGGCTGATGGACGAGCGGGTGTTCCGCCAGGACCTGCTGTACCGGCTGAACACCGTGGAAATCACGTTGCCGCCGCTCAACGAGCGGCCGGAGGATGTGATCGAGCTGGCCGAGCATTTCCTGGCGCATTACGCCGCCCGCTATGACCGGCCGCGGCCCGAGCTGAGCCAGGCGGCGCGCGCGGCGCTGATCGCGCATGAATGGCCGGGCAATGTCCGCGCGCTGCGCCATGCGGTGGAGCGGGCGACGATCCTGGCGGCGCATCCGGTGCTGGAGCCGGAGGATTTCGGGCTGGAGGCGGCCACCCCGCGGGCCGTCCCGGCCCCGGTGAGCGGTGTTGCAGGCGGCGGCGTGGCCGCTGACCTGAACCTCGACCGGGTCGAGCGGCGGCTGGTGGAGGAGGCGCTGCGCAAGCACGGCTACAACATCACGCTGGCCGCGTCGGAACTGGGCCTGTCGCGCGCGGCGCTGTACCGGCGGATGGAGAAGCACGGGCTGTGAGCGCGACGCGAGCGGCCCGCCATGGGATTTGACCGCCACTTCACGCTTGGCCTGATCTTTCGCATGTCGCTGCTGATCCTGGCGCTGATCGCGGTGGTATGGGCGTTTCGCACGCCGTCGCTGCTGATGGTCCGGGTGGTGATGATCGGGGTCGCGATCCTCGCCGCGATGACGCTGTGGCGGCACGTGTCGCGCACCAATATCGAGCTGGCCCGATTCCTGGAGGCGGTGCGGCTGGGCGATTTCGCGGCGCATTTTCCCGAGACCGGCGGCGCCGGGTTCGGCCGGCTGGGCGCGGCGCTGAACGATACGATCCGCGCACTGCGCGAGCAACGCGGGCAGACCGATGCGGAGCTGCGCTATCTGGAGGCGCTGATCGACGACATGCCGGTCGCGCTGCTGACGATCGACGAGGGGCGGGTGGCGCCGGGCAACAAGGCGGCGCGGGCGCTATTCACCCGCCACAGCGGCGTCCGGCCGGCCGATTATGCGGTGTATGGCGCGACCTTTGCCAACCGGCTGGCGGATGAGGCGGCGGGGGGCGAGGAGATGCTGATCCTGAACCTCGACGGGCGGGCGAAGCGCACGCTGGTGCGGCAGGCGACGCTGAACCGGCTGGGCAAGCGCACCCGCGCGGTGGTGATCCAGCCAGTGCAGGAAACGCTGGATGCGGTGGAAATGGCGGCGCAGACCGACATCATCCGCGTGCTGACGCATGAGATCCTGAATTCGCTGACCCCGGTCATGTCGTTGGCGCAGACCACCGCGTCGTTGCTGGCGGACGAGCGGGTCGATGCGGCGCAGATCGCCGACGCGCGCGACGCGGCGGCGACGCTGGCAAGGCGCACGCAGGGGCTGGGGCAGTTCATCGACAGCTATCGCGTCGTGGCGCGCGAGCCGGCGGTGGTGCGCCATGCCTTCGCCGCGGCCGAGTTCGCCGAGGAACATGCCCGGCTGTTCCGCGCCGAATGGCCCGGCGTCGCGTTCACCGTCGACTGCACGCCGATGACGATCCACGGCGACCGCGCCTTATTGTCGCAGCTGCTGCTGAACCTGATGCGCAATGCAGCGCAGGCGGCGAGCGAGCATCGCGCCGATCCCGCCGTCACGCTGACCATCGCCGCCGCCGACCCGGTCATGATCGAGGTGGCGGACAATGGCCCGGGCGTGCCCGAGAAGCTGCGGCAGGAGGTGTTCCTGCCGTTCTTCACCACGCGTGCGAAGGGGACCGGCGTGGGGCTGAACCTCGCGCGGCAGATCGCGGTGGCGCATGGCGGCACGCTGGAGGTGCATGACGCGCCGGGCGGGGGCGCGGTGTTCCGCCTGCTGCTGTAGCGATCAGGCCTGTAGCGATCAGGATTGGCGCGGCCCTGCGCTGAGCGTGCGGGCGACGGCATCGTGCCAGCCAGTCACCAAGGGCGCGCGCGCCGCCGCCGTCATCGACGGTTCGAACAGGCGATCGGGCGACCACAAGGCGGCAAGTTCATCGAGGCCGGACCACAAGCCGCTGGCGAGGCCGGCATGGAAGGCCGCGCCGCGCGCGGTGGTTTCGAGATCGGCGGGCCGCTCCACCGCCATGTCGGTGAGGTCGGCGAGGAAGCCGCACAGCCAGTCGTTCGCCGCCATGCCGCCATCGACACGCAGCCGTTCGGGCCGATTGCCGCCGTCGGCGACCATCGCCTCCGCCAGATCGAGCGTCTGATAGGCCACCGCCTCCAGCGCCGCACGGGCAAGATGCGCGGCGGAGCTATCGAGCGTCAGGCCGTGGATCGAGCCGCGCGCGGCGGGATCCCAATGCGGCGCACCGAGGCCGACGAAGGCGGGCACCATATAGACGCCATGGCTGTCGGGCACCTTGGTCGCCATGTCGTTGGTCTGGCTGGCATGGGTGATGATGCCGAGCCCGTCGCGCAGCCATTTGATCGCCGCGCCGGCGACGAAGATCGATCCTTCGAGCGCATAGGTGGTGACGCCATCGAGCCGGTAGGCGGGGGTGGTGATGAGGCGATGCTGCGAGCTGACCGCCTCCGTCCCGGTGTTGAGCAGCATGAAGCAGCCGGTGCCATAGGTCGATTTGGCGCTGCCGCGATCGAAACAGGCCTGGCCGAACAGCGCCGATTGCTGGTCGCCCGCCATGCCGGCGATCGGGATCGGCGCGCCGAACAGATCGGTGGCGGTGGTGCCATAGACATGCGCATTGTCGTGCACGTCGGGCAGCATCGCCATCGGCACGCCGATCAGGCGGCACAATTCCTCATCCCAGCAGCCGCGATGGATGTCGAACAGCATCGTGCGGCTGGCATTGGTGATATCGGTCGCATGCACCGCGCCGCCGGTGAGCCGCCACAGGAGGAAGCTGTCGATCGTGCCGAAGGCAAGCTCGCCGCGTTCGGCACGCGCGCGGGCATCGGGGACGTTGTCGAGGATCCAGGCGATCTTGGTGGCGGAAAAATAGGGATCGATCAGGAGGCCGGTGCGCGCGCGAACGAGATCCTCCGCGCCGTCGGCACGCAGCGTCGCACAGCGATCCGCGCCGCGGCGATCCTGCCACACGATCGCGCGATGAATCGGTTCACCCGTGGCGCGATCCCACACCACGGCGGTTTCGCGCTGGTTGGTGATGCCGATCGCGGCGATGCTTCGCGCGGGCACGCCGCTTTCCTCGATCGCCTGGCGCGCGGTGGCGAGCGTGTCGCGCCAGATATCCTCCGGATCATGTTCGACCCAGCCGAACTGCGGATAATGTTGCGGGAATTCGGTCTGCGCGATCGCGACCCGGCGGGCGGAGGCATCGAACAGCACGCTGCGCGTCGAGGTGGTCCCCTGATCGATCACAAGAATGTGGGACGCCATCCTACCTCTCCAAACGAAACCTGAAACGAACCTTGGCAAGTTTCATACGAACGTCAACGCTTTCATTTGAACGCGCCGGTCGGTATGATGGCGCGATGAGCGAAGAGCGCGAGATGGAGCGGATGGTGGACCTGCTGATCGTCGGCGGGGGCATCAATGGCGCGGGGATCGCGCGCGATGCGGCGGGGCGCGGGCTGTCCGTGCTGCTGGTCGAGCAGGACGATCTGGCGAGCCATACGTCGTCGGCATCGACCAAGCTGATCCACGGCGGGCTGCGATACCTGGAATATGGCGAGTTCCGGCTGGTGCGCGAGGCGCTGATCGAGCGCGAGCGATTGTTGAACATGGCGCCGCACATCATCTGGCCGCTGGAATTCGTGCTGCCGCAGAACCAGTCGCCGCGCCCCGCGTGGATGGTCCGGCTGGGGCTGTTCATGTACGATCACCTCGGCGGGCGCGAGAAGCTGCCTGGGACGCGCACGGTGAACCTGGCGACGTCCGCCGCCGGCGCCGGGCTGAGCCCGCGCGAGGGCAAGGCGTTCATCTATTCCGACTGCTGGGTCGAGGACAGCCGGCTGGTCGTGCTGAACGCGATGGATGCCGCCGCGCGGGGCGCGGTGATCGAGACGCGCACCCGGCTGATCGACGCGCGGCGCGAGGGCGATGGCTGGGTAGCGACGATCGCCGATGCGCGAGGCACGCGAGAGGTGCGTGCGCGGGTGATCGTCAATGCCGCGGGGCCGTGGGTGGCCGATGTGCTGGGCCGGGTGCCCGATGCGCGGACCGATCGCGGCGTGAAGCTGGTCAAGGGCAGCCATATCGTGGTGCCGCGGCTGTACCCGGGGGCGCATGCCTTCATGCTGCAGAACCCCGACCGCCGCATCGTCTTCGCCATCCCGTACGAGAATGATTTCACGCTGGTCGGCACGACCGACGAAGTGTGGAACGAGAAGCCGGGCAAGGCGCAGATCAGCACGGGCGAGACCGATTACCTGCTGGAGACGATCGGCCGCTATTTCGCGCAGCCGGTCGACAAGGCGGACATCCGCTGGAGCTATGCCGGCATCCGGCCGCTGTACGACGACAAATCGACCAACGCCTCCGCCGTCACGCGCGACTATGTGCTCGATCTGGATGCGGGCGAAGGCCGCGCGCCGATGCTGAGCATCTTTGGCGGCAAGATCACGACGTACCGTAAGCTGGCGGAACATGCGATGAAGGAGCTGGCGCGCTTCTTCCCGGACGCGTCGGGGGCGTGGACCGCAGGCGCGGTGCTGCCGGGCGGCGACATGGCCGATGCCGATTTCGACCTGTACCTCAGCAGGCTGATGACGAGCCGCCCTGCCCTGCCGCCCAAGCTGCTGCGGCGGCTGGCGCGCGCCTATGGCACGCGTACCGATGACCTGCTGGGCGCGGCGCAGAACGTGCGCGATCTGGGCACGGCGTTCGGCGGCGACCTGTATCAGGCGGAGGTCGATTATCTGGTGGCGCGCGAATGGGCGCGGACCAGCGAGGATGTGCTGTTCCGCCGCAGCAAGCTGGGGCTGCATGTGCCCGCCGGGACGGCAGAGGCGCTGGACGCCTATCTCGCCCGCGTCGTCCCCGTCGCGGCGTGAGCGCGGTGTGAGCCAGACCGGCGCAGACGTGGTGGCGGCGCGGCATCGCGCGATCCTGGAGACGGCGCGGCATACCGGCAGCGTCGCCGTCGACGCGCTGGCCGAGCAATTAGGCGTCACGCCGCAGACGATCCGCAAAGACCTGAACCTGCTGGCGCGGCGATCCATGCTGGCGCGGGTGCATGGCGGCGCGGTGGTGACGTCGGGGGTCGACAATCTGCGCTATGCCGAGCGGCGGCATGTCGCAGCGGACGTGAAGGACGCGATCGGCGCCGCCGCCGCCGCGCTGGTGCCCGATGGCGCGAGCCTGTTCATCAACATCGGATCGACGACGGAGGCGATCGCGCGCCATCTGATCGGGCGGCGCGACCTGATGGTGATCACCAACAACCTGAACGTGGTCGACATATTGGCCGACAGCCCGGGCATCGAAGTGATCGCCGCCGGCGGGCGCGTGCGGCCCGGCGACCGCGCGGTGGTGGGCGCGCTGGCGATGGATTTCATCCGCAGCTTCCGCGTCGATTATGCGCTGATCGGCGCATCCGCGATCGAGCGCGACGGCACATTCCTGGATTTCGATGTCGATGAGGTGCGGGTGTCGCAGACGATCATCGCACAGGCGCGGCAAGTGATCCTGTCGCTCGATTCCTCCAAGCTGGGGCGGCCGGCGCCGGTGCGGATCGGGGACCTTGGCGATATCGACTATCTGGTCACCGACGAGGTAGACGATGAACTCGGCCGGGCATGCGATGCCGCCGATGTGGCGATCGTCGACGTGGAGAAGATGTAGTGGATCGGCTCGATTTCGAGGCTGCGCGCAGCGTGTCGCGGCGCAGGCTGCTGACCGCAGGCATAAGCGGCGGCGCGGCGCTGATCGCGGCGCGCGCGCTGGGCGCCGACGTCGACCTGCGGCTGCCAGGGGGCAATTCCGCCCGGCCGCTGACCAGCGACTTTCCGCAAAAGGGCGAGATGATCCTGCAGCGCGCGCGCCCGGTGCTGCTGGAGACGCCGATGGAGGTGTTCCAGCACAACCTCTACACGCCCAATGACCGCTTCTACGTGCGCTGGCATTGGAGCGACATGCCGACCAGCATCGACGTCGACCAATATCGCATCGCGATTGGCGGGCATGTCGAGCGGCCGCTGTCGATCTCGCTCGCGCAGTTGTTGCGCATGCCGCGGGTCGAGCTGGCGGCGGTGAACCAATGTTCGGGCAATTCGCGCGGATTGTTCGAGCCGCGCGTGCCCGGCGCGCAATGGGGCCATGGCGCGATGGGCAATGCCAAGTGGATGGGCGTATCGCTGCGCCACCTGCTCGACCTTGCCGGGGTGCGCGGCGGCGCCGTGGCGGTGCGGATCGGCGCGCTGGACAAGCCGCTGGTCGAGGGGGCGCCGGCGTTCGAGAAGGCGCTGGCGATCGACCATGCGCGCGACGGCGAGGTGATGCTGGCGTTCGCGATGAACGGCGAGCAGCTGCCGTTGCTGAATGGCTTTCCCGTGCGGCTGGTCGTGCCCGGCTGGTATTCGACCTATTGGATGAAGACGGTGAACACGATCGAGGTGCTGACCGCGCCGGACGACCGATACTGGATGGCCAAGGCGTACAAGATCCCCGACACGCCGCGCGCGCATGTCGCGCCGGGGACGAAGGATTTCCCGACCGTGCCGATCAACCGGATGAACCCGCGATCCTGGATCACCAGCATCGCCGATGGCGCGAGCTATGGCTATGACCCGGTGCTGCCGGTGGAGGGGATCGCGATAGGCGGCGACAGCGGCGTCGCGCGGGTCGAGATTTCGGGCAACGGCGGGCGCACGTGGGAACCGGCGACGCTGGGCCGCGAGGACGATCGTTATGGTTTTCGCCGCTTCACCGCGCGGATCGGCGTGCCGCGGCCGGGGCGTGTGCAGGTGATGGCGCGCTGCACCAACACGGCCGGCGAGACTCAGCCGATGGAGGCGAACTGGAACCCTGGTGGCTATATGCGCAATTGCGTGGAGCCGGTGACGGTGGCGCTGACGTGAGGCGCGCACCATCATTTGCCGCCATCGTCGTCGTCCTGATCGGGGCAAGCCTGTTGGTGCTGATCGCCATCAGCAGCCGCGGGCCAAAGGCGCCCGCCGCGCCGGCGCCCGCGGTTGCCGAGAACGCCGGGATCAGCGCGGGCGGGGTGACGCTGACCTCTACCAGCGTCGAACTGCCCGATGACGCCGCGACCTTCCCGGCGGGGCCGAACGTCGACCTCGTCAACCAGCGGTGTCTGTCGTGCCATTCGGCGAGCATGGTCCTGACCCAGCCGCGGCTGAAGCCCGAGCAATGGACCGCGATCATCGAGAAGATGCGCGACGCCTATCGCGCGCCGATCGGCGATGGCGAGATCCCGGCGATCACCGATTATCTGGTCGCCCGGCAGCAGACGCCGCCGGCGGCAACAGCCCGCTGATCCCGAGCGGAGGATAAATCGCGGCAAAGTGCATGCTAGCTTGATGTGCCTCAAGCCAGCGGGCGTTTGTTCGTGTATGGTGAAGCATCACTGCCCGATCGTCTGCAGGCGGCAGTGACTGAGAGATATTACGCGCTCCCGCTTGCTCAACGGGAGTTGTGCCATGGTAATCGCGAGCGCGCATGGGCTGGCGCCGTTCATTGATCGACTCGCGCTGAGATCGGTCCTGAGCCCCCGGTGAGCAGGACGCGCTGCTGGCGCTGCCGTTCGATGCCATCACCATCGGTGCACGGCGCAATGTCACCCGGCTGGGCGAGATTTCGAGCCACGCGAGTTTTGTCGCCACCGGGCTGGTGGGGCGGTTCGGCCAGACGGCGAGCGCGCAACGGCAGCTGACCGGGATCCACCTGAGCGGCGACATGGCGGACCTGTTGTCGGTGGTTCGGCCGACCGGCGTCGGCGCGCTGCTGGCGTTGACCGAGACGACGATCCTGCGCGTGCCGCATCGCGCGCTGCGCGCCGCGGCGGCGCAATTCCCCGCGATCGCCGAGGCGTTCTGGCGGCATTGCGCGGTCGACACGGCGACGCTGATGCAATGGCTGCTCAACATCGGGCGCGGTGATGCGGTGGGGCGGCTGGGGCATCTGATGTGCGAGATGGCGATGCGCTTCGGCGGGGAGCGTGAGTACCGGTTGCAGTTCGACCTCCCGCTGACGCAGGAGCAGCTGGCCGATGCGACCGGCATCACGCCGGTGCACGTCAACCGATCGCTGCGCCGCCTGCGCGAATTGAAGCTGGTGACGATCTGCCGCAAGCGTGTCGACATCCATGACTGGGACGGTCTGGTCAGCCTGTCGGGCTTCGACCCCGATTATCTGGCGCTGGACATCGGTAACCGGCCCAAGGTGCGCCTGTTGAGCGCGTGATCGCGGGCCGGGGGGCCTGGCGCGTTATGGCTATTGGCCAACGGCTTGGCTGCCCTATGAGGGGCAGTGATGAGCACAGCAACCGACACCGCGCGCCCGACCATTCGTGATGTCGCGCGGTTGGCGGGCGTTTCGATCAAGACCGTGTCGCGGGTCATCAACGACCAGCAATATGTGAGCGCCGAGAAGAAGGCGCGCATCCTTGAGGTGATGGCGGAGACCGGGTTCCAGCCGAGCCATGCGGCGCGCGCACTGGCGGGGCACCGATCGCACCAGATTGCGCTGATCTGCGACAATCCCAATCCCTGGTACATCTACGAAATCCAGCTGGGGGTGCGCGAGCGATGCGCGCGCGACAAGATCCGCATGATCGCCCAGCCCTATGACCGCGCGTCGCCGACGCTGCTGGAGGATATCACCGCGCTGATCGACCAGGCGAGCCCCGACGGGCTGGTGCTGGCGCCGCCGGCCTGCGACGACCAGCGCGTGCTGGACGAACTGAAGCGGCGCGGCATCCCCTTTGCCCGGTTGCAGCCGGGGCTGCGTGTCGAGGAAGGGCCGAGCGCGTCGATCGACAATGACGGCGCGGCGTTCGACATGACCAGCCACCTGTTGACGCTGGGGCACCGGCGGATCGGCTTCATCGTCGGCGACCGCAGCTATGCCGCGTCGGGGCAGCGGCTGGCGGGGCATATCCGCGCGCTGGGCGCGGCCGGCGTCGAGCTGGACATGGCACTGATCCGGCAGGGGCAGTTCGATTTCGCCTCGGGCGAGGCGGCGGCGGATGCGCTGCTGTCGATGGACGCGCCGCCGACCGCGATCTTCGCATCGAGCGACGACATGGCGGCGGGCGTGCTGGCGGCGGCGCACCGGCGCGGCATCCGCGTGCCCGATACGCTGACCGTCGTGGGGTTCGACGACGGGCCGACCGCCCGGCTGGTATGGCCGGCGCTGACCACGGTGCGCCAGCCGGTACGCGCGCTGGCCGATGCGGCAACCGACCTGTTGCTGTCGCCACCGGCGGCGGGTGCCGCGCAGCAGCGGCGGCTGCCGCATGAGCTGGTGCTGCGTGGATCGTCCGCGCCGCCGGGCGGCGGCTGATACGAAAACGGCCCCGGATCGCTCCGGGGCCGCGTCGTTTCAGGCGATCGTCAGGTGCGGGATCAGAAGTTGATCCGGCCGGTCACGCCATAATAGCGATCCGCCTCACGCGGGATCTGGTAGCGGTACGAGCCCGACGGGCCGCCATTGGCGATCGCCGCCGCGAAGCTCTGGTCGAACAGGTTGCGCACCTGGAAGGTCAGGCGGAAGCGATCGTCCTGATCGCCGATGCCGGCCGACAGATTGACCAGGCCATAGCCGTCGATCGTCGCGAGGCTGCGCTGCACGGGATCGGGCGAGAACAGCGCGAGCTGCTCGGACTGGTAATTGCCCTGTGCGCCCAGGAACACGTCAACCGCGCCGCCGGTGCGCACGCGATAGTCGATGCCCAGCGAGCCCTTCCACTTCGGCGCGAAGGCGAGCGAGGTGCCCGGTGCGATGACCGCCGTCGGCGGCGCGCCCGGCGCCTGGAAGAAGCGGTCGACGTGCGCATCGGTGTAGGCGACGCCGCCCGAGATCGACAGGTCGTCGATCGGGCGCAGGACGATGTCCGCCTCCACGCCGCGGGTCGACACTTCGCCCGCGTTGGTGAAGCGGGTGACCACCACGCCAGCGACCAGATCCGGGTTGTTGGCCTGGAAA
Organism: Sphingomonas sp. Ag1; assembly: GCF_000980895.1. Classification (GTDB taxonomy): domain Bacteria; phylum Pseudomonadota; class Alphaproteobacteria; order Sphingomonadales; family Sphingomonadaceae; genus Sphingomonas; species Sphingomonas panaciterrae. The sequence continues at coordinate 22,855 of NZ_LAZX01000085.1, read as the reverse complement.
TTGTCGTACTTGGCGTAGAAGGCGGCGAGGTTCAGCGTGAGCGCGCCGTTGAACAGCGTGTTCTTGAGGCCGATTTCATAGCTGTCCGACGTTTCCGGCGCGATCACGTTCGTGCCGTTCGAGTTCAGGTTGTAGAACACGTTGAACGCCGGGCCCTTGTAGCCGCGCGTCCAGCCGCCATAGGCCACCACATCGCGGCTGACATCGAACTGCAGCGAGGCCTTGCCCGACCAATTGTCATTGGTGGTCTTGCCGCGCCACGGGATGCCGTTCGAGGCGGCCACCGCCTGCGTCTGCGCCGCGCCGGGAGCAACGCCCTGGCCGAGCAGCTGGTTGTAGCGATCGAACACGCCCTGGTCGAAATTCGGGTTCACGCCCGGGCCGGCCAGCGACGTCTGGCGGCGATGCCATACGTTGAGCTGGTCAGCGGTGTAGCGCAGCCCGCCGATGAAGCGGAAACGATCGGTGAAGTTGACCGTGAACTGGCTGAAGGCGGCGATGTTCTGGAACACCGAGCCGAAGTTCGCGACGCCGAACGGGTTGGTCGTCGCCGGTGCGCCCGGCGCGCCGCACGGGATCAGCGTCGACGGGACGGTCGCCGCGTTGCAGTTCACCACCGCGCGCGAGAAGGTCCGCTCCGACGCAGCGCGCGAATAATAGACGCCCACGACATAGGAGATGAACTGCTGCGACGGCGAGGTCAGGCGCAGTTCCTGGCTGAACGTGTCGCCCGTCTGCGGCCCGAGATCGTGCAGCTGGTTGAAGCCGACATACGGCGCAGCAAGGAAGTCACCGTCGCGGATCTCGGTGTTGGAATATTCGCGATAGGCGGTGATGCTCGTCACCGTCTGGTTGCCGAGTTCCGTGTCGATTTGCAGCGAGGCGCCGTAGCTTTCCTCTTCGGTGCGCGTGATCAGATTCTGGTTGATCCGGCGCGTCTCATTACCCTGCGGCGTCGGCAGGACCGAGAAGATCGGGCTGGTGATCGGCTGACCAGCGGCGTTCAATGCGCCAGTGCCAATGACCTCGGCGCAGCAATCGTCGTTGTTCTTGCGATAATCGGCGATGAAGGCGACGGTGGTCGCGTCGCTCGGCATCCACTTCAGCTGGACGCGGCCGCCGACATGCTCATAGCCGTTGACGCGGCGGCCGTCGAAGGCGTCGTTGCGGATGTTGCCGTCGAAGCGGCTGTAGAAGCCGGTGAAGCGCGACAGCAGGTTTTCGGTGATCGGCACGTTCAGCGCGCCGCGAATGCGCGCCTCGTCACCGCCGGTGAAGTAGCTGCCCTCAAGGTAGCCGCCGAAGTCGCGGGTCGGCTGCTTCGTGACGATGTTGATGACGCCGGCCGAGGCATTCTTGCCGAACAAAGTGCCCTGCGGCCCGCGCAGCACTTCCATCCGCTCCACGTCGACGAGATCGCCGAACGCTTCGCCGGTGCGGGCGAGGACGACGCCATCGACCACGGCCGAGACCGACGGTTCGCCCGCGATCGAGAAGGTCGTGGTGCCGACGCCGCGCAGGAACAGCGACTGGTTGAGCGTGGTGCCCGACTTCAGGATGTTGAGCGCGGGGACCAGCGTGGTCGCGCCCTCGAGACCCGGCGAGCCGGTGTTGGCGAGCGCCTCACCGCCGACGACCGACACGGCGAGCGGCACGTCCTGCAGACGCTCGCTACGCTTTTGCGCAGTGACAACGATGTCGCCGTTCGAGACGCCCGAGGCATCGTCCGATTCGGCCGCGACGCCGGGCGCCGGGGGCGTTTCCTGTGCGGTTGCGGGTGCGGCTGCCTGCCCCTCGGGCGACATGGCCTGCGCCGACGCACCCTGCGCCGCGACAGCGAAAGCTGCGCTGGCCGCAAGTAAAAGCGCCTTGTTTGAAAAACTTACCATTACCCTCTCCTACCCCAAACCAGTCATGCGCCGCGAATTCCGCGGCCCCATCGCTTTATCCCCCTAGTAGATGGAGATTGGCGTGGCGACCCCGAATTCGGCGACGTTCCATTTGACTGCTTCCCTGTAGGCCGGATCCTACGTATAAGACAACGGTGTCTTATTTGCCTTCTCCCGCTCGCTCCGTCGCCCTGGGTGACACTGGCCTAACCATCAGCACCATCGCCTGGGGCATGTGGCGTTTCCGCGGCACTGACGTCGCCGCGGCGCGCGCGCTGGTCGAGGCGGCGTTCGATGCCGGCGTGACGCTGTTCGACACCGCCGACATCTATGGTCCGGACAATGACGAGGATTTCGGTGCGGCCGAGGCGCTGCTGGGCCGCGTCTTCGCCGAAGCACCGGCATTGCGCGACAAGATGGTGCTGGCGTCCAAGGGCGGCATCCGCATGGGCGTGCCGTATGATTCGAGCGCGACCTATCTGGCCGAGGCGATCGACGCGTCGCTGAGCCGGCTGGGCTGCGAGAAGATCGACCTGTATCAGATCCACCGCCCCGACCTGCTGGCGCATCCGCAGGAAGTGGCGCGCGCGCTGGACGATGCGCGTGTCGCGGGCAAGATCACCGCGATCGGCGTGTCCAACCATACGCCCTCGCAGACCGCGGCGCTTGCCGAATATCTGACCGTGCCGGTCGTCAGCCATCAGCCGGAATTCTCGGCATTGGCGATCAAGCCGCTGTTCGACGGCCTGTTCGACCAGGCAATGCAGCGCGGCATGGCGGTGCTGGCCTGGTCGCCGCTGGGCGGCGGTCGCCTGGCCGATCCGACGGACGAGCGCGCGCGCGCCGTCGCCGCATTGCTCGACGTGAAGGCGCATGAGGCGGGCGTCGATCGCGCCGCTGCCGCCTATAGCTGGATCATGGCGCACCCGGCGCGCCCGATCCCGATCGTCGGCACGCAGAATGTGTCGCGGATCGCCACGATCCCCGACGCCTACAAACCGCAATGGACGCGCGAGGAATGGTACGCCGTCCTTCAAGCCAGCATGGGAGAGCGTTTGCCGTGACCGGTTCGACCAATAAACAGTGCGAAGTCAGCTGGTTTTCGGCGCTGTGCGATGACGATTACGAGTTTCTCGGCGTTCCCGATCCCAAGCTGAAGTCGAGCTGGGAGCATTGCCGCGACATCGTGCTTCAGGCCGAGAGCGGCGGGTTCGACAATATTCTGCTGCCGTCGGGCTATGCCCTGGGCATTGACACCACCGCCTTCGCCGCGGCGATCGCGACGATGGTGAAGCGTATCCGGCTGCTGATGGCGGTGCGCATCGGCGAAAGCTGGCCGCCGCAGCTGGCACGGCAGATCGCGACGATCGACCGCATCCTGGGCGGGCGGCTGACGGTCAACATCATCTCCTCCGACCTGCCGGGCGAGACGCTGGCCTCCGCACCGCGCTACGCCCGCACGCTGGAGGCGATGCAGATCCTTAAAGCCATGCTGAACGGCGCGCCGCTGGACCATCAGGGCGAGTTCTGGAAGCTGAAGCTGGACCCGCCGGCCGTCACCACCGTGTCGGGCAAGTGCCCGCCGCTGTATTTCGGTGGCCTGTCGCCGGACGCGCGCGAGACCGCGGCGCAGGGCGCCGACGTGTATCTGATGTGGCCCGACAAGAAGGAAGCGGTGCAGTCGATCATCGACGACATGACCGCGCGCGCCGCCAAGCACGGCCGCACGCTGAAGTTCGGGTATCGCGCGCATGTCATCGTGCGCGAGACCGAGAGCGAGGCGCGCGCCGCTGCCGATCGCCTGCTGTCCAAGCTGGACGCGGCGCAGGGCGAGGCGATCCGCAACAAGTCGCTAGACACCCAGTCGACCGGCGTCGCGGCGCAGGCCGCGCTGCGCGAGAATGCCAGCGACGACGGCTATGCCGAGGAAAACCTGTGGACCGGCGTTGGCCGGGCGCGCTCCGGCTGCGGCGCGGCGATCGTCGGTGATCCCGACCAGGTGCTCGCCAAGCTGAAGATGTACCAGGACATGGGGATCGAGGCCTTCATCCTGTCGGGCTATCCGCATGCCGCGGAGGCCGATTTGTTCGCGCGCCATGTGCTTCCCAAGCTGCAGCACGGCCCGCTGACGCTGTAACAACCTTCCCCGGAGGCTTTTGAATGACGGTGACGCTTCGCCCCGCGGAGAGCGGTTTCGATATCTTCGCGGGCGAGGTGCTGGTCATTCGCCACCGCGCCGACGCGCCTGCGCTGTTCGTCGGTGCGGGGCGGCCGCTGGTCGACATGTACCGCGGCAATTACTTCCTGGAGGACCGGGTCGACGAGCGGATCGCGCTGCGCGAGGCGAGCGTCGCGGGTGACACCGTCACTCTTTCCGCGGGTGGGCGCGCGCTGCTGACACTGACGCTGCGCGACGATGCGCTGCATCTGGAGGCGCTCGATCCGGCGCTCAATCGCTTGTGGCTCAACACCGTCGGCGAGGCGGGCGAGCGGCTGTGGGGCGGCGGCGAGCAGATGTCCTATGTCGACATGGCGGGGCGGCGCTTCCCGATGTGGACGTCGGAGCCCGGCGTCGGGCGCGACAAGTCGACGCTGCTGACGTTCCAGTGCGATCGCGATCACCGCTCGGGCGGCGACTATTGGAACACCAATTATCCGCAGCCGACATATCTGTCGTCGCGGCGCTATGCGCTGCATGTCGATACGACCGCCTATAGCTGCTTCGACTTCCGGGACGCGGACGCGCCAGCGATCGAGGTGTGGGAGATCCCGGCGCGGATCGAGCTGTTCGCCGCGACGCGCTTCGCCGATCTGGTGACGCAGCTATCGACGCGGTTCGGGCGCCAGCCGCTGCTGCCCGAATGGGCCTATTCGGGTGCGATCCTGGGGCTGAAGGACGGCGCCAACAGCTTCGACCGGATGGAGAAGATCATCGCGGCGGGCGCGGTGGTCACTGGCCTGTGGTGCGAGGATTGGGTCGGGCTTCGCGTCACCAGTTTCGGCAAGCGGCTGTTCTGGGACTGGAAGGCGAACGAGGCGCGCTATCCGCATCTGCGCCAGAAGATCGCCGAGCTGAACGAACGCGGCATTCGCTTTCTTGGCTATGTGAACCCGTATCTGGCGGTCGACGGATCGCTGTATGTCGAGGCGGCGGAGGCGGGGTATCTCGCGCTGAAGCTCGACGCCGATGAGCCGTATCTGGTCGATTTCGGCGAATTTGATTGCGGGATCGTCGATTTCACCAATCCCGCCGCCGCCGACTGGTTCGCCGATCGCGTGATCGGGCGCGAGATGCTGGATTTCGGGCTGTCGGGCTGGATGGCCGATTTCGGCGAGTACCTCCCCACCGACGTTCGCCTGTTCGACGGCACCGACGGGATGCTGGCGCACAATGCCTGGCCGACGATCTGGGCCGAGGTGAATGCGCGCGCGATCGCCTCGCGCGGGAAGACGGGCGATGCGCTGTTCTTCATGCGCGCCGGGTTCAGCGGCGTGGGCGCATATTGCCCGCTGCTGTGGGCGGGCGACCAGAGCGTCGATTTCACGCGGCATGACGGGATCGGCACGGTGATCCGAGGGGCGCTGTCCTCCGGCCTGGTTGGCAATGCCTATCACCACAGCGATCTGGGCGGATACACCAGCCTGTACGACAATGTCCGCACCGCCGAGCTGCTGATGCGGTGGAGCGAGTTGTCGGCATTCTCGCCGATCATGCGCAGCCATGAGGGCAATCGGCCCGACACAAACCTTCAGCTGGATGGCGACGCCGAGGTGCTGGCTCATTTCGTCGCCATGACGAAGGTTCATGCCGCGCTGGTACCTTATGTCGCGGAACTGTGCCGCGAGGCGGCAGCGACTGGCCTGCCGCTGCAACGGCCGCTGTTCCTCGATTATGAGGATGATGCCGGCTGCTGGGGCGTAGAGACGCAATTCGCTTATGGCCGCGACCTGATCGTCGCGCCGGTGATTGAGGCGGGTGCGGCGCGGTGGAGCGCCTATCTGCCGGCCGGGGCGGAATGGCGCCACGTCTGGTCGGGCGAGACCTTCGCCGGCGGCGACACGGTGGAAGTGGCGGCGCCGATCGGACAGCCGCCGGTATTCTACCGCACCGACAGCGCGCATGCCGCGCTGTTCGCCGGACTTGCCACGCTCTAACATGATCCGCGCGACCAAGGAGGCGCGGGCGTGACGCGCTATGCATCAGTGCCGCTGGCAGCGGACCTGTACAACGACCTGGAGCCATCGCCCAAGAGCAGCTGGCGCGACCTGCTGCCGGGGCTGACGGTCGCGGTGCTGGCGACGATGGCGGCGGCGTTCGTCGCCGACCATTATGGCGCGCCGCTGACGCTGATGGCGCTGCTGATCGGGCTGGCGCTCAACTTCATCGGTGCTGATCCACGCATGGGACCGGGGCTGGGGTTCGCGTCCAAGACGCTGCTGCGGCTGGGCATCGTGCTGGCCGGCGCCCGCATCACCGTGGGGCAGATCATCGACCTTGGGCCGCTGACGCTGCTGGCGGTGCTGGTGATCCTGCTGGCGACGCTGGGCGCGGGGATCGCGTTTGCGCGCGCGGCGGGCCTCGGCAGCGCATTCGGCACGCTGGCGGGCGGCGCGGTGGCGATCTGCGGCGCGTCCGCCGCAATGGCGCTGGCGACGACGCTGGGCGAGCGGCGCGCGAACCAGGCGCAGCTGGCGCTGGTGCTGGTGGGCATTTCCGCCGCCAGCGCCGCCGCGATGTTCCTGTATCCGATACTGGCGCACCAATTGGGGCTGAACGACCGGCAGGCGGGGTTCATGCTGGGCGCGTCGATCCATGACGTCGCGCAGGCGATCGGCGCCGGCTACAGCTTCTCCGACGAGGCGGGCCAGGTGGCGGCGATCGTCAAGCTGACGCGCGTCGCGCTGCTCGCCCCGGTGCTGGCGCTGGTGGCCGCGTTCTTCCGGTCCGAGGACGGCAAGAAGACCGGCATCCCCCTGCCGTGGTTCGTGGTCGGTTTCTTCGTATTCGCCGGGATCAACTCGCTGGGCGTGATCCCGACGATGGTCAGCAACGGGGCGCAGGATGTCGCCACCGCGTGCCTGGCGTGCGCGGTCGCCGCGACCGGCATCCGCGCACCGATGAGCTCGCTGCTAGAAACCGGGTTCAAGCCGCTGCTGGTGATCATCCTTGCCTCGCTGGTCGCGCTGGCGCTGTCGCTGGGCGGGGCGCTGATCCTGCTTTAATCGCTGGCGTCAGGCGGGGGCCTTCAGCCACGCGAAGGCCTGACGCAGCTGTTCGGTCCCGCGCCCGCGGAAAATGTCGCCGTGCGCGAACACCACGGCCTCCGGAGCGAGCGCGATCATCCGGTCGACCTGCGCCCGCACCTCGCCGGCATGGCCGCGCAGGGCGGCGCGGGCGTGCAGTGCGCTGGTGCCGCTGGTCGCCTTCACCGCGCGCATCAGCGGGGCGGTGACGGGGCCGAGTTTCTGCGGATCGAGATTCTCGATGAGGTCGGTCAGCACCAGCGTGCGGCTCGGCTTGTGGAAGAACCATGCCTCCTGAAAGCCGCCGCTACCGGTGACCAGCCCCTGTTCGATGTCGCCCGCCCATGCGGGGGGAGCAGATTGCCCCAGATCGCTGTCGATGCGCAGTTTCGCGCTACGCACCTGCGCACGATCACGCAGCACTGGCACCGCCCAGGTGGTCGCATCGGGATAGGCCGCCTGCCATTCAGGAAGGAACGTCCAGTGCGCCATGCTGGGCGCGACCAAGTGACGGATCGGGCCGAGGTCGCGTAGCGCGCGGGCCAGCGCGGGCGTATATTGCGTGGGCGAATGAAGGACGAGGCCGCCGTCAGCGGGACGAAGCACCGTCATGCGGATCGGCAATTGCATCCCCATCGCGTTGATCGGGCCGCTGTCGACGATCCACAGCCCCTCACCCAGCGGCTTGGGCACGTCGAGCGGCGGATAGGCGATGGCGTTCCTGTCGCGGGGCGCGCCGCGCGTGAGGTACAATGCCGCGCCGATCGCTGCCGCGCCGACGCCCAGCAGAAGCGTCCGTCCGTGTCGCCGTTCGGCCATGTTCCATCTCCCGTATCGATCGGTGCCGGCAGCCGGCCGCATCCCGGCAGGAGGCCCCTGCCCTTTCGGTCAGGAAGCGCCGGAGCGGCCCGCAGGTTCCGCCTGATGCCGCGCGACGAGCTCTGCGCGCAAGACGGGTTTCAGCGTCTTGCCGCTGGCGTTGCGCGGGAACTCCTCGCGGCGGACGTCGATGCGCACGGGCACCTTGAAGGGCGCGAGGAGGCGCGCGGCATAAGCGATCAGCTCCTCCTCGGTGACGTCAGCGCCGGGGCGAAGCTGCACCAGCGCGCCGACTTCCTCGCCCAGGATGCGGTGCGGCAGGCCGACGACGGCGGCGTCCATGACCTGCGGGTGCGCTACCAGGGCGTCCTCGATTTCCACGCAATAGACGTTCTCGCCGCCGCGGATCAGCATGTCCTTGGCCCGGTCGAGGAGATAGACGAAACCTTCCTCGTCGATGCGACAGATGTCGCCGGTGTGGTACCAGCCGTCGGTGAAGGTTTCGGCGGTTGCCTCCGGCTTGTTCCAATAGCCGACGACCACATTGGGGCCGCGGATCCACAATTCGCCGGCCTCCCCGCGCGGCAGCTCCTGCCCGTCGGTACCCACCACCTTCACGTCGCAGACCGGAACGGCGAGGCCGACGCTGTCGGGGCGGCGCAGGTAATCCTCCGCGCTGTTGCCGATCGACACCGATGACGTTTCGGTCGCACCATAGCCCTGGCCCGGCTTGAACCACGGAAACAGCTCAGCGAATTTCAGCGTCAGTTCGGGGGCAATCGCGGCGCCGCCATAGCCGTAGCTGTCGAGGCTGGAGAGATCACGACGGGTGAAATCGGGGGATTCGAGCACCTGCCACACCATGGCGGGGACGCCGGTGGTGGAATTCACCCGCTCCGCCTCGACCAGTTCCAGGAAGCGTTCGGGGTGCCATTTGTGCATCAGCACCAGCTTCGCGCCCGCCATGACGGTGGGGATCAGCATCGAATTGGTGCCGGTGACGTGGAAGAGCGGGACCGGGAGCAGGTTCACCCGCTGGGGCGCGGCAGGATCGGGCTCCGGCAGAGAATCGCCGCGGCGGATGGTGGCGCGGGCGTTGTTGAAGGCGATCGAGATGACGTTGGTGAGGACGTTGCGGTGGGTGCCGAGCGCGCCCTTCGGCCGCCCGGTGGTGCCGCTGGTATAGAGGATGGTGGCGGGGTCATCGGTGTGGAGGCCGGGATCGGGCATGGGATCGTCGGGGAGGTCGGCGTAACGATCGCGCGGGCCGATCAGATGGTCGAGCGGGATCGCGCCGGTGCCGTGATCGGTATCGCTGCGCACCGAGATGAGCCCGTCGAGCGCGAGATCAGCCACGAAAGGCGCGAGGCGTTCGAGCCGGTCGGCATCGACGATCGCGACGCGCGCACCCGAATCGGTGATGCCATAGGCGAGCTCGTCCCCCAGCCCCCAGGCGTTGAGCGGCGTGACGACGGCGCCGATCGAGACGCCGGCCCAGAAGGCGAGCGACCATTCGGGAAGGTTGCGCATCGCGATGACCAGCCGGTCGCCCTTGCGCACCCCGAAGCGATCGTGGAGCACGCGCCCGAGTTGCCCGGCGGCGCGGAAATGCGCGCCATAGCTTTGCCGTTCGCCCTCATAGATGATGAATTCACGGTCGCCCCAGCCGCGACCGAGATCGAACACCTGGCGCAGGTCGTTGAGCGCGTTGGCATAGGTGCGCAGCGGCACGCCGCGGATGACCTCCTCACGCATTTCGAACGGGGCGCCGGGGGCGGTCAGCGTGCGGTAGGTTTCCTCAAGGGAGACTGCCGGCCAGTTTTCAACGGCCGGCGCGGCGGCAGCGCGCTTATCCATATGCTCATCCTCTCGCCTCGCCGGTAAGCCGGCTGTTTTAGAATGAGTGTTGGATCGGAGCCGCGGGGGCAAGGCCAAAAGCATCGCCCCCGCGCGAACCGGCTGCTGTCGCGATCAGAAGCGGACCCGGCCGGTCACGCCGTAAAGGCGCGGCTGGCCGATGAACGCGCCATAAGTGCCGCTTTGCAGCGGCTGGTCGACGATCACCTGATAATAGTTGGAGTTGGTGAGGTTCTGCGCCCAGACCTCAAGCGACCAGGCCTCGTTGGTCGGTTCGATCCCGACACGGGCGTTGAGCAAGGCGAACGGCTGCTGCACCTTCAACGGATCGAGGTTGGAGCCGGTATTGTAGCTCGACGTCCATTTGAGCGACGCGGACGACAGGAAGTTGAGATCCGAGGTCATCGGCTGCTTCGACGTGAAGCCGGCGGTGACGTTCCATTTCGCCGCATAGGGCAGCTGGTTGCCCGACAGGCGCGTCAGGTTCGGCAGCGGCGGGGGAAAGTCGCCGAACTTCGTATCGGCATAGGTCGCGCCGGCGTTCAGCGTCAGGCCCTGGATGCCGGTGTTGAAGAGAAGGTCGAGGTCGACGCCCTTTGACGTCACCTTTGGGATCGAGGTCACGACGAAGCTGACCCCGGTGTAGGTGTTGAGCTGGAAGTCCGTGTACGTCTGGTAGAAGCCAGCGATGTTGGCGAGCAGCCGCTGGCCGAGCCAGCTCGTCTTGGTGCCGATCTCGTAGCTTTCGACCTTTTCGGTGGCGAAGGACGTGTCGGGATTGATGACGCCGATCGCGGTGCGGGCGCGATCGAGGTTGAAGCCGCCCGATTTGAAGCCGTTGGCGTAGGAGCCATAGGCCATGACGGTGGGCGAGAAGCGATATTGCAGCTTGGCCGAGCCGGCCCAGCGGTTTTCCGGGCGGCGCTGCTGCGTCGTCACATCGTTGAACGCGACATCCGAGGTGGGCGAGCAGAGCGCGGTGATCGCCGCCGCCGGGAGCCGGCGCGCGAGGGCGGCGGCGCAGGCGTTGGCGGGCGAGGTGTTGGTGTAGTGCGAGGTCGTGCGCTTGACCTCGTCAGTGTAGCGGATGCCCAGCGTCAGATCGAGACCATCGGCGATCGTGAAGGTATTGTCGGTGAAGACCGCGAAGGACGAGGCGCGGTGGCGGTGGAAATCGCGCTGGCCGGTGTTGGGCACGAAATTGCTGCCCGCGGCGATACCGGTGAGCGCCGAGACCGCATTGGGATTGGTGCCCCCGGACAGCAGCAGGCCGAAATAGCGTTCGTAATCGCTGCCGAAGAAGGTGTTCTGGCGCGCTTCCAACCGCTCGTCGGCGTAGAAGACGCCGAGGATCGAGTTGATCCTCTCGCTGTTATAGGCGAGCCGCGCCTCCTGCGAGAACACCTTGAACTGGTTCGAATTGCCGTCCGAGCCCCGATACCAGATGTCGGCGGAGGAATAGTCGATGTCGACGCCGCTGTTCGACTTGTAATAGCGATAGGCGGTGATCGAGGTGAGGCTGAGCGCGTCGCTCAATTCCCAGTCGAGCTGGCCCGAGACGCCGCGGTCGCGGATGCGGAAATCGGTTGGGCGGTTGGCGTAGGTGATGCGGTCGAACGGCTTGCCGTTGCGCAGCGTACCGGCGTCCGGCGCGAGCGCATCGACGAAGGCGGCGGTCGGACCGGGGATGCTCGGCGCGTTGACGCAGCAATCCTCGTCGCGTTCGGACCAGTCGCCGATCAGCCGGATGTCGACCCGGTCGGTCGGGCGGATCAACAGCTGCGCACGCACCGTCCAGTTGTTCTCGTTGTCGGCGCGCGTGCTGGTGCGCGGGCCGGCGCCGGTGCGCACCTTCCAGAAGCCATCGCGTTCGCGCTTCAACGCGAAGATGCGGCCGGCGACGGTGTCGCCGATCAGCCCGCCGGTCGCCGCGCCCGACACCGTCCAGGCGTTGTAATTGCCGTAGCTGCCGACGAATTCGGCCGATGGGTTGAAGCTGGGCGAGGCGGAGATGACGTTGATGACGCCGGCCGACATGTTCTTGCCGAACAGCGTCGATTGCGGACCCTTCAGCACCTCCACCCGCTCAAGTTCGCCAAGGTCGCCGAAGGCGACGCCGCTGCGCGCGCGATAGACGCCGTCGACGATCGTGCCGACCGAGCTTTCAAGGCCGGGATTGTCGCCCACCGTGCCGACGCCGCGGATACGGATCGAGGTTTGCGCGGGCGAGGTGGAGGAGGTGACGTTGAGGCCAGGGGTGATCGTCTGGAGATCCTTGACGTCGCGCACGCCGGCATTTTCGAGCTGCTGCTGGTTAAGCACCGACACCACGACCGGCACGTCCTGCAGCCGCTGTTCGCGCTTCTGCGCGGTGACGATGATCTCGCCGTCGTCCGCCTGTGGGCTGCGCGTGGCGTCGGCCGTGCTGGTGGCGGGCACCGGTGCGGCGGGATCATTTGCCGGATTGGCGCTGGCCGAAGCGGCTTCCTGCGCCGCCGCGCTGACCGAGACGGTCGATATCGCCAGCGCAAGGATGGACGCGGTAGAACGCAACATCACATTTTCCTCCCATAAAGACGTGCGGCGCGTGTCACGCCGTTCTCGTTCTTCGCCGGTCGCAGAACCGGCATGTTCTTGTACGATCGGAAAGGGTGCGGCGGACCTGCCACTTGTGCCAGGGTGATGAGGCGGGAAGGGTGCGCGCCGCCCGGGCGCTTGAGAGATCGCGCCAAATCCTTATATACTAAGCGTTATGGAATCGATCACCGCACCGGCCGCCGCGAAGGGACGCCCGCGCGAGTTCTGCGTCGACGAGGCGCTGAGCAAGGCGCTCGGCGTGTTCTGGGCCAAGGGCTATGAGGGCGCGTCGATGGCCGACCTCACCGAGGCGATGGGAATCACAAAGCCCAGCCTGTACGCCGCATTCGGCAACAAGGAAGCGCTGTTTCACAAGGCGCTGGACCTCTACGAGGCGGAGAAGCTGGCCTATACCCGCGAGGCGCTGGAGCAGCCGACCGCGCGCGCGGTGGCCGAGCATTTCATGCGCGGTGCGATCGACGCGCAGACCAGCAAGTGCGATCCCAAGGGGTGCCTGGGGGTGATCAGCGCAACGGCGTGCGGCGCGGAGGCGGAATCGATCAAGGCCGACGTGATCCAGCGGCGCGCCTCGTCGCAGGCCGCGCTGGTCGAGCGGTTTCGCCAGGCCAAGCGCGACGGCGACCTGCCCGACCATGTCGATCCCGAGGCGCTGACGTCGTACCTCTACGCGATCCTGCAGGGCATGGCGGTGCAGGCCGGATCGGGCGCGAGCCGTGCGGAGCTGGAACGCGTGGTCGAGACCAGCCTGATGATGTGGCCGACCGCCTGAGCCAGGCGCCGGTGCGGGGCTGAAGCCCGCCGCTTCCCTTGTCATTCCGGGGGCCACACCCGTTCTTTTGCACGGCGAATTGCAGCCGACGCGATTTCTGATCGTGCGCAAAGCCGCCAACGTCCTCTATCATTGTCGGCGCGGCCCCCGTTGGGCCGTAGCCCGGCGATGCTGAGAGGATGATCGGCTTGATTACATTGGAAGCGGTTTCGCTGCCCCGCAAACCGCGCTGGTATTCGCACCTTTACGTCCAGGTGCTGATCGCGATCACCGCCGGCGTGCTGCTGGGCCATTTCGCGCCCGCCACCGGCGAGGCGATGAAGCCGATCGGCGATGGCTTCATCAAGCTGGTGAAGATGATCATCGTGCCGGTGATCTTCCTGACGATCGTCACCGGGATCGCCGGGATGCGCGACCTGAGCGCGGTCGGGCGGGTGGCGGGCAAGGCGTTCGCCTATTTCCTGTTCTTTTCCACGCTGGCGCTGATCGTCGGGTTGATCGTCGCCAATGTCGTGCGCCCGGGCGCGGGGCTCAACATCGATCCTGCGACGCTCGACCCCTCGAGGGTCGCGACCTATTCGGAACAGGCGCACGAGACGACGCTGACTGGGTTCCTGATGAGCATCATCCCCGACACGTTCCTGTCGGCGCTGACCGACGGCAACATCCTGCAGACCTTGTTCGTCGCGATCCTGTTCGGCATCGGGCTGGCGATGATCGGCGAGCGCGGCAACCGGCTGCTCGTCGCGCTGAACGACGTGTCGCTTGCGGTGTTCAAGATCGTCGCGATCCTGATGAAAGCGGCGCCGGTCGGCGCGTTCGGCGCCATGGCGTTCACGATCGGGCGCTATGGCGTGGGAACGCTGGCCAATCTCGCCGCGCTGGTCGGCACCTTCTACCTGACGTCGTTGCTGTTCGTCATCGTGGTGCTGGGCGCGGTGGCGCGGCTGTGCGGCTTTTCGATCTTTCGCCTGATCGCGTACCTCAAGGCCGAGTTGCTGCTGGTGCTGGGCACGTCATCGTCGGAGAGCGCTCTGCCCTCCCTGATCGAGAAGATGGAGCGGGCGGGCTGCCCCAAGACGGTCGTCGGCCTGGTCGTGCCGACCGGCTATTCGTTCAACCTGGACGGCACCAACATCTACATGACGCTCGCCGCGCTGTTCATCGCGCAGGCGTGCAACGTCGAGCTGACGCTGGGGCAGCAATTGCTGTTGCTGGGCGTGGCGATGCTGTCGTCGAAGGGCGCGGCGGGGGTGACGGGTGCCGGCTTCATCACGCTGGCCGCGACACTGTCGATCGTGCCCGACGTGCCGATCGCGGGCATGGCGCTGATCCTGGGTGTCGACCGGTTCATGTCGGAATGCCGCAGCCTGACGAACTTCATCGGCAATGCCGTGGCGACGATCGTGGTCGCGCGCTGGGAGGGGCGGCTGGATCGCGAGCAGCTCGACGCGGCGCTGTCCGGCCGGGCGGTGCCGATCGACGAGCAGCCGGCCGGGGCAGTGCCGGCCGGGTGAAGCGCGGTCAGTGGGCAGGGAGCGGCTGCACCGCGCGGCGGATCACGTCGGCATAGCCGCGCGAGATGCACTGGAAACCGTCGTAATAGCCGCGCGCCACCAGCAGCCGGTGCATCGCGCGCAGCCGATAGGGCGGCACACCCGCCGCGAGATGGTGTTCGAGATGGAAGTGAACGTCGTTGGGGGCAACGAACAGCTTCTCCCACCAGCGCGCGACGGTCGTGGAGGTGTTGCGGCGCGGGTCGAGATCGCTGCGCTCCTCCGCCACGCCATGCTCGCCGATCTGGCGGAGGCGAACGATCGCGGGATAGACGAACAATTGCGCCGCCCACCACAGCCCATAGGCCCACCAGCCGCCGGCGAGCGCAAGCGCGGTGAACAGGGCGAGGTGGAACGCGACCCACGGCCATTGCTCCGCCAGCCGGAACGTCTTCAGCTCGCGCGCCAGATCCCGAACGCCCGTGCGCCCGGTCAGGTCGCGCACGAACTTGCGGCGCAGCGAGGCACGGGTGACGGGATAGGCGCGGACGAAGCCGATGTCGGGATCCTGCGGCGTGCCGGCGAAGCGATGATGCTTCAGATGGTAGCTGCGGTATTTCGCCAGCGACGTATTCATCGGATAGCCAGCCAGCCACTGGCCCGCGATCTCGTTCGCACGGCGCGAGGCGAACAGCGCATGGTGCGCGCAATCATGAACAATGATGCCCAGCCCGAGCTGGCGCCCGGCGAGCAGCAGGACGGCAAGCACGATCGTCAGCGGATTGGGCCAGGCGATCGCCAGCGCAAAGGCGAACGCGATGATCGCCCAATTGACCGCGATCGTCCAGGCGCCGCGCAGGTTGGACGGTCGCATCAGCGCCGCCAGTTCATCCTTGCTGAGAAAATCGGTGATCGGTGCGGGCTTCATGCGTAGGCTCCCCGAATGACCGGACAACTTGTAACGCATAATGACGGTGTGAGTCAATTTTCGTTACAAGACTGGCGAGCACCCTTGTCGGCGCGGTCGCTGGCACTGGGGTTCCTGTCAGCGGTGCGGCGCCCGATGCGTGTCGCCGAGCTGGTGCGGCGCGGCGAGGTGATGGGGCTGGAGGGCGGTGCGATGCGCGTGGCCCTGGGCCGGCTGTGCCGCGAGGGCACGGTGCAGCAGGTCGAACGCGGGCTGTACGCGATCGGCCCCGGCGGCAAGGCGCTCGACGAGCGGGCACGCGGCTGGGCGAGCGCGGAAACGCGCGTGCGGGACTGGGACGGGCGATGGCTGATCGTGCTGGTCGACCATCTGGGTCGCAGCGACCGTCGCCGGCTGCGCGAACGCGAACGGGCGCTGACGCTCCATGGCCTGGCGCGGACGCCGTCGGGCGCCTGGGTGCGGCCACACAATCTGGCCGATCCGATGCCGCAGCTTGCCCGGCAGCTTCATGCGATCGGGCTCGACCGCGAGGCGACGATCATCGGCGACGCATGTTCGAGTGATGACTCAGCCTGGAAGGCGCTGTGGCCGCGCGACGCGATCGAGGCGGGGTATCGCCATTGGATCGGCGAGATGGACGCCAGCGCCGCGCGGCTGCCGACGATGACCGCCGACGGGGCGGCGCGCGAGACATTGCTGCTTGGCCAATCGGTGATCCGCGCGATCAATCGTGATCCGATGCTGCCCTCCGCCCTGATCGACACCGGGCTGCGCGCGGCGATGATCGATGCGATGCGGCATTATGATGCGGTGGGCAAAGCCGCCTGGGACCAGGTGGCATAGAGTCTGCACGGGCCCGAAGGACCTCGTGAGCGCCGCCATGAAGAATAAGCGGGGGCGGTCGAAGTAGCCGCCAAGTTGATCCAAGTTGCTCAGAAAGTTTGGCAAAGCGCCTGGCACTGACGCGACCATCCGCCCGCTCGTTTGTTGGAGGCAACAAGCAGGGGCTTCCTTGCCGGGGAATGGAGGATCAACGGAACAATTGCGGGCCGCCGCCCCAGCGCGAGGGACAAAATAGGTGTCCGGAAGCGCAAGTCGGTGAGGCGCGCATCGCTAGACCAACGACGAGACCCGCGCTTCACGCCTCGGACCGCTCGCAGCACCTGCGCAAGGAAGCGTTGGCCGGCCCTTCTGCCGAACCTTGTCGCGACAGGCACGCACGATCCCCATCGCCCGTGACGCACAACAGGAGAGAATGATGATGAAGACATTTGGTCTTACCATGGCGATGGCGCTGGCCGGAACCGCGTTGCCAGCAATGGCGCAAACCCCGCCCCCGCCGCCCCCGCCCGAAGCGAAGACCCAGGCGGCGCCCTATGTGATGGCGGCGGGCAAGAGCGACCTCTACGAAATCAATTCAAGCAAGATCGCGCTGGAGAAGGCGCAGCGGCCAGAAGTGAAACGCTATGCCCAGATGCTGATCGATCACCATCAGACCACCACGGCAGCGACCATGGCCGCCGCGCGCAAGGCCGGGATGACCCCGCCACCCCCGGCACTCGATGCCGGTGTGACCGCGTCGCTGGCCGAATTGCAGAATGCGGCGCCGGGCGATTTCGACCGCCTGTACCTGGCGCAGCAGGTGCCCGCGCACCAGGCCGCGCTTGACCTGCACCGCAGCTATGGCACCGGCGGCGACCAGCCGGCGCTGCGTTCCTCCGCCAACAAGGCCGTGCCCGTCGTGCGCCAGCACCTGACCGACGCGCAGCGCATGATGAAAGCGACCGCAAAGTCCGGTAGCATGTGAATCATGAACCGCGCGCGGCGGTGATCGCCGCGCGTGACCGGGGGGCGTTGCGGCGCGGCGCCCTCCCCTTGCACATGGGCAAACCCTTATGCGGATCCATCACCTGAATTGCGGCACCGATTGTCCGGTGGGCGGCGCGCTGTACGACGGGCGCAGCCTGGGCGTTCACGGCACGCTCGTCTGCCATTGCCTGTTGATCGAAACCGATGCTCACGGCCTGGTGCTGGTGGATACCGGCTATGGCCTGAACGATGTGCACCATCCGCATGAACACGGGCGGATCCGCATCCCGCGGCCGTGGCGGGCGATGCTGAACATCAAGCTGCGCGAGGAAGATACCGCGATCCGGCAGGTCGAGGCGATGGGCTTTCGCCCCACCGACGTGCGGCACATCATCGTCACGCACCTCGATTTCGACCATGCCGGCGGGCTGGACGACTTTCCCGCCGCGACCGTGCACGTGATGCAGCGCGAGTTCGACGATGCGACGACGGCGCACGATGCCTTTGTCGCGCGCAACCGCTGGCGCACGCCGCACCTCAACGATGTGCGCAACTGGCGCCGGTACAGCTCGGCGGGGGAGCCGTGGTTCGGGTTCGATGCGGTGCGCGACCTGCCCGGGCTGCCGCCCGAGATCCTGATGATCCCGCTACCCGGCCACACCTGGGGCCATGCCGGCGTCGCGGTGCAGCGCGATGACGGGCGCTGGCTGCTGCACGCGGGCGACGCCTATTTCTATCGCGGCGAGATGCGCACCGCGCGGCGGCGATGCACCCCGGGGCTACGCGCCTACCAGCGGCTGATGGAGGTCAGCGCGGAGCATCGCCTAGGCAACCAGGATCGGCTGCGCGCGCTATCGCTGGAACGCCGCGGTGACGTATCGATCGCCTGCGCGCACGATCCGGTCGAACTGGAGCGCTGCCAGGCGGGCCGGCCGCTGTAGTAGCCCAGCGGACCGCGACAAGCGGACGAGGTGTTCCGCGGTCAGCGGCAGCGGAACGTCACGTCTTCAGCCAGAATCGGATCAGCGTTGCCACGATCCCGACGGCAGATACGCTGAGCGCCCAGATGAACGCCATCCACCCGACCCGCTGCCACAAGGGCACGTCCATATCCATCAATGATAACCCTCCATGCCAACCTTCCCGCGGAACACCCAATAGGACCAGGCCGTGTAGACCAGGATGATCGGCACCAGCACCAGCGCGCCGACCAGCATGAATATCTGGCTGCGTTCGGGCGCCGCGGCCTCCCAGATCGTCAGCGCCTCCGGCACGACATAGGGCCACATGCTGATCCCCAGCCCAATAAAGCTCACCAGGAACAAGGCCAGCGCGAGGAAGAACGGCCGCGCCTCCCGCCGGCGACGCAGCGAACGGTGAAAGGCGAAGGCGATGATCGCGCTGAGCAGCGGCACCTGAGACGTGAGATAGATCGCCGGCTCGCCCAGCCATTTCTGGCGGTAATCAGCGTCGAGGCCGAGGGTGGAGAAGCTGACCAGCACGATGGCGACCAGGGTCGCCTGGAAGAAGCGGCCGGCAAGGCGATAGGCGTGATCCTGTGTCGGCCCTTCCGTCTTCCAGATCAGCCAGGTGGCGCCGAGCAGACCATAGCCGCACACCACGCTGATCCCCGTGAGCATGCTGAACGGGCTCGCCCAATCTAGCCACCCGCCGGCATAGGCGCGATCGGCAACCGTCACCCCCTGAAGCAGCGCGCCCAATATCACCCCTTGCGAAAAGGCAGCGACGAACGAGCCGGCGGTGAAGGCGAAATCCCAGCCGGCGCGATGTGCCGGATCACGCCAGCGCGCCTCAAAGGCCACGCCGCGGAAGACGAGACCGAGCAGCATGGCGATGATCGGCGGGTAGAGCCCCGTCATCACCACGCCATAAGCGAGCGGAAAGGCGGCGAGCAGCCCCCCGCCGCCCAGCACCAGCCACGTCTCGTTCCCGTCCCACACCGGCGCGATCGCATTCATCGCCTGATCGCGCTCCGGCCCGACGCCAAAGGCGGGGAAGAGGATGCCGATCCCCAGATCGAACCCGTCCATCACCACATAGGCGAAGACCGCAAAGGCCAGGATGAAGGCCCATACGATCGTGAGGTCGATGTTGACGCCCATGGCTCAGGCTCCCGCCAGTTGCGTGGGACCAGGCGTGATGCCGGCGGTGCGGATCGGACCCGAACCCTCTGTTGGTTCGGGCTCGTGGATCTGCACGCCCTTGTTCATCAGGCGAAGGATGTACCAGGTGCCAAAGCCGAACACCGCGAAATAGACGATGATGAAGGCGACGAGCGAGGCGGCGACGGCAGGTGCCGCAAGCGGCGACACGCTGTCCGCGGTCGTGAGCAGGCCGTAGATCGTGTAGGGCTGGCGTCCGACCTCGGTCGTCACCCAGCCGGCGATCACCGCCACGAACCCCGACGGCCCCATGAACACCGCAGCGCGATGCAGCATGGGAGTATCGTACAGTCTGCCCGTGGCGCGCGCGTACAGGCTCCATAGGCCCAGCGTGAGCATCGCCAATCCCGTCAGTACCATGATGCGGAAGGCCCAGAACACCATCCCCACCGGCGGCTGTTCAGCGAGGGGCACGGTGTTGAGCCCCGCGAGCGGGGCGTTCAGATCATGCTTCAGGATCAGCGACGACAATTTGGGGATCTCCACCGCGTGGTCGACCCGCCGCTCCTGTGAATTGGGGATGCCGAACAGGATCAGCGGCGCGCCATCAGGGTAGCTTTGATAGTGCCCCTCCATCGCCATCACCTTGACCGGCTGATGATCGAGCGTGTTGAGCCCATGCATGTCGCCGGCGATGATCTGCAGCGGGGCGACGATCGCGGCCATCCACATCGCCATCGACAACATGGTCCGCGCCGCCTCGCCGGATCGCGGTGCGTCGGCGATCAGTTCCCGGGGATCGCTGCCCTCGTGCGAGGCGACGGAATGGCCACGTCGCTGCTTGAGCAATTGCCACGCGCCGACCGCGCCGACCGCGAAGGCCGTGGTCAGATAGGCGGCCAGAACGGTGTGCAGCAGCCGATAGGGGAAACTGGGGCTGACGATGATCGCCATCCAGTCCGGCCCCGGCACGAACTGGCCATCCGAATTCATCGCATAGCCGGTCGGCGTCTGCATCCAGCTGTTGACGCTGATGATCCAGATCGCGGAGATCAATGTGCCCGCCGCGACCATAAGCGTGGCGAAGAAGTGGAGCGACCGCCCGACCTTCTTCATCCCGAACAGCATGACGCCGAGGAATCCTGCCTCCAGGAAGAAAGCGGTCAGCACCTCATAGGCCATGAGCGGACCGATCACGGGCCCCGCCTTGTCGGAGAAGACCGCCCAATTGGTGCCAAACTGATAGGACATGACGATGCCCGACACGACGCCCATGGCGAAGGTGATGGCGAAAATCTTCAGCCAGAAGCGGAACAGGTCAAGATAGACCGCGCGCCCGGTGCGCAGCCACAAGCCCTCAAGAACGGCCAGATAGCTCGCCAGCCCGATCGAGAAGGCCGGAAAGATGAAATGGAAGCTGACCGTGAAGGCAAACTGGATGCGGGCGAGGAGCAGTGCATCAAGGCCATCGAACATCGGCGTTCATCCTCAAGAAGCGCGCAACCGCCGGACGTGTGCGGAATCTTGAGGCCGAAGCCGACCACGGCGATACCCGTAAGTCCCACAGGGGCCGGCGGACGCACGTCCGGAACCGACGGATGCGCACCCGTCGACCTTTTGCTAACCAGAGCACACCAAAGGCAGGGGAGGCAGGTCTGGTCGGCACCCGCGTCGATGGTGCAATCGTTAGGTGTTAGGTGAAATGGTAGCGAATGAGGCTCTGGGCGATAGCGTCGCAATCCTGCGGCAGATCGCATCGGAGCATGGCGCCGATATGGTGGCGCGTTTCTACGACACGCTGCTGCAGGACGAAGAGGCGCAGCGGTTCCTCAGCCATTCGGTGGTCCACGGGCGGCTGAGCGCCTCACTGCTCGACTGGCTGACGGCGCTGTTCGACGAGGCCGATATCCGCGATTGCCCACGCCTGCAGGAAAGCCAGCGCGTGATCGGGCAGGTTCACGCGCGGATCAACATTCCCATCCATCTGGTGATGCAGGGCGCGGCGACACTGAAAGCGCGGCTGGCGCAGCTTCTCTCCGCGCGTGCGGAGCCGCAACGCTGCCTGGCGGCGCTCCAGCTGGCGCATGAGCGGATCGACGTCGCAATCATGATGATGAGCCAGGCCTATGTGAAGGACACAACTGCTCGGGCTCGGCTCGATGAGGCATACCGGCTGTTCTCGATCGATCAGGACGTCTCCACCGAGAAGGAGGCGCAGAAGGCAAGCCTGATGGAGTGGAGCCAGAAGACGCTGTTCAGCCTGTTGCAGGGGGAGGCTGATCGCGGGCTAACGCGGCTGCTGGATTCTCCCTTCGGGCTGTGGCTGCGGCACCGCGCGAGCTTCATGTTCGAACGATCGGTGATCTACCAGGACCTGCTGGCGGAGACGCAGCGGATCGACCGCGTGCTGCTGCCCGAACTGGAAACGACTGGCGGTCCGAACCAGCGCATGGAGACGCTGTCCGAACTGCAGGCCGCGGTGAGCCGGGTATCGGCGCTGGTCATGGAGCTGTTTCAAAGCCTGACGGCGCTCGAAAGCGGGCGCGACCCGCTCACCCGCGCGCTGAACCGTCGGTTCCTGCCGGCAATCCTCGGGCGGGAGATCGAATTCGCCACGGCGAACGACAGCGGGCTGTGCATCATCCTGCTCGACGTCGACCATTTCAAACGGATCAACGATCGGCACGGGCACCAGACCGGTGATCTGGCGCTCCGTCAGGTGGCGCAGATCGTCGTGGATCATGTGCGACCAAGCGACTTCGTCTTCCGCTATGGCGGCGAGGAATTCCTGATCGTGCTTAACGAAACGCACGCCGGGCAGGCGCACGAGATTGCGGAACGTATCCGGGCTGCATTGCAGAAGACGCGGATCGATGCCGGGAGCGACGATCCACTGGCGATCACCGCGTCTATGGGGGTGGCGGAGCATCATGGCCATCCCGATCAGGCGCATCTGATCAAGGCTGCGGACGCGGCGCTGTATCGGGCGAAGGCGGCCGGCCGCAACCGAATCGAGATAGCGCCGACAGCGAGCTGATGCCGCTCCCCAGCGCAGTCAGCACGAGCGGCTGTGTCGGCCAGCCGCCTTGCGTTCCAGTTCCTTGGCCAGGCCCTACAAACGACAACGCCGCCCCGAAGGGCGGCGAGCGTGTGTGTGTATTTGGTTGCGGGGACAGGATTTGAACCTGTGACCTTCAGGTTATGAGCCTGACGAGCTACCGGGCTGCTCCACCCCGCGACACTGTGTTTTTGTCCGTTTTGGAAACACGAACGCCTCCGTGATTAGCGGAGGCGACGGTGTGTCCTTGATGGACGACAAGATG
>NZ_LAZX01000032.1 GCF_000980895.1 Sphingomonas sp. Ag1 | reverse complement strand
AAGTCGCTGTTCCCAAGGACAAGTTCGTTGAAGTCCTGAACGCCATCAAGGCGGACGTGGAGAAGGGCGCTTTCAACGCGCAGCTTGAGACGATGGAAACGCAGGTCAAGGCCCGCTCTGCAACGATGGGTGAGGCGCGCCGGAAAAAGACCGAAGCACCAGCCGCGTAACACCTCACTCCGAGTGAACCCAAAAGCCCTGCTGGCAACAGCGGGGCTTTTTCAAGCCTGTTGCGCTCACGGAACAGCCGAGCCGCTTACGCGACCCGGCCACCGATCCGTTAAGCTGTGATGCGACCTGTGGCGCGTGCCTCTGTGGCGTAGTGGCTACGCGTCTTTGTGGCCCTGAAGTGTATGTCGCGCTCGACGCGCAAGCCTCCTGGCCCGACTACCTCCCAAATCTCGTCCAGCGAGATATAGCCGAGTTCGGGATAGCCTATGTCCGCTAGGCCGAACGCCAGCCCCTCGTCGTCAAGTTCTGTCAGCAACCATGTGCCGCCGGTCCACGGCAAAAAGATCTTACAGACAGGCTCGAAATCACGCTCGCGTCGGGTGCCCTTGAGCGGTGCTTGCTCTTTCCCGTTGGCAACTAGCTGCTGGGCAACCTCTGCCCCCAGCATTGCAATCCATTCCATGTGGCTCTCCTGTTTGTGGCCACATGCGGATCAAACACCAGTTACCCAACAAAGCGAGCAAAGACTTGCTCTAGGTATGCAATTCAACGGCTGACTTCTGAACGGGTTGGCACTGTTGTTCTCTGACAGCAACGGAGAACAACAATGCTCAAGCGCATCGCCATTCACGCACTCAACGCTTACTCGCTCGTGTCCGCGCGCATCTACCTCGCCACTGTTATGCGTAACTGTTCCAGCTATGAGGCTTTCATGTTCATGGACGTCACGCGCGACCACAACGCTTGCCGTCTGCTCGACAACAAATTCCATCCGTGGAGGTAAGCTCTCACTCGACGGCTTGAGGGCGGCCAAACTGCGCCAGCGCATAAGCGTGGAAGTCGCCCTCGGCCTGTTCCCACGTGAGGATGCCGTCAACGCGGTGGCCCTGTCCCGTGTATTCTCGGTTGAAACCGGGTGTGCCGTATTCGGGATCGTTGATGTGTCGCGGGTTGTAGGCGAAGATCAAGCCACGCTGTAGCTGACCGGCTTGCGGCCATTCGATGCAAGTATAGACAACCCCGTTGCTGTCGTTGAGATTGTCTGAGACGTAGCGCACGAAGTCGGCACCGGCCTTGAGGATGCGAGCCTTAATCTCGTCGTCGGGCAATTGGTCGCGCGTTTCCTGTTTGCTCAGGATCGTGCTGTAAAGAGATTGTGCGAAGCCATCGACGTGACGGACTTCCATCTTCCTGCCGGTCATTAAGTGCCTCCCAAATGCGTGATTTACGCAAACGCCAAATGGCGCGGGGGTCAAGCTCAAAGGCCGCTCAATCACAGGTAGAAAAAGCGGGAGTTACCTCGCCGCCTTTTCCACCGTTCTATCGTTCCTGTTTCCAGTAACTGCCCTGCGTGTAAAACAGCTTGTCGGGGTCACTGCTGTTGCACTCCATCAGCGTGTAGCTGCCGAGTTCGTCCCTGAACTCCTGCCGGCGAGGTTCCTGCCTCTCGAACTCAGCGTGCTCAAGACGCCACCAAGTGCCCTGCAAGTATCCGAAACGCTGCGGATCGTTCACCTCGCATTCCGTCAGGTACAGCGCACGGACGCTGCGATCACCCTTCTGGATAAGCCGGGTCCGAACCCACTTGCTGTCACCGATCGCGCTGCTGAGCATCATATCGTGCTGACCAACTAACTTGCGTGCCTGCATTTTCGATCTCCGTTTGCTGTTGCCCCACTCGTTTGTTTCCAGAGTAGGCAAGGCTCAACCGAAGACTGCTCTCGCGTTCAACTCTTTTGAACAGCTAACTTATTCATTCAATTTCTGCTGACACGTCTTTCTTTGCTCGCCCTGCAAAAACTCTGGTTATAGCTGGATTGTCGGACAACGGAGATGCCCGACATGCAGATCGATCTAGCAGCATTCGCAGACTACGCGCTTAACACTTTCGACTACAGCGAGCTTTTCGAGGAAGACGCCTTCTCGGTCAACTTCGAAGGCACGAAGGTCTATGTCGAGCGGCATCGCAGCTACTTTAAGCTCGAAATTGCCGACGAGCATCTTCAGCTTCCGCGTTTCTGAGGGGATCGGCCATGAAGACTATGTTCGCAGCAATCCATCACCCGATGAGCGCAGAAGACCCCGAAAGCGTGCTCGACGTTTCCGTGCAGTGGATCAGCCCGTTTCGGCAAAAGCTGGTCGATGCCTGCGTGGCCGAGCTTGCAGAGGCTTGGGAAGCGGTTCGCGTCGAAACCGTCGATGGCAACGAGCACGTTCAGGCCGGCGATGGTGGCAGCTTCTCGACCTACTATGTGGTGCAGGCCGCGAGTATGCTCGTGTAACTTCTCAGACGCCCGTCCTGATATGAAGAGCGCCGCCCAGCATGTCTGGCGGCGCTTCCCATTTGAGCGTTCCAG
>NZ_LAZX01000067.1 GCF_000980895.1 Sphingomonas sp. Ag1 | reverse complement strand
GGATCGGGCCTGACGGATCGGCTGCCGGCGCCACAGGGCGCCGGCAGCCTTTCTTCTTAATTGTCGCTTTCGGTTTCATCCTCAGTGGTGTCGGCGATGTTGAGGATCGCGCCGTCTCCGCCGCTGCGGTAGGCGGCCAGTTCGGTCTTGGTCACCGGCCCCAGCAGCGCATCAAGCTCGGCCGTGATCGCGTCGATCGCACCGCGCAATTCGGTGTAGCGCGCGGCGGCATCGGGCGGCACCTTCTGGTCGCTGCCGTTCAGCTGATTGTAGAGATATACGACATGCGTCTGCAGCCCCGGCTGGCTGTAGCGGATCCTGGGCGTGATCAGCCGCTGCGCGATGCTGCCCAGCGCCTCTTCGCGCCTGGCATCGGGTTGCTTCGCCAGCGCGGCCTGCGCCTGGGTGACGCGCGACACCGCCAGGTTGGTGTCGTGCACCAGCTTCAGCGTGCGCTGGTTGTGCTGATATTGCGCCACCAGATCGGCGTTGGTGATCCCGCTCGCCAGGATGCGGGGATCCTCGACGATCTCCAGCGGCTGGCGCGTGGTGACGCCGCCCGCGACCATCTCCACGGTATAGCTGCCCGGCGGCACCATCGGCCCGGTCGGCGCGCGGCGGCCGCCGCTGGCCGGCGCACCATCTGGCGTGCCGGCAGTACGCAGATCCCAGATGAAGCGATGCATCCCCGGCGTCGCATCGAGGCGCGTCGGATAGGTCGGGCGATAGCGGCCCAGCCCATCGTCATCCGCGCCGCCGCCGCCCGGCGTCGCTGCCTCCCCGGTATCGCTGGTGAAGCGGCGAACCACTGCGCCCGCAGCGTCGCGGATGGTGAGGACCATCGGCGTGGCGGCGGTGCCGGGCGCGATGAAGTAATCGATCTGCGCCCCCGGCAGGATATGCTCCGGCCCGACATTCGGGTCCGATCCCTTGTCGCCCGATGCGTTGATCCGCACCGCACGTGCTGGCTTGTAGAGCCGCGTCGCATCCAGCGTGCCGTCGGTCGGCAGCTGCCGCAGCACGCTGAGGTTATCGAGGATGTAGAAGCCGCGGCCCTGCGTCGACAACACCAGGTCGCCATGCGCCAGCCGCAGGTCGGTGACCGGCGTTGCCGGCAGGTTCAGCTGGAAGTTCTGCCAGCGCGCGCCATTATCGAACGACACGTACAGGCCATATTCGGTACCGGCGTAGAGCAGGCCGGGGCGTTCCGGATCCTCGCGCACGACGCGCGTCGGCTCGTCCGGGGCGATGCCGTTGCGCCCGTCGGTCAGCCGCGTCCACGTCTTTCCATAGTCGCGCGTCGCATAGATGTAGGGCGCGAAATCGCCCATCAGATAGCGGTAGATCGCGGCATAGGCGGTGCCCGGTTCGCGCACGCCCGGCTCGATATTCTGCACCCGGCCACCCTGCGGCAGCCCCTTGGGCGTGACGTTCTGCCACGATTTGCCGCCGTCCTGCGTGACATGGATCAGCCCGTCGTTCGATCCGGCCCAGATCACGCCGGGCCGCACCTTGCTCTCGCGAATGGCGTAGAGCGTCGAATAGACTTCCTCGCCGGTCGCATCGATGGTGATCGGGCTGCCCGAGGCGAATTGCTTGTCCGCCGGGCGCCAGGTGAGGTCGGGGCTGATCGTCTCCCACGTCACGCCGCCGTCGCGCGACCGGTGGACGTATTGCGACCCGTAATAGACGGTGTTCGGCTCGACCGGCGATACTTCCATCGGCGCGGTCCGCTGGAAACGATAGCGCAGGCGATCGGGATCGTTGCCGTACAAGGATTCACTGCCGATCCAGAACCGCTCCTCGTTGAAGTTGGTGCGCATGTCCATGCGGCTGAACTGCCCCTTGCACGCGCCCCACACGATGTTGGGATCGTCGGGCTTGGGCATGATCGGCCCCGTCTCGCACCCCGGGCCGACGCGATAATCCTGCCCGTCGCCCAGCGCGAGCGAGGGGACGATCACGGTCGTATTGTCCTGTTGCGCGCCATAGAGGCGATAGGGAAACTGGTTGTCGACCGCGACCTGGTAGAGCTCGGCCGTCGGCTGGTTGCTCTGCACGCTCCATGTCGCGCCGCCGTCCAGCGAAACATTGGCGCCGCCGTCATTGGCCTGCACCATCACCTTGGGATCGGCGGGGTTGATCCACACGTCATGGTTGTCGCCATGCGGGGTGGGGCGGGTGGCAAAGGTCTTGCCGCCGTCGAGCGATTCAAACCATCCCTCGTTGCCGACGAACACGCGCTCGGCATTGCTCGGATCGACGCCCAGCGTGGTGTAATAGAACGGCCGGGTGACGAGTTTCCCGTCGCCGTTCACCAGCGTCCATGTCGCGCCGGCATCGTTCGACCGGTACAGGCCCTGGCCCGGCTTCGCCTCGATCAAGGCGTAGAGCGTGTCGGGCGCCGCGGCGCTGACGCCGACATTGGCGCGCCCGAACAGGCCGGTGGGCAGGCCGCCGCCCAGCTTCGTCCAGCTGTCACCGCCATCGACCGATTTGTAGATGCCGCCTTCCTTGCCGCCGGAGATGATCGACCACGGCTGGCGAAGCCCGTGCCACATGGTGGCGTAGAGCACCGCCGGGTTGCTCGGGTGATATTCGACATCCGCCGCGCCCAGCCGCTCGTTGAGGAAGAACACCTTCTTCCACGTGCGCCCGCCGTCGCGCGTGCGATAGACGCCGCGATCCTTGCTGTACGCGAACGGATTGCCGCTAGCCGCGACGAACACTTCATCGGGGTTGGTGGGATTGACGCGGATCGTCGCAATCTGGCCGACATCGGGCAGGCCCATGAAGGTCCAGGTTTTGGCGCCATCAACCGATTTGTAGATGCCGCGCCCGATCGACACGTTGCTGCGGATCTTGGACGATCCGGTGCCGGCATAGACGATGTCGGGGTTGCTGTCGGCCACCGCAACCGCACCGATCGGGCCGACCCTGATCTGGCCGTCGGTGGTGTTAACCCATTTGTGGCCAGCATCGGTGGTCTTCCACACGCCGCCGCCGACCGTGCCCATGTAGAAAGTGCGCGGCTGCGTCGGCACGCCCGTCACGGTGGTCACGCGCCCCCCGCGCCACGGCCCGACATGGCGATAGCGCAGGCCCGACCATTGTTTGGCGTCATAGGTCTGCGCGCTGGCGGCGGCCTGCGTCCGGGCCTTCCCCTGCGCGCTGGCCACCTCCGCGATGCCGCCCAGCATGGTGCCCGCAGCGAGCAGCGCCAACGTATATTTCATCTTGTTACCCCCGAGATTCAGAAAACAGTCATGACGGTGTGCGGCGACCCTGTCCAAACATGATGCCGCGCCGCTTGGCCGCCCCCGGCCGGCAGCATCGCGCCGCCGGCCGGGGATCGGCGCTCAGCGGCTCATTTCAGGTCGAACCGGATGCCCAGCCGGAACGTGCGACCGAGATAGTCGAAGAACGTCTGGTTGATGCCAAGGTCGACGTTGGACGTGTCGGACGGCCCCTTGCCGACGGGTGCCGGATCGCGATTGAACAGGTTCGCGACCCGCAGATACAGCTGGCTCTTCGCGCCGCCGATCGGCAGGTCGTAGGCGAAATAGGTGTCGACGTAGAAGGCGCCGTCCACCCGGTTGTTCAGGATCGTCCGGTTGATCGTGTTGCTCGCCGGGCAGTTGATCGCGCACTCCACCCAGTCATTGTTGTACACGCCCGCGCTGATCCCGCGCCCGATCACCTGCATCGAGAAATTGTCCAGCGCGTAGCCAAGCGTCGCCCGGTATGTCCAGTTCGGTGGGCCGCCCCCGGCGGTCTGCCCGACGGTGTCGGTCGGCGCATTGACCCCGTTCGATTCCGACGCCTCCAGATAATGGGTGGCGATGCCGCGGAAGCTGACCGTGCCCGGCAGCGTGGCGGACACGTCGGCCAGATCGAACTGATAGCTCAGCTCGAAATCGATGCCGCGTGCGCGGTTGGACAGGAAGTTATACGGGCTGTTGGCGATCAGATATTCGCTGACGGCCGGCCCCGGTCCGGCGGTGTTGGTGAAACCGTTGCTGCCGAACGGGATGACCTGGTTGCCGATCACCGCCTGCAACCGGCGGCACAATTCGATGTTGCCGGTGAAGCAGCGGTCGACGATCTCCTGCGGCCCCAGCGTCCCGATCGCGCCGTTGATCTTGATGTCGTAATAATCGACCGACAGGCCAAGGCCGGGAATGAACGACGGGCGGAACACCGCGCCAAAGCCCCAGGTGTCGGCCTTTTCGGGTTCCAGCGCGAGGTTGCCGGTCACCGTCTGCGTATAGCGGATCGACAGGTTGTTCTGCCACGGATCGCCGATCGAATTGGTGTTGCGCGCACCGCCCTGGAACAGCTCCGACAGATTGGGCGCACGGATATCGCGGGAGCGCGAGGCACGCAGGCGAAGGTCGCTGATCGGCTCCCAGCTCAGCCCCGCCTTCCATGTCACCACATCGCCAGATTCGCTGTAGCTGGTGTAGCGCGCCGCACCGTTGAACTCGATGTTCAGCGGTAGCGAGACGAGCGATTCCAGATACGCCTCGGTCACCGTGTACGATCCGATCGTCGGCGTGAAATTGCCCGAATACCAGCCGGCGGCATATTCGGCCGGCACATAGCCATCGATCTGTTCCTTGCGGCTTTCCACGCCGAACGCGAGGCCGATCGGCTTCAGCCACGGATTGGTGACATTGGTGCTGAAATTGAGCGAGGCGACGTCCTGCTGGATGCGCCGATCGGCATAGGGCGCACCCATGATGTAATCGACCGCCGCTGCCGAATTGACGCCGATCCCCATGCGGTTGAACGGCACGCACCCGGCCGCCAGCGGATCGGTGCTGCCATCGCGCGTCACGCGGCACACGATCGCGCCGGTCGCATCGCGCACCGCATCCTGCGCAAAGCCCAGCTTCACGCGATTGGCGGAGATCAGCGCTTCCTTCGCATTGGTGATGCCGCGCTGGTAATAACCGTCCCATTTCCATTCGAGCGCCAGGAGATCGAACGATCCCTCGAACCCCGCCAGGTAACGCTGGACGTTGCGGTCATAATGGCTTTCGCGGGTCGGAATGTCCTGGTTCCACGTGCCCAATGTAAAGCCGGCGCCGTTCAGCTGCGACCGGACGGCGGCGGGGATGAAGGCATTGTCGCCGCGGATCGACACATTCGCCTTGTCGGTGTGATAGCCGCCCCAGCTGTCCTGCTTGCTGCGGTTGTACGACAGCTCGGTGAACAGCTGGAAGTTGTCGAGCACGTCGAAGCTGAAGCGGCCGAACACGCTGGTCAGGTCCTCGCCCGGCTGAATCGACGTGCCGTAATAATGCTGGCTGATCTGCCAGTCGCCGCCGATCGTCCAGGGCAGGTTGTTCAGCCGGTTGTTGCCATAATCATAGCGGTTCACCGTGCCGCCCTGGCCGAAATAGGTGCCGCGCAACGGGCCGGAGGTGATGATGCCGCCCCCGGTGGTGGTGTTCAGCCCCGATTGGCCGGCGACCATATATTCCGGCTGGCCGTTGCCGGCGACATAGCGCGGGTTCTGGATCAGGTGGACGCCGCGGTTCTGCCACGCGCGCGGCCCGGCGCCACGCACGCCATCGCGCCGCACGATATTGCCGCTCAGCAACGCGCGGCCGCGCCCGTCGGCGAACTCGACCCCGCCGGTCAGCGTCGCGCGCCAGTTCTGGTCGTCGCCATAGGTGGTCTCGCCATAGCTGACCTCGCCCTTCAGCCCCTTATATTCGCGGTCGAGGATGAAGTTGACGACGCCTGCCACCGCGTCCGACCCATAGACCGACGATGCACCGCCGGTGACGACCTCGACGCTCTTCACCAGCCCTTGCGGGATGGTGTTCACGTCCACCGTCCCCTGCGCAATCGACCCCACCGATCGATGCCCGTCGAGCAGCACCAGCGTGCGCGTGGTGCCCAGCGACCGCAGGTTGATCGTGTTGATCCCGCCCGTGCCGCCGCTCAGCACGCGCTGCGTGTTGGACGGGGTGACGCTGCCTGCGACGGAAGGGATCTGGTTGACGAAATCGGCGACGTTGGCGGGGGCGGAGGCCTGGATGTCGGCAAGGCCGATCACCGTCACCGGCGTCGGCGCGTCATAGCCGTTGCGCACGATGCGCGATCCCGTGACCGTGATCGTCCCGCCGTCACCTTCGGCGGCGGCTGCCTCGCCAAGCTGGTCGGCCGCGTCGGGCACCAGTTCGGGCGTCAGATTGGGCGATGGGGAGGGGGCGGCCGGCACCGGCTGCGCATCCTGTGCATAGGCCGCCTGCGCCCCGGTCAGCAGCATGGCGCTCAGCAAGGCGCGGCGCATCGCCCGCTTCGGCGCCGTATCGGATGGAAGGGTGGGCGACGACAGCCAGTTCTTTACGAGAAATCGCGACGGCGGGGAATGTTGTTCGGCGCCAGCATGTTGATAACAGGCAGACTTGCCGTCGTCGGGAACACGCCCCGACTTCAAGACAGAACGCACGAACACACGCATATGGCCCCCTATGGCTAAGGTTATGTGTTTCCCCTGCGTGGACGGAACGTGCGCCTTTTGGCAGCGCTTATGATTGACGATCAGACAGGCGCATTTGATCGCCTGTCGTCGCTGTTCCTGGTTCAGTGAGGCTAACAGTCGACTTTGCACCGTCAAGCAGAGTCTAATTTGTGGGCCATGCATGTTTGGACCGCGGCCATGCGACATTGCTATGGGCTGGCGCATTGCCAAACCATTGCCGACCATCAATGTTGCAAAGTGTTGCTGGGCCGCCGTACCCGGCCAATACTGCCGCTATCGCGCGGCAATCATGTGTGAAATCGGTAAGCGATGGCCGTGATATTGGCAAGGCTGCCCGCCGCAGCCGCCCGTGCTTCCACCTTGTGACCCGACAGGTGAGGCGCGGCAGTGCACCGCCGCCGGGATCAGGCGGTGCCCACCCCGGTGCGCGCGATGCCGATGCTCTCCCACACGTCGCCCGCATCCTCCAGGTTCAGCGCGCGGCCGATCCGGCGCAGCAGCGCGTCGGGTGCGACGATCGTGACCACCTTCCCCTTCGACAGCACGCCATCCTGGCGCAGCGCCGACAGCTCGCGCGACACCGTCTCGCGCGTGGTGGAGGCGCGTGCTGCCAGCTCGCCATGCGTGGGAAGGGCAAAGGCCCGCCCGCGCGCCAGCCGTGCGGCACGGAGCAATTCCACATAGACGCGATACGTGGCCGGAAGGCAGGCGAGGCAGGTCAGTTGCCGCATGCTGGAAAACAGCATCGCCTCGCGTGCCCGTGTCGCACGCTCGCGCACCCAGCCGGCGCGATGATCGTCATCCAGCCAGGCGATCTGCGTCGGCTGCTCGGCGCGATAGGAAAGCGAGAAGGCGGGGGCGGACAATGTATCCAGCGCCGGCACCACATCGCCGGCCGAAAAACGCACCAGCGGCAGCGTCGCGCCATTGGTCATCGTCAGCTCGGCAATCAGCGCACCGCTTTCCACCATCGCCGCGGCACCCCGGTCGAAACAGTCGAAGCTGTCGCCCGCCCGCACCCGGCTCGAGCGCCGCACGGCGGCCTGACTCGTGATCGCCGTCCCCTCGGGCGGCGCGGCTGGCCACGGCTCTGCGGCGGGCCACGGCTCTGCGACCGGTTCGATCTGCGGGCGTGCTGCTGCCTGGGTGTTCATCGCCATTGCCCCCGCTGCGGCAACCCTCCCCCGAAGGTCGCGCTATGCAAGTGTTCGGGAACGCTAGGGAAAGTGGTCGTGCGCGGGCCAGTCTCATTGCGTCGCAAAGCGTCGCAACATGGCGGATCATCCCTCGATGCGTTCCTGCGCGAGCGGGGGAAGCAGCGTGGTTACCTGCGGATCATCGCGCCACCGCCGGGCGATGCGGCGGGTGAAGCCGGCGGCACCCCATTGTTCGCCATTGGCGCGCGCCCGCGCCAGCGTCGCGAGCAGCTGTGTGCGATCGCCAAAGACGCTGGCGACGAACGCCGCCCAGGAATGATCCGGATCGGCGCTCGCCTCCGCCTGCGATAGCGCGCGGGTCAGCATCACGTCGTACAGCGCGGCCGCGTTGCGCGGCGCCATCTGCTCCACGACCCGCGCATAGCTCGCGAGTTCGGGCGAGCGCCGGATCTCGGCGCGCAGTCGCAGGTGCCGGGCATAGCCTGTGCGATCCCCGCGGGAGAGAGCGATGACGCTCAGGCAGTCGTGAACGCTGGCGAGCGCGGGATAGGCACGCGCCAGTTCGCGCAGCAGCGTCTCCGCCTCTTCGTCATGTCCCGCGTTCCACAAGGCCCAGGCATAATCGGCCAGCAGATAGGGCGCGCCGGGATTCAGCGCGCGCGCGACGTCGAACTCGCGCAGCGCCGCTGCGTCCTCGCCATTGTCGGACAGGATGTTGGCATACCATTGACGCGCCAGTGCATCCTGCGGCGCAGCGGCGATCGCGCGGCGGAACAGCGCGCCGGCTCGCGCCGGATCACGGTCCCGCCAATAGGCGACGACGCCTAGCACGCGCAGCGCGGGCGCGGATTGCGGCGTCGTCGCCAGCAGCGCCTCCGCCTCGCTTTCGGCTCTTTCCAGCGCCAGCGCGTCAGGCAGCGCGCCGAATTCGCGCGCCAGCAGATATCCTTCGGCCAGCGCGGCGCGAATGGCGGGGTGGTCGGGCGCATGGTTGCTCAGGCGGGTCAGCGTCTGGATCGCGCGCTGCAGCCGCTCGGCCGACCGCGAGGCAATGTCATCGCGCGCCTCCAGCACCTGGCGGTGCATCGCCGGGGGCAGCGGCAGCGCGGC
The DNA here is from genome assembly GCF_000980895.1 of Sphingomonas sp. Ag1. Lineage (GTDB taxonomy): Bacteria > Pseudomonadota > Alphaproteobacteria > Sphingomonadales > Sphingomonadaceae > Sphingomonas > Sphingomonas panaciterrae. The sequence goes on along the minus strand of NZ_LAZX01000067.1, from coordinate 13,574 downwards.
TGGGGAAGGGGCGCCGGGTGTCGGCAGAATGCCCGGCGCAAACCTGCCGAGCGCCAGCGCACCCAGGATCAGGACGAGGAAGGCCGCCACGGCGACGCTGATCCGACGCCGCTTCGACTGTTCGTGCCGGGACGTCGCTGCCCGCGGCGCCATCGCCGGTGCGGGCTCGGGCGGCCATCCGGCATCCGCGACGCGGTCAGCGGGTAACAGGTCGGGCTCCGGCGCGCCGGCGGGGTCTGGTTGCGGCCCGGCTGGTGGCGACCCGGCTGGCGGCGGCTCGGCTGGGTGCGGCTCGGCTGGTGACGGGCCATCGCCGTCGCCCCGCACCCAGGCGTCGAGCTCGCTGCGCAGCGCATAAACGGTGCGGCTCTTGCCGCCGGGCAGCGAATGGACCGGCAGCTGGCGTTCGTTCGCCCAGCGGATCACGGTGGAACGATCGCGGCCGATATAGCGCGCAATCGCCTTCCAGCCGTCCAGCCGCTCCTCGCCCCTGTCCATCCTCGCCCGTTCGCTGCGGTTACCGGCGAAGCCGATGAACGGCGGCCTGCCGGCGTGTTCACCCGTTTCTAGCGGCACGCAGCGCCAGGGGAAAACAAGATAAACCATCAGGTGCAGGAGGACGAAGCATCTGTCCCCTGGTGGCACGAAAAGAAACGGGGACGGTGTTATCCGTCCCCGCAGTTCCCGCTGCCTTGGGGGTCAGAGGCGGCAGGCATCATGCCTGCCACGTCATGCAGCGGTCGATTCCGCCAGTGAATCGTCGACGACCTAGGGACTCGCGTCGATCAAAGCGCCGGGCCGCACGTCACACGAGGCGGCGGCGACGACACCATGTTCTTCGCGCCTTTGGCCCCCGCGCGCAGTGACGCCGCGCACGCTGCGCTGTGATCTTCGTCACACCATCCCTTTCCCGCCAGGCTTATGGCCCGACATCGGCGCCGCCGCGCCGGACCCGCAGCGAGGAATGACCGTCGAGTTTCAGCGCCTCGGCAACCCGGTCGTTCCAGCCATAGGGGTCGTTGCGGATCACCGGCGCACCGGCCTCGTCGAACAGCACCGTCTGGTACAGCATGCGCACCGGGATCTGCGCCGGCAGCTTGACGAAGGTTTCCTTGCCGGTCGCCCGCGCCTTGTTCCATTCGTCCAGCACGCCGCCGTCGCGTGCCAGCATCTCGGCAAAGCCAAGCGCATCGTCCACCCGCACGCAGCCGTGGCTGCGCTGGCGCTGGATCATGCCGAACATGGGCTTGGCCGGCGTGTCGTGCAGATAGATGGCATGGTCGTTCTGCATGTCGAATTTGACCAGCCCCAGCGAGTTCTTCGGCCCCGGCTGCTGGACGATCCACCCGTCCTTCCACGCCATGTTGTTGGCCTTGAGATAGCCGGCGCCCTTCTTGGCGATCTCCTTTTCCTGGATCGACCGCGGCACCGTCCAGGTCGGGTTGGCGACCAGGCGGAAGATCGGGGAGCCAAGCTGCGGCGTCTCGGTATCGGGCTCGCCCACCACCACCTTGCGGCTGTCGACCAGTTTGCCGTCGCGCCAGTAGCTGAGCCGTGCGGCGGCGACATTGACGTCGATCCGCGTCGCCGGCGGCGTGCGCTCCAGCCACCGCAGCCGTTCCATGTTGACCGCAATCGCGCGCGCCCGATCGGCGTCCGACATGTTGAGGATCGACAGCGCGTCGTCGCCGATCACGCCATCGGGTTCCATCCCGTAATCGGCCTGCATCGCCTTCACCGCCGCCACCATCGCGGGAGAATAAGCATTGCCGTTCGCCGCCCCCTGATCGAGATAGTCGAGCACCACCAATTGGCGCGCGATGATCGGGATGCGCGGATCGCTGGCGCCCGGCTTGATCAGCTTGCCCGTTTCCGGAACCGCCGGGCTGGCGGTCGCATCCGGGCGGCGCAGCTCCAGATAGGATTGCGACAGGCGGCGATAATTGGCGTCCTGCGGCGCCAGGCTGTCAAGCCATTTGCCGACATCACCCGCCGCCAGCGCCCCGCGGAGACCCTGTTCCAGGTCCGCCTTGGGCCGGGCCACAGTATAGACCTCATATAGTTTCGACGGATCGGTCGCGCCGCTCGCCAGCGCCTTGGCATAGGTCAGCGCAGCCTTGGTCAGCGCGGCGTCATCCTCGCCCTCCACGGCGAATGGCATCTGGTCGAGGCCGTGCGCGGCGCGATTGTCGATCGCCTTGCGCAACTGGTCCTTTGTCTTGCTGGTCCATTTGGCCTCCTGCTGGGCCTCTGCCCCTGCGGCGCCATTTTGAGCCGGTTGATCCTGAACGCTGCACCCCGCCATCAGCGCCGCCATCGACGCTGCGATCACCCACTTTTTCTGCACCGGCTACTCCTTTGAACCACAAAGGAAACGCACCAATGCGCCGCACGCTCCGCCGCCGTGTCGGATCGTGGAAATCGCGCGCGGTCAGATCCCCGCATACCATTGGTAGCCGCGATCCTCCCAATAGCCGCCCTTGCCCAGCCCAAGGTGGTCGAACCGCGCGATCGCCTCGATCCGCATGACATATTTGGCCATCTTGTAACCCAGCTGCCGCTCCACCCGCAGGCGGACCGGCGCGCCATGCGCCACCGGCAGCGGCGCATCGTTCATCTCGTAGGCAAGGATGGTCTGCGGGTGATAAGCGTCAAGCAGCGAGATCGTCTCATAATAATCACCCGTGCCGTCCAGCGTCAGCTCCAGCGTGTCGGCGCAGTAAAAGGCGAGATATTTCGCCGTTGGCTTCAGCCCCGCGCGGTCGAGCAGCGGCCCCAGCCGCGCCCCCTTCCACCCGGCGATGCACGACCATCCCTCGACGCAATCGTGCCGCGTGATCTGCCGGCGAGCGGGGGCGGCGCGCAGATCGGCGAGCGACAGCGACAGCGGCCGTTCAACCAGCCCGCCGATCTCCAGCCGCCAGTCGGCAAAGCCGTTCGCCGCCAGCGCCTGATATTCCCCGCTGTCGGGCTGCGTGCTGCCATTGGCGCGGAAATCGCGCGAGATCGCGCTGGCGGGATATTCGCGCGCCAGCGTGCGATCGCCGGCCAGGTCGTACAGCGCCTGGTTCAGCCCGTCGGCGCTCGACAGCAACCGGTTGACCCCTTGCGACTGCGTCAGCCGGTCGCACCCGGCGGTCGCCAGCCCGAGCAATGAGGCGCCGCCGCCGCGCAGCCAGGCCCGGCGGCTGATCGCTCGATCGCTCATGCCGCGCGCTCCTCCACGCTCGCCGCCGGCTCCGGCCGGATCGCAAACCATCCGGTGACCATCGACCGCAGTTCGTTGAGCGGGCCGGCCAGCACCACCATCGCGACATGCACCACCACGAACAGCACCAGCCCGCCCGCCGCCAGGAAATGCAGGAAGCGCGCGCTCTGCCGCCCGCCCAGCATCACCGTCAGCCACGGCAGCAGCGCATTGACCGCCGGCGACATCGCCAGCCCGGTCAGGATCATCAGCGGCAACAGGCCGAAGACGACCGGCAGATAGGACAGTTTCTGCAGCACATTGTAGCGCCGGGCCTCCTCGCCATGCGGCAGGCGCAACCGCGCGTGATCGGCGATCGCCCGGCCCAGATGCGCCAGATCGGCGCGACCGGGGATCAAGGTGCGGCGCACCCGACCGCTCGCCAGCCCTTGCGCCAGATAAAGCATCCCGTTCAGCACGAAGATCCAGGCGAAGAAGAAATGCCAGCGTCGCCCCGCGCCGAGGTCAAGCTCCGCCGGCAACGTCGCCCAGGCCGGCACCGCGCGCGGCACCATCTGTCCGTCAGTGGTGCGCGACGCGCCCAGGACGCCGGTCGTGTCAAACGTCCGGCCGAACATCCTGAGCGCGCCGCGCGTCTCGCCATCATCATTGGTGGTGGTGACGATCGCCGCCGCCGGATCGGCGAAGCGCGACGTGTCCCCCCAGTAGAAGGCCGGGTGGGCACACAGGATCTGCAGGCCGCTCAGCAGCAGCACCAGGATGCACGCCGCATTGATCCAGTGCGTCAGCCGCACGATCGGACCATGGCGATAGATCAGGATCCGGCCACGTCCGACCGGTCTGTCCGCCTTCATCGCTTCGCCCTCCCGGCCGAACTCGGTTCCTCAGCCGATCACATCGGCGGCGCGGAGCCGTTGGCGCCGACCGCGACCGAATTGGTCGCCAGCCCGCCCGGCGTCATCGCCGCCGGGATGAACACCCGCGCGCCCACCTTGACAAGCGAACGCGGGCCCGGCCCGATCTGAACGATCGGCGTCCTGGGCGGCACGACGATGCGGCGGTTGCCGGTCGGATAGCTGACGGTGAAGGATCGGCCCTGCGGGCTGGCGACGACCTTGCCCACCGTGCCGTTGGTCATCATCGAGCCTTTCTTGAGGCCCCAGCCATAATGCCCCTCGCCGACCTTCACGCCCGGCGGAAACACATGCACTTCCAGCGACCGGCCGGTGCCGTCGGCCTGCGGCATTTCCGCCGTGCCGATGAAGCTGCCGCTCTTGATCTGCTCCACCGACACCGGCTTCGTCACCTGGACGTTCCAGTCTGGCGCCAGCTTCACTGTCTCGGTCTTGCCGGCGGCGGTCTTGACGCGAAGCGCGGCGGGCGAGACGCCCGTCACGGTACCGCGCAGGAACTGCATCTGTGGTGTGGCGGCCGGATCAGCCGCAACCGGCGTCGCGGCAAACAGCACCGCACAGGCGGCGCTCATGGTCGAATAGCGCATTCGAACCTCTCCCAATGGGTGTGACGCTCGTGGCGCCACGATGCGCCGACGCTTTTCTCACGCCGACTCGCTTATAGTAGCGCGCAGCTAGATTGCGCACAATACAATAAGCGATGCTCCGTGCTGCGTGCTACCACGACCTTGTTGTAACAGGCCGTATCCGCTGGATAGCCGGTTCAAGCGCAGCCGGAGTCACGGATGATGGGCGAGAGGCAGATGGATCAGGACATGCATTCTGGCGGCGCGGCAGCGCTGCCGGCCGATTTCGCGTCGGAGGCGCTGAAGCTCGAATGGCAATTGTGCTTCCCGCTCTACGCCGCCTCGAACCTGCTGACCCGGCTCTATCGCCCGGCGCTCGACGAGCTGGGGCTCACCTACCCGCAATATCTCGTCATGCTGGTCCTGTGGGAAAATGACCGGCAGAGCGTCAGCCAGATCGGCCGCCGCCTGTATCTCGACAGTGGCACGCTGACCCCGCTGCTGAAACGCATGGAGGCGAACGGCCTCATCGCGCGCCGCCGCGACGTGGAGGATGAACGCCGCGTGCTCATTTCGCTGACCGCAAAGGGCGACAAGCTGCGCGACGTGGCGCGGCATGTCCCTGAAAAGATGGTGACCAACCCCGCGCTCACCCCGGAGGAGGGCGAAACCCTGCGCCGCATCGCGCGCAAGCTGGTGGAAAACCTCGCCGCCCGGCCGGAACTGTCGGGGCGCGGCGGCGCGGGCTGAGCGGCGCGGCCGTCCGGCGCTACAGGTCGCGGTAGCGGTCCAGCAGCGCGCTGGTCACGCCATTGGTCCAGCCAAAACCGTCCTGCGTCGGATATTCGCCGCCGCCGCCGGGCTTGCGCTCCTCGACGTCATATTTCTCCAGCATCTTGCCGGTGTCGGCATAAGCGGCCGTGACCGTCCCCAGCCAGCGCCGCGCGATCTCCTTCGCCAGCGCGCGTTCGCCATTCTTCTCCAATCCGGCGATCGCGATGCATTGCAGCGGCGCCCAGCCGTTGGGCGCATCCCATTGCTGCCCGGTGCGCAGCGGCGTGGTGCGCAGGCCGCCGGGCGCCAGCAACGTGCTGCGCACCGTGGCAGCAACAGCGCGCGCCTGCTCGGGCGAGGCAGCGCCCGCGAACAGCGGATACAGCATCGCCGCGGTCACCGCCGATGTCGGCGCCTGCGTCACCCGGTCCCAGTCGCCGTAGCGCCCTTGATCGGCGACCCAGAAATACCGGTTCAGCGCTGCGCGCCGCTGCTGCGCCAGTCTGGTGAACCGCGCCTGAGTCGCCCGATCCCCGGCCGCCCCGGCACGCCGCGCAATCGCCTCCTCCATGATCAGCATCAGGCTGTTGAGATCCACCGGCACGATCTCCGTGGTGCGGATCGAGGCGAGCCGCTTCGGATCGGCCAGCCAGCGGCTGCTGTAATCCCACCCGCTTTCCGCCCCCGCGCGCAGGTGGCGATAGATCACCTCTGCGCCGCGTGAGGGGTCCTCGGCGGCGGTCGCGACATCCTCGGCGTAGGATTCGTCGCGCGGCAGCGGGCGATCGTCCCAATATCGGTTCAGCAATGTGCCATCGGGCATCCGCACCACCCGCGCGCACGCCCCGCTCGCGTCGAGGCAGGCGGCGCCCTTCATCCAATAGGCATGTTCCCGCTTCAGCGCCGCCAGCCGCCGCGCGGCGAGCGCCGGGTCCTGGTCCTTCGACAGGTTCAGCATCAGCGCAAAGAAGGGCGGCTGCGATCGTCCCAGATAGTAACTGCGCATCCCGTTGGGGATATGGCCATAGCGTTCGATCGTGTCGGTGAAATCCGCCAGCATCGTCTCGACCAGCGGCTGCTGATCGTCGACCGCCAGGCCCAGCATCGTGAAATAGCTGTCCCAATAATACATTTCGCGAAAGCGCCCGCCCGGCACCACATAGGGCTGCGGCATCGGCAGCGCGGAGGAACCCGCGACCACCGGATCGGCGGGCCGCACCAGCATCGGCCACAGGCTGCGGATATGCTGCCTCAGATCGCCGGGCTGGCGATCGTTGACCCCCGGCACGGTGAAATTGGCCAGCACGAACGCACGCAGCGCCGCCGCATCGCGCGGCCGCTGCCGGCGGTAATCCGCCATGATCGCCGCCGGGTCACGCTTTGCCGTGGCATCGACGAAGGTCTTGCCGTCAGGGAAGATCCGCAGCGTCTGCACCGCGCGGAACAGGTCGCCATATAATGCGGCGGGGGACGCAGGCGCGGCCGCTCGCGCCGCGGCCGGCATCGCGCTCTGTCGGGCAAGGGCAGGGGCGGCGGGCTGGGCGAGGAGAGCGCCAAGGATCAGTATCGTTCCAGCCTTCGCCCGCCATTGCCGCATGCCTCACCTCGCTTCTGTCCACCGGGCCATCCCGCCCCGCTCTGTAGCCGCAACGCAGCAGCAGGCGCGCGGTTCGCCACATACGTCCCGCTTCGTCCAGCCGCCGCTTTGCGTTTGACATAAGTGAAACACGTTATAGGTTCTTCGCCAAAAGCGAGAGGATGCCATGGTCGTCGACTGGGCGGAAAAGCGTGCCGCGTACCAGCGGGACGGGGTGGTCCACATCCCGGGCCTGCTCGATCCCGCGCAACTCGCCGCCACGCTCCGGGCGTGGGAATGGAGTCTGGCCAACCCCACGCCGCGCAACGCCCCCGCGCTGAAGCGTCACGGCACCCCGCTGTTCTACAATGATTCCTTCCACCCCGACGTACTCGATGGCTACGCTGAGATGCTGGAAAGCTCGCCGATCCCGGCCGCCTGCGCGCAGCTGTGGGGCCGCGATCCCGTCTGGTTCATCTACGAACAGGTGTTCCTCAAGGAAGGCGGCGATACCCGCCGCACCCCCTGGCATCAGGACGGCTCCTACATCCCGATGGATGGCGAGGATAATGCCGTCGCCTGGATCACCTTCGAACCGCTCGCGCGCGAGGACAGCCTGGAATTCATCCCCGGCTCGCATCGGGGCCCGATGTACAACACCTCGGCCTTCGACCCCAATGACGACACCCGCCCGATCGACGATCGCCTGTCGCTCCCCCGCCTGCCCGATGTCGAGGCGGAGCGTGACCGGCATGACATCGTCTCCTGGGCGGTCGAGCCGGGCGACGTCATCTTCTTCCACTTCCGCACCCTGCACGGCGGCGCGCCGACGCGCCCCGGCCAGCGCCGCCGCACACTGACGCTGCGCTTCTTCGGGGAGCGCACGCATTATGATCCCAAGGCGGCGAAATCCCTGCCCAACTTCCCCGACATGGCGACCAAGCTGAAGCCGGGCGACCCGATGCGCGCGCCCGGTTTCCTGCGCCTCCACCCAAAGACGGCCGCAACCGCGTGACCCAGCGCCGCGCCACCACGACAAGGAGAGCATCGCGATGAAGGATTTCGGCGGAAAGCTGGCGGTGGTCACCGGCGGTGGCACCGGCATGGGCCGCGAACTGGTGCGCCAGCTTGTTGCCGAGGGCGCCAGCGTCGCGATGTGCGACCTGTTCGCCGACAGCATGGCCGAAACCGTCGCGCTGTGCGAGGCGGACGGCGTGCCGCAGGGCGTGCGCATCACCAGCCACATCGCCGACGTCGGCGAGGAGGATCAGGTCACACGCTTCGCCGCCGAGGTCGCACGCGATCACCAGAGCGATCACATCCACCTTCTCTTCAACAATGCCGGCATCGGCGGCGGCGGCAGCTTCGTGCTCGACGACCGCGCCGAATGGGACCGCGTGTTCCAGATCTGCTGGTTCGGCGTCTATTATTCCTGCCGCGCCTTCTTCCCGATGCTGGAGCGCGCGAGCGAAGGACATATCGTCAATACGTCGAGCGCCAACGGCTTCTGGGCGGCGCTGATGCCCGGCGTGTCCCAGACCGCCTACAGCGCGGCGAAGTTCGCGGTGAAGGGCTTCACCGAGGCGCTGGTGACGGACCTGCGCAACTATGCCCCGCATATCAGGGCGTCGATCGTCATGCCCGGCGGCATCGGCACGCCGATCGGCCTCAATTCGCGCCGCGTGCTGGCCGGCGGGATGACTGATGTCGCGCGCCGCAAGCTGCGCCAGCATCTGAAGATGATCGGCATGGAAGGCGCCGACACGATGGACGATGCCGCGCTGGAGGCGGCGCAGGCGATGCTCGCCAAGCGGTTCGAGGAACTCGCGCCGACAAGCGCCGCGCGCGCCGCGACGATCATCCTTGATGGCGTGAAGGCCGAACGCTGGCGCATCCTGGTGGGCGAGGATGCCGAGCGGCTCGACCGCCGCGTCCGCGCCGAGCCGGAGCGCGCCTATGACCCCGATTTCCTCGCCTACGCCGCAGAATAGCGCCGGGGCAACCTACTCAAAAAAGAACGGAGAGGCACGATGAGCAACAGCGAGACCCAGGAGGCGGTGCTCGAGGCTGATTTCGACATCGAGGCGCTGCGCGCGCGCTACAAGGCGGAGCGTGACAAGCGCCTGCGCACCGATGCCGACCGTCAGTACAAGGAGCTGTCCGGCGATTACGCCCGCTACGCCGAGGAAGACCCCTATGTCGAACCCGGCTTCACCCGCGAGCCGCTGACCGATTTCGTCGAGGTGGCGGTGATCGGCGGCGGGTTCAGCGGGATGCTCGCCGCCGCGCGGCTGAAGGAAAAGGGCGTTACTGACCTGCGCATCATCGAGGCGGGCGGCGACTTCGGCGGCACCTGGTATTGGAACCGCTACCCCGGCGCGCAATGCGACATCGAAAGCTATTGCTATTTGCCGCTGCTCGAGGAGCTGAATTACCTCCCCAAGGAGAAATATTCCTACGTCACCGAAATCTACGAACACTGCCAGCGCATCGGGAAACATTATGATCTCTATCCGATCACGCTGTTCCAGACGCGCGTCTCAGAACTCGTTTGGGATGACGCCGAAAAGGTCTGGGTGATCCGCACCAATCACGGCGATGCGATCCGCGCGCGCTTCGTCGTCTCCGCCCTCGGCACCGCCAGCCGCGCCAAGCTGCCCGGCATTCCCGGCATCGAAAGCTTCGAAGGGCACAGCTTCCACACCAGCCGCTGGGACTATGGCTATACCGGCGGCGACACGACCGGAAACCTGTGGAAGCTGGAGGACAAGACCGTCGCGATCATCGGCACTGGCGCCACTGCGATCCAGTGCATCCCCGCGCTCGGCCGCCATGCCAAGCAGCTCTACGTGTTCCAGCGCACGCCCTCCTCGGTCGACACGCGCGGCAACAAGCCGACCGATCCCGAATGGGCGCAGTCGCTGCAACCCGGGTGGCAGCGCGCACGGCGGCACAATTTCGCCGACATTATCGAAGGCCGCCCGTTCGAACATGATCTCGTCAACGACAATTGGACCTCGATCTTCCGCGAGGTGCAGTCCTTCGTCATCCGCAACGCGAAGACGATGGGGCCGGAGGCGGCGATCCGCCACGCCGAGGTCGCCGACTTCCGCAAGATGAACCGCATCCGCCAGCGCGTCGACGAGGTAGTGAAGGATCCCGACACTGCCGAAAAGCTGAAGCCCTGGTATCGTCAGTTCTGCAAGCGGCCGACCTTCAACGACGAATTCCTCCCCACCTTCAATCGCCCCAACGTGACCCTGGTCGACGTCAGCGAAAGCAAGGGCGTGGAACGGATCACGCCCAAGGGCCTCGTCGCCAACGGCCGCGAGTACGAGGTGGATTGCATCATCTACGCCTCGGGGTTCGAGATCACGACCTCGTTCAAGCGCCGCGTCGGCTTCGACATCAAGGGGCGCGATGGCGTGCTGCTGCACGATCATTGGGCCAATGGGTACAAGACGCTGCACGGCTTCGCGACCACCGGCTTTCCCAACTGGTTCTATATCGGCGTGTCGCAGAACGGCCTGTCGGTGAACATGACCGCGATGTTCGACGATCAGGCGCAGCACATCGCCTATATCATCGCCGAGGCGAAGAAGCGCGGCGCGACCGAGGTGGAGCCGACGCCCGAGGCGCAGGACGCCTGGGTCACGACGATCAAGAAGCTGTCGGTGGTGAACCGCGCCTATCTCGAAAGCTGCACGCCCGGCTATTACAACAATGAGGGCGATCTGGAGGGTGGCCAGGCGGGGCAGACCTATGCGCCCGGCATCAATGCCTTCAACGCCTTGCTCGCCGACTGGCGCAACAATGGCGAGCTGCAGGGGCTGGCGCTGCGCGCTTAGGCTCAGCCCAGCAGGGGCGCCGGCGTCTCGGCGCCCTCGCGCGCCATGATCCGGGGTGCGGGCGCGCAGCCGCACCGCACCGGATCATGCGCGATCATGTCGCCGCTCGCGATGACGCTGAACGTGCGCTCGTCGACATAGCGGACCGGCTCGCCGTTCAGCATCGCCAGCCGGGCAGCGCCATAGCGATGGTGCTGCCCGTTGGCATCGTGCAACGTGAACACCGCGCGCTGCTCCACCACGAACAGCGGCAGGCCGGCGGCATCGGTGCAGCGGTGGCGGGCGAGTTCCTCGATCACCCGCTTATGATCCGCTGATCGGCGTGACGCTGACGATGCGCAGCAGTCGCTCGCGCCCGTCGCGATCGGGCCAGCTGATCGACCGGCCGGCGCGCATCCCGATCAGCCCGGCGCCGATCGGGGTCAGGATCGACACGCGCCCCTGCGCGATATCGGCGTCGCCGGGATAGACCAGCTCCACCATGCGCCGTGCGCCGCTCTTCTCGTCGACGAATTCGATGCGCGAATTCATCACCACGGTCTGGTCGGGCAGGTCGGCCGCGTCGCACACTTCGGCGCGGTCCAGCTCTGCCAGCAGCATCGCGGCGGCGCGGGGGTGCCGGCGCTCGGCACTCAACGCCAGTTCGGCCAGCGCGTCGCATTCGTCCGCGACGAGGAAGATTGGCGGCGATTCCACCGCAATCGAGGGGTGATGGTCCATGACAGTTCAGCTTTCTTCCGCTTTATCGACGGCAGGAATCCGGAATTGTCCGGCCCTGCCCACAGGTCTGATCGACAAAGGCCCGAACTCAGGCGGCGCGCGGCCGTCCGGAGCCCGGGCTACGGGCGCGCGGCGAGTTGCCCGGCGTGGTGGCGAAAGCGCCTGAATGTCGCGGAAGCGTACATCTTCCGAATTTGATGATCGCGGGCCGCCGAGTCAACCTTGCCGGCCGCAACGGCGCGATGGCACGGTGGCGGGGCGGGGCGTCAGCGCGCCGCGATCAGCGCCGCCGCGACATGGTCATACATCCACGCCGTCCGCGTCGTGCCGCGATTGGACAGGACGATCATCATCGCGTCCTCGTCGGGAAAGCGCTGGAAATCGGTGATATAGCCGTTGGTGCCGCCGGTGTGACCGATCATGGCCGTGCCACGCGGCGCCTGGATCGCAACGCCCAGCCCGAACGCCGCGCCCGCCTTGCCGTCGGGCGGCGCCACGGGGTTGCGGATCATCTCCGCCTGCAACGCCGGGCCGATGATCTTGCCTTGGCGAAGCGCTGCATCCAGCGCGATGAAATCCGCCGCGCTCGCCCGCACCGCGCCCGCGCCCAGCTGAACGAACGCCCAGTTCACCGCCTCGTTCAGCGCCCCGCGCTCGCCATTATAGCCCTTGGCCAGCCCCGGCTCGCTGACCGGGACGAGGTGCCCGGCCTCGATCGATGGCGGTTCGATGCTGGCGCTGCGCATCCCCGCGGGGCGGAACACCATCTGCTCGACCAAGCTGGCGAAGGGCGTGCCGGTCGCCCGCGCCGCCGCGTCGGCGAGCAGCTCGAACCCGAAATTGTTGTAGCGCCGCATCGTGCCCGGCGCGCTTTTCAGCGCCCGTTCGCCCGGCGTCAGCGCGGCGAAGAGGTCGCGCATCGCCGCCGGATGGTCGCTGCGATAGTGATACAGCAGGCGAAGCGTCAGATCGTCGATCCCCGACGTGTGGTTCAGCAACATGCGCAGCGTGACGCCCGACCATTCCGCCGGCGCATCGGCGAGATAGGCGGTGATCGGCTGGTCGAGCGACAGGGTGCCGTTCTCGACCAGCGCCATGACGGTGAGCGCGGTGATATACTTGCTGACCGAATAGATCTTGAACCGCGTGCCGCGCGTCACCGCCACCTGATTGACGATATCCGCCATCCCGCAACTGCGCTGCAACGCCTCGCGGCCCCGGATGCGGATGATCACCACGCCGGAGAACCGCCCCTCGGCGCATTCCGCATCGATCCGCGCGCCGATCGCCGCCAGCGCCTCGGGCGGGGCGGGAAGCGGCTTAGCGGCAACAGTCAGCATGGCGGTACAGGCGAGGGCGATCTTGCGGAACACGGGCACATCCTCATTGACTACATCTGTAGTCGTAACGTCCCCGCTCGCTACCTGCAAGGTGCCGCTTCGGAACAGATGTGTGCCGCCCCGGTTATCCTGATGCTGTCCGCCAAGGGAGAAGATAGATGAAGACCATGGTTCTCGCACTTGCCGCCGCCACCTTGGTCGCCGGTTGCGGCAATAACGGCCGCGATGCCGCCGCCGAGCGGATGGAGGACGCCGCCGAGGCCAATGCCGCCGCCGCTGGCCCGACGCCGGTCGCGCTGGGGCTGAGCGAGGCGCAGCTGCTCGACGCCGACCTCATCGGCCCGAACAATGTCGAGATCGGCGAGGTGCAGAGCCTGGTGCGCAACGCCTCGGGCGCCGTGGAGGGCCTGATCGTCGAGGTGGAGGACACCAATCCCGACCGCTACGTCCAGATTCCGCTGACCGGCCTCAACGTCGTGCAGCGCGGCGACGATCGCGACCTGTCGACCACCATGACGCGTGACCAGCTCGCCGCGCTGCCGGACGTGCCGCTCCCGGCGCGCTGACCCCCAGCGGCGGGCGCTGGGCCGGCGGGCTGAACCGGCGGGTCGACAGCCGACCCCCCCCC
>NZ_LAZX01000053.1 GCF_000980895.1 Sphingomonas sp. Ag1 | reverse complement strand
TCGACACGCTGGACGAGGCGGTCGCCGCGATCGAGCGCGTGGGGGAGATCGACCGCGCCACCTGCCGCGCCCGCGTTGCCGAACGGTTCAGCGTCGAGCGCATGGCGGACGATTACATCAGGCTATATCAACAGCTTATCGGCTGATCGCATTTCTCGCCCCAGGGCGTGACAAGGCTTCTCCAGCCCGCGACAATGCGCGCAAAGGAGAGCGTACCCTATGCCGCATTACGGCGACTTCCAGACCCAGATCTATGGCGCCGGCCTGTCCGGCATCGTCCCCACCTACCCGGTCGATTTCGCGACGCTGGAAAAGCGCGCGCAAGCCGCGCTGCCGCCGCATGTGCTGACCTATGTCCAGGGCGGCTGCGGCGACGAATATACCCAGGACGAGAACGCCCGCGCCTTCCGCCACTGGGGCATGATGCCGCGCATGATGGTGGACGCGACGTACCGCGACCTGTCGATCGATCTGTTCGGGCTGAAGCTGCCCTCGCCCTTGTTCATGGCTCCGATCGGCGTCACCGGCATGATGACCCAGGATCAGCATGGCGATGTGGCCGCGGCGCAGGCCTCGGCGATGACCGGCGTCCCGCTGACCGCCTCCACCCTCTCGAATGATCCGTTGGAGGACGTGAAGACTGCCTGCGGCGAGACCCCCGCCTTCTTCCAGCTCTACACCCCGCGCGACAAGGAACTGGCCGAAAGCCTCGTCTCCCGCGCCGAGGGGGCCGGCTACAAGGCAATCGTCGTCACGCTCGACACCTGGGTGACTGGCTGGCGGCCGCGCGATCTCAACCCGTCCAACTTCCCGCAGCTGCGCGGCCATGTGCTGCAGAATTACTTCGTCGACCCTCGCTTCCGCCAGATGCTGGGCGGCAGGGCACCGGAGGAGGATCTGCGCACCGCGATCGGCACCTGGGGCGCGACGTTCGGCAAGGTGCTGACGTGGGACGACATGGCTTGGCTGAAATCGATCACCAAGCTGCCGATCGTGCTGAAGGGGATCTGCCATCCGGACGACGCGCGCCGTGCGATCGATACCGGCGCGGATGGCATCTACGTTTCCAACCACGGCGGACGGCAGGCGAACGGCGGGATCGCGGCGATCGACATGCTGCCGGAAGTGGCTGACGCGGTGGCGGGGCGCGTGCCGGTGCTGTTCGATTCGGGTATCCGGTCGGGCACCGACGTGGTGAAGGCCATCGCCCTGGGCGCGGATGCGGTGGGCGTTGGCCGGCCCTATTCCTACGGCCTGGCACTGGGCGGTGCGCCGGGCTGCGCGCACGTACTGAAATGCATCCTCGCCGAGGCGGACCTACTGATGGCGGTCAACGGCTGGCCGACGCTGAAGGCGGTGCGCGAGGCGGGGGCAATCCGCACAGATCGCTAGCAACGGGAAGGCGTCATCCTCGGCAGCGCGAGGATGACGCCCTCCTGAAGATCAGATCCCGACCAGCCCGCCATCCTCGCGGGTGATCACGATCGTCGCCGAACGCGGGCGGCTGGCGCTGGCCGAAGTGCCACTCTGCGAGGCCGGCCAGTTCGACGTGATATTGTCCGGCCCGCCATTCTCGCCGGGGTGCTGGATGTTGACGAACAGGGCCTTGCCGTCGGGCGTGGAGGTGATGCCGGTGATCTCGCACTCCTTAGGACCGACCAGGAACCGCTTGAGCGTCGCGCCCGGCGCCTTGCCTACCCGCGTCGTCGCCGTGCTGGTGCCCGCCGGCGTCGCATTGTTCACGGTCTTCGTGCCGCCATCACCCACGCGCCCCGGAATGGCGGCGAGCATCTGGTTGTTGGTCACGTCGGTAAAGGCGCCATCGTCGGTCTGCAGCCACATCACCGGGCTTGCCCCCTGACCTGCGACGTTCGACGGCAGGCTGAACCACAGGCCATCAGGCGAAGAGAAGTCGTTGCTGTCGTCCAGCCCCGACAGATTGATATTGTCCTTGTTGAGGTCGCTGCCGGCACCAAAGGCATAGACGTCCCAGGTGAACGCCGTCGCCTCGGTCGTGTCGCCATTCTCGCGCAGGCGGATGACATGGCCGTTGACGTTCCCCGCACTGTTGTTGCGCCCGTCAGTGCGCGGATCGACATAGGCGCGCGGGTTGGCGGCATCGGTGCGCGCCGGGCTGCGCGAGGAATTGTTGGTGAGCGTGCAATACATCTCGCCGTTCGCCGGGTTCACCGCGGTCCATTCCGGTCGGTCCATCGGCGTCGCGCCCAACAGGTCCGCGGCAAGGCGCGTGTTGATCAGCACGTCTGCCTGATCCGCGAACGGATAGGTCGCATTGCCGCTGGTCAGCGGCCCGCTGCCGAACGTGAGCGGCAGCCACTGCCCGCTGCCGTCGGCGTTGAACTTCGCGACATAGAGCGTGCCGGCGTCGAGATATTTGTCGCCCACCGCGAGGCGATCGGCGGCATTGGCGTCGCTGGCTGACCAGGGGGTGCTCGACACGAACTTGTAGATATATTCGTTCTGGGCGTCGTCCCCCATGTAGAAGGCCGGCCGTACGCCGGCGACCATCCGGCTCGGCTCCACGCCCTCATGGTTCATGCGGCCCAGTGCCGTGCGTTTGCGCGGCGTGGACTGGGGATTGTACGGGTCGATCTCGACGATCCAGCCATATTGGAATGGCTCGTGGCGGAAATCGGCCGTGCCATCGGCCGCCGCGTCCGCGATCGCCGTCGCATTCCATTTGCGGAAGATCGTGCTGCTCGCGTCCGCCGGGGTCACCGTCGTCCAACCGTAATTGCCGGCGCGCCCCTCACTGATGCCATAGCGCGCCAGGCTGACATTCTCCTTCGCCCGCCCCGCGCTGCTGCGCACCGCGACGTCCCCGCGATCCCGCCGGAAATAGCCGGCCCAATTCTCCTCCGCGGTGGCATAGGTGCCCCACGGCATCATCCCGTTGGCGCAATTGTTGATCGTGCCCCGCCCCTGCGTGCCGTCCTTGGAATAAGCGGTGCGCAGCAGCGGGTTGCCGCGCGCAGGGCCATTGAAGGTCATGGGGGTATTCGGCGTGATGCGGCGGTTCAGCGCCGACGACTGGACATAGCTCCAGGCCGACGCGCCGCGCGTCACCTCGATCACCGACACGCCATGCGCCTCGATCTCCTTGATCGCTTCCGCCTCGGGCCGCACGCCGCCGGTGGTCGTCTGCCCCCGCGGGTGAAGGTAGCTTTCGGTGATATTCTCGTGATTGAGCACCAGAAGCCCGCGCGTGCTGCCCGCCGCATCGCGAGTCGCGCCTGTCGCAGCGAGCCCGAAGAAGCTCATGCCATCATGATGATCGCCCGCGCGCGCCGCGAAGTTCGTGTCCGTCCCGTCATTGGCATAGGCCGACGTGCTGGCGTTGATCGGGTCCCCTAGCCGGTAGAGCACCGTCACCAGATAACCGGCGGGCACCGTCACCAGATCGTTGCGATTCTTCGCCACCGCGACGAAATCCAGCGTCGCGGGCGTCACCGTGATCGTGGTGTCAGCGGTGGCGCTATCGCCGAGGCCGCTCGTTCCGGTGAAGCGGAACACCAGCGGCGTCGACGCGCTCACGGCCGGAGCGATGAAGGTCGCGCTCGCGCTATTGGCGTTGTTCAGCGTGACCTGCGGCCCGCTCACCTGCGTCCAGCGCACCGATTGCGCCGCGCTGCTGGCGGTACCCCGAAGCGTGACCGTCTTGCCCGCGCTCACGCTCGCGGCCTGGCCGGACGAGACCGTGATCGGCTCTACCGTCACCAGATCGCCGTCGTCGTCGCAGCCGGCCAGCAGGACGCCGCCGAACACGGCCGTGGTCATCGCGGTCAGGCCGCCGCGCAACGTCTGCCGCCGCGAATAGCGTCGCGCGATGAGATCGCTGAGATGCTGGTTGGCGCTGCCGTTCGTGTCGATGTCACCGTCTTCATAGACGAAACGCGATTCGGTCATCTTCTTCCCCCCAGAGGCGTGATCGTTTCCGCACCTCTGCCGGGGATGGATGACGCGGCCGTGGCGTCACGGCGTCCGATCGGTTGCACTTCTGTGGTAGTTTGACGACACTTGACCCGCGCGCGGATTCCGCTAGGGAGCGCGACTTGTCATGGCCCCGGCCGTGACGCCGTCCGAGACAGCGGGTGGGCCCTGGCGCCCTTAATTCCCCGCCGAGACGGGGACAGGATTTTGCCGCAGCGCGCCCGCGTGCTTCGGTTTGCCGCACCGCTTACGGGATCATTCCCGCGCCGTGCGACTGCTTCCCATTCCCCTTCGCTGGACAACCGTATGCGGTATCTGCCGCATGCGGATCGTAACCGGCCGCAGCCTTCGGGACGCGGCCAAAGTGTGGAGAATGGCATGGATCGTGCTGAAAAGGCCCAAGCCGTCGCCGAACTCAAGCAGACCTTCTCCGAGGTCGGCGTGGTGGTCGTCACCCGCAACCTCGGCCTCACCGTCGCACAGTCGACGCAGCTGAGGACGAAGATGCGCGAGGCCGGTGCCGTCTACAAGGTCTCGAAGAACAAGCTTGCCAAGATCGCGCTCGATGGCACCGACTATGACGGCCTGGGTGAATATTTCACCGGTCCGGTCGGTCTCGCGACCTCGGTCGACCCCGTTGCGGCTGCCAAGGTGGCCGTGGACTTCGCCAAGACGACCGACAAGTTCGAGATCGTCGGCGGCGGCATGGGTGCGACCAAGCTCGACGTGGAGGGCGTGAAGGCGCTCGCCACGATGCCGTCGCTCGACGAGCTCCGGGCGAAGATCGTCGGTCTCATCGTGGCCCCGGCCACCAAGATCGCGACCATCACCCAGGCGCCCGCCGCGCAGATCGCGCGCGTGCTTGCAGCTTACTCGGAAAAGGAAGCCGCCTGATCCTTCAGGCAGCATCGTTTCATCTGAACGTTTCAAAGGAAGTATATCATGGCAGACCTGAACGCGCTGGTTGACCAGCTGTCCGAACTGACCGTCCTCGAGGCGGCTGAGCTCTCGAAGCTCCTCGAAGAGAAGTGGGGCGTTTCGGCCGCAGCAGCGGTTGCAGCAGCTCCGGCAGCTGGTGGCGGCGCAGCTGCTCCGGCCGCTGAAGAGAAGACCGAGTTCGACGTGATCCTCACCGGCGACGGTGGCAAGAAGATCAACGTCATCAAGGAAGTCCGCGCGATCACCGGCCTGGGCCTGACCGAAGCGAAGACCCTCGTCGAGGGCGCGCCGAAGCCGGTCAAGGAAGGCGTGTCGAAGGACGAAGCCGAGAAGATCAAGAAGCAGCTGGAAGAAGCCGGCGCGACTGTCGAGCTCAAGTAAGCAGCGGCGCGGGGCGGGCCTTCTGGTCCGCACCGCGTTCGGCCTTCGGGCCACGATTGCGAGGAAAGGCGGCTGCCCTTGTGGGAGCCGCCTGTTCTTTTGCGTGATCCGCGGAGGCAGAGAGCGAGGCCCGGCGCTGGATCAGCGCACGCTCGACGGCCTCTCGGGTTCAGGCAGCGGCGCGCCCGTCTGTCCGCCAGCCGCTGGCATCTGAACAGAGTGCTTTCCGCCGCCCGTCAGCGGCGCGCGACAATCCCTTGAGCGAGCCTGCCACCTGTCGGCAGCAGCGACGTCGACCGCCTCACCGGCCAGTGTGCGGGCGTACGCCGATCGTGTCGAACATGCGCGACGGCTGGTCGAGCCAGAACGGCCCCAGCTTCGCCTGCCCGGCAAGCTCGATTCCCAATGCGTGCACTGACGTCGTTTGTCCGCCACTGTGAACGGCGCGGATGGCGACCACCGGCACAAACATTGGCCGATCCCCCGCCTGCAACACGGTGATCGCATCGCGCGGCATCGCGGCGACCGCACGGACGCGTCGCGACTCACCCGGCATCAGGTCGAACGGCGGCACCGCCGGGCGACCGACCGGCTCGGCGAACATGGCGGCAAGCACCGCATCCTGCCCCGGCTGCGCGCTCGTCAGCCGAATCTCCACCGCCACGCCGCGCGCGGGCACGTCCGACGCGTTGCGCACCGTCACCGTCACATCAGCGGTCGCGGTCACCATGTTCAGCCCCGCGCGGCTGACGGTCGGCAGGTCGAGATCAAGCCGTGCGGCCGGCAAAGGCGCGGCCGGCGCCGCGGGCGCCACGTCATCACGCCCGCGATCAAGGAAGCGCGGCTTGCCCGTGGGCGCAGCAGCGGCGCCGGCGCGCGCGACTGGCCGGACCGGCTCCACCGGCCGGGCGGGCTCCACCGCTGGAGCCGCCCGATCCGCCGGCACCCGACCGCGCACGCGCGCCCTGCGACGCCACAAATAAAGTCCCGCGGCAGCGAGCAACCCAAGGCCGATCGCCACCGGCCAGAACCAGGACGTCGGCTCAGACTCCGCCGCCGGCGCCTCACCATCAACGTCGACTGACTCTTCTGGCGTCGGCTCAACCGTCGAGTCGGGAGCTTCACCTGCATCGCTGCCCGCCACAGGTGCAGCATCC
>NZ_LAZX01000065.1 GCF_000980895.1 Sphingomonas sp. Ag1 | reverse complement strand
GGTCCTCACGCCACGCTTACCCGAAACTGCCTGTCGGACATGGAGAAATGGGACGCTCCGCAAACGGGCGTCTGCGTGACCATTACCTGCCAGGGGCGAGATAGAGGTATGATAACGCCTCGCTACGGGCAGCGAAGCGACTACCGATCGAACCTATTCACGATCACCGTTGCTGGTGATGCCATGCGGGCCTTTCGACCACTTTTCCCAATAGGGAATGCGCCGTTGCAGGAAATCCCTGCGAGCAGGGTCAATCAATGGACTATTAGCAACAGCTTTCAGCCGCTCTTTAAGTGGTTCCCAATAGTGGAACATTCCCGGCCCCATCCAGTAGGTCGGAGGAATGTGTCTCACATGATATCCGGTTTTTTTATGACGTAAGCTAAGAAGCTCTTCCGCCTTTGGTTCATAGGCTATGGAGTCGAAGCTCATTCGATGTTCGTCAGGACCCGGTAATAGCTCGGCCATCATGGCGGATCGGTTTGGGTCGTTAGCATATTCCTCACTGCGTCCATAAATTAGAACGTATTGAGGCTCGAACGTTAGGTTGCGGAACCGGTCTAGCCTATAGGACCTGATAAAGGCGTCTTGATTGTTGGGGACTCTAATCCATTGACGCCACTGTGCTATCTGGTGACGCGCATGAGTGAAATCTGCTGTAAGCTCGTCTTTTCCTTTAAAGACCTTTTTGCCGGGACGCTCAATTTCGATGAAGACGGGATTTAACGACGTACTATTCTTCGAGATCCACAAAAAGTCGGGAACTCTATGTTGATATCCGTAAAGCGTCGGTTGAGAGATTAGACCGCCGGGAAATGGAGAGTGCCCCGACGGCAGACCGCCAACACCAAAGGCACCGGGTACCATTACAGGGTTCTCTTCAAAGAACCTCTGAACCAGAGGTTCGCTCGGATCGGAGGCAAGTAGGCGCTGCCATTGCTTCTCGACAACACTTCTGTAGTCAGACGCAGTCATTGGCGGCGGTCCTTTCGCCAGCGAATAGCTTTTTGCGAACATGTTGCTCATGGTTGAGGAACTCGGACCTTACCTGTCGGGGTGGTCGGCGCACGGAACGATCCAGAGATAGAGCGCGCTCCGGCAAGGACGCGCTTTAACGACAACAAGTAGTGCCTATCGGCTCTCGCCGGCCTGCGGGTGCAGCGCTTGTTAGCCACCGGCGACCAGTTGAGCTTTCCCTGTCCGTACAATGTCGCCATGGATGGAGACGATCTCTCTAGCGAGATTATGGAATTCCTTCACTACACGATCAAACCTTTCCGGCTGTTCGTACTCCCATTCTGGAGGGACCGAATGCCGCTCGGGATTATTGGTAGCAAAGGTTTCAGTCGCTAGAAGCGTGGTGTAGGCATCAACCTTCTCCCACAACGCTTTGCGCAGAGCCTCTAGCTCGGGCGAGATAAATTCGCGCTCTGGAGCGTTCCATTCATAGAGAAACTCCCACATGGGCTCGAACTTCGCTTGAGGGAATGAAAAGCCAGCCATATTGTTCTGGTCTATGAACCCTATGACTCCTTTTGAGCTTAGTAGGACCGTAAGACTGTCATAAAGAGCTCTGTCGTGGGCTCGCGCTTCATCCACCTTTCCTCGGAATTGGGGATAATGCGCGAAAAATGCCTCGTCGTCCTTTGCCAGGTCTTGGCATATATCATCCCAGAACAGAACATTGACACTAAACTTTTTGGCAGACCGCCTTTCCTTTGAAAGGCTCCTTACCTCTTTCTGAATAGAGGCGTCACGTTTGGCCGTAGTAGCTATATAGAGCTTGTCCAGAGCAGGTTCGAACTTCTCAGCTTGGCCAATCTCATTTTTAATGGTCTTTAGGGTAAGACCTTCAACAGTGTTTTTGCACTGTACTCCAATATGACGATCATCGTCATCATGCCCGTAGATGTCGACGCCGTCCTGCTTTTGCCCTGCGCGACCGTGCCGCTCAAAGTCGGCGCTGTCCCAACGCAGCTTCGCAGCCGCTAGCGCGATGTCTTCGAACTCATCCCAAGATTTTGGCGGCGGGACGACGGAGGAGGCGATGGTGGGCATTCAGGATGTGTGCCTACTGGTAAGCCAGATGCCAACTCCTTAGTGAATGAGGACATTGCCTCTTGGAGCACCAGGCAGGATGCGGCAGCCTCCGTCATGGGAAAGCAAGCGATGCTAACAACTCTGATTATCGGCGGTCTATCCAAGGAGGATTACGCGCCCATGCTGGCCCGAGCGATCGAGATCGCGGCGAGCAACGGAGGCGAGATAATCCGTACGGCGCTGTTGAAGCCTTGGGATGTCGCCTTCCGCACGTTGGAGGTTACCATCGATCATCCCGCCGCAAAGGAAGCTAGGGTGCGCGAGGCGTTCGTTAGAGCGTTTCCAACCGGGCTTTCGTCAGCCTCAAAAGGCAGCTCACCTGATGCCGAGGAAGGCTCCAATTCCCACTAGCAAGCTGCCCAGCGGCGCGATTGAGGTCATCAACCGGAATGCCCTCGTCAGTCTGGCGCTTACCAAGGGCTATATCGCGTTCCTGCCAGTGTACGATGCCGGCGTCGATCTCATCCTCTATAACGAGGCGAGCAACGACGTAGTGAAGGTCCAGCTTAAAAGCCGTTGGACAATCGACACAAAATACGTTGGCCGCAACATCGCGATCGCATTTCCTGATCGGGGATGCTGGTACCTGGTACCTCACGATGATCTCGTGAGCATGGCTGAAGCCTATGGCTTCACCGCGCGGGATTCATGGATCAGGCCCGGAGGTAGCTATAGCTACGCCCCCCTGAGCCGACGCATGATACAGGACTTACAACGGTTCCGGTTTGAAGGCTTGGAGCAGCTCGTGAAGCAGGCTGCTGCCAGCGGCCCTGATAAGAGCGATGACCCATAGGGGGCACACCCTTGTTCCTGCCTGGTCCAACGGCTTGGCATGTTGCCCTGTTTGTTCAAGCCTCAGTGCTCTACAAGCGTATCGCCGGGACGCGGAGGGAAGGGGCGATGTTGGCCCCAGGCTTCTTATGCCCATCGATTTGCGGATGCGCTAAGCAAGCGGAAGAATAATGGCTAAATATCTGACACTTTCGGCTATTCTGTGGTCGGTTGAGCAGCTTCGCGACAGTTGCAACAAGCTTTTCGTCGATTTCCTCATTTTAAAGCATGAAGGCTTGACGCCCGATCACCCCGTTACGATCCGTACGATGTCAACAGAGCTTGCTGCTCAGCGGTTGATGGGGATTTCTGCCGCGAACGGTGCTCCGGTAGATAGCGACCACGCGTACTTCAATCCGTTCGCACCGAAGGCCTCGTGGCGGCATGTGGGTTATCCACGTTCTGGCACTTACTCCACGCTAGATCGAAGCAAGACGTTCTCCCGCGTCCTCCGGATAGATAATTCTGGCGTCGGAATGAATGTAGCGACAGCCGACAACTACATTGATGCAGCAATTCAGGACCTTCGTCGTTCAGCGAAGCGCCCAATCGACATACCACTAGTTGCCCTGGCGATCTGGACACAAAGGCACGAGCAGTTCGAGGATAACGATGATCTCGGCACTATAATTGACCGCTTTCGCAGCGAGTATCATGTCACTGACGCCGAAGCCTCAGCCTTCTTCAGCCACGATGTAGAGGCGCCAGAGCCGGTGTTTGGTGATGAGCCTATTCGATCCGACGCTCTCATAGACGCCCTGTTCGCGATCGCCCCGCGAGAGGCGCCTACGGGTAGCAGCGCAACGGTTGAGGCGGAAACGCTTGCCGAGGATCTACCGGAGGATTTGGTCGAATTCCTGCGTGGCGGGCTTCTGTTGCCTCATTCACTGTTGCGGCAGCTCGTTACGCTGCTTCGGGCCGGAAAGCACATCATCCTTACTGGCCCTCCTGGAACGGGCAAGTCCACCCTCGCTGACAGGCTCGCTATCGCCAGTGAGCGGTATTCCAAAGATTTTGCCTTTCCTGGCTCGTCCGGCCGCCTCCTGACAACGGCAACCGCCGATTGGAGTACATTCGACACGCTTGGTGGCTATACACCTTCAGCCAAAGGGCCTGGTCTCGTTTTTGAGGAAGGTCTGTTCCTGCAAGCAATTAGAGAGAATAAGTGGCTGATTATCGACGAACTAAATAGAGCTGATGTCGATAAAGCGTTTGGTCAGCTCTTCACTGTTCTTTCTGGCCACGATGTAATCACAAGCTTTAAGGTCTCCGGAAACAATGTAGCGATTGAGCTTGATCGCAACCGTGCCGATAGCTCATATGATACCGCTACAGGTAAGTACCGCCTTGGTCGGGACTGGCGCATCATCGCGACGATGAACACGTTCGATCGCAGCCTCCTATTTCAGCTTTCCGCCGCCTTCGTCCGTCGCTTCGCCGTCGTGAACGTCGGCATCCCGAGCCAGGAGGAGCTGGTCGCATGGTTTCATGGCCGTGAGCTTGCTCCGGACGAGCACGATTTGCTTTCCGGGCTGGTCGCGCTCCTTCATCCGCTTCGGCCGCTCGGCCCCGCCATCTGGGGCGATCTGATCGACTATATGGAAGTGAGAAGCCAGCACTCGTTCGGCGATGACCCCTCCGAAGCCGCTTCCTTCACTGAAGCTGTCATATCCTATGTTCTGCCGCAGCTTGATGGCCTGGATCGGGAGTCGCTAGGCCTCGTCGAGAACGGTCTGCTCGCTCTGCTCCCTACAGAAGCGGATAAGGAGCGTATTGGTCAGGCATTCCGGGACGCGTTCTAAATGTGGACTGAGGAGGAATACGAGGAGGTTTTAAGTGGCGTCTCTCAGCTTGGTTGGCTCGTCTTAAAACGCTTCTCCACCTCCTACCGTCCGTCGGAGGTACTGGCAGCTTTCTCGTCACTGTCGGACCAAGAGTTTAATCTGCTCCGGCGATTACACTTCGGGTTGAGCGATGCCGTCGACACCTTCTTAAAGGTCCACGTGCCCGCCTTCCTCCGCAATATACCTTCGACAACCGAGCACACCTTAGAAGAGCGTCGCGGCTCGCCTCGGGGGCGGGTGGATTGGACACGCACCTTTGCTCGCCGCGCCCAGCTCGGCGACGATCCTACCCGCTTCGTGACGCGACCGACCGAACGCACCGCCGATAGCGGAGCTGGCCGGCTCGTTGGCCTAATGCTGGCCAGGATCGTCGCCAATGCGACGTGGCTAACTCAGCGGTCCATTCCTGAGTTGGCCCGAGAGCAACTGGAAGTGAGCGGTGCTACCGCGTCTCGCCATTTGGCCGTACTGCGCAGCCGCGGCGTCCGCGTTCCGAACTCGATGAGCCTTCGGGAGATCGGCCCGCTGCGTCGTGCACGCAGACCCGACGTAAGCGCTGCCGTCCTCCTGTTCGATCTACATGTCGGCCTGATTGAACAGGCGAACGAAAACCTCCTTCGGGCGCTACTGCGTGAGAGGCAGATGGTCCCTGAGAATTGTGATGACCTGTTTGAGGTTTGGGCTCTTCTGACCTTGGTGGAGCGGCATCTGAACGAGGGGTGGCAGATCACCGACGCTCAGTTAATCGGAGCCGAGACCGGACCACGCCGCCCCCGTTTTACTTTGACGAGGATGGAAGACACGGTTTCGATCTACTACCAGATTGTTCCGACTGCCATGGCTAAGTCGAGCGTCTACAAGGAAATATTCAGCGAATATGATCTGACTGCGTCTGTTCGCAGGCCTGATATTACTGCTTCGCTGAGCGGCACCGACACCAATCAGACCATAATTATCGAGGTCAAGAGGACAAGCGATAAGGGATATATTACAGACAGTGTTTACAAGACTCTGGGATACTTATCCGATTTCAAGAGCACTGTTGGCCCTGATGCGCCGCAAGCACTCTTATTGGTTTGGAAGGGGATTGAACCTGTGGCCGCCCGCTCGCCCACAAGTCCAATCCACATTCTAACAGCTCAGGAATACAGCAGCATGTCCCTGCCCTACTGATCGACCGCGATCCGCTTCGTCTTCTTGGTTCCCGTCTTCAGGGTCTCCAGCTTCGTATTAGCGAGCTTCACGTACTCCGGAGAGACATCGAAGCCGATAAACCGTCGGCCAAGTTTAAGAGCCGCAAGACCACTGGTTCCCGACCCGGCGAAGGGGTCAAGCACTAGGCCATCTTTATCTGTCGATAGAGAGATGCATCGGCCTGGCAGTGCCAACGGGAACTGTGCGCCGTGCCCCTTACCGCCAGTGGCTGTTGGGAGGTGCCATACATCGGTGACCTGATCCTGTTCGAACAGAGCATTCCGCCCCCCCAAAGACGCTGGGGTTTGCCGGTAGGCCCCTTTATCGAAATACGGGGTACGGCTCTTTGTTAGATGCAGGACGTGCTCAAGCGATCGTGTCACGCGGGAGGTTGTCGGCTCAGGTAATGAGCCGTCCTTCTTCCATGTAATCATTGACCGAACGAAGTACCCAATCCGACTTGCTCGCTCGGCAATGCGCTGTGGAATTAGGCTTTGCTCACCGTCATACAGATAAGCGTGCCCAGCACTGTACCGACGACAGTTTTGCTCAGTCCACTTACGAGAGTCTAAGCCCTTCATGGCCCGAAGGGTCTCGGCAGCATTACCTCGGATTTGCGTCCTGGTGTTGAACGTATCTCCTAGGTTCCACCAGACCGAGCCATGGGGTGCCACCTTCTTCCTGAGCATCAACAATATTTCCACCGAGTGGCGGATAAACCCCTCTGGCGTCTGTTCATGCCCAAACGGGCAAATCTCACCGTCTGACCATTCTACATTTTTAGGCGTACCGTAGATTCTGACTGCCCAGTACGGAGTTGACGTAACGACACAGTCAACACTGTCGTCAGCTAAGGACGCTATAAGCTTGTGGGCATCTCCGCACGTTACTTGATCTAGTGGTGGCTTCTGCGGAGAGAGAGCCTTAACCTCAGCTCGTGAGGCAAGCTTCTCAAAATATCCTACAATTCGGCTGCGAGGAACAAAGGTCTCGCTTGCGTCGTCAAGCATCACGAGCCGTTCGATATCTGAAAACGACAAAAGCCCTTTTGAGCCCAGCACCCTCTTAATAAAAACGGGTTGCAACCCGACGACGGGAGCAACGTCCTCTATCTTAAAAATCGACGCGCTGCTTGACGATGCACCGTTCCATCCAAGAGCGGAACTCTTTGGGTGGATGTCAGACCATCCCTCAACCTGTGTGCGTGGTTTCTTAGTCATGCTTAGCCGTTCCGATTTCGTGAACCACGGCACTCCGCCCGCCAGGAATGTGCCGGTAGAGCGTTGAGGGTTGAACACCGAGCTGCTGAGCGACCTCGCCAACGGTGATGGTGGGGTCCGCCAACATAGCTCTGGCGCGTTTGATCTCGGCTGGTCCTATGGCGGGCTTTCGGCCGCCGCGGCGGCCCATGGCCTTGGCTTGGGCTAGTCCGGCGTGGGTACGCTCAAGGCCTAGCTCGCGTTCGAACTCAGCTACTGCTGCAAAGACATGGAAGGTTAGGCGACCACCAGGTGTGGTGGTGTCGATAGCTTGGGTGAGCACCTTCAACCCTATGTCGCGCCGTTGCAGCTCCGCCGCCGTCTCGACAAGCTGCCTGACAGAGCGGGCTAGGCGGTCGAGCTTCCATACCATCAGGGTGTCGCCGGCACGGAGGTAATCGAGTGCGGCTTTCAACTCGGGGCGATCGCGTTGGGCTCCCGACGCCTTCTCCATATACACCCGATCGCATCCGGCTCCTCGCAGCGCATCAAGCTGGAGGGCAGGGGACTGATCTCGGGTGGAGACACGGGCATAACCAACTACCACCCGCACCCTCCTGAAACTCGTTGCGACAGCTCCAATTTCGGGAGAAGCTTACGCGAGAGCCTTTCGAGAGACAAGAAAAAAGAACGAAACGAGTACATATGGTTCGTGCCTAGCGATCTCCCACTGACCACCGTTTCTCGGAACGTCACACAGCGACCGACAAGGGCATTTGCATCTGCAAGGACGCTTGAACCAGCCTTCATACATACATATGTACATCGTTGCTGAGGAGATGCCAATGGCTTATATCGACCCACGGATGGTGACTTCCCCCAAGGGACGCGTCGATAGGCTCGACGTGATTTATGACGGCGGCGAAGGCGATTACGCAGTCGCTGCCATGTTGTGGGACGGAGAGCCGGCCACAGGAGTCCGCTGGAACGGCGGTGACAAGGGCGAGAAGTTCCAGGGTTTGGGCAACCCGCAAAGCCGGGGGATACCCACTTGGTTTATCTTGCCCGATCCGATTGCCGAGCTTGTTCGGGCCAACCCTGCGGCGCTCGTTCCTAACGATCCTGCTGCTCGCTAGGATCAGTCGGTGAATGACGTTCAGACCGGTAAGCCGAAACTTACCCCTCTTGATTTGGGGCCATTACCAGTGGCGCAGATCAACGGCCTTCTAGGTTTAAACCTTCCCGCGGCGGATACGCATTTTTCAGTTAAGGCACAGCAACATGCTCGTGACCGACATCCAAGCGCGTTTGAACTCTGCCGGCGATATGTTGGTCAGATCGTCTCTAAACCGGATTATATCGGACGGGCTCCAGATCAGGCCGATGGCTTTGAACTGATCGGTGAGATTCCTGGTGAAGGAGCCATCATTCTCGTAGCGATCAAACTGCGGGTCGATCACATGGGTCGCTACATTGTCGCCAGCACCTATCCAATCGACAGGAACAAGCTGGAGCGGCGATTGCGGAAGGGCTTCATCACTCCCGCATAAAACTAGAAAGCCCCGCATATGCGGGGCTTTCAGAAGCTAACGGCGGGGCGCCAAATTCCCGCATCTCTTCGGCTTTCGCCTACTATGCCACTTGCGTGGCGTGTGAGGAGGCCGTTCTCACCTCGATAGCCCTTAGGTGTCCTTTAGCTAGGGATATGTTAAAAGACCGTCAACGGCTCCTGTACATACATACGTATCAAATAATCTCTGCCTGGATCAGGCACATCTGCCGCCTCATGGCGAGACTTTGATCGTGCAACGTACTGCCTCATGCCCCTTGGTAGCCCGTCTCTGACATGCCTCCAGAGCTAGACGATTGGCAGTAACGATCCGGTCGCCCGCCGCGATGTTGGCGAAGGCGTCGGCCGCCGCAGTCCGCATCATGCGCTGCCCCCCCTCCCACATCGGCATGGCGAGCGAGCGTGCCGCCATCCTCTCCGGCCATTGCCAGCTCGCCGGCACGGCGCGCGCGACGATGCCGGCGAACACCGCCCACAGGATCATGCCGACAACTGCCCCACCGATCGCGGCCCATGCCAACCATTGGTTCTGCTCGTCGCCGCGCCGCGCCGAGGCGGTGACGCCCTGCAGGGCGCGTGTCGCGTCGCGCAGCTCGCCGGCGGCGGTTTTCACCGCCTGCCGGTCCTCGGCTACGGCGCCAGCGATCCGGTTGGCGACCTGGCGGGCGACTGCCTCCTCCTCGATCGCCTTACGCATAAATTCGGCGCGCTGGAGGGTGGCGTTCGCCAGCTTGGTGATCTGGCCCAGCGTCTCGCTATAGTCGGGTGGTTCGGGCCGATCGTCCCGCGCCGCAATCCCCTCGATCGCGCGGCGCAACAACGCCAGCTCGCCGCGCACGCCCTCGAACGCTTCGGCCGCGGCATCCCGTTCGTGATTGCCTTCGTCCATCCCGCCTCCTGTCGGTTGCCGAAAGCACGAACGGCTAGCGGCTCAATCCCCTGTCACGTTCGCGCCCCGGCCCGATCGAACGCGCCAGCGCATCGCCTATCGACCGCTCGCGCTCGATCCTAATCTCCAACTCGGGCGCGCGACGATGCAGCGCGGATTCGAGCTGCGGATCGCGGGCGAGCCCGCCCGCCGCCTGCGCCATGCGCCCGCGCAAGCGTTCGGCGCCGTTGTGGTCGCCGGCCCGCTCCAGCCCAGCGCGTTGGCGCTGCATCGCCTGCCACCCCGCCACGAACCGATCGGCGCGCGCATCCGGATCGAGGCGCACCCGTTGCTCCTCCGCCATCGCCCGCGCCGCGCCACCCGTGTTGCCGCCCGATACCTGCTCGATCAGCGACGGATCGCGCCGGAACGCCGCGGCGAGGTCGCGCGCCGCCTCCGGCCTGGTCGCGTCCAGCGCCGCCCCGGCCTTGCGCAGCGCATCCTCCTGGTAGGGCAGCACCGGCAGGTCCTTGGCCGTCTGCCGGGCGATGTCGCCGGCGGCACGAGCATAGTGCCGGATCGCCCTAGCCTGGCCGGAACGGTCGGTGCCAATCTCTGCCCCATTCCGCTCTACATCCGTTGCCTTCTCGGCCGCAGGCTTCGGCTTGAACCCCGCGAACATGCCCCGCGCCTTGTCACGCACCTTCTCGACCACCTGGCGCGCGAGTTCCGGGAACCGGATCTCGCGCCGATCGGCGAAGGTGCGGGCATGATCCTGCTCGCTGCGGTCGGACGCATAGTCGCCGGCCATGTCCTTGCCGCGGTCGCGCGACAGCACGCGGGCGAGCTTGCCCTGGTCGGCGAAGTCGTCGCGGCCGTAGTGGAGCTGCACACCGTCGCGGTGCCGTGACAACCCGACATAGCCGCTGTGCCGGTCCATCCCCGGCGTAGCGAGAAGGTGGGCGCGATCGACCGTCACGCCCTGCGACTTGTGGAAGGTCGCCGCATAGCCGTGATCGACCGCGGCATAGTCCTTGGCCGCGAACGTCACCTCGCGCCCGCCATCGAGCCGAACCGTCATGCCCTCGGGCGAAACCTTCTCGATCGTCCCCAGCGTGCCGTTCTTCACCCCCAGCGACCGCTCGTTCCGCAGGAACATCAGGCGGTCGCCCGCCGCGAAATCACGGGCACCCCGGTCGGCCGCGAACGCCACGTCCTCGCCCAGCTCGCCGTTGGCACGAAGCCGGTCCCGCGCCTCCCCGTTCAGCTCGCGGACCTCGGCATTGGTATGGGCAAGGATGATGCGAGACTGGTCGGGTTCGGCCCGGCGCTGGCGATCCCACCCGTCCACCAGCTCAGCCCGCGCCTGCTCGCGCGTGTCGGCCGCGTGGACCATGCCGTGCGCGGCATAGGCGTCCAGCGCCTCGCCCGTGCGGCCGGTCGCCAGCGCCCGCGTCGCCCCCTTCTGCCAGTCCTCCCGCTGCCGGCGAACCTCGGTGATCTCGGCCGCGCCGTGCCGCTCGGCGAGCGACCGGAACGCCGCGCCCGCCTCGATCGCCTGCAACTGCTCGGGGTCGCCCACCAGCACCACCTTGGCGCCGGCGTCACGCGCATGGGACAGCACCCGCTCCATCTGGCGGGTGCCGATCATGCCGGCCTCATCGACCACCAGCACGTCGTTGCGGGTAAGCTGGTCGCGCCCCTGCCCCCACGCATGTTCCAGGCTTGCGATAGTGCGCGAGCTGATGCCGGAGCCGCCCTCCAGGTTCTCGGCCGCGATTCCGGACAGCGCCGCACCGCGCACCTGGTAGCCCTCGCGCTCCCACGCCTCGCGCGCGACGCCGAGCATCGCCGACTTGCCGGTGCCGGCATAGCCGATGACCGACGCCAAGCCTTGCCCACCGGTGATGTGGTCGAAAGCGTCACGCTGCTCGTCGGACAGCATGAGCCCCCGCCCCTCGGCCGCCTCCAGCGCACCCGCCCGCTGCCGCTCGGAAACGCCATGATCGCCGCGCCGCGCCAGCTCGTCGCCGGCCTTCTCCAGCCGCGCCTCGGTCGCGATCATGTCGCGGGAGGTGAACCGCTCCTGGTCACGTCCGTCCCTGCCAAGCGCCACCAGCTCGGGGCTGGCGCGCACCGCGGCCATCACCTGGTCGAACTGCTCCTTGCCGTCCGAATGCCGGAACGCGAACGCGGCCAGGTCGCGGGTGGTGAAGGTCGATTGCTGTCGCGTGATCCCGTCCAGCGCGATGCCCGGATCGGCGATGATCCTCTCACCGTTCTCGCGTGCGATCCGGATATGGTCATCGGCGCGCCGGTGCGGTTCGTCCTCCTCCAGCCGGCGCGTCCCCATCGGCCCGATCTTGTGCTGCGGCTCCAGCTCGATGCCGCGGTCGGCGTGGCTGCGATGATCGATCCGCGCCTCGATCCCCAGCTCGGCCATGCGCTCGTTGGCGTGCGCCGCCCACGCCTCGCGCCAGCCCTTCAACAGCTCCGTACCGTTCCAGTCGCGAACCTTCTTGCCGAACCCGTCCGGCCCCACCTCGCGCATCGACAGCATGACATGCGCGTGCGGCTTGGGACTGCCGTCTTCCGCCTTGTCCCAATGCACGTTGAGGTCTGCGACCATCCCTCGCTTCACGAACTGCTCTTCCACGAAGTCGCGGGCGAGCTGCACCCCCTGCTTCTGGTTCATCTCCCGCGGGATCGAAAACTCCACCTCGCGGGCGAGCTGCGCGTCGGACCGCTTCTCGCCAACCTCCACCTCGTTCCAGAGCACGGTGCGGTCGTTTAAACGCTCCGGCGCGCCTTCCGGCAACATCACCTCGGAGTGGATCACGCCGGCCTTGTTCGAGAAGTCGTGATGGCGGTTGTGCTGCTCGTCGAACAGACGCGAGGCAGAGCGATAGGCAGCCGATGCAACGGCGCTGGAGCCCTTCGCCCTGCTGATGACCTTCGCACTGAAATGGTAGATCGCCATCGCGACCACTATCATGCACTTATGAGCGCACGTCGGCAACGATGTATAAGCGCGCACTCACAATCCGCTTCGCTCCTCCTGATTGACTTGGTGCACGTGTCGATCTGGCTTGCCCTCCCCGGTTGGTTTGCTAGGCTGCTGCGGGTTGGACGCGGAAGATGGAGGCACCATGCGCAAGGTGCGGGACTATGACGCGGAACTGAAGGCGCTGGAGGAGCGCGCGCGCGGGCTGAAGGCGCGGCGCGTCGAACAGCTTGGGGCACTCGTCACCTCCACCGGCGCCGATGCGCTTGACCTCGAAACGCTCGCCGGCGTGCTGCTCGATGCGGTCGCCTCCAAGGATAGTGACGCGAAGGAGGCGTGGCGCGCGAAGGGCGCCGCCTTCTTTCAGCGGCGCGGGCGCAAAGGTTCGCGAAAGGCTGGTGGCGACAGTGACGACGGAACGCCGCAACCGGGCGCTGATCAAGCGCTTGGAAGCGAGCCGGCGTCGGACTGATACGCGAGGCTGGGTTGTGCAACGTCGCGAGCGAACCCGCCACCTGATCGAGCTGGGCGGCCTCGTCCAGAAAGCCGGCCTGGTCGACCTCGCCGACGACGATCGCGCAACCATCTACGGCGCGCTGCTGGAGCTAGTCGGGCGCGCCCGCAATGGCGATGGCGGCGACACGCTCGCGCTCTGGAAGCGACGCGGCAAGCGGGCGTTCGACGCGGAAGCGGACGATAAGGAAGCTGCCGCTGGCGCGCCCGATGCTGACGAAGTCGGCGCTGCCAATTTCGCAACGAGCGGCGTGCTATGACCGCCCTACCGATACCGGAGAAGATATGACCGACGACACCGATGCCGTGACCCTGGCGACCGAACTCACCATCGCCTGGCTGAGCAATCCCAACACCCGCACCACCGACGACGACGTGCCGGCGTTTCTGACCTCGATGCACACCGCCGTATCCGGGCTGGGCAGAGCGGCTGCGGAGCCCGCGGCGGAAGAAGCCCCTCAGGAGCACGTGCCGGCCGTCTCGGTGCGCAAGTCGCTGGCGTCGAAGGATCACATCGTCTCGATGATCGACGGCAAGCCCTACAAGACGCTGCGCCGTCATCTCTCCACCAATGGCCTGACCCCGGACCAGTACCGCCAGCGCTATGGCCTCAAGCCCGACTACCCGATGGTCGCCGAGAACTATTCGGAGAGCCGTCGCGCCATGGCGAAGAAGATCGGGCTCGGCCGCAAGGCGGGGCAGAAAGTGGAGAAGGCCGTCGAGAGCGTGGCAAAGACGACGCGCAGGGGCGGCAAGGCCGCGCTCGCGGCCGCCCGTGAGGCGCTGGGTTCGGAAAGCTGAGTGACGGGCCGGGCGGACCGGCTGACGAGTGCAAGGGAGATGACGGCATGACCATGCTCGACCTCGATGGCCTCTGGCAGCACATCCGCTCGGCCGACTATCCACGCGGCACGCCCGACCAGGTCGCGCTGTGGCGCGAGGACCTGGACGAGTCCCGCGCCAACCTCGCGATCGAGGGGCTCGACCTCGACGCGGAGGATGAGGCGCTGTTCGCCATGATGCTGGAGGAGGGTCTGTCTCCGACCGCGATGGTGGAGGTGATCCGTGGCCTCTACCGAAAGCCGGACGGGGCCTGCTGATGCCGGCGCGGATCGGGCCGCTCTGGGCACTGCTGATCGGCTTCGTGGTGCTGATGGCGAGCAACGCCTGGCTGAAAGGAATCTTCGGCTACGGCGAGATCGCGACCGACGTGCCGTTCCTGCTGACCGGCCTGGTCCTGTTCGCGATCTGGAAGTTCAACCGCCGCGGCGGCAACCGCGGCAACACGCTGATGGGCTCGGCCCGCTTCGGCGGTCGGGCGGAGGCGCGCAAGCTGGAGAAGGCCGGCGACCTCATCATCGGCCGCTCGCGCAAGTCGGGTAAGCTGCTGCGCTACGACGGGCCGGCGCACCTGCTGACGATGGCGCCGACGCGGAGCGGCAAGGGCGTCGGCACGATCATCCCCAACCTGCTTCTGATCGACCGCTCGGTGATCTGCATCGACCCCAAGGGCGAGAACGCCCGCGTGACGGCCCGTACAAGGGCCAGGAAGGGCGATGTGTGGTGCCTGGACCCGTTCGGCGTCTCCGGGCGCCCTGCGGCCCGCTACAACCCGCTGGCGTGGCTCGATGCCCATAACCCTGATCTCGCGGAAGATGCGCAGACGATCGCCGACGCGCTGGTCCACGATGCACCGGGGCAATCGGGCGAGGCGCACTGGAACGAGGAAGCCAAGGCGCTGATCGCCGGCATCATCCTGCACACCGTCATCCACGAACCCCCTGCCCTCGCCACGCTGGCGACCGTGCGCGACAAGCTCACCCGCGATCCTGGCGGCTTCGCCGCGCTGCTGGCGGACATGCAGGCCAGCACCGGCGCCCACGGCCTGATCGCGCGCGCCGCCAACCGCCAACCGCCAGCTCGGCAAGTCGAGCCGGGAGGCCGCGGGCGTGCTGTCGTCCGCCCAGCGCCACACCCACTTCATGGACAGTCCGCGCCTGGTGGAAAGTACCTCCGGGTCTGACTTCCGCTTCGCGGACCTCAAGGAACGGCCCGGCACCGTGTTCCTGTGCCTGCCGCCCGACCGGCTAGATACCTATGCGCGCTGGTTGCGGCTGCTGGTGGCGCAGGCTGTCACCGACATGGCGCGCTCCCCTGCCCGCCCCGAAAAGCCAGTCCTGTTCCTGCTCGATGAGTTCGCCGCCCTCGGCCGCCTGGAGCCGGTGGAGCGCGCGATGGGGTTGATGGCGGGCTACGGGATGCAGCTCTGGCCGATCCTCCAGGACATGCACCAGCTGAAAGCCATTTACGGCGAGCGGGCCGGCACCTTCATGTCCAACGCCGGCGTGGTCCAGACCTTTGGGGTCAACGATCATGCCACCGCCGACATGCTCTCGCGCACGATCGGCGACACCACGATCGAATACACCACCTTCGGGTCGTCGCGTCCGGTGAGCTGGACCGAACCCGGCGCCGGCTCGACCAGCTCCAGCGGTCATGTCGCGGCGCGCCGGTTGGCGACGCCTGACGAAATCATGCGGATGGACGCGGACATCCTCCTGCTGCTGCGCCAGGGGCAAGACCCGCTCGTCGTCGGCAAAATCCGCTACTATGCCGAGCGCGAGTTCGCCGGTCTCTACGATCCGGCGTGATCGTACACACTGCAAAAACTGGACGGTGAGCTTCGGGGTATCCTCTCCCCGCCCTCTCGACCCGCGTAACGGCGACAGGCACACACCGCCAGATCGGCTTGGCTTCTTCGGAAGCCTGCGGCTGTTAAGCCGCTCTTGTGGCGGCGATAGCCGGCACGCAATGAAAGCGCATTGGCCCGAAGGGGCAATTCCGTTTGTCCTTTTCCGTCGTTTGGTCTTGTGCAGCGGAGTTAAGTGATTCTGTTAAATAGGAATCGTTAAGAAGGTTAAGCGGGTCGGAAAGCGGAATCTTCGCTTTGTTATCAGTGTTGTGCGAGAGTGGCCGGTGGGTGATACCCCGTGATTCGGTGGGTGATACCCCGATAGTGCGGTGGGTGATCCCCCGAAGCAATGGTGGGTGATACCCCGAGGCCGACGATCCCGGAAAGTGGCTCCCCATGCCGGTTATCCACAGTCCACCGGTGCCATCGGTCCCGATCCCGACGCGATGGAAGCTGTCGATCGACTCCGCCTGGTGGGCGAAACCCCGATAGCCCGGCCCTTGGTGGGTGATACCCCGATAGTCAGCGCCGACCGGCGAGCTGGTCCATGCGGGCGTCCACCTCCTCGGTGCGCCGACGATCGGCGTCGAAGCGGGCACGCCGCTCCTCCTCCGCCCGCATCCGTTCGGCGAGCGCCAGCGCCTCGACCTCACCGCGCCGTCTGAACTGTACGGCCGGACTTCTGTCGGCCGTCTCCGCCATCTGCATCGCGTAGTCGGGGAGCTGGTCGGCCTCGATCACGCGCCGGAGCATCCGATTAAACTCCTTGGGCTGGGCGTCGCTGCCGGTCTTGTCGCGCAACACCTCGACCCGGCACAGCCATCCGCCCTGCTGCGATCCGACATGCTTCCGGGCGATGCGGTACAGCGCCCGCTCAAGTCCCCCGGACAGGAGGAAGTAATCGGGGTGCATGGTAAGCAGCGACTTTTCGTTGACGATCCCCTCGTACACCCAGTCCGAAAGGGTCAGCGTCATGCCGCGGGGCTGTTCGGTGTCGGCGTCAGTGTCGAACGTCCAGCTATCCAGCCAGTTGAAGCCTGCCTTCTGTCGGCGCTTCGTCGCCCGGATTGAGGTCGTGATCGATGTGGTCTGGAGCCGGAGCAGCGCGGATTGCAGCTCCTGATAATCCCGCCCCCCGGTACTGCGCTTGATCGCCCGCAACAGGTCGTAAGGCGTCGTCGTGAGCGTGCGCGGCAGATCGTTCAAGCCTTGCTGCTTCATGCGGTTGAGGGTCGATGCCGCCCAGATCAGGATATCGGCATCCCATATCGTCGCCATCCCGTAATCGGGGATCGCCTGGACGCGCACCCACGCCTCGCCGTCCGGGCTTTTATACTCGATCGGCTTCAACCGCTTGCGCTTCTGGAGCGAGAAGAACGGCCGCTCCATGACCTCGCGCTGGTCGCGGAGCGGCAGGTCGCCCAGCGCCGGGATGAACAGGTCGAACTCGGGGTTGGGATCGCGCCGCTTGCTCATGGCGCGAACCTGGTGTGCCCCCGCTTGACCAGATACTGGCGGAGCAAGCGTTCGGTGATGACGGTGAGCGGTTCCCCACCCTCCTCGACGCTGAGCTGGCGCAACGCGCGGTGCATGTCTTCGGGGATATGGATCAGCACCGGCTTCTTGCCGGGATGGCTGCTGCGCCGGGCCGGCGTTGACGGTGCCGGCGTCTGCTTATCGCGCCGCGATCGGCGCGACGATGCCACCTGCTGCGGTACGGCGGCCGGCTCAACGACTGGTGGCGGTGCCGGCTCTTCGGGTTGGTCGTCGAAGATACCGGCCAGCGCGGAAGGCTTCCTCGCCATCATGCCACCTCGCTTACTTGCTTAGCCGTATAACCGCTTAGTCGCTTAGCCTCTTCGTAGGCGCTGCGCAATTCGGCTGCCGCCTTGCTGTCCGGCTCCGTCTCGGCTGCGGTCCTGCCAAGCGGGGTCGCCTTGTAATAGTCCTTGCGGAAGTGGAGGCGGCTGTCGAACAGCGTCACGCCCTTTGCCGCGAAACCGGCATGGGCTTCCTGCCCCTCCCCGCCCTGGTGCGGCACTTGGGTCAGGATGACCGCGAACGGCGTGCCCGCCTGCTGGACCTGCTTCACGGTTTGCAACACCGAATGAACGTCCAGCCCGCGCGGCGCGACGGGGATGATGACGAAATCCGCCTGCTCGGCCGCGAGCATGGCAATGTCCTTCGAGTTCGCCGGCGTGTCGATGATGATGAGGTCGATCTTGCCGCTGCCCCGCCCGCGCGAGACGTGAAGCGGCAGGCCGGCGACGCTGCTGTCCTTCACCATCACGTCGTCCATGTCGCGGCGCTCCGACCAATAGAGCGCCGACCCCTGCCGATCGTCGGCATCGAGGATCACGACCGACGCCCCCTCACGCGCCGCCTCGACGGCGAAGCCGGTGGAAAGGGTCGTCTTGGATTGACCGCCCTTCTGCGCGATCACGGCCCATACCTGCATCACTGCTACTCCCACTAAGCGGCTAAGCGACTTATGCCGCTTAGCCGCTTAGTCGTAAAGGTGATTAGTCGCTTAGCTGTTGTCGTTCGGCTCGCTGTCTTCGTCGCCGTTGAACGGATCGTGACGCATCGGTCCATGATCCTCGACCGGGCAGAGCGGCGCACCGACCAACTCCAGCCATTTGCGCGCGGTCCGCACCGTATAGCCGCACGCCTCGCACTCGCATTTGAGCAAGCGCGCCGCCTGCTTCTTCGGCTGCGTCGTCTCGCCGCCGGTATCGAGCCGGGCATGAGGCAGGGAGCCGGCTGCGGCCAGGATCGGCGCGATGGTAGCGAGGAAGACATCGCCGGGCGTGGTGGCGCGCATCGGCCCGACCAGCCCAAGCCCGATCGCGACCCGTTTAAACGCTTTCCCATGTCCGGCCGCAATCCCGACCGCAGCGTGGACCAGCTCGTGCGCGAGGATGGCGGCGATCTGCGCCGGCATCGCGTCGGCCGCGTGCGCCAAGTCCGGCCGGATGAATATCTCGAAATGCCCGTCGCCGCTGCATCGGTTGTCCCAGCATTCGCCAATCGCCTTGCCCTTGGCACCGCGACTGGTGAAACCGATCGCAACGCGCACACGGGAGGGCAGGGGGGCGCCCAGCGTCTCGAACAGCGGGGTCATGCCGACCGCCACCCGGTTCAGCCAGCTCTCACGATTGTCCTGTTCCATGATCCTCTCTCTTCAAATCGCCCTTGGGCGATGGCCTCGGCCATCGGCCCTGCCTCGTGGCGAACAGCGGGGGGTGAGGGGGCAGCGGGAATCTGCCGGGGTGGTGCGGGCGCAGCGCAGCGAGCCACGGCCCGGCTGATTGCCGTTGCTGGGAGAGGGGGGCGGTGCCCCACTTTCCCTCTCATCGAACGACGTCGCCGGCTCGGCCGGCGTCCTCTAGGCGGGGGTCCCCCGCCTGCGCGAGCGATCGTCACCCGTCAGGGGCGAGCCGCCGATCGGCGGCTCGATCGGAGCGCAGCGGAGATAGAGCGCGGTCCCAACGGGATGCGCCAGCAACCATCCTATGCGATTAAGCTGCTAAGCGAATAAGCTACTAAGCCGCGCATCTTTCTCGATTGGGATGGTTCAGAGAGACAGCCGGGAAATGTGGCCGATCGCGGCCGTAGCGGTGGACCGGCTTTCCCAAAATGTGTTCCCGAATGAGTTTTCCCGAAACTGTAAGCGTGGCCTGAGGGCCG
>NZ_LAZX01000084.1 GCF_000980895.1 Sphingomonas sp. Ag1 | reverse complement strand
CCAGCGCTTCCCAATGTGCTATGGCCCGGAGTTCATTTCGAAGGCGCTCGACCGCTGGGCGGAGCAGCCCCAGGCTCCGACGATGCGAAGCATCGTTGGAAGGCTGCGGAGGGGTACGAGAACAGCGTCACGCTCGATTTCAGCCGGCCAGGCGAACCGACCGACAATGCTTCGTCGAGAGCTTCAACGGCCGCCTGCGCGACGAATGCCTCAACGCCCACTGGTTCCTGTGGCTGGCGGATGCCCGAGCAAAGATCGAGGCTTGGCGGCGGGACTATAACGAGAGCCGTCCTCACACATCGCTTGGCTGGCTGACGCCGGTCGAATATGCTGCTGCCGCGGCCAAGATCGCCGCTGAATGAACACCGCAAACTCACCCTCAGCCTGGACGAGAAACCGGGGGACCCTCACGGCATGTGGCACCCATGGTACTAGACGGGCCAATCACCCAGGGCGCCTTCTGCGCCTATGTCGACCAGGTGCTCATGCCCGAGCTGAGCCCCTGCGACGTGGTGATCATGGACATGTGTGGACGCCCCCGTTGGAGCAAGCTGAATCTTGGGATAGCCAATGGCGCGCGGATCGGGTGCTGACATGTGTCCGGCCTTTATGCGGCCA
Organism: Sphingomonas sp. Ag1; assembly: GCF_000980895.1. GTDB lineage: Bacteria > Pseudomonadota > Alphaproteobacteria > Sphingomonadales > Sphingomonadaceae > Sphingomonas > Sphingomonas panaciterrae. The sequence goes on along the minus strand of NZ_LAZX01000084.1, from coordinate 103,385 downwards.
TGACATGCCGCGGACCCGTATGGGAGTTCGAGGATCGGGTCCAAAACAACCTGGCGCGCTTGGATAGCGCTTGTCCATGATCTGGTTTTCCCCACCCCGTCTCACGACCGTTGCGCCATACTCTCCTTCGCCCTCAGCCTGCTCCACGGCACCCTACGACCCTGACGGCTTACGCCGCCACGGCCGGAGCTCGGTAGACCCCGCCATGGGCGAGCAGCGCCCAGACCGTTCGGGCCATTTTGTTGGCGAGTGCCACCCGCACCAGCATCGGCGGCTTGCGCGCCATCATGCTGGCCAGCCACGATCGCGGCTTTGCACCCTTACGTGACGCCCAGCCAGCGACTGCGCGTGCCCCAATGATAAGCAAGCGTCGCAATGTGCGTTTGCCCATCTTGGATGTCCGGCCCAGTCGTTCTTTGCCACCTCTCGCTTGACCATCACGGATACTCTAATCACGCAGGACGCGACGAGTAATCTGCAGAGCAGTGTATGCTCCCGCTGATAGCCGCGAGGTCAAATTGCGCGGGCTCACGATCGCATCGGTGCGCTTCAAATAGTGCCCGGAGAAAGACGGCTTATGAGATGATGCCGTAGCGTTGTATATTAAGCCGGCCTCAGCATCCGTGGCGATCCTATGGTCGTACAACGAGAGCAACGGCTGAATGGCAAGTGTGTATGCGATGGGACCGGTCACGCGGTAAGTTCCATTACCACCAGTACCATTCCGCCAAGGAGAGTAATGAGCGATGTTATTCAACACGTGTTCGATCACCGCACGCAGGAATGGATGCCCCCGCACCGTCGTGATCTGCCACTGCTGATACTCGCCGCCGGGACAGTGCGCTAGCTCGGGATGCACGCCAAAAGTCTCGCGCCCTAGCCCACGAGTCCATTGCGTCAGCAAGAACCCTGCGCTGTTCGATACGATCTCGTTCAACGGGCGATCCGCTCCGCTCTTAATGTCCAGATAGATACCGCCTTCTCGATACATGAGGAGATACCGGAATAGATCGGCGCGAGCAGCACCATAGCCCGGATTAATCTTGTGATAAAGAGCGAGCACTTCCTGACCGTACGCGGCTGCGATGTAATTTTCGACCGCCTCATTGTCGTAGAGAGTATAATTCCAGTCAGGATTGCGTGCTCTAAGTGCCGCAATCTGCCTGCCAAAGTTTTCTGGAACATTCATGGTCGGAAAGGTCTGATGAAGGTGTCGCGGAACATCTTCGCCGATAGAGTGTGTGGGCAAATCGAACATCAGCGTGCCTTTCGGCTAAGGTCAAGCTGATGCCTTATCAGCTTGACCGAAGGAGGGCCAGCGGACGGGTTTTCGGGACCGCCATCGAGAATGGACGTGTGTCCGCACCCCCTTATCGGCACGAGCTGAGCATTCGGCAGCAGGACGCTCGGTGGACACCTGCACGTAGTCCGAGTCCTGGCTCAGACCACATGGGTGGCTTACTCGTGCAGAGACATCGTGGCGCCGGATGCGGTGATGTCGAAACCGGTCAAATGCCTTCTCATTTGCGCCGGCAACTCTAAGCCGGGTACTAAATTCAGCAAGAGGCCGCGTTCCATCATCAAGCTCTTCAAGGCGCGCCTGACCGCCGCAGAGGGCAGCCAATCCCTTATTGTTTTGAGGAACTCGCTCGTCGTGGCTGGGTCGCGCTTGGTGATACGCCCACGGAGCCCAAAACTTTCCTCCGGCGTCAGCGGGAGCGACCAGTTCAGCCAGCCCATCCTGAAGGTCAGCGCAATCGTCGAATCGGGCATGAGCCATGATCTCCTGATGCAGACGACTTACCACGATTTCGGATATCATCGCGAGGACCTCACGACATTCCCAAGGCTCATTCAAGTTCTGGCCCTGCAGCCCAGATCAAGCGATACACATTGATGGCAGAGAACCGGATCGGGGCAGTGGGTCTGCTGACCACGCGAGAGCAAACGCCTAGGCTCTCGCTGTCTTGCGCGCGTACAAGTCTATGTCAGCGCGCCGTAGGACGTCGTGGATCGACTTGTCCTCTGCCAAAAGCTCTGCCGTCGCAAACGTGGCCGTCAAGCGGGAGGCGACTCCCGGCACGCGAAGCGCGGTGGTTGCCCGTGTAAGCCGGCCTATCAATCCAGCGGATGTCTGCGCCTCCACGCCAGCCAAGAGCATGCCGAATTCATCACCGCCGATACGAGCGACCAGATCGCCTTCGCGAAGCTCATCGCGCAGCATGGTTGCAAAGGCGGAGAGGACCCGGTTACCAGCCTCATGACCTTCACGGTCGTTGATCAACTTGAACCCATCTAAGTCGGCGAGGATGAGTAAAGGCGTAACACCGGGTGCCTCGCGCGCACGCTTTACCTGGGCGAGCGCCCGCGCGCCCGATTCTCGAAAAGCGCGCAAATTGGCAAGACCGGTCAACTCATCCGTTAGAGCGAGACGCTGCAGCATCGTCACACGCTGCTGTCCTGCACCAGCCAGGAGGCATATGCCAGCAAGTAAGAGAAATTGCTCACCTCCCGTCACGCGCAGCGGAAGCATGGCGACGATCACGCTTACGAGCGTCGCCACAATCACAGTGATCCGCCACCCCATTGAGCGCGGCGGCGTTGCTGTCATGCAACAGCTGATCGCGACAGCAAGGACAGCTGGCGATCCTGTCTGCGCGATGGCGAGCTGAAGAGGTGGTACCAGGATCGGCAGGGCGAACACGACGAGGCATGCAATGCCGATCGCATACGCTCTGGCCTTATCCGAGCCGGAAGCTGGCTTGGCCAACCCACCTAAACCGATCAACCCAGCGCTGATCCATAGCAGACCCGCCACCGCGTGTTCAGCTGTTTCGCTCAAGGCGGCATAAGCAGCCGCCACCATCATCGCCAGCGACCAATGCGCAACGAGCCGAGATCGGTCGATCCAAGCACGCACCCCGATGGCAATCGCGATTGCTATGAGGGCGAACAGCGCGATCGATCCGCCTTCGACATCGGATTGGAACAAGACCACCCCATGGAAATCGTCTCAAGACGTAGCCGATCCCCAAGCGCCTCGCTCGAAAGACGAGGCGCCGGTGACGATCGGCTCCGCTGCCCCGCTACAAGATCAGAGGAAGCGTTCGTGTACGAAGATCGTGTCGTTCGGCTGGACTGTGCTGTTCAGGTCGACACGCTTGATCTCCTGATCACCGCGATAGATCGAGATGCGCCGCTGTGTTCCTGCCAAGGTTGGGCCGCCCGCACGGGCGATGACCTGTCGCAGCGTCATTCCACTGCGGATGGTGAACGATCCCGGAGCATTAACCTGGCCATATACGAACACCACCGGCGCGGTCGGCACGAACAGAATGTCGCCCGACTGGATGGGAGTCGCGGTGCTCCACTCGCCAGTCAGCTTATCGAACGAGATGCGGTGCTCGACGTCATCGCCACGACGGCGCAAAATCACGTAATCGGCGCCGTTCGCTTGACCGCCCCCGGCGCGCGCAACGGCCATCGCAACGGTCAGCGGTCGGTCGATCGGGTAGACGCCAGGCGTCGCGACTTGGCCGAACATGGTTATGGAATTGCTGACGAACTGAGTGATTTCGACGTTGACCGATGGCTTGGTGAAGATGCCACCGGAACGCAACTGCTCAGTAATCTGCGCTGCGAGTTGGCGCGCCGTCCGATCGCGCGCGGCGACCGTACCCAGGAAAGGCAGTGTAATGGTGCCATCCTCCTTAATCCGGGTGCGCACAACCTGATTCTGACCAGAGCCGTAGATCGTTACTTCAACCTCGTCGTTGACGCCGAGTAGATAACCGTCAGCCGGTTGCATCGGGCTAGCCTGCACCGTGGGAGGCTCCGAGGTCTGCAAAGGTGCGTTCGCCAGGAGCGGCAACGCAGCGGCGGCAATAAGAGCGCGTAAGCTCATGACTTATCCCTTCTCACTCAGAACTGCGTGCCAATCGAACTCGACAGCACCGTTGCCTCATAATCATAAAACGAGTTTTCTGCGTCCCGCCAGCGATGACTCAGCCCAAATCCTAAGCGAAGACTGCGACTAGCCGCATAGCTGTAGTTGGCGCTAAGGGCGGTGACCTCGTCGCTGCCAATCGGCTGCCGCTCTAGGTTAAGATCCTCGCCGCGGAAGTCGCGTTTCGTCTGCCGCGCCGCAATGCCGACGCGGCTCGCACCGCTAACTTGCCAATCCACAGCGGCGCCATAGTCTTCGCGAATCACGTAGGTGGCGCCAATGCCATTCTGACTGCTCACCGCGCGCGCGGCCGTTCCGCTGACTACAAAGCGCGGCGTGATCAACCACTCAACTTTCCCATCGTAAGAGGCGCCGACAAAATTTTCGACTCCCACGCGCGTGGGATTGGCTTCCGTGATGCCGGCTGCGAGATTGAACCGAATTCGCGGTGATACCGCCCTGGTTAGCCCAAGCAACAGGCTACGAATATCTGTTCCATCTTCGAAACCAATCAGATCGGCAATGTTTGGTCGGCGAAGCTGTTGAGCGGTTGCGACTAATGCAAGCGTTCCCAAGCCAGGCTTGGCATAGCTTACACCAATTTGCTCTCTAAACTGGTAGGAATCAAAAATACTTAACCCATTGCTTCGGTTCGAGCTGTAGGATAGCGAACCGATTGGCGAGAAGCCTGCTGCTCTTGGGCAACTACCGGTTAACGAATAAGACTGGTTCCGCGTACTAGATCCAACTGTCTCTTGAGTGTCATCCAATTCAAACTGGAATTGTCGGAATTGTACATCAAGCCCAGCAGAGCAGATCGCACCGACTGGCGCGCGGGCAGTGCCGCCAAAGTCGATCCGGCTGCGGTTTAGAAAACGATAGCGGCTATTGAAGTCATAGCCGGCCGACCCGTCCGCGGTCAGAGCTACACGCCCGAACGCGCGGCGAATACGGAAATCGATCCCCGGCGTAACGCGCACATTATCGCCCGCATCGCCTACGTCAAAGGAGCGTAGCACGTTACTATCGTAGACAGTCCTAACACTGGGTACGATCGTAAAGCGTGGCTGGTTGTCTGCCGAAGCTTGGCTCAGCGGCGATCCGCTGAGTGAGACTTGGCCAACTGCCGGACTTGCCTCAGAATGCTGAGCAATGACCGTCTGCGCCTCCGCACAGCCAGCAAAAACGGAACCGATCACGATCAAGACGTGGGCAGCATTCCGCCAGCAAAGCGGACCAAAAAGGGTAAGCTCACGATGCAGCGTGACGCACGACATTTTTTCAGCTCCCCCCTTCAAGCTGCTGCCTGCCACACTGGAAGGCCCCCAACCTACATATGACCATCGGAGATTACTGGCAATCAGAGGGATGGCGGGCCGTCAGCAATCCTTGCAAATACCCGCCTTCACTACACGGATATCGGGAATCGGATGGCTACATCGACAGCTTCTATCCTGGCTACACAGGCTCTCTGCTCCTTGATCACTTGGGGCCAGGTCAGCGTCGCGGAGCGGAGGCGATTGCCTCGATCAGTAGGTCGGCAACTTCGTCCCATCCGCGAATAGATCGTCCGTACTCGCGCGATTTGCCCTTTGCGAACGCGAGTGCGGCCGCCTTGGCAACGTCACCGGGGCGGTCGCGATTGTATAGGACGAAGTTTTCGCCATCGATGCCGAGCTGACGCGCGAGCAGGATTGGCAGCCCGCAGTAACTGTACTGCTGGATCTTGAGGCTGGACTGGACGAGGTAGTCCGCCCCTTCAACCGCCCGATAAGGCGCAAGGCCAACATCGGCGTGAACGATGAACGGCAGCGTCCGTTCAAAGGGCAGTTCGCCATGCACGATGACGTTAGCGGGCGGGTCGGTCATGGCCGCGCCGATCACGTGGATGGTGGCACCCTTTTTAGCCGCCGCGGCCGCGATCTCGCGCACGGCAGCGTCGTCGAACAACATGTTGCCGACTGACACGATGTTGCGCGTCCCCGCCACGTAAGGGGAGGGCAGGTCGAAGCGTATCTTCTCCTTGTCGACGCCTTGAGGCACGTAGCAGCCATTAGCGCCCGCGGGCAAATAGGCGAGCAACGCCTCCGCATTGGTCCGTACAAGGTCGAAGCGGGGTAGCACGCGATTGTTTAGCGCCAGCGTCTCTCGTCGAAACCCGACCAGATCGAGCCGATCATTGTAAAAGGCGATGAAGTGCGCCTGCGGATTGAGCTGCTTGAGCACATCGAAGAAATACGGGGCGTATCCGCACTCCAGGATGATCACCTCTGCGGCTCGTGCAGCGGCTTGCGTCCAACCGTCAACACGGCGCCCATACAGCCGCTCGAGTGGCTGCGTCAGCCGCTCCGCGATCGGCGAGCCGCTGAGGGGATGAAACGCTTCACGATGAACGTGCGCGTGGATGTTCGGCGGGTTCACACTATCCCGAGCCGCGGAGTTTGCCGACTGGACGTAGCGACGCGTATCGCCCTTGATCCGCTGCTTGAGCCAGCTCTGCCCGAAGGTGACGAAGTCGACATGATGCCCTTTGGCGGCAAGCGCTTTGGCGAAGCGGTGCATTCCTGCATCGCGGTAGGTGGGCGCGAAAAAATGCGCCGTGCCGATCAGAAATCTCATGCTGTCTTGCCCTTGCCACGCCGAATCAAAAAAGAACCCGATCAACCTGTTCGCTGCCAATCGGACAGTGCAACACCACCGCTAACGCGTAAACGCCGCACCTACCAACGCAAGGGAATCGGGTTTCCTAACAGCCGGCGCCCAAGTTCAGCATCACTACCGCAGTCCAGAAATGGCTCGGCCAGGTCGGCGTAAAGACGCTCTACATCGCGCCGGGCTCGCCATGGGAAAACGGATACAACGAGAGCCTCAACGGCTCGCTTCGCGACGAACTGCTCAACGGCGAAATCTTCTACAGCCTCGCCGAGGCCAGGGTGCTGATCGAGGCGTGGCGCCGTCATTACAACACTGTCCGTCCCCACAGCAGCCTCGGCTACCGGCCACCCGCCCCGGAAGCGGCGACACCGCCATTGCCGGCCTCCGGTTCCGCTTCGCTCCACCTCCAACCGGCAATGGCGGCGGAGACAACAATGCACTAACTATGAAACCGGACTACCCGGGGGGGGCTACTCAACCTCGCCGATTTCGTTGCGGCCTACAACTTCGCCCGGCGGTTAAAGACGCTCCGGGGCCTCACACCTTACCAAGCCATCTGCAAAGCATGGACCGATGACCCCAGCCGGTTTATCTCAAATCCGCACCAGCAATCACTGGGACCAAACATCTAGCTGTGGACCTTATAGTGCTAGGGCTCAGATCTGTAATTTGCAGTCGCTCGGCGGTTGTCCCTTGAGGGTCTCAAGGATCTGTCCGCACTCGCCGGCCTGGGGGTCGGTGGTGCTGTATCGGGTCTCACAAGGCCGGACGTTGCATTGACTCGAAGCGGGCTTGAAGGCCCATCTGATAACCTTCGCAGATCGTCCGTCCCTGCGTTCCCTCTCGGGACACCGCCATCGGGTCAGCTTGAGAGCGTCACCGCTGGCGAACTGGTTCTACCGTATCTCAGGCTTCGAACAAAGTGCCGTCACGCAGCATGGCGTGCATGATGACGGCGAGACGACGGGCAAGCGCGACGCGGGCCTTCTTGAGCCCTCGCCGTTTCGCGATCTTGAGCGCCCAGGTCTTCAGCGCGAACGGCTGCTTGGTGCGGGTCAGGATCGAATTGGCGGCTTCGTAGAGGAGCTTGCGGACGGTTCCGTCGCCCTGCTTGGTTATCCGGCCCGTCCAGTCGAGCTCGCCCGACTGGTGCCGACGTGGGACGAGGCCGAAGTAGGCGCCTGCTGTGCGCGACCGCTTGAAACGGTCTGCCTCATCAACTGCTGCTGCAAAGGCGGCGGAGGTCTGCACACCGACACCCGGGATGCTCATGAGCGCCTGGCATGACGGAGACGCGGCGCTGATCGCCTTGAGCTCGCGATCCATGCGGCGGATCTCGTCAACCAGCCCGATCCGCGCCCGGAGCAACGAGGCTATCGCTTCGCCGAGGCCCGGGATGGCAACGGCAGCCTGCACGCGCGCGAGGAAACGCTCGCCTTGGCCAGCTCCCGGCCTGATCCCGAAAGTGGCACAGAGACCCCGGATGGTGTTGTCGAGCCGGACGCGCGCCTCGACGAGGTGCGAGCGAGCGGTGATCACCGAACGTACGCCGTGCGCAGTCGGCGACTTAACATGCACCTCCTTGAAGAAGCCCGTTCGCGCCAGCTGAGCCAAGCCAGCGGCATCATGTGGATCGGTCTTGTTCGCCTTCATCGCCTTCAGGCTCTGATGGGCCTGCCGTGCATCGATACAGACGATAGGGACACCCAGCTCTTGCAGGCCCCGCGCGATCCACGGCGTCATCCGGCCAGTCTCGATCACGGCGCGCTCCACCGGTCCGTGATGCTCCAGCAGCGCCGCAATTGCCTCCGGCGTGCTGTTCACGCATTGGGCCGCAATCTTGCGCCCATCGGCGTCGACGATGCAGACGTGCGATGTTTCCATCGACAAGTCGATTCCGGCATAGTGCTTCATGGCTGCTTCCTTCCTTCAGGTCCGACAACCAGAAGGTGCGCCGCTCAGCCGGCCCGGGGAAGCAGCCACAAATTACACGATGACTCATTCACAGCCAGAAGGCGAGAGCCGTTGCGGGGGCAACGCCCGCGAGGAAGTTGGCGGCGGGCTTGTCGTAGCGTGTGGTGACCCGACGGAAGTCCCTGAGGCGGCAGAAGGCATTCTCGACCAGGTGGCGACCGCGGTAGTGCCCCTTGTCGTAGCGAGTGATCCGCTTGCGGTTACCTCGGCCAGGGATGACCTGGACGGGCCAGCGTCTCGCAGTGAGCGCCGCAACTGGTTAGCATCGTAGCCCTTGTCGGCAAGCAGATAGCGCATGCGCCCGGCGCGTTGGAGAAGTGCGGGAGCGGCCTTGATGTCGCTGACGATGCCGGCGGTGAGCATCAGCGCATAGGGGCGGCCGACGACGTCGCGAGCGCGTGGACCTTGGTCGTCCAGCCACCGCGTGCTTGTACCGCCGCCCCTTTTTGCGCCAAAGGCGGCGCGTTGCGCCTTCACGTAGGTGCTGTCGATCGCGGTGCTCCTCGTTACCGCGTCGGCATCGACCAGCGCGTTCAGCAGCTTCAGCCAGAAGCCCCGGTGCGACCAGCGGTTGAACCGGTTGTACACCGTCGTCGACGGGCCGTAGTCGGCCGGGCAGTCGCACCAGCAACAGCCAACCTTGAGCACATACAGGATGCCGGAGATCACCCGCCGGTCGTCCACGCGCCGGGCGCCGGGGCTGGTTCTTGGGCAAGTGCGGCTCGATCGTCGCCCACGCCTCGTCCAACAACCATAACAGCGTCATGCCATACCTCCCATGATCCACGCCGCAGTGGATCAGGCGAGCCGCTCCGCCCCAGTCCGCTGGTTGATTTTGAGTCCTAGGCCTTAAGTCTTGTGGCCCCGCGAAAAGCCGAAAGGTGAAGAGAGCGCTTTCGCCGCCGCAGAAATATTACCACGAACGAAGCATTATAAGGCTCCGGCGATTTCGGGCTTTCATAACGCTGGACTTGACGTAAATGTTCTGTTTACCATTAATTTCGGCGATGCATCTGCGCGCAGGAGAGATTTGCAATGCCGGATCGTCATAAGAAGAGGGCGCGGCCGCAGATCCTGTCTGACTTTGGCGAGTTCGCTCGCCGCTCCGAAAACCTCAATGGCGCGCTCTTTGAGGCTTGCCGGGTTGTCGGAGAAGCGCTTGGCACCGGTCGTGCCAGCGTGCTGGAAAAACAGGAAGGCGGTAACGAGCTACTGCTACGCGCCAGTTTCGGATGGCCGCACGATTCCAGCGGCACTCTCCGTGTTCCTGTGGATGATCCTTCGTACGAGACGTTTTTTGCGAAGTCAGACGGGCCTGTACTTGCCTGCAACGTTGACTCCGATGATCGCTTCGACACGTCCGCCTACCTGCAAGCTGCGAACCTTAAGGCATTTGCAAGCGCCCCGATATTCGCGGCTGGTGCGCGCCATTATGGAAGCATTCAGGTCGACAGCGACGATCCGCGTGAGTTCGATCCGGATGACATTCAATTCCTGCGAGTCATAGCCCTCTTTATCGGAATGATGGTTGACCGGCTTGATCTGACAGCCAAACAGCTTGGGATTGAGCGCAAGCGTTCAGCAGATCTGAACGCCATGGAAGAGCTGCAAAGTGTCAGTAGTGAACTCGTCGGTGAGCACGAACCGCGGGCCCTCTACCAGCGCATCGTGGAAGCCGCTTCCGCGCTTATGCAGTCCGATGCGGCCAGCATCCAAGCGCCAGCTACCTCTTCTTGTAAGCTGGGGCTACTCGCCTCGCAGGGCCTACATGAAAAAACGGCGGAGGCCTGGCGGTCGGTGCAGACAAACACAGACAGCCCTCCTGAACGGGCGCTGCGCACCGGCGAGCGAGTCACCGTGCCCGACATCGACAAACTGGAGGGCGATCGGATGTATGTCGAGGCGACCCACCTTTCCAACATCCTGTCGCTCCAGGCAACGCCTCTGATTTCGTTCAACGGACAAATAGTAGGTGTACTGTCCACTTACTGGCGTGAACGCCATCACTTATCTGCAGATAGCTATAGATTCTTTGATGTACTGGCCCGGCTGGCGGCCGACTTGCTCGATAGAATGCATATAAATGAAAAGGTGCGTGAGAGCGAGCAGCGCCTGCAACAATTTGGTGAAGCGTCACAGGATGTCTTGTGGCTACGCGATGCGCGAACACTACAATGGCTTTACCTGACACCAGCTTTTGAGGCTATATACGGGATTAATCGTGAAGATGCCTTGACCGGAGATAATTATAGCAGCTGGCTGCAACTAATAGTCCCCGAAGACCGACCGATAGCGCAAGAGGCTGTGCAACGGGTTCTCCGCGGTGACCGCACGACCTTTGACTACCGCATTCAACGTCCAGTTGATGGAGCCATTCGGTGGCTTCGCGACACTGACTTCCCAATCACCAATGTGTCAGGCGAAATCACGGTGTTCGGTGGAGTTGGTCATGATTTGACCGAGCTTCGCGAGACAGAGTTGCGGCTCCGGACGTTGGTAGAAGGCATTCCGCAACTCGTGTGGCGCGCCGTGGGCAAGGGAGAATGGACTTGGGCCAGTCCGCAATGGACTGAGTTCACCGGCCAGGAAGAATCTGACAGCCACGGCTCCAATTGGCTCAGGTCACTGCATCCTGACGATGTTGGGATCGCGAGACAAGCATGGTCCACAGCAATCCATTCGGGTGGCTTCGAAGTCGAGTATCGCATCCGCCACGCGGCAAGTCAAAGCTATCGCTGGTTCAAGACCCGCGCGACTCCGGTTCGGGACGATAATGGAGTGGTCGTTGAGTGGCTTGGGACATCTACTGACATCGACGCGCTGCACACCCTACAGGCTCGTCAGCGTGTATTGGTAACAGAACTCCAGCACCGAACCTTCAATCTCATCAGTATCATACGCGACATGGTTGATGAGGCAGTTAGATCAAGCGACAGCCTGCATGACTTCGAGATCAAACTTCGAGATAGACTGGGTGCACTTGCCCGCGTTCAACGGCTCCTATCGCGCTTGAACGAGGGTGACCACGTTTTCTTCGATGAGCTGATCCGAAATGAACTGGCTGCGGTGGGCGCTTTGGACAATGGAGAACAACGTGTAAGCCTTCAGGGACCAGACGGCGTGGCCCTGCGCCCCGCCGCCTTGCAGGCTTTTGCAATGGTGCTTCACGAACTCACTACCAATGCCGTGAAGTACGGAGCGTTGAAACAGTCTGCTAGCAAGCTGAAGATCGCATGGGCAATTGATCAGGCGATTGATGACACCGGTCCATGGCTACGTGTCGATTGGCAGGAGACGGACGTGATAATGCCAAATCCTGGCGGCGAACCTCTTGGCACCGGACAAGGACGCATCCTGATTGAAGAAGCGCTGCCATACCAGTTCAATGCTCGCACAACCTTCGCTTTGACGCCAGACGGGGTCAGGTGCTCCATAGCACTTCCTATGTCCGCCTTGGCCTAAAGAAAATTCGTACGCATGGGCAGCCTTGATCAGCATCGCATCTTAGTTGTCGAGGACGAGTTCATTCTCGCCCGAGGTCTCAGTCGTGCACTTGAAGAGTTAGACGCTATCGTGCTTGGTCCCGATTCTTCCATCAAGACCGCTCTTGATCGGGTCGAGCGCGAGCACAGGATAGACGTGGCCGTGCTAGACGTTAACTTGAACGGCGAGTTCTCCTTTCCGGTAGCCGATGCTCTAATTGCCCGCAGGATACCGTTCATTTTCGTAACCGGGTACGACGAGGCCGTTACGCGTGACCGGTATCCTGATGTTCCCAAGTGCAACAAGCCCTACGTGATTGGAAGCTTACTAACGATGATTCAGGCGGCCCTTTCCAGACAGTGATGCCCGAGACGCTGCCAGATCGCTGCGCACCAAGGCGGAAGCGGGCAGCACGTTCGACAGTCGTCCGGCTGACGAAATAGGTTTCTTACGTTGAAATCGGGGGGAAATAGGAGGTGCCATGTTACGCGTTGCACAAGCCATCGTCGCCGTTGCCGCCATTACCGCAATGGCTGCCTGTGCCTTCCGGCCCAGGGAGGTGGCGGTCGCAGTACCGCAGCAGGCGCCGGCACCAGTGCCCGTCTATGCCACCCCGCCGATTACCCCTATTAACCGTGGCCTCTCGCCGGCCGCGACGGTGTGGCACATGCGCGTCGCACTTAACGTCGCCGCGCTCGCCTGTCGCGGTGGACAGGAGGCAGCGATCGTACAGCGCTACAATAGGATGCTTGCGACGCACAAAGCCACGCTAGCAAGCGCTGCGATCGCACTGGAGGGCCAGTACCGCGCAAGCGGCGGCGACTGGCAGGACCGCTACGATGATGCGATGACCAGGCTGTACAATTTCTTCTCGCAGGCACAGGTGCGCGATGCATTCTGCAACGCTGCGGCGGCGACCCTGACAGAAAGCGAGCGATTGATGCCCGATGAGCTGCAGGCGTTCGCTGGCGCCGTACTGCCCCGGCTGGACGCTCCATTTGCCGAGATGCTGGCGCCGCGCCCAGTAATCGCCCTCGCCGCACCCGTGCCCCGCCCCCTTGCGGCAGGAGCGGGGCCGCCAAACACCTTGGCGACACCCACATCGGCGCTGCGCCCAGCTGCTGTGCTCCAACCCGACAGTACGTCAGCGTCAGTCGGTACGCAGGCGGTTGCCCCAACCGCTGTTGCAACACTGGTCGCCACCGCTGGCGCGCCTGTTGCAGCCTCGCGGCAGCGGGCAACAGCGGCGCCGGCAGTCGGCACGCGCGCACCGGCTACCCGCGCTGCGCCAGCACCCGCCGTGGGTACGCGCGCGCCGTGGATCCAGATTGACGACAGCGTACTGCGAAACTGACAACAGGAACTTAACCGAGCTATCCAGGTCGCAATCCCGTTATCACATCTGGCGCCGCGATGAGAAATGCTGGGACATCCACGCCTGCAACATAGCATGCAATTTGGTGGCCTGTACCGCGATGACTTAATCGTGACGCCATCTCGCCATAGCCCCTTTCCGAGGTTTTCTACGCGGGCTATAGCGACAGAGTCACTTTGGACGGTAACAGCACTGCGAATGGAAGACAACAAGGGCTGACCAACCAGTTCAAGGAGTGTGGGTAATCCTTACTTCGTTTCTAATGGCGCTGTCTATTGGGATGTGCGGAACATCACTTCCGCGCGCACACTTTTCGATTGTCATTGATCCCGGACACGGCGGACGAGACGTTGGGGCACCCGCTGGTATTCGAGGTAGGTATGAAAAGGAAGTGGCGCTCTCAATATCGAAACTGCTGGCAAATCGCCTCGCTAGTAAAAGGAATGTGTCGGTCACTTTAACTCGCGGCGATGATCGTTTCCTTAGCCTTACGGAACGCCGAAAGATAATCACGTCATGCAAGCCAAACCTTGCTGTATCAGTTCATGCCGACAGCGGACCACCGAGTGCCCGGGGCGCTTCCGTGTACGTGTTGAACGAAACTGGTGAAGCCGTCGTGGTTGGCCGCCTCGCGGGCCGAGGGACGAATAGCAGCGACGATGAGGATTTGACCTACCTACTGGCACATCTGGAACAGCGAGCGTCGGTCAACTTCGCGGCATCTCTGGCCGCCGACATTCACCGTTCTCTGGGTGCCAGTGACACTTATGCCCGCAGGCCGAGAACGGCTAATTTCGCGATGTTGAAGTCGGCGGGAATACCATCAATTCTGATCGAAACCGGTTTTATATCCAACAACGACGACGCAACACGGTTGCTTGATCCGGCCTACCAAGCAGATATTGCTGATGCTATTGCAGCACCAATCTTGGAAGTCGCTCGACGGCGTAGATGATGCTCCGCCAAGCACGCCCGCGATGAAGCCCAGCGCCCCGTTCCGCAGCCAGTTATCGGATCATGACCCTAGACACGCCTGGCGCTTTCTGGTCTTGCACTGACCGGCGGTGATTGACGCCGTCCTCAGTGCGGTGGAGCTAAGCGTGACGACTTCGATCAACACTCGAAGGATCGGCCGCGTCGACGTAGCTGTATTAGACCGCGCAACGGCGCTATCGTTGGTCACTTCGGCAATCACCGGCAAACGTCCATGGCTGGTCTGTTTTGCCAACGCACATACTGTCAATATCGCTCGGCAGAACGAGCGTTTCGTCAAAGCACTAGATTCCGCGCTCGTGCTGAATGACGGCATCGGCGTTGAGCTAGCCAGCCGCTGGCTATACCGACAACCTTTTCCCGACAATCTGAACGGAACCGATTTTACCCCAGACCTGCTGCAAGGTTTACCTCCGGGAACCTCGATATTTCTCCTGGGTGGGCCGACCGGCGCCGCCGAACGCGCCAGTGATGCAATCCTGGAGCGACACCCTCATCTGATCATTGCAGGCACACACCACGGATTTTTCGCGGAAGCGAAAGATGGAGAGGTAAGCAAGCAGATCCGCGCGTCTGGCGCCGATCTCGTGCTCGCAGCCATGGGAAATCCGCGTCAGGAGTTATGGGCCGCCGCGCAGATCGAAGCGCTCGGCATTCCGGTTTTATGCGTAGGAGCGCTTCTTGACTTCTATGCCGGCAAGGCACGTCGAGCACCGATGTGGGTACGGCGCAACAAGTTGGAGTGGGTTTGGCGCCTTATGCTGGAGCCACGCCGGCTGGCGCGACGTTACCTAATCGGCAATCCAAGTTTCTTAGCGAATACGTTCCGCGCCCGCCCCCATGAGGGTAGATTCACGCCCCCCGATGCGCGCTCCTAGCTGTAGCCAATCGTCGGCGAGCGGGCATAAAGAACGCCTTAAAAGCGCGATGAGATTGCGCTGATGCAATAACCTGTGCACCGGCAAGACAGTTCTTGCCCTCGGACGGAGGGAAGGCACCGGGTAGACTGCCGATGCGCTTTCGAGCTGTTCCTGGGTGCATTCGCGTCTCAGGGTGGACGCTTCTGCGCCTGGCTGACACCTGACCGATTACGTCAGGTCGGCAACGAATCAGATCTCATCTTCGACCATCTTCAGATTGAAAGCGCGCATTACTGCGTGCGAACATCATGATGGCGTAGACCAAGTCCCATTTCGGGATTCTTAAGCCACTCACATGACGGACTTTTCTTGTTTCCGCTGCTGCCTTTATCCGCTGTTTGCACGGAATTCATTCACTCCGGAGTCAATGGACGTAAGGTTAAAAAGGGGTTAAGAGATCCCCGCCTCGCAACAGGGGCGAGGTGCGGGGCGCTGATTCGCCCTATGAAGTAGGGATGCTAAAAGATGCGCAAATCATTGATGGCCTTGTACGGCGCTGCCGCGTTGGTTGCCTTCACTCCAGCCGCCCACGCTGTGGATTTCGAGCCAGGCGACACGGGTTTCGAAGTTTCCGGTGATATCAATTCCGGTCCGGTGACCGCCAACGTAGGCCGCTCCGGGATTGGACTCGGGGATTTCACCGACAACTTCTTTTTCATCATCGACCAGAACGGCTTGGGCAGCGGCTCGATCAGCACCAGCGCGACGATCTTCCGAGACGTCACCGATCTTGACCTTACGTCCGTCTCGTTCAACGGCGTTGAAGCCGCGATCACCCGCACGGCACAGGGACTGTTCGAAGTTGCATTTGCCAAAGGCATCAACATCGTATCTGGTCAGGAAAACACGCTTACCGTGAGTGGGAACTCGCGCGGTGCTGGTTCTTATGGTGGCCAGCTCACGTTTACCCCGGTTGCAGCCATTCCCGAACTGGGAACTTGGGGCATGATGATCCTCGGCTTTGCGTTCGCCGGATCAGCGCTGCGGGTCCGCCGCCGCTCGGCCAAGGTCGCTTTTGCCTAAGCTTGGGTGACATCGACAAAAGAGGAGGCCGTCAGCGTATGCTGGCGGCCTTTTCGTTAATTTCAAAGATTAAGGAACTCTAGGATCTTCTCGACGGAACTTGCTCGGAGAACATTTCCCTTCTCCACTTGATATTTAGCTCGCGGCACACGCCCGGCTCCGTAACGCCGACCGAAGTGTCTGCACCTCTCGTGATGACACCTCCTTACAGGCCACGATAGCACAGTTATGGCATCGTCAATGATCTATAGCTCGGCGCTGGATCAGCAAGCGTCCACCCCCAGATAGCTGATCCAGTCACAGCACCGTGATAGGAAGCCAAGGCTTCGGCCTCTTATCTGCTGCCAAGAACGGTTCGTCCCGCTTCCCGCCGAGCACTATGGTTACCGCGCGGTTAACGGAGTACGAGATTTTAGAGAAAGTTAGATCCAGTACGTGGTGCCGCATAAATATTGGGCTGGTTAACTCGTCGTTAATCATCGCCCTGTAGCGGAACTGGTTATTTTGGCATTTTTCGGCAATGGTTTCTAAATACCTTGGCGCTAGGGAACTACGCCGAGCAATCGCGGGGGTTGCTATATCGCGCCGAGCAATCGTGGGGGTTGCTTTGGCGAATTGGGTGGGACTAGGGCATGTTCCTTGACGCTTTTCGAATCGATGGGTCTGTTCGCCATGATCAGATCACCGTCTCTCTTCCACAAAAGTGTGGATCAGGCGGAGTATCTATTCCTTGTGCGGAAGAAGGACAAATCACTGTTCGCTTAGCGGACACTAAAGGTCAGCGGAATGCGGCGACCCTGTTATTGAACCGCATGTATGCATGGCGCGGCTATGGCGATCATCACGCCATCAGCGATAAACCGACCCACACGACATTCACCGCTTCGAACGCCCGCGAGATGCTGGGTACAATCACGCTCGCTGTTGATTCAGCGGGCGGATTGGGAGTCGACAAGCTCTTTAAAGAAGAGGTTGATCAGTTTCGATCGGTACCTGGCACGCGCGTGTGTGAGTTGACCCGGTTTGCTTTCGACACCAACAAACCTTCCAAGCCAATGCTGGCTACGTTGTTTCACCTTATTTTTATATACGGACAGCGTGTTTTCGCCTGCACCGACTTGTTTATAGAAGTTAATCCCAGGCATGTTAGGTTTTACGAGATTATGCTTGGTTTTACGCGCGTCGGAGATTTGAAGATGAACGATGCCGTGTCTGCGCCATCGCAGCTTCTTTGGCTCAGCGTTTCAGACATTCGCCGGCGCGTCGATAATCATAAAAACAGCAATGATGCGCGGTCCCGGAGATCGCTCTATGCATACTTCTTCTCGCCAAAGGAAGAGGATGGTCTCTTTGGAAGATTGATCGGACAGCGGCCGTTTACCCGCCTGCCGGACCAGTCAGCAGCAGAGCAATGGAATGGCAGAAGCTATTCACGCCACGAGCTACGGCAAGCCTCAACACAAACGTGTATCAATCCGCTGAACGTCTGAGCCAACAAGCAATTTCCTGATCGCCGCCGACGCTCAGCACGATGCTTCACCGCTGACTGCTGGCCGTCGGTGCCAGCCGTTCCTCACGAGTAACGCGGCTCGGGAGGCGGTGTTCGACGCAAACATCGGCGCAGGTCGCCTCAAGGGCGCAGCATAGGGTTGCCAGCTTCTTGGCGCGCTCCTGATGCCTTTCGGGCTCCGGCTGTCCTCGCCCGTGTCGGTGAAGTGCGTTGCATGATCCGTCAGCACCGAGTGGCTCAGGTTCGACATGGCTGCAACCAAGTGCCGCAGGAAGGGGCCAGCGATCCGGCGCGTTGCCGTTCCGTGCCGCGCAGGCGAACCAGGACGTCCGATCATTTGCCACCAGCAGGTGAAGCTCGCCCTGCTCAGTTCGCACCTCGTGCAAATTGACGTGCAAGTAGCCGATCAGGGATGCCTTGAGCGTCGCCCTGCCCGCTTGTCGCCGTCGACATCGAGCAGCCGGTAGAGAATCCCATGAGGTTGCAAGCAGCGACCTAGGGAGAGGAGCGCGTCAGATGCGAAACCGCCCCCTGTTGCACGTCGAGACACATCCACCGGCTCGAGGGATATGGCGCCGGATGAACCCGCTATAGCTCCTTTTTCTCAATGGTTAGCGTCGTCGATCTTGGATCCCTTGGCCTGGTCCGGAGATCGACCGTTGGAGAGCCCATGCGCCACTTGGCATCGTTTTCAATCGCTGCCGTGGCGCTTGGCCGATGCCCTGCGGCAGCTTTTATTGTGCTGTATCGCTCGACAAACGCCCCATGTCTTTGCAGCTTTCCCCGGGTAGAACCTGGCCCATGGCGCTTCTTTTCGCGCGACCTTGGCTGTTGCCCCATCAATAACTGGTCCCAAACACCTCAGCCGAAAGTTATCGCAAAAGTCGGCTATGTATGTCGAAAACCGGTACTGGTGCCTCGCCCCATCGAGATCATGTACGATCGCCCCATGTTGTTAAGCCACACGACCTGAGGCGAACGCTTACCTTTCAGCCGTGGCACTCCGACCTGCTTGTCTTCCAGTCGTCGCAATGAGCTCCAGCCCTATCTTTACGCCTCGCTAACCGAACAACACTGCGAATGTTACAACTCTGGACAGGTGATCCGCTTCCCGATTGGACGGCGTCCTACGTCTTAGCTAGAGGCAGCGTAGCCGTTGATCGCGCCTGTTCTTGGGCGCGCAGGGCTAACGGTGTGTCGAGAGCCGCCACGGGGGCACGGGAAGTTATGATCATGTCAAGCGCGACGTACGTGTGCAGGTAATGCGTAGCTTGTTTCTCCCATGGGTGGTTTTCTTGATGTATCCTGCGTCCGCGCAGTGTGCCGCATTCAGTTCTCAGCGCGCTCCATCTGAAAGGTAATCGATGAAGATCACGATGGTTGGTACCGGCTATGTCGGTCTGGTGTCCGGTGCATGCTTTGCTGATTTTGGTCATGACGTGAAGTGCGTCGACAAAGATCAGAACAAGATTGATCTCCTTCTACAACACGTAATGCCTATCTTCGAGCCAGGGCTTGAAGACTTGGTCGCTCGAAATATGGCGGCCGGCAGGCTGAGCTTTACAACAGACTTGAGCGATGCAGTGCGTGGCGCCGACGCCGTATTCATCGCCGTTGGCACTCCATCGCGACGCGGTGACGGTCACGCTGATCTCAGTTACGTTCACACTGCCGCAGCAGAGATTGGCCGAGTGCTGGACGGTTTCACCGTGATCGTTGACAAATCAACAGTGCCGGTCGGGACTGGCGATGAGGTTGAACGGATCATTCGTGAGGTTAACCCTGACGCCGACTTTGGCGTGGTATCAAACCCCGAATTCCTCCGTGAAGGCGCAGCAATCGACGATTTCAAGCGTCCAGATCGGGTGGTCATCGGCAGCGATGATCCACGTTCTCTCTCTGTCATGCGCGACATTTATCGGCCACTTTATATTAATCGTTCCCCGATTATCGAAATGAGCCGGCGCGCGGCCGAGTTGACGAAGTATGCAGGTAACGCGTTCTTGGCCACGAAAATCACCTTCATTAACGAAATTGCTGACCTCTGTGAGAAAGTGGGCGCCGACGTTCAGGACGTTGCACGAGGAATTGGTCTGGATGGACGGATCGGCTCGAAATTTCTTCATGCCGGCCCGGGCTATGGCGGTTCTTGCTTCCCGAAAGACACGTTGGCTTTGTTGAAGACCGCCCAAGACTATGAAGCGCCACAACGGATCATTGAGGCGGTGGTGGCGGTCAATGATACGCGCAAGCGCGCCATGGGCCGCAAAGTGATCACGGCAATGGGAGGCGATGTGCGCGGGCGCACTGTTGCGGTGCTCGGATTGACGTTCAAGCCGAATACGGACGACATGCGCGACAGCCCCGCCATTGCGGTGGTGCAGACGCTGCAGGATGCAGGCGCCACCATCCGTGCTTTCGATCCTGAAGGACAGGAGCAGGCGCGCAAGATGCTAGAGAACATCGAATATTGCGAGGATGCATACGACGCGATGAAAGGTGCGGACGCTCTGGTCATCATTACCGAGTGGGACGTATTTCGGGCCCTGGACCTGAAGCGCGCAAAGGAACTCCTCTCTCAGCCTGTGCTGGTCGATTTGCGGAACATCTACCCGCGCGAACAGGTGGAGGCGGCCGGCTTCACCTATACCGCAGTGGGCCGCTGAAGTGGCTGCGCCCGTCCTCGTTACCGGTGCTGCCGGTTTCGTCGGTCATGCCACGTCTCATCGGCTGCTGGATCGCGGCGAAGCAGTGATCGGCATCGACATCGTCAATGATTATTACGATCCGGCACTGAAGCAGGCGCGGCTCGCCACATTTGAAGGCAGGCCAGGCTTCCGTTTCGTTCGGATGGACATTGCCGACGCCGAAGCGATTGCCAACCTGATGCGCGAGGAGCGGATCACACGCGTCGTCCACCTCGCGGCGCAGGCAGGGGTTCGCTACAGTATCGACAACCCCTTTGCCTATCAGCGGTCAAACCTCCTCGGCCACCTGTCGGTGATGGAGGCATGTCGCCATATGGCCGGGCTGGAACACCTCGTCTATGCCTCGTCATCGTCCGTGTACGGCGACAAGCCAATGGGCGGAAAAGGTTTCACCGAGGAAGAACCAGCGATGATGCCCGTCTCGCTCTATGCCGCTACCAAGCGGTCGTGCGAGCTGATGAGCCAGTCATACTCGACGCTGTACGGCATGCCTCAGACCGGACTGCGCTTTTTCACCGTATATGGTCCATGGGGGCGGCCCGACATGGCGTATTTTTCCTTCACCCGGAAAATACTGGCTGGAGAGCCGATCGAGGTGTTTGGAGAAGGCCGTATGGCCCGCGATTTCACCTTTATTGATGATATTGTCGATGGAGTGCTCGGTGCACTCGACAATCCGCCCACAAATGGCGGCCATCGCGTGCTGAACATCGGTGACAGCCATCCAGTTGGGCTGATGGACATGATTGAGACGCTGGAGCGGGCACTTGGCCGAACTGCCGAGAAGGTCATGCGCCCGATGCAACAAGGTGACGTCACCGCAACATATGCGGACGTCGGGCGACTTCACGCGCTGACCGGCTATCAACCCAAGGTGATGCTCGAGGAAGGGCTCGGCCGCTTCGTCGACTGGTATCGTAGCTACTACAAGTAGCTGACCGACACGGAGGATGAAGCCAGTGTCGCTGGCTTCATCCTCCAGTCATAGATCAGGACGGCAGGTTGTTGCGTAGCATTGCCATGTGCGGCGTGGTGGCGCCGTTCAACGGCGCCAGTCGGAACATGTATGATTCCGCCCACCAGCGTCCGGCGCCCCATGCCGCCCATCCGACCACCGCCGGGCTTGTGTTCAGCTTTTTAAGCATGCTGCCATATTCCGTCTGGCAAACCGCATCGGGGCCCGCTGCGATTTCGCCGAAGAACAATTTCACATTTGACTGTTTAGCCCATGATAGAACGTTATCAACACGCTGGGCAGAGCCAGACCAACAAGTTCCTTTCGTACCACTGGAGTCCTTGTCGAGATACTGGTGAACTTCGAACGCAAAGTTATTGCCTGGATCTTTGAAGCGGGCTGCTTGATCGGCATTGCCGGACTTCAGCCAAGAATGAGCACCTGTCCAGCTCACACCAGGAACCAAGAGCTTGTTGGTAACATGCTGGCTACGCAGGTCGTTCACCAGTTGCTGCACAGTGCGCCACCAATCGCTCGCTCCGACACCGTTTGGCTCGTTCATCAGACCAAGCCAGACGTTCGAACTGTGACGATAGTCTTCGACGATCTTTGTCCAGGCATCGGCCAGAGCAGACGCCGGGACATCAGCCGTGCCAATTATCGATGTCGTTTCTGCTCCTGGCCTCGCGCGTCGTCGAGCGTAATCGTGCATATCCAAGACGACAACCATCCCCTTGGAAGTGGCATACTCCGTAATCTTGCGAAGCTCTGCTCGGTCTGCCGGAGCGAGCGGACCATAGAGATCGGGCTGCAGCCGCTCCCAACGGAATGGAATACGCAACAACTTGAGGCCCGACGCCTCGTAATAGTCGATTTCGGCCAAACTGGGATAAATATATTGATGGTTCATCCGGCCGGGAACCTTGCCGAACTCACCGCCTGCAATGTTGACGCCGGCAAGAACGCGGGTCTTCTGCACGGGTGACACACTGGAAGGCGATGCTACTGACTCAGGCGCAGTGACCTTCTGGGTAGAAGCGGTTGCTGGAGATACAGCACCTACTTCAACCACAACAATGCCAGACGACGGACGCGTGATCGAGGAGGACATGTTTGAGGCGGCCGCGGCGATGCCGATGAACGCCACTCCTCCTACTGCAGTCAATGCCGAGTATCGGTAGGTAGAAGACTTCTTCATGTGTGAGGATCCAGGAGCCGATGATGACGGCAACTCAGCTGCCGACCTTCACGGCCTAAACTAAGAATCCTTCTAATTCGCAGATCGGAAAAGTTAATTTCTATTAACTAGCGTTTGATCGCCGTTGTGTGGTGCTCGCCGTTCATGTCGCTGGTAATTGCATGTAGCGAGGTAGGGCTGCAAACTTTAAGGGCAGCCCATGCGGCCCTTCGACCTTATCCTCGGCAACAGTCTGATCCAGAACGTAACCAACTTCACAGTCTGGTTCGCGCTCCTGTTCTGGGCATTCCTTGAGACGCAATCGGTCTTCGTGACGGGGGTCGTCGGCGGAGTCTACATGGTGTTCACAGCCAGCCTCGCGATCTGGTTCGGCAATCTGGTAGATCATCATCGTAAGAAGCGGGTCATGCTCGCCTCAAGCGCCGCCTCGCTGATGCTCTACAGCGTTGCATATGCCGCGCGGCTGGCGCTGCCCGAAGCGCGGATGGGCAACGAAGCCGACTGGCCACTGTGGGTGTTTATCATGCTGGTAATGACCGGCGTTGTCGCGGGCAACGTGCGGATGATAGCCCTTCCGACGCTGGTGACCGCTTTGGTACCGGAACCAAAGCGAGCCAAGGCCAATGGCCTGGTCGGTATCGTCAACGGGGCCGGCCTGGTGGTGACATCCGCGATCAGCGGCTTTCTTGTTGCCTGGGGCGGCATGCAAACAGCCTTGTTGTTCGCCACTGGCCTGACGGCACTCGCCTTCGCCCACTTATGGACAGTAACTCTAGAAGAGCCATCGCCTGCAGCCCAAGTTGATGGCAAACGCAAGTGGCTAGGATTTCACGAGACGATAGCGACCATCTCAATGGTGCCGGGCTTGTTTGCGCTGATCATGTTCGCGTCCTTCAACAACCTCCTGGGCGGCGTGTTCATGGCCTTGATCGATGCCTATGGATTGTCGCTGATGAACGTCCAGGAATGGGGCTTGCTGTGGGCATTGGCGTCCCTCGGATTGGTCCTTAGCGGCTTCGTGATTTCGCGCACGGGACTTGGCAACCCGGTGCGAACGCTGCTTATTGTCAATGCGATCGTCTGGTCGGTCGCATCGGTGTTCACGCTCCAATCATCGGTGATCGCGCTCGGCATAGGCTGTTTCATCTACTTGTTCCTGTACCCTATCGTCGAAGCCGCCGAGCAGACGGCGCTCCAGAAGCTCGTGCCCTACGAGCGCCAAGGCCGGGTATTCGGTTTTGCTCAGTCGGTGGAGCAGATTGCCGCACCGATGACTGCATTCATCGTCGGTCCACTGACAGAGTTCGTCGTCATCCCGTTTATGACGACAGGTGGCGGCGCCCGGGCGATCGGGAGTTGGTACGGTACCGGGCCAGAGCGCGGGATGGCAGTGATGTTCACCCTTGCTGGCGTTGTAGGTGTTGTCACCGCACTGATCGCGCTGAACTCGCGCTCGTATAGGGACCTATCGGCCGCATACCGAGGCGAGAGCCGCTCCGATCAGGATTAGCTGCGCCAATGGAAGTGACTTGGCGAAACGCTCTATGCGCAACTTCCGAGAGGCAGCTACGTGACCTGCCGCCCGTTCCTGAATCGTTCTGATCTGAGAAATTCCAGTGATGAGGGGCCAGCCATTGATGAAGAGGTCGATGTACAGCGAGGCGCAGATCGCGTTCGTGTTGAAGTAGAGGATAGCTCGATCGTCAGCGAGGTATGCCGCAAAGACGGGTAGCAGGGCAGCATCGTACAGGCAGCGGTTTGCGTTCGACTGGCAGCACTGATATCGGGGATGCATGATGAAGGCAAAATGCGCTTGGTAAAGAGCCAGCCGCTCCCTAAGGAAGGTGGCCTGCCCGCGTTCCGCTAAATTCCAGGCTGCACCAGCCGTTTATAGCGACGTCCCCCTAATCACTCTGGGTCGCTGCACCCGCCAGGGGCACATCAGGCGCGAGGCCACATGCATCGAAGAGGGCGGAAATGATTCTCTGGAAACTTGCGCAGGCAATCAAAAGGCGCCGAGACACTCTCAAGCTCACGCCAGAGGCAAGGGATATTCGCAATCTAGCCCGCTTCAGGGAGCTTGTCGCTTTCGTCCAGGAAACGTCGCCTTGGTATCGCCGTGTCATAGATCAGAACCGCATTGATCCTGCGAGGTGCCGACCAGAGGATTTTCCTGTTTTGACATCGGCGATGCTTAGAGAAAATTTCGACGAAATTGTCACAGATCGTGCCATTACAAGTAAGGGCCTTGATTCTTTCGTCAGAGATTCTCCATCTTCCAAGGATTTGTACTTAGGACGATACAATGTTGTCCTATCATCGGGCTCAACCGGCATTCCCGGCATCTACGTTCACACGACCGATGAAGTGATCAATGGAATGAGCTATGGTGCGCTGCACCGGCAAATCAAACCATGGACGCGTACGTCGTTTCTAGGCCCGCTCGATACTCATGACATGGGCGCGGCAGTGATGGGCTTGATGGATGATTGGCCCCAAAGACTGCTTTTCAACACGCGCAATTTTGACATCTCCGCCCCTTGGCCGGAAGTTATTGCTGGACTGAATAAGCATCAGCCAAAGATCATAAGCGCATACAAACATTATCTAATGGCTTTGGCGGACGAAGCGCGCGCCGGACGATTGAATATCAGACCAGTCCTTCTTGAGTCCGGGGGCGAACCGCTATTTCCTCAGGAGCGTGAAATATTGAGATCAACGTTTCAATGTGAGATCGCAAATTCATACGGATCGTCCGAAGTTAATCTTATGGGCGTTGCACTCAATGACTGGGAAGGCATCTACCTCTTCGAAGACGATTTGATCTTCGAGCTCGGCTCTGAATCGACCTGCGTCACCAACCTGTTCAACAAGACTATGCCGCTGATACGGTACCGTTTTGATGACATCCTGGTCCCCGTCAATGTACAAAACCCGAGAATGCCTTTTAGGGTCGTCTCGGAATCGATCGGGCGATCTCAAGAATTGATCACATTTGACACCGGCAATGGGGACGAGCGCAAGTTCCGTACGGTATTCTTTGATGATGGTGTTGACCTCAGTGGTGTAAAACGTATTCAGTTCGAAAAGAGAGACTTTGAGACTCTTGCCGTGCACGTCACTTTAGTGGAAAGCTCTGAACTGTTAAATTTGAGCGGTGATATATGCAGCACGAACAAACTCGATAAAATAAGGTCTTCGATTCGGCAGCATCTAGATGATAACGGTCTAGATAATGTAAGATTGGAAGTTTTTGAAGCGATTGAAGGTGATCGGCCGGAAGCTAGGATTGTCAAGGATGGTAAGAAGGAAAAGCTGGTCCGTTGACAACGCCCGCCGCGGCTTGGCACCCTTGGCGCCAGCGGCTGCTCTGGTACAACTACGCTGGTGCAGGGGTTGTTTATCCCATTACGTCACTTGGTCGACATTGATCGCCAGCGCCTCGCTGGTAAACGCGTGGACTAACGTCAGCCTTCTTAACCATCGGCCGTCGAACAACGCTTCCGAGGCGGAGCCCATCGACCACATCTCGTTTGCAACAGATGCTGCAGGTGCCGTACGCGGCTGGAGGCAGACCAACCGAGGATAAGTCGATCAACCTGGAACTATAAACCAGCCAGAATTTGCGCCGTTAACCATTCCAGCATTTGCCCGTGCTAAACAGCATAAAATGACCGATGCAAGCAAGAACCGCTCGTTCATGATTGAACGAGTACCACCTAGGCGGCCGATGCTGCGCAGTGTTACGGTAAGCGGCCCCACAGTGATGCGCTGTCGAGGTTGTGCAACGGACATCTCTGAAGCGGGGTGCCGCATCTCCGTTTCGACAAACATCTACACCGGAGCGTTTTTGGAGGTGGTGTTCACCCCTTCGATAATCGCGCAAGGATGGGTGGCATGGTCACGGAACGGAGTGATCGGCATCAATTTCGCCGTGCCTATGTCGGGCAAGGCCGTCGCGCAGCTATCAGACATCGAAATCTAGGCAATCTTCAGATATCTTCCAAAGCGCCTATGTTGGGCGTAGCGGGCACGGTAACTAGGCTCACCGATAGCGAAACAGCGAGAACGCTGAACGCGGTGACAGCAGATCCGTCATCACGCGAAAGATGCCCGGCAACAACGCCGCGCGCACACACGAACCGGGGCACGATTGGTGCGTCATGCGGCGTCGTACCCTTATCGCCGCGCATCAGTCAGCGATCAACGCTCCCGGTCGGGCACCTTTACGTCGATCCCCGCGCCCTTTAGTGATTCAGCCAGCTTCACTGTGCCCACCCCTCCGGTACGCTGATTTACCAATCTTTTCCGGCTGCGTCATCGTCAGTATGCTCCTGCCACGGCCCGGGTTGACGTGACGGGACGACACTGCCTCACGGTCTTATAAATCATTCTGCTTTTTGTGGGACTGGAGACACAGAACGGCGCGGCTCATGAACGTCAACGTCAACAAGCTTCCGGAACGCGGACGCCGCAAACATTCGATCAACTCCGACAAATACTAGCATCTGCGCATGATTGATCGAGTGCAGCACGACGGCGCGAACCAGATGGCGGTCACCGAGACGCGGGCCGGTGGACGGGTGCCCGTCGGGATCGTGCCAGTCGTCATCGTAACAGCACTCGGCGATATCGCCGACACGCCAGAACTCATCTGATGCGTATGGCAAATACTGTCTAGGCAGCGCCCGACGGCGTGTGAAAGGCCAAAACATCGGCCGTGCTCCTTCCGCTGCGTTTGATAGACGTCCGCCATTTATCAAACGCGCCTTGGGTCATGGAGTTTCGGTTCTGCCGCGACAGGGCTCAGACTGCCTTCATGCGGACCATGGGTAGAACGATCATGCAACGCCACATCGGATGGATTGAAGATGGTGGCATCTTCGGCGATCCGGGTCCGATCACCATCACCGAGGGTCAGGTCACCACCGGCACGATCCATCCGCGGCATCGAGGTCACGCAGGTCGGGATCGTGCGAAAATTGCCACCACGGGCGCACTGGTTGCCCGTGCTGCTGACTTTGCCGCTGCCGCTGCCGGTCGACAACCACCTGGTGAGCCCGCCGGCGACCACGCCGCGATCCGCGGCCGACGAGCCTGCGCCAACAGCGGCTGCCATCGTGGCGCTCGACTTGATCACCGGCCATACCAGGATTGTCTCGCTGAGGATCGAAGCGAAGCCGGCCGGGATCGAGGCGCGGGCTACTTTGCCGGACAGCATCGTCACCGCGCCAGTTGTAGCGCTTGCGCCCGCGTTGCCGATCGTCACCCCGGCCATCGCCGCGAGCAGTGTCGTACACAGGCCTACAATCGTGGAACGAGGGCCGGTGGCGATCACCCCGGCACTGCTTGACAGCGGCAGCGTGGTTCGCGCGGGCGCGGTGTCACAGACGCTGCCCGGCCTCGCCTCGACGGCGGTGGTCCGCGCTCAGACTGTGACATCAACCCGCGAAGAGACTATCAAAGACGAAACCCGCTTTATCCGCTTCTGATTGAAGCGGTTCCTGCAAGGGCAGATATGCGCCGCCTGAGCGAATGATCTACGATGACGCGTTCGAAGCACCCCGAGATGCCTTCCGCATGCTCGACATAGTGAGCTTTGACACCGAAGTTGCCTGGTCGGCACCACCCGAAGAGTGACAGAACAGCCCGGAAAGGATCAAGCGCATGACTGTATCCCGACGCGAGTTTGTGTCTGCCGTATCGACCATCACGCTTGTTCTGGCGGAGCGATGGGGCATCGGAGCCGAGGCCGAAACAATCAAGCCCCCTGCTCTCGGGCCGGCAGCGCCAGAACATCAGGCGCCGGCCGAAGATAGCGGCCCAGCGCTCGAAGCTCCCCCCGTGGCGGCGCGAGACGTCAAGCCACTCGCCCCGTTCAACAATGGCAGGCCGGCGGATGGCGCGGCGTGGTTCGGCGCATCGCTTGGCAAGGGGATCAAGGGACAGGGCTGGCCCAACCGCGCCAAAGATTTGCAGCCGATGATCGACCTTGGCATGCGGGCCATTCGCCTGCCGCTTAAGCGGGACTTCTGCTTCGAGGCTGACGGGTCGATCAACACTTGGGTGCTGGACAACCTGATTAGCGCGGCCAGATATTGCATCGGCAAGGGCGTGGCGTTCGTTATTGACGACCACAAGTACAGCCCATTCACGAATCCAGATATCGCACGCTTCTGGACTGCCTTCGCGCCTGCGATCGAGAAAGGGATTGGTGGACCAAACCCGTTATTCGGCATCGAGCTACAGAACGAGCCGGCCAAGGGTGCAAAGGACTGGGACGTGTGGGCGCCGTCTTTGGCAGCAACCATAGTCCTTATCCGCAATGCCGGTTACAAAGGTTATATCTTCGCCGGTTGGGGCGATTGGAACAACGCTCGGCAGACCGTCCGCGCGATGGCGGAGGTGCGGAAGATTGGCGGGATGAAGGCGCTTGATCCGCTGAAGCGTACGATCTTTACCATGCACGATTATTGGGGCAAACACAGCGACCCGGCGAGGACCGGCAACGATCAGTCGCCCTATGTTGATGGCGAGATCGACATTGCCAAGCGATATGGCCCTGCGATCGACGCGCTCCGTGCCATCGGCGCTACGGCAGTCATGGGCGAGATCGGCGGCGGCATCACGCCACAAGGTCCAATGCCAGCTTACGAGGGTAAGGGCAAAGACGGCAAGCAGCTGCAGCAAGAATATTTCGCCTTTGCCAAGGCCAATCGCGACGTGCTGCTCGGCTCGTGGTTCTGGGCTGGTGGGAGGATGGGTGAGACGTACCGGCATAAGGTTGCGGCCGGCAATGAGCATACCCGGTCGCTGCAGCAAGGGCTGTGGTCGTAATGGCTGAAGACCTGGCGGATCGCGGCGCCCTGTGAGGCTGTATCTTGGCGGATGAAAGCCCCGGCGAGCGGAGTTCAATACGCTCGCCGGGCAGGTTCTTGCGTCGCGACTCGCTTGGGTCGCACAATCAACCTCGCTCAACCCCGATCGATTTGCATCCTCCAAATGCGGGCGCTTGCCTTTTCTCCGGAGAAATCGATGGACGAAGTAATCCTTGCGGCTCGAGCCGTCGCAGCGGGATCCACGCCCGTGACCAGTCGAGGAGCGTTCCGCCTCGCACTGCCGGCACCGGCGGTACTGAGCTCACCGGCGTCGCCCCGCCCGCCTCGATTGTGAGTGCCGCGCGCCCTGACGATGCGCTGCTCGACAAAGCCGACCCTGCCATTGCGACGGATGCGATGCTGTTCGATCGCCAGCCTGATCTTCCTCCCGCCCTATAGTCCCGACTTCAGCCCGACCGA
Source organism: Sphingomonas sp. Ag1 (assembly GCF_000980895.1). Taxonomy (GTDB): domain Bacteria; phylum Pseudomonadota; class Alphaproteobacteria; order Sphingomonadales; family Sphingomonadaceae; genus Sphingomonas; species Sphingomonas panaciterrae. The sequence goes on along the minus strand of NZ_LAZX01000084.1, from coordinate 73,347 downwards.
GCAGGCCATCGCCCAGGCAACACCTACCATCTTGACGGTCAGCGCGTGCGCGTTGGCGACCGGATCACGCCGGTGCAGGCAGACGACGTGTTCGCCGCAGTGCTGAAGAGAGACCGCGCCCGTCCAGTGCGGGTATTGCCCGCACGCACCGACAACACCGGCGCAATGGCTTCGCTCGCCTGCAACATCGAGATAGGGCTGCGTGTGGGGCTACCAGGGCAAAAGAAGGGGCTGCCAGTCCAGCGGCGTTCGCAGACCGGAAGCGCACCGGCGGGCGGGTTTCAAACGGGCTCGTGCGCCGATGGGCGGTTGAGGCGGCGCTCTATCAGTCCGGCTTTACTGCGTTGGAGCGCACACGTCGGTAAGATAAAGGAGTAACGCCCCTGCCCCGCTGGCGATCCTCACGGCAGCTGTCGTGTTGCTGATCCTCGGGCGATCGCGCTTCCCCCCCCCCTGCGGCGTGCTCTCGGCCCAACACCTCGCCGAGTAGGCCGTCTTCCTCGATCGGTGGAAAGCTGCTGCCGAAGAGTACGATCGCGGCATGCTCGCCGAGCGAGCGGCGACTACCAACCAGGTCAAATGCGACGACGCGTTCCGGAACAGCCATGAGGAATTGGTCGATGCGGCTCGTGATGCGGACAATAGGGCTGGCGCGGGCCCTGCTGTCTGCAGCGCGCTTGAGCACATGCGCTAGCAGCAAGCCGCGGGCCGTAGTAGTGACGCCGCCCGCTGAGCGGCTGACGTACAAAGCCGAGCCATTGGTACCGATTGAGGTCACCGACAGGAGTACAGCAAATACATGATTGCGCTTGCGGGTTGCTCGACAAGATTGCCGCTTCGATGTTGATCGGCTGTCGATATGGGCAGCGAGGACATTTGACAACTAGCTGGGCGCAATCTGACCCACCGCATCATCACCTCGACTCGTCGCAGATTGGGGAACCTGCAGGTATGATCTAGGTTTGGCCGCTTATTCATTTCTGAATCGAACCAAATGTACCCAGAACTTGTGTATTTCGACGGTGCGCACTTCGCGCATATCGCGGCGCGCGACGAGCACTTCCGCATCGAGCGGATCCGTGCCACCTCCCAGCTAGCCTGGAAGCGCGGAGGGAGCTGCAGCCTGCAGTCGGTGCCGAATGCCCGACCGGCAGGCCGAGCCAGCCGCTTGGTACGGCATCTCTACCTCGTACCCTGAAGTCGGAGAGGTTCCCGGACACGCCCTGCCCATATCCTGCGCGAGGCTGGCGGTGAGTGGAACCGAGTTGGCATGCCTAAAGCTTTCCGCACAAGGCGCCGGTTGAGCGGATTTACAAGGTGGCCGACAAGCCGGCGCTGCCGCGCGAAAATGAGGAGCGCTGACTATCGGCGCCGATCGGAGAGGCGATGCAACTGGTAGCTCCTATCCCGCTAGCTGATACGAACGGGTGGCCAAACGAAATTGCCCGGCGGCAAAGGGGTAACCGCCGGGCAGTTTGAGTTCGCGGAAGACGACTGCCGGGGCGGGCCGCTACCTTCAGCACTAAATAAACTAATCAGACTGGCATAATATCCGCGATCAGCGTCAAAATCTGAAGCGCCAACGAGATTAACCGTGGGCAGAATTCCTGACACACACATCCTCATCTGACAGACTGGTGCGTATAATGCGGGCGATCGCTGATTGGTGCGCGGCATAGGAGGATGAACCGCGCCGGGTTTGCCGGAGGCCGTTGGATGTGAGTCACGCTGCCATATCGATGTTGTCCGCGGCAGCATAATACAGCTCTTCGGCTTCGGCAGGCGGGATGTTGCCGATGGGTTCGAGCAGCCGGCGATGGTTGAACCAGTCCACCCACTCGAGGGTAGCGTACTCGACGGCTTCGAAGCTGCGCCACGGTCCGCGCCGGTGGATCACCTCGGCCTTGTAGAGGCCGTTGATCGTCTCGGCCAAAGCGTTGTCATAGCTGTCGCCGACGCTGCCGACCGAGGGCTCGATCCCGGCCTCGGCCAGGCGCTCGGTGTACTTGATCGATACGTATTGCGACCCGCGGTCGCTATGATGGACCAGGCCACCGCGATGAACCGGTCGGCGGTCATGGAGCGCCTGCTCGAGCGCATCCAGGACGAAGCTGGCATGCGTCGTCCTGCTGGCTCGCCAGCCAACGATCCGGCGAGCGTAGGTGTCGATGACGAACGCCACGTAGACGAACCCCGCCCAGGTTGCGACGTAGGTGAAGTCCGATACCCAGAGCCTGTTCGGCGCCGGCGCACGGAACTGCCGGTTCACCCGGTCGAGCGGGCATGGCGCTGCTCTGTCGCTGATGGTGGTGCGGACCGGCTTGCCGCGGATCACGCCGGCCAGGCCCATCGCCCGCATCAGGCGGGCAACGGTGCAGCGGGCGACGTCGAGCCCTTCGCGCCGCAGCTGCCGCCAGACCTTGCGCACGCCGTAGACGCGGAAGTTCTCCTCGAATACGCGGCGCACCTCCGGCCCAAGCGCATCATCACGCCGAGCCCGAGCCGACCTCTTGGTCGGCTCAATCCTTCTGGCTGTGTGAGCATGATAGGTCGACGGGGCGATCGGCAGAACCCGGCAGATCGGCTCGACCCCGTACACCTTGCGATGCGCGTCGATGAACGACACCATCACCTCGCTCGGCGGTCGAGCTCCGCCATCGCAAAATATGCGGACGCCTTGCGCAGGATCTCGTTGGCCTGGCGCAGTTCGCGGTTCTCCCGCTCCAGCGCCTTCATCCGGTCGGCGACGTCGCTCGGCACCCCGGCGCGCGTGCCGCTGTCGACCTCGGCCTTCTTCACCCACTCGTGCAGCGTCTGGCCCGCGCACCCGATCTTCGCCGCGATCGACACCACAGCCGCCCAGCGCGACGGATGATCCTTCTCGTGGTCCAGCACCATCCGCACCGCCCGGGCGCGTACCTCAGGTGAGAACTTGTTCGTCGTCTTGCTCGTCATAGCCCCTTCCTCTCAGGAGTTGGGGCCTCCGACAAACCCGGCGCGGTTCAATATCGTGGCGGCGCCGACAGCGCAGCAATCTCACGTGCGAAAAGGCTGACACGTTCATTCAGCAGCCGCACGGCGTCGTCTTCGGTCATGATGAGAAGCATCCTCTCCTGACGCGCTCCTGGCAATCGTCAGCGAGCGCGGTCGATTTTAAACCGACTTCTTCGATCGCCTCCTACTGCTCACCCGTGGCGCGAGGGTGAGCCTGCTAGATCAATCGTACTCTAAGATCGAGAGCTATTCGATTGGGCTAACCATCGAACGTACTTTGCCTCTTCTTGGTAGCGGTATGAAAGGCGCGGAGTACGCGTTATTCAGCGCTAGTGCCCCAGCGCTATTCGGCCGATACCCGCAGGCTGGCGGTTGGCGCTTGAACTAGAGGCACGCGAACTACCCCGCCAGTCGCAGGAAGCCGGATCGCTGTACGAGTCTATCTACCGGCCCCGATCCGTCAGGCAGCTTGCGCGTGCGGCATCTTTGCTTTCTTCCGGCGCATGGCATGGCCAACAAAGCCGAAACCTACGAGCATCAGCGCCCAAGTGCCTGGCTCGGGAACCGCGGTGACCACATCGCCGAAAAACACGATGTGCGACAGGTCCAACGCGTTTTTGCGAAAGGGGATGTCAAAGGTATCCCAACTGCCGCTGCTGGCCGGTTTGTCCAATTGGTATAGCACAAAGGAATTGGACGCCTTCACCGCTATGAAGTCGACGAGGTAACCATCGAGTGTCCAAGTGCCCGATGACGTTCCTGAACCTGTGAGCGATCCGATAGACCTGAAGTTATCGTCATCAGTCGAACCCAGAGGATTAAGGCTTATGCTTCGATCGGCAGTGACCAATGCATTGTACAGGTTCTGAGCGGTAACGTAGCTATTGGCATTTCCGCCGCTGTTCGAATTGATATTACCCTTGAACAGGCAGCCGGCAGAGTCACTCACTGACGCGCAAGCTCCACGGACTATCGTTGATGCTGTCGCTGGAGCAGTGCCAAGCGCTAGACCGGCAATCAATGCGAAGGCGAATCGTTTCACAGCCACGTCCCGAAAGTTAATAAGAATGTGCTAACTAGATTTCGGGGAAAGAGCTTGAGGAACGCGGAGGGACGAGTCCCGAAACGGCACGAGCCTCGTCGCTGAGGGGGCATGGCGGAAGCACGTCACGTTAATCGCCCGCTTCCACGCAGTCATTCCACGAACAGTGCCGCCATCCGACGATGGTCACCGGCGTACTCAATCACAAACAGGCAAATTCACTCAGTGCCCGTGACGCTTGATACCTCTACGACGCAGCTGGAGACGGCGGCGACGCTGCCAAGTCCGCGCACCGATCGGCAGACCGACAATCAGAATTAATGCGATCAAACCGTAGGCAACTATCTTTTCCATGACCAGTTTGATCCTCTCTGCATACTCTTTGGCAGCTCACTCATATTAAACGCTATTAACCGTGTTTTTGCAACTTTTGTTGGGGATCCTATAATTGCTGTTCGTGTGTAAGGCTGGTCAGCGCGGCGCGACGACGACGCCTAACACGCTGGCGTCTGGAAACACCGCAGCGACGCTCATTCGACGCGGAAGCGCTCGACCAGGAGGCTACCGGTATTGCGCTGAATGGTGACGGAGCCGACACCGCCGCCTCTGTAGACCGACAACGTATCAAAACCAGTACCCCTTTTTTCGGAGTAATTATGAGCGACGACATCGATAACGTGACTCTAGCGACCGAACTCACCATCGCCTGGCTGAGCAATCCCAATACCCGTACCACCGTCGACGATGTGCCGGCATTCCTTGCCTCGATGCACGCGGCTGTTTCTGGGCTTAGTGGAGCGTCTGCGGAACCCATAGCTCAAGAAGCCTCTCGGAAGTATGTGCCGGCCGTTTCGGCGCGCAAGTCTTTGGCATCTAAGGAATACATTATATCGATGATAGACGGAAAACCCTACAAGACGCTGCGCCGGCACTTGTCGAGTTGCGGGCTCACCCCGGATCAGTACCGTCAGCGCTACAATCTCAGGCCTGATTACCCGATGGTCGCGGAAAATTATTCGGAAGCCCGCCGCGAGGCGGCAAAGAAGATCGGGCTCGGCCGCAAAGCGGGACATACGGTCGAGCACGCCATTGATGTTGCAGTTAAGACGACGCGCAAGGGCGGCAAGGCCGCACTCGCGGCTGCCCGTGAGGCACTAGGTTCGTAAAGCTGAATGACAAGCCGGGCGGATCGGCTGGCGAGTGCGGGCGAGATGCGGCATGACTATGCGCGATCTCGATGACCTCTGCCAGCAGATCCGCTCGGCCGCCTTTCGGACCATCATGCCCCCTTGTTACGTCACAACCGGCGATAACCGCCGTGCCGATTTCTCTTCTCGCGCTTACCATATCACAGGGCACGCTTTGCTGTGATCTTGATTACGCCCCTGCGAGCCCGGCTCATAGGCGTGCAGGAGAGATGGAGCGCAGCAGGCTGTCGACATGCATACGGATCGACGTACCTTGAGAATTGGCACCCATCACCCGTCCGTATCATTGCCGCCAGTGGCAGTAGCGCCTATGTTGACCCGTGGAGGTCCGCTTGCGCGTGAACACTGCGAAGTCGATCAAGACCGCCTATGTCGTCCGGGCCCGCTTCGGCAGCTGGAAGGCCGCCAAGGACGCGGCGAGCTTTGAAAGCGGAAAGTTCGTCGTCCGCAGCGCTGCGGACGGCCGACACGCCGCCAATAACACCGAGGCCGAGCCGGTAGCCTATGTCAAGCCGGGCGATGCTCAACGTCGTGATGGTGGGTGTCGGTAGCATGATGAACTCCATGCGTGCGCCGTCATGCCGCGCCGCTGATGCGGTCGGCTGACGGACGCAGATGCTGGGGAATGACCGGCCATGGCCGGTGGTGAAGAAGGCGCTTACCGAGGGTTCAGCCGGCGACTGCCGACCTTCCATCTTTCAGATCCTTCACTTCACCAAAATAACCATAGGCGATCGGCACCGTATGTAGCATATTAGTTTCATTCCGTTTGATATGTTGCATATATGAGGCATACTACCGAGAATGACAGCTCACTCTCGTTACGCCGAACAGGCATTGAACCTAATGGCCAACACCATCCGCATGGCGCGAACGGAGCAGCGCATCTCGCAGGCTGATCTTGCCGCACGTGCCGGCATCTCGCGCGCCTTGCTCGGCCGGGTGGAGCGGGGCGAACCAGGCTGTGCGATCGGGACGGTGTTCGAGCTGGCCGCGATCCTGAAGGTGCCGTTGTTCGGCTTCGAGGAGAACGGGCTGGCGCAGGAGGCGCATCGCGTAGCCGACCGGCTTGCGCTGCTGCCCGGGGCCGTCCACAACCGTCGTGCGGCGGTGGACGACGATTTCTGATGGCGAATCAGGCCGCAGATCAGGCCTATGTCTGGGTCTGGCTGCCCGAACGCATCGAGCCGGTGGTCGCCGGCCGCATCTTCCGCGATCGCCAGCGGCTCCTGTTCAACTACGGCCGCAGCTACCTCGCGCGGGACGACGCGATCCCGCTCTTCCTGCCCGAACTCCCGCTCGTCACAGGCGTGATCACGCCGCTGCCCGGCCTCTCGATGCCCAGCAGCCTGCGCGACGCCGCACCCGACGCTTGGGGACGCCGCGTCATTCTCAACCGGCTGCTCGGGCGGCAGGCGCGGGACGGCGACGTCGATCGAATCGATGAGCTCAGCTATCTGCTCGAAAGCGGTTCGGACCGCACCGGCGCGCTGGATTTCCAGGCCTCGCCGACCGACTATGTCGCGCGATCCTCGACCGCCGCGACGCTGGAGGAGCTGATCCGCTCTGCCGAGCGGGTGGAGGCCGGAGTGCCGCTGACCCCAGACCTCGATCTGGCGCTGCACCACGGCAGCTCGTTGGGCGGCGCGCGGCCCAAGGCGTTCCTGACCGACGGCACGACCAAATATGTCGCCAAGTTCCCGGCGATCGGCGACGTGCAGGACGTGGTGAAGGCGGAGTTCGTCGCCATGCGGCTCGCCGGCGAGATCGGGCTGGATGTCGCTCCGGTGCGGCTGGTGCGCGCGCAGGGCAAGGATGTGCTGCTGGTCGAACGCTTCGACCGGATTGCAACCGAAGGAGATTGGACGCGCCGCGCAATGGTGTCGGCGCTGACCCTGCTCGAACTCGACGAGCTGATGGCCCGCTATGCCAGCTACGAGGTTCTGGCGGAGATCGTCCGGCACCGCTTCGCCGCGCCTCGCGAGACGCTGCATGAGCTGTTCGGTCGGCTGGTGTTTAACATCCTGTGCGGCAACACCGACGATCATGCCCGCAACCATTCGGCCTTCTGGGACGGACAAGCGCTGACGCTGACCCCGGCCTATGACATCTGCCCGCAGGCGCGGGCGGGCGGCGAGGCCAGTCAGGCCATGCTGATCCGGGGCAATCGGCGCGACAGCCACCTTGCGCTGTGCGTCGATGCCGCTGGCGTCTTCCTGCTCGATCGCGCGCAGGCGGACGCGATCATCGACCGGCAGATCGCGGTCATCGCGGCGCGCTATGACGCGGTCTGCGACGAGGCCGGACTGTCAGTGGTCGATCGCGACCTGATGCGCGGGCGCCAGTTCCTCAACCCGTTCGCGCTGCAGGACTATCGCGAAGCGTAAAGGGCCGCCCACGCCCGCCACGAGGGCGGCGAAGCCGCGACCCCCGCGATAGCGCTGGCACCCGCGTGAGCGGTGCCACACTCGGCGCGCAGCGACGATCCAAGCGCCTCGCCAGAGGCGCCGCATACAATTCGCGGCGCACCTGCAGGGTGCGTCAAGTTGTATGTATTGCGCCTGTCTTCTCTGGGCGAAGGTTGCTTGCGCAAGTTCTTCGCCGAACGATCCATCAGCCATGAGATTTGACGGGGGAGCCCCGCAGCTTTCAGCCCCGCTCGCCGGCGATGCGGGTGCTGCACAAGCCAGTCGATGACAGGACCGTCGTCACGACGTTTCTGGCGATCGCCCCGCTGTGATAGCAGTTGAAGGTTAGCCTTCACCGACGCTGAGCGCGGCACGGCTGCCATCGACCTTTCCCGCCAGGCCCGGCACCTCCTCTAGCTGACGCAGATCGGTGAAACGCCCTCGTTCGCCGCGGTAGCGGACGATCTCGAACCCGTGACCTTGCAAGCCCGGAACTGCATCCAGTTCATCGGCGCTGGCGGTCTTCACGTTGACGACATCGCTCATAGGTTGGCCTGCTCCTCCTCGGGTAGATCGGCAGCGGGACCGTAGTAGAGTTCGGCGCACTCCTCGCGCAGGCACCCGCCTTCGATCTCGATATCGTCGCGATAAGCATCGCCGATGAACGACAGTGTATCGACGTGCCTGGCCTCGAAATACATGGCGTGAACGTCGTCGCGCCCTGCACCGTAGACCACGCGGCCGACCTTGGACCAGATCGATGCCATCGTGCACATCCCGCACGGTTGCAGCGTCGAGTAGAGCGTCGCACCGCGCAACTCCAGTTCGCCGGTGCCCTCGCGGGCTCGACGGATCGCCATCATCTCGGCATGCGCGGTGGCGTCGGGCAGCTCTTGGGTCTGGTTGCGTTCCGCCGCGATCACCTTGCCATCCAGGACGATCACGCACCCGAGGGGAGAGGTGGACGGGTCCGAGCCCTTCGAGCGGGCGACGTCGATCGCCATCCGCATCCACTTCTCGTCGTCACCAGCACACATCGGCGTCCCTCCCCCGTTCAGGTGGGTCAACGCCTCAGCCGTGCTTTTGGGGCGATCGTCTTACCGACAGCCTCGCTGCTCAGGTTCAGCGTGACCATCGTGTCACAACCGACCTGTCGAGGCCGTCCCGCCAGGTGTAGCGTGACCAATAAATCGCCCCGATGACGCGCAGACGCCGCTATGTCTGCGAGCGGCTACAGCTATGGCTCGCGCGACAGGGAACTGCCATGCCGCAAACCATATCGTTCACGCGCGAACAGGAAGACGCTTCATGCTGCTGACACCAATCCTGCTCGCCTCGGTCGCCGCACAGGCCGGGGAAGCCGCCCCGCCTGCTGCGGCCAATGCTCCCACCGTTGAGCAGCGCATGGCGCAGGCATCGGCGATCGGCGCCATGCTTCATGCCTTCGATCGCGCAGCCTGGGTGAGCAGCGACGCGCTGACCGCCGCGATCGCAAAGGACCGGCTGGGCGCGCTGGGCGGCTATGTGGTCGAAGCGGCCGATCCGCAGATCCTGCGCGTCACTTATTATCGCGGCACGGCGGCCGAAGCGCGGGCGTTCTTCGTGGCGGACGTGCGCGACGGCAAGGTCGTCCGGCAGGACGTGCTCGCCACCCCCGTGGCCCTGACGGACGCCCAGATGGTGCTGGCCCGCGCACGCGAGATCGCGGCGCGGCACGCGGCGGAGCGGGCGTACAAGCCGTGTACGCCCTTGCCCTTCAACACCGTGGTGCTGCCGCCCCGCGGTGCCAGACCCGTGGCGGTATACCTCCTGTCGGCCCGGCAGGATGCCGACAGCTATCCGGTGGGCGGCCATTACCGGGTGATCGTCGGCCCGGACGGCACCGTGGTGACATCGCGCCCCTATAGCGTCGGCTGCCTCAACATCACCCGGCCCAAACTTCCCGCGGGCGCGACGCCGGTCGGGGTGACAGTGAACCACCTGCTCGACCCGGCGCCGACCGAGATCCACGTCTTCACCTCCTACAGCATGCGCATGCCGGTGCTGGTTTCCACCCGCGAGGGGCGCATGTGGAAGGTGGAAGGAGCGAGGATCACGCCGTTCGATCCCAAGTGAATGCCGTGAAACCATGCACGGCGACGCGCGCATTGCCGCGGGTGACCGGACCGCTTATGTTGCTCCTCGGAGGCCCGCATGCGCGTCAACACCGAGAAGTCGATCGAGACCGCCAATATCGTCCGCGCTCGCTTCGGCAGTTGGAAGGCGGCCAAGGATGCGGCGACCTTTGAGGGCGGGAAGTTCGTGGTGCGCAGCGCCGTGGATGGCCGATACGCCGTGAACGACGCCGAGGCCGCGACCAAGACGGCCTAGACCGCCGTCCACGTGAGCTTCAGCTACACCCTGTTCCTGGCGCTGCTGCTGCTAGCACCGGGTCTCGGATTATGGGCTGGCCTGCGCGCCGGCGAACGTTCCGACCTCATTTCGCAGGCGCCCGAGAAGCCGGGATCGACCTTCAGCCTGCTGGTTATCGTCTTCGGCGCGCTGCTGGGGCATATCCTGCTGTCCGCGCTGTTCGTAGTGCAGGCGGGGCTGTGCCGGTGGAGCGGCCAGTGCCTGGCGCTCGCCTTCGATCCCAACGTCTATCGCGTCATCCTGACCAACGGCCGCTCGGCCGGCGTGCCAGGGGATGGCGCATTCCTCGCCTGGTTCGTGGCGCTGCTGCTGCCGGCGCTGATCGTCGCACTGGTCGCCTATCGTGCGAGCGGCTGGCGCTGGGTGCGCGACCTGCGCGAGGCGGCGAGCTTCGGCTGGCTCAAGCACTGGGTCGATCTGGCGCGCCCAGCGAACAGCTTCATCATCGCCTATGTCGTCACCACGCTCGAGCATGAGGGAGCCAACGTCGCATACGAAGGGATCGTCGAGAATATCGCGCTCGATGACAATCGCGCGATCCGCATGCTGGTGCTGAGTAACTGCGACCGGTTCCTCGTGCGCATCTCCGCCGACAAGGTCGAGCGGATCGATGCCGCGCACGCCCCGATCCCGCTGATCCAACTGGAAGCGGAGAATTTCGTCAACGTCGCACTGGAAGTGTTTGAGGACGTCGAAGCGATCGCGGAGTCGGACGGAACGGAACCTGACGTATAGACGTGCCGACAAACCTACATGTTGACACATCTGACAAGCGACCTGTGACGTATCACAATAGCCGCCAGCGTCACTGCTCCCGGGTGAACGTCCCGGCTGCGCCCTCACGCGCCAGCACGGCAAACCGCTCCAGGATGCGGATCAGCAGCCCCTAGTCGAACGCGGTGGCAAGCATCCCCTCGTTGCAGCGATCACCGCGGATCAGCGTGATCAGCAAATGCGCGATCTTGTCGGTGCTGGCCCCGGCCAGCGCATTGGCATCGCCTCGCAAGCTCTTGTAGGCTGGTCCGGACGCCCAGCCCGACCAGTCGATCTCCGGCCGGACCCAATGCCCCTGATAAGCGGCGGTCACGAATGCCTCTCCGTCCGGCGACAGCGCGAAAAAGGACATCTGCATCACCCCGTCGCGCGTCTCCCCACCCTGCCACGTTCCGAAGCTGAAGCCGGGAGCCGCAAACCGCCGGACCAGTGGCAGAAGCGGGGTCGGGTCCGGGGCCGGCAGGCGATGCGGCGCGGCATCGTCGGCGGGCTGCGGCATCAACTCGCGCGTGGGTGACGCCGGGGGATGCGGGCGCCGGTTGGCCCGCAAACGCCGAACGAGCCGATCGAGGAACGAAGAACGGTACATGAACGATTTGCCGATCCGCTGGTCGCCACGATCGTACAGGATGCGGCGACCTCCGCCTGGTGTCCACCGATCGATGGACGCCCTGGAACAGATCGCCCCGGCCGGGCTGCCTATCTCCATGCCGCGCGGGACTGCGCCGCCTCAGCTTGTCGCGGTGGGTGCCTTGGTGTCACCGGCCTTCAGGTCGCCCGGTTGGCACTCGCCCAGCCGCTTGCCGTTCATCTTGAGATGCGACTTGCTTGTCATCCCGCCCGGCAGGCCGGTGACGGTGGTGTGCGATTCCGAGGCGATCTCGGTTGCGCTGAACGTGCCGCTGTTCGTTCCCTCGACCTTGATGTCGCCCATGGTGCAACGCATCTTCGCGTCGATCTTGCCGCCCGCCATGGTGAAGCTGTCATAGACGCAGTTCTTCTGCATCGGCGATGCCCCGCCCAGGATGCCCTGCGGATTGTTCACCTGCTCCTCGGTCAAGCAGACCTTGGTGCTGCTGGCGGGAACCTTCGGCATTTGGGGCAGGTTGCCCGATCCACCGCTGGTCTCGCTGCTGACCTGCTCTATCCGCATTTCCCACTGGCCGGGCTGGAGCTTGGCGGTCTGCGCCTTGGCGACATCCTCCAGCGATGCATTGGTCATGGAAACGCTGTCCTCGCCCTTGCCGCAGGCGGCGAGCAGCACACAGGCGGCAAGCGGAACAAGCATCGTTGAGCGCATGAAGAAACTCCCCTTTGTTGTCTCGTTCGGCATAACACGCATCAAGGGGATAAAGTGCATCGCTCGGCGGCAGCTCCGATAATCTTAGGGCCGCGCGAACATGTCGACACGCATACAGATCGACGCCTCTAGCGATAGATGCCGAGGAAAAGATCCCCCAGCGCACGGCGGCGAAACAAGGTGGCCCAGCGGCGGCGACGGTGCTCGGGGCGGTCGTGCGCCAGGTGGCAGCGCTGGCATAGCGCCGCCAGGTTACGCTGATGGTTGTTGCCGGGATCATGGTCGAGGTGCGCGCTGGCCAGCACGACACGGGTGGACGGCAGCGCCGGCTCGCCGGCCAGCTCCGCGAGGCGCAGCTGCCGCGGCATGCGCTCCGGGGAAACCAGCCCGCGCACGCGCCGCCCGCGATCGTCGCGCCAGCAGCGCCGCTCCTCGTCATACCAGCGCCCGTCGCCGAGATGCCGCACCCGTGCGCCATGCGGCCGCCCGCAATGCTCGCACCGCCCCTTGGCACGCTGGAAGCGGACGAAGTGCGAGAGCTCGCGCCAGTCGATCGGATACAGCCAGCGATGGTCGGGGCGGATCGGCATGGCCATGATTCTGAGTCAATCGGCGGCAGAACGAAAGAGGAAAATCATTTGCCACGCAGAACATCGTGCGCGGGCTTCGGCCGCGCGGCGAGCAGCCACGCCGATCCGTTGCCTTCTGAAATGTTTCTTGTGTTACTCGGGTAATTGGCCGAACAGGCACCGCCGGCACCTAGTAACAGCTTGGGTCGATCGTGAGCGCTGCGCCTGTTTCGAGCTCCCTTTGAAGAGCGCGGCGCTCACAACGGGGCCGCTGCGGACGAAGCACCGCACGCTTCCCTAAGGCTCTGTGATATAGTTCACATCGACCCGACACACCCACGAAACGGATCGACATTGGTCGTGCGTTGATCCATTGCGGCGCCTCATTTTTGGAAAGGCCTTCCATGATCTCCAAGTACCTCGCAGCAGTCGCTGCCACTGCTCTCGTCGCGGCTCCGGTTGCAGCTGCTCCTGCCAACTCCGCGTCGTCGCTCTCGGTCACCAAGTCGGCTCGTGTGGCTTCCACCTCCGCGAAGGCGGACAAGGCAGCTGGCGGCGGCGTCATCATCGCCGTTCTCGCCGCTGCCGCGGTTATCGCCGGCATCGTCGTGATCGCTGACAGCGACGACGACGCGGACAGCAACTAAGACTCATTGGTATCGTCCGCGTCACAACGAGGGCGGTACCAGATGATTGAGCGCATCGACGCTCGCAAAGGGGGCTGCGGCCCCCTTTGTTGTTTTAGATCTCGTTACCTCGCCGGCATTGAGCGTAATGATATCTTGTGACATAACCCCTCGCTGTTCCGGGGAAGGGCTTATATGATCACGGAAACCATTCTGCTGACGGGTGCGGCGACGACGATGGCGCTGGGCACGCTGGCGGCGCTGCCCGCGCACGCACAGGCCGACACAGCGCGCACCGATGGCGCGCATCGCGCCGACGACATCCTCGTCACCGCATCGCCGCTGCGCCAGCGCGCCGACGAGACGGTGACGCCGGTGGTGACACTGACCGGCGACGAGCTGGTGCATCGCCGCACCGCCACCCTGGGTGAGACGCTAGCGGGGCAACCGGGCGTCAATTTCGACAATTTCGGAGGTGGCGCCAGCCGTCCGGTGATCCGCGGCCAGACGGCGCCGCGCGTGCAGATCCTGTCCGACGCATCGGAAATCGCCGACGCCTCGCGCGTCTCGCCCGACCATGCGGTGGTCACCGAGCCGCTGCTGCTGCGCGGGATCGAGGTCCTGCGTGGCCCCGCAACGCTGCTGTATTGTGGCGGCGCGATTGGCGGCGCGGTCAATCTGCTCGATTCCAAGATCCCCACCGCCATCCCGGTGAACGGGATCGAGGGCGTGGCGGAAGGCCGGCTCGGCACCGCTGACGACGAACGCTCGCTCGTCGGGGGGATCACCGCGGGCGCGGGCAATTTCGCGCTGCGCGTCGAGGGCGTTCACCGCGAGAGCGACGATTACCGCGTGCCCTCTGCCTTTGGCGAGGATCGCGTGCATGGCTCGTACAACGACACCTCCACCGTCTCCGTAGGCGGCGCTTTCCAGGAACGCCTGTTCGCGCGGCTGCGGCCGCTAACGGGCGGGCGGCTCTATGTGGTCGGGCTCGACCCCTACGTGCCCGCGGACGAACCCACCGAGGCGCCGGCGCGTATCGTATGGCGGATCGGGCGACTGCGCGATTCCTGCCTGCTGCTCGCCGGCGAGCGCCCATACCGTGAATATCCTGCCGAATGGGTGATCGACAATCTGCGCCGCTCGGGCTTCGAGCCGATCGCGGCAGAGCGCTTCCCGATCCGCTTCGGCGCACGCTTCGTGGAGGCGCAGATCGCGATGTGCGCCCCGCGCATTACCCGGCTCGCAGACCGCACGCTCGCCGCAGCGCTGGAGGCACACGCCGCGGTGCTGCGGACAGAAGCGCTGGCGCTGATCGAGGCGGAAGGCGCGCTGGCGTCAGGCGCGGATTATGTGATCGCAGCAGAACCGCGCTGATCTCAAGGCTTACCAGCACGCATAGGGTCTGGCAGCTGCGCTCAGCAGCCATGATGATCGTCGTTGCATCTGACTGCAAGCTTGTGATGCAAGCCAAGCCCCACCTGAACGGCTAGGGTGATGTGATCCTGGTAGCTGGCGCTCTCATCTCCCAACCTTTATCGTGCATGCCACAGCAGTGTCGGCCTTCACCGCGCGCTTCTGACACGCCTCGAACGCCTTCCGGTTTGCGGTAACGATCCGATCTCCCGCCGCGATACTGGCGAAAGCGTCAGGCGCGCTGGTCCGCATGAGACGCTGACCACCTTCCCACATCGGCAGGTCGAGCGAGCGGGCCGCCATCTTCTCCGGCCATTGCCAGCTCGCGGGCACGGCGCGCGCGACAATGCCAGCGAACACCGCCCATAGGATCATGCCGACCACGATCCCGCCGATCGCGGTCCACATCAGCCAGCGGTTCTGCTCGTCACCACGCCGCGCCGATACGACATAACCGTGAAGCTGGCGGGTCACGTCCTCCAGGCCGGTGCGCGCCGTAGCGATCGTCTGCCGGTCTTCCTGGCGCGCCGTGCTCGCCGCCGCGGTAATCCGTCCCGCCAACTGTTCGGGCGTCATCGCCAGCATAGGGCTTTTGACCAGCATATCGACGCGCTGCGCGGTGGCGGTGATGTTGTTAGCGATGACGCCCAGCGTCTCGGAATAGTCGGGCGGCTCGGTCACCTCCATGCGCTCGGCCGTCAGACGTTCGACGGCGCGGCGCATCAGCGTCACCTCGGCGCGCAGCTCCTCGAACGCCTGCGCGGCTTCACTCGGCCCTTCGTCATCCGCCATCACGTCTTCCTCTTATCGGCTCATGCCCCTGTCACGCTCGCGACCGATCCCGATCGACTGCTCCAGCGATTTCTCGATGCTCCGGCCGCGCTCCAGCTTCAGCTCCAGCTCCAGCTCGGGCGCGCGGCACTCCAGCGCCTTTGCCAGCTCGGGGTCGCGGCGTAGGCTCTCGGCCATCGCGCCCATGCGCGTGGTGGCCTTTTCCGCCCGCGCCTGGTCCCCGCCTGCCCGCTCGCGCGCCAGGCCCCGCCAGCTCTCCACGAACCGGTCGGCGCGCGCGCCGGGGTCGAGCCGCACCCGGCGCTCCTCGGCCATCGCGCGCGCAGCACCGCCGGTCTTGCCCTCGGCCGCCTGCCCGATCAGCCCCGGATCGCGATGGAACGCGGAAGTGAGGTCGCGCGCGGCATCGGGCCGTACCTGATCCAGCACCTCGCTGGCGCGGCGCAACGCGCTCTCCTGATGCGGCAGCACCGGCAGCTCCTGCGCGCGCATCCGGCCTATGTCGGCCGACGCCCGCGCATAGCGTTCGATCGCCTTGGCCTGGTCCGGCTTGCCGCCAATCGCCGCCCCGGTGCGATCCGGCGTTGCTGCCTTCTCAGGCGTGGCGGCAGGCTTCGGCCGGAATCCCGCGAACATGTCCTTGGTCTTGTCGCGGACCTGGTGGACGATCTCCCGCGCGCGCTCGGGCCAGCGTATCTCCCGCCGTTCGGCGAAGCTGCGCGCCCGGTCCTCGTCGGACGGCACGGCATAGTCACCGGCCATGTCCTTGGCGCGATCACGCGACAGCGTGCGGGCGAGCTTCGCCAAGTCGGCGAAGTCGTCCCGCCCATAGTGGAGCTGCACCCCGTCACGATGCCGCGACATGCCGACATAGGCGCTGTGACGGTCCATGCCGGGGGTGGCGAGAAGATGCGCGCGATCGACTGTCACGCCCTGCGACTTGTGGAAGGTCGCGGCATAGCCGTGATCGACCGCGGCGTAGTCCTTGAGGTCGAACGCGGCGCGCCCGCCCCCGTCGAGCCGCACCGCCATGTGCCCGCCCTCGATGCGCTCCAGCGTGCCCAGCGTGCCGTTCTTCACGCCAAGCGAGCGCTCGTTGCGCAGGAACATAATCCGGTCACCGGCCGCGAAGTCGCGCGCGCCCCGATCGACGGTGACGCCCACGTCCTCGCCCAGCCCGCCCGATGCGCGCACCCGTTGACGCGCCTCCTGGTTCAGCTCGCGTACCTCGGCGTTGGTGTGGGTAAGGATGATGCGGGTCTTGTCCGGATCGGCCTGCCGCTGGCGATCCCAGCCCTCCACCAGCGCGGCTCGCGCTTGCTCGCGCGTGTCACCCGCGTGAACCATACCACGGCCGTCATAGGCGTGGATCGCCTCGGCCGTGCGGCCTGTGGCGAGCGCGCGCGTCGCATCCTTCTGCCAGTCCTCGCGTTGCCGGCGCACCTCGGTGATCTCCGCCGCGCCGTGGCGCTCGGCGATCGACCGGAACGCCGCACCGGCTTCGATCGCCTGCAACTGCTCCGGGTCGCCCACCAGTACAACCTTGGCGCCGGCGTCGCGGGCATGGGACAGCACCCGCTCCATCTGGCGGGTGCCGATCATGCCCGCCTCGTCCAGCACCAGCACGTCGTTGCGGGTGAGCTGATCGCGTCCCTGTGCCCAACCATGCTCAAGGCTGGCGATGGTGCGGGAGCAAATGCCTGATCCACCTTCCAGATTTTCAGCCGCGATGCCGGACAGGGTGGCGCCGCGCACTTGGTAGCCCTCGCGCTCCCACGCCTCGCGCGCGACGCCCAGCATCGCCGACTTGCCCGTGCCGGCATAGCCGATGACCGACGCCAGCCCACGGCTCTTAGTGATATGATCGAAGGCGTCGCGCTGCTCGCCCGACAACACCAGCCCCCGACCTTCTGCGGCCTCCAGAGCGCCGGCGCGGTGAGACACGGAAACGCCATGCCCGTCGCGTCGCGTCAGCTCGTCGCCGGCCCTCTCCAGACGCGCTTCCGTCATGATCATCTCGCGGGATGTGAACCGCTCCTGGTCGCGCCCGTCCTTGCCCAATGCCACCAGCTCGGGACTGGCGCGCACCGCAGCCATCACCTGGTCGAACTGCTCCTTGCCGTCAGAATGGCGGAAGGCAAACGCGGCAAGGTCGCGGGTTGTGAAGGTCGCCTGTTGCCGTGTAATGCCGTCGAGCGCGATGCGCGGATCGGCCACGATCTTCTCGCCATTCTCCCGCGCGATCCGCCGGTGATCGTCGGCGCGCTCGGCATCCTCGCCGCGCTCGAGCCGGCGCATTCCCGCCGGTCCGATCTTGTGCTGCGGTTCCAGATCGATGCCCTGGTCGGCATAGGAGCGATGGTCGATCCGCCCCTCCAGCCCCAGCCCCGCCATGCGTTCGTTGACATGCGCCGCCCATGCCTCGCGCCAGTCCTTCAACAATGCCCGATCGTTCCAGCCGCGGTTCTTGTTGCCGAACCCGTCGGGGCCCACGTCGCGCATAGTCAGCATGACATGGGCGTGCGGCTTGGGACTGCCGTCCGTTGCCGTGTCCCAATGCACGTTGAGGTCGGCAATCATTCCTTGGCTGACGAACTTTCGTTCCACGAAATCGCGGGCGAGGCTCACGCCCTGCTTCTCGCTCATCTCGCGTGGAATCGAGAACTCCACCTCGCGGGCAAGCTGCGCGTCGTCACGCTTCTCTCCTGCTTCTACCTCGTTCCACAGCGTCGTGCGATCCGACAGACGCTCGGGCGCTCCCTTTGCCAACAGCATTTCAGAGTGGACGACGCCGGCCTTGTTTGAGAAGTTGTGATGGCGCCCAAGCCGCTCGTCGTACAGCTCCGATGCTGAGCGATAGGCAGCAGCCGCAACGGCGCTGGCGCCGACCTTGCGGCTGATGATCTTGGCGCTGAAGTGATAGATCGCCATAATAACGTGCATGCTGCACTTACAAGCCTACACTTGCAAGAGTGTATAAGCGCGCACTCAAAAGTTCGCTTCGCTCCTCCTGATTGACCTAGTGGTGCCTACTGATGTGGCTTGCCCTCCCCTATCGTTTTGCTAGGCTGCGGCGGTACTGACGCGGAGAATGGAGGCACCATGCGCAAGGTGCGAGACTATGACGCGGAGCTGAAGGCGCTGGAGAGCAAGGCGCGTGCCTTGAAGGCGCGCCGTGTTGAACAGCTCGGCCAGCTTGTTACTTCCACAGGCGCGGATGCGCTCGACATGGAAACGCTCGCCGGCGCGCTGCTCGACGCCGTTGCCTCGCAGAAAGCGGAAGCGAAGGAGGCGTGGCGTGCGAAGGGCGCCGCCTTCTTTCAGCGGCGCGGGCGCAAAGGTAGGCGGACTGCTGACGGCAACGGCGACAGCACAGGAGCGCAACCGAGCGCTGATCCGGCGTCTGGAAGCGGCGCGGCGTCGGACTGATACGCGGAGCTGGGTCGTGCAACGGCGCGAACGCACCCGCCATCTGATCGAACTGGGCGGCCTAGTCCAAAAGGCCGGCCTGGTCGATCTCACCGACGACGATCGCGCCACCATTTACGGCGCGCTGCTGGAGCTGGTTGGCCGTGTTCGCGGCGACGATGGTGGCGACATGCTCGCGCTGTGGAAACGGCGCGGCAAGCGTGCCTTCGACGCGGAAGCAGAAGGCAGGGAGACGGTGGCATGACGACGCTCGACCTTGACGCGCTCCGGACGGAAGTGCGCGCGCTCGGCTATGTACGCGGCACGCCTGCGGAAGCCGCGATGTGGCGCGAGGATGACGCGGAATCTCGCGCCAATCTCGCTATCGAGGGCATGGCGATGGAGCCGGACGATAACGCGTTGTTCGACATGCTCCGCGACGAGGCTGTACCTCCTCTCCTCGCCACGCAAATCATCCTGAGGCTTTACGATCATCCGGACGCCGATCCGGGGCTGGCGATCACACCGCTGGAGCGGGCCGGCTGATGCCCGGCGGGCGGATCAGCCCGCTGTTCGCAAGGTTCGTCGCCCCGGTCGTGCTGTTCGCCAACCATAACTGGCTTAAGGGCATCTTCGGCTATGGCGAGATTGCCACCGACATTCCGTTCCTGCTTGCCAGCGTGATTCTGTTCCTGGCTTGGCGCTTCAATCGCCGCGCCGCGAACCGGCGCAGCTCGCTGTTCGGCTTGGCCCGCTTCGGCGATCGGGCGGACGTGCGCCGGCTTCGGGAAAACGAAGCCTCTTGATCGACCGCCCCATCGGATCCGGCAAGCTGCTGCACTACGACGGCCCCGCCCATCTGCTGACGATGGCCTCCACTCCGGTCGGGTAAGGGCCTCGGCACGATCATCCCCAACCTGCTGACGCTCGACCAGGGCGCTGATCGCCGGCGTGATCCTGCACACCGTCGTCCACGAGCCCCCTACCCGCGTCACGCTGGCGACCGTGCACGACAAGCTCACCCGCGATCCCGCCGATCTCGCCGCACTGCTCGCCGACATGCAGGCCAGCACCGGCGTCAGCGGTCTGATCGCGCGCGCCGCCAACCGCCAGGTCGACAAGTCAAACGGGAGGCCGCGGGCGTGCTCTCCTCGGCGCAGCGCCACACCCACTTCATGGACAGCCCCCGCCTGGTGGACAGCACCTCGGCGTCTGACTTCCGGTTCGCAGACCTGAAGGAGCGGCCACGCACGGTGTTCCTGTGCCTGCCGCCCGATCGGCTCGATTATTTATGCGCGCTGGCTGCGGCTGCTGGTCGGGCAGGCCGTCACCGACATGGCGCGGTCCCCTGCCCGCCCAGCAAGCCCCGTGCTGTTCCCTGCTCGATGAGTTTGCCGCCCTCGGCCGACTGAAGCCGGCGGAACGCGCGACAGGCCTGATGGCGGCTACGGCCTCCAGCTCTGGCCGATCCTCCAGGACATGCACCAGCTCCGCGCGCTCTACGGCGAGCGCGCCGGCACCTTCCTGTCCAATGCCGTCGGGGTCGAGGCGTTCGGGGTCAACGATCATGCGACCGTCGACATGCTCTCGCGTACGATCGGCGACACCACCATCAAGTATGGGACCGTCAGCACGCCCCATAAAACGAGCTGGTTCGACAGCCCGGATCACTCGGCCAGCGTCAGCGGTCACGTCGCCACGCGCAGGCTGGTGACGCCCGACGAAATCATGCGGATGCCGGCGGACACTCTCCTGCTGCTACGCCAGGGCGAACGCCCGCTTTGGGCGCAGAAAATCCGCTATTATGATCAGCGCGAGTTCGCCCGCCTGTTCGATCGGGCGTAATCGTACACACCGGCCAAGGGATCGACGGTGAGCATTAGGGTATCGCCTCACCTGCCCCGTTCGCTTGCCCTGACGCCGACAGGCACACCGCGGTATCCTTCCCCTGCCCAGCTCTCACTGCCGCTCCATGCTGGCGATGGTGCGTGACGCAATGCCCGAACCACCTCTGAGCTTTTCGGCTGAAATACCTGCTAGTGCAGCGGCGCGGACTTGATACCCGGCCCTCTCCCATGCACCGCGCGCAATACCAAACACCGCTGACCGGTGCGATGACCACGATAGAAGTCGCACAGCTTCTAAACATCATTGAAATGTACGTTTAAACGACGTACATCGCGTGAAAGTTTAATGAGGTGTGCCATGCTCGGCTTCCAGGACCAGATCGGCGTCGTTGAAGAGCGCAGCAGCGAGCGGATGAACTTCCGCATCAAGCCGCGTATCAAGCACGCCATCCAGCAGGCTGCCGCGCTTTCCGGTGTGGACGATTCCGTCTTCACCATGAACGCCGCTTATCGGTCGGCGTTGGAGACGATCGCAGCGCATGAGCGCACCAGCTTGCAGCAGGTCGATCATCAGGCGTTCTTCGCCGCGCTCGATACGCCCCCCGCACCCACCGATCGGCTGCGAGCAGCCTTTGCGCGCTACCGTGAGACGATCATCAGCAAGTGACGGCGCTCCAAGGATCAAAGTCCTTCATCATAGAGCCGCTCGATCCGACCAAGCACGACCGAACGGCCTTCTCCTGTGGCATCGACCAGGTCGACAACTTCTTCCGCCGGACCGCCAACAAGCTAACCAAGGCCGGCAACGCCCGCACGTTCGTGATGGTCGGGTCCGAAGGCGTGCTGATCGGCTTCTACGCCGTCAATGCTCATGCCATTGATTACACCGAGTTGCCCGAGCGATTTGCCCGCAGCCGCCCCGCCCATGGCAGTATCCCGGCCGCCTATATCTCGATGATCGGCGTCGATAGCCGTTATCAAGGACGGGGCTATGGTGGCGATCTGCTAATGGATTGCCTGATACGCTTAGCTGGCGCGGCCGAGGCGCTGGGCATAGCCGTTGTCATGCTCGACGTGCTCGACTGCGGCGATCCCGATGCGGTGGCGAGGCGCCTAGCGCTTTATATCAGCTATGGCTTTGAGCCGCTGCCGTCCAAGCCTTTGAGGCTGTTCCTGTCCATGGCAACGATCCGAACGCTCGTTGAAAGCGGCTAAGCGGGGCTTTCCCGGCCTGACGCCTTGATCGAGACGCTCTTGCTGCCCTGCGCGATGCGCTGGCGGCGCGGAATGCTTGGTGCAGGCGACCACGTCGATCACCCGCGCGCCGGTTGATGAACACGTTAGACGATCCGGACGTGATCGGCCCGGCGGGCGCCGTCATCAGCCCGCCAAGGCCCCCTGCCGCAGCGCCCGCGCCCACACCTGCGACGATCCCCCCAGCGCCGCTACCGCGGCGACCGACGCGCATAGCGACAGGCCGCCTGTGAACGGCGCCGCAACCACCCGCCAAGGATCGCCACGCCCACACCAAGCCCCACCGCAGCCCCCACCGCGAATCCAAGCGTCGCATTGGAATGCTCGATCTCGTTCCCGATCCGTGCGGCGGCTAGTGCGGCTTCCACCCCGCCCCTCCTACATCAGAACCAAGTGAAGTTGTTGAGGATGGGAGAATATCTAGTCCGTCGCGTCAA
This sequence comes from Sphingomonas sp. Ag1, assembly GCF_000980895.1. Taxonomy (GTDB): domain Bacteria; phylum Pseudomonadota; class Alphaproteobacteria; order Sphingomonadales; family Sphingomonadaceae; genus Sphingomonas; species Sphingomonas panaciterrae. The sequence goes on along the minus strand of NZ_LAZX01000084.1, from coordinate 50,860 downwards.
ATTCAGCATCGGTGGCGGTGTTGACGACGGTGATGATGCGCCCATCCGGCAGCGCGAAATAGAACTGGCGCTGGCGCAGCAACCCGGCGCCGGCATCCCATTGGAACACCACCTCCTCCCCGCGCGCCCGGCCAGCGTGATCGCCCGCCGCCTCTTCAGCGCAAACCATTTGGCGCCGCGCATCAGCTCGCTCACCTGATGTCGACGAATGCTTCCAGCGTGGTGTCAGCGGGGAGGCGATCATAGGTGGCCAGAACGTTCGGCACGACCTTCTGCCCGGGCTTGGGCTGGGATGACCAGCGATGACGCGGCGGTCTTTTCCAGTCATCGGGAACCTAGAAGGCGAATTCGCTGGTGCGGCTTTCGGGAATCGCAATCCTGAAAATGGCAGCGCGACCGAGCTTACACCGCTGTTGTGACGGTTTAGGAGCAAGATTGCGGCAACACGACATGTCGACCGTACGGACGGATCAGTCTCTTGTCCCTCAGATCAACCAGTCGAATGCTTTAGGTGTTTGATCCCAGGATTGATGGCGCAACATTTACAATCGACTGCCATCCGCGCCACGTCGCAGCCACCTGTCGGCTTAATCCCCAGTCGCGATCACGTTCCGGCCTTAGCGATTTCGTCAAAGCGTCGCTGATCGCCCGATCTTCCCCGATTTTAGCTCCAACTCGGGCGCACGGTGACGTAGCGCGGATTCGAGCTGTGGATCACGGGCGAGCCCGCCTATGGCCTGCGCCATGCGTCCGCGCAGCTTCTCGGCGCCTGCGGTGTCGCCGGCGCGCTCCAGCTGAATGCGCTGGCGCTGCATCGCTTGTCAGCCTACGATGAACCGATCGGCACGCGCGTCCGGATCGAGCCAGACACGCTGCTCCTCAGCCATCGCCCGCGCCGCTCCTTTCGTGTCGCCACTCGCCGCCTGCTCCATCAGCTTCGGATCGCACTGCATCGCGGATGCGAGGTCGCGCGCCACGTCCAGATGATATCTGGTTTACCTTGGGCTATCGGTCTGGCTGATCACCCGGGCGGCGACGTCGTAACCAGAGCTGGAATCCATAACGGGAGCCTGATTGCGATCGACCCTGGTGCGCAGGCGTGCCTCGATGCGGTTTTGGAGGCGGGTGTTCACGCGCGCGAGCGGTGCAACGCCGGCTACCGCTTTCGCGCGACGCTGCCCGACATCTCCCACCGACGAGCTGGTGACACGTCCGGCTGCCGCTTCCTGTGCCGCCACAGGCGCCGCGACCAGCGATGCCGCCAGCATGATAGCTTCAGCCATCCCTCTCACGTCCGTCCTCCGCGCGAAAGCGGTTCCAGCGCCGCATGATCGATGCGACCCGACAGCCCCGCGATATTGTCGGACGGCCGGGCGACGAGCACCAGTGTCTGGACCGGGCAGTCCTGCGGTACGCGCAGCATGCCCGCATGGCGGCCTTCCGACTGGCTGGACCGGGATACCGTCACGCGGCCCAATTCCCTTCCGCCTTGGCACACCAGCGCCCAATAAGGGAGGGCGCCGTCCGGCTGATCGACATCGCTGCTATGTCCGCGCAATCGATAATCGCCCGGGGGCAGAAGCTGGACCTGCTGCAGCATCGGCCCGCCGACACTGGCCGGTGCGGAAAAGTCGAAGCCCCCCTTTCCGATCGTGCCGACGATCCCGCCGTCGCCCACCACGACCCAGTCGAACAACGTCGGCACGTCGGGCTGCCCGGTAAAGCCCGGATCGCGCGCCCGATCGCGCGAGACGCCGGCGCGGATCGTGGCATAATAGGCCCATGCCCGGTCGCTCTGGCCGCTGGAGAACAAGGCATTCAGCAAAGCCGCTTTGGCGGCGTTGGGCGCTTTCACGCCCGCACGGTCGAGACGCTGAAGAAGCACGGCCGTGGCCTGCGGGTCCGTCCCCCGGGTGGCCAAAAAACTGACAAAGCCCTCGCTCCACGGCGGCCTGGCGGTAAGCGTGCGCACCAATTGCGCCTGAACGGGGGCTTCGACGCTTGCCGCCGCCAGCACCGGAAACAGGACCTCGCCCAGCTCGGGTTTGACACGCAACGCAATGTCGTAATGGCGAACGGCATCCCCAATGTCGTTGCGGGCCACCGCTTCTTCGATGCCCCACAATTGCGTCATGGGATCCCGGCGCGACAGCCGCTCCGCATAGGCGAAGGCGCGGCGGGCCGTGGCGGCGTCGCCGCGTTCCTGCGCGTTGAATCCCAGTGCCGCGGCAGCGGGAACATTCACCGGATCCTGCCGCAATGCCTTTCGTGCCAGCTCGTCGCCGCGAAGACGATCGGATGCGGTCGCTTCGGGACCGCTTAAAACGCCCGCCCAGCGCGCCGTCATGCGTCCATCGTAAGGCGCCAGCGCATAGGCCCGTCCGGCATCTCGCCGCAGCGCCTCGGCCAGCGTGAAGCTGACATTGGCATAGCCCAGCACGGCGACCAGCGCCGCCAGCCCCACGCGGGCCGGCCATTGCTTTCGGAAGCGGCGTGCAAGTCGGCTGCCGCCCCCGGATGGCCGCTCAGGCCTTTTCGTCACGCTCGCGACCATAGCCGTAACCATATTCATAACCATAGCCGTAATGCGCCTTGCGCGCCTCGAACTTGGTCAGCACGCCGCCAAAGATGCGCGCATTGGCGCTCACCAGCCGGTTGAGCGCGGTCTTCACCAGGCTCGACCGGATGCCGTGCGATTCCACCGCATAGATCACGCCTTCGACACGGCTGGCGATCAGCGGCGCGTCGGCCAGACCCATCACCGGCGGCGAATCGATGATGACATGATCATATTGTTCCAGGAGCCGCTCCACCAGAACCGCCAGGCGATTGCCGGTGAGCAGTTCGGCCGCATTCGGCGGGATCGGCCCCGCCGACATGGCCATGAAGCCCAGATCCTGCATCGGGAACAGCATGGTGGCAATATCGTCGTCGCCGGCCAGGAAGTTGCTCAATCCGCGGTCATGATCGACGCCGCCCATCTGGTGGATCGATGGCGAGCGCATGTCGCCATCGACCAGCAGGATCTTGCGTTGGCCACGCGACAGCGTGGTCGCCAGCGCCAGCGCAGTGGTCGACTTGCCTTCGGCCGGGCGCGTGGACGTCACCGCAAACGTGCGCGGAATGCCGTTCTCGGTGGTGAAGGCCAGGCTCGTCTGAACTGCAAGGTATGCATCGAACAAGTCCGACTTGCGATCAAGCAGCGCCTCTTTGGGCGTCGAGCCGTCAACCTTCGGCACCGATCCCAGCAATGGCAATCCGAGCCGCCGCTCCACTTCGGCTGGATCGGCGATCGCCTCGTCGATCTGTTCAAGCGCAAAGGCCGTAACGGCACCAAGGCCAATGCCCACCAGCAGTGAGAGCAGAAGGTTCAGGAGCAGACGTGGGCTTGACGGCTTCTGCGGGCTGTCGGCGATGTCCACCACCGAGATGTTGTTGATCCCCACACCGCCAGCGACGCCGATCTCCTTGAAACGCTGCAGCAGGCCGTCATACAATGCGCGGTTAGTGTCCACCTCCTGCTGGTAGATATTGTACTGGATGCTTCGCCGCCGAAGATCGAGATAGCTCATCTTCAAAGCATCAACCTTGTTCTGCAGTCCGCGCTCGCGCTCGCGCGCCTCGCGGAAGTCGGCTTCGAGCGAACCGGACACGCGCCCCTCCTCGCGGGCGATGGAACGGTCGAGCTGGTCGATCTGCGATTGAACCGCCTTGGCGGCCGGGTAATCGGGCTGGAACTGCACCATCAGCCGCTGATAATCGGCAGCAAGCTCGGCGCGCCGCTGACGCAGATTGTTGATTGCGGTGTTGCGGAGCGCCTCGGTCGAGGCGCCTGCGGCACCGGCTTGGCGGAACCGCGCCTCAGCCTGGATACGCTCGGCCACCGCCTGTGACAGAGCGGCGTTGAGCGTGGCAAGATCGTCTGCGACGATCGAACGCTCCGCGGTCGCCCTGCCGTCACCCGACTGCGCCGGCAGGTTGATGATCTGCTGGGCGGACGCATAGTTCACCAGCTGCCGTTGCGATGCGTCGAGCCGTTCCTTCGCCTGCGCCAATTGCCGCTGCAGCAGATTGCGGCCGTAGGACGTAGCCTGAACCTTGCGCTCCAGATTGGTCTGGATGAAGTTCTCGGCCCAGGCATTCGCCACCTGCGCGGAAAAGGTCGGATCCGGGCTGGTGAAGGAGATGTCCACTAGCCGCGACAGACGCGTTGGCGTGATCGACAGGTTGTCGCGCAGCACCTTGCCCGCCACTCGTTGCCGCTCCAGCCTTCCGCCCGCCGGATAGCGACCGTTCACCACATTGAAGGCCGGTGTATCCGCCGCGGCACCGAACTGGTCGAAGAACTTGGGGTCGTCGACCAGCTTCAGCTGCTGCGCCACCCGCTCCGACAGCGAACGGGATTTCAGCAGTCCGTATTGCGTCTGGTAGAATTCCTGATCGGCCAGACTGGCTTCCCGCTCCACGCCTTGGATGTCGGTGACCTTGCTGGACTCACGCAGCACCTCGATGGAAGCGGTTGCCGTATATTTGGGCGTCATCAACAAGGTGATGATCAGCCCCAGCAAGATGCACGCGGCGATGATCGACAGAATGACGTACCGCCACCGCATCACCATGCGCAGATATTGCCGCAGCATCGGCATCGACGCAGGCTCGGGCACCGGCTGCTTGCTGAAAGCCGCCCCAGTCAGCTGTGCGCCGCCGGGTGCAATGGCTGTCGCTAGGTTCATGTCTACAAAAGGCCTTTGAAAGCGTACGATTACTGCAGGACCGCGATAAGCGGAGCTGCAAGTATGGGCGCAACCGATACCAGATCGCGGAACCGCCGTCGTTGTGGAGAATCCCCGACAACGATCACGTCGTTGGCATAGATCTCCGGATCGTCATACATGCCGCGCCGGATGGCGCCGATGTTGTAGAGCCCGGCCATCTTGCGGCCTTCCACCGTCCGCAGGATGACCACATCATCCTGGCGTGCAAATTCGGACAAGCCCTTTGCCGAGGCGATGGCGCGCATCAGCGTCATCTGATTGGTGACCGGATAGAGCCCAGGCTCCAGCACCTGTCCGTCGACCGTGACGACCTGGCTGACCGAGCCCTTGATGTTGACAGTGACCTCCGGGTTGCGGACATATCGCACGCGCAGGGCATCTTCGATCGCTGTGGCCAGTTCGCCGGCCGTCTTGCCGCGCGCATCAATCGTGCCCGCCAGCGGCATCGCGATGCGTCCGCTTGCATCAATCTGCACTTCCCGGCTTAGGTCCGGCACGTTGAACACATCGATCTGAATGGTGTCCAACGGGCCGATCAGCGCTGGTCGGTCGCCCGCGATCAGATCGCTTCGCGCGGGAGCAGGCAAGCTCGTGTCATTCTCTACAACGGTCAGCCGCTGCGTGGATACCAGCGGCTGGCGGCCTCCGCAGCCCGTCAGGACCGAAGCGCCCAGCAGGACGAACAAAATTCTACGCATGCAGCTGCGATGCTTTCAGGTTAGGGACTGCAGGGCCATAGTTAGCGCTCGGTCCGAGGTAAAGCTTGGCTACGTCGGGCCGGCTGGTCCCCATGCAGCCACAGCGCAGCAACCACGATCATCATCATCATCGTCGGCGTGCGCGCCGGATAGTCGAAGGCGCTGGCCAGCACCATCAACAACAGCATGATGGAGCCGATTCGAGCCAGGGCGACCTCGGTTCCAGCGGTTCCGGCCCGCCAAGCCCCGATGCTCGCCCACCCCCACCATGTCAAAGCAGCCATCAACAACAACAGTCCCGGCAGGCCGGCATCGAGCACGATTTCGAGCAGATCGTTATGCGCATGGTTGAAATAGGTGGGTTTCAGTAGTGCCAACGGCTCGTGAATGCGGAACACGGGATCGAAGCTGCCCAGGCCCGTGCCCACGGGGAAATAGCCAAGCGTCATAGCCCATACGGTAGGGAGGGCGCGGCCACGCATATCCTGACCGGCACTGATCTCGAAAATCCGCTGGATCGACACCGCACGATCCGCCGCAACGCTGATCAGCACGAACGCGCCGACCACCGCGACAATAGCCGCGATCAGCGCGGGAAACGCCCAGGCCGGCGCGCGGCGCAATGCCCGCCTGATGCTGCCCCGCGCCACCAGCATCCCGCCGCAAAGCGCCAGCGCACCCAGCAACAGCCCCGCGCGCGAGCCGCTCGCCAGGATCGTCAGCAGGAACAGCAGCGCCAGCCCGAGCCCGATCACCGCCCGCCCGCGCGAACGGTTGCCGCTGGCGAACACCCAAGCCGGCACCAGCAGGCAGCCCAGTGCCAGAAGAAGCGCGAAGTGATTGCGGTTGGCAAAGATGCCGCTCATTTCGCCGACGCTGTCGTTAATGAGCGGATTATTGAAGCCGGCTCCCGAAAGCTGCAACAAACCAAGCAGGTTGGCGGCGACGATCATGAGCAGGATCGCGCCGGGCAGCAAAGCGCGTTCGTCCTGCCGAATGCTGCTCACCATGGCCAGCGTGACCAGCGGCACGAGCAGCGATGCAAGCGCATTGATAGCGGTGCCCGGCACAAGCGCCAGAGGACGCCAGGGTTGCGGATGGCCAAGCGTCGCCTCCGCAAACATCGCACGCCCCGGCAGCACCTGCCACAGCGCCGGCGGCAAGGGGATCAACTGGATGATCGCCAGGCCGATGGCCGCAAACAGCAGCCACCAGATTGGCCGGGCGCGGGCCATCACCGGTTGATCGCCGAACAGCACCAAGACGAACAGCGATACCACCGCCGCCAGTCGCACGACGACCTGACCGAAGACGTTGGCGCGGGCTGCCCCGCCCGCCAGCCACAGAACGGCCAGAAACACGCAAAACAGAACAAAGGGCAGGCTTGGCCTGCGCAGGAGGCGAACGGATGATGCGTTGGGCATGGGAATGGTCAACCTAGGCGTGCCGGCGGCGGGATGATGTCGCGTTCATGATGCCCTTGTCAGCTACAGCGGTTCGCCGACCGCCTGGTCCGACGCGACGTGCAACGACACCAGATCGACGATGTCGCTCGCCGGCGTGAATTCCTCGACCAGCTCGCACAGCAGGCCCCGCGCTGCCGCAACCGCCCCCGTGTCGATCAGCACCTCCAGCGTGCGCAGCTGCGGCTCCAGCGTCGCCCAGGGAATATGGTGTTCGGATGCCATCATGATGCGGGGATGGGCCGTGGTCCGCGGATCGTTCCCGATCAGCAATTCCTCGTACAGCTTCTCGCCGGGGCGCATGCCGATGGTGACGATCTCGATGTCGCCAAGCGGATTGGCCGCCGACCGCACCGTCAGACCGCACAATTCGATCATGTTGCGGGCCAGATCGGCGATCCGCACGGGTTCGCCCATGTCGAGCACGAACACTTCCCCGCCCGATGCCATTGCACTTGCCTGAACCACCAGCTGCGCAGCCTCGGGGATCGTCATGAAATAGCGTGTGATGTCACTGTGGGTGATGGTGATCGGTCCGCCCTGCCGGATCTGTTCGCGGAACAACGGCACCACCGATCCGCTCGATCCCAGGACGTTGCCGAACCGGACCATGGAGAAACGCGTGCCGGTTTCCTCCGCCGCCAACCCCTGCAGGATCAGCTCGGCCAGCCGCTTGGTGGCGCCCATGATGTTCGTCGGCCGCACCGCCTTGTCGGTGCTGACAAGAACCAGGTCCTTCACGCCGAACTTGACGGCGAGTTCGGCGACACGGCGGGTGCCGATCACGTTGTTGCGCAATCCTTCGAGCGGATTGTGCTCAACCAGCGGCACATGTTTGTAGGCAGCCGCGTGGAAGACGATGTCCGGCCGCCAGGCCTGCATGATCTGCGATACGCGGAATTCATCGGTCACGGAGCCCAGCAAGGGCACGATCTCGATCTGTGAAACCTCGTCGAGATTGCGGTGGATCGCGTAGAGCGCGAATTCGCTCTGTTCCAGCAGCAAGATCCGCGCCGGCTCGGCTGCCAGAATTTGCCGGCACAATTCGCTTCCGATCGACCCGCCGGCGCCGGTGACAAGCACCGTCTTGCCTGCCACCTTGCCCCGGACCACGTTCATGTCCGGATCGACCGGATCGCGGCTGAGCAGATCCTCTATGGTGAGTTCGCGCAGGTCGCTTGCCTCGACCCGGCCGTGGGCCAGATCCATCAGCCCGGGCAGCGTACGCACGCTCACCGACAAGGGTCGCAGATCCTGGATGATCTCGTTGCGCCTCTGGCGTGAGGCGGAAGGCAAAGCGAGCAGGATGTCGTCGATCCCCTTGCTTTCCACCAGGGCGGCAAGATCGTTGGGCGCATAGACGCGCAAGCCATTGACCCGCGTCCCCTGGATTGAGCGATCATCGTCGATGAAGCCAAGGACGTGGGATTCGCGGCTGTCGCTAATCGCGACCGCCAGCTGACGCCCGGAGGAACCCGCGCCATAGATCAGGACGCGGCTACGCGGCCTGGCGTCGAACCGCCGCTGCATCCGCCCTCCCAGCACATAGCCCACGGTGAGGCGCACGCCGCACACTGCCAGAAACAGCAGGATCGGCTGAACAATGCCGATCGTACGGGGGATGTTGTCAAAGGCGTAGGCCGAGATGATCGTCACATAGCACAGGCCATAAGCCGCGCAGGCCAGCGCGGCGACCGGGATCATCTCGGCGCCGGCACGCCGAAACGCCATGCGATACATGCCCGCGACGTGGAAGGCCGGCAAGGCAAGCGCGATCGACAGCCCCACCGCGACACTGGGCCGGCCCGCAAGCGAGATGAAATAGCCAAGCCGCAGGTAATAGGCCATCCAGATCGTCAGCGCGCATAACGCCATGTCGATCGTTGCGGCCATCACCCGCTTGGATCCCCTTGGCAGGGCCAGCAGGGGATCGGCAATCAAACGCATCGATTCACTCCGGATAACTGGCACCCATGGATGCGGCACGCGCGCGCTTCATCCATCGGTCATGCTTTGTCATGGGTGACGCCGCCCGGCAATCAGCCGTACCCTGCCCTTGCGTGGCGACGGCCGGACATGACGGCGATCCGCTCGCGTACGCCCGTGCGGACGATGCGGTTATCGGGACAGCCCTGACACCCGTCCATCTGCCTGACGCCTGCCTGGCGGCCGTCTCGGAAGGTTCAGACAGAAAATACCGTCCCGTGAATGGTCCACCCTGCCCCGCGTGGGGAAGCGGTCGCTTGGCGTTCAAAAAGCAGGCCGCCTTCCGTAACCATAATGCGACAAATGTCCAGATCGGCGCCAGAATGGCTCCGATCTCCCGTCCGCCCGCGATCTTGTGTGCCCTGCGATACGCGTTACAGGCACAGGCAGCGGAGCAGCCGCGCCAGGCGGCCTTTACGACACGCAGCGGACGGCTGCGGTCTGCAACCATGAAGCGAGCGGTGTTTTGGTGGATCGTACCGTGACTCCAACAGTGGGCGTGTTGCTGGCGACCTTCAACGGCGCGGCTCATTGCGAGGACCAGCTGCTGTCGCTGTTGTGGCAGCGCGACGTGCACGTGCATGTCTATGTGCGCGACGACGGGTCGCAGGATGCGACCACCGACATCGTCGCCCGGCTGGCCGACCGCTTTCCCCACCAGATCACCACCATCGACAATCGCGGGATCCGCACCGGATCGGCAACCGGCAGCTTCTTTGCCTTGCTGGCCGACGTCGATCTGGCGCAACACGACTACATCGCCTTCGCCGACCAGGACGATGTGTGGATGCCCGACAAGCTAGCCCATGCGATCGCGGCCATGACCCGGCATGGCGTGGACGGCTATTCGTCGGACCTCATCGCCTATCATCAGGGCCGCAACGCCGCCTGGATGCTGCACAAGGAAGGGGCGGACGCGGACCTCGACTATCTGTTCCAGGGCGCGTCGGCCGGATGCACCTATGTGCTGACCGCCAAGGCCGCGCAGCTGGCGGCCGCGGTGATCGCAAAGGCCCCGCCCTTGTGCCCGGGCGCGTCGCACGACTGGATCGTCTATGCCATCTGCCGCTCGCACGGCCTGAAGTGGTTCCGCGATCCGGCCTCCGGCATCGTGTATCGCCAGCACGCATCCAATCTATATGGCGCGCGGCGCGGATGGGGCGATGTGATCGCCAAATTCCGCCTGACGCGTTCGGGTTGGTATCGCGACCATATCCTCTGGCTGCGGCACGTCATCGCCGGCCATGCCGATGAACGGCGCGTCCTGGATGCCATCGCGCGCGGTGGCGCCGGCAACCATTGGTGGCTGATCCGGCACGCGTCACGGTTCAGGCGGACGCGGCGATCCGTGTTGCAGCTGCGCGCCGCGCTTCTGTCCGGCGCGATCTGACGACAAATCGCGCGCGGCACGGGTCGTCGCCGCCGGATCGATTGCGGCGATCGATGCCCGCTGCAGCGCAGGCGATCACAGGCGGTGGCCGACGATCGCGATATGCTGGATGTTGGCGCTTCCGCTCGTCGCCCCGCAACGGATGAGAATGGTGTCCGCCAGTTTCGCGGTCAGCGGGAAGCTGATCGTATAGCGTTTCCAGGTCGTGGCGGTGATCTGCGCGGTCAGCGGATGGAGCAGCCCTTCCAATGCCGTGAACACGCTGACGTAGCTGCTGCCGCTCACCGCCTTCGCCCAGAACGACACGGTTACGTTGCAATTGCGCAGGATCGCGGCCTGCAGCAGAGCGAATTCGACATGCTCGCCGGCAATCGTGCGAAGCGAGGCGGCGCCGTCCTTTCTGACCGCTGTGTCACGGATCGCCCAGGTCTTGCCGAAACCCTTGGTGCCGAAATGATCGTCGGGAGGCGGCGCATTGATCCAGGGCCGATCAAGGTCGATCGTGCCGGGATAGCGCACCTCGGGGCCGTCCACCGCAATCGAGTTGATCCGCGCGCCGGTGGTTTCGTTGGGCGCGCTGATCCGCCCGTCGGCATAATCGCCGCTGATCCTGTTGCCGGAAATGGCGATCGTGGCGCCCCCGTCGGTACGCAGCGCCATGTTGGCCTTGTTGATGCGAATGGCATAGCGCATCGTTCCGGCGTCGTTGGTGATGCGGTTTCCCGTGATGGTCGCCTCTTCGCCGCTGGCAAGGATCGCGCCGGCGAACACCGATGCAAGCCGCGGATCGTCCGGGCTCGAACGTCCGTCGTCCAGTTGCGCGCAATCCGCGATCGTGTTGTTCGTCACCGCAATGTAGTTCTGATCGCCGTAGATCGCGATCCCGGCATAGCCGCAGTTGCGAACGGTATTGCTGGTAACGAGGAGGTGCGATCCCAGGCAGATGATGCCGCTGTCACCCGTGCCGTCGATCGTGTTGCCGGTGATGACGCCGTCGTGCGATCCCGTGTTGATCTGGATGTTCTCCGCGCCGCGATACCCGACAAGCGTGATGATCTCGCCGGCCGCCCGCCCGCTCTGGAACGTTACGGTATAGGAGGGCCCCGCGCCGCTGATCGCATACCCGAGCGACAATGGCCTGCCGTTGATTTGCACCTTCTTGAGGTGGCAGCGCGATTTCAGGTCGAAGGTGAAGACGCGCTGGCCGGCCATCGCCTTGCGGCTGTCGGTCCACCGGGTCTGGAGAAAGCTGTTGTCCGCCACGACGAAGTTGCTGGAGCCATCGCGGATCTGGACGCTCCAGCCGACCGGGATCTGCTCGAAATGATTGTTCTTCACCGTGATGTGGCGTGATTTTTCCATCACGATCGCGGTCGTGATCTCGGTGCCGGCGCTCAGCCCCTCGACCCGGTTGCCGATCGCGGTGACATGGTCCGCGCCGGTGGAAAAGAAGAAATGCCCGATGTCGCCGGTGCAGACATTGTTGCTGAACGTGTTGCCCCGACCGGTGTTGAGCACCGCATAGCGGCCATTGTTGCCCCGGATCGACCAGCCGCTCACCTCGCATCCGTCATGCGCAAGCTTCAGGCCGATCGCGTTCGCGCCGATCTTGAGCGTGCCGCCATTGCCGATGATCGCGCGCCCGGCGGGCACCACGACCGGCGCGTCGAGCAGGTACACGTCGCCCGGTGCGCCCGTCACGCGCCGGCCCGCCGCCAGCGCCGCAGCGAACGCCGCCACTGAGCTGGTGGCACCGCTGGGATCGGCGCCGTGATCGCGCAAGGAGACTGCGTCCCTGTCCTGCGGATCGGCCCCGTCCGGCCGCACCGGCGCGGCCCGCGCCAGCGTGCCGGATGCCGCAACCGCCAATAGCGCGCGTCGGCTCAGCGCCATGATCATCGCCTCCTTCGCGCAGCGCATGGCGCCGTCATGCCGCATCATGCTGTTGCCGGCGCAAACGCACGAGCCGCGCCGCCAGCGCCGCCAGCGCCAGCAGGTTGCCGCGCCGATCGTTCAGCACGACGCGCCAGGATCGCCGCGTGCTGGACGATTGGTTGGCGCCGTGGCGGCGATACAACAGCGACGGCGCCGCCACGTAGCGCACCTCGCCGATCGCCATGGCACAGGTGCCGATCCACCAGTCGTGCATCGAAATGCTCGCCGGGAACGGCAGCGCGACTGCCAGCACCTCGCGCCGGAACGCCATGCAGCAGCCGATGAACGGATTGCGAACAAAGGTACGCGCGACCGAGCCGACGTCGGGGCGATGCCCTTCGGGAAAGAACGACCGGCCGATGCCCTCATCCGTCATGACGAGCGAATTGGCCAGCACCGCGACACAGCCTCCCTGCTGCAATGCCTCGATCATGCGGGCCTTTCGGCCCTCGATCCAGATATCGTCCTGGTCGCTGAGGAAGACGATATTCCTGGTGGAGAGGCCGAGCAGCCGCTCGAACGTCTTGCGCACGCCCATGTTCCGATCGTTGCGAAGCGCGGTGACGCACGGGAACCGCGCCGCATAGTCCGACAGCATCGCGAACGTGGTGTCGGACGAGCCGTCGTCCACGACGATGACCTCGTCGTCTGGCGCGACCTGCGCCAGGATCGAGTCCATCTGGTCAGCGAGATATCTGGCACCGTTGTAGGTCGCCACAAGGATCGACACGCCGCCTTGCGCCGGGCCTGCTGCTGGCATGAGAGACATTTACTCCAGACCCATGCGGATCATCCGGCGGATCAGCCCGTACAATGCCGCCCCGGTCAGCATGAGGATGAGAATGGTCAGGCCGCGGATGAACTGATCGTCGAACGGGCTCATCAGCGCCGCGTAGAGGAGAAATCCCGAAAGCACGCACAGGTAGCGATTGGCCTTGCGCTGAAACAGCAGCGCGACCAGCGCCGATATGAAGCCATAAAAAAGGAAGAAACCGGCCAGACCGACATGTCCAAAATCATGGAACGGCGGATACAAGGCACTAAATACGTTGATCGGGGGAACCGTGTCGATGAACGGAAAATAGGATGGCGGCAGCGCACCTAGCCCCGGAAGAAAGAAATACATAAAACGCGGCACCGTTAGCAGGGAAGCATATTGCGGAAATCCCGTGGTGTAAAAGAATTCGAACCCTGCCACCCCGCCAAAGGCATAGACTTCGACGCTCTTCAATATGTCCTCGATCCCTGATCCACGATCCGCACTTCCGACGCTGGTGATGACCGACAGAATCGAGAACAGGGCCGAGAACAGCATGAACACGAAGAAGATGTAGGATAGCCGGTATTTTGATTGGGAGATCCATTTCGTCGAGATGATCGACAAGCCCATCAGAAGATGCGCGCGGGAATAAGCGGCAATGGTCAGCGCGATGAACAACAGCACTAGCAGCAGGGGAAACCTGCCCTTGATGTCGATCCGGTCGATGATCGCCATCAGGCTGAACGAGATCGTGACGTTGACCGCGATCGCGACGATCCGGGTCACGACGCTGCCGGTCTCCCAACCTTCCAGCGCCATCTCCCGGGCGCTGGACAGCGACATGCCGCGCGCCAGCGGCAAGAGGATGTTCGCCGAGATCAGGCAGGCCGCCATCACGATCGTGACCTGCATCAGGATCTTTGCGGCACGCGCATCCGATAACGTCACGGTCGACACCTCGGCGACGCCCTTGCCCAGCGGCAGGATCTTGCAGGCAAGATATCCCGTGACGTACGCCCCCACCGCCAGCAGGATCAGCGAAATGATCTCAAACCCGTAGGTGAAGAAGATCCGGGATTCATATCCCATGAAATAAGCGATCTGAAGCAACCAGGCGGCAACGAATGCCAGCATGGGCAGGTATTCGCTTAGGCGGTTTGGCGTCGAGCTTGCCATGACAGGATCCCATAATCGAATATCTGACGAAGCACGCCGACGATCGCAGCACCGACCACGCCATGCTGCCTTGCGGCAACAATCAGAAGCGGGAAATAGAGCAACGCTTCCACGACGTGGGCGTGGGCGATCCTGCGGGGATGGCCACGCGCAAGGAGATAGGCAAGCGGCGCCTGCGCTATCGAGTTGAACATGAACCCGATCGACATGGCCGCGGCGAGAAACGCCACTTCGGCGATCGTGACATCCAGCCAGAACGCCACGAATATCGGCGAGACCAGCAGGCATCCGGCGTAGATGATCACCGAAAACAGGATCACGTTCTTATGCTCGCGCCGGTATAGATCCATCGCTTCCGGCTCGGCGAGATAGCCCAGCTTCGGCTGGATCGACGTGATGTAGGACGAGCTCAGCAGGATCGTCTTGCCGATGAATTCCTGCAGCAGGGCGTAGATCGCCATCGCCGACGCGCCGTTGAAATAGGCCAGCGCGAACCGGTCGCCATAGACCATCAACGGGCTGATGGTGGACGACACGGTTGCCCAGCCCCCGAAACCCAGGATCTTGCCGATCGGGATCGATACCCGCTCGGCCGCTGGCGCGCGGCGCTCGGCCAATCGAGGCAGCAGCTTGGCCAGTGCGTACAGGCAGCACGCCAGACGCACGGCGCCATAGGCCACGCAGACATGCGACAGCGAGCGGTCTTCAATCGCGATCAGCACCGCCGGGCACAGGAACAGCGATACATAGGCGGCGAACTTGAAGATGTTCGCCTCCTTGAACATCTCCAGCCCCTCCAGCGAGGACCGGATCATGTTCGAGACGAGATAGATCGGAAGGGTGGCCGATATGATGAACATCGCGGCCAGCTGGTCGTCGCCGCGCACGGCCAGGCTTTGCGACAATCGCTCGCTGAACAGATACAGAAGAAGATTGATCGCGATCGATATGCCGATCGCGAACAGCACCGATTTCCTGATCGCCCCTTCCAGATCGGTCTGCCGGTTGAACTTGCTGGCCGCAGCGAAGTACAACAGGGCGCGCGAAAGGCCGAAGTCGAACAGGCCGGTATAGCCGATGGCAGCCCAGGTTATCGTAAGAAACCCGACATATTCCCTGGACGCATTGCCGTAGATGTACGGAACCGCGAACAATGCGAACACCAGCGGCCCGATGTTCCCGAACATGTTCCAGAGAAAGAACTTGTTCTGGTACGTCGCCCGGATCAGGGGCACCATTTTGCCGGGCAGTGTGCGATAGGACATCATGTTGTGATCTGATCCGTTCCCGGTACGGCAGGATTGGCTGGCCGCATGCTGCGGCAGCTACCTTCAGTCGGGCCGGTTGCGTCCGGTGAACTCGGGCATGGTTGCGGCCTCGGCGGAATTGATGCCCTTGCGCCAGATCACCTGGCGGACGGTCGCGAACAGGATTCGCAGATCGAGCCAGGTCGAGCGATGATCCACATACCACAGATCAAGGTCGAACTTCTCGTCCCAGGAAATCGCGTTGCGCCCGTTGATCTGGGCCCATCCGGTCACGCCCGGCTTAACGTCGTGGCGGCGCGCCTGTTCGGGCGAATAGCGATCGAGATAGGCGGTCAGCAGCGGCCGCGGACCGACCAGGCTCATGTCGCCGACCAGCACGTTCCACAGCTCGGGAAGCTCGTCCAGGCTGGTCGAGCGCAACAGGCGACCGGTGCGCGTCAGCCGCTGGCCATCGGGCAGCGGCCGGCCGGACGCGTCATGCGCATTGGCCATGGTGCGAAACTTGATCATCGTGAAGGGCCGCCCGCCCAGCCCCGGCCGCGCCTGCCGGAAGAAGACCGGCCCGCCCATGGTGATCCGGATCGCCAGCGCCGTCACCGCAATGACGGGCGACAGGCAGATGAGGCCGGTCAGCGCCCCCGCAACGTCGATCGCGCGCTTCAGGCTCACCGCGGCGTCGCCAGATCTTCGATGATCGTGCAGACCCGCGCCACGTCGCCGTCTGTCATAGACGATCCGGATGGCAGGCACAAACCGTCCGCAAAGGCCTGCTCCGCCACGTTCCCACCGTAATAATCGGCGCCTGCGAATATCGGCTGCATGTGCATCGGCTTCCACAACGGGCGGCTTTCGATATTGTCGGCTTCCAGCGCAAGGCGGATGGTTTCGCCGTCCACCCCCGCCTGCGATCCGATCCGCATTGTGGTCAGCCAGCGATTGGCCTGCATCCCCGGCGCTTCGCCACTGAAGACGAAGCCCGGCACCTGCCCCAGACGCTCGCGATACAGCTCATGGATCTCGCGACGCCGCGCCACGCGCTGCGACAGAACCTGCAACTGCCCGACGCCGATCGCCGCGCAGACGTTGCTCAGGCGATAGTTATAGCCAAAGGTGGTATGTTCGTAATGCGGCGCGGGATCGCGCGCCTGGGTCGACAGGAAGCGCGCCCGGTCGATCGCTTCCGCATCGTCGCTCGCCAGCGCACCGCCGCCCGACGTGGTGATGATCTTGTTGCCATTGAACGACAGGATCACGAAATCTGCGCCCGCGCCGGCGTGCCGGCCGTCGCGATAGGCTCCGACCGCCTCGGCGGTATCGCTGATCCAGACAAAGCCATAGTCGCGGCGCAGCGCCGCGACCCGCGCGCCATCGACGACATGGCCGTACAGATCGGTCGTGATCAGCGCCTTGGGCAGCGTGCCGTTGGCCTTTGCCGCCTTTAGCTGTGTTTCGAGAAGATCGAGGTCGATCAGGAAATCGTCCGGGTCGACATCCAGGAAAACCGGCTTGGCGCCCAGATACAGGATCGGCGCGACCCCGCCGATAAAGGTCATGGTCGCGCCCCAGACCTCGTCGCCCGGCCCGATGTCCGACAATCGCAACGCCAAGTGGAGAGCCGCTGTCCCGCTCGCCAAAGCGGCCACATGCCCCATCCCCGTCAGCCGCGCGAGATCCTCCTCGAAACGCGTCACCATGGGGCCGGTCGGCGCGATCCAGTTGCTGGCGAACACCTCTTCCACCAACACGCGCTCCGCGCCGCCCATATGGGGAGACGAGAGAAATATCCGGTCGGGACTGACTTGTTGCACGCCTTACTCCTCGATGACGGCCGTTGCCCTGACTTGTGCTGTGGATGCGAACGGTCCCGCACGGCGGAGCGCGCCTTGGCGGGTTCCTGCCTGTTTTTCAACTTCGGACCGGCGAACGGCGCTGGGGTGACGCAGCGGCGCGGCCCTGCGCCAGCGATTGCGGCCGACCCAGGAAGCGTGATGCCGCGAGCAAGAGCGCATTGTCGTATGACGAACTGTTCTCTACCGACACCGCCATGTCGAACCCCGTCCAACTGATCGTCCCCAAGCGCTTCGGCGATGCCCGTGGCTGGTTCACCGAGGTGTATTCCGAGCCGGCGTTCGCCGCGCGGGGCATCACCTGCCGCTTCGTGCAGGACAATCACTCGCTCTCGGTGCCGGCGTTCACGCTACGGGGCCTGCACTTCCAGACTCCGCCGCGCGGGCAGGATAAGCTCGTGCGCTGCATTCGCGGCCGGATCTACGACGTCGCGGTCGATGTGCGGCGCGGATCGCCGACCTATGGTCAGTGGGTCGGTGCGGAGCTGTCGGCCGAGAACGGGCATCAGCTGTTCATTCCGATCGGATTTGCGCACGGCTTCGTGACGCTCGAGGCGGATTGCGAAGTGACCTACAAATGCTCGGAAACTTATGCCCCCGATCATGACGGCGGGATCCGCTGGGACAGCGTCGGCATCGACTGGCCGATCCCTGCCGGCGTGACGCCCGAACTCTCGGCCAAGGACCAGGTGCAGCCCACGCTCGCCGACTTCGACAGCCCGTTCGCCTACGACGGCAACCCGCTCGCTCCGCTCGCCTGAAGGACCACAGAAATGCGCATCTTCGTCACCGGCGGGGCCGGCTTCATCGGCTCGGCCCTTGTCCGGCACCTCATCGAGAACACGACTCATGAGGTCCTGAACTTCGACAAGCTGACCTATGCCGGCACGCTGTCGACCGTAGAGCGCGTGGCGAGCAGCAACCGCTATCGCTTCGTCCAGGGCGACATCTGCGACGTCGAGGCGGTGCGCGCCGCGATCGCCGAGTTCCGACCCGACGTCATCACGCACCTTGCGGCAGAGAGCCATGTCGACCGCTCGATCGACGGGCCAGGCGCGTTCATCCAGACCAATGTCGTCGGCACCTATACGATGCTCGCCGAAGCGCGCGGCTATTGGCAGTCGCTGGGAGGCGCAGCGAAAGAGGCCTTCCGATTTCACCATATCTCTACCGACGAGGTGTATGGCTCGCTCGGCGATACCGGGCTGTTCACCGAGGATACGCCGTACGATCCGCGCTCGCCATATTCGGCGTCGAAGGCGGGCAGCGACCATCTGGTCAGCGCATGGGGCCACACCTTCGGCCTGCCGGTGCTGATCACCAATTGCTCGAACAATTACGGGCCATACCACTTCCCCGAGAAGCTGGTGCCGCTTATGATCGCCAAGGCCCTGGATGGCGAGCCGCTGCCGGTCTACGGGAAGGGCGACCAGGTGCGCGATTGGCTGTTCGTCGAGGATCACGTCCGCGCATTGCAGGCGGTGTTCGAGCGCGGGGAGCTCGGCCGGACCTACAATGTCGGCGGGTTCAACGAGAAGCAGAACATCGAGGTGGTGCACACCATCTGCACCATCCTTGACCAGCTGCGCCCGCGCACCGACCGCAAGCCCTATGCCGAGCAGATTACCTCGGTCGCCGACCGGCCGGGGCATGACAAGCGCTACGCCATCGACGCGACGCGGATCGAGCAGGAGCTCGGCTGGCGGCCGCAGGAGACGTTCGAGACCGGCATCGAGAAGACGGTGCGCTGGTATCTCGACAATGAGAGCTGGTGGCGCCCGATCGTGGAGCGCGGCGCGGCGCAGCGGCGCGGCGTCGCTGCATGACCCGCGCGATCCTCGTCACCGGCGGAAACGGACAGCTTGGCACCGAGCTGCAGCGCTGTGCCTGGCCGGCGGTTTATGAGGTCGTCGCGATTGACGTCGCCGACCTCGACCTGACCGATACCGCCGCGGTCGCCGCCAAGGTGGCGGAGCGCGACTGGGCTGCGGTGATCAACGGTGCGGCCTATACCGCGGTCGACAAGGCTGAGAGCGATGTTGTCACCGCTTGGGCGGTCAACGCCATGGCGCCCGCGGCGTTCGGCGAAGCCTGCGCCAAGGCGAACATCCCGCTCGTCCAGGTGTCGACCGATTACGTCTTCGCCGGAGACAAGCAGGGCGCATGGGACGTGAGCGACCCGGTCGCTCCGCTCGGCGTATACGGCGCGTCGAAGCTCGGCGGCGAGCTGGCGGTGCGCACCTCGGGCGCGCGGCATGCGATTGTGCGCACGGCTTGGGTCGTCTCGGCGCACGGCAACAATTTCGTGAAGACCATGCTGCGCGTTGGCGCCGAGCGCGAGACGCTGACGGTGGTGGACGACCAGCGCGGCTCGCCGACCAGCGCGGCGGACCTCGCGCAGGCGCTGATGACCATCACGCTGCGGCTGATCGAGGACGCGGCCGCGCCGACCGGCACCTTCCACTTCAGCAACGCGGGCGAGACCAGCTGGGCGGGGTTCGCGAGCGAAATCTTCCGTCAGTCGAGCGCGCACGGCGGGGCGACCGCCAATGTCACGCCGATCTCCACCGACCAATATCCAACGCCGGCGAAGCGCCCGGCCAATTCGCTGCTCAGCCACGACGCGATCCGCGCCGCCTATGGCATCCAGCCACGCGCCTGGCAGGACGCCCTGAGCGACATCCTTGACGAACTGATCGGAGCACAGAAGTGAAGGGCATCATTCTCGCGGGCGGTTCGGGCACCCGGCTCCATCCGGCGACGCTGGCAGTGAACAAGCAGCTGCTGCCGGTCTATGACAAGCCGATGATCTATTATCCGCTGTCGGTGCTGATGCTCGCCGGCATTCGCGAGGTGCTGATCATCTCGAGCCCCGAATATCTCGGCAATTACCAGCGCTTGTTCGGCGACGGCTCGGCGCTCGGCCTCCAGATCAGCTATGCCGAACAGCCCAGGCCCGAGGGTCTCGCCCAAGCCTTCACGATCGGCGCGGACTTCATCGGCGACAGCAATGTCGCGCTGGTGCTGGGCGACAACATCTTCTTCGGCGCGCATCTCACCGATCTGCTGGCAAGCGCGGTCAACCGTACGCAGGGGGCGACGGTGTTCAGCTATCGCGTCGAGGATCCCGAACGCTATGGCGTGGTCGAGCTCGCCGGGGACGGCCGCGCGATCAGCCTCGAGGAGAAGCCCGCGAATCCGAAGTCGCACCACGCAGTGACCGGGCTTTATTTCTACGACAACCGCGTCGTCGAATACGCCCGCGACCTCAAGCCATCGCCGCGCGGCGAGCTGGAGATCACAGACCTCAATCGCCTCTACATGGAGGCGGGCGACCTCTACGTCGAGCAGATGGGCCGCGGCTATGCTTGGCTCGACACCGGTACGCACGACAGCCTGCTCGAAGCATCCGAGTTCGTCCGCACCCTCCAGCACCGCCAGGGCATCCAGATCGCCTGTCTCGAGGAGATCGCCTACCTCCAGGGCTGGATCAGCGCCGACGAGGCACGCGCCGCCGGCGAGCGCTTCAAGAAGACCACTTACGGGCGCGCGATCCTGAACGCCGTTGAAGGGCATTAAGCCCGCATCCGGCCGCACCGTGACCGACAATCATTCCGTGATCCGGACAAGCGCCGACCAGCGACTTACCGGGCGCATGCTCCTGTGCGGCCGCGCGAATGCACCATTGTTGCTGTGCATCCATGGCGGGGGATGCAGCGGCCGCTATTTTGACATACCGGGATTTTCCGTCGCCGATCTGGCCCTGTCGCAAGGTTATGACGTCCTGCTCGTGGACCGGCCGGGTTACGGTTCGAGCCCCGCCGGCCGAACCGCACATCCGATCACAGAAGCCGCGGACCTGTTGCCTGGCTTTCTGGACATGATCCTGAGGGAACGTCCTTGCCCCAAGCTTGTCGTGATCGGCCATTCCATCGGCGCCGCGGTGGCACTGACGGTCGCAGCCGATCACCGCATACCCATCAGTGCAGTCGCCGTGTCAGGTATTGGCCGTACGCCCAGTTCGGCCGCACTGTCGTGGTTTGCCCGGTTCGGGAAAGACAGCAGCACGGCGCCCCCGACCGAGCTCTTCTTCGGGCCAAAAGGCAGCTACGATTGGCGTGCACCCATCGCGCTTCGAAACGCCGCCGAAGCCTGGCGCCTGGATGAGGTTCACGAGACATTGGTCGAATGGCCGCGGCGGTTCGACGCTATTGCCGCGCACGTCACCGTGCCTGTCTCCATCCATCTGGCCGAACATGAAGCAATCTGGCAGCGTGAGGAGGTGACAACGGGCGCACTCGCAGCCAAATTCGGGCGTTCGCCGCACGTGGTGTCGGGCTTGCTGCCGGCAGGCGGGCATTTGTATGAAATTCACGTAAACGGTGCGCAGATGGTGCAGGAGCAACTCGCCTTTCTAGGCACCGCCTGCGTACAGCAGCCATCACCGGGCCGGCACGGCAGTTTACCATAGACGGATCAAGCGCCTGCCCCTAAAAGAAGATATCGAGATCGCGAACACCATGCCTTCCGTTCCTCCGGCCCATCCGCGTCACGATGCCCTCGCTCGAAGCGTTCCTGCTCGCATCGCCATGGTAGCGACGCATGTCCCGGACACGGTGCTGACCAACGAGCAACTTGCCGCGGAATTTCCGAGCTGGTCCGCGGACAAGATCCTCGAGAAGACGGGCATCCGCCAACGTCGTATCGCCGCTCCAGGCGAGACCGCGCTCGACCTTGCCGTTGCCGCTGCCGAACAATTGTTCGCGAAGGATGCACAGGTGCGCGATGCGGTCGATTTCGTTATCCTGTGCACGCAGGCGCCCGATTATGTCCTGCCCAGTTCGGCGTGTATCCTGCAGGAACGCCTTTCCCTGAGAAAGGGTATCGGCGCGCTCGACGTCAATCTGGGGTGCTCGGGCTTCGTTTACGGCCTGGCGCTGGCGGCAGGACTGATCAGCGCTGGCGCTGCCAGTAACGTGCTGCTGGTAACCGCAGACACTTATTCCAAATATATCAACGATCGGGATAAGAGCGTCCGTACGCTGTTCGGCGACGGCGCCGCGGCGACCCTGATCTGCGCGGACGACGACGGCCGGACTGGTCTTGGTCCGTTCACCTTCGGCACGGATGGCAGCGGCGCCGACCGGTTGATCGTTCCCGCCGGCGGGTTTCGCCGTCCCTCAGATTCCGACAGCGCCATCGAAGCCGAGGATCGCTCCGGCAACGTGCGCAGCGCGAATAATCTGTTCATGGACGGTGCTGCCGTCATGAACTTCACGCTGCGCGAGGTTCCGGCAATGTACCGTGGCCTGCTGGACAAGGCGGGACTGGAAGAATCGGATCTCTCCGCCGTTATCCTGCATCAAGCGAACAAGTTCATGCTGGATTCGTTGCAGAAGAAAATGAAGATTGCCGAAGAGAAGCTTCCGCGGCGCTACGAGCTGATCGGAAACACGGTTTCTTCAACGATCCCCTTCGTGCTCGATCAGGAAATTGAATCGGGGCGGTTGAAGCGGGGATCACGCATCGCCTTGTTGGGGTTCGGCGTCGGTCTGTCATGGGCTGGCGCGATCGTCTCTTTCTGACACTTACAGGAGTAAAGAAGCATGTCCGAATTCTATGAAGGAATGGCGGAAATCCTCGAAGTCGAGGCCGGTGACATCGGTCCGGACTATGAACTGGGCGAGGCTTGGGATTCGCTGGCCATTGTTTCAACGATCGCGTTGGTCGACGAGGTGTTCGACAAGGCCATCGGGGTAGACGCCCTGCAGGACTGCAAGACCGTCGGCGATGTCGAGAAAGCAGCGCAAGCGGCCTGATCATGCACAACCTTCCCGAACTTGCCACTGGTCGTGCTGCCGTTATCGGCAATGCGAGTATAAGAGGCGTCGTAGCCTGCGTGCCGTCACGCCGCGTCGACAATGACGCCTTTATCGAACGGTTCGGGGAAGGCGTCGCCGAAGTCGCCAAGATGACGGGTGTCGCGCATCGCCACTGGGTCGATGCCGATACCACCACGTCTGATCTCTGCGCTGCGGCGGCAACCCGGCTGATGGAGACACTCGACTGGTTACCGGAGTCGGTCGATGCCATCGTGTTCATATCGCAGACCCCGGACTATCGCCTGCCGGCGACTGCCACGGTGCTGCAAGCGGGCCTGGGGCTGAGACCCGGCATTATCGCATTCGACGTGAACCTCGGCTGCTCGGCCTACCCCTATGGGCTATGGTTGTCGATGACCATGGCCGCGACGGGCTCGGCACGCCGCATCCTGCTGGCGGTCGGCGACACCAGCAGCCGCGTGGTCGATCCCGACGATCGCGCAACCGCCCTGCTGTTCGGCGATGCCGGCACCGTCACGGCGATCGAATTCGATCCGGCCGCGCCCGCCGCTAGCTTCGTGCTGGGCAGCGATGGCCGTGGTGCGCAGAACCTCATCATTCCGCAAGGGGCGTTCCGCAACGGTGCGCCGCGCGGCGATCACGACCAGACCCGTCTATTCATGGATGGCGGCGAGATCTTCACCTTCACGCTTAAGGCGGTGCCACCGCTGGTCGCGGATACCCTGGCGCTGGCCGGCCGGTCCGTGGAGGATCATGATGCCTTCCTGTTCCACCAGGCCAATGCCTTCATGATCAAGCATCTTGCCAAAAAGAGCAAACTGCCGATCGACAAGGTTCCAATCAACATCGGCCGCTATGGCAATACCAGCAGCGCAACCATCCCGCTGCTCATTGCCGATGATCTGGCCGAACGCCTGCGCACCGCCACGCTGAACCTGGCCATGTTCGGGTTCGGTGTCGGCTATAGCTGGGCGTCGGCATCGCTTCCCGTCGGCCCGCTCGCCTGCGCGGAGGTGATCACGCTGTGACACACATGCCATCCCAATCGTTCGCCAACAAGAAGATCGTCATTGCCGGCGCTTCCTCCGGGCTTGGCCGCGCCGCCGCGCTCAGCCTGGCCGGCGCCGGTGCCGAACTGGTGCTGCTCGGCCGCAACGAAGAGCGGCTGCGCGACACATCCCAGCGTACGGGCGGACAGCGCTGGATGGCGGTGGACCTGACCAGCGACGATGCCGCGGACGATGCGATCCGCGTCATTGCCGCCGATGGCGCGATCCACGGCGTGTTTCATTCGGCGGGCACCAGCCTGGTCGCACCGATGCGGCTGACCAAGACCGGCCAGATCCAGGAGCTGTTCGGCGCCGCGGTGTTTGGCGCATTGGGCGTCGCCCGCGCCGTCAGCCGCAAGAATGTGATGCACGACCATGGATCGGTGGTGTTCATGTCGTCGGTGTCGGCCCTGCGCGGTCGCCGCGGGATGGTCGCCTATTCCGCCTCGAAGGCGGCAACGAGCGGCATGGTGCGCGCGCTGGCCGTTGAGCTGGCCGATCGCAGCATCCGCGTGAATGCGATCACTGCCGGTGCGATCGAAACTGAAATGCACCAGGATTTCGCCAATTCGGTCAGCGACGAAATGGTGCGCAACTATCGCGACCTGCACCCGCTCGGGTTCGGCCGGGCAGAAGATGTCGCCAATGCGGTGATGTTCCTGCTGAGCGATGCGTCGCGCTGGATCACCGGCGTCGATCTTCCTGTCGATGGCGGCTACGCCGCCAAATAACGCTTACTGTCTATATTGTGGGGCGTTTCCTGTGATCCCGAACGTACATTATTACGATGCTGCGCTGCTTGGTCAGGAACTGGCGCATGTGTTCGCGACCGGCTGGCAATTTATCGCCATGGCGGACGAGCTTGCGAACAATCGCGATTTCGTGTGCGTCAATCTTCCCAACGATTCGATCGTGGTACAGAATTTCAGAGGGGAATTGCGCGCGTTCAAGAACGTATGCACGCATCGCCTCAACCTGATCCAGACCATGGATCGGGGCAACCGGCACCTGATGTGCGCCTATCACGGATGGGTGTTCGACGCCCAGGGGATGCCGCTGGGCAAGAGCGGGTTCGCACCAGAGGATGCGGATCGGGATCGCCTGTGTCTCACGCGCTACAAGGTCGATCGCTGCGGGAAGTTCGTGTTCGTCTCACGCGACCCGAAGGGACCGTCGCTTGAGGCGTTCTTGGGAGAGTTCGCCCCCCTGCTGCGCGATCTCAGCCGGCATATCGGACGCGAAACGCATTACGGGCTGGTGCCGCACGCTGCGAACTGGAAGCTCCTGGTCGAAAACGTCCTCGAATGCTATCATTGCGCCACGGTTCACCCGGAAACCTTCGTCACCGGCCTTGGCGTGGGCCGCAAGCCGATCGCCGACGTGCAGATCGTCAGCCCGCATTCCAGCAGCCATTTTCCGCGCGTGCCGACGCGGCGTGAATCGCTGCGCAAGAAGATCGTGTCACATCTCGACAGCCGCGAATTCGCGCACGACTCCTTCTTTCACGTCCACATTTTTCCCAACCTGTTCATTTCGTCGACCGAAGGGACGGCCTTCTATGTCGGCCATGCGCTACCCTACAGCGCGGTCGGGACGACGCTGCGAGTGCGATTGTTCGAGCCCGATGTCGCACTGACCGAGGCGGGGCGCCTGCGCCAGGATGCGATCAACAAACAAGGCACCGCGCTGGCGCTTCAGGTCATCGAAGAGGATCGCACGATCCTTGAAACGGTGCAGCGTGGCGTGATCGCTGCCGATCGCCCGTCCGTTCTCGGCGCCGAGGAGGTCCGCATCCATGCCTTCCACCACGCTTATGGTCAGGCACTGGCGGGCAAGGCGGTGGTCAGCGCGCCTCTGAACGAGGTTCTCCCAGCCGAAGTCGCTTAGCCGCCGGCGTAAACATCGTTGCTCCTGCGGCGACGCGGCGCAACACCAACGCCCCGGCGCCGATCCGCGCATCGTCACCCACATGGACGTTGGGCATGATGCGGGCGCCCGAGCCGACCATCACGCGCTTCCCCAACGTCGCTCCGCCCATTACGTCGACATGCGAACTGATGGTCGTGAAATCACCGGCTGATGCATCGTGGCCCAATCCCGAGAACGACAGGATCGTGACGAAATCGCCGAGTGCAGTATCGGACGTGTTCATGGAAAAGGGCGCCATTATCACGCCCTCGCCATGACGATGGTTGCGGCCGAGCACAACGCTCGGATGGATCAAAGATACGAAGTGTCCGCCTCGCTCGCGTAGCGATTGCACCATGCGTACCTTGGTTGCCGGATTGCCCACCGCCACCAGAAATCTGTCATCGGGCAGTACGCGAAAGTCGTCGAAGCGGCCGAGCCACGGCGTGTCATGCTCGGCCATCGTCTCGGGTCGGTCGTCGACGAACCCGAACAAGGGAGGGAGACTGCCTGCGGCAGTGCAATGATCTGCCCAAGAAGCGAGTTCGCGACCAAAGCCGCCGCCGCCGGCCAAGATCAGACGGCCATGTTCCTTCACCAGAAGATTCCTTCTTATTCAAGCGCCTGCTGATTGAAAGGCATGGCGCCGATACCAGCCATGATCGCCGACAGGAATAATCACTCGCCCATCGGGCTTTCGCCGTGCTTGCGCAGCACGTCATTGAACGCTTCGGCCATCAGGGCCTGGAGGCTCCTTCCTTGGCGGCGGGCGAGCATGTGCATCGCGAAGCTCATCTCGGGGGTGAAAAAGCCGGCGATCTGTTTGCGGCCGACGCGGCTTTCCGGGCGATTCCTAGGGTTATTCGGCGGAGTTTCGGCGATTTCCGGCGATATCGACGACGTCGGCGCGGCACTGGCAGTGCGCAGATTGGCGAAACTGGGCTTGCGGCTCATCGGGCGGCCTTTCGATAACGCGGTGCCGGCAGATCGAGCTGTCGACATGTCCATTTGTAAAGCTCGCGTATCTCGTCCGCGGCGCGGCCAGCGGGTTCGGTCTCAGTGACGGTGCGTCCCACGGCCGAGGCGTGGCGATAGGCGGCGCGATCGGGGAGGATCACCGGGCATGGCGGGATGCCGTAGCTGTCGACCAGCTCGCCAGCCTCCTGGTATACCCGCGGCGCGTTGGGCGGGCCGGCGGTGAAGACCACGAACGCGGGTTTGCGCAGCAGCTGAACGAGCTTCGCCGTGGTCTGGATTGCGGCAAGATCAAACGCGCTGGGGCGGCACGGGATCAGGACGAGATCGGCTACCTCCACCGCTGCGCGCGCGGCGCTGTCGGCATGGGGGGGCGTGTCGATCACGATCAAATCCGCCCCTTGCCCCTCAGCAGCCGCCACTTTGGCGGCGAGGCGCGGCGGGGGGCTGTCGATCACCTCGGGCGGCTGATCCTGCCGCCAAGCGGCCCACTGGCTGGCAGTAGCCTGCGGATCGGCGTCGATGATCAGCGACACGCGGCCGGCCTCCTGCGCGATGACGGCGAGGTTAAGCGCCAGCGTGGTTTTCCCCGCCCCGCCCTTCTGGCTGATGATCGCAACTGTCGGCATGGCGACGGCGTTACATGTCGACATGTGCGGTTGTCGAGTAGTAAATCGTACAAATCGAGTTCGCACGCGCTGGCGATCACCGCCTAAGGGCCGGCGACGACGTGGCGATCGCCGTGCCGTTGCTCTAGGGTACCCGAGTCGTTCGGTTCCGCGTTGCTGCGGAATAGAGCGCCTCCCACTCGCGTAGTCGCGAGTGACAACTGGTCTTCGCGTTTGTCGGCCTGACTGTCGGATACATGTCGACATGTTGATGTGTCGGAACGTCGTGGCTCGCTCGTCAGGCGTGCGCGATGGCTGGCCGAATAGCCCGAGAATTTGGCGAGATATTCCTCGACGCGGTGCATGGTCGCTGACGTCAGGCGATAGCATTTGACCGTGTCGGGCGCGAGGTTGCGGATCTCCACCTCCAGCACGTCGGCCGCCAGTAGCGCGTTGATCCAGCGCTGACTGGTCACATGGGAGAGCTTCAGATGCTCGGCCAACCACGCGACGCTGACGGATCGCCCCTCCCCTTCGGCGATATAGACCTGGAGCAGCACGTTCCAACTCGTGCCGGAAACAAGCGCCGGATCGGCGATGTCGGACTGCGCCGCTGCCATGGCAGCCTGGGCTCGCGCGGAATCGATGATCGAGCAAGCGGAACTGCTGGCCGGATGCGCCGACCTGGTCGCCAGCGCACTGCAGATTGCCGATGACGCGGGATCCGCCGCTGGTCGGCGCGCTGCTGCAAGAAGCCTATGATGCCGCGAGATCGGCGAGGCCGGCGCGGAGCGCTGACGCGCATCAGCCCAGGACCAGCCGCAACAGCAATCCACCAGTGGTGAGCGGGCTGAACAACACCGCACCCGCGGCGGGGAAGCTCTATTTGCGATAGCGGTCTCGGCCGCCCTGCCAGAAGCCCTCCACGATCAATTCGGCAAGTCATGCCATGGCGGCGTGATGGCAAAGCGCAACGGACAACGCATGTTGATGCCATGCGTTGTCGCATCGTCGACGCGCCGACCTATCGACACGTCGATTGTCCGACAGGCACCCCATGTATCCGGTTCGAGCGGAAATGCGTTGGCAACCGCTTGATCCCGTTAGGGAGCATTGCGACGGCGTAGCCGGCGCTTCGGCAGTTGTTGCGGTTTCACAATCTGGTGGGAATCTTTTGGGTTCAGCGGGGTAGGCCGTCAGGCTTGATGTGTCGGTCGGTTAGGCCGAGGCCGCTTTTCCTTGAACAAATGGAATTTAGTAGCGGTTGTGGATTGTTTTGAGACTCACATGGATCGTCACTGTCGCGGCGTCGATCGATCTGGGCCCCCAGCTTGGCGAGAGCGCGGCCGAGCGATCCTCCCACCAGGGTTTCCGCCAATTCTCGGCAGGACAGGCTGTCGTGCATCGCGGCAACATCCGCCGTGCGATCCTCCTGGCGCTGTACGACATCGGCGGGGAGCGGCGCGGAGGACAGCCAGCGCGGCAGGTGCGGCAGCAGGCGCGCCGGGAGCAGCGGGCGGTAGGCGTTGGAGGTCTGGGCATAGCGTGGCCCCTCCTCTCCGTCCTGCGCCACACGCTTGAAGCGACGCTGGCGGACCAGGAAGCCCGCCAGCTCGAGCGCCCGCAGCGCCCGCGCGACGGTCGCTCGGCCGAGCGCGGTCGCCGCAGCGAGCCGGTCATAGGTCGGAAAGACGCGCCCCCTGTTGAGCCGTGCCAGCGTGCAGAGCTCCTCGAACACGCGGATCGCGCCGGCGGTGAGGCCGGTGAGCGCCGCCTCCGCCGGCGAAAGCACCAAGCCCTCGCTGCGCACCGCGCGCTTCAGGCGCCGCCCGGCGTCGAGCGCGGCGCGCGCCATGCGCAGGAGGCGGTCGGTTTCCCCCTTGGCGGGGACGGCGAAGAAATGCTCCTCGAACGTGCCCGCCTCGATGCTGTCGCGGCGGATCGGCGCGCCGGTGCGGTGCGGCGCACCACTCTTGGCGGGCGGGCGCACGCGCACGCCATCATGGATGCGACACCGCGCAAGCGCCATCGCCGTCGCTTCGCCCAAGGCGAACACCGTCATCTTCCTTCCCCCTCAAGGGCCGGGACTGGAGACAAAAAAAGGGCGTGGCGCGAAACGCGCATCCTTGAACCGGTGCTGGTTCGGGGATATGAAGAGAGGCGTTGAATGTACCTCGGATCGACGTTTGGCGACGTCGCTTCACAACTCCCTTGGGATGCCCGGCCTTCGTGCCGGGCTTTCCTTTATGTGGTCACGGCCGGTTTCTCGCTAAGCGCCGACCCCATGCCGACACATCGACCTTCTTGTTGCAGGTTAAATCCAACATCGGAAGGCGTTACGGTTCGTGCTTTCGAGTATGAAATGCCGAAAAGTTCGTGCTTTCGAGTATCAACTGGCGCTTCTATTCGTGCTTTCGAGTATGAATTACGCCAATACTTCGTGCTTTCGAGTATGAATTACGCCGCATCTTGGGCGGTCGTCACGGACGATCAGACAGGTGATTCGTCTGATTCGTTCGCGAGCTGCGCTGCACGACGGGTGATCACCACATTGACGAGGGCCGCCTTGCGCCCGCGGCCCTTGCTTTCGCCCTCGCCATCGCCCGGTGCTTCGCCCTCGACCAGCGCGAGATCGTAATCGGGGATGATGTCCGTGCCCGCGATCTGCTTCAGCGCCGCGCGAAAATTGGGCAGCGGGTTCTGATAGCCGATCTGCAGCCGGAAGGTCGCAAGGTCGACCTCCAGCCGCTCCCCTTCGGCGTCGGGCGCCGTAGCGCGCGCCACCTCATAGATGCGCCGCTCGATCGGGCCGAGCTGGAAATAGGTGGCGGCATAATCGAGCACCTGGCGATCGCGCAGGATCGCACGGTACAGCCAGTCGCACAGCCGGACCTTGACCGCCTTCAGCCGCTTCTCGCCGGTGCGCGTCTTGGAATAATGCAGCCGCGCCTCGGACAGCCACGAGAAGAAGCCCTCCTCCCCTTCCCCGCCGGCCTCGATATTGGTCTTAATCTGCGTGCCCTGCAGCCGCTCGAGCGCCTCGGACAATCGCTGATAGGAGCGTGCCGAATGGTTCGAGCCGGTCGCGGTGAACAGGTCGTGCGCGGTGAAGACGAAATCCTGCGCGACTTGGTCGCCCGCCTCGAGCTTCGCGGCCATCAGGCTGGCGATATAAAGCACGATCTCCTTGTCGTAGATCGTCGCCACGCCGTTGGACGACGGGCGCACCTCGATCGAAACCGGGCCGTGATGATAGGCGAGTGGCTTCATCCAAGCGCTCTTGGCGAGCGCAAAGAAGGGGAACGCCATCAGCGAGCGCTCGCCACGGATCTCGCCAATCAGCGGGCTATCGAGCTGGAACAGGTCGCGCTGCGGGATGTCCCTGCGGCGCGCCGCGAGGGTTTTCGAAGCGGGTTTCTGCGGCGATCCGGACGGTGGGCGGCTCATGTTGGATTTCCTACTCGAAAGCACGAACTTTGGGGAGGCATCGCGGGTGATATGAGGGGAATAGGCGGTGAATGGCTGTTGGATTCGTGCTTTCGAGTAGGAATTCCTACAAGGTGCTTTCGGCAGTGGACTGCGGCGCCCGAAACGCCGACGTGTCTAAATGTCGACACGTCGGATGGCAGCGTTAGCCATTTCGGGACACGCGCGGCACTGTTGTTCTGGCTGACGCGGCCCAACACGCCTAAGCGCGCGCGATGCGACTGAACGACAGGAAATGGCTTATCGTGCCCAGCAACTGCGATCCCAAGGGTTAACCCTGTAACAGATCGGCGCCCGCCTTGGCCGCAGCGAAGGTGAGATCTCCAAACTGCTGCGCACCCCCGCGCCCATGCTAGTCACAGCTTGACGCGCCAGCGACACGGCGTAAGGAAACGCGGGCGCAATAAGCAATTGCCGAGGTTATGCACCGCGGCGGGAGGTTTGTATGCGTAACGATCCAGGATTCGACCCCTTCTTTGATGCCGTCCCGTTGCCCGAGCGCGACCGCCCGGCGCCGCAGCGCATGCTATTTGACGGCTGGTCCTACCAGCCGCTGGCGACCGAGCGCGACGATCGTGCCGTCATCGCCGCAACGGCCGGAATGCCCAAGAGCGGCTGATCCCACTAGCTTGCCCCCATCCACAGATGTAGCGGCGCCAAAGATGCAGCGCCGCTGTCGAGGGCAGGGGGGGCGCATAATCGGTGCACAGTGACACGTCGCACTCTCGACATGTCACCATGCCGAACATCCGTCGGATGCCACGGCCGGATCGTCGACGTTCGGCCATGCGCGCGGGAGCGCGACCGCGCCTGCCGGGTTCAACCGAAAAGCAACAAAAGCAACAGCGGCGAGGACACCTATGGCTTCGGATCCCATCCTCCTCATGGGCGGCACCGGCGCGATCGGGCAATTGTCGGCGCGGGCGCTGCGCGCCGCACATCCGGACGCAGCGCTGCTGATCGACGGGCGCGACATGGCGAAGGCCGAGGCAGCTGCGCGCGAGATCGGCGGGGCTGAGGGCGTCGTCATTGATCCTGACGGGCCCAATCTAGGGTTGGGCAAGCGCCAGGTCGGCGCCATGGCGGTCTTCTATTCGGACGATCGGCTGGCCGGGCTGCACTTCGCCCGCCAGCGCGGCGTGCCGCATCTCGGCATATCGTCCGGCATCTTCGAGATAGCACCGGAGGTGGCGATCTACATGAACCGGCCCGATGCCGCGCCGATCGTGCTGGGTTACTAATGGCGACGCGACGACGAGAACAAGGCCAGCTTCCGCGCGATCGATGGCACGGTGATGGCTGCGTCAGGCTTCTCCTCGATCGACGTCGCCGGGCTGGCGGCAGCAACCGGCGCGCGCGACATATCGTTCGATATTGCCACCGGCGTCAGCTCGTCCTGCCGGCGCGGCGAGCCCAAGTCGACCGAGATCATCATCGACCTGACAGGGGAGGGGCCGGACGGCGCTGCGCTGCGCACCCGCCATGCGGTGTTCCACCCGGGCGGCGCCGCGCCGCTGACCGCATTGGGCGTCAGCATGATCCTGGCGCGGCTGACCGGGCTGGACGGCGCGGCACCGACCCCGCCGGGATTGTACTTCCCCATCAAGTGCTCGATCATGCCGCTTATCTCGCCTGTTTGCGCGCGGAGGGCGGGGACGTGATCGCACTCGATATGGCGACGACGGCATAAACGTCAGCGTGCCGCCATGCCGACCTGTCGACATGTTGATATGATGGTCGCGTCCGACCTTCCGAGTACGCCGGCGTCGCGCTGCCGTGTCATCCACGACAAGGCTCACAGGCGATGCCGTCTCCGTCTCCATCCATGAGCAAAGAGTAGAACGCCATCGGTCAAGAAAGCACCAACGGCGTAACCACGTCGTTGGTGCTTTCTGCTGTCTATGTCGCAGCACGCACATGTCGCATTATCGACATGTCGCGCACTCTACATCGCTACGCCGCGCTGAGATAATCTTGCTCCGCCTGCAACCGGCCCACGTCCTGACGCGGCGGGGCGCCGAACAGACGGCGGTACTCGCGGCTGAATTGCGAGGGGCTTTCATAGCCGACCGCGAAGCCCGCTGCACCGGCGCCGGCGCCCTCCGCCACCATCAGCCGGCGCGCTTCCTGCAGGCGCAATTGCTTTTGGTAGTCAAGCGGCGTCAGGCGCGTGATCGCCTTGAAATGCTCGTGCAGCGACGATGCACTCATCCCCGCCGCAGCGGCGATGTCGCGCACGCGGAGCGGCCCGCGGAAACCCGCGCGGATATGCGCGATGGCTCGGCTCACCTGGTGAAGGTGGCTGTCGGCAGCCGCCAGATGGCGAAGCACCGATCCGTGCGGCCCGGCGAGCAGGCGGAACAGGATCTCGCGCTCGATCAGCGGTGCCAGCACTTCCGCCGCGTCGGGCTGATCGAGTAGCCCGACCAGCCGGCACGCGGCGTCGATCATATGCGGGTCACTGGGGTAGACCGCCAGCGCCGGCGCGCGCGCGGGGGAGGGGGAGGGGGACGCGCCGCCCTCGGCGACGATCAGATCGGCGAGCACTGCGAGATCGAGATTGATCTTGCAGCACAGATAGGGTTCGTCGGGCCGGGCGGTGATGATGTGCCCGGTCAGCGGCAGATCGAGCGAGACGACAAGATAGCGCGCGGCATCATAAACCAGGCTGTGATCGGCGATCGACACGCGCTTGGCGCCTTGGGCGATCAGGCAAAGAGACACTTCATAGACCGACGGGATCGGGAGCGTCGGCTGATCAGCGCGGAACAGCGACAGGCGGGGCAGGGGGGTGGCATACATCCCCGTGGCCGGCGCGTGCCGGGTGATGGTTTCCGCGAGTTGCTGCATCCGTTCCATGGGGCCGCCTGTCGGAGTGATCGCGCGCGCAAGCAAGACGGAGGTGCATCTTTCGGAGGATCGGGCAAGGATTGCGGGCGATCCTTTTACCGCCTGCTGCCCCGCTGGATGCATCTGGGGCCGGTCATCAGCAACGGGAGTTCACGACCATGACTGGCGTTACCGACAAGATCATTCTCATCACCGGCGCATCGAGTGGCATCGGCGCGGAAACCGCGCGCGAGCTGGCCGGCGCGGGCGCCAAGCTGTTCCTGGGCGCGCGCCGCGGCGACCGCCTGCAGGCACTGGCCGCAGAACTGGGCGGCGAGGTCGCCTGGCATGAGCTCGACGTCACCGACGCCGCCAGCTTCGACGCCTTCGCCGACGCGGCCGAGGCGCGCTTCGGCCGCATCGACGCCCTGGTCAACAATGCCGGCGTGATGCCGCTGTCGCCGCTCGCGGCATTGAAGCGCGACGAATGGAAGCGGATGTTCGACGTCAACGTTCATGGCGTGCTGAACGGCGTCGCCGCGGTGCTGCCGCGCTTCGTGGCGCAGGGCGGCGGGCATGTCGTCAACGTCGCCTCGATCGCCGCGCACATGGTGATGCCGACCGCGGCGGTCTATTGTGCCAGCAAGCACGCCGTCTGGGCGATCACCGATGGGCTTCGCCAGGGGCATGACGAGGTCCGCGCGACGATTGTCTCGCCCGGTGTGGTCGCAACCGAACTCGGCCACGACATCACCGATCCCGCGGTCGCCACGGCGCTGACCGAGTGGCGCAAGAAGTCGCTGACCCCCGATGCCATCGCCCGCGCGATCCGCTTCGCGCTGGAGCAGCCCGAGGGGGTGGACATCAACGAAGTGGTGGTACGCCCGACCGCGGCGGGGATGTGAAACCACAGGCATGATTGCACTCAGGTCGCTATGTCGCTTTGTCGACACATCGACCTGTAGCCTTGCGCGGGTGCCAGGCGCGAAATCCGGGACGAATCCGGCTTGCAACCAAGCCGCATCTGTGTCGTTTGTGGTTTCGGCGCTCTTGGCCCGTTTCGGGAAGCGACGCCATGTGCCTGTTGAAAAGGAAGATCACATGTTCGCCAAGATCCTGACCGCGACCGCCGCGACCGCACTTGTCGCCGCCCCTGTCACCGCCTCGGCCGCCCCTACCAACGCTGCCTCCAGCCTGTCGGTCAGCAAGTCCGTGCGCGCTTCCACCCCGACGAACGGCACCCAGAAGGCCGCTGCCGGCGCTGGCGGTATCGCAGGCATCGCGCTGGGCGTGCTGATCGCCGGCGGCATCATCTACGGCATCGTCGATAGCAGCGACGACAACGATTCCGACAGCAACTAAGCTGCGGGCCGGCGCTCCCTCTGGGAGCGCCGGGTAGCTCCACCTCCACACCGTTGATGTGATGCATCTCACTGAGCGGTATCAGGCTGTAATCAACCAGCAGTACCCGGGAATGCAACTTTAGGCATGTCGATACGGTGGCATTGGCCTTCGCAGTATTTTGAAGAATACTGGTCAACGCACATTTAACCTCATCAGCCTAGTTCATCTTCCCGCGAGACGCAGCGGAGGGGGACGGTGGGCCATACAGCGACGATGAAGCATTCGGTGCCGCGGCTGGACCTGTTCGGTTGGCTCGGAATAACGATCGGCGTGATCATGCCGGTGATCTCGGCGCTGCTTTATCCGGTTTACATGCACCAGATGCAGCCGGCCTGGGCGGAATGGACGCGGCTGATGGAATTGCCGTTCGTCGCCTGCGAACTGGTGATCATTCTTGTTGCCCGGGGGAAGGGATATCGCGATGTCCTGATCTGGCGAAAGCTGCCGCGGGACGTGATCGTGGCGCTTGGCCTGCTGCTCGCCGGGCTAGTGGTGAGCAGCGTGTTCGTTTCCAAGAACGTCGCGGCATCGGTCACCTTTTCAATCATCACCCTTGTTCACCTGCGCTTCTGCTCGGCGATCTTCTTCATGGCCACGAAGGAAGAGACAGGCGAAACCAAGCCTCCCATCTTTCATCGGTTCGGAGGGGGGCTGGTCGCTGGCCTTGCCGTTCTGGCGATCCTGACCATCTGGAAATTCCAGCTGCCCCCGCCCGAATGGACGGTGCTCGGCGGCAAGATCGAATGGGCATCCGCGCTCCCCGGCTTCATCAACGTACGCTATTTCGGATCCTGGACAGGTGCGATCGCCACCGGGCTTCTAGTGGCTCTGCTATACGGCGACCCCCGACGGGCCGGCATATACCGCCGGTGGTATCTGCTGGCAGCGGGACTGACCTTCTGGTCGGGCACGCGCGCGGCGGCGCTGGCGATGGGTGCCGTCACCCTGATCACGTTGATCAGCCTGCGCCGTCTACCCAGCGTGGAGGCCGTACTCCGTGTCGGGGCACTAAGCGCGCTTGCGATGCTTGGTGCCGTTGTCCTGGCGCCGAGCGAAGAGGCGTTCTCCTTGTTCGCACGGGACAATTTGGGCAGTGCCGATGCCCTGACGTCGGGGCGCCTTGCCTTGTGGCACGCTACCTTCGCACGGTGGCTCGAAGCGCCGTTGTTCGGTTGGGGATCCGGATCCACCTTCTGGGAAGTCAATGTCGGATGGTGGCACACGCAGCCGCACAATACTTTTCTGCTATTTCTGGTCTCTTGGGGTATCGTCGGCGCGGCGGGTGCACTGTGGCTTCTCGGCCGCGCAATTATCTCCGTTCATCGAAGTGCCATGCAGGACGACAGCCTGCGTCCGGTTGCGGGGACACTATATGCATTACTGTCGATGAGCATATTCGCGGGCATGCTCCATTATCCGCGCTTCGTTATGCTAATCATGTTATGCTTCGGCGTCTTGTTTGCTAAAACGTGTAACAATTCCTCCGGAACGATGGCCAACTGATTTTCCCTACAGCAAATCGTTCGACGCCGATCGCCATGCCCCGGAATGATCCGGTGCGGCACGCATCCGATCTCGACAGCCCCTGAACTGCTGCTAGGGCAAATTCCACATACAGGGGGATCTCATGGGTCGGAGTGGGGCGCTGCGGGGGCGGCGGGTGCCCGGTTATGCGCTGGGGACGAGCGCGATCGCCTTGGGGTTCGCGCTGGGGAGCCCGGCTGCGGCGCAATGTGCGCCTGACCCTACTGTCGCTAATGGCATCACCAATTGCACCGGAACCGACGCGGACGGGCTGACGGTCACGACCGACAACACCCGCGTCACTGTCGCGGCCGGCGCGGTCGTGCGGGCGGGCAATGCTAGTGCGGCGATCTCTCCGCAGGCGCTCGGCACGTCGCTGAGCGTCGCCGGGCTGGTCGACGGTGGCGTAAAGCCGGGTATCTTCATCACCAACGGCGCACCCCGGGAGGTTCCTTGTGATCCTTATGCGGGGGCATCACCGATCTATTGCGTGCCCGGCTGGACCCGGACGGTCTACCCTTCGTCGAGCGCATCGATCTCGGTCGCGGAAGGCGGCACGGTGTCGGGCGGCAATGCCATCCTGCTGCGCCGCGATCCCGCCAATACGAGCGGTTCGATCAACGCGACGGTGGACAATGCCGGGACGATCAGCGGGGCCGCAGGCGAGGCGATCCTGGCGAGCGACATCGTATTCGGCGAGCTGTCGATCACCAACGCTTCAACCGGCAGGATCAACGGCGGCATCGCCGGCCGGGTTTCGATGGTGACGAATGCGGGCTCGATCGACGGAGGCGCACGGGCCGCGATTGCAGGAACGATGTGGAACCTCACCGTCGTCAACACCGGATCGATCGTGTCGAGCGGCGCGCCGGCAACGCTGAGCGGAACCGGCCGCCTCTCCATCA
Organism: Sphingomonas sp. Ag1; assembly: GCF_000980895.1. Taxonomy (GTDB): domain Bacteria; phylum Pseudomonadota; class Alphaproteobacteria; order Sphingomonadales; family Sphingomonadaceae; genus Sphingomonas; species Sphingomonas panaciterrae. Next base: position 13,031 of record NZ_LAZX01000084.1, on the reverse strand, counting down.
CCAACGCCGCTGGCGCAATGATCGGCGGAAGCCCGATCGCAATCCGCACCGCCGACAATCTGTCGCTGACCAATAACGGCACGATCAACGGATCGGTGATCTCGACGCTGACATCGAGCAGCGGCGCAAGCTTCGTCGATACCCGCAACGGCACGATCAACGGCGACCTGCTGCTGGGCGGCGGAAGCGACACGCTGTACGCGCGCTACGACGCGGCGACTGGGCTCGCGTCATCGATCACGGGAACGATCGATGGTGGTGCCGGCACCGACACGCTGGCGATCGACATCGACGCCGATACGACAATCGCTCATGCCGTGCTGCCGACCAATTTCGAGTTGCTCGGGCTCACCCTGTCGAACGACGCCGCGGTGACGATCACGCCCGGCTTCACTTCCGGCGGCCTGACGCTCTCCGGCAGCGGCACCGTCATCAACCAGGCGGCGCTGGTGACGCAGGGCCCGGCAGTGGGCGCATATGGCGTTCCTGCCGTTTCCTTCACCAACCAGGGTTCGATCACCGCGACGCTCGGGGGTTCATACCAGCGCTACGCCGTGCTCACGCCCCGCACGGTCAACAACGAAGGCACGGTCACCGCCATCGACGGCAACGGGGTGCGTGCCTCGGAATCGATTGCCAACAGCGGCACCATCACTGCCACGCAAATCGCAGTATCGGTCGATTATGCCGGGACGCTGACCAACAGCGGCACGATCCGCTCCACCGCCGGGATCGGCGCCAGCCTTTCCTATTCGGGCAATAGCGGCAGTTCCACCAACAGCGGCACGATCGAGGGTGCGGCCATCGGCGTGCAGTTGCTGGGCGGGCGTTTCAACAACACCGGCACGATCATTGGCGGCACCACCGGGGTGCATCTGATCGGCACGCTGAACAATGCCGCGGAAGGCACAATCACCGGCGCCACGGCGGTGGTCGGGAGCAGCGGCAGCCCGGCACGGATCATCAACGCCGGGACCATCAACGGCAACGTCGATTTCAGCTCGCCCTATGGTTATGATTACAGCAGCGACCTGTTCATCGACGATGGCGGCATTGTGAATGGCGCGATACTGTTGGGCGGCGGTAACGACACGCTGGTCGTGGCGCTGGGCGGCGATCCCACGCGCCCGCTCGCCGGGGCGACCGGCGGGGTGGATGCGGGCGCGGGCTATGACACGCTACGCTACCTGGTGAATGCCGATGCGGAGGCGTCGCTGGCGCTGGTGGGCGGGTTCGAGGGGCTGGCGTATGAGCTGGCGGACAATGCCGCGCTGACGCTGACTGCGGCGAGCCCGATCGCCACCACGATCGGGCTGGCAGGCAACGGCACCGTGACGCTGAACGGCGCGCTATCGACGACCGATCGCTCGGTAGTCGATACCATGATCTCGACCGTCGCGCAGCTGACGGGGGAGGGCACCGGCCCAGAGCACGCGCTCTCATTCATCAACAACGGCGATCTCACGCTCACGACCAGTGTGCAGGGTTATGTTTACAACCTGGCCGCGATCAACGCCGGCACCATCTATGCCAGCACCGTCGACATCACCAACAACGGCACGATCACCGTCACCAACGCGCCGGACGTATATTATCCCGCAGCAGCGATCCTCGGCGGATCGCGCGTCGCCAATGCCGGCACGATCACGCTATCGGGCGGTGGCACCGCAATCAGCGGCGCGCAGGATGTCGAGAACAGCGGCACGATCACCGTGTCGGGCAATTCTGGCTTGGGCATCACCGGCTTCGACACGCTTGCCAACAGCGGCACGATCCGTGCCGACAATGTCGCGGTGCAGGGCGGCTATGGCTGGCAGACCCAGATCACCAACACCGGCACGATCGAAAGCCTGAACGGCACCGCGGTGGTGGCGGGCTACTACGGATCGCTCGTCAACGAAGCGGGCGGCACGATCCGCGGCGTCACCGCGATCGACCTGTCGAACGGCATGACAGTGACCAACCGCGGCACGATCATCGGCAATGTATCGGCGTCCTTCTATGGCTATGGTGCGACCTATGTCGCCGATGGCGGCACGCTGACCGGCAATCTCTCCTTCGGCTCGGGTAACGACACGCTGATCCTGTTCGGCGAGACGACCGGCATCAGCGGCACGATCGACGGCGGGGCAGGGACCAACACGTTGATCCATGCGCGCCGGGCGAGCGGCACCGTGACGCTGGGGTCGATGGCGCTCACCAACTTCCGGGCGGAGGGCATACGCGCGCTTGGCAGCGACACGCAGGCGACGGTGCGCGCCGATGGGCCCTTCGTTGGTGACTTGGCTCTGTCAGGCGACGGCGCGATCACCAACACCGCGGCGATCACCGGCCTGGTGCAGGCGGCCGCTTTCTACCAGAACGATCCCACCACGATCGACCTTGCGGGCCCGCTCGCCTTCACCAACGAAGGGACGATCGAAGGCGGCTTCACCGGCCCGGTGCGCAGCTTCGCCAACCGCGGCACGATCACCGGCACGCGCGACGGCGACGTGGCGGTCGGCATCCAGGCGATCGACACGCTGGCGTTCGACAACAGCGGCAGCATCAGCAACGGCGACACGCTGGCCGTCAGCCTGTCCAGCTATGACGCCGGCGCGATCACCGCGGCCAACAGCGGCACGATCACTGGCGGCTTTCACCTCGGCCTGCAGCAGAATTACCTTTTCCCCGGCGAGGAGCGGCCGGTCGCGGCCATGGCGGCATCGCTGACCAACAGCGGCAGGATCGCCACCAGCGCGGGCGCCGGCGTGTCGATCACCATCGACGTGGCGAACGAGGTGGCGGGACACGCGACCCTCATCAATAGCGGCACGATCGAAGGATCGGGCGAGAACGGACTGGGCGCCTACCTCGGTTTGAACGGCTATTACGGCCCGCTCGGCAGTGCGGCAATCGAGGTGAGCAACGCCGGCACGATCCGCGCCAATGGCGGGGCAGCAGCCAGGTCTTCACCGACTGGTATGGCGACACCTATCGCGAAACCGATCTAGCGGCCGCGCTGTGGCTCGATGGCCCTCGCCCGGGGGCAACGGCTACGATCGCCAACAGCGGCACGATTGAGGCAACGGGCGACCTGTCGGCCGCGATCGTGGCGCGGGACGTGGCGCTTGATCTTTCCAACAGCGGCACGATCCGCGGCGGGGCAGGGATGGTGCTCAGCGCCGACGACTGGCTCGGCCAGTCGATCGGCACGCCCTATTTCGCCGGCGCGATCCAGACGATCGGCGTGGGCGACCATCGCATCACCAACACCGGCACGATCATCGGGTCGATCGCGCTAGGCACGGGCAACGACCGGATCGAGAACCACGGCCGGATCGAGGGCAACGTGTTCCTCGGCGAGGGCGACGATACCTTCCTGCAGCACGCCAGCGCGGTGCTGATCGGCACCGTCGATGGCGGCACTGGCAGCAACAGCCTCATCGTCGATGCGACGGGGGGCGGTGCGGTAAACGGCGACCAGTTCCTCAACTTCGATCGCTTCGCGCAGATCGGCGAGGGCAATGTCGCATATTCCGGCACGTTCCGCTTCAGCACGATCGGCGTGGTGGGCGGCACGATCACCGTCGCGGCCGGCGAGACGCTGCGCAGCGCGGGCCACGTCACCGTCACCGGCAGCGATGGTGCGGAAACGCTCGACAATCGCGGGACGATCGCGGGCGCGGTGTCGCTGGGTGGCGGCAAAGACCGTGTCGAGAACCGCGGCACGATCCTGGGCCCGGTCCTGCTGGGTGAGGGCAATGACGTGTTCGTTGACCATGCCGGCAGCAGCGCCGGGCTGGTCGATGGCGGCTCTGGCACCAACCTCTACCAGGTGGTGCTGGCGGGGAACCGCAGCAGCATCAGCGCACGCACCGGCTTCCAGCGGCTCGCGGTGGAGGGCCGCGGCACGCTGTCGCTCGCGCTCGACCAGGGCTTCGAGCAGATCGTGCTGGCCGGCACCGGGCTCAACCTGTCGCTGGGCGCTTTCAGCGTTGGCCGGGTGAGCGGCAGCGATGCGGCCGAGACGTTGGTGGTGGACGGCGACATCGCCGCGATCAACCTGGGCGGCGGGGACGACGTACTGTCGCTGGGCGCGGCGCGCGGGGCCGGCCGTTACGAAGGCGGCGCAGGCAATGACGTCCTGCGCTTCACCGCGACCGGCCCGGTAGAACTGGCGGGCAGCGCAACCGGGTTCGAGCAGATCGACCTGGCCGGCAACGCGCTGACGGTCAGCGGCACATTGGGCATGGCGGGGGCGCTGCTGGCGTTCGGGGCGGGCGACCAGCAAGTAACGGTCGCCAATGGCGGCGCGCTCGCGGGGACGATCGACCTTGGCGCGGGTAACGGCACGCTGCGCCTCGCCGCTGGATCGGTGCTGACCGGCACCGTTTCGGGCGGCGCGGGCACGGACCGCGCGATCCTGGAACTGGCGGGCGACCGAACGCTGGCGGACGGGATCCTTACCGAGTTCGAGCTGCTCGCCAGCGAAGGCACAGGCGGGCTGACACTGGTCGGCGCCCACGGTTATCAGAGCGTCGATGCGGGCACCGACCTGACAGTGGCCGGCGATGCGGCGCTGACCGCCGATCGGGTCCAGTTCGGTGCACGCGACGATCGCTTCACCATCACCGGCCGCTTCGCCGGCAGCGTGGATGGCGATGCAGGCAATGACACGATCGCGGTAGCGGGCGGCAGCGCGGCAGCGCCGGTCGCCTTTGCCAGCGTCAGCAACGTCGAACGCTATGTCCAGTCGGGCGGCTTCGCGGCGGTGGCGGGCAATGCTACATTCGGCTCTGTCGACATGTCGGGTGGTCGGCTGGTCGGGTTGTCGGGATCGATGATCAGCGCCGGACAGATCACCGTCGACCGCGGCGCGACCTTCGGCTCGGCGGGAACGGTGAACGGCAACCTTGCTGTTGCCGGTACGCTGAGCCCGGGCGCCAGCATCGGCACGATGACAATCAACGGCAACGTCACGCTGGCGGGCACCTCGACTTCCCTGTTCGAGATCGCGGCAACCGGTGCGGACAAACTGGTGGTCAACGGCGCGCTGGCGATCGAGGCGGGTGCAACGCTGCAGCTCGTGCCGGGCGGCACGCTTCGTCCCGGCACCTCCTATGACCTCGTCGTTGCGAGCGGCGGGATCACCGGCGGCTATGCCACGGTGCTGAAGCCCGACAGCCTGTTCGGCTTCGTGGTGCAGCGCGCCGACCGCATCCAACTGCTCGGCCAGTTCCTCGGGGACGCCGGCTTCTCACCACAAGTAGCGCGCTCGATCGCTTATGCCAATGCGACGCTGTCGACCCAGCCGGCAACGAGCAATCTGTTCGCGGCGCTGCCCGCGCTGCTCACGGCAGGGGGTGCCTCCGACCCGCGCGCTTTCGCGCAGCTAACGCCCGAAGCCTATGCCTCGGCGACGCAGCTCGGCGTCGACAATGCGCTGACGCTGGCGGGCGTGGCACGCGGCGAGGGCTTCGCGACTAGGCGCGAGGATCCGGGGCTGTTCACCTTTGCGCAGACGGTCGGCCAGTGGCACCGGCTGGGCCGTGATACGGGCGAGGGTACGGCGAGCGCACGCGCGCAAAGCTACGGCTTCATGGGTGGCATCGGCTATGGCGATCGCGACTGGATGGTGGGCGGCTTCGCCGGCTACCTCAATTCACGCCAGCAGATCGATGTGCTGGGTGCGCGCACCAAGAGCGATGGCTTCGTCGCCGGCGTCCATGGTCGCTATGCGGCGGATAGCGGGATCGGGTTCAGCGCGTCGCTGCTGTACGACGGCGGCGAGGCACGCACCGAACGCGCCTTGCCGGGTGGGGCGAGCACGATCGGGCGCTACGACCTGAACAGCTGGGTCGCCGACGTGACCGTCAGCTATGCGATCGACATGGGCAGCGAGTGGGCAATCAAGCCAAAGCTAGGCGTCACCTACATCCGCACCACGCGCGACGGCGTGGCGGAAGCGGGCGGCAGCGCCTTTGCGCTGGACGTGACGCGTGATCGCCATGTCGCTGGGTTCGTCGACGGCGGAGTGACGTTCGGCCGCAGCACCGCATCCGAGGCGGCCTTCCGCCCATCAATTACGCTGGGGGCGCGCGGCCAGATCGACGGCAAGCGCGCGGATGCGCTCGGCCGCTATGCCGGCGGTGGCTTCGATCTTGCTGCTTTCGGCGCCAGCCGCGCGCCGCTGGTCGGCACCGCAGCGGGCACGGTGGTCTATCGCTTCGGCGCAGGCGTCGACCTGTTCGCGACCGCCTCGGCACAGACCGGCACGGACGATCACCAGGAAGCGATCATGGCCGGGGTGCGGATCGGCTTCTGATCCGGTGGGCGGCGGGTCACGGCTCGGCTTGCCGCCCATCCGGCGCCTCGTCCCTCGTCGCTGCGCCGAGTTGGTGCGCAGCGGTGACGCGCTTCACCTGCGCAATGGTGCATCGGCGAGTTTGGGCCGTCCCTGCGCTGCTCATACCGGCGTCGCGCAACGAAGCGGCGCTGCTGGACGGTGAAGCGTCGCAAGCGGTCTGTAGCGCAACGCGCAGCGGCCTGTCCTGCATCGCTTCCAGCACGATGGCGCGGCGCTGGCGCTGTCGAAACTAAGGCTGTTTCTGCCCATGGCAACGGTCCGAACGCTTGTTGAAAGCGGCTAAGCGGTCCTTTCCGGATCGACACTTTGATGCTCGCACGCCTGTTCTGAAGTACAGCAAGCGCGAGAAGTGGCCGACGACGACCTCTAGTCATCCACCCGCATCAAACTGGAAGGAATGCGGCGTCAACAGCTCCAACGCCTCGGCCCACGGCGTGATCGGCGCCAGTTACCTCGACGTACATTCACGATCCTTTGAGATTGACCCGGTAGAGCTCGGTCGAGACGATCCTCGGTGGAGGCGATGGCGCGATCGCGCCTTCCACACCACCGGGGTAAAAACTGGGGTTCGAGCGGTGGCCGGAACACAAGAGGGTGAAGCGGTGCGCATGATCACCTTGGGAGACCCGGAAACGGTTCCCGATAGTGCGGTCGAGTTGGCCTATGCGCTGGTGCGGACCGTCGGCGCTGCCGAGGCGCGGGATCTTATCGTCCACGGTATCAGATCTGCGCCGAATGATCGAAGCGACGTCGTCGATGGCTGGGTAGCACTGGCGGCCGGAATGGATGTGCTGGCGCGGGCTACCAGGCACTGACGACGAAACTCGTGATCAGTGGCCACCGTTCGAGATCCGGGCGATGGTCGTCGAGCAAGCGGTTGTATAACCAAGGCGTGGCGCCGCCCACGGCGTCTAGTCGTTTTCGGAAGCCTTATCGATGCGCTGGGCTGCAGTAACTGCCTCGCGCTCCTGCTTTTGGACGATAACGCGCTCGGCGCGGTTTGCCATAACCTCCCAAGCCAAAGCTGCACGTTCGGCTCGATCCCGCACGTTTTGCAACGGCGATCCGCTTGCATTGGCGCGTTCCGTCGCCGCCCGGGCCCGAAAAGTCGCTGCGTCTTCCGTCACGAGATACCGCCTATGGGCGAACCATTGGTGGCTCGCAGCGCCAAGGTATGACCTTTGAGGACAGATAGCCAATCAAACAAGTTGCATCAGTTCGGAGGCTTGCGACGCGGCCAATTCCATCGCTTCTTCGTTTCGCCCGCGCTCTCCACGTGTTCCTCAGTGTCATCGCTGACGATCGACTTATCTACCGACTTGCCGCGGCCGGCTGGCGCGGTGTCCACAACCGTCGCAGGGATCTCGCTGAACTCGCGGATCAGATTACTTAGTGCTGGGTCGAGGCGAGTCGCCGGCCTGTAAGCGCGACGTAGGGAGCACCCAAGACTGTACAGCTCCGCAACCTGCCGCGATTTGTAGCGGCTGCTCTCCCAATCGTCCACTTGGCGCCCCCGCCGAGTCGCACAGCAAGATGCCGGCGGCTGGAGCGGCTATACCAACCGAATGCTTTCAATTACTTTGCTCTAGCGCGCACAATTGGGCACCCAATCTGCGTGCCCACCCTGTGGCTTGCAGTAATGGGGGCGCTTCGCCGTCCACCCGCATCCGCTGGGCAGGATATGGTGCCACCAGTTCCATCGTCTCAGTTAGGGGCGCGCGCTCCTCATCCTCATTGTTCAACAGCAACGGCATCGCCTTTGGGTGAGTTGGTCCGACCGGCTGTTCGGCTCAGTCGTCAGGAATGCAAAGACGGCGCCGCTCTCGGCGAAGCTGTCGATCGGCCGGCTCGTCGGTTCGGTAGCCGTTTGTTAACCTTTCTTCTTCATTAAGGATGAGCAAGCCGGGATGCCCATCCCCCCATGAACCCGGTTTGTTTCAGGTGCCCCGCCTTCGCCCCGCAAAGCTCGGGCGGGGCACTTGCCTAGACCGTTCGGGCCTTGCCGCAGGCATCCACGATGGTCCGGTGACGCTTGCTCCGTGCCGCTTGTTTTCACGCCAGAATGGTCGATCATCACGAGCAGCCCGGCGCTAGCCCGCTGCTGGCTCCGCAAGCACCTCGCATCCATAGGGGCCGCGAGCGTCGTGCTTGCGTTGCAGACTTGGTTGCCCCGCCACTGGGCAGGCCCGTCGGGGCTTTGATGAAGTTCAATCATTGCTGATGCCGTCACCCTTCCGGCTTGCGTTGTTAACCATGCGAGACAAGACTGCTATCTGCGAATCGGCGCCCCAGCCTTTCAGGCTAGACCCGCTCGCAACAGGGTTGGCGCGGCGTCTCCACAACACCCCCAAAAGGCGTCGCGCCTGCTTCTTACTTCGGCCGCTTATCCGCGCCTGGGATGCGGTGAAGCTTATCCGCGAACGGCTCGATCTCCACCTCGTTGTCGCTAGCGCCAGGCAGCAGCGCGTCACGCAGCCACGCTGGTTCGGGTGCCTTAATCATTGCTCCTAGTGTTGGTCGTAGAAGCGACGGGCAGACGCCATGAGGAACGCCAGCCACAACACATGTCGACAAGCCGCTTTGTAGACATGTGCACACCTATGCAAAACTCAGATTACAGGAAGCGCTGACCGGCATGATCCTTGAACAGCTCTGCATTGCGGACATAATCAGACAGGATCTGCACCGACTTGTGGCGGCTAACTTCCTGCAGCTTGAAGATCGTCGCGCCTTGCGAGGCGCCTTCGGTGAGGAAGCCCGCCCGCAACGAATGGCCGGCAAATTGTGTCGGATCGTACCCGGCTGCCGCGGCATGCTGTTGCACGAGACGCGCGATTGCACGATCGGACATCGGGGCAGGGGTGAGCGCGCCGCCCCGCGACAATCGGCGGAAGAGAAATCCGTCACCATGCCCCGCCGCTGCTATCCAGGCGAGTAGCATCGCCTTGGGACGGATCCGCGAGCCTTCCGGGATCGCGATCACCGCGCCGTGCCGCGCCTGATCGGTTTTCGACCGCGCAATTGTAAGCCGCAAGCCTTCGGGCACAATCGCAACATGATCGACCTCCAGCGCGACGATCTCCGATCGTCGCAGCGCGGCAGCCATGCCGATCGCGAGGATCGCGCGGTCGCGCAAGGACCGAAGATCGTCGCCCTCGATGGCGGCAAGCATGTTGCGCAGCGCAGCCGCATCGGCCGGACGCTTCTGGCGCTTGGCGCCGCCATGCTCGGCGCGGATGCCAGCGAGCACCTCGGCGAGCCGCCCGGCGGTCGGCAGCGCGGTCGGCGCCGGATAGCCGCCGGCACGATGATAATGGCCGATCGCCGCAACGCGCCGGTTGATCGTCGACGGATTGCGCCCCGCATCGGCCTGGTCACTGGCAAACACCGCAACAACATCCGGCGTAGCCGGCAACGCGGTCAGACCATGCGCATCGCACCAGGCGGTGAAGATCGCCCAGTCGGACTCATACGCGCGCCTGGTCGCGCCCGCGCGCGCGGCCTTGGCGTAGGCTGCGGCACGCTCGATCTTGGCATTGAGGATCGCCGGCAGCGCCGGTTGCGCCGGATCGAGCGCAACGAGCGCGGTTTCATGCCCGCGATCGGCGGGGTCGAGCATGGGCAGGGAAGGAGACGCAGCCATCAATAGCGTCTGCCACAGCGATTTCGGACGCGCCAGCCTTGTGTCCGAGAATGACGCTTATCGGACATAGAGCCGCAAAAAAGGTGCGGCGCTGCATCGAAGCGTCGCACCTGATTGTTGAAAAGGAAAACCGACATCCGCTTAGCCGTGGTGACGCTTAAGGTCGCCACTTGCTGCAATGCCGTCATTGTCATAGCTCAATAGAACTAAGCAGCTGCGAGGGTTCGCTCTTGCTGCTTCCTCTTGCGCCGCATCGCTCCGCCAATGGAGCCGAAACCGATCAACATCATTGCCCAAGTCGATGGCTCGGGAACTGCTGGAACGGAACCGATATCGACTGTCCCGTACCTGATCGTGCCACCAGCGACAATGAACTCACCAGCACCGTCCCCATAAAACGAAATGGTTTTAAAGGTGTTCGAACTGTCGATAGCTCCCACAAAGTTGTAGAAGCCTTGACCGGCAGGGATACCGGGATTGTCGTTGCTGTCGTTGGCAGTTGCAACGAGACGTGTTGCTCCTCCATCAAATGCAATATAGAGAGATGAAGGATAGCAGCAGGTCGCCCAATCGCCGATTTCTAAACCAAAGGCGTTAATGGGATTCGCGAAAGAGAATGTCAGACCTGACGAGGGAAATGGAGAGTCTGGATCGATTCCAATCGAGTCTCCACCGATAGCCGAGCCTGAGGTATTGGTGCTCACCGGCAAGTAACCACTGTCTATAGACCTGAAACTGCCGTCAGTAGAGCTTATGGTGTATCCGCTGCGCACCCAGGAGCTTCCCAAAGACAGATTGGAAAGCGTATCAAGCGTAACAGTACCACCATTGCTAGTTATAGTGTTGTCAAAGGCCGTAGTTTGGTTCTTTACTGGCCCGTTCTGAATGGCTTGCCCGATCGCTGGTGAGGAACTTGCCATTACAGCAATGACTGCAGCCGCAACCATAGATTTCTGGTTCTTCATACCGATTCCCCTTGTTTATCAAGGAAGTCCTTGATTCGTGGAATGCTTCGCCAGGACAATGTAGGAAGGTTGCCTGGCAGCTACGCAGAACAGATTGGTGCGACCCGACTCGTATGGTTAATGGAATGATATGCACGAGATCCAAGAAAGTAAAATGCTATTAAACAGGGGGGGATTAGCATGGTATGAGCAGAGTTTTGATGAACGTCACTTTTTGTTCGTCAAAGGGATTTGGATGGTATGCCCGCAGTTCAGCCTCCTACGGTGATCTGGATCAGACTGTCGACCCGGCGTGGAGCAGGTAATCATGGTTGTTGATCCCGCGCCAGACGTCGGTTCGGATACTCTGTTTTTGCGCCAGTGGAGCGTACCATGGCACTCGCATATTGTGCCGATCGCCCTGAGCTTGGTGGTTGCCGTGGTCTTTCTCTGGGGCGGTGTACCGGTCGCTTCTCATTGGGCACTCTCCTGGCGAGCCATCGAGAATGGACGAGTAATGCCGCTCGTCCTGCATGTGTTTGCGCATGGCGGGTGGTTACACGTGCTTTTGAACCTAAGTGCGCTCCTCTTCCTCAGTGCGCCGTTGATATCGCGTCTGGGCCAGCCACCGTTGGCTTGGGTACGCTACCTCTACATGCTGATCGGAAGCGGCATTTCGGGAGGGGTGCTCTTCCTCCTGGTCAATCGCGACTCAGATGCATCCGTGCTGGGCATTTCAGGGGCGGTGTTTGGTCTTGTGGCCGCCCTGACGCGCGTGCACCCCGCGACCGGAAGTCTGGTCAGCGTACGATCGCAAAGAACTTGGCTGCTGGTTAAATTCTTTGTCCAAAACCACCTGGCGCTGTTCCTGCTCTTGGCGATCATGGCTGTCCTTTCCGGGCGGTGGATAGGACTTGCCTGGGAAGCCCATTTGGGCGGCCTGCTGTTCGGCTTCTTTGCCACGCCACTGTACCTTGAGCGATCCGACAAATAGCAGGCCGCACCTGCCGGTCGGAACATGATTTTTCGTCTGAGAGGCGGACCAACGCTCAAGGAAGTGTCGGGATATGCTTTGTGCAAGCGGCGCTACTCCGTTTCCACGTCACACCCGGGCTGTTCAGCGACGGAAGGCCGCTCCGCCTCCATCCACCAACCGGGTTCACCCTTGGATATCGCTGATGCGCCTTCCGTAGCCTTCCGTCCGGGGAGCATTCACGGCCATGAAGTATAGCGTGAACTGCACATGTCTGGGATCATCTGACACGATCATCTTCCATGGACGCCCACACCAAAAGTTCTCCGCCGGCCTGCTGAGCAACGCCAATGCTCGGGTCTCAGAAAAGCAGGTGGTTTAAATGCAACGTGCGATGAGGACTTTCGGCTACACAAGAAAGCGTAAACGGCGATGCTGCTCCAGCATCGCCGATCGGCGGCCAGCGCGGACTCGTCGACCGGCGACACCGACTCGCTAACTACCCTCTCTCAAAAACCAGAACAGCGCGATACTTCGCTCCGTTACCAAGTTGCTCAGTGAGCCAGCAAAGCCGCTCCCCCTTCGCAACGGCTTATGTTCAATGCGTGCACTTCTTCGGTCGGTCCCAGTCGACTGGTTTGAAGTCCAGTAGCTTCGTTTCTATCCAGTTTGGACGATAACCGGTGTAGGTTGCGGCGGTTACATGGTGATAGGTCTTGCCGTCGATTACGTAGGTGACCCACTCTTTGGGGTTGCCGATGATCCGGAGTGCAAGATCATGCTCAACCAGATAATTTCCGCTGGCTCCTTGACGCCGCAGCTTCTCGGAAGACGAGTCGATGATCCTTGCCGTTTTCTGCTGGTAGGGAAAAAGGTACGGCGGGGTAGAAAACAGCAGATGGTTAGTGCTTCCGCCCTCAGTATGGAGGTTGCTGAACATCGCGATCGAACTCTCGGTCTTCAATCCGATATACGGAGACCAGCAGGATACAAAGAGCACAACCGGTATCCCGTAAAGCCACCAAGGTCGCGGCCGGACCGGCGAGAACTCCCAATGAGCCATGGAGACGAGAGCGGCTCGGATGATGAAGATCATCGCAGCACTGAACCGCCCCGGGTTTG
>NZ_LAZX01000054.1 GCF_000980895.1 Sphingomonas sp. Ag1 | reverse complement strand
TTCAGCGGCGCGATAGTTCGCAGCATCGCTGGAGAAGTCAGAAAGCTCTTCATAAACAAACATGACTGCCGGGCTCGACAGGTATGCAACCAGCGCGTTCTTGGAGTGCTTCCACTCGCCGGTCTTCAACGGGATCGCCTTGCTGTTCGTTACGAACTTGTCCACGAAGAAACTGATGAGGATCTCACGGCGCAGCTGAATGTCCTCTGCGGTTTGCGGATCGTCAATGCGATCACGCTCGCGGCGGCTCAGCTTGGCAGTGTGACGCTTGTAGTCGATCAGCCATTCCGGCGATCCAACGAACTGGTGCTTTACGTCGAAAACGCCCCAGCACTTGCCATCCTTGCGGACCTCAATCTCGCGGGTCTCGTCAACGGTTTCTGGCAGGTCAAAATCGAATTCCATTTAATCACCTCAGGTTTTTTGAGGCGGTGTTCATCACCGCACGATATTTAGCTCGCTTAAGGAAATGGAGTCGGTGGACCTGAAACCACCGACTCCATCCGCACTCCTAAGCTAGAGCTTAGGCAGTGATCTTCTGGATCATAATGTCTGTACCGCTTACTGCGTCGCCGATTGGCGAGAAGGTCACGTTCACCATCTGGTTAGCGCCCTCTTCTGCGTCCTCTGGGAACGAAGGCTGGGCAGCTGGGATGATTACCTTGTAACCCTCACCATCAATGGTCATGTCGAACTCGATACGAACGGCGGGGTTCTCAATGCCGTTCTTAATCAGGTTCTCAGGGCCAAAGTCCTTGCGGTAAAGCGAGGCGGCCAGTTCAACGGTCTTGCCGCTGGTGCCAATGCCGCGCGCAAATGCCGAACCCAGCTTGCCCTGCGTCTCACGTGCCTGCGAGATAGTCAGCGAGAGGGTCGAGTAATCAACTTCGCCCAGACCCTCGATCACGATGTTCTTAACGTCGGGACCAGCCAGCTTTGATGCGGTCGAAGCGTCCGCGTAGGCAGCGCCAGCGAGGGCAGCGTTAGATGGATCGAGACGGCCAAGGCCAAGGACGGTGAAATCAGCAGTGACGATGCCACCGAACTCAGCGTTCAGAGCAAACTCCGAAACCACACAACCAGCATAACGGGTGAACATGCTCACTGCGCCGTCCTGCCACTTGCGCTCCACAAAGAGGTTCGTCTCGGTGGTGCCGGCCTTCAGCAGACCTTCAGCGTCGAACCTGCCCGAGAATGCGCTCTCAAGCAGAAGCTCCGTTGCAGCGTCACCAGCTACGAACTCCGTGTTGAGGGTGCCCTCAACGCGAGGATTGACGAGGCGCTGACCGGCGTTCGTGCGACCCTTGCGTCGGGTCTGGCTGACGATGGGATCTGCAGTTGCGTTCAGGTTCGAACCAACAATGGTTTCGAGTCGCTTGAAAGCAGGAGCGGTGGGAGCAACGGTGTCTGCCGTGCCAACCGCGATAGCGAATTCAGTATCAGATGGATTAATTGCCATATTGCGGCCTCCTAAAAAGCTACGGGCCGCGAATTGGCCTCACCGTATTTAGTTGAGGCCCATCAACATCAGCGTAGACTCGACAAGTTGAGCGAAGCGGCGTAACCTGAGTCGACTCAGATTGAATGGGTGATCGTCATGGCGGATGCTCTTTCTACTCAGTCGCCGTATTTGCACTCGCCGTTGTCTGTGGCACAGGCATTCGTGCATGGCCGCTCGGCGGGTAAAGCTCACAACGAGATATTGCGTACGTGCCCGTATACTAAGGGCGCGCTTGAATACGATGCATGGTATCGTGGCTTTCGCCTCGGTCGGTCTGAAAGAGCTTAAGCGGTTTCAGCCCGGTCGCTGGTGTACCGGATGCAGACCGCAACGATGTAGTGCTTGGTATCCGGCACAACTCGCGTGTCCGCTTCCCAGCAACGCAGATTGAGGTCAGCAGCGCGCCAGCGTACGAACAGGGACTTGGCCTGATCGACTAGCGCCCATGCTTCACTGTCTGGATTGCCGATCGGAATAGCGACTTGCAGCCACACGCGACCTTCGCGGTTCACGCGGACACGAGAGTTGCCAAGGCTGCGCTGTTCCTCAGTGCCGGGACGAACCGAAAAGCGGATGAATGAAGCCGGCATCTTCGCGTCTGCGCGGTTATTGTCGAAGAGCAGCGGAACCGGGGAGCCTAGCGACTTCCATCCCGTGATTGCGCGCTTCCTGAGTGCGTCGATATCTGTGCTGTGTCCGGTCATGGTCGCCTCCGCGTGGCTTTGTCGATCGCGGCTTCGATCCAACCGGATGGCTTGCTCACTGCTCGCCCTGCGTTCAGTCCTTCGACGTGATCCTGATTGTTGACGATGTTGATCTTGTCACCGATCTTCGCGGTCAGAATGGTTGCCTGACCTCGTGCCTTGGCAGCCGTGCCGCCGGGATCGGGGCTGTCGAGCTTGTCGGTGGGAGTCGTGTTGATGGCGGTCTGCCAATCACCGATCGTGACGCTGGTGTCTTCTGGCGTGCCGTCGATAACTCCGTCGAGTATCTCACTCGCGGTGACGCGAATGACCTTCCCGGCATCAGCAATCGCCTTACGCTTGGCCGCGGCCAAGCTCTTCACGACGCCACCCAGATTCGAGATACCGGAGCGCGCCATCAGCCGAGCACCACTTCATAGGTGATGACCGTTCCGGCTGGTGCCTTCGCTGCTACCTCGATGACGGTGTAGGTCTTCGCGCCGACGATCAGCTCGTCATTGGGCTGCGGCTCTACCTTGTTGTCGAGCACCGCGACGAGCTTGCTGCCCAGATACGCGCCAGCGTTCCAGACTTCCTTGGTCTTCACCACGCACGCGACGGGAATGTCACGCTGAGTGACAGGAACGGGATCGCCGTTGTCGTCATAACCGCCACCGCTCTTGCGACGGAGCCGGCCCTTGCCGCCAAGCGGCCCGTTGAGCAGCTGGGAAGCCGCGCTAGCGAAGTTATCGTAGATCCCGGCCATTAGCGCGCACCGCCTGGCCTTACGATCGACGTGCCCTTGAACGATCCCCAGCGCGCGAGGCGCATGAACACGGCATCAGCAGCCGCGACAGCGTTGGTCGGCTTGATCGTGCCAACACCGTCCAGCTTCACCTCGGACGCGTTGAATGCGTTGTCCTGCCAGAGCGTGATATTGCGGACCTTGAAGGCCGCTAGGATCGCCTGAGCCTCAAGAATGTCCTTCGGGATCGTGCTTTCGGGTAGGAATTCCGGCGAGGCGAGCAGGCCGGGGGACTCGAACATGATAAAGCGCGCGTATTCCTCGGCGCACGGATCGAGATGCGGATAGGTGCGGGCGAACCAATCGGGTCCAGCCTTCTTTGGCTCAAGCGATACGCCCTTGCGGGGCCATGCTAGCGTTTGGAGTGGATCGACCGGCTGGCCCTTCCACGTCCACATTCGACTAATCTCTTTGGCCGCTTCGATCAGGTAGGGTCCGTCATCCGCGCCAAGCTCAGGCGAAAGGCCGAGCAGGGGATGAACGAAGTCCACGAGGAACTGGTTGGCCTGTGGAATAGTCTGCCAGCTGTTGGCGTCTGGTCCTGTAGTCTCTAGTACCAATGCTCCATCCTCGACATAGTTGTCGGGTATTTAGCGGTGGCCTGCTTTGGACATGGAGAAGCCCGGCTTCTCAGCCGGGCTTCCCTGTTTTGCGATTAAGCCGTTACCAGCTCAAGTGCGCGGATTGCCTTATAGTCAACAATTGCACCGCCAACGCGGCGACGAGCGGAATACTTGACGTACTGTGGCTCGGTGATTGGATCGACAACCCACTTCATCGCGCCGAAGTCAACGATGGTGTATGCCTTCCTGAAGTCAGCGAGCAGAACCGCTGGGGTGCCGTCCTGAAGCGCATCAGCAATCGTCGGCATGGAGTCGTCGATGACGTATGGCATGTTGTGGACGGTGCCAGCGAAGCCACCAGCAATGCTTGCGTCTGCTGGACGCAGAAGCGAACGACCGTTCTCGTCCTTCTCCATGAACAGAGCCAGTTCAACATCGCTGCTGAACACGAGCACTGCGCCCTGAAGATAGTTGCTGTGGAGAGTGGAGCGCAGCTTCAGAACCGCGTCCGACAGGTAGTTGCCGGTGGCAGGAACAACAGCCTGAACCGTTGCCAGCTGACCGAAAACGTCGGTGTACTTGTTGACGCCCGAAGTGAGCGCGGTCTGTGCCAGAAGGCCCATACGGGTGGTGGTCAGGCCGGGAACGTCCTGAACGGTGTTCGTCTGGGTGCCGTTGAGGAACAGGTCGCTTTCCTTCTCAGCGATGTTCAGGATCATGCTGTCCTGAAGCTCTGCTGCGAGGTTCAGGATCGATTCCTGATCGTCCGACACCCACGAGGTGTGACGCTGCTGGTCGACAATCTCAGACGTGCCCCAGCTGAGCTTACCGAACAGATCGGTGGTGTTCAGCGTGTAAGCTGCCTTTTCCGCCTTGGTCTTTGCAGCACCGCCGACACGCATCTTGATGATGCGCTCTAGGTTGGCCTTGACCGACACGACGCGGGACAGGCTGCGGATTGGGCTGAGCTTTGCGAGGCCGCGAGTGATCTCACCGTCGAACACGGTAGGAACGGTGTTGCCGCCCTCTTCACCGACGAGGCGCGAGAACTCGGTTGCCTTCACGTCGCCGTCTTCGATGGCGTAACGGCCCTTCACGAACGCCAGCTTTGCGAGGCGATCGTCGTCCTGTGCGTTGGTTTCTGCGGTGTGGCTCTTGGTCTGCGACTTGCGGGCCATCTGCTCGCGCAGGTCAGCGATTTCGCCGCGCAGAGTTTCAACCTCTGCCTTGTTCACTGCGTCTTCGGAGTTGGCCTTGGTAGCCAGTTCCTCAAACAGCTTGTTGATGTTCTCTTCGTTCACTTTTCACCTCTGAAATGGAGTTCAGAGGAGGGCTGAAGAGCGGGTCCTGCTGTCTGAGAGGCGAGTCCCTTGGGAGTGCCGGTTGGAAGCAATGCTTCCAGTGTTTCTATTTAGCGGCCGAGGCGCTTTCTGATCTGGTAAGCCAGCCAGAGGTCATCGAACTTGGTGTCGATGCCAGCTTCGGCGTCTGCGATTTCTCTAGCCGCTACAGTTTTGTCCACGGCGGTAAGCAGGGCTTCACCCTCTGCAATCGCCTCTGCGACTTCCTCGTCCGTCATCACCGACTTGGACATGAGCGTTGCAGCGAAGTCCGCTACGCGCTGTTGGTCCTCAAGGCTGAGATCGGGGAAGCTGGAAGCAATATCGCCCTTAACGGCGGTCAGCTTTGCAAGCTCGTTGCAGGGGAATGTGACTGCGCTAATCTCGTGTAGCGCAATCTCCTTCAGGCGGAGCACCTTGCGATCGTTGACGCGATCGGACTGCTTCTGAAGGACGCGGTAGCCAATTGAGAAGCTATCTAGGGTTCCATCTAGGAACTGAGAACGGACGTTCTGACCATCGTGGCTGTCTGAGAAGCGCGCTTTGAAGTACAGGCCCTCGTCGCTGTCCCTGAGTTCCAGAATGCGGCCAATGGGCTTGTCGTGCCTGTGATGCGCCAGGAAGGGCATTCCCTTCGTGGAAGCGTTGAAGCGATCTAGGGTGCGCTTGTAAGCGCCGCGTTCCACGATATCGCCGGCATGGTCGATGTTGCCGTAAGCAGATGCCAGACCTTCGACCTCGTTGTCATTGATAGGACCAGCCTTAAAGCTCTTCGTCAGGAAAGGTGCGTTCATTCTGGTTGATCCTATCTCGTGAAACTCCGCTGTTATTTATTGATTAGGCGCGCTGACTGGCGCGGCGGCTCGTATCGGCATTATGTGCGACTTCTCGCGAGGGCTGATTGTCCGGCTGCTGCTCGGGGTCTTTACCGCCACTCTGAGAGAGGGATTCGCCAGCACCGGCAACAGGGATCGGCTTGTTGCCCCAAGGAGCAGGAGCAAAGCCCATTGCCTCACGGTATTCGTTAAAGGTGATCGCGCCGCGACCAGCCATCTTGTCTACCATGTCGAGCTTGTCGTCCTGAAGGTAGGGCAGCTTGGTCTCATCGATTTCGATGGTCAGTTTGGGGTCGTTCAGGCTGTCGCGGAGGAAGCTCTGAAGGTGGCCGAGCACGAAATCAGCGCGTGGCTTGAGCCAGCCGGTGTAGAAGGTGCGATCCGCCGTTCGCATGTTCATGCCGGTGGTCTCGCCCTCGAAACCGAGCATGACGGGCTGAACCGCAAAGGCCATAGCGATGCGGCGTTCCAACGCCTTCACCACGGCCACCACATCGAGTTCTTTGAAGTCCATCTGGTTCTCGATGAACTCGGAGCCAGCGACCAAGCCCTTTAGCTCGTCGTCCTCGCGCAGCATCCTGAGCGTGTCGCGGAGCTTGGCCTTGTCGTCATCGGTTAGTTCGTTGTAGCCGTCCACCTCAGGGATGGTGATCCAACCGCTCTTGCGGCCACCATTGGTGAAACGGGCATACATGAGCTTCGTAGCCGCCCTGTAAGCGGCAATATCAGCCATGATCGCATCGCCGGCACCCGAACCCTCGATCGCGCTCAGCGGGTTGTAGATGCTCATGTGGAGCAGGTCGGCGTCGATCTGCTCGTAGCGGTTGGTGTCACCGATCCGGCGCTCGACCGTGAGGATCGAAGCGGTTTCGTCGGGATCGGTGTAGAAGATGAGTTCTGGGTTGCTGGTGCCGTTCAAACGCTTGGACGGATCATAGGTGATCGTGCCCTTGGCCGGTTCCTGAAACATGAAGTCGGGGCGCAGGGCTTCCATCACGGGGCGCTCTGCAATCTCCTTGTTGAGCCAGAGCCAGCAATCGCCACCGATGCCCAAATCCATTTCCACGTTGCGGAGCAGGTTGCTCATTGTGCGGTCGCGGAAGTTGGGAACGCTGAGCACCTTCTTGCCGCGCTTGCTGCCCTCGATCTTCAGGGTGATGCTCGCCAGCTTCTCGGCGCGGATCTCTAGGCAGCGACGGCTAACTGGGCACTGGAAATAGACAGCTTTGGTGCGGCCGACATAGTTCTCGTCGTCCGTCCAGACGGAGCCACTGAACCGCCCCGGGGTTGCGGGAGGCGTTGGGTTGTGGGTCACGCTGCCATATCGATGTTGTCCGCGGCAGCATAATACAGCTCTTCGGCTTCGGCAGGCGGGATGTTGCCGATGGGTTCGAGCAGCCGGCGATGGTTGAACCAGTCGACCCACTCGAGGGTAGCGTACTCGACGGCTTCGAAGCTGCGCCACGGTCCGCGCCGGTGGATCACCTCGGCCTTGTAGAGGCCGTTGATCGTCTCGGCCAAAGCGTTGTCGTAGCTGTCACCGACGC
>NZ_LAZX01000026.1 GCF_000980895.1 Sphingomonas sp. Ag1 | reverse complement strand
TCGCGCTGTACGCGGACGCGGGAGTTGCCAAGGCTGCGCTGTTCCTCGCTACCGGGGCGAACCGAGAAGCGGACGAAAGAGGCAGGCACCACGGCGTTTGCGCGGGCATTGTCGTAGATGAGGGGAACGGGAGCACCGAGGTTCTTCCAGCCGGAAGCTGCGCGCCTCCTGAGTGCTTCAATGTCTGTGCTGTGTCCGGTCATGGTCGCCTCCGCGTGGCACTGTCGATCGCGGCTTCGATCCAACCGGATGGCTTGCTCACTGCTCGCCCTGCGTTCAGTCCTTCGACGTGATCCTGATTGTTGACGATGTTGATCTTGTCGCCGATGCCGGCTGTCAGGATGGTTGCCTGACCGCGCGCCTTCGCTGCGCTGCCGCCCACATCGGGCTTGTCCAGCTTGTCACTCGGAGTGACGTTCACTCCGACATGCCAATCACCGATCGTGACGCTGGTATCTTCTGGCGTGCCATCTACGACGCCATCGAGAATGTCGCCGGCAGTCCGACGAACGATCTTCTCGGCATCAGCGATTGCCTTACGCTTGGCCGCGGCCAAGCTCTTCACGACACCGCCGATGTTGCTGACACCCGAGCGCGCCATTAGCCGAGCACCACTTCATAGGTGATGACCGTGCCGGCTGGTGCCTTCGCTGCTACCTCAACGACAGTGTAGGTCCTCGCGCCAACGATCAGTTCGTCATTGGGCTGTGGCTCTACCTTGTTGTCGAGCACGGCGACGAGCTTGCTGCCCAGATACGCACCAGCGTTCCAGACTTCCTTCGTCTTCACCACGCACGCGACGGGAACGTCACGCTGAGTGACGGGAACCGGCTCGCCGTTGTCGTCATAGCCGCCACCACTCTTGCGACGGAGCTTTCCCTTGCCGCCGAGCGGCCCGGTGAGCAGTTGGGAAGCCGCGTTAGCGAATGTGTCGTAGATCCCGGCCATTAGCGCGCACCGCCTGGCCTTACGATCGACGTGCCCTTGAACGATCCCCAGCGCGCGAGACGCATGAACACGGCATCAGCAGCCGCGACAGCGTTCGTTGGCTTGATCGTGCCAACGCCGTCCAGCTTCACCTCAGACGCATTGAAGCCGTTGTCTTGCCAGAGCGTGATGTTGCGGACCTTGAAGGCCGCTAGGATCGCCTGTGCTTCCAGCACGTCTTGCGGGATCACGTCTTCGCTCAGCATTTCTGGCGTAGCCAGCAGGCCGGGGGACTCAAACATGATAAAGCGCGCGTATTCTTCGGCGCAGGGATCAAGGTGGGGATAGGTCCGGGCGAACCAATCGGGTCCGACCTTCTTCGCTTCAAGCTCAACGCCCTTGCGGGGCCATGCGAGCGTCTGAAGTGGATCGACCGCTTGGCCCTTCCACGTCCACATGCGGCTAATCTCTTTGGCCGCTTCGATCAGGTAAGGTCCGTCATCGGCACCCAACTCAGGTGAGACACCGAGTAGGGGATGAGCGAAGTCCACGAGGAACTGATTGGCCTGTGGAATGGTCTGCCAGCTATTCGCGGCTGGTCCTGTAATCTCTAGTGCCAATGCTCCATCCTCGACTATAAGTGTCGAGTATTTATTGAAGAGGCACGTCAGTCATGGAGAAGCCCGACTTCTCAGTCGGGCTTCCCTGTTTCTGCGATTAAGCCGTTACCAGCTCAAGTGCGCGGATTGCCTTGTAGTCGACAATCGCACCGCCAACGCGGCGACGAGCGGAGTACTTGACGTACTGTGGCTCGGTGATTGGATCGACAACCCACTTCATCGCGCCGAAGTCAACGATGGTGTAAGCCTTAGCAAAATCTGCGAGCAGAATTGCAGGGGTGCCGTCCTGAAGGGCGTCGGCAATCGTTGGCATGGAGTCGTCGATGACGTATGGCATGTTGTGGACGGTGCCAGCGAAGCCGCCAGCAACGCTTGCATC
>NZ_LAZX01000050.1 GCF_000980895.1 Sphingomonas sp. Ag1 | reverse complement strand
CACACTTGCTGGCCATTACCTTGATCGCGTTTACAGTGGCAGCGATCAGGTTGCGTCTATGACCGACGCGCCTATAAGCGAAATGCCGCGCGACGTTCATTGATAATGTGAAGTCGGGGATAGGCATTCAGGCCGACTAACTCGATATCGCTCTCCCACAGCTTGTGGAAGAGGTTCATGCCCTCGAACAGCACCTTCACGCGGCCATAAACGGTCCACTGCTGAACGCTGTCTAGGTTGTCAGGTTCTGGCGCGAACAGCACAGGTTGCTTCGTGCCGACGCGCATCATGAATGCATCAAGCTCGTTGAACATAGGTTCATCCATCTGGCCGAAGGTAGCCTTCACGCGCGGACGACTGATGTATTCCTGCACGTCCTCATAGTTTGGCCCGGTCGTGATCGGGCTGTCGTCGATGAGGCCCTTGGTCCACTCGTAGTCGATGCCGCTACCGATGACGAAGCGTTCGCCCATTACGATGCGCGACACCTCGACCTGGCCCGCCGGATGCGATGGAAACGTGAAGTCGAAACGCCAGTAGGTTGCTGTCACGCTGGGCACGTCAACGAGCGTCTTTGGAGTGTATGGCTCACGCAGTGCGCCCACGTATGCGGGAAGCTCACCGCTATCCCATACTGGCGCTGTGAGGGCTTCAGTGACGCTATTGGCGGCGCGGACGCGAACGGTATCGCCTGCACGGCCATTGCTGTGCAGAATGCCGATCGTGTCCACCACGCCAGAGCATTCCAGCACGACATAGGGCGCGTTCAGGTTAAACGAGCGCCACGCCATATCCATGTTGTCATTGGTGAGGTTCACAGCCGGCGAGCTTGGAAGCTGCAAGCTGGCATCGTTCACTCGGAGTGAGCGGCTGGCAAGTAGGAATGGCTGATCGATCATTGCGGCCCCTTGATGGTGATTTCCTGTGTGAAGGTGCCGTAATCCGTGCTGATCGAGATCGAGCGCAGCACGTCTGTCTGTTGAACCGGCCAATCATTGAAGACGCATGAGAAGGTCGGCGGGCTGTCGATGAGGTCAGCCATTGTCACGTTATCCACGCCTTGCAACGTGACGCGGTAAGCCTGTGCTACCTGCTTGTGCTCGCCTAGAATCTCGTCTGCGAGCACCTTCGCTGCGACTAGATCGAGGTTGGTTTGCAAGGTGATCTTGCGCGCGTTCGGCTGAACACTCGCCACAGCATCGTCTTTCGCCACTTCGTAGCGGTATTCCTCTTTAACGAAACTGCCGCGATCGGGATCAATAGCCATCTAGCACCTCCGCTCCTATTTACACTGTGCCCGTTTGGCGACCGTTGGATGAAGACACGTTGCTGGTTGGCAGGTTGTCGTTGATCGCATTCGCAAGCTGTAGCTCTGCAAGAATTTGCTCATTGAGCGTGTTCGCCTTCTGAGCTTCCTTGATTGCCTGCGCCTGTAGCTGGCGGCCCTTATCGACTGCCGCGACAACCGACGCGCTGCCGTCGCCGGAAGCGTAGATGCTTTCCACGTTGGTCTTCAGGTCGTTGTTGGCCTTGAGTAGTTCGCCCCTGATGTTCTGGAACATCGGGCCGGAAGTGCCGTAAAGCTCGCGGGCCGTGTCGAAGATCGAGTTGCCCAGTTCAGCGAACTTGGTTGGATCGACGGTCTTACCCGCCGCAATGTCGCTCTGGTACTTGCGGAACTCGGCCATGCTGCTGTCGAGACGGGTCTTACCCGACAGTCCGCTTTCTGGACCCATGAGCTTGTCCTGAAGGGACTTGATGCTCGACAGCTGATCCTCAAGCATCCTCTCGCGCTGGATCATGTAATAGCGATCCACGTTCGCAAGCTCGGAAGCCGTTGCGGCATTCGCAGTCATCTCCTTGCGGAGTGCTTCAAATTGCTTGTTCAGTTCCTTAAGCGGTGCACCAATTGGATCATCAACCGCTGCCAGTTCCTTGACGATGGACTCGTACTTGGTTGCGAGGTTGACCGCCTTGTCCAAGTCCGTAGCTGCCTTCAGGACACGAGACGAGAAGTCCGAAATGCCCGTAAGCACGCCCTGCTTGAGTGCCAACTGAAGCGCGTATGCGATAGCTTCTGCTTCACCGTCCTTGCCGAAGTCCTTCAGTACCGACGAGTTGAAGTTATTGCTGTGGAGCTTCTTGGTTGTGGTCGTGTTTGCTACGCGCCACTTGCCGTCCCACGTTCCGATGGTGACGTTGGGCGTGCCAGTGATCGAGCCGCCGAGCTGCTGGGCCAGACCCTCAAGGCCACCCATCACGCTCTTTGCTGCGCCCGTCGCAATAGCGGTTAGCTCCTTGTTGGAACCCTGACCGCTAGTCGTGAGGTAGCCGTCCGCGCCCATGCCGAACGTAGCCGACGAGGACTTGGGCTTGCTGAACAAGCCGCCGAGCAGACCACCCAGAATGGAGCCGCCGACCGCGCCGAGCGGACCCAGCACCGTGCCACCGAGCGCGCCACCAATCTGCGATCCGGTCCTGTTGAGCTTGATGCCCACTGCGCCCAGCAGATCGTTGGTGACGCCGCCAATACCAGCACCGGCACCAGCCTTGCCCAGCATGGAGCCGAGGCCCTTCGTGAAGTCACCGCCCTTGCCGAACAGATTCTTCATGTCGCCCTTGAAGTCGCCAAAGCCCTTGCTGAGCGACGACAGCGGGTTCTTGAATGCGCTGGTCTGGCCGTTCGTGCCCATAAGCTGATCGAGGGACTTCTTCGACGCTTCAGCCGCTGCCTTACCCAGCGCGTTGCTGGTGCCGTCACGCTTATTGCCGATGATGTCGAGCAGGCCACCGATTGGACCAAGGCCGGAGAACTTGCCAGTGGATGCAGCCGCTAGGCCATCGAGCAGACGGCCTGCGCCCTCGATACCTTTGGCCAGGCTGTTCAGGGCCTGACCGAACTTGCCGGTCGCGCCGTCGAAAATGTCGCCGAGCTGACCGCCAAGCGTGCTGATGCGGCCGGCGAACTCGCGCTGCCAGCCTGCCGCGATTTCTGCCGATTGACGGTCGATGCCGTCCATTGCGCGCTTGTACTGCTCTTCAGTGATGCCGCCATCGGCAACGCTCTTGCCGCGCAGTACACCAAGGCGCGCACGATCCGCGTCGAACTGCTCGCGCTGCTGACGCTCGGACTCAGCTGGGCTATACTGCGAAAGCAAGCTCTCGCGGTCCTTGAGCATCCTGTTCTGCTTCTGGATCTCGTAGGTCTCGCCGGCACGAGTCTTCACGATCGCTAGTTCCTTCTGGAATAGCTCGTTCGTTATGTCCTGCTTCTCAGCGAGGGCACGGCTCTCAAACTCCCACGCGGCTTCCGACATGGCCATTTCCTTGTCGGTCATGCCCAGCATGGCCTTCTGGTGATCTAGTTCAGCGTTGCTGTTGTCGTTGGCTGCCCGCATGTCAGTGAGCAGCTTTGCGGCGCGCGTCTGGTCAACCAGATCGTCTAGGCGCTTCTTGTCGTCTGCGCTGATTTCCTTACCGCGGATGCGCTGAAGCTCTAGCTGCGCGGCCATCTTTTCGGCTTCGGCGGGCATGAGCTTGGCTAGGACAAGCTGCTCGTCCATTTGCGAGAATAGCTGAGCTTCCTGCTCCAAGCGGCGCTCTGCATCACGCTGGGCTTCCCTGCGCGCTCGTTCAGCTTCCTTCTCGCTGTCGCTGCGGCTCTTGTCGCCCTTGCCCTTCCACGCGACGTGGAAGTGATCGCCCTCGTCCAGCTTCTCGACTACATCGTAGCCCTGCTTCTTCAGAGCGGACACGATCTTGTCCAAGCTCATGCCGGGAGTTTTCGCGATATCGCGTGCGTTGCCGGTCAGGTGATAGCTGTTCTCCTGTCCACCAACGCGCTTGTTATGTTCGTAGGAGCGATAGCCGCTGGTCACGCGGGCACCGATCGAGTTCATGATCGTATCCACGTCCATGCGACTGCCACTGCTGCCGGCAGACGTGGTGCCTGGTGGAGTGCGGAGAACGCCAGTACCGCCAGTGCGGGCCGGCTTCTTAGGGTACTTGGCGAGAGCAGCGCGGTATTGCTGTTCCGTCCAATCCATCGGATTGAAGTTCGCATCACCCATGCGCTCACGAAGCTCTGCGTTCAGGCGCTGACGAGCACGCGAGAGGCGGCTGTTATCGAAGCCCTTAGTGAAGTTGCCCTTCATGTCGCTCTTGGGAGCTTCTTTGATGCCGTTGAGCGCACTTAGCTCGATCGCTGCGCCGCTTCCTTCACCACCAAGGAGGCTAGTGCCGCGACCGAAATTGCGGATACCGTCAATAAGGCCGAGAATGTCAGCGATCTCATCCCGAAGGCCGCGCCAACGCTTGGAGATTTCATCGGCAGCGTTGATGCCCCCATCCTGAAGCGGCTGAAATGCGTTGTAGAGGCCGGCGAACGTGTCGCGAACATCACCGCCGAGTTTGCGCGCGGCGTCCATGATCGACGCCATGTTCTCGCTGCCCTGATCGGCGAAGTCGT
The DNA here is from genome assembly GCF_000980895.1 of Sphingomonas sp. Ag1. Lineage (GTDB taxonomy): Bacteria > Pseudomonadota > Alphaproteobacteria > Sphingomonadales > Sphingomonadaceae > Sphingomonas > Sphingomonas panaciterrae. The sequence goes on along the minus strand of NZ_LAZX01000050.1, from coordinate 491 downwards.
AAAGGGCTTGGCTGAACTGACCGCCCTGATTGAACGCACCGAACGTGGTCGTCGCTAGGTTCTCAATGGCGGTTGCCGCATCACCAAAGGTCTTCGGCATGAGGCGGAATTCTTCCTCAAGCTCCTTGAGGTACTTCTTGTCCGTGAAGGCACGGACGAGCTTATCGCTGGTAAGCTGGCCCTCGCTCGCCATCTTCTTGAGGTTGCCGATCGGCACGTTCATGCTGTCAGCGAGCAGCTTCATGAGGCGCGGCGCGTTTTCAGCGAGAGAGCGGAATTCGTCACCGTTCAGCCTGCCCGACGCGAGCGCCTGACCCAGCTGGAGAACGGTGGAAGTCGTTTCACCCGCCGATGCACCCGACACCTTGAGCGCCTTGGTAACAGTCTCGGTTGCCGTCGCGACCTGTGCCTGTGATGCGTTCAGCGTCTTCGATACGGTCGCGAGCTTGCCATATAGAACGGCAGTGCTCGTCATCTCACTTCGAGTGGCG
>NZ_LAZX01000041.1 GCF_000980895.1 Sphingomonas sp. Ag1 | reverse complement strand
AAACCCGGGGCGGTTCAGGTCCAGCGATCAGCGTTACTATCATGTTCGGCGGACTAAGCGGGAAGTAAACCTCTACCCCGAAGTTGATGCGGCGTTTACCGCTGCTCGTCGTGATCCCTCGGCCATTCCCAAGCTAGATCACCTCATTGAGCGGTCAGCGCGCGAGCTCTCCCATGTGCTGCTGGCGTGTGGGAGAACGGCGAGCGACTTCCGGCGATCCTTCCGGCGTGGCTGCGCTCGGCACAACATCATCAAGGCCAGTGAAATTGCGCCCTATGAAGCCCTCTTGCCCGAGAAGCTCGACGGGTTCGTTTGCTTGCGGCTCAGCAAGGAGCAGTCGTGGAATGTGAAGGAGCGCTGGGGCAAGCTCCAGCCTCAGGATTGCTTGGTTCATGATCCTCAGGGGGTGATCTGGACGAGGTTGGCTCATGGCAGCATCGCTGGTCCCGATCCCGAGCGGCTGGGCATTCTGACCGATCTTCAGGACCGCTGCATCACGTTCGGCGAGATCGACACCGTAGAAGGTCTGGCCCATGTGGTCGTTAAGCTGTTGCAGCGACAACTTAGGTCACTCGCAAACAAGACCAGCGAGCACCACCCTGAATTGACCGACACCGGCTACCGCAATCTCGCAATGGAGAAATTCGTCGAGATCAGAAAACTACTCACTTACGAACCCGACTATATGATCACGCACAGCAAAGCAGATGTTCGCAAAGCTCTGGAAGAGTGCCTTGTTTGCGTGGAGGCTTATGTTGAGGGTGGCAATGTCCGCGCCGCTTACTGCGACCCCGATACCAGCCAGCGACACTGTAGCGAAGGGCGACTTCATGCGCGCATCGCGAGAGTGGAAGATCGACTGCTTGAACTCGGCGACGCCGATCAACGCTACTACACCACGGCAGACGGCCAGCTTTCCATCGATCTGGAACCGTACCGCGTTCCTGAGGAAATCCGAAGGGCTTATGCCTTTCTAGAGATGAACAAAACGCTGGAACGCTTCTCGGGGGACTGAGCCATCTCGCCCGAGCAAGCTCAATGAGCGGCACTTTGAGTGAGGGCAACACGGACTGCTGATCGACGCGCTTGCTATCACAGTGAGCGTCTGTGGCGCTCCCTGACTGCAATAAGCTGGTGATGGAAGCCCTAGAAGGAGGGGAGTTCTGCTAGGGCTTCACCGTTGCGACCCGGCCCTCACGATATGTTGCCGTAGAAATCAGAGGGCAAATGAATTTACTGGAGTCATAGAAAAGCCCCGCTGACAACAGCGGGGCTTCTCGTCCTCTTCTTGTTGCATTGAACATAGCCGGGCCTGTTCACCATGTAATTAGCATAAATCTAGCCGCTAAATTCCTATATGAAGCCAGAAGTGAAGGCGCTGCTCGCCCTGCTGTCCGACGTGCGGCCAACGAAACGTCGCATAATCCGCCTGAACGTGAGGGGCATGGAAGGTGCCCCTATGGTCGCTGAGAAGCCGGAAAAGCCCTCAGTCCCGGATTGATCGCGCGAGCGCCATCAGCCTGTTGGCTGATGGGCTAGGTTTGATTTCCTCGGCGTCTCCATCAGGCTTGGTCCGGTGCCCATTGCAGCCCGCGCAGGAGGTCACGAGATTGTCAGGCCCATTGTTGGACCGATTCCAATCAAGGTGATCCACATCAACCTCTGACCAGCCTAGCTTGCATCGGCACCAGTGACAGGTCTGCTCACCGGGTCCGTACTTCTCGTAAGCGACGTGGCGGTGCTCATAGACGTAGCCCGCTTTGGTCGCGAGGGGATGACCGGGAGCGCGGAGCAGCCAGTAGCCAGTTACCTTGTTGTGGTAGCGGTAGGTGGTCGGTGGTTTGTCGGCATGTACCTTCGCGGGGAGACCCGCAGCCAGCGTTGCCCTTCTGTGCTTTCCGCAATGCGCTTGATAGCCGCCGATATTCCGGTTGGTGCAGCCCTCCCATTCGCACTGTCGCTTGGGTCGGACGCCCTTTCGCCGGTCGCGGTCTTCTTCATTCTCCGTCATCCAGTAGTTAGCTGGCGCGGATCGCTATCCTCAGGCCAAAGCGAGCTTCAGCAGCAGCGCGGTATTCCTGTCATTCAGCACCACGACTACATCGGGTGCCAGCACATTACCGTTTAGATAGATCGAGACGAGGTGCTGGATACGGTTGTTCTCTTCTAGCCATTCAATGATGTGGCGACGCCAACCACCGCGACGATCCTGTCTCGCGGTAAACTCGGCCTTGAATAGCTGCTCGTTCATCGTGCGACCGCCCTCCAATGCGCTCGGCGATTCTTCGCTTGCGCGCGGGCATTCTGCTTTCCGGTCTTGCTCACCTTTGCCACTGGAGCCTTGCTGATCATGCCGTACTGGCGTGCAAGCGAGCCGAAGCCATTGCGACGGCTTGCTAGTTGTCCGTTTGCTTGCCGGGGACGAGTGTCGCCCCTCATAGCAGCGCCCAGTATTGTGTAGGCCGCTGCTGCCTGAGCGGCACTGACGCCAAAGCCGTTCATGCTGCACCACCGAACTTCGCGCGCACTTCCTCAAGAAAGGCCGCGTCCGTGGTCGAGACGTGGGCAGTGCAGAATGAGTCGACGTTCTCGTCAATCTGCAACTTGCAGAGCTTGCCTCGGTTTAGGACAAGCCATGTAAGCTCGGCGCAAACGTCGTCGCAGTATAGCCATTCAAGCGAGACGCTGAATGTCGTCGCGTAGTTGGCAGTCCTGCCATTGAAAAGTGTCATGTAGGAAGTGCTGCTCGATTCCTCGGTAATACGCATGGCTTCTCCGTCTTGGTTGCTGTTTAATCTCGCTGATATTTAGCGAGCACTTTGCTCAACTCTTTTTGTGCGAAGGTACGTTTTTGGTTGTCCTGCGTGGAGTCTGGCAGCAACAAGCTGAGGAAGGAGACACGCAGATGCGCGCACCGATCAAGAAGCAAGGCGAGTTTGAAGCTGTTCTAGCTCACACGGCCAGCATGGAACGGCCTGCAATGTACCGGCTGATGATGCTGCTCAGCATCCGCTTGGGACTTCGTCCGATGGAGCTTTCGGGGCTTGATACGAGCTGGTTCCGGGGCGACGAGCTTCGCATTCCACTTGGGCATTCCAAGCGCAAGAGCGGGCGCAGCTTGCCGATCAGCGAGGAAATCACCGAAGCCCTGCAAGCGCATATGGGCAGCGAGACAGGCCGTGTTTTCCGCAACGCACGCGGGGAAGCGTTCGATGCAGCCGGCATTAGCATGGCGATGCGGAGGCTTTACAAGCGCGCAGGTATCGACGGCAGTTGCTATTCGGGTCGTCGGACGCTTGCTACTTCGATGGTGGACCGGGACATCAACATCGCCATTGTAAGCAAGGTATTGGGACATTCCAGCATTGCTACGACCCAGAAATATATCGGTGTTTCCGACAACATGATGCGTCGAGCACTCTTCTCATAAAACAGGAAGATGCTCTTGCTCTGGTTCCTGAATGGCATTTGATAGAAGCAACGGCAGCGATGCTGCCTAGATGGAGAAATAGAATGGACTGGAAGAAGATGGTCAAGCCGGCTCATCAGGTCGAAGGCTTCGCGAAGAGCAACGTCGCTAAGGCTCGCACGCCGAGCGCGGTGGTGGCGCAGACGATCGACAAGCAGATCGAGCTTTTCAACAAGCCCCGTCAGGAAGGCCGGCGCATGTTCCGCATTGAGGGCGAGAACGTCGCTTTCACCGTACGCTACGCGAACAGCCCATTGAAGCTGCTCGGCGAGGACAAGGAAGTCGCTGTTCCCAAGGACAAGTTCGTTGAAGTCCTGAACGCCATCAAGGCGGACGTGGAGAAGGGCGCTTTCAACGCGCAGCTTGAGACGATGGAAACGCAGGTCAAGGCCCGCTCTGCAAAGATGGGTGAGACGCGCCGGAACAAGAAGGAAGCACCAGCCGCGTAACACCTCACTCCGAGTGATCCCAAAAGCCCTGCTGGCAACAGCGGGGCTTTTTCAAGCCTGTTGCGCTCACGGAAAAGCCGAGCCGCTTACGCGACCCGGCTCCCGATCCCTTAAGCTGTGATGCGACCTGCTGCGCGTGCCTCTGCGGCGTAGTGGCTAAGCGTCTTTGTGGCC
>NZ_LAZX01000051.1 GCF_000980895.1 Sphingomonas sp. Ag1 | reverse complement strand
AATGTGAAGTCGGGGTTAGGCCTTCAGGCCGACTACCTCGATATCGCTCTCCCACAGATTGTGGAAGAGGTTCATGCCCTCGAATAGCACCTTCACGCGACCATAAACGGTCCACTGCTGAACGCTGTCTAGGTTGTCGGGTTCTGGTGCGAACAGCACGGGCTGCTTCGTACCGACGCGCATCATGAAAGCATCAAGCTCATTGAACATGGCTTCTTCCATCTGGCCGAAGGTGGCCTTCACGCGCGGACGGCTGGTGTATTCCTGCACGTCCTCATAGTTGGGACCGGAGGTGATCGGGCTGTCATCAATCACGCCCTTGGACCACTCATAATCAATGCCGCTGCCGATGACGAAGCGTTCGCCCATCACGATACGCGACACCTCGACCTGGCCCGCTGGATGCGAGGGGAACGAGAAGTCAAAACGCCAGTAGGTTGCCGTCACGCTGGGCACGTCAATGAGCGTCTTTGGAGTGTATGGCTCGCGCAGGGCGCCCACGTATGCGGGAAGCTCACCGCTATCCCATACTGGCGCTGTGAGGGCTTCATTGACGCTATTGGCAGCGCGGATGCGAACTGTATCGCCGTCACGTCCATTGCTGTGCAGGATGCCGATCGTATCCACGACACCGGAGCATTCCAGCACGACATAGGGCGCGTTCAGGTTAAACGAGCGCCACGCCATATCCATGTTGTCATTGGTGAGGTTCACAGCCGGCGAGCTTGGAAGCTGTAGGCTTGCGTCGTTCACTCGGAGTGAGCGGCTGGCGAGTAGGAATGGCTGGTCGATCATTGCGGCCCCTTGATTGTGATTTCCTGTGTGAAGGTGCCGTAATCCGTGACGATCGTGATCGAGCGGAGCGTATCCGTTTGCTGAACCGGCCAATCAGGGAAGACGCACGCGAACGTCGGCGGGCTGTCGATGAGGTCAGCCATCGTCACGTTGTCCACGCCTTGCAGCGTGACGCGGTACGCCTGTGCGACACTCTTGTGCTCGGCCAATATCTCGTCTGCGAGTACCTTGGCGGCTGCTAGATCGAGATTGGTTTGCAAAGTGATCTTGCGCGCGTTTGGCTGGACCGCCGTTACGGCATCGTCTTTCGCAACTTCGTAGCGGTATTCCTCTTTGACGAAACTGCCGCGATCGGGATCAATAGCCATGTTCTACCTCCGACAGTATTTACACAGTGCCGCTCTGGCGACCGTTGGAGGCAGACACGTTGCTGGTTGGCAGGTTATCGTTGATCGCGTTCGCGCGCTGTAGCTCGGCAAGGATTTGCTCGTTGAGCGTGTTTGCCCTCTGCGCTTCCTTGATGGCTTCGGCCTGTAGCTGACTGCCCTTGTCCACTGCCGCGACAACAGACGTGCTGCCATCGCCGGAAGCGTAGATGCTTTCCACGTTGGTCTTCAGGTCGTTGTTGGCCTTGAGCAGTTCGCTCCTGATGTTCTGGAACATAGGACCGGACGTGCCATATAGTTCGCGTGCCGTGTCGAAGATCGTGTTACCAAGCTCAGCGAACTTGGTTGGATCAACAGTCTTACCCGCTGCAATGTCGTTCTGGTACTTGCGGAACTCGGCCATGCTGCTGTCGAGACGGGTCTTGCCCGACAAGCCGCTCTCTGGCCCCATGAGCTTGTCCTGAAGCGATTTGATCGAGGATAGCTGATCCTCAAGCATCCTCTCACGCTGGATCATGTAATAACGATCCACGTTGGCAAGCTCGGAAGCCGTTGCAGCGTTCGCAGTCATCTCCTTTCGGAGTGCTTCAAATTGCTTGTTCAGTTCCTTAAGCGGAGCACCAATCGGATCATCAACCGCTGCCAGTTCCTTGACGATGGACTCGTACTTGGTTGCGAGGTTGATCGCCTTGTCCAAGTCCGTAGCTGCCTTCAGGACACGAGACGAGAAGTCCGAAATGCCCGTAAGCACGCCCTGCTTGAGTGCCAACTGAAGCGCGTATGCGATAGCTTCTGCTTCACCGTCCTTGCCGAAGTCCTTCAGTACCGACGAGTTGAAGTTATTGCTGTGGAGCTTCTTGGTTGTGGTCGTGTTTGCTACGCGCCACTTGCCGTCCCACGTTCCGATGGTGACGTTGGGCGTGCCAGTGATCGAGCCGCCGAGCTGCTGGGCCAGACCCTCAAGGCCACCCATCACGCTCTTTGCTGCGCCCGTCGCAATAGCGGTTAGCTCCTTGTTGGAACCCTGACCGCTAGTCGTGAGGTAGCCGTCCGCGCCCATGCCGAACGTAGCCGACGAAGACTTGGGCTTGCTGAACAAGCCGCCGAGCAGACCGCCCAAGATCGAGCCACCAACAGCGCCAAGCGGACCCAGCACCGTGCCACCGAGCGCGCCACCAATCTGCGAGCCGGTCTTGTTGAGCTTGATGCCCACTGCGCCGAGAAGATCGTTGGTTACGCCGCCGATACCAGCACCGGCACCAGCCTTGCCCAGCATGGAGCCGAGACCCTTCGTGAAGTCACCGCCCTTGCCGAACAGGTTCTTCATGTCGCCCTTGAAGTCGCCAAAGCCCTTGGAGAGCGACGACAGTGGGTTCTTGAATGCGCTGCTCTGGCCGTTCGTGCCCATAAGCTGATCGAGCGACTTCTTCGACGCTTCGGCCGCTGCCTTGCCCAGCGCGTTGCTGGTGCCGTCACGGTTAGTGCCCAGAATGTCGATCAGGCCGCCAATTGGACCCAGACCTGAGAACTTGCCGGTGGATGCGGCAGCGAGGCCATCGAGCAGACGACCGGCGCCCTCGATGGCACTCGCAAGGCTGTTCATGGCCCTGCCGAATTTGGTTTCTACCTCGCTGAAAATCTGACCCAGCTGGCCACCGAAAGTGCCGATGCGGCCCGAGAACTCGCGCTGCCAATTAGAAGCGATTTCAGCCGAGGCACGGTCGATACCGGCCATCGCCCTCTGATACTGCTCTTCCGTGATACCGCCGTCTGCGACGCTCTTGCCGCGCAGGACGCCAAGGCGCTTACGGTCGAAGTCCAGCTGCTCGTATTGGAGACGGTCAGCTTCTGCCGGGCTATACTGCGACAGGAGCGTGTCGCGGTCCTTGAGAAGCCTGTTCTGCTTCTGGATCTCATAGGTCTCGCCCGCGCGAGCCTTCACGATGGCTAGTTCCTTCTGGAACAGCTCGTCCGTTATATCGACCTTATCTTCCAGAGCGCGGCGCTCGAATTCCCATGTGGCTTCCGCAATGGCCGCTTCCTTGTCGGTCATCGCGAGCATCGCCTTCTGATGGTTCAGTTCGGCGGTGTCGTTGTCGTTGGCTGCGCGAATATCGCTGAGCAGCTTCGCAGCACGGGTCTGGTCCAGCAAATCGTCCAGACGCTTCTTGTCGTCTGCCGTGATCTCCTTGCCGCGGATGCGCTGTAGTTCGAGGTATGCCGCCATCTTCTCGGCTTCGACGGGCATCAGACGCGCAACGGCTAGCTGATCTTCCATCTGCTCGAACATGCGGGTTTCTTGCTCAAGACGGCGCTCGGCATCGCGCTCTGCCTTGCGGCGGTCGCGCTCAGCATCACTTAGGCCCCGGCTCTTGTTACCGCCTGAGGTGGCTGAACCGGGTGGCGTGCGAAGGACGCCTGTGCCGCCGGTCGGCTTTGGCTTCCTAGGGTATCTCTGGAATGCTTCGCGATACTGCGCCTCTGTCCAGTCCTGTGGATTGAAATTCGGATCGCCCATTCGCTCGCGAAGCTCTGCGTTGGCTTTCGCCCTTGAGCGAGCCAGCTTGCTACGAGCAAAACCTAGACGGAAGTTGCCCTTCATGTCGCTCTTTGGGGCTTCCTTGGTGCCGTTGAGGGCGCTCAGTTCGATGGCTGCGCCGCTACCGTCACCGCCGAACAGGCTGTAGCCGCGACCGAAATTGCGGATGCCGTCGATCAAGCCGAGAACGTCTGCGATCTCGTCACGCAGACCGCGCCAACGAGCCGAGATTTCATCTGCTGCGTTGATGCCCCCCTCCTGTAGCGGCTGGAATGCGTCGTAGAGGCCAGCGAAGGTGTCGCGGATCGTGCCGCCCGTCTCAGCGGCTTTGTCCATGATCGACTTCATGTTTTCGGAGCCTTGGTCAGCGAAGTCGTAGAGTGCCTGACTGAACTGGCCGCCCTCGTTGAAGGCACCAAAGGTCGCCGTCGCTAGATTCTCGATCGCGGTCCCAGCATCAGCGAAGGTCTTCGGCATCAGCTTGAACTCTTCATCGAGTTCCTTGAGGTACTTCTTGTCCGTGAATGCGCGGACGAGCTTGTCACTGGTCAGCTGCCCCTCGCTTGCCATCTTCTTCAACGCACCAACGGGCACGCCCATGCTGTCCGCGATCAGCTTCATCAAGCGAGGCGCGTTCTCAGCAAGAGAGCGGAATTCATCGCCATTCAAGCGGCCCGAAGCGAGTGCCTGACCAAGCTGCAGAACGGTGGATGCTGTTTCGCCGGCGGACGCACCCGACACCTTCAGCGCCTTGGTGACGGTCTCGGTAGCCGTTGCGACTTGAGCCTGTGATGCGTTGAGCGTCTTCGATGTGGTGGCCAGCTTGCCGTAAAGAACGGCGGTGCTGGTCAACTCACTACGAGTGGTGCGCGCAATTCGCATTGCGTCTTCTTGTGCGCGAGTGTGGTCGCCCCAGTTCTTGGTCGCGACCTTCAGCTTCGCGTCCATCAGAGAGAAGCCGTCTGCGGCTTCGATAGCGCGGCGAGTAAGATCAGCTAGAATGAGAGCCGCACCAGCGCCCTTCAGGCCGGCGAGGCTGCGACCAAATGTCGTGACGTTAACAGTAGTTCTGCCGAGCGCGCCATCCAGACGGCGGGTTGCGGCTCCAACGCGGTCTAGTGCTCGTTCAGCTTGAGAACCGCCGCGTGTTGCTTGGCTGGCATCAATAACAATGCGGACTACTGTGTCAGACATCGGATAGGCAGGCTCCGCTATAGTTGGATGGCCGACTATTTAGCGGGGCTGCTGCTCTGACTGCTGGATAGGACTACTTCGTCCATTGCTTTGATAATGTACCAAAGCTCTTCAATCTCGCGCCTTGTGAGATTATAGAACTCGCCGTATTTAACGACTAAGCTCCATCCTATACGTCCGGCCGACATGCTCGCCGGACGATCACTCGCGATTGTACGAAACGCTTCTAGGTAGAAGTCGTGCTCCAAGCTGAGCTTGGGCGCACCGGCCAGTTTCTCGATTGCAGGATGGTCGAACTTGCCGATTTTGCGGGCAGCGGCAGCTTCATTCTCATACCGTTCCAACTCGCCCGGTTTGAACTGAAGCTGCCACTTAAGATAAGCGGTTACTTTTTTTCGGCGTCCTTTACTTCAGCGGCGCGATAGTTCGCAGCATCGCTGGAGAAGTCAGAAAGCTCTTCATAGACGAACATGACTGCCGGGTTCGACAGGTATGCAACGAGCGCCGCCTTGGAGTGCTTCCATTCGCCGGTCTTCAGCGGGATAGCCTTGCTGTTGGTAACGAACTTATCAACAAAGAAGCTGATGAGGATTTCACGACGTAGCTGAATGTCCTCTGCGGTCTGCGGATCGTCAATACGGTCACGCTCGCGACGGCTCAGCTTGGCAGTGTGGCGCTTGTAGTCGATCAGCCATTCAGGCGATCCGACGAACTGGTGCTTTACGTCGAAGACGCCCCAGCACTTGCCATCCTTGCGGACCTCAATCTCGCGGGTCTCGTCAACAGTCTCGGGCAGATCAAAATCGAATTCCATTAATCACCTCAGGTTTTTTGAGGCGGTGTTCATCACCGCATGATATTTAGCTCACTCAAGGAAATGGAGTCGGTGGACCTGAAACCACCGACTCCATCCACGTTCTAAGCTAGAGCTTAGGCGGTGATCTTCCTGATGATGATATCAGTGTCGCTCACTGCGTCACCAACCGGCGAGAACGTGACGTTGACCATCTGGTTCGCACCCTCTTCTGCATCCTCGGGGAACGAAGGCTGAGCAGCTGGAATTTCGAATTCATAGCCGACACCATCAATCGTCATCTCAAAGGAGATTGCGACTGCTGGGTTC
>NZ_LAZX01000028.1 GCF_000980895.1 Sphingomonas sp. Ag1 | reverse complement strand
GTGGGATTCGAACCCACGGTACCCGTAAAGGCACAACGGTTTTCGAGACCGTCCCAATCGACCACTCTGGCACCTCTCCGCGAGGCAACCGGGCGTGCCAGATGGCGGGCCCGGTGGATCGAGGGCGCGCCTCTAACGCGCTTGTTTGCATTGCGCAAGCGGCTGCTTGTGCAGCGCGCAACAACCACTAGATTGGCATCATGCCTTCTGCCCCCAGTTCCCTGTCGATCCCGTCGCGATCGGCCAGTTCCGCAGCGGTGAGCGATGCGCCCGCGCTGCCCACGGTGGCCCATGCGCGATTCTCCATCGGTGACATCGTGCGGCATCGCATGCTCGATTTCCGCGGTGTCGTGTTCGATGTCGATCCGGTCTTCGCCAATACCGAGGAATGGTATCAGTCGATTCCCGAGGGGATCCGGCCGCGCAAGGACCAGCCGTTCTACCATCTGCTCGCGGAAAACGCCGAATCGACCTATGTCGCTTACGTCAGCCAGCAGAACCTGGTGCACGACGAGAGCGACGAGCCGGTCGACCATCCGGCGATCGCTGGCCTCTTCACGGGGCTGAGCGACGGGCGCTATCTGCTGCGGCGCGAGCATCGTCACTGATCGCCGATCGCCGGCATTCGACGTCAACGACCGTGCGCGGCGTTGACAAACGGGCGCGACTCTCCTAGCTGCGCCCTTCCTCCTGGCCCGGCAATCCGGACCGGGCACAAGCATTTGGATAGAGTCAGGCCATGTTCGCAGTCGTGCGCACGGGCGGCAAGCAGTATCGCGTTGCCGCCGGAGACAAGATCGTCGTCGAGAAGCTGGAGGGCGATGCCGGCGCCTCCGTCACGCTGAGCGACGTGCTGCTGGCCGGCGAAGGTTCGGAGCTGAAGCCGACCGACGGGCTCACCGTCGCTGCCGAGATCATCGCGCAGGCGAAGGGTGAGAAGGTCATCGTTTTCAAGAAGCGCCGCCGTCACAACTACCGCCGTCGCAACGGCCACCGCCAGAACCACACGATCCTGAAGATCGTGTCGATCGGCGCGTCGGCCTAATCGCGAAGCGTAAGGAGCAAGCACCATGGCACATAAGAAAGCAGGCGGCTCGTCGCGTAACGGTCGTGATTCGGCCGGTCGTCGTCTTGGCGTGAAGAAGTTCGGCGGTCAGGAAGCGATCGCAGGCAACATCCTCGTGCGTCAGCGCGGGACGAAGTTCTACCCGGGCCGCAACGTCGGCATCGGCAAGGACCACACCCTTTTCGCGCTCGTCGATGGCCGCGTGGTATTCCACGACGGCAAGCTCGGCCGTAAATTCTGTTCGGTCGACATGATTGCCGAGGCGGCAGAGTAACATCGGGCGACCATCCGGGTTGCCCACCAGGGCGATCCGGAGCCTCCATCAGGGAGGCCAGCCACCAGACAAGGGAGCCGGGTCCGCCCAGGCTCCCTTTTTTATTGCTCCCTCAATCCACCGCGTCTGTCGCCGGCCCGTCATCGGTCCCGGCTAACGGCGCGTCAGGCGAGGAGGGCGCAGATGTTCGCGCGGACGAAGAGATTGACGTTACGGCCGGGATGGCCGGAAGAAGCCGAGAGGCTGCAGCAGACGATCGCCCATGAAGAGGTGGCGATGAAGCTGGCGCGGCTGCCCTGGCCCTATACCCACGCCGATGCAGAGGCATTTTTGTCGATGCCGCGCGGGGAGGCCGAGGCGCGATTCCTGATCCTGAGCCACGACCATGATTATCCCCGCATGATCGGCGGCATCAGCCTGACCGGACAGGGCGTCGGCGTGGCCGAGCTTGGCTATTGGCTGACGCCGTCGGCCTGGGGCCGCGGCTATGCGACGGAGGCGGCGCGCGCCGTTGTCGACATGGCGCGCCATGCCCTGCCCGTCCGCCGGATCGAGGCGCGCCACCATCTCGACAATCTGCCCTCGCGCCGGGTGCTCGAGAAGCTGGGTTT
>NZ_LAZX01000027.1 GCF_000980895.1 Sphingomonas sp. Ag1 | reverse complement strand
GGGCATGAACCTCTTCCACAACCTATGGGAAAGCGACATTGAGGTTGTCGGCTTGAAGGCGTGATTGCCGAAAAGCGGACATTCCGCTCACGCCCCCACTGCGGACGTTCGCTCTTGCCGCCGACTTTGCCAGAGTTTGACCAAGCGGTCGCACTATCGACTTCCGAGTATCGAAGAGCCGCGCCGACGGCACGCGTCTAGCGCACTATAACGCGACGAGATGCCACATTTGTGGGCATCCATACTTGTTTAGGTTATCTCGAACCAATGGAGTCAGCCGCTTATCCTTGGAAAGCTTCGTCCGGACCTCCTGCAGCAGCTCGTCTCGCTCTGCATTCATGATAGCGAAACGCTCTCTAATCTCGCTATCTGCGTCCTCATTACCAGTTGCCGGAGGAACCTTGAACTGAGCTACTTTTGCGCCAGTGGAAGCATCTATACCAGAGTCGTGATCTGACTTTTTCATAGCGAGCTTAAGATCGCGATAAAAGCTATCATAATCCTTGCGCATTTCGGCGTCGTCGCCAATTTCATCTTCAATACTAAGCGAAAGCTCCGCGCTTTGTATGGCACTAGTGAGCGCTTTCTTTTCTGCGCTAAATGCTAGATCGGCCTCACTCAATGCCTGCTTGACCACTTTTACACGGTCAATAGTCGAGTCGAGATTAGCAAAGAATTTGCCTGCAGATGACGCTGTTTCACCCAAGCGCTCAAAGCCGCTTTTTTGAACCGGCTGCATGATGACCGGTTTGCCCTTCTCCAACGCCGTGGCGACCCGGTGCACTGCCTCACGAGGATTATTAAAGACTACTTTCGCTGGTATGCGAACCACAGAATAGCCTAGTTCCGTAAAGTAGTTATCTCGCTTTGCGTCGCGCGCCATGGCGGCCTCCGACGAGTGCCACATCGCACCATCAATCTCAATCACTAGCCAATCATTAGCGAGAAAATCTAACCTATAGCGACCCACTTCGACTTGAAAGTCTATTTTCATACCAGAAGATCGCAACGACCCTTCGTCTGGTAAAAGACCGTGCACGTCGATCATAGCTTTAAGAAATTCAACTTCCGCCGGAGACTCACAATGCTCCTCAATTATCGCCTGCCAATCAGGATTGCTAACGACCGCGCGCGGATCGACGCGATACTTTCGCTCCGGTGCGGGTGTCCTGCGTTCAGGCAAAAAATGCGATACTATGAACCATACAACGGCGATGATCAAAAGCGTCGTAAGAAACATTCTTTATCCTATCAATCGAGCGATGCTCGCATACTCATTATATAGGTTCAAGCGCGCGGCCGCTTCCCACCCAATCTCGGACGCTTTCGATCGTGTAAGCTGCTCACGAAAGCCGCCGCCCATTCACCCGCTTAGCCCGCTAAATACCCGACAAGGTATGAGGTGGAGAGTTGCGAAAGGTGTTTCTGGCGGAAGTCACCGCCTATGATCCGGTAGATAGAAAGCTCGTCTCTGTCCGCATGTGCTCGCGTGGGCACGGGCATATCGCTTTTTCCGAGTTTTCTGAAGCTGAATACGTGCCTTGCATCACGGCACCGCCTCGACAGACCGTATCGCTGAACCAAGACGGCATCCCCGGTCAAATTCAGATCGAGTACGGCAATCTCGGTATCTCGTTCTCCAAACAGCTTCGCAACACACATTGGCGTCGATACGATTTCGACGGCTATCCCTGTCGCCTGCTCTACGGCGATGTTGGCGCTCCCTACTCGACTTACGAGCTTGTCCCCGGCTCCAAGCTAGGTTCGCTGGACAATCCAACAGTGGACACAGGCAGCTTTGCCATTCGCGGCCCTGAGGTCGATCTTACCCGCGACATTCTCACGGAGAGCTACGGTGGCGACGGCGGCGCAGATGGTCGCGAGGATCGCAAAAACACCCTGAAGCCATTCGCGATCGGTCAGTTTGAGAATTGGGAAGCGGTTCTC
>NZ_LAZX01000070.1 GCF_000980895.1 Sphingomonas sp. Ag1 | reverse complement strand
GCTGCGCCGCCGCCACCTCCCGCGCCGCCGCCGCCTGCACCGCCGCCGGCGCCCGCACCGCGCGCGGCCTCGCCAACTCCGGCGGTGACTCAGGTGTCCGCGCCCAAGCCGATCACCATCACGACCCCGCTCGAGCCGGAGCGGTCGCCCGAATCGATGCGCATGGTCCGCTCGGTCGGTCCCGGCGGCTTCGTGCGGCAGGCCCCCGGTGAGCAGCAGGCACCCAGCACCCCGGCACCGCCGCGCCGCCTGGTTCCCGCCAAGCCGTCGCCGGAGGTTGCCGGCAAGACCAGCTTGCTCGATCTCAGCGACAAGGTCTGCAAATGGCCGCTCGGCCATCCGGGTGAGCCGGACTTCCACTTCTGCGGTGAGAAGGTGAACCCAGGCTTCCCCTATTGCGTCGAACATTGCGGCCACGCCTATCAGGCGCAGCTCCCGCGCCGCGATCGCCGCGCCGCGCCGCTGCCCTTCGGTGGCCCGCGGATGCGCTGAGCACGCGCGCTCAGGCAAATAGAAAAGGGCCGCGGCGAGGATGCTCGCCGCGGCCCTTTTCTTTGTCTCCGATCTGCCGCTCGCCCGTCAGGGGGATGGCAGACCCTGGATGACCGGGCGAACTCCCCGCCCGGTCACCGCAGTGTCGCTTAGAAGCGGTAGGCCGCCGTCGCGCGGATCGAGTGCCAGCGGAACTTGTCGTCGCTGCGACGGAAGTCGGTGCCGCTGCCATTCACCAGCAGGAACGGATTGCTCGCCGCGGTGTCGCCAGCGTTGCCGGCGCGGACGCGGTAATCGTCGTCCTTGTACTGGTGGTACATGTACTCAAGGCCGAGCGAGACGTTGTTGGCGACCTTCTGCTCGATGCCGCCACCGCCGGTGATGCCCCAGTGGTTGCGCTTGCCCGATTCGGAGAAGCCGTTCACCGCATTGGTGGTGGAGAACTCACGGTCGATGCGGGCATAGCCCGGACCGAAGGTGCCGTAGAACAGCGTGCGGTTGTTCGGCGTGTAGCCGACGCGGCCGCGGATCGACGCTTCCCAGTCGATCGAGCGGGTCATGACATAGGAGGCCGGCGTGCTGGAGAAGGCCGACACGCTGTCGGTGATCTCGCTCTTGCCGAACTCACCGACCGCACCGACGACCAGGCCGCCGCGCTGATAGTCATAGCCGATGCGACCATAATAGGCCCAGCCGTCCTTGTCCTTGGCACAGGCCGCGGGCGAGGTCGGGTTCGTCGGCGACGTGCCGGCCAGCGCGCGGCCGTTGCAGAAGCCGCCAACCGGCGGTGCGAAGGCGTTGGCGCCAGCGGCGGTGTTCACCGCATCGCCGAAGCGGCCATCGAGATTGGTGTCGAACAGGATCGAGGAGCCACGATCGTTCGGCTGGACATCATAGCCGCCGGCTGCGCCAATATAGACGCCGGAGAAGCCATCTTCGTCGGCCGTCTGCGCGGAGGCGATCGACGGAGCGACCAAAGCGGCGGCAATGCCCGCGAGGAACAAGGACTTCATACGCAACCCTTTCGTTACTTACACAACAAACACATGCGGAGGCCCGAACGGGGCAGGCGGTAGAAAGGATGCATGCCAGCGCGCGTTTGTGCCGAAACGGGAAAAATGTGTTGCAGCGCGGCAACAGGTCACGACTGCCGATGCCTCTGCTATAGCTCAGCCATGGCTGATCCAGATCTGTTCCGTGCCGCCGCTCCCACCCCCGCTTACGACGCCTCGTCGATCGAGGTTCTGGAGGGGTTGGAGCCGGTCCGGCGTCGGCCTGGCATGTACGTCGGCGGCACCGATGAGCGCGCGCTTCATCACCTCGCCGCCGAGGTGCTGGACAATGCGATGGACGAGGCGGTGGCCGGCCACGCCACCCGCATCGAGGTCACGCTGGCGCCGGGCAACCGGCTGACCATCGTCGACAATGGCCGCGGCATCCCGGTCGATCCGCACCCCAAGTTCCCCGACAAGAGCGCGCTGGAGGTGATCCTCTCGACGCTTCACTCGGGCGGCAAGTTCGCGGGCAAGGCCTATGCGACCAGCGGCGGCCTCCATGGCGTTGGCGTGTCGGTCGTCAACGCGCTCTCCTCCGACACCGTGGTCGAGGTGGCCCGCGATCGCCAGCTCTACCGCCAGCGCTTCTCCAAGGGGCAGACGCTCGGCCCGCTGGAGAATGTCGGCGCGGCGCCCAATCGGCGCGGCACGTCGGTCGCCTTCACCCCCGATGAGGAGATTTTCGGGCCCGATCTGCGCTTCAAGCCCGCGCGGCTGTACCGGCTCGCGCGGTCCAAGGCGTATCTGTTCGCCGGGGTCGAGATCCGCTGGAAATGCGCGCCCGAGCTGATCTCGGACGACACGCCGGCAGAGGCGGTGTTCCAGTTCCCCGGCGGCCTTGCCGACCACCTGCGCGAGCAGGTCGGCGGGCGTGAATGCGCCACCGCCGATTTCTTCACCGGCTCGCAGGAGTTTCCGGGAGAGGCCGGCCGCGTCGAATGGGCGGTCGCCTGGCCCTTGTGGTCCGACGGCAGCTATTCCTGGTATTGCAACACCATCCCCACGCCCGATGGCGGCACGCACGAACAGGGTCTGCGCCAGGCGCTGGTCCGCGGCCTGCGGGCGTTTGGCGAGCTGGTGAAGGAAAAGAAGGTCAAGGATCTGACCGCCGATGACGTGATGGTCGGTAGCGAGCTGATGCTCAGCGTCTTCATCCGCGATCCGCAATTCCAGTCGCAGACCAAGGATCGGCTCACGTCGCCCGAGGCCGCCGGCCTCGTCGAAAAGGCCGTTCGCGACCATTTCGACCACTTCCTCACGCACAACATGGACCGCGGTCGCGCGCTGCTGGGCTATGTGCTGGAACGGATGGACGATCGCCTCCGCCGCAAGGAGGAACGCGACGTCAAGCGCAAGACGGCGACCTCCTCGCGCAAGCTGCGGCTGCCGGGCAAGCTGACCGACTGTTCCGCCAACGCCCCCGGCGGCACCGAATTGTTCATCGTCGAAGGCGACAGCGCCGGCGGCAGCGCGAAGCAGGCGCGTGACCGCAAGACACAGGCGATCCTGCCGATCCGCGGCAAGATCCTGAACGTCGCCTCCGCCACCAGTGCGAAGATCCTCGCCAATCAGGAAATCGCCGATCTCATCCAGGCGCTCGGCTGCGGCACGCGCAAGGAATGCCGCCCCGACAATCTGCGCTACGAACGCATCGTCATCATGACCGATGCCGATGTCGACGGCGCGCATATCGCCACGCTGCTGATGACCTTCTTCTTTCAGGAGATGCCGGATCTGGTTCGCCGCGGGCACCTCTATCTGGCGCAACCGCCGCTCTACCGCATCACCTCCGGCGCGAAGTCGCTCTACGCGCGCGACGACGCGCATCGTGCCGAGATCGAGCGCACGGCGTTCCGCGGCAAGAAGGTGGAGGTGTCCCGCTTCAAGGGCCTGGGGGAGATGAATCCGGGTCAGCTGCGCGAAACGACGATGGACCCAAAAACCCGCAGCCTCATCCGCATCACCCTGCCGCAGGAATATGAGGAGCGCGCGGGCGTCAAGGATCTGGTCGACCGGCTGATGGGCACCAATCCCGCGCACCGCTTCGCCTTTATTCAGGAGAATGCCGCGCGGATGGACGAAGAAGCGATCGACGCGTGACCCGGGGGGCGCAAGTTCCTATCTAGGGCCGATGCGCAAACCAAAGGCAGGGCTCCCGAGCCGCCAGCAGATCCTCGATTTCATCTCCACGAGCGATACGCCCGCCGGCAAGCGGGAAATCGCCCGCGCCTTTGGCCTCACCGCGCAGGAGAAGATCGGCCTGAAGGCACTGCTCAAGGACATGACCGACGAGGGGCTGATCGACAGCGCCCCCGGCCGTGCCTTCCACAAGATGGGCGGGCTGCCCAAGGTCACCGTGCTGCGCATCGTCGATGCCGACGATCACGGCGCGATCTGGGCCACGCCGGAACGCTGGGAGGCGGAGGTCGCGGCGCCCCGCATCCGCGTGCGCGAGCGCCGACGCGGCGACCTTGGCGTCGGCATGCGCGTGCTGGCCCGCACCGAGGAACTCGGCGGCGGCTGGATCGCCCATCCGATGAAGGTGCTCGCGCCCGCCGCCGAGCAGATCATCGGCGTCCTGCGCGGCGAGGGCGATCGTCTGTGGCTCCAAGGCGTGGAGAAGAAGGAGCGGCGCGAATTTCCCGTCTCGGACGCCGGCGGCGCGCAGCCCGGCGATCTCGTGCTGGCGGAACGGGCCGGCCGCCCGCCGCGCATCACTGCCAAGGTCGTCGAGCGGCTGGGCGATCCCTTCGCACCGCGCAGCTTCTCGCTCATCGCGATCCACAAGCACGACATTCCCAACGTCTTCGATCAGGACACGCTGGACGAGGCGCAGCGGGTCGCCGCCCAGCCGCTGGGCGAGGGGCGGGAGGATCTGACTCATTTGCCGATCGTCGCGATCGATCCCGCCGACGCGCGCGACCATGACGATGCGATCTGGGCCACGCCCGATGATGATCCCGGCAACCCCGGTGGCTATCGCGCGCTGGTCGCAATCGCCGACGTCAGTTTCTATGTGCGGCCCGGCGGGGCGATCGACCGTGAGGCACGGCGGCGCGGCAATTCGGTCTATTTCCCCGATCGCGTCGTCCCGATGCTGCCCGAGGTGCTGTCGGCCGACGTCTGCTCGCTGAAACAGGGGCAGGATCGCGCCGCGCTCGTTTGCCACCTTCAGGTGAGCAAGACCGGCGCGCTCAAGACCTGGCGCTTTTCGCGCGCGGTGGTGCGGATCGCGCAGAACATCGCTTATGAGGATGCGCAGGCCGCGATCGACGCGGATTCGCCGTTGCCGCTCGAAACCGCAGTGGACGGGCGCGCGCCTGCCGGGGACAGCGCCACGATCCTGGCCGCGCTGAAGGACCTGTGGGAGTGCTGGTCACTGCTCGCCGCCGCACGCGACAAGCGCGAGCCGCTGGCCCTCGACCTTCCCGAACGGCAGGTGGCGCTGGACGAAAAGGGCCGCCTCCTCTCCGTCGCGCCGCGCGACCGACTGGATGCGCACCGCCTGGTCGAGGATTTCATGATCGCCGCCAATGTCGCGGCGGCCAAGGCGCTGGAGGCGAAGAAGGCCCCCGTCATGTACCGCGTCCACGAACCGCCGGCGCGGGAGAAGCTGGTCGCGCTGAAGGAATATCTCGCGACCTTCGACGTCCCCTTTGCGCTGGGTCAGGTCATCAAGCCCGCGACCTTCAACCATATCATCGATCGGGTCGGCGACGCTGACTTCCGCCCGCAGGTCATGGAGCAGATCCTGCGCTCCCAGACCCAGGCCTATTATGCGCCGGCCAATCACGGCCATTTCGGCCTGTCGCTCGGCTCCTATGGCCATTTCACGTCGCCGATCCGGCGCTACGCCGACCTGCTCGTGCATCGCTCGCTGACCAGCGCCTATGGCCTTGGTCCCGGCGGCCTCAACGGCGACGAGGATTTCGAGCGGCTGGGCGAAACGATCAGCAAGCTCGAACGCCGCGCGATGGAGGCGGAGCGCGAGACGATCGACCGCTATGTCGCCGCCTTCCTCGCCGAACGGGTGGGGGAAGTGGTCGATGCGCGCATCACCGGCATCCAGAATTTCGGCTTCTTCGCCACGGTCGAGGGCGTCGGCGGCGACGGGCTGATGCCGATCAGCGACCTGGGGCAGGAATATTTCCGCTATGACGAGGCCGGGCAGCGGCTGGTCGGCGAGACGAGCGGGGACGAATATACGCTGGGCATGCGGCTGAAGCTGCGGCTGGCGGATGCCAATCCAGTGTCCGGTGCGCTCCGCTTCGAGCTTGAGGAAGGGAAGGGCGCCCGTCCGTCACGCCGCGACGGTGCGGGGTCAAAGGCGCCGCGAGTGCTGAAGCGCCGCGGTCGGCCTGGCAACATTCGGCACAAGGGTGGGAGACGATAGATGGCGAACATCGTGATGCGTCTGGGTGAGCGTTACACCACGCGCACGCAGGACCGGCTGGTCGAGCGGCTGCGCGCCGCCAACGCGATCAAGCCGGCGAACGCGACCCTGCTGGCCCCACTCAGCCGCCGCGAGGCCCGGCTGCTCGAACGCATGGTGAAGTTCCGCGCCGTGGTTCAGGAGGGCGAGCATCTGTACTGGCTCAACGAACAGGCGCTGGTCCACTTCCGCAAGGAGGAACTGGCGCGCCTGCTCGGCGCCTTCGCGGTCGCCGGATTCGCTGCCGCCGGCGCGCTCGCGCTCGGCCGCTGACGTCACCTGAGTGGCGGCCGCGGGCGACCGTCGTCCCCGGCCGCCGGTCGTTCCAGACCCGCTGCTCAGTTGGCGGTAAAGGTCATGCCCGCCCTGGCGATCAGGCGCTTGCGCAGCGGCTCGCCCATCAGCGCACCGGGCGTCCAGATGCCACCTTCGCCCGCGACATCCTCGATCAGGCACATCGCGCTCTCCGCCAGCATCTTGCTGGTCGATCCATAACCGGGGTCACGATCGCCGGTTACGACGGCGTCGATCCGCGTGCCATCGGGCATCAGGCCGATGAACAGCACATCATAATGGCCGCTCTCGCGCTCTTCCTTGGTCGGCCCTTCGCCTGGCTTGGGGCCCTTGTTGTCGGCAAAGGGATTTAGCTTGGTCAGCGCTTCCGCTGCGGCCTTGCCCATCTCGCCCAGCCCGGTGACCACCATCTCGTCATAGACGAAATCGTCGCCATAACGCTGGCCGAGCAGGAAATTGGTGCGGTGGACGTTCTTGGTGTTGATCGGCGCCATCACGAACGGCGCGACCCAGGACTCGATCGTGCTGTCATATTCCGGGATCAGCCCGGTCGGCTGGTGCGGCCCCTTGTGGCCGGGGGTCAGCGCAAATGGACTGGCGAGCAGCGGGACGAGCGAGGGGTCCTTCGCCGCTGCCGCCAACGTCGCCTTCAGGCTCGCCGCCGTCCCGCCCGAGAAGGTGCCCTTCATCGTGCGCACCCGGCATTTCACCCGCGGCGCCGGACGCCCGAACCGCGCGACCGCCGCTTCCTGCAACGTCAGCACGCCAAGGTCGAAGGGGATCGAATCGAACCCGCAGGAAAACACGATCCGCGCGCCCGTGCGCTTCGCCTCTGCATCATGCGCGTCGATCATCTGGCGCATCCACGCCGGTTCGCCACACAGGTCGACATAGGCCGTGCCGGTTGCCGCGCATGCCGCCACCAGGTCGCTGCCATACAGCTGATACGGCCCGACCGTGCTGATCACGACCTTGGTCCTCTCGCACATGGCGCGCAGCGATGCAGGATCGTCGGCATTGGCGGTGACGAGCGGCACGTCGGCCGAAATGCCCATCTCCCCGCGCACTTCCTCCAGCTTGGAGAGCGAGCGCCCCGCCATCGCCCAGCGCACGCCGGCGGGATAGGTCAGCGCGATATATTCCGCCACCAGCCGCCCGGTATAGCCGGTCGCGCCATAGACGATCACGTCGAAGTCGGTCGTCATCTCTGTCTCTCCTATGCCGCTTCACTAAACTGAAGGCTCGCCAGCCGGGCATACAGCCCGCTGCGCGCCATCAGCGTGGCATGATTGCCCTGCTCAACGATACGCCCGCCGTCCATCACCACGATGCGATTGGCCGCGCGCACGGTGGCGAGTCGATGGGCAATGACCAAAGTGGTGCGATCCGCCATCAGCCGCTCCAGCGCCTCCTGCACCAGCCGCTCGCTTTCGGCGTCCAGTGCGCTGGTCGCCTCGTCGAGCAGCAGGATCGGCGCATCGCGCAGCAGCGCGCGGGCGATCGCGACGCGCTGCCGCTGCCCGCCCGACAACCGCGCCCCGCCTTCACCCAGGAAGGTGTCGAGCCTGTCCGGCAGGTCGCGCAGGAACGCCGACGCATTGGCTGCGTCCGCCGCCGCCCACAATTCCTCGTCGCTCGCGTCCCACCGGCCATAGCGCAGGTTGTCGCGTGCCGAGGCGCCGAAGATCACCGTCTCCTGCGGCACCATCGCAATGCGGGCGCGAATCGCGGCGGGATCGGCATCGCGCAGGTCGACGCCATCGATCGTCACGCGGCCGGCGGCGGGATCGTAGAATCGCTGCAGCAGCTGGAACAAGGTCGTCTTGCCGGCGCCCGATGGCCCGACCAGCGCCACCGTCTCGCCCGGGGCAATTGCCAGCGAGAAATCGTGCAGCGCCGCGGTGTCGGGCCGCGTGGGATAGCGGAACTCGACATGCTCGAACGCGACGGCGCCCTGCGGCGGTTGCGGTAGCGGCTCGGGCCGGGCCGGCGCCGCGATCTCCGGTTGTTCCGACAGCAATTCCGCGAGCCGCCCGGCGGCCCCGGCACCACGCAGCAATTCGCCATAGACTTCGGTCAGCGCGCCGAATGCGCCGGCGACGATCCCGCCGGTCAGCACGAAAGCAGCGATCGACCCGCCCGAAATGCGTCCCGCGGCAACATCGGTCGCGCCTTCCCACAGGACCAGCGTGATCGATCCGAACACCAGCGCGATGACGATCGCGGTCATGATCGCGCGCAGCATGATACGCTTCTGCGCCGCCACCATCGTCGCCTCGACCGCGCCGGTGAAGCGCGCGGCCTCGCGCTGCTCCTGCCCGAACGCCTGCACGATCTTCATCGCCCCCAGCGTCTCGGTTACCATCGCACCGACATCGGCGACCCGGTCCTGCGACGTGCGCGAATAGGTCCGCACCCGCCGCCCCAGCAGCATGATCGGCAGGATCACCAGTGGAATGCCAAGGCACAGCAAACCCGCCAGCTTGGGCGAGATCGCGAACAAATAGATCAGCCCGCCAACCCCCGTGAAGGCGTTGCGCAGCGCGACCGACACGGTGGTGCCGACCACCATCTCGATCTGCGCGGTATCCGCCGTCATGCGTGATGCGATTTCGGAGGGGCGGTTTTCCTCGAAGAAGCGCGGGCTCAGGCTCAGCAGATGCCGCTGCACCGTCTCGCGGATATCCGCCACCACCCGCTCGCCCAGCCAGGAGACGAAGTAGAAGCGGATCGCCGTACCGATTGCCAGCACCGCGACGATCATCAGCATATAATGGAACGCGCCCGCCACCGCCGCGCCGCCATCCGCCGCGAAGCCGCGGTCGATGATCCGCTTGAAGCTGTAGGGAATCGCGATCGTCGCCGCCGAGGTCACCGCCAGCGCCGTCCAGGCGGCGGCGATCTGCAGCGGGTAACGCTTCGCGTGCTGCCACACGAGGGCAAGGTTGCCGATCCGGCGGGTTGGTTGCGGCTCCACCGACGCTTTGCTGGCCATGCGCGCCACCTAGCAGCCGGGCCGGTGTGGCTCAACGGCCACCATCGCGTCCAATCGGATCAATGGTTCGTTGTGCGGTTGCACAATCGCTATATGGTGGCGCTGCGGTCGTTGCGTTTGAGGATACCCGATGCTCTACGATGCCTATGAGTTCCAGCGGTCGCTGCTCGCCGGGGCCAGTGCAATGGCCAATCTCGGCGCAGGGATGCTTCAGAACCCGGCAAACCCGTTCGCCTATTTCGGCGGTGGGCAGGTCATGGCATCGGCGCTGGAAGTGTTCGCTCATGCTGCGGCTGCACGCGGCAAGCCGGCATTCGGGCTCGATCATACGATCATCGATGGGCGCGACGTGCCGGTGCACGAGGAAATCGTGCTGCGCCTGCCGTTTGGGCAACTGAAGCGGTTCGTGCGCGAAGGCGTGGAGGGTGGCCCGCGGCTGCTGATCGTCGCCCCCATGTCGGGCCATTTCGCGACGCTGCTGCGCGGCACGGTCGAACGGATGCTGCCCTTCGCCGACGTCTACATCACCGACTGGCGCGATGCGAAGATGGTCCCGGTCGAACATGGCAGCTTCGATCTCGACGATTATGTCGACTATCTGGTCGCCTTCCTGGAGAAGATCGGTCCCGGCGCGCACATGCTCGCCGTGTGCCAGCCATCGGTGCCCAGCTACGCCGCCGCCTGCCTGATGAGCGCGGACAATCACCCCTGCCGCCCGCGCACGCTGACCATGATGGGTGGCCCGATCGACACGCGCGAGGCGCCGACCGCGGTGAACACGCTCGCCACCGAACGCCCGCACGCCTGGTTCGAACAGAATGTCATCGCGACCGTGCCGAATAGCTATCCCGGCGCCGGCCGGCGGGTCTATCCGGGTTTCCTTCAGCTCACCGGCTTCATGACGATGAACCTTGGCAATCACATGATGAGCCATTGGGAGATGTTCAAACATCTCGTGCGCGGTGACGGAGAAAGCGCCGACGCGACCAAGGAATTCTACGACGAGTATCGCTCGGTCTGCGACATGACGGCGGAATATTATCTGCAGACGATCGACCAGGTGTTCCAGGCCCATGCCCTGCCGCGCGGCGTGATGACGCACCGCGGACGCGCGGTCGATCCGGCAGCAATCACCGACATCGGCATTCTGGCGATCGAGGGTGAGCGCGACGATATCTCGGGGCTGGGTCAGACACGGGCGGCGCTGACGATCGCCACGTCACTGCCGGCCGACAAGAAGCGCTATTACATGGCCGAGGGTGTCGGCCATTACGGCATTTTCAACGGATCGAAATGGCGAGACCGCATCGCGCCGGTGGTTGAGAAGTGGATCGCCGCGCACGACTGACGGTGCGGGCGACGAAGGGAAGGGGCGACCGCAGCCGCCCCGCCTTCGGTTAGCCGACCGAGCCGACCTTCGCGTGGCTCGAGGACTCGGCGGAATTGATCGTGCCGCCGAACAGCATCTTCAGCCGGCCGCTGATCGAAACGTCGGTTTCCCACAGCTCGGCAGAGGTGATGTCGAACCGGTTGAGCCGGGCGTCGGCCTTGCCGTTCGGGAACCAGGCCTCGACCTGATTGTCCCACAACCTGTCGAACGTGGCCTGGTCGGTTTCCTGCGACACGCGCCCGGCGAGGCAGGCAAAGAAATCATGCCCCTTGCCGACGAACTGCGCCATGGCCTCGCCACCCTTGGCGATGCGATTGTCGTGCGCGGAAAAGATGAACAGCGTGTTGGGCTGCGCATCGTCCAGCTTGACGCTCATCGGTTCGGAATGCTGGCCGTCCATCAGGCCGATCATCACATAGGGGCTGTCCTCAAGCTTCTTGAGGAACGTTTCGGCGACTTCCTGCGGACTGTCCTTATCGGCCATGCGACTCTCTCCTGCTTTGGATCAAGCCGAAGAACGAGGCGGGCGAAGGTTGGTTGCGCGCGACAGGATCCGACGCGCCCGGACCCACGCAAAAGCCCCGGTCGCTCGCGCGGCCGGGGCTTCTGTTGATCAGTGATCGTGGCGCTCCGGGCGACACCCCGCGGGTGCCGCTCCGACGCCGGGCATTACAGGACTTCGAACAGGCCCGCTGCGCCCATGCCGCCGCCGACGCACATCGTGACGACGACGTACTTCGCGCCGCGACGCTTGCCTTCGATCAGCGCGTGGCCGGTCATGCGCGCGCCCGACATGCCGTACGGGTGGCCGATCGAGATCGCGCCGCCGTTGACGTTCAGCAGCTCGTCGGGGATGCCCAGCTTGTCACGGCAGTACAGCACCTGCACCGCAAACGCCTCGTTCAGCTCCCAGAGGCCGATGTCGTCCATCTTCAGGTTGAAGCGCTCGAGCAGCTTGGGGATCGCGAAGACCGGGCCGATGCCCATCTCGTCCGGCTCGGTGCCGGCAACGGCCATGCCGACATAGCGGCCAAGCGGCGTCAGGCCCTTCTTCTCGGCCAGCTTCTCCTCCATCAGCACGCTGGCCGATGCGCCGTCCGACAGCTGTGAGGCATTGCCGGCGGTGATGTTGAGATCGGGGCCAAGCACCGGCTTCAGCGACTTCAGGCCCTCCAGCGTGGTGTCGGGACGATTGCCCTCGTCCTTCGCCAGCGTCACTTCCTTGTAGGAGACTTCCTTGGTCTCCTTGTCGACGATCGCCATGTTCGCGGTGACGGGGATGATCTCGTCATCGAACTTGCCGGCCGCCTGCGCGGCGGCGGTGCGCTGCTGCGACTGGAAGCCATATTCGTCCTGCGCGTCGCGGCTGATGCCATAACGCTTGGCCACCACTTCGGCGGTCTGCAGCATCGGCATGTAGATGTCCTTGTGCATCGCGACCAGCTCGGGGTCAGGCTGCACGCGCATCTGCGGCGTCTGGACGATGCTGATGCTGTCGACGCCGGCGCCGATGGTGACGTCCATGTTGTCGACCATGATCTGCTTGGCGGCGGTGGCGATCGCCATCAGGCCCGATGCGCACTGGCGGTCGAGCGACATGCCCGAGACCGACACCGGCAGGCCGGCACGCAGCAGCGAGGTGCGCGCGATGTTGGTTGCCTGCGCCCCCTGCTGCAGCGCGGCGCCCATCACCACGTCCTGTACTTCGGCGCCGTCGATCTTGGCGCGCTCGACGGCGGCCTTGAGCGCATGGCTGGCGAGGGTCGGCGACAGCGTGTTGTTGAAAGCGCCGCGATAGGCACGGCCGATCGGCGTACGGGCGGTGGAAACGATGACGGCGGAGCGCATGTTCAGGATCCTTGGTAGTAGAAAGTGCCGGTCCGCCCGCTGATGCGGGCGGCGCTCCCCGGGGAGGGCGGCGGTTGGAATAATATCAGGTGAAGACTTGCGTGATCCACTCGGCGATCATCGCGGGCTTGTCGCTGCCCTCGATCTCGATCGTGGTCTCGGTGGTGAACTGATACTGGCCGGGACGCTTTTCATCGAACTCGGTCAGCTTGGAACGGCCGCGCACGCGCGATCCCGACGGGACGGGGGCGAGGAAGCGGACTTTGTTGCCGCCATAGTTGACGCCCATCTTCACACCGTCGAGCCGCGGCATGCCGGGGTTCTTGGCCGACAGCAGCGGCAAGAGCGACAGCGTCAGAAATCCGTGCGCGATGGTCGTGCCGAACGGCGTCTGCTTGGCGCGTTCCGGGTCGATGTGGATGAACTGGTGATCGCCGGTCGCGTCGGCGAACTTGTTGATCATCTCCTGGGTCACTTCGACCCATTCGGACACGCTTTCCTTGCCGATCGCGGCCTTCATCTCGTCTGCGTTCACGAAGACTCCCCTTGGCTTCCTCATCCCGTTCGCGGGTGCAGCACTCCTCTAGTCTTTTGGCCTGCGCGCCCGCAAGTCTTGTCGACCGGAAGCTGGAATTTCGCCGCGGCAGCAGGGCAGCCGGACGAACCCCATCTTCGAAATTGCCCTTACGGCACCCCGCGCCCGCAGCCGCCTTGCGCTTGCTACCATAAATAATGTTATGGTGGTTAAGACAGCTGCCGGAGGGGCGGCGCGACAAAGGAGAGGCAGCTTGGCTTACGAGCAGATCATCTATGACGTGAAGGACGGGGTGGCGACGATCACGCTCAACCGCCCGGAAAAGCTCAATGCGTTCACCGGCACGATGATGGCCGAGATGATCGACTCCTTTGACAAGATCGACGCTGACGATGACGTGCGCTGTGTCATCGTGACGGGCGCGGGCCGCGCCTTCTGCGCCGGGGCCGATCTGTCGGCCGGCGCCAAGACGTTCGATTATGACAAGCGCACCGATCGCCCCGACAAGGGCAGCGGGCAGGGCGGCCTCACCTATGAGATGGAGGAGGCGCGCGACGGCGGCGGGCGCCTGACGCTGCGCATCTTCGAATGTCTGAAGCCGGTGATCGCCGCGGTGAACGGCGCGGCGGTCGGCGTCGGCTCGACCATGCAGCTGCCGATGGACATCCGCATCGCCAGCGACTCGGCGCGCTTCGGCTTCGTCTTCGCTCGCCGCGGCATCGTGCCGGAGGCAGCGTCGAGCTTCTTCCTGCCGCGCGTGGTCGGCATCAGCCAGGCGCTCGAATGGTGCTACACCGGCCGGGTGTTCGGCGCGCAAGAGGCGCTCGACGGCGGCCTCGTGAAGCAGGTGGTGCCGGGTGACGAGCTGCTCGCCGTTGCCAACGCGCTGGCCCGCGAGATCGCCGACAACACCGCGCCCGTCTCGGTCGCGCTTACCCGCCAGATGCTGTGGCGCGGGCTCGGCTTCCAGCACCCGATGGACGCGCACAAGGTCGACAGCCGCGCGATCCTCTCGCGCGGCCGCTCGGGCGACGCGAAGGAAGGCGTCACTTCCTTCCTCGAAAAGCGCACCCCCGTTTATCCGGACAAGGTTTCGTCCAACATGCCTGACTTCTTCCCTTGGTGGGAGGAGCAGAAGTACGGCTAAATCGCAGGGTCCCTCGGCCTCATGCCGCGTTATGATGCGGTATGAGTGTCGAGGATGACAAGCGGCTGGCCGCGGAGGCGGCGGTGGCCGAGGTGCGCGACGGCATGGTCGTGGGCCTTGGCACCGGCTCCACTGCGGCCTTTGCCATTGGCGCGCTCGGCGCGCGCGTGGCGCGGGGGCTGCGCGTCCTCACCGTCGCGACCAGCGAGGCGACCGTCCGCGCCGCCAGCGCCGTTGGCATCACCGTCAGCGACTTTGCCGATTACGCCACGATCGATCTTGCCATCGACGGCGCGGACGAGATCGACGACCGCATGTGGGCGATCAAGGGCGCCGGCGGCGCGATGCTGCGCGAAAAGGCGGTCGCCGCGGCGGCCCGTCGATTCGTGGTGATCGCCGACGGGTCGAAGCGCGTGCCGGCGATTGGCGCGGCAAAGCTCCCGGTCGAGATCCTCCCCTTCGCGCGCAGCTTCGTGACCGCGCAGCTTTCAACACTCGGCGCCATCGTCACGGTGCGACCGGACTATCGCAGCGACAATGGCAACCTCGTCGCCGACTGCCGCTTCGCGCCCATGCCCGACCCCCGCGTCCTCGCGCGCATGATCGACAAAATCCCCGGCGTGCTGGGCCACGGCCTGTTCCTCGATGAGGTGGATGCCGCCTATATCGCCACCGATGGCGTCGTTGCGCGACTGGAACGCGGCGGACGGAGCGACTAGAGGGGCCGCGACTCGGCAACCGGGCACTTGCCCGGGCGTTCGATACCCATTCAGCGAGGGCCCCCGATGACCGACACCGCCAATTCCGCGAACGTTCATGAGGACGGCTCGTCCGACCGCCTGGCGATCGACACCATCCGCACCCTTTCGATGGACGCGGTGCAGGCGGCGAACTCCGGTCACCCCGGCACGCCGATGGCGCTGGCGCCGGTCGGTCACACGCTGTGGACCAAGTTCCTGCGCTATGATCCCGCGCATCCGCACTGGGCTAACCGCGACCGCTTCGTGCTGTCGGTCGGCCATGCCTCGATGCTGCTCTATTCGCTGCTGCACCTCGCCGGCGTGAAGCAGCCCGATGGCGCCCCCGCCGTCAGCCTCGACGATATCAAGGCCTTCCGCCAGCTCGGCTCGAAGACGCCGGGTCACCCCGAATACAGCCACACCGTGGGCGTCGAGACGACCACCGGCCCGCTCGGCCAGGGCTGCGGCAATTCGGTCGGCATGGCGATCGCCGAGCGCTGGATGGCCGCGCGCTACAACCAGCCCGGCTTCACCCTGTTTGACCATGACGTCTATTCGCTGTGCGGCGACGGTGATCTCATGGAGGGCGTCGCGGCCGAGGCGGCCAGCCTCGCCGGCCATCTGAAGCTCTCCAACCTGTGCTGGATCTACGACAGCAACAACATCTCGATCGAAGGCGACACCGACCTCGCGTTCGACGAGGACGTCGGCATGCGCTTCCAGGCGTACGGCTGGAACGTCATCCACGTCGACGACGCCAATGACGTCGCCGCGCTGACCAAGGCGTTCGAGCAGTTCCGCGCCACCACCGACAAGCCGACGCTGATCATCGTCCATTCGATCATCGGCTGGGGCTCGCCGCGCGCCGGCAGCGAAAAGGCGCATGGCGAGGCGCTGGGCGAAGAGAACGTCCGCCTCACCAAGCAGGCCTATGGCTGGCCCGAGGACAAGAGCTTCTACGTGCCCGAGGGCGTTCAGGAGGGCTTTGAAGGCGCGATGGTCGAGCGCAGCGCGCCGCTGCGCGAGGCGTGGGAGGCAAGCCTCGCCAAGTACCGCGAGGCGCATCCGGATCTCGCCAAGGAAGTCGACGCCATCCTCGGCGGCACGCTGCCGGAGGGCTGGGATGCCGACATCCCGACCTTCGAGGCCGATGCCAAGGGCCTCGCCAGCCGCGATTCGAGCGGCAAGGTGCTGAACGCCATCGCCAAGAAGATGCCGTGGCTGATCGGCGGCTCGGCCGATCTCGCGCCCTCGACCAAGACCGACATCAAGGGCGAGGCATCGTTCGAGGCGAGCAATTACGCCGGCCGCAACTTCCACTTCGGCGTGCGCGAACATGGCATGGGCGCGATCGTCAACGGCATGGCGCTGTCGGGGCTGCGGTCCTACGGCAGCACCTTCTTCGTGTTCCTCGATTACATGCGCCCGCCGGTCCGCCTGTCGGCGCTGATGGAGCTGGGCGCGGTGTGGGTGTTCACGCACGATTCGATCGGCGTGGGCGAAGATGGCCCGACGCACCAGCCGATCGAGCAGCTCGTCATGCTGCGCGCGACGCCGGGCCTCGACGCCTTCCGCCCTGCCGATGCAAACGAGGTCGCCGTCGCGTGGCGCGTGATCATCGAAAACCACAAGCAGCCGGCCGCGCTGGTCCTCTCGCGCCAGGCGCTGCCGACGATCGACCGCAGCAAATATGCCAGCGCCGACGGCGTGCGTCAGGGCGGCTATGTGCTCGCCGATTGCGACGGCACGCCCGACGTGATCCTGATCGCCACCGGCAGCGAAGTGAACCTCGCGCTCGAGGCGCATGAGAAGCTCGTTGCCGAGGGCAAGAAGAGCCGCGTCGTCTCGATGCCCAGCTGGTTCCGTTACGAGCAGCAGTCCGACGGCTATAAGGAAAGCGTGCTGCCCGCCGGCGTCACCGCGCGCGTCGCGATCGAAATGGGCGGCGAGATCGGCTGGGACCGCTACGTCGGGCTGAAGGGCCGCACGATCACCATGTCGACCTTCGGCGCCTCGGCCCCGATCGCCAAGCTCGCGGACCAATATGGTTTCACCACCGACAATGTCGTGAAGGTGGCGAAAGAGGTCATGGCTGCCTAACTCTAGGGTAACGAGCCCGTCCGGTCCGAGCGAAGTCGAGGGTCGGGGCCGGACGGGCGGGCGACATATACGCCAACGTGTCCCGACTTCGCTCGACACGAACGGACGGAGACAGGACTGATGGGCAAGCTCAACGATCTCGCAGGTGCCGGCCAGGCGGTGTGGCTCGACTTCGTCGACCGCAAGTTCCTGGAGGCTGGCGGCCTGCAGAAGCTGGTCGACGAGGACGGCGTCACCGGCGTCACTTCCAACCCCACCATCTTCCAGAAGGCGATGGGTGAGGGCACGGCCTATGATGAGACGCTCGCCGCGTTCGACAAGGCCAATCCCGGCGCGTCGGCGATGGACCGCTACGAACATCTCGCAATCCAGGACATCAAGGCCGCGGCCGAGACGCTGCGCCCCGTCTATGACCGGCTGAACGGCAAGGACGGCTATGTCAGCCTGGAGGTCTCGCCCTATCTCGCCAACGACACCGACGGCACGATCGCCGAGGCGCAGAAGCTGTGGGCCGCGGTCGACCGGCCGAACCTGATGATCAAGATCCCCGGCACCCCGGCCGGCGTGCCGGCGATCGCCGCGACGATCGCCAATGGCATCAACGTCAACGTGACGCTGCTGTTCTCGCAGGAATCCTACCAGGCGGTCGCACTCGCTTATGTCGAGGGCCTCGAACTGCGCGTCTCGCGCGGTGAGCCGATCGATCGCATCGCCAGCGTCGCCAGCTTCTTCATCAGCCGCATCGATGCGGAGATCGATAAGAAGATCGACGCGCTGATCGAGAATGGCGGCGCCACCGCCGACGAGGCCAAGGCGCTGAAGGGCAAGGTGGCGATCGCCAATGCGAAGCTCGCTTATGCCTGGTACCAGGATTTCATCGCCTCCGACCGCTGGCAGGCGCTCGCCGCCAAGGGCGCGCAGCCGCAGCGGCTGCTGTGGGCATCGACGGGTACCAAGAACCCCGACTATCCTGACACGCTGTACGTCGACACGCTGATCGGCCCCGACACGGTCAACACCATGCCGCCCAAGACGCTCGACGCCTATCGCGAGCGCGGCACGGCGCGCGTGACGCTGACCGAGGATCTGGACGGCGCGCGCAAGGTGCTGGCTGATGCCGACCGCCTCGGGCTCGACCTGCCGGGCATCACCGAGCGGCTGGTGGAGGAGGGCGTCGCCTCGTTCAGCAAGTCGTTCGACGATCTGCTCGGCTCGATCGAGGCAAAGCACCCCGCCGACGCGTGATCGCTCGCGGAACGGAACCCCCCGTTCCTCCGTTCGCGCTCTGCCGGCCTTCTGACATGCCACGTCGTTGCGCATGTCGGGGGGCGGGCGGGGCCGTAACGGCAATCACGTGGAGCCAATAGGTATGAAGATCGGCATCATCGGCCTCGGCCGGATGGGCGGTAACATCGCGCGTCGGCTGATGCGCGGCGGGCATGAAGTGGTCGTGTGGGATCGCAATGCGGAGGCTGTGTCCGCGCTCGGCGGCGAAGGTGCGATCACCGCCACCTCGCTTGATGATGTCCGCGACAAGCTCGACAAGCCGGCGATCTTCTGGGTGATGCTGCCCGCCGGTGCGCCGACCGAGGAGACGATCCAGGCGCTGTGCGGCGACACCTGCGCGGAGGGTGACATCATCATCGATGGCGGCAACACCTTCTGGAAGGATGACGTGCGCCGCGCCAAGGCGCTCGCCGAAAAGGGCGTCCATTACGTCGACGTCGGCACCTCGGGCGGCGTGTGGGGGCTGGAGCGCGGCTATTGCATGATGATCGGCGGCGACAAGGAAACCGTCGACCTGCTTGATCCCATCTTCGACACGCTCGCACCTGGCGTCGGCAGCGTGTCGCGCACCCCCAACCGCTCCGAGGATTGCGACCCGCGCGCGGAAAAGGGCTACATCCACGCCGGCCGCGCCGGCGCTGGCCATTTCGTGAAGATGGTGCACAACGGCATCGAATACGGCCTCATGCAGGCTTATGCGGAGGGCTTTGACGTCCTGTGGGGCCGCAATGTGAAGCATCTGCCCGAGGACGAACGCTTCGAGTTCAACCTGGCCGAGATTTCCGAGGTATGGCGCCGTGGCTCGGTCATCTCCTCCTGGCTGCTCGATCTCACCGCCTCGGCGCTGGCGCAGGACCAGACGCTGTCGAACTTCTCGGGCAATGTCGCCGATTCGGGTGAGGGGCGCTGGACGATCGACGCCGCGATGGAACAGGCGACACCGGTCGCTGTGCTGACCACCGCATTGTTCGCCCGTTATCGCAGCCGCATCGACGACATGTACGGCGACAAGCTTCTTTCCGCGATGCGCTTCGGCTTTGGCGGCCACGTCGAAATCCCGCAGTGAGCCGCGCCCGATGATGCTCCTCGTCAGCGATGTCGACGGCACGCTCGTCGACACCGCCAAGCAGCTCACGTCCGGCACGATCGCCGCGGTGCGCCGGCTGCAGGATGCCGGCTTCGGCTTCACCATCATCAGCGCCCGGCCAATGTCGGGCATTGCGCCGATCGCCGAGGCCCTCGCGCTCGACGTACCGATGGGCGCCTTCAACGGCGGCACGATCTTCCGCCGCGGCGGGGAGATCCTGTGCCATCACCGGATCGACGTCGCGGTGGCTCGGGCCGCGGTGGCGCAGGCGCATGAGCGCGCCGTCGACATCTGGGTGTTCGCCGGCGACCAATGGTACGCGACCAGCGTGGACAATCCGCACGTTGCCAGTGAGCGTGTGTCCTCCAATCAGGAGCCGGTGATCTGCGCCGGCTTCGACGACCTGCTCGATCATGCCGACAAGATCACCTTTGTCAGCGACGACCATGCGGCGCTCGACACGTTCCGCGATTCGCTCCAGGCAGAGTTCGGCGATCAGGCAACGATCGCCAAGTCGCAGAGCTATTATCTCGATATCACCGCGACGCGCGCCAACAAGGGCGACGGTGTCACCATGCTCGCCGACGCGCTTGGCTTCCCGCTGACGCGCACCATCGTGATCGGGGATCAGGCCAACGACCTGCCGATGTTCGCCCGCGCCAATCGCGCCATCGCGATGGGCAATGCCACCGACGAGGTGAAGGCTAGGGCAGGCGACGTCACCATTGCCAATAATGAGGATGGCGTCGCACACGCCATCGACCATTTCATCCTGGGGAGAATGATGTGAAGCAACTCGTTGCCTTTGATCTTGATGGCACGCTGGCCGAGAGCAAGCAGGCGATCCAGCCCGACATGGCGGCGGCGCTGGCCGAATTGCTCACGGTCGCGCATGTGGCCGTGATCTCGGGCGGCGACTGGCCGCAGTTCGACAAGCAGGTCGCCAGCCAGCTTCCGGAGAATGCCGATCGCGCGCGCCTCTGGCTGATGCCGACCACCGGCACGAAGCTTTACACCTTCCGCGACGGTCAGTGGGGCTCGGTCTATGCCGAACTCTTCACCGACGATCAGAAGAAGAAGATCCTGACGGCCTTCGACGAGGCGCTGGAGGCGACCGGCTTCGTCCCCGAGCAGACCTGGGGCGAACGGATCGAGGATCGCGGCAGCCAGATCACCTTCTCCGCGCTCGGCCAGCAGGCGCCGATCCACGCCAAGGAAAGCTGGGATCCGGACTTCGCCAAGCGCAAGGTGATCCAGGCCGACCTGAAGAAGCGTTTGCCGGGCCTCTCGATCAACATGGGCGGCGCCACCTCGATCGACATCACGCAGGAGGGGGTCGACAAGGCGTACGGGCTGAAGCGGCTGCGCGACGAAAGCGGTATCCCGCTCGATGCGATGATGTTCATCGGCGACGCGATCTTCCCCGGCGGCAACGATTATCCGGCGAAGGAACTGGGGCTCGATACCGTCCGCGTCCGCGATCCGCAGGAAACGCTCAGCGTCATCGCCGCGATCGTCGCCTGCCAGAAATAAGCACCAATTCGAAACAGGAGAGGGGGGCTGCCGGCAATGCTGGCGGCCCCTTTTCATGATGGCGCGCCAGGAACGATCAGCGCGTGTGGATCGCCTGCGCGCGGGTCGCCAGCCGGTCGAGCGCCGCCTGATGGATGCCCTTGCTGCTGGTGATGACGCCGAACGCCTGCGGGTCGGGTTTGTTGAACACCAGCGCGCCGCCCAGCGCATCGGTGACGCAGCCGCCCGCTTCCTGCGCGATCAGCGCGGCCGCGGCGATGTCCCATTCATTGCCCCAGCGCAGCGTGGCGACCAGGTCGGCGCGGTCGTCCGCCACCATCGCCATGCGCAGCGCGATCGAATTGGGCTTCTCCACCATGGCAAGGTCGCGGTCCGCCTTGGGCAGCGCATCGGTCGGCACGCGTGATCCGGCGAAGTCGGTGCGCTGGCTGGCAGTGATCGGCCGCTGGTTCAGCGTCGCGCCGCACCCTGCCGTCGCCTGCCACAATTCGCCGCGCGCCGGCGCATCGAGCACGCCGACGACTGCGCGCCCGTCCTCGACCAGCGCCACCGACACGGCCCAGCCGGTCCGCCCGCGGATATAGTCGCGCGTGCCGTCGATCGGGTCGACCACCCAGATCCGCCGCCGCTGCAGGCGCTCCGGGCTGTCGGCGGTTTCCTCGGACAGCCATCCCGCGTCAGGCAGCAGCGCGCTCAGCCGTTCGCGCAGCATCGTGTCGACCGCCAGGTCCACCTCGCACACCGGGCTGCCCGCTTCCTTTTCCCACCGCGCGAAATCGGTGCGGAACTGCGCCATCGCCAGCGCGCCCGCCTCGCGCGTGATGCCGGCAATCGCGGCCGTGAGGTCTTGGAGCGGCGGCATCACCCTCCGGCGACCGTCATCCCGTCGATGCGAACCGTCGGCACGTTGGTGCCATAGCGGAACTCAAGGTCGGTGGCCGGGGTCAGGTTCAGGAACATGTCCTTCAGATTGCCGGCGATGGTGAACTCGGCCACGGGCCGGGTGATCCGTCCGTCCTCGATCAGGAAGCCCGCCGCACCGCGGCTATAGTCGCCGGTCACCGGATTGACGCCCTGGCCGATCAACTCAATCACATAGACGCCGCGCTGGATGTCGCCGATCAGCGTTTCGACCGGCACATGGCCCGCATGCATATAGAGGTTGCTTGTCGTCACCCCCGGCGCGCCGCCGACGCCGCGGGCGGCATGGCCGGTCGGCTCCAGCCCAAGCTGCCGCGCGCTCGCGCTGTCGAGCAGCCAGGTTTCCAGCACGCCATTGTTGATGATGTCGCACGGCGACACCGGCAGCCCCTCGCCATCGAACGGCCGCGAACGCAGCCCGTGCGGGCGATGCGGATCGTCGGAGATCGTCACGCCGTCCGCGAACACCTTGGCGCCGAGCGAATCGAGCAGGAACGACGTGCGCCGCGTGATCGCCTGTCCCGCGATCGCACTGGTCAGATGGCCGAGCAGCCCGGCGCCCACGCGCGGATCATAGACCACCGGCATCGACGCGCTCTCGATCCGCCCGGGGTTGAGCCGCGCCACCGCGCGCTCGCCGGCGCGCTTGCCGACGTCCTCGGGGCTTTCCAGCCGGCTGCGGTGACGCGCAGAGTGGAAGCCATAGTCGCGCTGCATCCCGCCGCCTTCGCCGGCGATCACGCTCGCTGACAGGCCATAGGCAGAGGTGGAATAGCTGCCGGCAAAGCCGTGGCTGGTCGCCAGCGCCCACACGCTGCGCGATGCGCTCGCGCCGCCGCCCTCGCTGTTGGTTACGCCGGCGACGGCCAGCGCGGCTTCCTCGGCGCGCATCGCCATGTCGCGCAGTGTCGCCGGGGAAATCTCCTCCTGATCGTCGAGGTCGAGCAGCGGGGCCGTGCCGCGCATCAGCCGCGCCTCGGGGGCGAGCCCCGCCCATTGATCCTCCGGCGCCTCGCGCGCCATCGCCACTGCCCGCTCGACCAACGCGTCAAGCGCGGCCGGCGACAGGTCGGAGGTAGACACGCTCGCTGATCGCTGCCCGATGAACACGCGCAGCCCCAGGTCCTCGCTCTCGGACCGGCCCACGTCCTCCAGCTTGCCCAGGCGGACGGAAATGTCGTTGGAGGCGTCGGCGGCAAACACCGCGTCGGCGGCGTCCACGCCCGCGGCAACGGCACGGGCGACGATATCGGCGGCGCGATCCTGCGCCTGGGCGGAAGTCAGCATGGCACGCGACTTAGGGGGCCGCACCGCCCGTTGCTAGGGTGAACCCGCGTCAGAGCGGCGTTCCCACCACCAGACAGGCCAGGAACATCAACAGGCCGGCGAAGCGGTTGGCGCGGAATCGCGCCAGCGCGCCAGCGCCATCATCGGGGCGAAGCGTCGCCACCTGCCAGCCAAGGTGCGCCGCCATCGGCAGCAGCGCGGCCAGCACCAGCGGGTCGGGCCGGCGCAGCCACAGCGCGCCCGCCCACAAGAGCAGCGCCAGCGCGTAGCAGATCGCCGTGCCCGCGCGGACATGCTGCCCCATCCGCAGCGCGGACGATCGCACGCCGATCAGCGCATCATCCTCGCGGTCCTGCAGCGCGTAGATCGTGTCATAGCCGATCACCCAGAAGATGCCGCCGGCGTACAGCAGCAGCCCCGGCGCGGTCAGCGATCCCCACGCTTCCATCCATCCCACCAGCGCGGCCCAGGAGAACACCAGCCCCAGCCACGCCTGCGGCCACCAGGTGATCCGCTTCATGAAGGGGTAGCCGGCGACCAGCGCCAGGCTCGCGATAGAGACGAGCGCGGTGTCCAGCCGCAATTGCAGCAGCACGACCAGCCCGATCAGGCTCAGCACGCCCAGCCACGCAAAGGCCGCCTTTACCGATACTGCGCCCGACGCCACCGGGCGCGAACGGGTCCGCGCGACGCTCGCGTCGAGGTCGCGATCGACGATGTCGTTGTACACGCATCCCGCGCCGCGCATCGCGATGCTGCCGATCAGCAGCCACAGGATCAGGGTCCAGCGGTTCACCGCCTCGCCGGCCAGCGCGACGCCCCATGCACCCGGCCAGAACAGCAGCCACCAGCCGATCGGCCGGTCAAACCGGGCGAGCAGCGCATAGGGCCGCACGCTGGCGGGCAGCATCGCGATAAGGCCGCGGTGCTCGCTGTCGGGGGTGATCTCGGCGGGGCGGGGGTGGGGAGCACTGGTCACGGCCGACTGACTACCCCCGCTGCCGCGGTTTCGCCACAGCCCTGTGGCAGGAGAAGCGCAGAGCCGTCCGGGCGTGCAAGCGATCCCGCTGTGCTCGGCGTTGCGCACCGCCGCGGCGGGGCCGACGCTTGGCGGCATGCGTTGTGCCCCGGTGGATGTAACACAGGACGATCAGGATGCCCGATCACACTCTTGCACGCATGATGACGCTGGCGGCTGGTGCCATGGTGCTGGCGACGACGACTGCGGCGGGGCCGGCGATGGCACAGGGAAAGTCCGGCCTCGACGGCATCTGGCGTAACGACAGCGACAGCGTGCGCATCCGCGTCGCACCGTGCGGTGGCCAGCTGTGCGGAACAGTGGTGCAGGCGAGCACGAAGGCGAAGGCGGATGCCGCCGCCGGCGGCACGCTGCAGTTGGTCGGCACGCAATTATTCAGCGGTTTTCGCCGCGGCGACGACGGATTGTGGTACGGCCGCGTTTATGTGCCGGACATCGGTCAGGAATTCGACGGGACCATCGATCAGGTCGATCGCGACACGATCGTCGGCAAGGGGTGCCTGTTCGCCAATTTCGCCTGCAAGTCGCAGACGTGGCGGCGCGTCGCCGGCGCACAGAAATGATCGACTGATCGGGTGAAGCGCGCCGCATGATCCATCTGTCCGTTGCCGTCGGCCGCTTCGTCGAAGCGTTGTTCTACGCCATCCTGCGCGTCGCCGGGGTGATTACCGGGGTCGTATTGCTGGTCGCGCTCGCCGGGCTGGCCCTGTTTCTTCTCGCACGCTGGATGATCGGGCGGGGGCGCCGTAAGGGCGCGGGCCGATGATCGCTACTCCTGCCTGGCCACCGCGCTCCACGCCGCGCCTCTTCCTTGATCGCCCGCTCGGCATCGGCCCGGTACAGGTCGACGGGCCGGCGGCGCATTATCTCGCCGGCGTGATGCGCGTGAAGCCGGGCGATCCGGTGCGATTGTTCGATGACGTGACCGGCGAATGGCTCGCGATCGTCGCCGCGGCCGGCAAGCGCGACCTCACGCTCGACATCACTGAGCAGCTTGCCGTGCGCGAGGCGGTGCCTGACCTGTGGCTGGTCGCCGCGCCGCTGAAGAAGGGCCGGGTCGACTGGATGGCGGAAAAGGCGTGCGAGCTGGGCGTCGCGCGCTACGTCCCCGTCATCACCCGCCGCACGGTGGTGGACAAGCTCAACCTCGATCGCCTGCGCGCGCATATGATCGAGGCGGCCGAGCAATGCGGCCGCACTGCGCTGCCGCAGGTGGCGGAGGCCGTGAAGCTCCCCGCGCTGCTGCGCGACTGGCCGGCCGACCGCGCGCTCTATTTCGCCGACGAGCTGGGCGGCGTCGCCGCGCGCGACGCGATCCGCCCCGGTCCGGCGGCGATCCTGATCGGCCCGGAGGGCGGCTTCGACGATGACGAGCGCGCCGCGATCCGCGCGCTGCCACAGGCCGTCGGGATGGGGCTCGGGCCGCGTATCCTGCGTGCCGACACCGCCGCGGCCGCTGCGATCGCGGTATGGATGGCGGTCGCCGGCGACTGGTGAACGCCGTCTTGGCGAAACACCTAGCGGCCGTCACAAAGCCCCTTTAAGGCCGCGCCATGACGACGAAGACCGTTTCGGATAGCAACTCGCCGCTGATCGAGTCGCGTGACCAGCTGATCGCCAGTTTTGCGAAGGGCGAGAAGGCGAAGGATCGCTGGCGGATCGGCACCGAACACGAAAAGTTCGTCTATTCACGCGCCGATCATCATGCCCCCAGCTGGGACGAGCCCTCGGGTATTCGCGCGCTGCTCACCGAATTGCAGCAATATGGCTGGAAGCCGGTCGAGGAGGGGGGAAAGATCATCGCGCTGACCGGCGCCGACGGGTCGGTCAGCCTGGAACCCGCCGGCCAGTTCGAGCTTTCCGGCGCCCCGCTCGACAATCTGCACCAGACCTGCGCCGAGACCGGCCGCCATCTCGATCAGGTGAAGGCGGCGGGGGACAAGCTGGGCATCGGCTTCCTCGGCCTTGGCATGTGGCCGGACAAGACCCGCGCCGAACTGCCGATCATGCCCAAGGGCCGCTACGCCATCATGCTTCGCCACATGCCGCGCGTCGGCACGATGGGCCTCGACATGATGCTGCGCACCTGCACGATCCAGGTGAACCTCGACTATGCGAGCGAGGCGGACATGGTGCAGAAGTTCCGCGTCGGCCTCGCGCTCCAGCCGCTCGCCACCGCGCTCTTCGCCAATTCGCCCTTCACCGAAGGAAAGCCCAACGGCTATCTCAGCTACCGCAGCCACATCTGGTCGGACACGGATCCCGCCCGCACCGGCATGCTGCCCTTCGTCTTCGAGGATGGCTTCGGCTATGAACGCTACGCCGACTATATGCTCGATGTGCCGATGTACTTCGTCTACCGCGACGGCAAATATATCGACGCGGCCGGGCTCAGCTTCCGCGATTTCCTGAAGGGTGAGCTGTCCGTTCTTCCCGGCGAGCTGCCCACGCTCGACGACTGGAACGATCACTTGTCGACCGCCTTCCCGGAGGTCCGGCTCAAGACCTTCCTGGAGATGCGCGGCGCCGATGGCGGCCCGTGGAACCGCATCTGCGCGCTGCCCGCGCTCTGGGTCGGCCTGCTCTACGATCAGGGCGCGCTTGACGCTGCCTGGGACCTCGTGAAGCATTGGTCGATGGAGGCGCGCCAGGCGCTGCGCGATTCGGTGCCCCGGCTCGGCCTCGACGCCCCTGTCGCCGGTCGCGGCACGCTGCGCGATATCGCCGCCGAGGTGCTCGACATCGCCAATGCCGGCCTCGCCGCCCGCGCCCGGCTCAACTCCTCGGGCGACAATGAAACCGGCTTCCTCGATCCGCTGCGCGACATCGTGCGCACCGGCAAGGTCCCCGCGCAGCAGCTGCTCGATCGCTACAACGGCGCGTGGGGCGGCGACGTGTCGAAGGTCTATGAGGAGCAGAGCTTCTGATCGGGACTTCCCGACGTGGCTGACGGCCGTCCTTCGCGCCGGACCCCGCGCCGCATCGGCCTCCTCGGTGGCTCGTTCAACCCCGCGCACAAGGGGCACCGGCGGATCAGCCTCGCCGCGATCGCGGCGCTCGACCTTGACGAGGTCTGGTGGCTGGTCTCGCCCGGCAATCCGCTGAAGCCGGCCGACGGCATGGCGCCGCTGCCTGCGCGGCTCGCCTCGGCCCGCCGCGTCGCACGCGCGGCGCGCATCCGCCCGACCGATATCGAGGCGCGGCTCGGCACCCGCTACACCGTCGACACGCTCGCCGCGCTGGTGCGCCGCTACCCGCGGCATCGTTTCATCTGGCTGATGGGCGCGGACAATCTCGGACAGTTCCACCGCTGGCGCGACTGGCGCCGCATCGCCCGGACGGTTCCGATTGCAGTTATCGCCCGGCCAGGATATGATGCTGCTGCCCTCGCGGCACCCGCGACGGGTTGGCTGCGGCGCTTCCAGAGGCCCGCACGCCAGGCGAAGAACTGGACCGAGTGGAGTGTGCCAGCCCTGGTGCTGCTACGTTTCCGCCCTGACCCGACCTCCGCGACGCAGCTGCGCGCCGCAGATCCTGCCTGGCATCGGCGCTATGCGCTCCCCATATCAGCAGCCAAACCTTTCACCCAGGAGTGAACTTGCCCGCTTCCGCCAACGCCTATCGATCCCCTGACGCTGACAGCGTCGCGGCATTGCATAAGCTTGTCCTCGACAGCCTGGACGATGATCAGGCCGTCGACACCATCTCGATCCCGCTCGCGGGGAAGTCGTCGATCGCCGATCACATGGTGGTCGCCAGCGGCCGCTCGACCCGTCAGGTCGCCTCGATGGCGACCAAGCTGGCCGAGAAGATCAAGCGCGACACCGGCCGCTCCCCGCGGATCGAGGGGCTGCCCAC
Source organism: Sphingomonas sp. Ag1 (assembly GCF_000980895.1). Lineage (GTDB taxonomy): Bacteria > Pseudomonadota > Alphaproteobacteria > Sphingomonadales > Sphingomonadaceae > Sphingomonas > Sphingomonas panaciterrae. The sequence goes on along the minus strand of NZ_LAZX01000070.1, from coordinate 712 downwards.
CGCGGATTGGGTGCTGATCGACGCCGGCGACGTGATCGTCCACCTGTTCCGCCCCGAGGTCCGTTCCTTCTACAATCTGGAGCGCATGTGGTCGTTCGGCGACGCGCCGTCCCCGACGCCGACAGATCAGGCATCCCCCGGGAACGCCTGACCTGCTGCTTCACATCGTTGCGCGCGGACGGATCGGGCGCTCGCCCGAATCCGAGCTGGTCGACCGCTATCTGAAGCGGATCGCCTGGCCGACGCGCGTGACGGAGCTTCCCGATCGCGGCGGCAAGATCCCCGATGTCCCCGCCGCCACGCGCCGCGTCGTGCTCGACGAAACCGGCAAGGTCCTGTCCTCGGTCGAATTCGCGCGCCAGCTCGAACGCTGGCGTGACGATGGCGTGCGTGAGGCGCGCTTCATGATCGGAGCCGCTGACGGCTTCGGCGATGCCGAGCGCGACGGGGCGGACCTGCTCCTGTCCTTCGGCCGCGCCACCTGGCCGCACATGATGGCGCGCGCGATGCTCGCCGAACAATTGTTCCGCGCTACCTCCATCCTTGCCAATCACCCTTATCATCGCGAAGGCTGACCGCCGATGCGGATGGGGGAGACAGCAATGCTCGTGGGGGCGGCGATGCTGCTCGCCAGCGCCACCAGCGCGCCCGATCCGATTGCGGTCGAACGCCGCCGGCTGACGCAAGCGAAGCAGGAGGCGGCCCGCGCCGC
>NZ_LAZX01000078.1 GCF_000980895.1 Sphingomonas sp. Ag1 | reverse complement strand
CCCCTCCCGCAAACGCCCCCTTTCAGGGAAGGGGGCTTGAGATCGCCTTGATGGCCTTCAATCCCGTTCCAAAACGAGCGATCGCGTCCCTGTTTCTCTCCAGCTCGCCATAGGGCAGATAGGCGAAGTCGAGATCGGCAATACGGCTGAAAGCCGGGCGACGGAGTTGCGCGCGAACGTCCTGCTCGCGCGCATTCGGTGCGACCAGGAATAGCCCGGCGGCAGCGTGCAGATCGCTCCCCGACAGCGCCAGATCGAGCATGCGCACGATCCCCGAGTAGATCGAGGTCGAATGTTCAACCTCGAACGCGGCGGCGACGCCGTCGCCACCCTTCGCCAGCCACAACACGTCGATGAGGCGGATCGAGTCCGCTCCGGGAGAGGTCGCAATGGCGTCTGGAAGGCGCTCGAGGCATCCCTGTCCAAGCGGGCAGCCAGCGTGAAGTCGACCGCGGTCATTGGCGGCGATCCACACATCGTAACCGAGGGCATGGCCGAGGTCGCGCAGCCAGGCCTGGATTTCGGCGTGCGTGCGATCGGTTTCGCCCTGCGCGGCGGCTGTCTTGTCGAGCCGGCTTGCCTCCGCTCTGGCATGTTCCAATCTGCCGAGCCAGTCGTCGGCCGCCGTTGCGTCATCCTCCAGCGGTGGCGCGGGATAGCGGCCCGAGCCAATGTCGAACAACAGTCCGCCGATCGCGCCGAGATCGTTGGAGAGCAACTCGCGGTAACGGTCGTTGAGGTCGAGGATGCCGGCGCGCATGGCGAGAAAATGATCCCATGACCCGAGCTTCACCTTGGCGCCGGTGACGGCATTGTAGCCCTTGACGATCGCGGTATTGAAGGGCGGCACCAGCGTCGGGTGAAGGAAATAGAGCAGGTTGGCCGCCGCCGGCCCCAGCCCCTTGATCTTGAGCGCGTCTATGCTGCGGATGTGGCTGATGATCTCCTCGGCGGTATCGCAGCACGAGCAATTGTCGAGCAGGCGACCGAACGCCCGCTGGTTGTCCGGGCTTTCGTAGATGTCTGGAATGCGCAGCTTGGGCTTCCACAGCCAGGCATGGTCGGCGCCCTTGAAGATCTGCCGCTGTTCGGCGATCGAGTGGACAACCGTTTCCAGTGACGAGCCGCGATAGGCGACGCCGAACCGCCCACTTTCGATTTCTGCGACCACCTGCTGCAGCCCGCGACGGATGGAGCGGAAGTTTTTCAGCCGTTCGTCCCACAGAAACCAGGAGCGATAGGTGGCGCCGGGATCGTCTCGCCAACGACGGACAAGCTCGCTCACGAGATCATGATGTGTCGCGGGTAACAAGGTCATACTGGCTGGGTCATCTAAACTGGGCTCCTTGCCGTTCAGGCTATCGCGAGCAAGGGCGGCTTGCACGTTCAATGTGCGATCCGCGAAGCGTGCTCAAATTGTCGGTGATCGCGCAGGGAAACGCCGCTGGCATTGGGCGTTGCCGGTCGCAACCGTCGACCGGGCGCACAGCCAGGCAGACGGCCGGCACGGGCGTCGCCGCCCGGGAGCGGCGACGCAACCAGCTTTTTCCGGTCGAACTTAGCGGATCACTGCTTTGCGATCGCGGTGACCTCGCCATCGCTGCCCTTGAGCGAGAGGTCGAAATCGACCTTGTCGCCGACCTTGACCGCATCGGTGATCGACGGCGCGGCCTTGAACGCCATCGTCATCGCGGGCCACTTGGCCTCCGGGATCGGACCATGATCGAGCGTGATCGTGCCTGCCGCCTTGTCGATCGCGGTGACGGTGCCATGGCCCTTGGCCTTGATCGCGGCGTTCGCGTCAGGCGCCATCGACATGTTGCCCATGTCGCCGCTCATGGTCGCGGCGGGCGCCGCCTCGTTGGTCTCAGTCGCAACGGGGGCCTCCGCCTTCTTGCCGCACGCGGCAGTCAGGGCGGCGAGGCCGAGGGCAATGGTCAGTCGTGCATGGTTCATCGTCTTCTCCTTCATGATGAAACGGGTTGAGGGATGGGATCGGTCTTGGGCCGGCGCAACAGCAGATAGGCGGCGGGCAGAACGAACATTGAGAGCAAGGGCGCGGTCAGCATGCCGCCGATCATCGGCGCGGCAATCCGGCTCATGACCTCCGAACCCGCGCCTGATCCCAGCAGGATCGGCAGCAGGCCGGCCAGGATCACCGCCACCGTCATCGCCTTGGGACGGACGCGCAGCAGCGCGCCTTCGCGCACGGCGGCCTCGACTTCGGCGGCGTCCGGATTTGCGGTGTGCTCCGCCAGCGCGTTCTTGAGATAGATCAGCATCACCACCCCGAACTCGGCGGAGATGCCGGCGAGCGCGATGAACCCGACCCCGGTGGCAACCGACTGGTTGAACCCCAGCAGATAGAGCGTCCAGATGCCGCCGGTCAGCGCGAACGGCAGCGTGCCCATGATCAGCGCAGCCTCGTCGAAGCGGCCGAAGATCAGGTAGAGCAGCACGAAGATGATCAGCAGCGTCGCGGGCACGACCAGCTTCAACCGGTCGACTGCGCGCTCGAGATATTCGAACTGGCCCGAATAGGCGATGCTGACCCCCGGCGAGAGCCGAACCTGTCTCGCCACCGCGCGTTGCAGATCGCCAACCACCGAGGCGAGATCGCGCCCGCGCACATCGACATAGACCCAGGTCGAGGGCCGGGCATTCTCGGTCTTGAGCATCGGCGGCCCTTCGGCGATCGTGACATTGGCGACCGTGCCGAGGGTGATCTGCTGGCCCGCGGGCGTCAGGATCGGTAGCCCCCGCAGCCCGTCGAGGCTGTCGCGCAATTCGCGCGGATAGCGCACGCTGATCGGGTAGCGGGCGAGGCCCTCGACCGTCTCGCCGATCGTCTCGCCGCCGATCGCGCCGGAGACGATGGCCTGGACGTCGGCGATGTTGAGCCCGAACCGCGCGGCGGCGGCGCGGTCTATGTCGACATCGACATAGCGTCCGCCGGTCAGCCGCTCGGCGAGCGCCGAGCTGACGCCGGGCACGCTCCTGGCCACGGTCTCGACATCATGCGCGATGCGGTCGAGCTCGGCGAGGTCACTGCCCGACACCTTGACCCCGATCGGGCTCTTGATGCCCGTCGCGAGCATGTCGATGCGGTTGCGGATCGGCGGCACCCAGATATTGGCGAGACCCGGAAGCTTCACCCGGCGATCGAGCTCGTCGACAAGGCGTTCGGGCGTCATGCCCGACCGCCACTGGTCGCGGGGCTTGAATTGGATCGTCGTCTCGAACATTTCGAGCGGCGCGGGATCGGTCGCGGTCTCGGCGCGGCCGGCCTTGCCGAACACGCTTTCGACTTCGGGCACGGTCTTGATCAGGCGGTCGGTCTGCTGGAGCAGCTCACTCGCCTTGGCGGCCGAGAGGCCCGGCAGCGCCGAGGGCATGTAGAGCAGGTCGCCCTCGTCGAGATTGGGCATGAACTCGCCGCCGAGCCGGCTGAGCGGCCAGGCCGTGGTGGCGAACACCAGAGCCGCGATCAGCAGCACTGCCTTGGGCCGCTTCATCGTCCAGTCGATCGCGGGCCGGTAGATATTGGTGAGCCAGCGATTGACCGGATTGGCCTGCTCGGCCGGAATGCGGCCCCGGATCAGCCAGCCCATCAGGATCGGCACCAGGGTCACCGACAGGATCGCGGCCGCGCCCATCGCATAGGTCTTGGTGAAGGCGAGCGGCGCGAACAGCCGGCCTTCCTGCGCCTCCAGGGTGAAGACCGGAATGAACGACAGCGTGATGATCAGCAGGCTGAAGAACAGCGCCGGCCCGACCTCGGCCGCCGCCTCGGTGACGACGATCCAGCGCATCTCGCCATCGAGATGTCTGTCCGGGTGATCCTGCTCCCAGCGTTCGATCCTCTTGTGGGCGTTCTCGATCATGACGACCGCCGCATCCACCATCGCGCCGATGGCGATGGCGATGCCGCCCAGCGACATGATGTTGGCGTTCACCCCCTGGAACCGCATTACGACGAACGCGGCCAGCACACCGAGCGGCAAGGTCAGGATCGCGACCAGCGCCGAGCGGACGTGCCAGAGGAACAGGGCGCAGACCAATGCGACGACGATGAACTCCTCGACCAGCTTGCGGGTGAGGTTCTCGACCGCGCGATCGATCAGCTGCGAGCGGTCATAGACCGTGACCACCTCGACGCCCGGCGGCAGACTTTTCCTGAGATCGGCGAGCTTGTCCTTGACCGCCGCGATGGTCTCACGGGCGTTCTTGCCTGACCGAAGAATAACGACGCCGCCGGCGACCTCGCCTTCGCCGTTCAGTTCGGCGATGCCGCGCCGCATCTCGGGGCCGACCTGGATCGTGGCGACATCGCCGAGCCGGACGGGCACGCCGCCCGCCGCAGTCTTGAGCGGGATTGCCCGGAAATCGTCGAGCGTTTTCAGATAGCCCGAGGCGCGGACCATATATTCGGCCTCGGCCATTTCCAGCACCGAGCCGCCGGCTTCCTGATTGGCTTGGCTGATCGCCTGCACTGCCTGGGCGTGGGTTACGCCGTAGGCCGCGAGCTTCACCGGATCGAGCAGCACCTGGTACTGCTTGACCATGCCGCCGATGCTGGCGACTTCGGCCACGCCGGTCACGGTCTTCAGCTCGTAGCGCAGGAACCAGTCCTGCAACCCGCGAAGCTGCGAGAGATCGTGCCGGCCGGTGCGGTCGACCAGCGCATATTCATAGACCCAGCCGACCCCGGTCGCGTCCGGCCCGAGCGCGCTGCGGGCGCTGGCCGGCAACCGACCCTGGACCTGGTTGAGATATTCGAGCACGCGGCTGCGCGCCCAGTAGAGATCGGTGCCGTCCTCGAAGATCACATAGACGAAGCTGTCGCCGAAGAAGCTATAGCCGCGCACCGTCTTGGCGCCGGGCACCGACAGCATGGTGGTGGTGAGCGGATAGGTGATCTGGTTCTCGACGATCTGCGGCGCCTGACCCGGATAGGAAGTGCGGATCACGACCTGCACGTCGGAAAGATCGGGCAGCGCGTCGATCGGGGTCGAGCGCACCGCCCACAGGCCCGCGCCGACCAGCGCGAGCATGCCGAGCACGACGAAGAAGCGGTTCCTCACCGACCAGCGGATGAGATGGGCGATCACTGGCCCGCCACCTTCGCCATATGCCGCAGCGTCGGTCCCGCCGGGCGCCGGTCGAACCCGAACCGGACCCGGTCACCCGCCTTGAAGCCGCGCGCGATGCCCGGATTGGCGAGCGCGAAGGTCATCGTCATCGCCGGCCAGTCGAGCGCGGGAACGGGCTCGTGGCTGAGCGTCACCGAATTGGCCGTGATCCGCTCGATCTTGCCCGTCGTCTCGTACAGCGTGGCTTTCGACGCCGGCGCGGCGATGGTCGCCGATGCCGCACCGCCGCCGATCGGCCGCGCCTCGATTCCCGACAGGCTCGCCTCGGAATCGATCAGGAACTGCCCCGAGACGACGACGTTCTCGCCGGGCGACAGGCCGGCAAGGATCTCGGTCTCGCCGCCTGCCTCGCGGCCGATGCGGACCTCGGCGGGATGATAGCGCCCGTCGCCTGCGGCCAGCATGACGAGCGTGCGCCTGCCCGTGCGGATCACCGCTTCGCTCGGCACCAGCAGCGCCGGCTTGGCATCGCCGCCAAGCGCGACGCTGGCGAACATGCCCGGCCGCAACCGGCCGTCCCGGTTGGGCAGCTCGATCCGCACGGTGAGCGTGCGGCTGTCGGCCTGCGTGGTCGGCAGGATCGCGATCACCCGGCCGGCGAAGCGCTCGCCGGGGAAGCCCGCCAGCGTGGTGCTGGCATTCTGGCCGACCCGGACATCGCCCGCGCGCGCTTCGGGCACCGCGGCATTGAGCCAGACGGTGCCGAGCCCGCTTACCTGGGCGAGCGTCTGGCCCATGGCGAGCGTCACGCCGGCACGGGCGTCGAGCGTCTGGATCGTGCCCGAGATCGGCGTCGTGATCGTCACCACGCCGTTCGGGCGTCCGCTCCGCTCGACGCTGGCGATGAGGCCGTCGGACATGCCCATCAGCCGCAGTCGCTGGCGCGCGGCCGCGGTGAGGTCGGGCTTGCCGAGCCGCCTGACGCTCAGATATTCGGTCTGCGCGCCGCCCCATTCGGGCAGGAGCAGGTCCGCGATCGGCGCGCCGGCGCGGACCACGTCCCCGGGCGCTCGCGCATAGACGCGGCTCACGAACCCGCCCGAACGCGCCTGGATGACGGCGACGTCGCGCTGGTTGAAGTCGATCGTGCCGGTGACCTCGAGGGCCGAGGCAAGGCTGCCCATCTTCGCCGCGACGACCCGCAATCCCAGGCTCTGCCGCGCGGCGGGATCGACGGCGACCGTGGGGGCCGCGCCGGCGCTTCCTCCGTCCGCGTATCGCGGCACGAGCTGCATATCCATGAAGGGCGACTTGCCGGGCTTGTCGAACTTCTGGTTGGGGAACATCGGATCGTACCAGTAAAGGACTTTGCCTGCCCCGGCGGGCGTGGTCGCCTCCGATTGCGGTGCCTGGCGATGGCCAGCCCAATAGCCTGTGCCGCCGGCCAGCAGCGCGACAGCCAGGATCGATGCGCCCCAGCGCAGCGCGGATTTATCGAGCGTCATGGCCGCTCCTCCCCATAGGTGATAGTGATGCGGACCGCGTCGCGCGCGACGTCGGCTTCGCGGTTGAGCGCCTCGACCTCGGCCTCCGCGAGCCCGAGCGTCGTGAGCAGCGCGGCGCCAAGGTCGAGCTTGCCGGCGCCATAGCTGTCGCGGTCGAGCTCGGCGCGGTGCCTGGCGAGTGGCACCAGCGTCTCGCGGGCATTGCGCAACCGGGAGAGATGCATGGCATGGTCTGCGAGATCGGCGTCGAGCTGCGCCACCAGCTCGCGGCGGATCGCCTCGCGGTCGAACCGACCCCCTTGCGCAAGGCTCTCGCTTGCAGCGATCCTGGAGTTCTGGCGCTTGCCGGCGAACAGCGGCAGGTCGATCGACACGCCGACCGAGGCCATGTCGCCGTACATGGGATCGCGCCGGCCATAGGTGACGCCGACCTTCCAGTCGGGGCGCTTGTCGGCGCGCGCGAGACGCACGTCCGCTTCGGCGACTGCGATCCGCGCGTCCTGCGCGCGCAGGGCGGGAAGCGCATCGATTTCGGCCCGCAGCCGGATCGGATCGACATCGAGCATCGGCGGGTCGCCCGTCGCCTGCGGGTCGGGGTCGCCGGTATAGCGCGCGAGCCGGGCCCGCGCCTGCGCCACCACCGCAGCCATCTCGGCGCGGCGATCGGCGATGGCGGCGCGGAGCTGGTCGGGCTCGAGCGCCTGGCTCGGGCGCGCGCTGCCCGACGCCAGGCGTGCGGTCACGGTCTTCTGCAGGTCGTCGAGGCTGGCATCGAGCAGGTCGAGCTGCCGGAGCCGGCGTTCTCCATAATAGAGATCGACCCAGGCGAGGGCGGTCTCGAGCCGCACGTTGCGGCCTTCGACCAGCTCGCCCGCCTCGGCGATACCGATATCGGCCGCGGCGCGCGCGGCGCGTGCATGGCGCTTGGCGAGATTGGGGAAGGTCTGGCTGAACCCGATCGTCGCCATAGTGAAATCGTCGCGCGTGAAGCTGCCGGCATTGGGGCCGCTCACCGGGAAGTTCTGCAGGCCCAGGTCGAGCGTCGGATCGGGCAGGCGATCGGCCGCGACCGCCGAAGAGCGGGCGCCGGCTGTCGCCGCCGCGCGCGCCTTGAGGCTTGGCGCGTTGGCGGCAGCGAGCCTCACTGCCTGCTCGTAGGTGAGCGGGCCGGCCGACACCGGCACGGCCCATGCGCTCGCAAGCGTCGCACCGATAGAGAGCAACAGGCGTCGCACAGCGCGCCTCGGCATCATGATCATGGATATCATCCCCTCATGACAGAGGCGGCGCGCCAAGATGTGACGCGCCGCTCCGGAGCGGGTTTAGCCCTTGTCCGACCTGACTGCGCCGCGCATGCAGTCGGCGGCGCTTGCCTGCATCATCGCGCAATCGCAGCTGGCCATGTCCCGGCTGTCGGGCACCCATATGCGGACACGCGCAGGGCCAGTCGCCCGCGGACCATATTGCGGCGCCGACCGCCATTCCCAATGGCCTTGCGGCGTGCGGCTCGCGTCGGTTGCAAGCGCAGGCGCGGCGAGACTGAGGGCCGCCACAAGGGCGGCCGGAAGCAGTTTGATCATCACGAAAACCTTTGACTGAAAAGAAGGAAACCGGGCGCGCACGCATCGATCGATGCGCGCAGCCCGTGCTCGTTCAATCAGGCAAGGCTGGTGGGAGGATCCGGCTCGGGCGCAACCGCCTTGCCGGTCAATATCGTGTCGGTCGTCCAGAAGCTGGGCGCGTCGTAGAGACGCGCAGGCGCAACGCCGCCTGCCAGGTCCGCTGCGACCAGCGGGATCACGCACCCCATCGCGGCGATGCAATCGAGCGTCAGGCCCTTGCAGGGCTTTTCGCTGGGCGCAGGCTGCTGCTTGGCCATCATCGCCATGCAGTCCGCATCCATGCCCTTGGCCAGCGGCGCGCCTGCCGCCTGCGGCACGCTGTGCGCGGCCGCCATCTGGGCTCCGAAGAGACCGGACAGCGCTCCGATGACGAGCAGGAGGGCGAGCAGGCGTTTCACGGGCCTCGATATCTAGCGGGTTTCGCGGGCGCAGCCAACCAAAGTCTCGCGCCGCGCGGATTTTGAAGTGCTGACGGCTGATTCCGTCAACTCCGCGTCAATAAAGATCCGGCCCGGGGAAGAAGATCGGCTGCGGCCTCTACGTATATCGAGGCTGGACCCGGGACCGTAGTCCCAAGCCTGAAGAGACGCTCTTCCCCTCGGCAAAGTCCGGGCGGTGGCTTACCATCCAAGGAGGTGAATATGGTCAGAAAAACTCTCATGGTCGCGCTTGCCGGCATTTCGATGCTTGCTGCCGTCCCCGCTATGGCCCAGGGCATCGGGCACAGCCTGTTCATGCGCGGCTCGATCGTCGACACGGGCAGCAACGGCACGGTCGTCTGCATCGGCAAGGCCGATGGCGCCGAGGTCGGCCAGAAGCTCGAGGTCTATCGCGTCGTGACCCATCCGGGTCCGTCCAAGGGCGTGGCGCCGACCTATCACCGCCAGCTCGTCGGCCATGTGACGATCGACCATATCTTTGACGATCACTTCGCGCACGTGTCCGTCGCCGACGGCACGCCTGCCAGGCACGACATCGTCGAGCTTCGCAAGAACTGACAAGCCGGTGGCCCGGCGGCACGGGCTGCCCTGCGACGCGTCGGGGCAGCGGGCCGCCGGCGACGAGGAGACCGTTCGGGGTCAAAGCGAAACCGCTTGACCCTGGACCATGGTCCAACCGGCATGATCGAGCGGATGACATGGGCAATTTCAAGATCGGCGAACTGGCCGCGGCCGCAGGCGTGGGGCGGGATACGATCCGCTATTATGAGCGGATGGGCCTGCTGCGCGAGCCCGCGCGCACGGCAGCGGGCTACAGGCTCTACGACGCGACCGACCTCGAGCGCGTCAATTTCATCCGCTCGGCGCAGGAGCTTGGTTTCACACTCGAACAGGCCCGGCAGCTGCTGGCGCTCAGGGCGTCGGACACCGCGCATGCCCAGGCCGTGCTCGATATCACGCTTGCCAAGATCGCGGACGCCGAAGCCCGGCTCGAGCGCCTGTCGGATATCCGCGACATGCTGCGGATGCTCGCCGACGAATGCCCGGGCGAAGTGCCGGTCTCCGATTGCCCGATCCTCGCCTTCCTGACGGCGCGGCGGAAAGACCAGCAGCATAACAAGAAACATCAGGCAGCGCAGGACGAACGATCACCACGAGCGAAAGGGGTTTTGTCATGAAGAAAATGCGTTTGATCGCCGTCCTCACGCCGGCGCTGCTTCTAGGCGCCTGTGTGACCACGCGGCCGACCTCGGCGCAGGTCGAGAGTTGCCGGGCGATGGAGGGCAATATGGGTCTCCAGACGCCGCATGATCATGGCGAGATGAAGGGGCAGGGGCGCAACCCGATGAACCTCTCGCACGACCGGTGTCTCCGGATTCTGCGCAGCGCGCAATGAGCCGGTCCGGACGCCAGGGATGGCGCCCGGACACAGTTTTCAAGCCAAGGAGCAAAGCCATGATCGACCATGCGAAGAAAGCCCTTCCACTTGTCGGCGGAAGCCTGTTGCTGGCGCTCGCGCTTTCGGGCTGCGACCGCCAGGCCGACCAGACGGTGCCGCCCGCGGCGAACAGCGTCGCCGCCACCCCGGTCCTGACCGACAGCGGCAACGCTGCAGACGCGGCGCCGATGGACGCGATGAGCAACCAGGCCGAGATGGAGCGGCATCACCGTCAGGCGATGGACCATGACGCGATGCGCGCCGGGGCCGGCAACCAGACCGCGCCGGCACCCGATCCCGCGCCGGGCAATGCGGCGATGCCGATGAAGGATATGTAGGCTCGCACACTAAGGGGATGAGGATGTCCAGGCGGATCAGCCTTCGACGCTTGAGCCTCGGCTGCGCAATCGCTCTCAGCCTGTCCGCGAGCGCGGGCGCGCAGGAGGGCGAGGATCATGCCGCGCATCATGGCGCAGGCATGCCGGCCGGCGGGGGCATGTCCGCACCGGCAGAGCCGGGGTCGTCGGACATGGCGAAGATGATGAACCCCATGATGGATCGCATGATCAATGGGGAAGGGGAGAATGAGCACGGCCACGAATCGCGCCGGACCGGCTTCATCTCGCAGCTGCTCGCCTTTCCCGCGCTTGACGAAGCGGCAAGGCAGCGGGTCGCTGCGCAGGCCGGCGAACGGGTAAGCACGGGTCTGGCGATGATCAACGCCGCCTCGGCCGACGGCGCGCGTGCGACCACGGTCTCGGCCCGGCTCGATGCGGCGCGGCGCCTGCGCGAGGGAACCGACCTGTTCCGCTCCGGCACCGCCGCGCAGGGCGCGATCGGGGGCTTGCAGCCGCCCCGGGAGGTCGGGCTTGCCTGGCTGCGCGATCAGCTCGACATCGACCAGGCCGCGCCCGGCCATGCCGATCACTGGTTCGGCATCTCGCCCTCGCACCTCCTTCTCATGCTGTTCCTGGGGCTGGTGAGCGCCACGCTTATCGCGCTGCAGATCTTCCGCCTGCGGCGGATCGGGGCGATCGCCGGCGGTGTCGCCACCGCCAAGGTTCCAGCAAAGCCGGAGCCGAAGGCTGCCCCTCCCGCTACCAGGGTTGCGCCCGCGCCTGCACCCGTTGCCGACAGCGCCGGGCTCGCGCCGAGCAATGCGGCCGCACCCGCTGGGGCGTCGCTGCGCAAGCCCAAAAGCTGGGCGGGGCAGCTGCGCGTGGTCCAGATCGTGCGAGAGACGCCGAGCGTGCTGACCTTCCGGCTCGCGGACCCGACCGCCGACCGGCTGCCGTTCGACTTCCTGCCGGGCCAGTTCCTGCAGGTCGAGGTAGAGCCCGAAGCGGGCAAGACCGCGCGCCGTTCCTACACGATCGCCTCTTCGCCGACCCAGCGGGCCTATGTCGAACTGACGGTCAAGCGCGAGGAGCAGGGCGTGGTCTCGCGATACCTGCACGACAAGGTCGTCGCCGACGATCTGCTGAAGGTCAGCGGACCGTTCGGCGCCTTCACCTTCACGGGAACGGATGCCCAGAGCATCGTGCTGATCGCGGGCGGGGTCGGCATCACCCCGATGATGTCGGTGCTGCGCTATCTCACCGACACCGCGTGGAAGGGTGATATCTTCTTCTTCTACGGCGCACGGTCGACCGAGGAATTCGTGTTCCGCGACGAGCTCGAGCGGCTCGAACGCCGTTTTCCCAACCTCCATGTCGTCGCCGCGATGCAGCGCGCGCCCGGCACCGTCTGGATGGGCCCCGAAGGGCCGATCACGCGCGAGATGATCCTGGCCGCGGTGCCGGAGATCGCGAGCCGGCGCATCCATATGTGCGGCCCGCCGGCGATGATGGGCGCGATGCGCGGCGTGCTGGCGGAACTCGGCGTCCCCGAAGCGCAGCTGCACACCGAGGCGTTCGGTCCGGCCTCGCTGCCGGCCGACCACGAGGATCTCGAGGTCAAGCCCGCGCCCCCGCCAGCGGATAAGCCGGCCCCGAGCGCCGAGGTGGCGCCGAGCACGGTGACCTTCTCCGTGTCGGGGGTGTCGGCGGCCTTGCCCGCGGACGAGACCGTGCTGGAGGCGGCCGAGGGCGCGGGCGTCGAGATCCCCTATGCATGCCGTGCGGGCACATGCGGCGCCTGCGTGGTCAAGCTGCTGCAGGGCGAAGTGACGATGGAGGTCGAATCCGGCCTTGCGCCCGCCGACAAGGCGCAAGGCTATGTGCTCGCGTGCCAGGCGAAGGGGACGGGCACGCCGCTCGTGGTCGAAGCCTGATGCGCGAACGCAGCGACATTGCCGTGGGCCTGCTGGTCGCGTTCCTGCTGCTGTTCCCGTTCGGCTATCTCGTGCATGTGTCGCCCCGCTTTCCGGGTAGCCTGGCCGGCGGGATCATCGGGATCGCAGCGCTCGTGCTGATGCTGCTGACGCTTCCTTATGTCGCGGCCAAGCACATCGCCTGGGTCGACAAGGCGCTCTCCCGGGTCGTCAGCAAGCCAACCCTGCTCGCCATCCACATCTATGCCGGCGTGCTGGCGCCGATCCTGGGTCTGGTCCACGCCGCGCACAAGCTCGAAAGCCCGGTCGGCCTGCTTCTGACCGTCCTCCTGCTGATGACGGTCATCACCGGCTTCATCGGCCGCTACCTGCTTGCCCAGCTTGGTCGGGCGCTGCGCGGACGCAGGTCAGAACTGGCCTCGCTTCGCGCCGCCTTCCTCGAGGAGCCGGCGGCGCCGACGCAGGCCGATACCGCAGCCCCGCCGCTGTCGGGCTGGAAGCGCTATCTGTTCGTCGCCGGGGATGCGTCCGCGGGCCAGCGCCCCCAGGACAAGGCGGGGATCGCCGCAGCGCTGGCCGATACCGAATTCGCGATCCGTGCCGAAGAGGCAACCAACACCCTGTTCGCGCGGTGGCGGTTCCTGCACATCCTGCTGGGCTGTCTCATCTTCGCGCTGCTCGCGCTCCACGTCGGCGCGGCGATCTATTACGGGCTGCGCTGGCTATGAGCTGGCAGCGTCTTTCCTACGCCGTCTTCATCGCAGCCCTGCTGGTGATGGTCGCCGCGGTCGCGATCCGGATGCGATCGGACGCGCCGAGGGATGCCGGCCTGGTGGCGCAGCTCGTCTCGCCCGGCCCGCTCTCGAGCGCGCACCAGTCCTTTGCCGGCCAATGCACGGCCTGCCACACGCCGGGCAAGGGCGTCGAAACCCGGACCTGTCTCACCTGCCATGCGGGCACCGATTTCGGGACGAAGCAGTCGACGCAGTTCCACGCGAAAGCGACGCAGTGCACCTCCTGCCACGTCGAACATGAGGGAGAGCGCGGCATCATCCGCATGGATCACGCCGCGTTGCTCGACATGGCGAAGTGGCGGCAGCCTTTGGCGGGCATGTCGACAAACACTCGAAGCCTGACCCCCGAGACCGCGCTCAATTGCGCGAGCTGCCATGCGTTCCGCGATCCGCACCAGGGCCTGTTCGGCACCGACTGCGCGAGCTGCCACAAGACCGACAGCTGGAAGATCGCCAATTACCGCCATCCATCGGTCAATTCGACGCAGTGCGCCGAGTGCCACAAGGCGCCGCCGAGTCACTTCATGGAGCATTTCAGCATGGTCTCGCAGCGCGCAGCCGGATCGAAGGCGCGCGTCGACCAATGCTATGCCTGTCACGCCACCGACAGCTTCAACAATATCCGCAAGCGAGGCTGGTATGATCACCATTGAGGCCGACTGGCTGAGCGCCTTCTTCCGGCTCGCGGTGATCGGCCTGGAACTGGCGGGCACGCTGACCATCCTGGTCGGCGCGGGGCTCGCAACCTTTCTGTTTGCGCGGCGGGCGAGGGCGGGCGACCGAACCGAGGCCTATAGCGCGTTCCGCTCGGCGCTCGGCCGCAGCATCCTGCTCGGCCTGGAATTTCTGGTCGCCGGCGACATCGTCAAGTCGCTGGTGATCAACCCAACGCTCGACGATCTCATCGTTCTGGCCGGGCTGGTGCTGGTGCGGACCTTCCTGAGCATCTCGCTCGGGGTCGAGATCAACGGCCACTGGCCCTGGGAGGAAACCCGGATGGCGCGGGAGAAGGCGCGTGCGGCGTCGGATGGGTCGCCTGCGACGGCTGAGGCCGCCGGATGCGGCACAGCGCTCAAGGGATAGCAGATGGGAGGTGCATGATGATCGAGAGACGCGAATTGCTGATGGCCGGCGCCGGCCTTGCCGCCGCCGGAACGCTGGCTGTGCCGGCGGCGGCGCAGCAGCATCGAATGGAAGGGATGGCGATGTCGATGACGGACTGCATCGACGATTGCGTGGCTTCGCACCGCATGTGCCTGGAAACCGCCGCTTGGCTGACGAAGCAAGGCGGCGCGTCAGCTACGGCGTCGCTGATCGCCATGCTGAACGACTGTGCGGAACTGTGCCAGGCGACCGCCAACTCGATGCTGCGGGAATCTGCCCTGCACCGCATCGTCTGCCGCGCCTGCGCCGACGCTTGCGAGCGCTGCGCCGAGGAATGCGGACGCCATAGCGCGGACCAGCGGATCGCGCGTTGCTCGGCCACCTGCAAGAAATGCGCGGCGAGCTGCCGAACGATGGCGGACATGTCGAGCTGAGCGGCGCGCTTCGCACGTGCCCCACATAGTCACGTTCAGGCCAGAGCCCCCGGTCACAGCTTGTGTGTCCGACAACTACGCCAGGACAGCGATCATGGCACGTGGCACAAAGTCCGAGTATCCGGCAACGGCGGAAATCATCGCACCCGCCATCGCCGGAGCCTTCCGTGCCGCCACCCGATAGTCGGGTAATGCCGAGCACCATCTTTACGATTGCGTGAACGCTCCACGGTCGATCTGTATTGGAGAAGTCAGTGTCAACCGCCGAATTTGTCAACCGGCTACCCGAATTGCTCCGCCCCAATCCAGCAAGGGTAGTGATCAGACCCTATATGCCGTCGACGGAAACCTATAAATATGCGGTACCGGATCAGCCACGTGCGCAGCGCATCGCCGACCGCGTCCTGGCGCTCGACCCAGCATCGCTCCACGATGAGTTGCAACGCATTCTTGATGATTTCTCGGGAAGGCATCGTGAGGTTCCGTCCCTGTTTTTGCGGCGGTTCCACGAGGTTGATGGCATCATCGTCTGTGATTGCGAGGTCACCCATGAACAGGCGCTCTTGATCGGTGCCCATTTTTGCAACGAATATTCCTATGAGGCAGCAGCGCTTTTCAATCCGAGCATCGTCCTGCATCCTGATCAGTCTGCTGTACCTGAAAACTCTCTCCGATTCATTCTTTCCCTGCGAGGCGTGGGCGAGGGGCATATCTCCTCCGTCACCTTTCGCACCGGGTTTTGCGCCGCGGACGGAACCATAGCAATCAATCCTCCGAGCCCCATGCCGCTCGTGCTGGAGACTGAAAACATCTCCGGCGAGGACGGGCCGGACGCGGGCATTCGGATCAAGTGCGATGGCAGCCACGATCTCTCGGAGATCGTGATCTTTCCGACAACCCCCAGCCAGCGTGGTGGCATCGAAGACCTTCGCTTGGTCCGCTTCCTGGACGACGATGGCCGAGCCACCTATTTCGGTACATATACGGCATTTAGCGGCCAGTCCGTCCGGCAGGAGTTGTTGTCCACGCCGGACTTCCGGACATTCGAACTCAGACCGCTGCGTGGGGATGCCACCGGTAGCAAGGGCATGGCGCTTTTCCCCCGACGCATTGCCGGGCACTTTGCCATGCTTGGGCGCGAGGATAACGAAAATATCTGGTTCCTGACGTCCGCGGACATTCACGACTGGAGTGGCGGAGCGAAAGCCATCGAACCTCGCTGGCCTTGGGAGTTTGTCCAGATCGGTAATTGCGGATCGCCGATCGAGATCGACGAAGGCTGGCTGGTCGTAACTCATGGAGTCGGCGCCGTTCGGAACTATTGCATCGGGGCGTGCCTGCTGGACCGTGACGATCCCTCGAAGCTGCTGGCGCGGACGAAGCTACCGCTTTTGCGGTCGGACATGGATGAGCGCGAAGGTTATGTGCCAAACGTAGCCTACAGCTGCGGCGCGATGGTACATAATCGGGTGCTGGTACTGCCTTATGCCATTGCTGACAGCTTCACCACTTTTGCCACTATTCCTCTCGAGCGTCTGCTGGCCGCCATGGATTAGTCACTGTTGCCGACCTGTCCTGCTCTCGAGTCCGAACCATAGTTACACATCGGCACAACAACGATGCCAGTGCGATAATTTATGGCCATCTCAGAGACGGACTTCGCACATTACGTATACAGCAAGGCGGAAGGTGACACCATTTCACGGGCAAGCTCCGGAAGGGGCGACAATCGACCGGGCATATGCTCGATCGAACGGGAAACCCAGACTTGAAGGAATGGATACTTGCGCAAGAAGACGGCAATGATCGCTTCGCTCGCAGCTCTCGGCTTCCTCGCCGTCAGTGCCGGACCGGTGCTGGCGGACGGGATGCCGCCGGGCATGCCCGATCTTGAGGAGACCCTCAAGGCCAGGCCGGCGCCTGCCCAGCCCGATCCTGCCCACATGCAGGGCATGGCTCACGGTAAGGAGCAGATGCACGGCCAGATGATGCAGGGCCATCGAATGGCGATGCGGGATTCGCAGGACCAGGACGGCGCCTCCGGCATGTCACACAGGTCGGACGGTGGTTGCTGACCCTGCCATCATTCCATCAGACGACAAGGTTGACGGACAAGATCATGGCCGCTTTCAACCGAAGCCTTGGTCCGCCGTTCCCACGGCGGGCCAATCGCTTTTCTGGCCGGTCTCAGGACGAGAAAACCAGGCCGGGTCACATTTTTGATCGATCCCGGATCATCATTTTACGCGCCTGCTCCAGCAGGCACACGGCCGATCGGATTTCGATTCGTAACTTACGTATACAGACAGCGTCTCGCTAGCAGCATTGAAGCTTCGGAATTGCCGGGATCGGAACGTCGATCGGGCAACAGGAAGAACACTCGGAGACCCTCAATGCGACAGACGACATTTCTCGCGGCGCCCGTCAGCCTCTTCGCGACGCTAACCTTCGCCGCCGGCACCGCTCTCGCCCAGTCGACGCCCGCGCCCGCGCAGGCTGCGCCGGCCCATGCCCACCAGCAGGGCATGGATCATGGCGGGCAGCAGATGCACGATCAGATGATGAAGGATCATCAGGCCGGCGCGCAGAAGCAGCAGGGGCAACCGGCCCAGCAGGATCAACAGGGCATGTCGGGGATGGCCGGCATGTCCGGCGGCTCGCCTGCATCGAACGGCTCGGGCATGGCCGGTAAGGCGAAGAGTGGCTGCTGCAAGATGCCGATGAAGAAGGCCAAGCCGGCGGCGAAGAAGAAGACCGCCAAGCCCATGGCCGACAAGCCGATGAGCGACATGTGAGGTTTCCAGCCCCGAGAACAGACCCCAGGGGCTGAGGGCCCGCCGTTCCCCCGCGGCGGGCCAGTTCTTTGACGATGCCCAGCGTCGCCCCGTGCTCCCAGCTTTCAAAACCGGGTCCGAGCGTCTGACTTGACAGAGGAAACAGCGATGCGAAAACATCTTGGCGTCGGTGCTGCTGTTGGCTTTCTGCTCTTTGGCAGCACGCCGCTCCTCGCACAGGGTATCGGCCATAGCTTGTTCATGCGCGGCAAGATCGTCCGTATGGATGCGGGCGGCACAGTGGCCTGCCTGGGTAAGGCCGATGGCGCGCACATCGGGCAGATACTCGAAGTCTATCACGCAACGCCGCGCCACCGCCGTCTTGTCGGTCATGTCGAAGTCGACCAGATTTTCGACGACCATTATGCTCATTTCCGCGTGAGGGACGGGACGCTTCAGAAAGGCGATTGGGTGAGCCTAAAGCGCGTCCGGGCGTAACGCCAGAATTGGAATGCCAAGCGCCGCCCTCGCCAAAAGAAGACTCGGCCGAGTAACGCCTGTCTCGGCATAATTCCGATCAGGCGTGCGCGAATACGTTCAGGAGTCGATGAATAGTCATCGGCTCTGTTGGCGTGTCTGACCCTCAAGCCCGCGACCCCGATACCAGACTACCTTCTGCGGAACTTACTTATAGGCCACCCGGGCAAAGAGATTACTCCGTCAGGCCATCGATAGAGATGGAGTCAGGTTATGTTCGAGAAGGCGATCGGGACCATTAACGCGGCGGCCTCCTTCCGACACCGCTATGATAATTTCATCGGAGGCCGCTGGAGCGCTCCTGCGGGCGGCGAGTATTTCGCCGACACGAGCCCGATCAATGGCGCCCAGATCGCAGAGTTCGCGCTGTCGACGCCGGAAGATGTCGAGCGCGCGCTCGATGCGGCGCACGCCGCCAAGGATCAATGGGCAAGGATCGCGCCCGCCGAACGCGCCAGGATTCTCAATCGCGTCGCCGACCGGCTCGAAGACAATCTGGAGTTGCTGGCACTTGCCGAGACGATCGACAATGGCAAGCCGATCCGCGAGACGCGCGCTGCCGACGTGCCGCTCGCGATCGACCATTTCCGCTACTTCGCCGGCTGCATCCGGGCGGAGGAAGGCGGCATCTCGACGATCGATGCGGACACCATCGCCTATCATTTCCGCGAGCCGCTCGGCGTCGTCGGCCAGATCATCCCGTGGAACTTCCCGCTGCTGATGGCGGCGTGGAAGATCGCCCCGGCGCTGGCGGCGGGCAACTGCACCGTCATCAAACCCGCATCCCAGACGCCGCTCACCTTGCTGATGTTCGCCGAGCTCACCGCCGACATCCTGCCGCCCGGCGTGCTCAATGTCGTTACCGGCCCGGGACGGACCGTTGGCCAGGCGATCGCCGCCAATCCGCGCATCGCCAAGGTCTCGTTCACCGGCGAGACCGTCACCGGCAAGCAGATCATGCACGCCGCGGCGGACCATCTGATCCCCCAGACGATGGAGCTTGGCGGCAAGTCGCCCAACATCTTCATGGCGGACGTGCTCGACGAGGACGATGCCTTCTTCGACAAGGCGCTCGAAGGCTTTACTTTGTTCGCCTTCAACAAGGGCGAGGTCTGTACCTGCCCGTCGCGCGCCCTGATCCATGAGTCGATCTTCGACCGCTTCATCGAGCGCGCCGTGGCGCGCGTCGCCGCGATCCGCCAGGGCGATCCGCTCGACCCGTCGGTCCAGGTCGGCGCGCAGGCGTCGGAGGACCAGCTCCACAAGATCCTGGGCTATATCGATATCGGCAAGGCCGAGGGCGCGCAGTGTCTGGTCGGTGGCGCCAGGGCGCTGCCGGGCGGTGCGCTCGACCAGGGCTATTTCGTGCAGCCGACCGTGTTCGTGGGTCAGAACCACATGCGCATCTTCCAGGAGGAGATCTTCGGTCCCGTCCTGTCGGTCACCACGTTCAAGACGGTCGAGGAGGCGATCGCACTTGCCAATGACACCGCCTACGGTCTTGGCGCGGGCGTCTGGACCCGGAGCGGCAACACCGCCTACCGGCTCGGCCGCGCGATCGAGGCCGGGCGGGTCTGGACCAACTGCTATCATCAGTACCCCGCCCATGCCGCCTTCGGCGGATACAAGGCATCGGGCTTCGGGCGTGAAAACCACCGGATGATGCTCGATCATTATCAGCAGACCAAGAATCTGCTCGTCTCCTATGACGAGCACGCGCTCGGCCTATTCTGACCCCCCGCTTAAAAGGAGAAACGGACATGGCGAAAACCATGAAGGCGGCGGTCGTCCGCGAATTTGGCAAGCCCCTGGTCATCGAGGACGCGCCGATCCCGACGGTCGGCCCCGGGCAGGTCCTGGTCAAGATTGCGGCAACCGGCGTGTGCCATACCGACCTGCACGCGGCAGAAGGGGACTGGCCGGTCAAGCCCAACCCGCCCTTCATTCCTGGCCATGAGGGCGTCGGGCATGTCGCCGCCGTTGGTGCCGGCGTCACCCATGTGAAGGAAGGCGACCGGGTCGGTGTGCCCTGGCTCTACACCGCCTGCGGGCACTGCGTGCATTGCCTGGGTGGCTGGGAGACGCTTTGCCACGAACAGCAGAACACCGGCTATTCGGTCAATGGCAGCTTTGCCGAATATGTCCTCGCCGATCCCAACTATGTTGGTCACCTTCCCGACAATGTCGACTTCCTCGACATTGCGCCGATCCTCTGCGCGGGCGTCACCGTCTACAAGGGATTGAAGGCCACCGAGGCCCGACCCGGCGAGTGGGTGGTCGTCTCCGGCATTGGCGGGCTCGGCCACATGGCGGTGCAATATGCCCGAGCCATGGGTCTCAATGTGGCCGCGGTCGACATCGACGATAGCAAGCTCGACCTCGCTACACGCCTTGGCGCCACACTGACGGTCAACGCGCGCAACGAGGACCCTTCGGCAGCGCTCAAGAAAGCCATTGGCGGCGCGCACGGGGCGCTGGTGACCGCCGTTTCGCCCAAGGCGTTCCAGCAGGCGCTCGGCATGGTCCGGCGCGGCGGCACGGTCGCGCTCAACGGCCTGCCGCCGGGCGACTTCCCGTTGTCGATCTTCGACACCGTGCTGAACGGCATTACCGTGCGCGGCTCGATCGTCGGCACGCGGCTCGATCTGCTCGAGGCACTGGCGTTCGCCGGCGAGGGCAAGGTCAAGGCCACGGTCCATGCAGACAAGCTGGAGAACATCAACGACGTCTTCTCCCGCATGCATCATGGCGACATCGAGGGCCGGATCGTCCTCGACCTCGCCTGAAGCCGACTTCGCGAAAGTACAGTTCATGTCTCCCTTACATATCCGGCCGATCGCGCGGCGCCGTTTCGTCCAGGGGCTGGCGATCGGCGGCGCGGTCGCCGGTTTCGCCCCGGCGCTTCTCGCGCGATCCGCACCAACCTTGCCCGCTGAGCTGAGCGGGACCGAGTTCGACCTCGAGATCGCCGAGCTGCCGGTCAACTTCACCGGCAAACGCCGTATCGCGACCGCCGTGAACGGCAGCGTGCCCGCGCCGGTCCTGCGCCTGCGCGAAGGCGACACGGTCACGCTGCGCGTACGCAACGGCCTCAAGGAGATGTCGAGCATCCATTGGCACGGCATCATCGTGCCGGCGGAGATGGACGGCGTGCCCGGCATCAGCTTTGCCGGCATCGCGCCGGGCGAGACCTTCACCTATCGCTTCGAGGTCCGCCAGAGCGGAACCTACTGGTATCACGCTCACACGCTCGCCGAGCAGACGGGACTCTATGGAGCGATCATCGTGGAGCCAAAACAGGTGCCGACGGCGCGGGCGCCCGATCGCGACTATTGCATCGTGCTCAGCGACTGGTCGGACGAGCCGCCGCTGCAGATCTTCCTCAATCTCAAGAAGCAGAGCAGCTACTATAATTTTGCGCAGCCGACCGCCGGCGATTTCCTCAAGGATGTCGGCACCATGGGCTTGGGCAAGGCGCTCGAGCGGCGGCGGATGTGGAACAGCTCGCGGATGAACCCGACCGACTACAGCGATGTCTCTGCCGCGACCTACACCTATCTGATGAACGGCGCGCCGCCCGCCGGCAACTGGACCGGTATCGCCGCGCCCGGCGAGCGCGTGCGCCTGCGCTTCGTCGGCGCGGGGACGGCGACGTTCTTCGACGTGCGGATCCCCGGGGTCGAGCTGACGGTCGTATCGACCGACGGGCAGCCGGTCGAGCCGGTCACGGTCGAGGAATTCCGGATCGGCCCGGGCGAGACCTACGACGTCGAGTTCACCATGCCCGAGGGCGGCGCCCGCACCATCTTCGCGCAGGCGATCGATCGGAGCGGCTATGCGCGTGGCACGATCGCACCGGCCCCGGGCATGGCGGCAGCCGTGCCGCCGCTCGATGCCCGGACCTGGCTCGAGCCGGTCGACATGATGGGCGCGATGGCGACGATGGGCGCAATGGGAGGCGACGCGCATGCCGGGCACGGCATGACCGAGATGCCGGCCAGGGCACGGCACGCCCGCACCGAATATGGCGCCAATACCGACATGCGCGTCGACTATCCGCGCACCAATCTCGACGATCCCGGCGCCGGGCTGCGCGGGCGCGGCTGGCGCGTGCTGACGCTGGCCGATCTGCGCACGCCGGGCGGCGATCCCGACCCGCGCGAGCCCGAGCGCGACATCGAGCTGCATCTGACGGGCAATATGGAACGGTTCATCTGGTCGCTCGACGGCATCAAGCTCAACGATTCCAGGCCGCTTCATTTCAAGCCAAACGAGCGGCTGCGCGTCACCTTCGTCAACGACACGATGATGGCGCATCCGATGCATCTGCACGGCATGTGGAGCGATGTCGAAGGCCCGGACGGCGCCTTCCAGGTCCGCAAGCATACGGTCGTGGTCCAGCCCGCCCAGCGGGTGAGCTTCCGCGTCACCGCCGACGCCATGGGCCGATGGGCCTTCCACTGCCATCTGCTCTATCACATGGCGGCCGGCATGTTCCGGGAGGTGGTGGTCGCATGATCCGGATTTTCCCCTCGCGCGGCATCGCTCTTGGCGCTGCCCTCTTCCTGGCGCCGGCGATCACGGCTCCCGCCCTCGCGCAGGATGCCTCGCCCCCGTCGCCCGCCGCCACCCCTGCCCAAACGGCCACTCCCGCTCAGCACACCCCTTCCGCGCAAGGCTCTCAGGACCATGCGGGCATGGACATGCCGGGCATGGATATGACCGACACGAAGGCGTCCGGTAACGGCGCCACGATGGACATGGGCTCGATGCAGGGCGGCCAGGCCCCGCCGGACGCGCGCAACTCGGACGATTATGCCGACGGCTACCGCAACTCGACGCTGCCGGGCTATGAGATGGCCGACAAGCTCTCAATCCCCAAGATACTTGTCGATGAGCTTGAGTTCACCAGCGGCAACGAGGGTCAGGGCGTGGGCTGGACCGTGCTCGTCACCAAGGGTCAGGACAATGACAAGCTCTGGCTGCGCAGCCAGGGGCTCAAGAACTCCCGCGACCAACGTCTCGATCCGGAGAGCAGCGTCGAGGCGCTGTGGTGGCACAGCAAGAACCCGTTCTGGGGCACGCTGCTCGGGGTCAGGCAGGATCTCGGCAAGGGTGCGACCACCTGGCTGGCCGCCGGCGTCGAGGGACTGGCGCCCTATTGGTTCGACGTCCAGCTCACCGGCTATGTAGGAACCGATGGGCGTCTCGCGGCGCGCGCCAAGGCGTCCTATGAGGTCTTGTTCACCAATCGGTTGATCCTTACGCCGCAGGTGGAGACCAATATCTATTCGAAGCGGTCGAGCGATCGGCAGCTCGGCAGCGGCTTCAGCAATGTCGAGCTGAGCGGACGGTTGCGCTACGAGGTGTCGCGCAAGTTCGCGCCCTATATCGGCTTCGTCTGGGAGCGCGCATTTGACGGCACGGCCGATTTCCGTCGCCTGCGCGGGGAAGGGCCTTCCGAACACAGGCTGGTGATCGGCTTGCGCGCCTGGTGGTGATCCGCGGATGGCCACTCGAGGGGTCGACCGCGAACGCGCCGCGTGACAAGGCTGGATCGCAAGCCAACGGTCGCTGGCCGGCCTCCTTTTTCGTCTTGTTGCTCGCGGCGGCTGCGGCGTCGGCGGGACAGACGGCCATTCTCGCCTTCCTTCCGGCACTGGTCGACCCGGCTCGTGGCGCGCTATCGTCAAGCGCTCATGATTTTCATGTCGCGAGCCTGACCGCGGTCCATCCCCTGGCAGCCTTGCTGGCGGCGCCGCTCTGGGGCTGGATCGCGGACCGGGTCGACTATCGGGCGATGTTGCGCGCAGCGCTGGTCATCCTCGCCCTGGTGACCGCGCCGATCGGCCTCGTCGGGCTGCCTGAGCTTTATGCATTGCGCCTGGTGGCGGGGATGGCGTCGGCCGCCATCATACCGTTGGGCTTGCTCTGCGCGAGCTTTGCCGCAAACGAGCGCGCGGACCAGGCGCGGCGCTTCACCTGGCTGACCGCCTTCTTGTTTCTGGGCGATCTCGCCGGTCCGCTGGTGGCGGAGGTCTCGGCCGCGATCCTGCCCCGCGCTCCCCTCATGATCCTCGCTTTCGGCATCGGTGCCGTCGGGGCGGCGCTTTGCGCCGTGCGTCTGCCGCGCTGGTGTGCACCTTGCATCGATGGCGGAGACCTGCCCGCGCCGACGCTCGGCGCGACGCTGATCCTGCTTTTCGTCACGATCGTCGCGGGCGGCGGGCTGGCGGCGATGCATGTCAATCTCCTGGTGACGCGGAGCGTCATTTCGCTGAGCCGCGAAGAGATCGCCTGGATGCTCAGTCTCTGCGGATTGGGCATGCTGGCAGCACAGATCTTCCATGCGAGGCTCGATTGGCTGGTGACCATGCCGAGGCGGCTTGCGGGGCTGACGCTCGGCCTGCTGGCTGCGGCGCTCTTCCTGTTCCCTGTCGCCGCGAGCATGGCCGAACTCAGTGGGATCATCGTTGCTGCCGGCTGGAGCTCGGCAACCCTTCGATTGGTCACCAGCTTCTGGATCAGCGGTGCGGCAGCCCCTTCGGGTCTGAAGCTCGGTCTCCAGCATTCCGCCGCCAGCATCGGGCAGGCGCTCGCGCCGCTGGCGATCGCCGTCGTCGCTCCCGGGGCGCAGCACTTAGTCTTGTGGGGGATTGGTGGTCTGTCGCTGGCGCTGCTTGTGTCCTTGCCGCTCGCCTGGAGGCCGCGCGCCATCGTGAAATCTTCAGCGTGATGAGGGGTAGGGGGCATCAATGCGTATAGATCATTAGGAACCCTATCGCATGCTTCCGGGAGCCGTTCATGAAGACCCGTCTTTCTGCCGCCTTGCTGTTCCTCGCCCTGCCCGGCGCAGCGCTTGCGGCGAATGATGTCGTCGTCCACCGGGACCCGGGTTGTGGATGCTGTGAGAAGTGGGCCCAGGCGCTTCGCGCGAAGCTGGGCCGCACGGTCGTCATGCGCGACGATGCGTCGCGCGGGGCGCTTCAGCGGAGGGCCGGCATGCCGGGCACGCTGGCATCCTGCCACAGCGCGATGGTTGATGGCTATCTGATCGAGGGCCATGTCCCGGTCGCCGATATCAAGCGCCTGCTGGCAACCCGTCCCGTAGGCGTCAGAGGCATTGCGGTGGCGGGGATGCCGATCGGCTCGGAGGGCATGGAAGTGGCAGGCGCCGCCCGCCAACCCTATGCGGTGGTGTCGTTCGGCAGTTCGGGCCAGAAGGTCTTCGCGCGGCATTGATCACGCACGCCTCGGCTCTCGCTGGTGATTTCCTGTTTGAATGACTGGGACTTGCTCGCCCCCACCTGTATAGTCATTTGATGCATGCTCCCGCTCGCCCCCATAGCCGCGCATCCGCTCCCCGGACGAAAGCTGCTTCTGTGGGCGAACCCGCGGTCGACGCTGCCGGTGCGGAGAAGCAACCTCGCTATGTGGCGATCAAAGACAGCATTTTCGAGGACATCCGGGAAGGTCGCCTGAAGCCCGGCGACCAGACGCCGTCAGAGGCCGAGCTCGTCGAGACGTTCAAAGTCTCGCGCATGACCGCAAACCGGGCGTTGCGGGAACTGCAATCGGCCGGTGTCGTGGTACGGCGGGCGGGGCGGGGCAGCTTTGTCGCCGAGCCCCGGCCGATCGGGCAGCTGATCGAGATCCGCAACATCGCGGAGGAGGTGCGCGGCAGGGGCCACGCCTATCGCGCGCGCGTCATTTATAATATCGAGATACGGGCTGATGCGGAAAGGGCAGCTCTGCTGGAAGTCGGCTTGGGCACGCGCCTCTTCCATTCGCTTATCGTCCATCACGAGACCGAATTCCCAATTCAGGTCGAGGAGCGCTTTGTGCTGGCATCTGCTGCGCCACGCTACGGAGAGAGGGATTTCAGCGCCTCGACGCCGAATGAATATCTGACACGTGTTGCCCCGCTCGAGCGAGTAGAGCACCGGGTGTGCGCGGCGATGCCGGATACAGCCATGCGAACAATGCTGGGCCTCGCTGAAGGAGAACCAGTGCTAATGATGACGCGCAGAACCTGGAGTCGCGGACGTCTCGTATCGCACGCTTGGCTCACGCACCCGGGCAATCGGTTCGAGCTATCGGCGGCTTTTTCTGTTGGGACCTAGCGATCAGCCCGCGCCCAACTTGACGGCCGATTTGCGCCTGCGCCGCAACCATCGCACGTCGGCGCGACTGAAGCTCTTAAACAGCAGGTAGAAGCCCGTCCCCGACAGCCACAAAGTACCGAACGCAACGAAGACGATCAGCGGGTGATTGAAGCTGGTGCGGTTCACATAGTCCATATTGTGGAGCATCCAGAAGAAATCCCAGGTGCGCCATGTGTCGCCGCGCATGACCAGGAATCGGCCGGTGTCGGCGGAGATGTAGGCGCTGCTGTTCTCTGCGTCCGCGAAATCCAGTCGCCACATGGTGCCTTCGTGCTCGCGCGCTTCCACATTCGGTTCGGCGAGCAACGTTGCCTTGCGGATCGGTGCTTCATTCACCATCGTCGCGACGTCGCGCGCGACCTGCTCGTCGACCCGAACCGGGGCGCCGCTCGTCGCGTCGATTAGCCGCGTGCCCGTGGTGGATCGAAGCTCGTAGACGGGGCGTGTGGCAAGGGACCGCAAGGCGATGCCGAGCACGGGACCATCAAGAGCGAGCTTTGCCGGCGCAATATAGTCACCGGCAGGTAGGGCGTGCTGATGGCTGGCCTGCGCACTGTGTCCGCCGACCTTCTCCTGATCGAGCAAGGCCATCATCGAGCCGCTCAGAGCCCAAAGGAGAAACTGCACGCCCAGGATCAGGCCGACCCATTTGTGGATGCGCCGAAAAAAGAGCGGGGTGAACCGGATTTTCTTCATGCCTTCTTCTTCCTGCGCCGCGGGAACGACCAAAGCAGCAGCCAAGCCCCGGCCAGCGCCATGGCAAGGGCACTCCAGGTCGCCACGCGCAGCAGCGGATTGTTGACGTCGGAGCGATCGTCATAGTCCATGATGTGCAGCATCCACGCGAAATCGAACACGCGCCACAGCGCATGGCGGCGCGAGATCAGCTCACCGGTCTGCGGAGAGAGATACAGGGTTGGCCGGTTCCAGGCATCGAATTCGACCTGCCAATAGGGAGGCTTGCGCGCCTGCATTTCCAGTGGCGCCGTCGTCAGCAGCCGGGCTGCGACGATGTCCCCGGTGCCGCTGTAGATGCGCCGAGCGGCGGCGCGGATTTGTGCCTCGCTCAAATCGGGGATGGGCTGTCCCGAACCTGCATCGAAGAGTCTTGGACCACCCGAGGTTTGCGCGCGCCAGACGGGCTGATCCATGAACCGTTGCAGGCGGATCTCGGACGCGTCGGGAGCCGATTGAACAATCCGCGCCGGCGGGACGAAGCTCGCAAGGTCGATGGGGGCGACGACCGGTGGGCGGACCAGATCGTCGCCATGGATGATGTCGATATGGACGGCCACCATATAGAAGCCGGTCAGCGTCCAGAGCAGAACCTGGACGCCGACGATCAGGGCCAGCCACTTGTGCGTCCGGCGGATGACCAAAGGCCAGCGAATTGCCATGTGCTGCCCTTCAGAACGCGGTTCGGAAGCCGGCGTAGAAGCGCCGTCCGAGCAGATCATAGGTCATCGTGTCGGTGTTGGCATCGGTGAAGCTCTGGATATAGGGCGCCTTGCGGTCGAACAGATTATCGGCCCCGATCTGGAAACGTGTCTTCTCGTCGATCGCGAAGGCAAGCTGAAGATTGTGGTAGAAGACGTTCGGCGTGCGGTAGCCGATGTCGCCGGCCGATGCGTTGAAGTCGGTCGCCTTGCCGATCCATTGTGTCGACCAGGTCGCGCTGATGCCGTCCTTTTCCGCCGTCAGCACGCCATAACCACGCCATTTCGGATAGCCGCCATTGCCGCCCCCGATAAACCCGTCGAAATAGATCGGCGCGCCGCCGGGGAAGGGGTTTACGACATATTTGTTGAGATAGGTCATGTTGAGATCCAAGGAGATCTTCACCTCGCCCACCGCACCACTGTACACCAGACCCAGATCGAGACCATTCATCTCCTCGCGGCCGGTGTTGATGGGCTGGGCGGAGAGGTAAGTGACCTCGCCGGTCAGCGCGCTGCGCGTAAAGTCGCTGCAGAACGGGTGCGACAGGTTCTGGCTCGCATAGCAGACTGCGAGCTTGGTCGAGCCGGGAATGGCCCGGATCGCGTCCTTGATCTTGATGTCGAACCAGTCTGCCGTCAGCGACAACCCTGGGATGATGCCGCGCGGCGATATCACCGTACCAACGGTCCAGGTCGTGGAGCTTTCGGGCCGAAGGCTCTGGTTACCGCCCACTGTGGTGAGGATCGTGGTGCCGAGCTGCGTATAGTTGGCCGGCACACCGGACGCCTGACAATTGGCGATCAAGGTCACGTTGCCGCTGGAGGTGTAGCGCGAGCAGGGATCGGTCGTGGTCAGATTGCCTTCCGAGACGCCGCCGAAAAGCTCCGGCACGTTGGGAATGCGAAAGCCCGTCCCATAAGTGCCGCGCAGACGGATGCTGTCATTGACTACCCAGTCGGCACTGAGCTTGTAATTCCAGTCGCTCCCGAAGAGATTATAGTCTGAGTAGCGGACTGCGCCATCGAGCGTGAGCGCCTTGGCGAAAGCTGTGTTGGCAAGCACCGGCACCGATAGCTCGAGATAGGCTTCCTTGGCGGTGCTCGAGCCCGAAATAGGATCCTGCTGATTGACGTTCGCCACGCCGAGCACCGTCAACGGGTCGGGATCGCGCCAGCCTTTTTCGCGCCGATAGACCACGCCGGTGGCGAAGGACACCGCGCCGGCTGGAAGGGAGAAGAGATCGCCGTTGAGGTCAGCCGTGACCGTGCCGAGTTCGTTGCCTCCGCGATCGCGCGAGGTGAACAGAATATAATCCAGAACCTGAGGTGTCAGGTCTCCGAACCCAAGATAGTCACCGCAGGGGATGGCCGCGCCCGCCGTGCTGGAGCATTTGCTCCTGTCGAGCGTGTTCGCGACGCGCTCGAGATTGGCGATGTTGGTCGAGCCGTCGACGGCCGTGTTACGCCCGAAGCTGCCCGCGACTTCCCAGGCCCAGTCGTTCGCCAGCTTGCCGCGCAGCCCGAAGGTGCCTTGCCAGGTATCGGTCTCCTGGAAGAAGTGGCGCGCGCCGGGTTCGGCGAGGCGGCGCTGGGCCAGGACCAGGTTCTGGCCGGTCGGATTGGTCGGATTGCTGGCTGGTATCGAGAGATTGCGCAGCGTGCCGGGTGTCGCGATCTGATTCGACTTGCGGAACGTATAGAGGAACTCGCCGAACGCCTGGATACCGTCGGTCAGCGCATAGTCCGCGAAGAAGGCCGTGCTGACGCGCTCGACTGGGCTGACCGCATTGAGAAACGGGTTCGAGTTGAAGTTGTGCTTGGCGGGACTGTAAGGCTCGTAGAAGTTCCCGTTCCCTCCGGGTACCTGGTTGAAGTTGATCTGTTGGCCGTTGGGCAGCACCGCGCGTCCGCCGATCGTCGAGGCGCTGTTGACGCAGCTCAGCGAGCCCGGCGTCGTTTCAGCGAGCGAGCAGGGCGCACGCGAGGCCATGTTGACGGCGCTGGTCTTCTGGTAGGTGACTGCTGCCATGAACCCGCCACGATCGTTGCGAATGCCCCAAAGTAGGTCCGCGGTGAGATCGGAGCCGTCGCCGCGCTCGGTAATGCCTTGTCGGACGCTGAGACCCAGGCCTTCATAATCGGTGCGCGTGACAAGGTTGACCACGCCGGCCATGGCATCGGCCCCGTAGATAGCGGACGCGCCATCCTTGAGGACATCGGTGCGTGCCAGCGCCACGACCGGGATCATGTTGAGATCGGGTGAGGAATTGGCGCCGGTGCCGCCCGCGACGAGGCGTCGGCCGTTGAGGAGCACGAGTGTGCGCTTGATGCCGAGGCCGCGCAGATTGACCTGAGCAGTGCCATAACCGTTGTTGGTCCAGTAGGCCGATGTCTGGTTGCCCGCGAAGCCGGCATTGGCCGGCAAACGCTGCAAGGCGGTTTCGATATTGACGATGCCGGTATTTTGGATCTGCTCGGCGGTGACCACGGTGACCGGTCCAACCCCGGCCAGATCCTGCCGACGGATTCGTGAGCCGGTAACGACGATGTCGCTGTCATCCCCCAGGACTTGTGCTTTTGGCTGCGGTGTCGGATCGGCCTGAGCGAGAGCCGGCGCGGCGTAGCCCGCGACGATGGCGGCGCTGCCGAGCAGGGCCATCCTGATGGTCATGTGCAATCCCCCTGACGTTTTAGAACAGCCACAGACAACATCAGTTGTATATACAGGTCAACAGTATTTTTCCTGTTTTTCCAATACCTTATTCTCGTGAAATTTAGATATAGATATAGCTATAATACGCACGCCAGACGTCGAACCCTCATGACTGAAGAGATATTTTTGCGAGCGCTCATTTGCAAAGCTGCTGAGATAGAAGTTAGAATATCATATCGTAATACAGCCTCGCACGCTTCGATTTGATGATCGGGACATTTGGCCGGCAAGAATGCGAAGCGGCATGATCACATGTTATTGGTGTCGGCGTGATATACCTAGGTATAGCGCTAGAGATGCTCCGGGAACATTAGTCCTTTGCTGAGCTTGCACGCGCCAGGGAAAGTAATACCGATGCGGACCGCATTTGATCCTCGTTTCCTGGATGTGTCGCGCCTTCTTCCGGATTGAGCCGCAGGTTCGCCTTTTGAGGCAGATGAAACGACTCCTGACGAAACGTCGTGCGACGAGTCCGGCGACCTGAGATCGTCGCGCAGCCACTGGGTCACTTGGCGATGATCCAATCCGGTTCGGCAGTGGCGGCGCAGTCCTCGAACGTCGATCGCATCCGCGGAGCCGACGGGCCGGCTTGTGCATGAGCCGCCCTGATTTTGCCGGTGGGCAGTACGGCAGGTTGCGAAAAATGCTTGCTGTGTCCCGGTCGGCGCGCGGGCGTGCAGCTCGCGCCTCGCACGATCACACGCGCAGCAGTCGCCCCACCGCCCGCATGATCGTCGCCCGGCGCGCCGCGTGCTCGGCAGCGTCGCGTGCAGCTCCGGTCATGCACCAGAGCTGGGTGAGGGCGGCGACAAGCCGGACGACATCCAGGGGCGTGAAGTCGGCGACGATCCGCCCCTCGGCCTGCGCCGCTGCGATCCCGTCCAGCTTCTCCCCGAGAAGGACCTCGCCGGCCGGGAGCATCAGAACATCCTGGCCACGCTCCAAATGATGCCAGGTCAGCAGCCTCCACAGGCGCGGGCGTTCGACCAGCAAGTCATAGGTGCGCCCCGCATAACCCTCAAGATCATTGGGATCGAAGCGATCGGCCTGCGCCGCGTCCATCACTTCCTGCGTCAGCGCGGCATCGAAGAGCGCCTCCTTGTCCCCGAAATAGGTGTAGAGCATCGGCTTGCTGATACCCGCCGCCTGCGCAATCCGGTCGATCCGCGCGCCCGCCAGCCCATGGGACGCGAACTCCTCGGTCGCTGCAGCCAGGAGCGTCTCGCGGCTCTGTGCGGCATTCCGCCGGGTTCGTTGCTTCATCACACCTCCAAGCATTGACGCATTCCAGGTTTCAAGTTACCTACCAGTTGGTAATATATGGAGTAACATATGTCCAATCACTGGTTTCTCACGGGCGCGTCCAGCGGCATCGGCCGCCATCTGGCCGAACTGATCCTGGCCGCTGGCGACGACCTTACCGCGACGGCCCGCAAGCCCGAAAGCCTCGATGATCTCGCGGCGAAATATCCGAGCCAGCTGCGCGTCGAAGCGCTCGACGTCACGGTCAAGGACGATATTGCTGCGGTCGTGGCCCGGGCGCAGGCGCGTCGACCCGTCGATATTCTGGTCAACAACGCCGGCGGCGGCGTGATCGGCGCCACCGAAGAGATGTCGGACGCCGAGGTCGAAGGCCAGATCGCGCTCAATCTCATGGCGCCCATCCACATCACCCGCGCCTTTGTCCCCGCCATGCGGCTGCGCGGGAGCGGCCGGATCATCCAGATCTCCAGCGCTAGTGGTCAGGGCTCGCTTCCGACGAGCAGTCTCTATCATGTGGCCAAATGGGGCCTGGAGGGCTTCAGCGAATGCCTCCGCCAGGAGCTTGAACCCTTCAACCTGTTCGTGACACTGATCGAGCCGGGCGGGGCGCGCACCAGCTTCAGCCACAATCTGCAATTCGCCAGCGAGATCGCCGCGTATCGCGATACGCCCGCCGGCCATATCCGCAAGATGTTCGAGACCGCCGGAAACGAGCTCTACACGCTCGACCCGCAAAAGATCGCGCAAGCGATCGTTGATGTCGCAACCAGCGACCATCCGCCGCTGCGCGTGACTCTGGGGGGTGACGCTTTCGGCGTTGTCCAGGCGGCGCTGCAATCGCGGCTCGCCTTTCTGCAGTCCCAGGAAGCGCTCGCGCGCTCGGTCGCTTTCGACAGTTGAGCTTTTCCGTCTTCCAGCTTTCGTCTCCGCGCGGTGCGACGCGCCTCACCGGGGCCCGGCAACCCTGTCGTCAGCGCCGTTATCCGATACTTAGGTATAGTCATCCGACACGATTGCAGAGGCGCCACACGGGCAATCGCTTGGTACCATCGCAAGAGAGGAAAACCCTCGCGGTCGCCAATCAAGGGTGCGCAGACCTTCGCAGTCTGCGTGCCCTTGATGTGGCAGCGCGCCGCCCAGCCACGCGCGTCATGAACGGGAGCGGCCTTCTGCGAAACCCAACGCTCCGCCGCATTTTCTATAAGCTCTCGCTCGAATTGCTGCGCGCCGCCTTCTTCTTCCTGCGATTGGGCTTGAAGAATGACGAGTGTTTGTGCGCGCGTCTCAATAGGCGAGGCACACGGCTTCCGGTCGCCGCCGCCGTTCTTTGTCACAATGGCAAACGGCTACGGCCGGCGACCCTGATCGATCCGGCGTGCGAGCACGTCGGCAAGGATGACTTCGTGTGGATCAAAATGTCCCAGCCCAGCGAAACAGAACTTGCCGACATCGCCGGGAATTACGGCCTTCACCCGCTTGCCATGGAAGGTGCCGACAACGGCCACCAGATTTCGAAGCTCGACGATCACATGCTCAGGGTTGAGAGCGCCATCACCGGCATCCGCGACATCCTGATCTCGGTGTTCGAGGCGAGTCACCTGCTCGAACAGCAGCGCCAAGGTGCGATCACCCGTTAGCTTGCCGCCCGGGCTGCGATCCTCGCGGTGCCTACCGCGATTGCCGGAATCTACGGCATGAATTTCGAGAATATGCCCGAACTGAAGACGCAATGGGGATATTTCGTCATCCTCGGCGTCATCGCTGCGGTCTGCATTGGGCTCTACATCCGGTTCAAACGTAGCCACTGGCTTTGACGGCGCAGATCGGCTTTCCACATCGCGCCGGGCTGAGGCTGCCGGGGGCCGGCCGCCACAATTCAATGCTTTCGAAGCGTCTCGATGCGGTGCCGGTCCAACGCTTCGAGCAAAGCCCTGCCGATCAGCGGCTTTGCGAGAACATGATCGAAGCCCGCCTCAGCGGCCCGCGAGGCCAGCAGCGTGTCATGAAAGCCTGAGATCATGATCGCGCGTCCCGACCATCCGATCTCGCGAAGGTGACGCAGCATCGCGAATCCGTCGATGTCGGGCATGCGATAGTCGAGGATGACGCAGTCTGCCTCCTTCGCGCGGGGGTCGGCCAACAGCGCGTGGCCGGTCGTATATCCCCACACGGCATAGCCGCGCGATCTCAGCAGCAGCTGGAGGCCACGCCGCACGCCGGGATCGTCGTCGGAGACGAGGATGGTGTATCTGCCATCATGCTGAGTGGAACGGACCGATGGCATTGCGAGAAGCGGACACCCGTGTGACGATTGCACCATCGATCGCATATCGCGCCTCGTCCCGTCGCTACGTAGAGGTCGCAGTCACTTCGGCTTGCGGCCCATGCCCGCGGCAAAGGCGATCCGCAGGGCTTCGGACAAATTGCGGACCTCGAGCTTGGCCATCAGGCTCGCGCGATGGACCTCGACCGTTCGCGATGAACAGCCCAGGTCATAGGCGATCGTCTTATTGGGCAGGCCGTTCGCCAGCCCTTCCAGCACTTCACGCTCCCGGGGCGTCAGTGCAGCGACCCGCACGCCGGCTTCAGAGGTTTCCAGAGTGCGAAGGTCGACATCGTCGAGACGCGCGAACGCGCGGCTGACGGCGCCGAGCAGGGCGGCTTTCTCGAAGGGCTTCTCGAGAAAGTCGACCGCGCCGCCTTTCATGGCCTGCACCGCAACCGACACGTCGCCATGGCCGGTCAGGACGATGACCGGCATATTGACCCCGCGTGCTGCCATGGCGGCCTGAATCTCGAGACCGTCCATCTCGGGCATGCGCACGTCGAGGATGACGCAGCCGACGGCCGCCGACTTCGCCTCCTTGAGAAACTCCACGCCCGAGGCATAGGTCACGACGTCGTAGCCCGCGGTCTTGAGCGCAAAGCTCGCCGCCTTGCGGATGCTCTCCTCGTCGTCGACCAGATGGATGACGCGTCTATCCCCCATGTTCCTCCTCCGCCCGCGCATGGATCAAGGTAAAATGAAAGCGCGCGCCGCCGCGGTCGGGGCGCTCCATCCAGATACGGCCCCCATGCGCTTCGATGATGGTCCGGCAGATCGAAAGGCCGAGGCCCATGCCGTCGGCCTTTGTCGACTTGAACGCCGTGAAGAGCTGCTCCCGGACCTCGTCGGCGATGCCGGGGCCGGTATCCTCCACGGTCACCTCGATCAGCCCGTCAGGGCGCAACCTGGTCGCTACCTTGAGGTCGCGAACAGGACACGCCGCCATCGCCTCGATGGCGTTGCGCATCAGGTTGACCAGCACCTGCTGGATCTGCACCCTGTCGACGAGAACCGGCGTCGCGGCGGGATCGACCGCGAAGAAGCTGCGGATGCCGCGCTCGCGTGCACCGACCAGCGCGAGCTCGCTCGCCTCGGCGACAACCTGCGGCAGATCGTGGAGGCTCTTGTCGACCTCGCCGCGGGCGACGAAATCGCGCAGGCGCCGGACGATATGGCCGGCCCGCAGCGTTTCCTGTGCAGCATCATCCATCACCGACCGTAGCGACACGAAGGGTTCGTCGTCCCGCTCGTCGAGCATGTCGCGGATCGTCTCGAGATAGAGCGCGACCGCGGCAAGCGGCTGGTTGAGCTCATGCGCGAGGGTCGAGGCCATCGTGCCCATCGCGCTCAGCCGGGAGACATGGACCAGCTCTGCCTGCAGTTCCTTGAGCCTGAGCTCATCCTGCTCCTTGGCGGTGAGATCCCGGATGAAGCCGGTGAACAACCGCTGCCCGTCTTCACCGGCCTCGCCAACCGACAGCTGCATCGGGAAGGTCGAGCCGTCGCGGCGCTGGCCGACCACGACGCGGCCGAGGCCGATGATCCGGCGCTCGCCGGTCTGGAGATAATGCGCGATATATTCGTCATGCCGGTCGCGATCGGGCTGGGGCATCAGGCAGGAGACGTTGCGGCCGACGAGCTCGGTTTCCGAATAGCCGAACAGGCGTTGGGCGGCCGCGCTGAACGACGTGATGTCGCCGGTCTCGTCGATGATGATCATCGCATCGGGGACGGTCGCCAGGATCGACTGGAGATGCTGCTCGCGGGTCTCGATTGACGCCCGGACCGCCGCCTCGTCGGTGACATCGCGACTGATGCAGGCAAAGCCTCGATGTGCGTCGCCTTCGAACAGGGCGCTGATCGTCAGGCGCGCGAGATACTCCGCTCCGTTCTCGCAGACCCGCCACGCTTCGCGCTCCAGCGTGCCTTCGTGAAGGGCGGCCGCCAGGTCTGCGCACGGGCGGCCGGCCGCAATCTCGTCGGGCGGGTAGAACAGGTCATGGGGCTGTCCCAGGACGCGATCGAGGGGCCAGCATTCGGCACGCTCGCCTTCTTCATTATAGCTCAGCACGATCCCGGCAGGATCGAGCAGCGTCAGGACATGGCCGCCAGCCTGTCGCAGGAACAACGGCGCAAGCCGCACCACCTCCCTGGCAATCTCGTCCGCCCCGCGCCTCGTGTCGACCATCGGCCGGCTCACATACCTGGCCGGGCGCACGTATCCGGGCGTAGCCCGACCGTGCCACTCAGCGCCGCGCGAGTATGGCCTTCATCTCGTCGATTTCCTGCCGCTGCGAGCGCTTGATCGCTTCGCAAAGCCGGATGACTTCCGGATCGCTGAGCTTTGCTTCCTGGCACATCAGGATCGCCCCGGAATGATGCGGGATCATCGAGCGCAGAAAGGCCGTGTCGCCGATCGTGGTCTGGGTGCGGATGAGTGCAAAGCTGCCGAAGAAGGCGACCAGCGACGCGGCGATCAGCGCGATGTTGGCGGCCTTCGACACGAACATGTGTCGCATGGCGAGGATCATCAGCACCACCATCGGTGCGACCATCATCAGCGTCATGTAGAGCATGTTGAGGTTGTTGTAGAAGCTGTCGAGCCCGTCGATCATGACGAACATCACCAGATACATGATGACGCCGCTGATGACGGTCTGAACGGCAAGGCTCCAATAGGCACCCATCTTCCGGGTGTTCATGTGGGACGAATGGTCCATGGCGTATCTCCTTCGCTCGGCGCCGGCCGACCTGGGTATGAGTGTAACGCCCCGCTCTCTTGTTCGCCCCCGCCATCAGCCGTCCTGATGCTAAAACCAGAAGCGAACGCCGGCGACGAAGCTGGTGGCATGGACGTCCTCGCCCGCAAGCCTCGACAGCCGCGCCGTGTCTCCGGCTTTGCGCAGATAGGAAACGCCGATGTAAGGTGCGAACTGGCGGCTGAATTCGTAGCGCAGGCGCGCGCCGAGCTCTATGTTGACCAGCCCCGAACCGATGTCGTTCTCCGGAATATCCTGCGCGGCGAAATTGACCTCGGCGCGCGGCTGCAAGATCAGGCGCTGGGTGATGCGCTGGTCGTAATAGCCCTCGACCCGGCCCAGAACATCGCCCTTGGTCGAGAGGAACAGCGCGCCTTCGACCTCGAACATGCCAGGAGCCAGGCCCTCGACGCCGATCGTCGCGTAGGTGCGGTCGGGCCCGCGGCCGAAGTCCTGGCGGATACCGCCCTGAAGATTGAAATAGGGGTCGATGGCCCGGCTGTAGAGCACCTGCACCTCGGCGCTGTCGATGCCGCGGCCGAACTCGCCTTCGCCCTCGCTCTTGAGCCAGAGGCGGTTGATGTCGCCGCCGTAAAAGCCTTCGCCATCCCAGCGATAGCCATCGCGGCCGCTATGCGCCTGATACTCGAACAGGTTGAGCAGCACCTGCCCGAAATTGTTGCCGCCGCTGTCCTTCATCATGATGTCGCGCGAGCGCGCCATCTCGCCGCCGGGAAAATCCCGATCGGCGAAGTGGTCGCCTGGGGGCGGCGGCGGGGGCGCATTGCCGGCCGGAAGTGCGGTGCCGGTCATTTGCATGCCGGGCATGGCGGGCGTTCCCGGCGTCGCTGTCTGGCCATGCTGCGCATGGTCCATCCCGGGCATGTCGGGCATCGCGCCGTCCTGATGCTGGGAGTGGTCCATGCCCGGCATCTCCGGCATTGCGGGAGACGTGGATTGCGGCTGACCGGCCGCATTTGCTTGCGCCGCGGGAGTGGTCTGGTGCTGCGAATGGTCCATTGCCGGCATGGTGTCCGGCGCTGGCTTCTGAGCGCGCGGCCTGGCAGTGGGCTTGGGGCGCGGCGCGGCGGCCTTGTCCTTCTTTTTCTCCTGCGCCGGCCGCGCCCCGCCCGGCGGCGCCATGCCGGGCATGTCGTGCATCGAATGATCCTGGGCAAAGGCGGGTGCGGCGGCGAGAAGGGCGATCGCGCTCACCAGCGGCGTGAGGATGCGGGTCATTGCGCGTCTCCCTTCGGACGCACGCTCACGACCCGCATCATCCCTGCATGCATGTGGTAGAGGAGATGGCAGTGGAAGGCCCAGTCCCCGACCGCGTCGGCGGTGAAGTCCCAGCTCACCTTGCCGCCGGGCTGGACGATGACGGTGTGCTTGCGCGGCGCATGGTCGCCATGCCCGGTCACCAGCTCGAAGAAATGGCCGTGGATGTGGATCGGATGCCCCATCATCGTGTCGTTGATGAGATTGACGCGCACCCGCTCGCCTTCGATGAACGGGATCGGCTCGTGATGGTCCGACATTTTCTCGCCGTCGAACGACCACATGAACCGCTCCATGTTGCCGGTGAGGTGGATGTCGATGCTGCGGCTCGGCGCGCGCACGTCTGGATTGCGCTCGAGCGCCATCAGATCCTTGTAGACGAGCACCTTGTGGCCGACGTCGGTGAGGCCCTGGCCGGGCTCGCCGGTGCGGTCGACGGGCATCGGCGAGATGGTCTGGACGCTCGGATCGCGCTTCACCTGCGGCGCGTTCGAGAAGTCGCGCATCTTCATCGAACCCATCGCGTGCCCGCCATGATCCATGCCCGCCATCTGGCCATCGGCGCCCATCGCGCCGTGGTCCATGCCGGCCATCGATCCATGATCCATCCCGCTCATCGCGGAATGATCCATCCCCGAATGGTCCATGCCCGCCATGGCGCTGTTGTCCATGGTCGCCATCGCTGCCGCCGCGCCGGTCGCGAGGCGCGCGGACGCGTTCTTCTCGGCCGTCGGATCGACGCCCCGCATAGCGCCGCCCGACATGTCCATGCCTTCCATGCCCGGCATCGAGGACATGTCCATGCCCATGTCCTTCATGTCGGCGAGCGGCCGTTTGCGTAAGGGAGGCACCTCGCCAGCCATGCCGGCGCGCGGCGCGAGCGTGGCACGCGCCATACCCGAGCGGTCGATGGCCTCGCCGACAAGAGTATAGGCCTTGTCCTCGCCTGGGCTGACAACGACGTCGTAGGTCTCGGCGACACCGATCTGGAACTCGTCGACGGTGACGGGCACCACATTCTGCCCGTCGGCCTGGACGATGCTGAGCGGCAGGCCGGGTACGCGGACGTTGAAGGTGGTCATCGCCGACGCATTGATGACGCGCAGCCGCACCCGCTCGCCCGGGGTGAAGAGCGCGGTCCAGTTGTCCATCGGACCATGGCCATTGACGAGATAGGTGTAGGTCGATCCGGTGACATCGGAGATGTCGGCGGGGTCCATCCGCATCTGGCCCCAGTCGAGCCGGTCCTTGAGTGGCTGGTCCTTGCCCGAGAGCAGCCCGGCCAGCGTCTGGCGCTGGAAGTTGAAATGGCCGGGGTTGACCTTGAGACGCCGGAAGATCGCCTGCGGCGAGAGTGCGCTGTGATCGGCGAGCACGATGACATGCTCGCGGTCATAGGCGACCGGATCGGCACCGGCGGGGTCGATGATGATCGGGCCGTAATGGCCTTCCTGCTCCTGCAGGCCCGAATGGCTGTGATACCAGTAGGTGCCGCTTTGCACGACGGGGAACTGGTAGAGGTAGTTCGATCCCGGCTTGATGCCCGGAAAAGACACGCCCGGCACGCCGTCCATATTGGCCGGCAGGATCAGCCCGTGCCAGTGGATCGAGCTGTCCTCCTCGAGTTGATTGACGACGTTGAGCCGCACGCGCTGGCCTTCGCGCAGCCGGATCAGCGGGGCGGGGACCGTGCCGTTGAGACCGATTGCGCGGAACTGGCGCCCGTCGATGCTCATCGACTGCCGGGCGATGGTCAGCGTGATGTCTTCGCCCGACACGGTCGGTAGCGTCGGTCGCATCCCCGGCGAGATGGTCTGCGCCCAGGCAGGCAGCCAGGCTGATAATGCGGCGCCACCACCGGCGAGGGCCGCGCCGCGAAGGAACTGGCGGCGGTCGAGGGCAGAAATCATTCGGTTTGTCTCAGCTTGCGGAAAGAGGGCGGACCTATTGGAAATACGCAGCCCACCCGCCTGCCCCTCAAACTTTCTTCAAACTTTCCGCGAGGCGCGCCCGGGCGCGGTAGAGGCGGGTCTCGACGGCCTTCTGGGAGATGCCGAGGATCTCGGCGGTTTCGGCTTCCGATTTCTCGTCGATCGTCCGCAGGATGAGCGTGTCCTTGAGCGAGGCGGGCAGGGCGGCGATCGCTTTCATCGCCTCTGCCAGTTGCTGCTCGGCGCCGATTGCCTGGTCGGGTAGCGGCGCCTCATCGGCGACGTCATCCGCCTCGCCCAGCGGCAGGGCCATGGAGAAGAAGTTCCGGACCGCGCGCCGGCGCCGCCAGTCATGGCATTTGTTGATGACGATCCGGGACATCCAGACCTGGAAGGGTCGCGCAGCGTCATAGCGGTTGAGTGCGGCGAAGGCGGCGACGAAGCTTGCCTGCGTGACGTCCAGCGCCTCCTCTCCGTCACCTATATGGCTGCGCACGAGCCGAAATACCCAGCCTTGGTGTCGCCGCACAAGTTCGGCGAAAGCGGCCTGCCGGCCGACGAGTGCAAGAGCGGCAAGCTCCCCGTCCGAGCAGTCGGGGAGAATTATGGTCATTCGGACTTTGCCGTCAGCGCTTTCACTACGGCGTCGTCGAACTTCTGCGTCTGATCGGGGCGAAGTACGGCACGCATTGCAAAGATGTGCTCGAGCGTTTCCTTCTGCAGCGCGCCCATGGCTTGGTGCGAGCGGTCCACTGCCGCCGCGACTTTAGGGCCATAGCCATGTTCCGCCTCAATCGCCTCTGCTAGGCGAGCATTGTCGGCGCGCAGCTCGGCTTCAAGTGCCTGACGCCGAATGGCATAATTCTTCTCGATGAACTCCAGCCGGGCGTGCTGAGCCGTATCCAGTTTGAGATCCCGATGGAGCAGCTCGTGCAGTTCGTTTTCCACGGGCGGTGCCGACACCACATAGATCCGCCCGATCACCACCCCGGCGATCGCCGCGGTAAAGGTCAACAGTAGGAGGAGCAGGAGCCGGCGGCGGTCCCGCATCATTGCGAGCCCAGCAGCGTCGAGGGCGCGAGCGCCAACTGCGCATCGAAGGGCGATATCGGGCTCGCGTCCGCCGACCCGATTGGAACCGCGGAGCCCGCGATGCCGATGAAAAGCGCGACTGCGGCGGCTAGACCAAACGTCGTTGCGCCCAAGCGCGGCATGGCCTGGACCCTAGCGATTTCCGTCAGGACGCGGCTGTCCAGGCCGGCAAGCCTGGGGTCAATTGGGGCATCGCGCAATTTCGCGAGCATTTCGTCAAGGTGGTCCATGGTGTTTCTCCGTCTTCTCTTCACAATACGCATTCTGGCCCACGACCCCTTGGCTCGGAACAGAAAAGAAATTTGAGAGGGGTGCAGGCTGCAGCTGCGTATTCTCTCATGTCAATGACTGGAGAATTCCCGAATGCGCTTCCTTTCGCCTTTCGCAGCTGTCGCCGCCGTCAGCCTGAGCGTTTCGGCTCCGGCCTATGCACATCCCAAGCTCGTGTCTTCAACGCCCGCCGCCAACGCCAGAGTCTCGGCACCGTCGCGTATCACTCTGACGTTCAGTGAAGGCCTGATGGCCAGACTATCTGGTGCCGAGATCGTGATGACCGGTATGCCCGGCATGCCAAACCATCGCATGGCGGTGACCGGCTTCAAGACCGCGGTCGAGGGCGGTAACAAGACGTTGGCGCTGACACTGGCCAAGCCGCTTGGCGCTGGTACCTATCAGGTCACCTGGCATGTCGTCTCGATGGACACGCACCGCATCCAGGGCAATCTCGCCTTCATCGTGCGATAGGGCAATGAGTGAGGTAGCAGGCATCGCGATCCGCTGGGCGCTGTACGCCGATCTCGGCCTCTTGTTCGGCCTGCCGCTGTTCGCGCTCTATGCCCCAGGTGGCGGCCGG
This sequence comes from Sphingomonas sp. Ag1, assembly GCF_000980895.1. Lineage (GTDB taxonomy): Bacteria > Pseudomonadota > Alphaproteobacteria > Sphingomonadales > Sphingomonadaceae > Sphingomonas > Sphingomonas panaciterrae. The sequence continues at coordinate 10,426 of NZ_LAZX01000078.1, read as the reverse complement.
ACGGTGCAGCGGCATCTGCCGATGGGGGCGATGGTGGCCTGTCTTGCCTGCTTCGGGCTGCTGCTATCTGCGTTCGGCTTTGCGGTGCAGGCTGCGGCCATGTCCGGACTGCCGCTCACACAGCCTGATTTCGCCCTGCTGGGTGATCTCATCAATGAGACGGCCATGGGGGCGGCGTTGAAGGCGCGCCTTGTCGCGCTCCTTGTCCTCCTATTCTGCGTCCTCTTGTATCGACGGCAATCACGTCCCGCCTTCATCGCCTCTACTCTCGCAGGCGCGCTCGCGCTCGCGACCCTCGCCTGGAGCGGACATGGCGCGGCTGGCGAAGGCTATCCGGGCTGGCTGCAACTGGTCGCCGATCTCGTCCATCTGCTCGCCGCCGGCGCCTGGGTCGGCGCGCTTGCAGCCTTCCTCGCGCTGGTTATGCCTAAAGCAGCGACCGGTGATATGGAGCGGGTCTCGCTCGCCGAGGAGGCCTTGACGGGCTTCTCCCTGGTAGGAACGATCATCGTTGCCCTGCTGATCCTGACCGGGATGGGGGCGTCACATAAAACGGGCACAGATATACGCTAAGGCCTGAGGGCGTCGGAAAACACCTGTTTGTCGTACATTGGCCGGTAGGAGACAGTCCGGATCGGAGCCGGGTTGCGAGGATAGCTGACACGCACGTTAAGTCGGCAGCCGACCAAAGCCAGCCATTCAACGTCCAATTGCGCGCGGCTGATTTCAGTTGAACCTGCCATTACAAGACCCGGGAACTTGGGCGACACGGGTCAGGCAGTGTCCGCCGTCAGCACCAATGGCACAGATTTGAGGTTGTGATTTAAGGAGGATCTGGGCTTCGTCGTAGTGACGAAGGAACGAAGATGAAGCCCAGATCCTCCAATGTAAAATCGCCCGCCAAGGCCCCAGCAGAGCGGGTAGTGAAGGACATCCGCCGACAGACCCGGCGCCACTTTTCGGCCGAGGACAAGATCCGCATCGTGCTGGATGGCCTGCGCGGGGAAGACAGCATCGCCGAGCTATGCCGCAAGGAAGGCATTGCCCAGAGCCTGTATTACACCTGGTCGAAGGAGTTCATGGAAGCTGGCAAGCGCCGCCTGGCCGGCGACACCGCCCGTGCCGCGACCACCGGAGAGGTCCAGGACCTGCGCCGCGAAGCCCGGGCCCTGAAGGAATGCGTGGCCGATCTGACACTGGAAAACCGTCTGCTCAAAAAAAGCATGGTCGCGGATGGGGGCAACGACGAATGAGATATCCCGCATCCGAGAAGCTCGAGATCATCAGAACCGTCGAGCAGTCGCACCTGTCGGCCAAGCGCACGCTGGACCAACTCGGCATCCCTCGTCGGACATTCTACCGCTGGTATGATCGCTACCTCGAAGGCGGGCCGGAGGCGTTGGAAGATCGGCCATCGGCGCCGAGCCGGGTGTGGACCGCATCCCGGCGGGCATCCACGACCAGATCATCGAGCTGGCGCTGGAACAGTCTGAGCTGAGCCCCCGGGAACTGGCCGTGCGCTTCACCGATGGGCAGCGCTACTTCGTGTCGGAATCCACGGTTTACCGCCTGTTGAAGGCCCACGACCTGATCACCAGCCCGGCCTATGTCGTGATCAAGGCTGCCGATCAGTTCCACACGAAAACCACGCGGCCGAACGAGATGTGGCAGACCGACTTCACCTACTTCAAGATCATCGGGTGGGGCTGGATGTATCTGTCGACCGTGCTCGACGACTTCTCGCGCTACATCATCGCCTGGAAGCTGTGCACCAACATGCGAGCCGAGGACGTCACCGACACGCTGGACCTCGCCCTGGCGGCTTCTGGTTGCGACAGCGCCACGGTGCTGCACAAACCCCGGCTACTCAGCGATAATGGTCCCAGCTACATCGCGGGTGAGCTGGCGGAATACATCGAGGCCCGGAAGATGAGCCATGTCCGCGGCGCCCCGTGTCATCCCCAAACCCAGGGCAAGATCGAGCGCTGGCACCAGACCCTGAAAAACCGCATCTTGCTGGAAAACTACTTCCTGCCCGGCGACCTCGAAGCCCACATCGAGGCCTTCGTCGAGCACTACAATCACCAGCGATACCACGAGAGCCTGGCCAACGTGACGCCTGCCGACGCCTACTTCGGCAGGGCTCCGGCAATCATCAAACTGCGCGAAAGGATCAAGCGACAGACCATCGAACATCGGCGCTTGCAGCACCGCAAGTTCGCCGCCTAACATCAACCCCCTGACGAGGTCCGCACTCCGCTAATCTACGCCGCGAGTTGTGCCGAATGTTCTGACGACGGACAGCCGGCCGAGCAGAAGACGTAGCGCTCGCCTTCATACTCAGCCTTGTGAGCGGTCCTGGCGGGATCGACCACCATGCCGCAGACCGGATCATGGTCGACGTGACCGGACGGCGTTTCGCCGTCCGGCTCATGATGGTGATGATGGCCGTGCGCCCCAGTCACCTCGGCGGCGCGTTCGCTCTTCTGATCGTCGTCGGCCATTCATCACCTTTCACACGCCGCGCGTGCCTTCCGGTCTTTGTTCACTCCTCGATCAGATGGAACTCTTCGAGCAGCTTGGCGATCTCTGTGCCTTCGAGCTTCTTCATCAGCAGCTTGCGCAGGAAGGCCGGTCCGGGAAGATCGATGCCCTTGCCGTCCCGCAGCGGACCGATCGCAGCAAGAAGTGTACGAATATCATAGGTCGAGTTGAAGACCTCCGGCACGCCGCGCTCGACATTCATCAGCGTGTAGACGGCCTCCATCGGGGTTCTCACCGAATATTCCGTGGTGAAGATGCAGTCCCGCTGCTTCGATTCCGCGAACTGGCCGATGAAGGCGAAGTTGACCGCGCCCTCCGGCACCACGTCCGGCCGGTCACCCGCCTGGCGCGGCATGAAGAAGGCGGTAATATAGGGCATCATCGTGGGAACGGTGCTGGCGCCGGATGCCGCGAGTTCGGGAATGTCCTCGACCGGCACGCCGAGGTGATAGAGCCATTCCTGGGTGATCTCCTCACCGGTGCATTCCTGCATCGGCTTCTTCACGAAGTCGCCGGGGCAATCGACAAAGAGCGCGTAGAACCAGGCGATCATCTGATCTTTGGGCTGCTTCTTGAAATGCGGCTGGCGATGAACCGTCCAGCTCAGCAGCCACGCCGAGTCCTTCACCGTGACGATACCGGCGGAGACGATCTTGCCGGTAAAGGGGTTCCGCTTGGTGATCTTCTCGACATAGGCCGGAATGCGGGCGTCGAGGGCAGTGATGGAGGCGGAGGCCCATTTCGTCTCCGGGATATGGGCGCCGAACACGTCGGGGCGGCCGAAGGCCGGATCCTTCGCGGCGATGCGGCGCCACAGGTCCCAGGCCGGCGCCGGTCCTTCATTGAGCTTCGCCGGCGTCCTGTGGTCGCCATTGTCGGAATTCTCGGTCAGCGAGCCGATCGTGATGAAGACGAGATCGTCTGGCCCGAGATCGACGCCGCCTTCGACGCCGCGCTCTTTCCAGTGAATGCGGGTCGCTTGCTTGCGGCCGGGCTGGATGTCGAAATCGACATCGGTGACCTCGACGCCGTAGCGGAACGTGACGCCGTGATCGGTCAGCCACTTCACCAGCGGCAGGACCATCGATTCATACTGGTTATAGCGGTTGAACTTGAGCGAGGAGAAGTCGGCGAGACTGCCGATATGATGGATGAAGCGGTGCAGGTAGAGCTTCATCTCCAGCGCGGAATGCCATTCCTCGAAGGCGAACATGGTGCGCCAGTAGAGCCAGAAATTGCTTTTGAGGAAGTCTTCGCCGAAGACCTCGTTGATACGCTTGTTCTCCATCTCCTCGCGCGTCGCGAGGAAGACCGAGAGCAGGTCCTTCTGGGCCTTGTCGTTTAGCGTCAACAGCGCTTTGTCGGGCACGTCCTGGCCCTGGTTCTGCGTCGTGCGCTGGAGCGAAAAGTTGGGATCGTCCTTGTTGAGCCGGTAGAACTCGTCGAGCACGCTGGCGTCCTCGATCTCCAGCGAGGGGATCGAGCGATAAAGGTCCCACAGGCACTCGAAATGTTCTTCCATTTCGCGGCCGCCGCGAATGACGAAGCCCTTTTCGGGCACGTCCAGACCATCGAGCGCGCCACCAGGGATTTCCAGCTCTTCAAGGATGGTGATGCGGTCGCCGGAAACGCCGCCGTCGCGGATCAGGAAGGCCGCGCCGGCAAGCCCCGCCAGCCCCGAACCGACAAACCAGGCCGTCTTCTTGTCGGCGCCCTCGGGCTTGCGGGGACGCACGAAGGCTTCATAGTTTCCGCTGCTATAGTGCATGGCGAACTCCTGTTCTTCTTGTTGGGATCAGTCTGCGGAGGGCTTGTAGCTGTAGAAGCCTTCGCCCGAGGCGATGCCGAGCCTGCCCTTGTCGATGTAGTTTTCCTTCAGCCAGGCGGCGAGCGACTGAGCATGCTCGTCGCCATGCGAGAGGATGTTGTAGGGGGTGTTCAATCCGATGATGTCGTAGATCTGGAACGGCCCCATCGGCGCGCCGGTGGCGATCCGCCAGACCTTGTCGACATCTTCCGGCTCGGCATAGCCGCCGGCCGCCAGATCGGCGGCCGCGTTCAGGAGCGGCACCAAAAGCGAATTGAGGACGTAACCCGCTTTCTCCTTGCGCACCGGGATCGGCACCATGCCGATGGCGGAGGCGAAGGCGATCAGGGCATCGAACACGGCCGGATCGGTGTCGTCCGTGCCCATCACCTCGGCGGTGTTGAACTTCCAGATGCTGTTGGCGAAGTGCAGCGCCAGAAACCGGTCCGGTCGGCCGGTGTAAGCCTTCAGGTCGCTCGGCAGCAGGGTCGAGCTATTGGTGGCGAAGATCGTCCTGTCCGGCGCGAGCCCCGCCAGTTTCTCGTAGAGCGCCTGCTTGATCGAAAGAACCTCCGGAACCGCCTCGATCACGAGGTCCGCGTCCGCGACGGCCGCGCCGAGATCGCTCAGCAGAGCGATCCGCTTGAGCGCCCCGGCCGCCTTGCCGCCAGCCGCGCCCGACACCTCGTTCGTGTAGGTTTCGACGAGCGCCGCCAGCCGTGCGCGCGCCTGTTCGAGCGCTTCCTCGCTGATGTCGTAGGCGACAACATCGAAGCCGCTATAGGCCGTCTGGAAGGCGATCTGGCTCCCGAGGACTCCCGTGCCGAGAACCGCCACTTTCCTGATATCGCTCATCCAATTTCCTTCTGCGCGGTATCGTCACTTAGAAACGGAGCCGCCACCTCCACCGGGACGCGGGCCAGCTTGCCGGTTTCCCGATCGACCAGGGCCCATTGGGTCAGCGAGGCGACGATCGTCCGGCCGTCTTCGGCATGGAATTCGACACATCGTGCATAGCGGGCACCCCGCGGCGCTCGGACGACCCAGGTGATCGCACTGACCTCGTCTCCCGCCCGGACATTGCCGCGATAGTCGACCTCATGGCGCAGCACGACCGCGACGAACCGGTCGCGATCCTGCGGCCGCGCGGCCGTCAGCCAATGCGCCACCGACACATCCTGAATCCAGGTCACCCAGACCGCATTGTTGACATGGCCGAGTTCGTCGATGTCGGCGTCCCGGGCGCGGAAGCGGATATGGAAGCGCCGATGCTCATCCACCTCGCCGACGAGTGGGTGTCCGTGCTCATCGCAGCCGATGCGTCGACGATCTGACACGATCCCGCTCACGAATACGCCTGCTCCTCATGCGACGAACCCAGTCCTGCCATGGCGCGGAAGAAGCCGACGAGCATCTCGTCGCGCGGCATGGCGCCTTCGACATCGCCCTGCACCGCCAGTCCCATCCAGACCGCGTAAAGACCGATACCGGTCTGCATCGGCGGCAAGGCCGGTCGAAGTGCGAAGCGTTGCGTCAGATCGGCGACGAGCTCACCGAATATCCGATAGCAGGCCGCCTTGGCCTCCCGGTGCCGCTCGGCGAAAGCCGGATCGCGCCGGGCATGGAGCTGCAATTCGATCGAGAGCAGTGACCATTGTGCCTCGTCGGCCAACTTCGCGAGCCGCGCGGCCAGCACCTGCAGCGTCGCCTCGATATCGTCGCCGGAGCAGTGCGCGACCAGGTCGCGAAGCTGTGTGACCTCGTCCTGGATATGGCTTTGCAGGATCTCGACCAGCAGATCATCCTTGCTGGCGAAGTTCGAGTAGAAGGCGCCCTGCGAATGCCCTGCGGCGCTGCAGATGTTGCGAATCGACATGGCAGAGACCCCCTCCTCGATAATCGAGGAATGCGCGGCCGCGATCAGCCGGTCCCGCGTCTGGCGCTGCGTGTCCTTGCGCGTAAGCGGCATGGGTTCGTTCTCCAACCAACGGGCGAGACGTGCGAAACCTTTTCGGAGGTTCCGCGTTCTCAGTGAAACCAGATATCAACTGATATCCGAAATCAACGGCGATTTCGACCCGAAATCGTTCCTGGGCAACGAAATCTCAGTGTGAAGGAGCGCTCTTGGCTCAAACCTACATTGGCTATTCCCCGGACGTGGAGGTTCTCGGCGAGGACGAGGAGCGGCTGACCGCCGAGATCCTCGAGATCATGGCCACCACCAACCGGCGGGCCTTCGAGCGTCATCGCCACGCCGTGCGCGACGCCCATGCCAAAAGCCATGGGTTCCTGAAGGGCGAACTGATCGTTCACGAACTGCCCTCGCATCTGCGCCAGGGCTTGTTCGCCCGACCCGCCAACTATCCGGTGGTGATCCGCCTCTCTTCGGCGCCGGGCGACATCCACTCCGATACCATTCCCGCGCCGCGTGGCATGGCGATCAAGGTGATCGGTGTCGATGGCGAGCGGCTTCTCCCCGAAGACCAGGGCCACAACCAGGATTTCCTGCTCGTCAACATCCCGACCTTGAGCTTCGGCACGATCGGTAAATATCGCCAGCTCATCAGCCTTCTGGAGAAAAATGCCCAGAACCCGGCCTTTCTCCAGCGAGCGATGGCTGGGGTCGCGCGCGGCGTGGAGGCGGCAGTCGAAGCGGTCGGCGTCGAGCCCGGCGCCACGCTGCGCGGGCTCGCTCGCGACAATAACCATCTGCTGGGCGAAACCTATCATTCGATGGCGGCGATCCGCTTCGGCGACCATATCGCCAAGATCAGTGCCGCGCCGTTCTCCGACAACGTCCGTGCACTGACCGGCAAGGATGTCGGCGCGGTTGAGGATTCCACCATGCGCGATCTGGTGGTTGAACATTTCCGCGAGCAAGGCGCAGAGTATCAGCTCCGTGCTCAGCTCTGTGCCGATCTCGACAGGATGCCGGTCGAGGACGCCGCCGTGCTCTGGCCGGAAGACCTTTCGCCGCACCAGCCGATCGCGACCCTGCGCATCCCGCCACAGGAGGCCTATTCGCCGGCGCGGCGCGTCTACGGCGATGATGTGCTGTCGTTCAATCCCTGGCACGGTATCCGCGATCATCAGCCACTCGGCTCGATCATGCGCGTGCGCATCGCCGCCTATGAACGATCCACCCGCTACCGCCACGAAATGAACGCGCAACCGCGCGTCGAGCCGGCGAGCATCGACGTCATTCCGGACTGACGATCCGATCGTCACACGCAATCACGAAAGGAGGCCAGCCATGGCCGAGACCGAAGAAACCCCGCAGATCGATGAAACCCGCTTGCAGGCCATCCGCCGCCGCATCGAGGAAGTGGTTGGCGATGCGCCACAGCTCGCCAAGCTCGCCCTCGAGCAGATGGTGACGAAGCATAATCCCGACCTCAAGGGCACAGCCGGCTCGGCCGGTCGCGTCGGCGCGCAGTCCGGCAATGTCTCCGAGCTCACCGCCATCGCCAACCTCAAGCCCGGCGGCGCGGATCGGCTGAAACGCATATTCGGGCTGGTGAACGGCAATTTCGACGGGGCGCAGAAGGTCGGCACGCTGCACAACATGCGGTTCGTGTTCTTCGACAACGACACCCGCATCCTGTTCGCCACCGCCTATGACGGCGACTGGGACACCTATATCAACGACTTCGCCACCAAGATCCCCGATCTGATGGACCTGATCTTCGCCTCGGTCGAGGGCTGGCCGGGCATCGCCAGCCCCGAGGTCAAGGACTTCATCGCCGAGCATCAGATCACCGCCGCCGGCTGGTTCGTCGCCAATCCGCAGGTCACCGTCGTCGATGTGCGCCGGCTCCAACGGCTCGAACATGCCGTCAACGAATTCCTGGACAAGGTGGGCTGAGCCATGGCGATCCTTCAGAAACTAAAAGAGCACTTCTCGCGGGATAGCGTCACGCTCGACCTGCAGGACATCCAGGCGCTGATCCTCAGAAGCCGGCCGGAACCCTATGTCGGCGTTCACGCCATGCTCCATTTCGACGAGGCAGCGGGAGCCCGCAATCTTCTCGGCCGGCTGGCACCGCATGTCGCTTCGGCCGACAATTGGAGCGAGGATCTCGATTTCTGGATCGGCGCTGCGCTCAGCTTCGAGGGTCTGAAGGCGCTCGGCGTTCCCGACGCCCAGCTCAAGACCTTTCCGCTCCCGTTCCAGCAGGGCATGGCCGCACGCGCGGAGCAGCTTCGCGACTTCGGACCCAACGCGCCGGAAAACTGGGAAGACGTGTTCAAGCCGGGCAACTGCCATCTCGCGCTGACCATCTACGCGGTCGACGATGATGCGCTCGACAAGGCGCTGGCGACGGCGCGCACCGAACTCGACCGGAGCAGCGGCGTCACCTTGCTCGGCGAGCATCGCTTCGGCGCGCCGGACGGCGCGAAAAACCCGTTCGGTTTCCGGGATTCGATCTCCCAGCCCGCAGTGGAGGGCAGCGGCGTTGATCCGCTGCCAGGCGAGGAGCGGCCGATCAAGGCCGGCGAATTCATCCTCGGCTATGAGAGCGAGAACGGCCAGCCTCTCGGCATGCCGGAGCCCGCCGCGCTCGGCAAGAACGGCACCTTCGTCGTTATGCGCAAGTACAACAGCCGGGTCGGCTGCTTCAACGCCTTCCTCAAGGCGCATGGCGAGACGCCGGAGGAACGCGAGCTATTAGCCGCCAAGATGTTCGGGCGCTGGCGCTCCGGCGCGCCCTTGACGCTGTCGCCCGACCATGACGATCCCGACCTCGGCGCCGATCCGCAGCGCAACAATGACTTCACGTTCAAGGAAGACCCCAAAGGCCGCGTTGTGCCGCTCGGCTGCCATATGCGTCGACTCAATCCCCGCGATTCCGAGCTGACGCTGCTTACCGACGTCAACATCCACCGGATCATCCGCCGCTCCTCGACCTTCGGACCGGTCTATTCCGAGGATGTCGCGCCGGAAGACGATGCCGAAGGCGATCGCGGCCTGTTCTTCATCTTCATCAGCGCGCGTGCCTATGACACGATCGAGTTCATGCAGCAGGAGTGGATCAACCGAGGCAATTTCGTCGACCTTGGCGAAGAGCGCGATCCGATCGTTGGCCTGCATGAGGATGACGGCCGGTTCACGATCCCGCAGGCGTCGGCGCGCAAGCGCATCGACGGTGTGCAGACTTTCAATGTCATGAAGGGCGGCGAATATCTGTTCATGCCAAGCCTGTCCGCGCTCAAATGGCTGGCGGCCGGGAGCTGGGGTTAGGAACCCGCCGGTCAGTCGTTGGCCTTTGTGAAGATGAACGTGCAATTCATCAGGATCGCTGCGCTCGGCCTCACCATGATCTTTGCCAGTCGCGTCTGGCCCGATCGGTAATCCTGACTGTCCGCCGTCAGCTGCATCGGGAAAGTCGAGCCGTCGCGGCGCTGGCCGACCACGACGCGACCGAGGCCAATGATCCGGCGCTCGCCGGTCTGCAGATAATGCGCGAGATATTCGTCATGCCGGTCGCGATCGGGCTGGGGCATGAGGCAGGAGACGTTGCGGCCGACGAGCTCGGCTTCGCTGTAGCCGAACAGGCGTTGTGCCGCTGCGCTGAACGACGTGATGGCGCCGGTCTCGTCGATGATGATCATCGCATCCGGCACCGTCGCCAGAATCGATTGCAGATGCTGCTCGCGGGTCTCGATCGATGCGCGGACCGCCGCCTCGTCGGTGACATCGCGGCTGATGCAGGCGAAGCCTCGATGTGTGTCGCCTTCGAACAGGGCGCTGATCGTCAGGCGCGCGAGATATTCCGCGCCGTTCTCGCAGACCCGCCACGCTTCGCGCTCCAGCGTGCCCTCGTGAAGGGCGGCCGCCAGGTCTGCGCCTGGACGACGCGCCGCAATCTCGTCAGGCGGGTAGAACAGGTCGTGGGGCTGTCCCAGAACGCGATCGAGCGGCCAGCATTGGGGGCGTTTGGTCTCAGGAACGGACGCCTCGCCGTAGCCGTAATAGTGCTTGCGAAGCCTGATGTTGCGACGTGCGTTACCAGTGCCCTTGTAGAGCGGACGAGCACGGCCATTCTCCATGCCGTAAACCGGATCGCTGGCGTA
>NZ_LAZX01000079.1 GCF_000980895.1 Sphingomonas sp. Ag1 | reverse complement strand
GCCGCCGCCGCCGGATCGCCCGCGCCCCCCGCCACGGCATAGGTCGACGTCGCGCCGCCCAGCAGCTTGCCCGCCGCTTCCACCTGGTAGCGGTGGAGCAGCCAGATCGGCACGAACTTGCGCCGCAGCGCCGCGACCGGCTCGCCCGTCGCCAGCGCGCGCGGGCCGAAGCGTGCGATCGCCGCGGCGCGTACCGCCATCATCCGCTCCAGCTCGGCGACCGGGTCCGCGCCGTCGTCCCACAGGCTGCCCCATGGCTGCGACGCGGACACGACGCGCGAATTCTCGTCGGAAACGAACCGCAGGCCCTTGGCTTCCGCCGCCGCCGCCTTGGCCCGCGCCGCCGCGTCGGGATTGCCGCCTGCGGGGTCGCCGTACAGCCAGTCGATCGCATGATGGTCCCATGCGCCCAGCCCGACGCCATAGGCATCGCTCAGGTCCGGCGCACCATTGACCAGCCCGATGCGCGGCGCGGGATAATCCATCACCGATGCGCGATCCTGCGTGCTGCCGGCGAAATTGTGCTGCAGCCCCAGCGCATGGCCCACCTCATGCGCGGCGAGCTGCCGGATGCGCGCCAGCGCGACCTGCGCCGGATCGTTCGGCCCGCCCGTCCCGGTCTTGTCCGCTCCGACCAGCCCTTCGTAGATCAGCATGTCCTGCCGCACGCGCAGCGACCCCAGCAGCACCGATCCCTTCAGGATCTCGCCGGTGCGCGGGTCGGACACGGCATAGCCATAGGACCAGCCCCGCGTCGCGCGATTGACCCAGTTGACGACATTGTACCGCATGTCGAGCGGGTCGGCCCCGTCGGGCAGGATCTCGACGCGATAGGCATCGATATATCCCGCCGCCTCGAACGCCGCCTTCCACCACGATGCGCCTTCCAGCAGCGCGGTGCGGATCGGCTCGGGCGCGGCATTGTCGATATAGAAGGTGATCGGCGTCTTCACGCGCGATCGCGGCGCGGCGGGGTCGACCCGTTCCAGCCGGAAACGGTTGGACAGGTTCTGCACGATCTGCCCGCCCAGCGGCGCACCGAAATCAAGCACTTGCGTCGCGAAGCTGCCGCCGCGCGGGTCGAACGCGCGGGTGACATAGCCCGGCGTCGGCATCGCGACGAAGCTGTGCCGCACCACCATCGTCACTTGCCGCGGGTCGGGCGCGATGTTGCGCACCTCCGCGCCGGGCGTCTCGCTGGCATAGGTCTGCCGCGCCTCGAACTCGAGGTTCAGCGGAAAGGCCCGGACATTGTTGGTGTCGGCCGCGCTCAGCGCCTCGACCAGCTTCCAGCCCTTTTCGCCCCCGCTGTTGAGCTGCGCGGTGATCCCCTTGGTGTCGCGCGCCAGGAACGGCGCGATGTCGACCAGCAATGTGCCGTCGGCGGCATCGATCGCATCGCCCAGCCAAAGCGTGGAGGTGGCAAAGGCATCGCTCGCCGCTGCCTGCTCCGCGGCCGAGCCATTGGTGGCGCGGAACCGCGGGTTGGCGAGCTCGAACGCGATCTTCTTGCCCAGCCGCCGGATCACCAGCTCCTGCGCCGGCCCCGGCTGCGCGCGATCAAGCCCGATCGGGGCGGAGCCAAGCCCGGTGCGCAGCGCATTGATATACAGCAGCCGTGTCGCCACCCCGTCGCGCCCCGGCGCCGGCAGCGCCAGCAGGATGCGCCCGCCCTTGCGATCGACATGCACCGGCAGCAACCCGTCCAGCCGCTCGGTCCCGCCGCGCGGATCGCCCGCCGGCAGGCGCTGGGTGGCGGGGCGATCCGCCGCGCTCGCCGCGACCGGCGCGACCATGGCAAACAGAATGCTGACGGCGATGGATGTACGGATCATTTTTCCCCCCGGCGGGCGTCGTGCCGGATGGAAGCGCCTGCGGCAAGGGTGCTGGCCGGCGCATCGCGCCCCGTGGCCAAATCGCGCCGGCAACAGGCCGCACCCCGGCCGCTCGCGCTGCGCTCGCGGCCGCCGCGCACCCGCCCAATTGGTCGACAGCGTGCGTCCGATTGCCTAGCCTCGCGCGCATGGTCACGCGCATCATCATGGCCGGCGGCACGGGCCTGGTCGGCGGCCTCCTCACCGCCCGCCTCCGCCGCCGTCCCGACGTCACGCTCGACAGCCTCGTGCGAAATCCCCGGCAGCCCGTGGAGCGCAAGGTGGATTTCACCGCGCTCGCCGCCCTCCCGACGGCACCCGCCGACGTCGCCATCTGCTGCCTCGGCACCACCCGCCGCGCCGCCGGATCAGCCGCCGCCTTCCGCCGCGTCGACCATGATTATGTCCTCGCCTTCGCCCGCCTCGCCCGTGATGTGGGGGCGCATCATTTCATCATGGTCAGCTCGGTCGGTGCCGGCGGCCGCGGCCTGTATCTTGCCACCAAGGGTGAGGCCGAAGCGGGCGTCGCCACACTCGGCTTCGACCGGGTGGACATCCTTCGCCCCAGCCTGCTCCTCGGCCCACGCGCGGAGCGCCGCCCTGGGGAGTGGCTGGCGCAGCGTATCGCCCCCTTGCTCGACCCGCTGCTCCCCGGCCCGCTCGGCCGCTACGCCGCGCTCGAAGCCGCGATCGTGGCGGCGGCGATCGACCGGCTGACGACGTGCACCGCCCCCGGCGTGTACCGCCACCACGTCCCCGACATCCGCCGCCTCGCCAGCTAAAGCGGTACCGCGCCGCCCCGGATACGCCTATGATCGCCCCGCCACGATCGGGTCGCACGCAGCAACGGCGGAAGGGACGACGCATGATCACCATCTGGGGCGGACAGATTTCGCGCTCGATCCGGGTCGTCTGGCTGCTGGAGGAAATGGGCCTGCCCTATGAGGTGCGGCAGGTCGACATGCTGGCTGAAGAACGCGACCCCCAGTTCCTGGCCCTCAACCCGGCCGACTATATCCCCGTGCTGCAGGACGGTCCGGTGACGATGGTCGAATCGATCGCGATCATGGAATATCTGCTCGCCCGCCACGGCCCGACGCCGCTGGCCCCCGCGCCGCATGATCCCGGCTTTCCCGCCTATCAGCAGTTCCTTCACCTCGGTGAGGCGGGGCTGGCGACGCTGATGATGCCCGCCATCGTCAGCCGCTTCATGGCCCCGCCGGCTGAGCGCGACAATTGGGCCGCGCGCTGGTGCCTGCAATCCTTCCGGAAACGCGTGACGCTGGTCGAGCGGCGGCTCGCTGAGGCGCCTTATCTGGCCGGGGACAGGTTCACCGCGGCAGATATTTCCGTGACATACGCCTTCATGCTCGGGCAGCGTCATTGCGACCTCACGCTCAGCCCGGCGGCTAGGGATTACCTCGCGCGCACCACCGGCCGCGACGCCTATGGGCGCGCGCTGGAGCGTTCGCACGAGGGCGTTGCAACCAGCTAGAAACCTAGCGTGACCACCACGAAATCGGAATATTGCCCGACCGGCGGCAGCGCGCCGATCTCCACCGGGCCATAGACCGGAACGGTCTGCGCCGCGCCCGTGCCGGCACCCGTCACCGACCCGTCGATCGCGAACGTGTCGGTGCGCGCGGCATCACGGTACAGTCGATAGGGAACAAGGTTGCCGTCCGCATCCTGCATGCGTCGCTCGGTCCCCGCGGCATGGCGCCCGCCATCGAAACTGAGCGTCCAGCCGCGGTTCGGCGGGCACACCAGCTGCACCGATCCCGCCGCATCGATCTGGTCGCGAAAGCCCGCCAGCTCGCCAAAGTCGATGTCGCCGATCGTGCCGAGCGTGCATGCCTCGATCAACGTGGCGCGCACGCTCAGCGTCACGTCAATCCCTGAAAAATCGGGCGCGTTACGCTGGCAGATGCTTGTGCCGGTGGTAAGAATGCCGATCAACGTATTGTAGAAGAAGGCCGAATAGCTGCCCGGGGGCGCGGCCTGTCCGGGGGGTATTCGCCCGTAATACGTGAAGGTGCCGGATGTCCTGCCATTGGCGGCAATGGCCACGTTCGCCGTCAGCAGCGTGCTGCTGTCCCACAGCTCGTTTCCGGCACTGTCGACATAGACGTTGAAGTCCAGGAAGATGGGAGAGCTGCCGATCATCTTGGGCTGCTGCGGTGTTCCCGGGTAGCTTGGCGTGCCGATCGCGGCGCACAAGGTGAAGGCGACGGGGGTGGGGTCGAAGTTGGTGCAGGTCCAGTTGATCGTCCCCCGTGCCGTAAGGGCCGAGCCGAAATCGAGCGTCGGCTGATCGGCCTGGCAAAAGGCGTTGGCCTTCGCCTCCTGCGGGACGAGAAGGATCGCGAGGATAGCGCCGATGATCGCCAGCCACAGGCAGCGGCACGCCACAGGAGTCAGGAGCCGCTTCGCTGACCCTAGCGGCATGTGACCGGCCCGATCTCTACCTGCCGGCCCTCAGCGGGTTGATAATCGAACTGCGCGGCGCAGGTGCCGCCCCCGTCGATCTGCACGTCGAGCTCGTTTGAGCTGCCCAGTCCGGTGAGATACACCCGCCCGTCATAGCCGACGACCGTCGGCTCGCCGCCGCCCCGCACCGTGACGGTTGTGCCCACCGGCAGAACACGCCCCGCCGCATCGACGAGGACCACGACCGCGCTATTTTCGCGCGCCACGCCGAAATCGATCACCACCCCGCCAAGTGGCGCGGGCACCACCACCGCGTCGGTACGGGCCGGCCGCACATCCACCGGCAGCAGGGTGGGGTCGATCGAGACGGTGTTGGGCTGCAGCGGATCAAGGTCCGTCACCAGTGCCGCGCCGCGCTTGTTCGTCCGCGTCACCAGCTTGGTATTCGACAACACCGGAGTGTTGGCTCCGGCTCCGGTGACCACGGCAAAGCTCGTGTCGATGCGCGGGGCGGCATAAATGCCGTTCATGGCGACGATCGAGCCTTCGGCATAAGCGGTGGCGTGGACGTCGCCGCCATATTGCTCGATCCCCGCCTCCAGCGTGGCGAAGCGGGCAAGGTAGGCGACATTGGCGGCGCGATAGGTGTCGCTCGGCCCGGACAGCGCCTGGTTGCTCGTCACGGTCCAGCCGAACGATCCCCGCCTGACCCCCGGGGAGCGCCAAGCCCGCGTCTGAAGCCGCGCGCCACGGTCTGTCCGCGAGACGGAGGCGGAGGCTGATCCGCTGCGCCCCAGCGGAAAGGTGATGCCGGCAAAGACGCCCCAGTCGCGACCGCTCCCGAAATCCTTGTACCCGTTGATCCAGATCGACGAGCGCCTGAACACGGGGCGGAACAGCGACAGGCTGGCGATCCGCAGGTCATCATCCCCTAGCCGAGCATGAGCGTAGTTGAGGTTCACCCCGGTGCGCAGGATAGAGAAATTGGCGCCGAACCGCTTCACCCGCCGGGAAAATGACAGAAGCGCCGGCAGCGTCGGATCCGGTGCGACGACCAGATCGGGCGAGCGATTGGTCAGTTGTTCGCGCGTCAGCGTCGCGCTGGCGATGTCCTGGTAGCGGCTGTCGGCATCCTCGATGCCACCGAACAGGTTGATCCCGGCCACCCGAGCCTGAACGTCGATCCGACGCCGGATGCCGATCCTGCCCTGGAAGCGGCTGACGGCGAGCCCGGCGGTAAGCGAGCCCCAGTCCCCCAGCCGGGTGATGCCCCCCAGGCTCGCATTCCACAGGCCGCGCGTACCCTCGACATGGCCGAGCACGGTCAGCAGGTCGGAAAGGCCGTAAGCGACCGTGCCCAACGCGGCGAAATCCGGATAATAATCAACGACCGTGTCCCGCAGTTTCGCCGCGGAAAACCCGCCTCGAGCGAGAAGCCGATCCGACCCTTCGGCAGGAGGTTAGGGACGAAGAACAGCGGTTTGGTAATTTTGGTCTCGCGGCCGCTGGCATCGGTCAGCACCACCGTCGCGGTCGCACCGCCGCCCAGATTGGGAAGCGACCGGAACTCGAACGGGCCCCGTCCGACCTGCCCTGAAAAATAGCGCAGGCCGTTCAGGTACAAATCGACGCTCGAGGGGACAGCGGCGGAGGCGGTCAGGACCGGCAGCGCGGTGGCGACCAGATCGGGCCGCTCATTGTAGTTGCGGCGGATCTGCACGCCCGCCATCCGATAGGCGGTGGCGAGCTGCCCTCCATCGGCAATCGTATCGCCCACGGTCATCGCCAGCACGCGGCGCACGTCGACATAGCGCCATTGCGTGTCGAGCCGGACATGTTCGAAGCCGCCCTTGCTGGGCGGGCGCCAATTGGCAAAGCCGGTGGTCTGACCAACGCCGTACCGGCTGATGAAGCGGAAGTCGTATTGGCCTGTCGCATGGAGCCCCGCGCGCGAGCCATCGACGAAGAGGTTATAGTTGAGGACCGCGCCGGTACTCGTCTCGACGCTGTCCGGATTGAGCGGTGGCTGAAGCGCGGACTCGTCAAGAACGACCGGAACCAGCGCCTTTTCGCCCGCCTCGAACGACAGCGACTGCGTGGACTCTCGGTACTGAACGTTGACACCCGGAAGGTCGGCCAGCTTCACCAACTGCTCGCCCGGCGGGATACCCAGGCGGCGCAGATCGAACCCCAGCAGTCGCAAACGCTCCGCCGTCATTGCCAGCGCTTCCGTCCGGAAGGCGGGTCACCTGCCACAAGAACGGTGAGACCCTGCCGTTCACCCTCACCGCCAGAACAAGTTCGACGTCCTGCGTCGCCGGGGTCTCCTGTGCGGCGGCGGCACCGCCCGATACCACGATGAGACAGGTGGCAACGGCAACCTTGATCCCACAAAAGAACCGCTCACCGGGTGGCGATCGTGGTCGCTTGCCTGATCTCACGACCGCCGACTCCTGCGACCAGCGTCACATTGCTATCCGCAGTCGGAAGCACCGCCCCGGCGGGGGCGACCCAGCGCCGCGTGGCGCCGGGGAGAACATAGCCATTGAGGCCGCTCCCGAAACTGATCGGTGCCTGGGCGCCCTCGAGCCGCAGATTATCGATGCGGGCGTGACTGCGGCCGGAGTTGGTCGCCTCGATCACCAACTGCCCGCCCGAGCGATATGCCCGCCAGGCGAGTGCGGGCTGCGGATCACCGTCGCGGAAGAACGCCGGCAGGTCGTAGCGCAATCGGACGTCCACCTCACCGCCGCCCGACGGCATCTGCCGGGCAGGCGGTGGAAGCTCGTCAATCCAGAGCCGGTAGCTCCTTTCACCCATGGAGACCGGGCCGGCGGTTCGCGCAATCCGGACGGTGTAGCTGGCGCCCGGCGGGATCGTCATCGCCGGGGGGCTCGCGACAACCTCGGTTGTGGGGGCGATCTGATCCTGGCCGTTCACCTGGGTCCAATCGAACACGCGGACTTGCAGGTTCATGGGACGAGCGCCACGATTCTGCACGCTGACGGCGGACGCCTGCGCCGGCGACGTCACCTCCACCGTCAGCGGCTGAACGCGAAGCGCGGTCTGCGCTGTCACCGGCGTCGCGCCAAGTGCAAGGAGCAGGGATGCCGATTGCAGGCGCATCGTCCAACCTTTCAAAACGAGACCGTAACCGTGACGACGTCCCGGTAGGTGGCGGGCGTCGGCGCAGCCTGTGCCGGCACCCGGCCGAATACCTGGATTGCTTCGGGCGTCCCGGTGCCAGTTCCGGACAGGGTCGACAGGATGTTGGCCCGCGCGGCATCCGAATAGATCTGGTATCGAACGAGCTCGGTTCCGCCTTCAAGCTGCATGGCGCGATCGCTGATCGCCGTGGCATGTTGCCCCGCGTCAAAGGTCACCGAATAGGTGACGCCGGGGTTGCAGAGCACCTCCAATGCATTCGGGCCCGATGTGCCGGTATCCTCATCGATTGCGTCCAGCAGCAATTGGGTTGAGCCGAAATCGAGGAGCGCACTGCCGATCCCGCCGCTGGAGGATCCCGAAACCTCGCACGATGCGGTGACGAGGAGCTTCACCTGCAGCTCGCCGGTCACGGTGGATGCAAGCTGCGCGTGGGCGCCGCCGCTCCACAGCAGGATCGGGGCAGCGACAAGAGCATAAGCGCGCACGGACTTCACTCCTATATAACAAAGCCCAAGCAACTGCCTGCCGGCCCGGAAGATGATCGATTCCTTTGCGCCGCAGCTTTGAGTGATCGCCGATCTTCGATCCGTAATGTTACGCGTGCGAGAGCGCTGAGAAGCAGCAGCTGCGCACTAGCGATAATGTCCGCTATCACTAGTGCGGTTGACCGGACGCGCGTCGTCGCGCACGGTCGAAAACAATGAACGCGTTGCTGCCATTTGCCGATGACGTGACCGGGTCGGGCATCGTTGCGATCGACGCCGATGTGATCGATGCGGCGCGCCGCGCGATGAGCCCCAATTCGTGGCGCGCGCTGCGCGCCGACATTCGCGTGTTCGCCGGTTGGTGTGCCGCACGCGGACTAATGACATTGCCCGCCTTGCCTGCGACCGTCGCGACGTTCCTCGCCGATCAGGCCGATCACGGAAAGAAGGCGGCCACGCTGGCGCGCTATACGGCGTCGATCGCGCGGCTGCATGCGCTGGCCGACCAACCCGATCCCACCCGTACCGAGC
The DNA here is from genome assembly GCF_000980895.1 of Sphingomonas sp. Ag1. Taxonomy (GTDB): domain Bacteria; phylum Pseudomonadota; class Alphaproteobacteria; order Sphingomonadales; family Sphingomonadaceae; genus Sphingomonas; species Sphingomonas panaciterrae. Next base: position 46,821 of record NZ_LAZX01000079.1, on the reverse strand, counting down.
GTGTGCGTCTTGAGCTGAAGGCGCAGCGACGCGCGCTGGGGGTGCGGCAGCGACAGGCGCGCGGGCTGCGTTTCCGCGGCGAGGTTGCCGATCCGCTGGCGGCCGCCGGGCCAGTCGGCGTCTGCGTCGAAGCGATGCTGGCGGCGACCGGCGACGATCTGCCGGGTCAGCGTAATCGCGCGCTGCTCAGCCTTGCGTTCGACACCGGCCTGCGACGCTCGGAGATCGTCGCGATCCGCTGGCCGCATGTGGAGCGCGGTGGCGCGGGCGGCGGCAGGTTGTTCGTGCCGCGCTCCAAGGCAGATCAGGAGGGGGCGGGCGCCTACGCTTATCTCTCCGCCAGGACGATGACCGCGCTGGGCGAGTGGCGCGCGGCATGTGGCGGGCGCAGCGACGGCGCGCTGTTTCGCCGCCTCCATCGGACGCGTGACAAGTCGGGCGCCGATATCTGGAGCGTCGGCGCCGCGCTCTCCGCGCAATCCGTGACTCTTATATATAGGGCGATGCTGGACGCGGCCCATGCGGCGGGGCTGCTGGGAATGATCGACAGCGCCGATTTCGACATCTGGCGCGCGAGCCTCACCGCGCACTCAACGCGCGTCGGGCTGACGCAGGACCTCTTCGCCAGCGGGCAGGACCTCGCCGGGATCATGCAGGCGCTGCGCTGGAAATCCCCCGCCCAGCCGGCGCGCTACGCTCAGGCGCTCGCCGTCGAGTCAAATGCCGCTGCCAAGGTGGTCGGCAAGTTATAGCCTGACCTTAACGAGCACCCATCTGCGCCAATACTTCTCGCGGGATATCGTAGTCGTCGATGATGGACTGGTGGACGAACAAGCCACACAATTCGCGCTGGATGAAATAATGATGCGCCGCCTCGGCAGCGTTCTTGATCAGCGTCGCGCGATCACCCTCGTCGGCGGCACTGTGTAGCTGCGCCAGCGTGGCCGCCAGCTTTTTCCCCGACCGACCGAGCGACGCTGCCTTTTCCGCTGCGATCTCGTGCTGGAACGCTTGGTTCAGCCGGTCCGGCGCCACGGAAGGCCCAAGTCCCTGGGGAAGTCGCAGCGACATGACGGACGACTCCGCTGATGTGATTACTGACAGGCGCTCCTACAACACTGGGGCTGGTCAGCAAATAACACAATCGCGGCCGGGGCGGCGGCAGTCCTCACCTGCGCCTTCGACGCGCCGGTCGCCGGCGTGCTGTTCGTGATCGGGAAAACGCGGCGCCAGTTTGCCTGGCGGACCGGCACTTATATGGCCGTCATCCTGGTCACCGTGCTTTCGACGGTGATGACGCGCGGGATCGGCGGGACCATCGCGGAGCTTCCGATGAGTCCGGCGGAGGTGTTGCTGCCCATGCTGCCGTTGTTCGTGCTGCTGGGCCGGCTCCTGGGGGGGGCTTGGCGTCCTCCTCAATGCCGGGCTGCTGCGCGGATTGGCCTTTGCCGACGCGGCCCAAAGGCGCCTCTACTATGCCTATTTCGCCGCGATCGGGCTGGCGATGGGCGCACTGGTGGCGCTGGTGCCGCAGGCGGTCACCGATGGTGAGGCAATGATCCCGGGCTGGGCGAGCGCGCAGGCGGGCGTGCTCGTCATGCTGCTGCTGGCGGCAGCACGCTTCTGCGCCACGGTGGCAAGCTATTCGACCGGGGTGCCGGGCGGGATCTTTGCGCCAATCCTGTCGCTGGCCGCCTGCGTCGGCGTCGCCTTTGCCCGTGCCGCCAGTGCGTTCCTGCCGGATGGCAGCTCCGCGACCAGCGCCTTTGTCATCGCGCCGATGGGCGGCTTGTTCACCGCCTCTGTCCGCTCGCCGCTAGGGTCGTCCTGACGCTGGAACTGACCAATGCTTACCCCCTGTCGCTGCCGTTGCTCGCCACCTGCCTTGCGGCCAATTTCACGGCCTATTTGCTCGGCGGCAGGCCGATCCACGAAAAATTGCTCGATCGCATCCTGAGGCTCGCCGGGTCAGCGCCGACGCCCAAGAACGCGGCAGCTGGCTAAGGCTCCTAGGGCGCACCCTGTTCTACAGCCCGCCCTGAAAGGCGAAGGTGAAGCGGTAAGGCTCCGGCATTCCAACGGGCTTCCGCCGCGTCGGCACCGGGGTCGCGGTGATAAGCGTCAGCGCGCCGTCCGCCACAGCGACAGGCTCGCCCAGCGTCATCCTGAGCTGCTTTTCCCATCCGCCGCCCAGTACCGTTGCCCGCACGATCAGGCGGCCGGCCCAGACGCACAGCAAGTCGCTCGGGCAGCGACTGTCCTCGATAATCTCATCCACGCGGACGCGCGGCCCATCGACATAGGCCACTTGCCCCAGCCTCACCGGCCCTTCCACCGGGCGCATCGACGCACAGCCACCCAGCGCCACAAGCGCTGCAATCCCCGCGCAGATCGTGCTTTTCATCGTCATCAGCCCTTGTTGGCCCCGCGTCGTAGACGATCAGAGCTGAACGGCAGGCACACCTTGGTCGCCAGGCACCAAATCGGATACTATTGATCCGATTACCGGCATCCGCTAGACAGGCTGCCGTTCTTGGGGAGTAGCCACCCGGCCCCGGGGCAATCGTCAACATACTCGATCCCTGGGATCGTGGCGATTGCAGCAACCTTCGCGTTGCCAGGCGAGACCACGACACCGCCTTTCCGCGTTGGGCCGGGAGGGGTGGGTGTCGTTTGGTCGTTGGCCCCGGGATTTGATCAATAATGCCAGGAATTCTGACGCTCGGCGCCTTGGGCGCGAGCCTGTCCGTCGACGCATTCGCCGCGGCGCTCGGCAAGGGCGCGCAACAGCCCAAGGCCCGCTGGGGGGACGCGCTTCGGATCGGGCTGGTCTTCGGTTTCTTTGAGGCGGTGACGCCGGCGCTGGGCTGGCTCCTCGGCTACCTGGTCAACGACTGGATCGCCGACTGGGATCACTGGGCGTCGTTTGTCCTGCTGCTTGGCATTGGTGGGCACATGATCGTTCAGGCGCTGAAGGGTGACGGGACACCTCCCGCCGCGTCGACGGCAGCGCTCGAGCAGCCGAGCTACCTCAAGCTATCTCTCACCGCGATTGCGACCAGCATCGATGCGGCCGCCGTCGGTGTCACGCTGGCGCTGATGGACGTCAACATCTGGATCGCCTGCCTCATTATCGGGGGCACCACCAGCTTTGTCGCCACGGGCGGCGTGATGCTGGGCAAGCGCGTGGGAGCCTATCTTGGCAATTACGCCGCAATCGCAGGCGGCGTGGTCCTCGTCGTGGTCGGCAGCACGATCCTGTATCAGCATCTGTCTGCCTAGCGGCCCGCGTCATCCCGCCGTTGCCGTGCGCCGCGGCCGGACGATGGTCTACAGGACAAGGGTAAGGCCGGCGCTCTCAGGGCAGATCGTCGGCCAGCCGCTCGATCGCCAGCGCGGTGGTGACCGACTGGAGGACATGCAGCGACCACCGCTCTGCCGCTTTCTTCGGGCCCGCCGCAAATTCGCCTTCGGTGATACCGAGCAATGGCGCGATCCCGGCGATGTTCACCACGTAAAGCCCCGTGCCATAGAGCGTTCCGAGAACCACCGGCGAGACCGTCGGAAAGGCACGGCGCAGCGGTGGATAAAGCGCGGCAAAACTCACCGACGCGCCGAGATGGTTGGTGAATTCGACCAGGCTCGTTCCCGTGTCGCCGATCACCTCGCGGGAACCGGTGGTCTCGTCGATCCAGTCGACCGCGTCACGATCCAGCGTCTTGTCCAGCACGCCCGTCTTCCGCCCGGCGAACATCGCGGCTGTCGTCACGACCCCGGCCAGCAGCCCTGCGGCGATCACGGCATTGCGCGTCTTCATCAGTCACTCCCTTGTTCGGCACCAGGACAACCCGGCAGGCGGGCGGAAGGTCCAGCGAGCGCGGCGCTGGCACTCCGGCAGAAAAGCGCCCCGCGTCGGTGCCGGGGCAGTGGCACCGTCGCAGGACGAGGAGGACACACAGGGAGGTTGCTCAGGATACTTCAGTCATGGGCCGCACCGTTGATGCCGCAGCCGTTCGGTGCCGGGAGTTGAGGGCAGGACTTTCCCGGCCGCCGACCGGCCCCGACGTGCCTGGTGCGGCGATACGGCACGTCAGTTCAGCTTGAAGCGAAGGCCAGCCCCGACGATCGACTGGTTGGACTCCACCCCGAGCCGTGCGGGCAATAGGTTAAGGTCGACATTCGCGCGCCCCTCGGTGCGGCGATAGGTGTACTGGGCGAACAGGTCGACGCGCGGCGACACCTGGTAGGTTGCGCCGGCCATGAACTGATAGGCGAAACGCGTCTGGTCATCATTCGCCACGTCGGCGCCCGACGGGCGATATTCTACGTCGACCCGCTGCACACCAAGGCCCGCGCCCAGATAGGGCTGGAACGCCTCGGCACGGTTGAAATCGTAGAAGACGTTGGCGAAAGCACCCAGGTTCTTCACCTTGCCGCGACCGTCGTTGATCACCTGCCCGACGGTAGGGTTGCCGGCGGCCGGGGCACCGCGCGTGAGCACCGACACGTCAAGGCCGTCGATCTCCGTTCCGCCGACGCTGAGGTTGCGGTGACGCCGCACGTCATATTGCGAGTAGGCCACCTCCAGTTCGGTCCGGAAGCCGTTGTCGAAGCGCGCGCCGATTTGGCCCGAAATGTTGAAACCGCTCTTGAACCGGGTCGTCCAGGCCAGCGGCGTGCCCGATGCGATCGCCGGATAGTCCGGGGTCGCGGCAACATCGCTGGTGAAGCGGCCACGATTGGCGGAATCCTCCGGCAGCGACAGACCGCCGCTGACGCCCACGTACACATCCTGCGCTGCCGCCGGCATGGCAAGCACCACCGCCGGTGCTGCCAGCAAATAGGCCAGTTTCCGCATATCAATCCCCTTAATCAAAGCCACATGAGCAGCACGTGCCGAAAGGCTGCGCCGCCCAGTGCCGATGTGCGGGACACAATCGAAACGACAAGACTGCACATCCATGGGTGTTCGGACATCTTGACTTTGGCAAAATAGGTGATCTCTCGGCGTCGCATCAACTAGACTTGCGTGGCTAGCGTGATAACTGCGCTCGACGAGGCGCTGCGCCGCCAATGGAAACGAACTGTCTGGGCAGGGTAGGAAGAGTGCGGCGCAACATGCTGCGCAACATCTTGTAATTTGCATTGCGCGCGATGGAATGCGAAACCGGCGACCATGTCGCCGCTCGAGATGATCTCCGGCAGCTCCGTCGCCGCGGTTATCAGCGACCCGACGCTGCCCGACACGCCCATCGTGGCGTGCAATGACGCCTTCAGCGCGTTGACCGGCTATGCTGCCGAGGAAGTGATCGGGCGCAACTGCCGGTTCCTCCGGGGCCCCGATACGGAGCTGCACCTGACCGAGGAATTGCGCTGCGCGGTGCGTGACCGGCGCACGACGCTGGTCGAGATCCTGAATTATCGCAAGGACGGCAGCCCCTTTCGCAATGCAGTGATGCTCGCCCCGATCTTCGAGGCGGACGGCGCGCTGCGCTTCATCCTGGGCTCTCAGTTCGACGTGACCGCCGGGCGACCGACGACGGGCGGGCGCTGCGCGATCGAGCGCCTGTCGTCGCGCCAACGCGACGTGCTGCGGTTCATGACCGGGGGGCTGATGAACAAGCAGATCGCCTATGAAATGGGGATCAGCGAACGGACCGTGAAGATGCACCGCGCCGCGCTGCTGAAGGCGCTGGGGTGCCGGACCGCGGCGGAGGCGATCCGCACGGCGGTCGAGGCCGGGTTCTAGTCACCCGCATCGGGCTCCGGCCTTTCGACCGGAGCCCTCCGCAGGGACCAGGGGTAGCGACAGGGGTAGTAGCAGGGATAGTGAGCAGCGCGCCGTTACGCGCTGGGGAGCAGCACCTTGTCGATGACGTGCACGACGCCGTTCGACTGCTGAACATCGGCCATGCTGACCGTTGCAGTGCCGCCGGCCGCGTCAGTGATGATGACCTTGTCACCCGACATGCTCGCGGTAAGCGGCGCGCCCTGCACGGTCGTCAGCATCGCCTTGCCACCGCCGGCTCGGATCTGGCGCGCAAGGTCAGCCGCGGTCACCTTGCCCGACACGACATGATAGGTGAGGACACCGGTCAGCTGCGCCTTGTTCTCCGGCTTCAGCAGCGTGTCGACGGTGCCCGCCGGAAGCGCGGAAAAGGCCGAATTGGTCGGGGCGAAGACCGTGAACGGGCCAGCGCCGTTCAGCGTGTCGACCAGCCCTGCGGCCTTTACCGCGGCGACGAGCGTGCTGAGATCGGGCAGCGCCGAGGCGTTCTCGACGATGGTTTTGGACGCGGTGGCAGCGGTTGCGGCCGTCCTCGCCTGCGGCTCGGCATAAGCGGGCGGGGCCGTTATCATGCCTCCCGCCGCCAGGATCATCAGATTGCGAAGCGCGGACACGTTGGTTCCTTTCCTTTCAGGTTCCAGATGCCGCTGCCAATGCATGTGACGCACGCCGGTTTCACGGCTCAACTTCACTGTTCTGTGCAGAACTGTGCCGCAAGTATCGGCGATCACAAGATTTGTTCAGAGATACTCCCGCTAACCTGTCCTTAAGTACAGGTGCCACCCGCCCTCACCTTGCCGGCCGCGCAAAGCTCCCCGCCGCTAGCCAGCCGAGCAGCGCCGCCCCGCCAAGCCACAGCATGAACGCCGCGCTGTTGCCTAGCGCAATGCAGCCAAGCGCCGGCGCACAGGCCCAGCCCACCAGCAACGATCGCGCCCGCCGGGTCGCGCCCCCGCCCTGCCCCGCGGCGCGGCGGCGCTTGGGATCGTCGCGGCACAACAGAAGGACGGCGGGCGCCGACAGCGCCAGTGCGACGAGGGCAAGCGCCAGCGTGCTCACGCCTCCACCGCCTCCATCCGCCGCGGCCGCTCGGGCAGCGTCAGCGGGCGCGCCTGCCAGCACCCCCGCAGCAGCCAGCCGCCAGCAACGACAAAGGCCAGGTCAAGTGCGGGGATCACCGCCTGGCCCGATGCGATCGCCGCGGTCCAGCCCGGCCCGCCCGCAGCGACAAGCCGCAGCAGTGGCAGCATCAGCATCACGAGGCCGGTCGCACCCTTCAGCATGAGCATCAACGCATCGTTGCTGCGCGCCACCACGCCAGCGATGATCGCCACTGCCGACGCGATCAGGAAGACGGTCGTCGTCCAATAGACCGCGCCGCCGTGCGGCATCGTCACGAGGAAGCCGGCCGCGGCCACCGCCAGCCCCAGCGGCAGGCCAAATCCCACCACGGTCAGCGTCCGTTCAAGCCACGCAAGCGACCGCGCATCCTCACGCCGCCGCACCACCCACAGCCGCATCCCGGTATAGGTGACGTAGCACATGGCAAACCCCAGCCCGAACCAGATCGCCTTGGACAACAGCCCCGCGAAATTGCCGAAATGGAGTGGCCCCATGATGCCGACCAGAGTCCCCCCGGCGGAGGGGCCCGCGCCGACCTGCGGCTTGGCGCGGATGAACTCGGCCGTGGCACCATTGTAGAGCAGCGCGACCGGCTCCAGGTCGCCTTCGCGCGGATTGTGATAGCTGGTCACCGTGGCGTCGCTGCGGCCGAAATTCTCGATCGCGACAAAGGTCGGCACTTCGCCCGTGCGCCGGATCGCATCGCTGGTGATCCGGTCGAGGTTGCCGCTCGCCGCCGGGCGCGGATCGGGCGTGCCGGGATTGCCGAAGACGGCATGCTGCAGCGCCTCGACATCGCCGCTGAACGCCGCCGTCGCGACGACCGGAAGCCCGACCGTGCCGTAGAAGGAGAAGAAGCTGCCGGTGAACGCCAGTACGAAGGCGAACGGCAGGCTCCACGTGCCCGCCACGCTGTGACGGTCGCGCGTCGCCAGCACCGGCTTGGCACCGCGGCGCAGGGTGAAGATGTCCTTGAACAAATGGCGGTGGATCAGCAGCCCCGAAATGGCGGCGACCAGCATCGCCAGCCCCAGGATCCCGGTCAGCACCAGCCCCCATGGGTTGGGCACATGCAACCGGACGTGCGTGTCGACCAGGAAGGTGCTCAGCGCATCGTCGTTGCGCGGCCCGAACAGGTCGTCGATATTGCCGGTGGTGGCGTTCAGCACCCGCCCCTGATGGTCGAGCTGGTAGAAGACGCCGGCCTCGGTCGGAACTCCGTCAGCGCCCGTCTCGTGCCGGTGGAAGAACACGCCCAGGCCATGGTCGCCGGTCTCCCAGATGTTGACCGCTTCCTGATACTGCCGCGGCGTCTGCGCGGTCAGGCGGCGCAGCGTGGCGTCGACCGGCTGCGCGAAGGAGGATTTGGTCGCCACATGGCCCGCCGACCAGGCGCCGATCTCGTGCGCGAACACCGCCGCCGTGCCGGTCAGCACCACCGCATACAACAGCAGGCCGAGCAGGATGCCCGACCAGCCGTGGACCGCGACCATCGCCTTGGTCTGATCCTTCCTCAGTTGAATCATAGGTTCCTCTCCGCGGCAGGGGGCCCGGCCATCATGCGGGTGGCGACCAGTCCGCCATGGACCAGCAGCAATGCGCCAGCGACCAGCGCGACTCGCGTCAGGTTGCGGTCAAGGCAGGCGTGAAAGAACAGCAGCGCCCAGATCAACGGCGCTGTCACCAGCGGAATCGCCAGGTTGTCGATTCCTGCGGCGCCGGCCGGCAGCCACAGCGGCATGCCGGCCAGCAGCGCCAGCGTCACGATGATCGCGCCCGGCCCGGCGAGCAGGATTCGCGCCCATCGCTGGCGGGCGTTCGGCTGCGCTGAAGGGGTCGGCTCGGCCATGGCGCAGCGAATAGAAACACGATCCGCCGATGGCAAGAAAAATGCTATTGATAATCTTTCGCACGCATTTAGAGGGCGCCGGCAACGAACGATTACATTTCTCGAAAGGGCGGACATGGCGAAACTGATCGTAGCGGCGGGGGTAGCAAGCGCGCTGCTGAGCCAGACCGCTCTGGCGCAGGAGGCTGCGCTCACCCCGTCCGGCGCCCCCGCCTCTGCCCCCGCCGCTACCCAGCAGACCGACGCGGCCACCACGCCGGAGGACGAAATCGTCGTCGTGGGCAGCAATGCCGGTACCAAGACCGAAACCCCGCTGACGCAGGTGCCCCAGCCGCTGACGATCATCGATTCGGGCACCTATCTTTCGCAGGGCGCGATCAACATCAGCGACACGGTGAAGTACGCCGCCGGCGTGCTCGCCAACCCCTATGGCCGTGACACCCGCGTCGACGGGTTCAACGTGCGCGGCATCAATGCGCTGCAGTTCCGCGACGGCATGCGCGACATCTTCTCGTATTACGCCAGTATCACCTCGGACCCGTATAACTTTTCCCGTGTGGAAATCGTGCGCGGGCCTGCCTCGGTTCTGTTTGGCCAGGGGTCGATCGGCGGCCTCGTCAATCTGGTGTCCAAGGTGCCGGAATTTCGCACCGGCGGCGAACTCAACCTCGTCTATGGCAATTACAACCGCAAGGAAGCGCTGGGCGACGTCAACCTAGCCGTCACCGACACGCTGGCGGTGCGCCTGGTGGGCCGCGTGCGCGATGCCGACACCTATGTCGACAACGTCCCCGATGACCGCGTGATGGTCGCGCCGTCGATCCGCTGGCAGCCGACCGCCGCGACCGACATCATCCTGACCGGTCTGTACCAGGAGGACGATACCGGCTCGACCTCGCAGTTCCTGCCGATCGTCGGCACCTTCCGCCCCAATCCCGCAAACCCGGGCGCGCGGCTCGATCCCTATACGTTCGTCGGCAAGGCGGGGTGGGATCGCTACAACGGACGCTCACTGCAGGGCGGCGGGCAGCTGGTGCACCGTTTCTCCGACAATGTCCGGCTCAGCCTCAAGGCGCGCTACATCGACAGCGACCTCGAATATTTCACCCATTATGCCGACAGCTACACCAACCCGACCGATCCCTTTTCGGTCTATGGCACCGACGGTCGCCATATCGGCCTGACCGCTGATGCCAGCGACGCGCGGATGAACGTCTTCTCGACCGACAACAATCTGCAGTTCACTTTCAACACCGGCGCCAATGTCGAACACACGTTGCTTGTCGGGCTGGACTATAGCTGGAACAAGGTCGGGAAGCGGGGCGTGGCGCTGTCGCCTGCGCTGGAGGTCGTCGACCTCTATGACATCGATTACGATGCACTGCTGACCTACGATCCGACGGGTCCGTTCGTCAATGAATCGCAAAAGCAGCTCGGCGTGTACGTGCAGGACCAGATCCGTCTGTTCGACCGTGTCTCGGTGATCGTCGGCGCCCGCCGGGACCATGTCACCAATTCGTCGGGGCAGGAAGACAACGCCACCACCTTCCGTGCCGGCATTATCGGGGAGATCGGCGCCGGCATCTCGCCTTTCTTCAGCTATACCGAAAGCTTCCTGCCGATCGCCGGGCGGCTGTCCGGGCCCGGCGGTGTTCCGGGCAATCCGTTCAGACCGCAGACCGGCACGCAATATGAAGCCGGCGTGAAGTGGCAGCCCGCGCCCACCACGCTCGTCACCGTCACCGGATTCCACATCAAGGAGCGCAACCGCGTCCTCTACCTCGCCAACAACGTGACCACTCAGTCCGGCGAGCTCACGACCAAGGGGTTCGAATTCGAGGCCAGCCACACGCTGCCGGGCAATTTCGAACTGCTGCTGAACTACGGCTACAGCGAGCTGGATTCGGAAGTGAACACCAGCCTCGATTACATGCCGCGGCACACCGCATCCTTGTGGTCGACGAAGACCTTCGCGACCAGCGCGGACGGTCCGCAGCTGCGGCTCGGTGCCGGCATCGTCTACAGCGGCAACAGCAAGTCGACCGGCCCGCTCGATCCTTATGCCCTCAACCCCGCGATTGCGCCCGGCACGCTCTACACGATCGTGACGCCCGCACGTACTACCGTGGACGCGCTGGCGGAGGTCAGCTGGAACCAGTGGCGTCTCGCGGTCAACGCGACCAATCTGTTCGACGAACGCGCCTTCGCCTCCTGCCTGGCGCGTGGCGACTGCTTCATGGCCGCGCCGCGCAACGTCATGGCGACACTCGGCTTTCGCTTCTGATCGGTTTCGGCGGCGCATTTCCACCATGCGCCGCGCGATACGTGCATCTCCCGATATGCCGTGGCTTGGGCCGCGCTTATGTCGCGGGTGTCGGTAAAGAGTGATCCGGCCAAAGAGAGTGAGGCGATATGAAGTATTTCATCGGGACCGCGCTTGCGATCCTCATCGCTGCGCCCGCTGCGTCGCAATCCGCCGGGGCGATCCAATCCAGCGGTCGCGTCGAAGCCCGGTTCGGCTGGGACCGGGGTGAGTTCAAGACTGAATTTCGCGACCCTCTGGTAGACATTTCCGACAAGAACGGAAAGAGCGGCGTCACTTACGGTATCGAAGCGGGCTATGACTATGTCACCGACAGCCGGTTCCTGGTTGGCGGCTATGTCGGGGTCGAGGGATCGTCCATCAAGGACTGCGACACCAGCCCGTTCGGCGATCGTGCCTGTCTGAAGGGCGGACGCAATTTCACCGTCGGCGCACGGGCGGGCTACGTCACGGACCAGGGCGTCGTCTATCTTAAGGGCGGCTATTCCAACGGCCAGCTGAAGTTCGAGGCCGATGATTTCGTCGATGACGAACGGGTGCGGTTCAAGGACAATCACGGCGGCTTCCATCTGGGTGCCGGCGGCGAGGTGATGGTCGCCAACAACGTCTATGGAAAGCTCGAATACGTCTTCACCAACTATTCGGCTGACAAGTTCGACGACGGCATCACCTATTCCAAATTCCGTCCGCAGCGGCATCAGGTCGTGGCCGGCATCGGCATTCGTTTCTGATGAATGCAGCGGCACGACCGCAGCGGACATCATGATATAAACATATCTTTATATCAGCATTGACAGGGCTGGTTGGATGATGTTCAACCGGCCCTGTCGAGGTTCCCCATCCCAGGCGTGGCGATGGGGCTAAGACGGGAAGCCGGTGACGTTCCAGAAGGGGCGGATTCCGGCGCTGCCCCCGCAACTGTGAGCGGAGAGCGGCAGTTCCATTTCGTGTCACTGGGCCCTGTAACGGGTCCGGGAAGGCCGGAACTGCCGTGTTGACCCGCAAGCCAGGAGACCTGCCTCCGACGCGATAACGTTCCTCGGACGGGGGTTCCTCCGGTGGATCGCGCCGGAGAACCGTGGATGGTGACTGCCATCGCGGACCATCGATGACGTGCGCGCTCCCTCTGGCTCCCCTGTTCGTACAACAGCAGGTGAGTCATGACGAACAGCGGTTTCACGTTCACGACCAGCAGCATCCCTTTTGACGAGGACTATCAGCCCGGCGACAGTACGCGGCTGACCACCAACTTCGCCAATCTGGCGCGGGGCGAGGCGCGGGCAGAGAACCTGCGCAACACGCTGCGGATGATCGACAATCGCTTCAACGCACTGATGCACTGGGACAATCCCGGCGGTGATCGCTACGCCCTCGCGCTGCGCATCGTCTCCGCTCACCTGGCGATCACCGATGGCGACCCGGTCGGCCTGCCGCTGATCGAGATGCTGGCGACGACGGTGCTCGACCGGCAGAGCGGCGCGTGGACCGACGGCATGACCGGCAACAGCCTGTCCTCCTACATCCGCGACTATGATTTCAGCATCCGCCTGCCCGATTACCAGCGGCGCAGCCCATGCGGCGGTGCGCCGGAGGGGTTCGGCGAGTTACATGGCAAGCTGTTCCGGCACTTCTTGGGCTCCAGCGCCTATCGCGACCAGTTTGGCAAGCCGCCGGTGTTCTGCCTCAGCGTCTCCAGCCGCGAGATCTATCATCGCACCACCAACTCCCACCCGGTCCTGGGCGTGGAGTATCGATGCGAGCATCACTCCGCGACCGACAGCTATTTCGCCAAGATGGGCCTCGCGGTGCGCTATTTCATGCCGCCGCACGCCGCCGCCCCGCTCGCCTTCTACCATCAGGGTCGGCTGCTCGACGATTATACCCATCTCGAACTGGCCAGCACCGTCGCGACGATGGAGACCTTCCAGAAGATCTACCGGCCGGAAATCTACAACGCCAATTCGGTCGCCGCGCATGACTATCGGCCCAGCCTCACGCGGCAGGATTATTCGCTGACGCGCATCGCCTACGACCGCGAAGAACGCAGCCGCCTCGCCGTCGCGCAGGGCCGCTTTGCCGAGGAACATGTCATCCGCCCGCATGGCGCGATGCTCGAACAATGGTCAGCGACGTGCGGCCTGTGACCCCCATTCACCCAAGGAATCCAATGATGACCACAGTGTTGCCGACCACCACCGCCGGCAGTCTGCCCAAGCCCGCGTGGCTCGCCACGCCGGAGACGCTCTGGTCGCCGTGGAAGCTCGCCGATGCCGAACTCGCGGATGCGCAGCGCGACGCCCTGCGGCTTGCGGTGGATGATCAGCGCCAGGCCGGGATCACCATCATCGGCGACGGCGAGCAGACCCGCCAGCATTTCGTCACCACCTTCATCGAGCATCTGAACGGCGTCGACTTCGATCGTTGCGAGACCGTGCGCATCCGCGATCGCTACGACGCCAGCGTGCCGACGGTAACCGGCCCCGTGTCGCGCCCCCGTCCCGTGTTCGTCGATGATGCCCGCTATCTGCGTGCGCAGACCGATCAACCGATCAAATGGACCCTCCCCGGCCCGATGACGATGATCGATACCTTGTACGACGCGCATTACCGCAGCCGGGAGAAGCTGGCGTGGGAATTTGCCGGCATCCTCAACCAGGAGGCGCGTGAGCTGGAGGCGGCTGGGGTCGACATCATCCAGTTCGACGAACCGGCGTTCAACGTGTTCTTCGACGAGGCGAACGACTGGGGCATTGCTGCGCTGGAACGCGCCGCCGAGGGGCTGACCGCCGAGACGGCGGTGCACATCTGCTACGGCTATGGCATCAAGGCCAATACCGACTGGAAAAGGACGCTCGGCTCCGAGTGGCGGCAATATGAGGAAACCTTCCCTCGCCTGCAGCAATCGAACATCGACATCATCTCGCTCGAATGCCGCAATTCGCGGGTGCCGATGAATCTGATGGAACTGATCCGGGGCAAGAAGGTCATGGTCGGCGCGATCGACGTCGCGACCGAACAGGTCGAAACCGCGCAGGAGGTTGCCGAGACGCTGCGCCAGGCGCTGCGCTTCGTCGATGCGGACAAACTGTATCCGGCCACCAATTGCGGCATGGCCCCGCTGCCGCGTGCCGTGGCCCAGGGCAAGCTGAAGGCGCTGGGCGCTGGCGCGCAGATCGTCCGGCAGGAACTGACCGGCTGAAGCCGGCGACGCCCGTTGCCCAACCTGATTATCCCCGGCGACAAAATGTCCCAGTGACACCGCCGCACGCAGGCGATATCCGCGATGCCGTGGGCGCGATCCGGAATCTGTTGGCGCAACGCCTCGTCCCGGTGCTGATCTGTGCCGCGGCGTTGCTGCTGAAGGTGCTGGTCCCCACCGGCTACATGATCGTTCCCGATGATGGGCGGATCACCGTCGCGGTCTGTTCGGGCTTCGGCCCGCAGACGATGGAGATCGTCATACCGGGTATGGATCATGCCACGCCCGGCAGTGACTCGTCCAAGGATGGTGGCGGGGGCGACATGCCCTGCGCCTTTGCCGGGCTTTCGACGCAGTTCCTGGGTGCGGTCGACGCCGTGCTGCTGGTCGCCGCGCTGGCGATCGTGGCAGGCCAGGCGCTTCGCCCGATGGTGCGGCGCCTGCCGCGCGCCGCCCTCTACCTGCGCCCTCCGTTGCGCGGACCACCGCTGCTGATCTGACGCGCCGACCGGATTGACCGGCCGGCGACACTGCCGCCTCGCGTTCGCGCGGTCGCGCCCCTGCCGCGTCGCGTGCCCGGCAGGCCCTCGTCAGCAAGAAAGTCCTGTCATGGTCCGCAGCCTGTTGCTCGGCGGCGCCGCCCTGTGCGTCGCCGCTCCCTCCCCCGTCCTTGCCCTTCCCGATGCCGCTTCCGCCCAGCGCGGCGACACCCATATTGCGATCGGCGACGATGCCATCGTCGTCACCGCGCGCGATATGGCACGCTCCACCGCCAATGTGCTCACCTCGGTCGATGTCCTCGGCGGCGATCTTGCCCAGCGGCAGAATGTCGACAACGCCTGGGAATTGTTCGCCCGCCTGCCCGGGGTGGTGCTGACCGATTTCAACCAGGGCACGACATCGGGCCGCTTCTCGATCCGCGGCTTCAACGGAGAGGGCGAGATCAACGCCGTCAAGCTGCTGATCGACGGCGTCCCGTCCAACGACAATGCCGGGCGAACCGACTTCATCGACCTGGTGGCGCCGCTCGATATCGCCGCGGTGGAGCTGGTACGTGGCACGTCCGACCCGCGCTGGGGCCTCCATGCCATCGCCGGCAGCGCCAATATCAAGACGCGCACCGGCGGCAATTACCTCGACATGCGCGGCATCGCTGGCGCGTTCGACACCTTTGACGCACAGCTCGCCGCCGGCGTCGAAACCGGCCGCCTCAGCCAGAATGTCGCGCTCTCCTATCGCCGGACGGGGGGTTACCGCGATCACGCCGACCTCGACCGGCTGACGCTGGCGGGTAAGTGGTTCTACGATTTGGGCGGCGCGCGGGTCGGCCTGATCGCTCGGCACAGCCGCAGCACGGCCGAGGAGCCCGGCTACCTCACCGATGCCGACGCCTATATCGACCGGCGGCGATCCTATGCCGTGTCTGAGACCGACGGCGGCACCCGTAATCTCAGCCAGTACAGCCTGCACCTCGACGCCGATCTGGCGCGCGACCTGTCACTGACCGCGATCGGCTATGCGACGACCAACGATGACGATCGATACGTGCGCTTCTCCGCCAATGTCGCGCAGCAGCGCCGGCTGACGCAGGAACAGCATTATGGCGTGGTCGCCGGCGTGCACTGGCATGCCGCGGGCTGGCTGATGGCGGAGGCCGGGGGCGACGTGCAATGGCAACACAATCGCAGCCTGCGCTGGACGACCGACCGGCGGATCATCACCGCACCGACGCGCGACCAGGATTTCGACCTCACGGTGGGCGGCGCTTATGTTCAGGCGATCGTCACCCCGGCGCCGTGGCTGACGATCACCCCGGCGTGGCGGATTGACCGGGTCGACGGTGACTTCCTGAACCGGCTGAACGGCGCGCGCGCACCGGTTAACGATTATGGCACGATCAGCCAGCCGAAGCTGTCGGTCGCGGTGACGCCCACCGCCGGGCTGACCGCTTACGCCAATTACGGTCGCACCTTTCAGGTGGGCGCGGGCTCAGGCGCCTTTGTCGTGCCGCCGCGCGTGCGCGATGTGGCGCCTTCGATCAACGAAGGGTGGGAGGGCGGCGTCAAGCTGTCGCACGGCCGCTGGCTGACCGCGCGCGCCGCGGTCTGGCAGCAGACGGCGAGTGGCGAGCTGCGCCGGCGCCTCAACGATCCCTCCGGTGAATTCGACAATCTCGGCGCAACCCGCCGCCGGGGTCTAGACCTGGAGGCACAAGTCCGCCCGCTGCCCGGCCTGTCCGCCTGGGCCAGCTGGTCGCATCAAAAGGCGGTCATTCGCGTGCCCGATCCCGACGCCCCACTCACCGCGGGCAATGCGATCGACCACGTCCCCCAGAACGTCGTCACCGCAGGCGTTGAATGGGCCCCGACGACCCTGCCGTGGCGCGCCTCGCTGTGGGGCAATGGGCAATCCTCCTATGAACTCACCACCGCCAACGATCAGGGACGCTATGGCGGCTATTTCCAGCTTACCGCGGAACTCGCCTATCGGCTGAACGACGCGCTGGAGCTGTCCGCGCAGGTGCGCAACCTCGCCAATGATCGCTACGAATATGTCTGGTACGACGGCACCCAGCGGCTGCACGCGCCGGCCGATCCGCGCAGCCTGTTCGGCGCGATCCGCGCGCGGTTCTGACCGTGTCCCGGACAGGAGCGCAGACCGTAACGGCGGGACGGCAGCCCTGGCGGTCGGCCGCGCGACGCATCCACCTGTGGCTGGGGCTAACGATCGGATTGCTGTTCGCCGTGATCAGCCTCACCGGATCGGCGCTGGTCTTCTACGTCGGCATCGACGCGGCGCTGCATCCCGAAACGCAGGTGGAGCAGCGGGCACCCGCGCCGGGCTGGACGTCGCCAGTGTGGGATCGTGCGCTGGCGACGGCGCACGCCGCACGCTTCGATCCGGCGGGCAAATGGTCGTTCGAGGTGACCGGGGGCGGCGGCGCGATCCCGGCGCGCTACTATCCGCCTACTTCCAGTACGGTGCGCCACCCGCAGCGGCTGATGGTGTGGTTCTCCGCCGATGGCAGCCGCATCCTGCGCGTCGCACCGTGGGGCGGCTATCTGATGAGCTGGCTCTACGAACTGCACATGCATCTCCTCGCGGGGGACGTCGGCGCACAGGTCGTCGGTTGGTCGGGCGTCATCATGCTGGTGCTGCTGTTGAGCGGCTTGATCGCCTGGTGGCCGCGCGGCTCGTGGCGCAAGGCGCTGGCGTTCCGTCGCAAAGCACCGCCGATCCGCCGCCTCAACGACATCCACCGGCTCGTCGGGGTGGGAAGCGGCGGCTTGCTGCTGATCCTTGTCGCGACCGGCGTCATCCTCGCACTGCCGGCGGTCAAGGCGGCGCTGCTGTCGACCGCGGCGGTGCCGGAGCCGCCAGCGATCGCAGGCAGCGGACCGGCGCTGCCGATTACCCGCGCGCTGGCCGGCGTCCGTGCGGCAGTGCCCGATGCCCGGCTCGCCTTCATCGACGTGCCGGGCGATCCCGCCGTGCCGTATCGCGTCCGCATCCAGGTGCCGGGCGACCCGCACCGCCGCTTTCCCGGCAGCTATGTCTTCGTCGATCAGCGTAGCGCTGGCATCGTCGCGTTGCACAATGTGCGTGACGGCGGTCTCGGCACCGCGATCAATGCCTGGGCGCGCCCGCTGCATGATGGATCAGCCGGCGGGGTCGTCGGCCGCATTCTCGCGGTTCTGATCGGCCTGGCGCCCACCGCGCTGTTCGTCACCGGCCTGTTGCGCTGGCAGCGCCGGCGTGGTCGTTGGGCGGACCCGGCGCGGTGACCATCCGCATCAACACGGGATGGCGCCCGCCTCGCAAACAGGCGTAGGCTGGCGCGGTTGGCGTTCGGCCGACGCGGCGAAGGGCGGATGGACCATCTCGGCTGGGCGCCATGGCTGATCCTGGTTGCGGTCTATACCGCAGTGGTGGCGCGCGCCGTGCTGCTGGAGCGGCGGGAGCCATATGCCCGCGCCGCGTGGCTGCTGCTGCTGGTCGCGTTGCCGACGATCGGAACCATACTCTACCTGTTGTTTGGCGAGCCATGGGTGTCGCCGCGCCTTCGTCGCCGTACGCGGCTCGTCCACCGCGCGCTGGTCGAGCACGCCCCGCCGCCAGCCCCGGACCCGCCCTCCGCGGTGGCACGCAACGCTTTTCGCACCTGTGAGACGGCGAGCGGCTGGCCATTGTCGACCGCCACCGCGCCCTGGGTGGCGCCCGATGCCGACAGCGCGATCGACCGTGTCGTCGCCGATATCGATGCCGCCCGGTCGAGCGTGCACCTGTCCTTCTACATCTGGCTGACCGACCATAACGGCTCGCGCGTCGCCGATGCGATCTGCCGCGCGGCGCAGCGCGGCGTCACCTGCCGCATCGTCGCGGACGCGATCGGCTCGCGCTCGCTGATCCGCTCGCCCCAATGGGCGGCGATGCGCGCGGCGGGCGCGCGGCTATGCGCCTCGCTCACGGTCCCCTGGGGGATCGGCTTCCTCGCCGGCCACCGCACCGATCTTCGCAACCATCGCAAGATCGCGGTCATCGACGGCCGCATTGGGTGGTGCGGCAGTCAGAATTGCGCCGACGCCGCCTTCCTGCCCAAGCGCCGCTTTGCTCCCTGGGTCGATATCCTCTTCCGCTTCGAAGGACCGGTGGTCCGCCAGGCGGAACTGATCTTCGCTTCGGCCTGGATGGTTGAAACGGGGGAGGACATGCCCGCCGTGTTCGCGGACCAGCCGCCACTCACGCCGCGTCACGGCTATCCCGCCATCGCGGTCGGCACCGGCCCCCTGTCCCCCGCCTCCACCATGACCAACATTTTCGCCGCGGTGCTCGCGGCCGCCGAGCATCACGTGGTGATCACCACGCCCTATTTTGCGCCCGATCCCCCGCTGCTCGACGCGATTGTCGCCGCCGCGCGCCGCGGGGTGGACCTCAGCATCATCTTCCCCAACCGCAACGACAGCTTCATCACCGGCGCGATCAGCCGGGCCTATTACCCCGTCCTTGCCCGGGCCGGTGCCCGCATCTTCGAATTTCGCGGCGGGCTGCTCCACGCGAAGACACTGGTGGTGGACGGGGCATTGGTGCTGGTCGGGTCCGCCAACATGGATCGCCGCAGCCTGGACCTCAATTTCGAGAACAACATGTTGATCCAGTCGCCCGAGCTGGCCGAGGCGGTCAGCGCGCACCAGCGCCGCTGGCTGGCGGATGCGATCGAGATTTCCCCCGGCGGCGTCACCGCCCGATCGCTGCCGCGCCGCTTCTTCGATAATCTGCTGACGATGGCGGCGCCGCTGTTCTGACGCATAGGGCGGGGGAGAGCGGCGGCTTTCCGGCCCCTCTCCCGTCCCATCAGAAATGGACGTTCGCCCCCATCAGGAACGCACGGCCCACCAGCCCCTGGTAATAGGTGTTGAGCGTCCCCGCTCCTGCCGTCGCCGGGAAAGGGACGCCCCGGTCGGTCACATTGTCGATGTTGAAGCGGAAATCGAAATTGTCGCTCGCACGGATGATGATCGCGGTATTCCAGATCGCGTAGCTGCCGATCCCGCGGAACTCGCGCGTGGTTGGCGTATCGGTCGCGTTGAACACCGCCGGGCCGGTATATTGCACCTGGTTGAACCAGCTGATCGGCCCGCGATCCAGCGTCAGATTGACGTTGAAACGGTCGATACTCTGGCCGATCTCTCCTCGATCGCTAACCCAAGGGGTCGCCGAGTTGATCTGGTTCTCCTGCTTTATCAGATGCTGGTAATTGACGGTGGCATTTACCCCGATCTCGCCAAATGTACGGCGATAGCTCGCCTCGACGATCACTGCCTCAAACCGACGCCCGCCCTGGTTGATGAACGGCTCATCCAGCGTCAGCACCTGGCCGAAACTTTCGCCCGGCGTCGTATCGCGGGTGATCAGGCTGCAATAGAAATTGTCCGGATAATCAGTTGCGTCGTAGCAGCCGCTCAGCACGTCGGTCGCACTGGACGATACGATGGTGTTCTTGAGGTTGATGTTCACATAATCGGCGGACAGCGCAAACCCGGGCAGGAAGCGGGGCGTCAGGACCCCGCCGACGGTCCAGGAATTGGCCTTCTCATTCTGCAGTCCGCGATTGCCCAGCACGGTGATCGGCACGGTGACCGAGTTGATCAGCGACGAGAAATCCGTCGGTAGGCCGGCCGCCGCGCAATTGGCCTGGCGCACCGCCGGGTTGGGCCCGCTGGTCAGGTTCTGGGAATCGCACGGATCAAACCCGCCATCGAACGCCGGCTGGTCGGCGGCGAACAATTCCGTCACCGCCGGCGCGCGGATCGCGCGGGTGTAATTGCCCCGCACCGCAAAGCCGTCGACCGGCGCCCAGCGGCCGCCCGCCGTCCAGGTGAAATCACCGCCGGCGACCGAATTGTCGACATACCGGCCCGCCGCGTTGATCTCCAGCTGGTAGATCAACGGGATGTTCTGATCCGGCCCGATCAGCGGGGCGCGGAACTCCCCGAACACTTCGTTGGTGGTGTACGACCCGCGCACCGGAAGGATCGGGATCGAGCGGCCCAGCGCCTCGGTGTAGAATTCATCGGGCGAGAAGCGGGAGAATTCGCGGCGGTTCTCATAGCCGACGGAAATCGCGAAATCGCCCCCCGGCAGCTTGAACACCGGCCCGGTCAGCGTCGCCAGGAAATCGCGCTGCGAGGTGATCGCCTCGGTCCGCGCATTGGTGGTCACATAATCGCGCGCCGCCTGGCTCGGTGCGCCGCTACCGAACAGGTTCAGCGGCGCGCAGGTGGTGGAGATGGTGCCGTTATATTGCGGCACATTGGGCGGCGACGCCGGGTTGCTCGGGTCCGGGTTGAACGGCAGGCAGACGATATTGCCATTGGCGTCGAAGCCGGCGTTCAGCGCCCGCCGCAGGTTCGGCTCCACCAGCGAGGGCTGGCTCGACCGGCTGTTGGTACGGCCGTAATTGGCCGACACTTCCCAGTTGAACACCCGCTCGCCGAGCGAGAAATCGCCGCGCAACCCGCCGACGAAGCGGTACATTTCCTGATCCAGCCGCGCCACGCCGGAGACGAGATCGGTATTGGCGCGCCCAAGGTAGAAAACGTCCGTGTCGCCCGCGGGCAGCCCCGCCGCCGTCAGGTTCTGCACTATCAATGCCCGCGCCTGCGGCGTCAGGAACGGATTGTTCAGCGGGATGATGAAATTGCCGTTGACGTCAAAGGCGCCTGGGTCGCTCGCGCTGAAGAAGGCCGTGTTGTAAACCGGCTGACCAGCGAGATTGGTGGCCTTGTTCCGGGAATACCACGCCTCGCCGAAGGCGGTGATCCGGTCCGAAAAGTCAAATTTCGCCAGCGCCACCGCGTTGAACCGGTCATCCTTCACGCGGGCGTTGGTGATGTCGGCGAAGTTCAGGTTGTCACCGCCCAGAAACGTGGTGGGGTCCTGCGTCGGAGTTCCGATGTTGAACGGCACCAGATTGCTGTTGCGATCGAAACCCAGGATCTGGCCCGCCGCATTGCGGACAACGGACGTCGTGCCGCCCGCGGTGGCCGGGACCAGTCGCGCGGCATCGCGGATGAACGGAATGCCCGCCGGGGTTCCCAGATAGGTGCGCGTGTTTTCCACGAGTATCTGGTTGAAGGGCGACGTGCCCGGCGCAGGCGCAATAAAGCCCAGCTGCCGCCGGATGATCTCGCGCTTGTTGCCTAACAGGCCGTCATCGTGATTGTATTCAACATTGACCGTGATGTTGCCGCGCCCGTCGGCAAAGTTCTTCCCCGCGAGCAGGCGCACGCGCTGGTTGCCCAGATCGCCGCGCTGGCTGATCCCGACCTGCCCGTCGACATCCAACCCTTCGTAATCGTTGCGCAGGATGATGTTCACCGTGCCCGCGATGGCATCGGCGCCATAGATCGGCGCGCCACCAATGGAGATCGTCTCGATCCGCTGGATCAGCTTGGTCGGGATGGTGTTGAGGTCGACCTGCGTGCCCGCGCCGCCCGATGAAAAGATCGTCGCCGGGTTCGCACCCACGAACCGCCGCGCGTTGACCAGCGTCAGTGTCCGCTGCGATCCCAGCCCGTACAGGTTGACGAAGCTCTGCCCGACGCCAAAGCCGTTGCCCTGGTCGCCGACCAGCGAACTGTCGGGCACGCCAAAGCCGGGCAGCTCGTTCAGCGCGCGGGCGATTTCCGGATAGCCGCGATTGTTGATCGTCGCGGCGTCGACGGTGGTGGTCGGTTGCGGATTGTCCACCGCGGGCCGCGCGATGCGCGACCCGGTGATGATGATGTCGCCCGGGTCTTCTTCGGTTGTCGCCGCCACCGTGCGGGGGGTGGGCGCCTGAGCCGTGGCCGTTTGGTCTGTCTGGGGGGTCGTGTCTGGAGTGGTCTGCGCTACCGCGATCGCGGGAAGCATCAGGGCGCCGAGCGCCGCCGTCGAACTACCTGCGAAAAGAGCGAACCGTTGCATGGCTTCCTCCCTTTTGTCGTGCTGGCTTCCTGTCGTTCTGGCTTCTTTTGTCCTGTGGCGGGGAAAACGCCGCGACCGCGATTGCGGGAGCATGAGTTCCGGCGGCACGACGCGATTTGCTACCTGCTGTAACAAAGGAGCAACACTGAAGCGCGGCGCAGCACCGACGCGCGACGCAGACGTTCAAAAGCGGACGGTAACGCTCAGCCCCCCCTGTGGCGCATCGTCCAGCGTCAGCGTCGCATCATAAAAGCGGAGCAGGTCCGCCGTCGCCGCCAGGCCAAGGCCCGTCCCCGGCGTCGCCGGGTCCAGCCGGATACCGATGTTGGTCACCAGCGCGCGCTGCGCCGCGGGAATGCCGGGCCCGTCATCGCTGATCGTGATCCGGTCATCCCCGCCCGCCACGGTGATCGTGCTGCGCGCCCATTTGAAGGCATTGTCGATCAGGTTGGACAGGATCTCGGCCAGATCACCGCTGTCGCACGGCAGGCGCAGCCCGTCGGGAAGGTCGATCACGACCCTGATCCCGCGATCGGCATGGAGGCGCTGCATCGCCTCCACGATCCGCACCAGCAGCGGCGCGACCGCGGTCCGCGTCCCCGCCCCGCGCGTGCCCGCCGCGGCTGCACGGGCAAGGTGATAGTCGATCTGCCGCTGCATCATGCGGCAGCGTTCAAGCAGGAACGCCGCGCTCTGCGTCTGGCCGCCGTTTTCCAGTTGCTCGGCCTCCGCGGTAATCAACGCCAGCGGGGTGCGCAGATTGTGCGCGAGATTGCCCGATTCCGTGCGCGCTCGCGCGATCAGCTGCGCCTGCCCCTCCAGCAGCGCGTTGAATCGGGTGACGACCGGCTCGAACTCGGCCGGGACATGCGGGTCCAGCCGCTCGATCTCGCCGTTGCGCAACCGGTCCACCTCCTCACCCAGCCGGCGAACCGGCGTCAGGCCGAATCGCACCAGCAGCGCCGCCCCGCCCAGCAGCAACAGGCCGACCACCGTCATCGACAGCGTCAGGTCGAACCGGAAATGGTCCACCTGTTCCTCCAGCAGGTGCTGCGCCGAGGCGATGGTGACGGTCAGTGGCTGCCCGTCCCGCAACACGCGCGCGCTGCGCTGGAGCACCTCTTCCTCCGCGCCAGCCCGCCCGCGATGCCACGCCTCATCCGCGGCGGGGATCAGCCGCAGCCCGTCGGCGAGCGAGGGCGACAGCGCGCTCCCCCGCGGCCCGTCAACCTGCCAGTACAGTCCCGATCGCCCGACGTTGAACTGCGGATCCGACAGCGGCTGTCGCACCACCGGGCGCCCTTGCGGATCGAAGTCGATCAGCGCCACCAACTCGCCCAGATGGTGATCCAGCTCGGTCTGGAAACGGTCGGTGGTGTGGCTGCGATACAAATATCCGATGAACAGCCCCGCGAGCAGGACCGCGAGGATCACGCCAAGGGCCGATCCGACGATCAGCCGCAGTCGCAGGCTGTTGTGCAGCGGCTGGCTCATGCCGCGAACCGATAGCCGAGGCCGCGCACCGTCACGACATGCTCGCGGCCGATCTTGCGCCGCAATCGGCCGACCAGCACCTCGATCGCATTCTCGTCCCGCTCCTCGCTCAGCGGATACAGGCTGTCGATGATGCTCTGCCGCGTCAGCGTCCGCCCGGCATTGTAGACCAGCAGCTGCAGCAGGTGGAATTCGCGCGCGGTCAGCGGCACCGGCTGGTCGTCCAGCCATGCCTCGCCCGATGCGGTGTCGATCGCGATCCGCCCGGCGGTGATCCGCGTCGCACTATGTCCCGCCGCACGCCGCGCCAGCGCGTGGATCCGGGCGACCAGCTCCTCCGTGCGTACTGGCTTGACGATGAAATCATCGGCGCCCGCGTTCAGCCCCTCGACCTTTTCCTCCCACCCGCTGCGCGCGGTCAGGATCAGGATCGGCGTGGCGATGCCCTTGACGCGTAGCGCCCGCACCAGCTCGATTCCCGACATGCCGGGCAGGCCGACGTCGACCACCAGCACGGTGAAGCCGTCGCTGGCGAAATCCACCGCGTCCTCGCCTTGCGCCAGCCATTCGCACGTCATGCCGTGCCGCGCGAGGTTCGCGACGACCCGCTCGGCCAGCGCGGCTTCATCTTCGACCAGAAGGATTCGCATGGCCCATTCTGACAGGTTCCTGTCAGGTTGCGAAGCTAACGGCGCGCCCAGGCTAACAACATCGGGGCGTCTTTCATGGTCGGCAACTGGCGACAGCCGCTGCTTCTCGCATTGCTCGGCGCGCTCGCGGCGTGCGGCGGCAATGACGCGATACCGGAGGACGGCAATGAGGCCGCCACCAGCAACGCCGCGGCCGCCGGCAAGTCCCCCCTCGCCCTGTCGGCGGCCGAATTGTCCCGGATTGGTGTCACGTTCGCCCCGGTCGAAAGCGTCAGCGAACTGCCTGTCGCCACCGTCCCCGCCACGCTCGCCCCCCCGCCCAACGCCCGCGTCGCGGTCGCTGCGGTGATCCCGGGCGTCGTCACCCGGACGATGGTGGTGGAGGGCGACAGCGTGCGCGCCGGCCAGCCGCTGGCGACCGTCGCCGCGCGCGAGATGTTCACGCTTGCCGCCGGGATCGACCAGGCGTCGGCCCGCGTCGCCGTCGCCCGCGCCAACGACCGCCGCCTGGGTCAGCTCGCCCGTGAAGGCGTCATCGCCGGATCGCGGGCTGACGAGGCGCGCGCCGCGCTGCGCGAGGCGGAGGCGGAACTGAACGAGCAGCGCCGCATCGTCCGCCTCGTCAACGGATCGCCCAACCGCGGCAGCTACACGCTGACCGCGCCGATTTCGGGCAAGATCACCGCCGCCACGATCACCACCGGCAGCCCGGTGAGCGAGGCGACCTCCGCCTATGTCATCGATGCGCAGGGGCGTTACGAGCTGACCGCGCAGCTGCCCGAACGGCTGTTGGGCCAGGTGCGCCCCGGCATGTCGGTGCGCGTGCCAGCCGCAAGCGGCGATGACGTGCGCGGTGAGGTGACCAGCGTCGGCAGCGTGATCGATCCGCAGACCCGCTCCGCTACCCTGCGCGCGCGCGTCCCCGCCAGCGCCGGGGTGGTTTCCGGCCGTGCGGTCTCCGCCACCCTCTATGTGCCCGCGTCGGACGGCGCGATCGCCGTTCCCGCCGCTGCCGTCACCGATGTCGACGGCAAGCCCAGCGTATTCGTCCGCACGCCCCAAGGCGCGGCGGTGCGCACGGTCGCGACCGGCGACCGCGCCGATGGCATGATCGTTATCCGCTCGGGCCTTCGCGCCGGGGAGCAGATCGCCGTCGCCGGGGTGAGTGAGCTCAAGTCGATCGCAGGGCAGAACTGATGCTTCGATCGCTCGTCGCCTGGTCGCTATCCTATCGGCTGGTCGTCATCGGCCTGACCCTGGTGGTCGGCGTGCTCGGCGCGCTTGCCTACGCTTCGCTGCCGGTCGACGCCTATCCCAATATCGCGCAGACGCAGGTCAAGATCATCCTGAAGGCGCCGGGCATGACGCCCGAGGAGGTGGAAACCCGCGTCATTGCCCCGATCGAGCTCGAAACGCTCGGCCTGCCCAATCAGGCGACGCTTCGCTCCACCGCCAAATACGCCATCGCCGACATCACGATCGACTTCACCGACGGCACCGACATCTATTGGGCGCGCCAGCAGGTCGGCGAGCGGCTGGCGAACGTCATGGCCGACATGCCCGAAGGCGTGACCGGCGGCATGGCGCCGATCTCCACGCCGCTGTCGGACGTGCTGATGTTCACCATCGACGGCCCGCTGTCGCTCGCCGAGAAGCGCGAGCTGCTCGACTGGACGATCCGCCCCGCGCTGCGCACCGTGCCGGGCGTCGCCGATGTCAATGCGCTCGGCGGCTTCGTGCGCACCTATGAGATCCGCCCCGATGCCGCCGCACTCGCCGCCGCGCGCCTGTCGGTCGACGACCTGCGCAACGCGATCATGCGCGGCAACCGCAATGACGGCGCCGGCCGAATCGCGGCGGGGGAGGAGGCGCTGATCGTCCGCGCGGTCGGCGCGATCCAGAGCGTCAGCGATGTCGAGGCGATGGCGGTCGTCGCCCGCGACGGGCGGGTGGTGCGGATCGGCGACGTCGCGACTGTCGGCACGGGATCGCTGACCCGCTATGGCGGCGTCACCGCGCACGGCAAGGGCGAGGCCGTTCAGGGCCTTGTCATGGCGCTGCGCGGCGCCGATTCGCGCAAGGTCGTCGATGGCGTGCGCGAACGGCTGGCGGAGCTGGAACGCAGCTTCCCCACGGGTACGAAGATCACGATCTTCTACGATCGCTCCGACCTGGTCGGTCGCGCGGTGCAGACCGTGCAAAAGGCGCTGATCGAGGCGACGATCCTGGTCATCGTGCTTCTGATCCTGTTCCTGGGTGATTGGCGCGCGGCGGCGATCGTCGCGACGACGCTGCCGATGGCGGCGCTCACCACCTTTCTGTTCATGCGCGGCATGGGGCTGTCGGCCAATCTGATGAGCCTCGGCGGCCTCGCCATCGCGATCGGCCTGCTGGTCGATGGCGCGGTGGTGGTGGTCGAGAATATCGTCGAGCGGCTGAACCGCCCGGGCGAGGAAAACGCCCCCCGGCTCAACATCGTCTATCGCGCGACGGCGGAGGTTGTCGTGCCGGTGACCGCCGGCATCGTCATCATCGCGCTCGTCTTCCTGCCCCTGCTCTCGCTGCAGGGGCTGGAGGGCAAGCTCTTCGCCCCCGTCGCCCTCACCATCATGTTCGCGCTCGCCGGGTCGCTGCTGCTCGCGCTCACGTTGGTGCCGGTGCTCGCTTCCTATGGCCTCAAGAGCGGCCATCATCGCGAGCCTTGGGTCATGCGGATGCTTGCCCCGCGCTACCATCGCCTGCTGACGGGCGCGTTCGCGCGCAAGAAGCTGGTCTATGCCCTGGCGGGCGTCGGGCTGGTCATCGCGGGCCTTGCCTATGGCGCGGTCGGCAAGACGTTCATGCCGACGATGGACGAAGGATCGGTGGTGATCCAGATCACCAAGCTGCCGACCGTCGGCCTCGACCGTTCGCTCGACCTCACCTCACGCGTCGAGCGGGAGCTGATCAGCAAGGTGCCCGAAGTCACCGGCGTCATCTCGCGCACCGGCACTGACGAGATTGGCCTCGATCCGATGGGGCTCAACGAAACCGACCTGTTCGTGACGCTGAAGCCCGCCAGCGAATGGCGCGGCGATCGCGAGTTCGTCGTCGCCGAAATGCGCCGCGCGCTGGAAGGAATGCCGGGCTTCGACCCCAGCTTCACCCAGCCGATCGAGATGCGAGTCGCCGAAATGCTGACCGGCGCGCGCGGTGACCTCGCGGTCAAGATCTTCGGCCCCGACCTGAAGACGCTTGCCGGGCTGGCCGGGCGGATCCAGCACGTCCTGCAATCCACCCCAGGCGCGGCCGAGGTGCTGACCGTCGCCAACGAGAATATCGACTATCTCCAGCTCGATATCGATCGCACCGCGGCGGGGCGCGCCGGCATGCCGATCGACCAGTTGCAGGACACGCTGCGCGCTCAGCTCGAGGGGCTGCCCGCGGGCATCGTCGCCGAGGGGCAGAAGCGCGTCCCCGTGATGATCCGCAGCAATGACGGCACGCGCGACGACGCTACTCGGTTTGCCGACCTCCAGGTGACGACGCCCAGCGGCGAGCTTGCCCGGCTCAGCGATCTGGCGCGCGTGGAGAAGACCGAGGGGCCGATCCGCATCGATCACGAAAGCGGCTCGCGCTATGCGCTGGTGCAGGCGTTCGTCTCGGGCCGCGATCTCGTCGGCTATGTCGATGATGCCCGGGCCCGCGTTGCTGCGGAAGTCCCGCTGCCGCAGGGCTACCGCCTTGAATGGGGCGGGCAGTTCGAAAACCAGCAGCGCGCCTCCGCGCGGCTGGCGACGGTCATTCCGATCGCGCTGTTGCTGATCTTCCTCGTCCTGTTCGTGACGCTGAAATCGGTGCGCGGGTCGCTGCTGATCCTCGCCAACATCCCCTTCGCCGCCGTCGGCGGGATCGTCGCTTTGTGGCTGACGGGCGAGTACCTCTCGGTCCCCGCCTCGGTCGGCTTCATCGCCCTGCTTGGTATTGCGGTGCTGAACGGCCTCGTCCTGGTCGCCTATTTCCGCCAGCTGCGCGCCGATGGCATGCCGATGGCGCAGGCGGTGCGGACCGGCGCCGAACGCCGGCTGCGCCCGGTGATGATGACCGCCAGCATCACCGGCTTCGGCCTCGTGCCCCTGCTCTTCGCGACCGGGCCGGGCTCGGAGATCCAGCGCCCGCTGGCGATCGTCGTGATCGGCGGCCTCGTCACCTCGACGTTGCTGACGCTCGTCCTTCTTCCCATTCTCTTTGAACGATTTGGCGAACGCCAACAGGAGCTGTCCGCATGAGCCGGGTGCTGCTTACCCTGACCTGTGGTGTCGCGGATGCCGAGGCGATCGCCGCCGGCCTGCGCGATACGCTTCATGTGCCGGTGCACCAGCGCGCGGAAACGGTGCTCGGCCGTGACTTCGATGACGCTGGCACGGTGGAGCGGGTCGCCGGCGCGCTCGCCCGCATCGCCATCACGCTCGATATCCCGGCAGACCAGATGGCTCGGGCGCTGGACATCGCCACCACCACTCGCCGCCGCCTGCCGTTCCGTTGGCATAGCGTCGCCATTCTGGACGGGGGGCGCGTCGCATGAAATGGGCATTGCTGCTGCTCGCGGGCGCCGCGCTGCCTGCGACCGCACAAACCACCGATCTGCCGCCCTCCGATCTCGTCATCCGCGTGCTCGACAATGCACCTGGCGTAGAGGCGGCGACCGCGCGGATCAGCGGGGCGGAGGCGGAGGCCGAGGCGCTTCGCCGCGGCCCGCACGAAATCACCGCGCAGGGCACGCTGTCGCGCCGCCGCGTCGATCGCGAGGGCAATTTCGTCGAATATGATGCGACGATCAGCCGCGCCTTCCGCTTGCCCGGCAAGGCCGCGCTCGATCGCCGCGCCGGAGCGCTCGGCATCGACGTGGCGCAGAACCGGATGGAGGATGCCCGGCATCAGGCCGCGCTTTCGCTCGCGACGCTGTGGTACGACTGGCTGCTCGCCGCCGACCTTCATCGCAACGCGGCGAAACTGGTCGAGAACCAGCGCGCGCTGGTCGCCGCGACCGAGCGCCGGGTTCAGGTGCGCGACGCGGCCGAACTTGACCTGCAACAGGCCAGTGCCGCGCTCGCGCTGGCCGAAGCGCAAGTGGCGGAGGCCGCCGCTGTCCGCGATCGCGCCCGCGCATTGCTCGAAACGCGGTTCCCCGACCTGCCGCTGCCCACCGAGGCCCCGTCTTTGGCTGCCCCCACCATCCCGCCGGAGGGGCTGCTGGAGCTGCAACGGCTGATCGTCGCGCGCAGTCACGAAATCGCCGCCGCCGCCGGCACCGCCGAACGCCAGTCGATCTTGGCGCGCCGCGCCCGCGCCGACCGCGTTGCCGATCCCTCGCTCGGCGTGCGCCTGTTCAGCGAGCGCGGCGGCGAGGAACAGGGGGCCGGCCTCTTCGCCTCGCTCCCGCTGGGCGGCGGCTACCGCCGCGCGCTGTCGGATCAGGCCGCAGCAGAGGCTGGGGCCGCGCAGGCCGACCGCGTGGTGGTGGAACGCGAAGTCAGCGGCAATGCCGCCGCCGACGTGGCCGAATTCCGCGCGCGGCAGACCGCCTGGCTTGCGGCCGGCGCGGCGGTGGAG
Source organism: Sphingomonas sp. Ag1 (assembly GCF_000980895.1). Classification (GTDB taxonomy): domain Bacteria; phylum Pseudomonadota; class Alphaproteobacteria; order Sphingomonadales; family Sphingomonadaceae; genus Sphingomonas; species Sphingomonas panaciterrae. Next base: position 16,338 of record NZ_LAZX01000079.1, on the reverse strand, counting down.
CGTGCCGAACGCAGCGCCGCGCTCGCCGCGCGCGGGCAGCAGCTCGGCGCGATCGACCTCGCCGACCGGCTCTATGCGGAGCGTCAGGCCAACGAGGCACGCGCGCAGGAACTCACTGCCCGCGCCGCTGCCGCCCGCCTGATCCTGAAGCTGCGCATCGACGCGCACACGCTTTGGATCGACTAACGGCTCGCCACGGCTGCGCGCGATGACGCGCTTGCGCCATCCAGATCCTCGGCCTTCCAGTGCCGCGCGCTTTCGGCGGGTTCGGTGATCAGCCGTGCGCGCCGGCCAAAGGTCAGGTAATCCCACAGCCAGTTGAACCCGACGGCCAGCCGATTGCGCATCCCGATCAGGAAATAGACGTGCGCCACGCCCCATACGGCCCAGGCAGGAAAGCCCTTCAGCGTCAGCCGCGGGAAATGCACCACTGCCGCCTTGCGCCCTATCGTGGCCAGGTCGCCCTGATGCCGGTACGCGAATGGCGCAGGCGCGCGCCGCCCCGCCGCCTCAGCAGCGATCGCCTCGCCGGCATAGCGGCCCATCTGCTTGGCCGCGGGCGCGATCCCTGGCACCGGCTCGCCATCCGGCGTGGTCGCTGCGGCGGTATCGCCGACGACGAAGATCTCCGGCCGGCCCGGCACGGTCAGGTCGGCTTCCACCTTCACCCGGCCCGCCTTGTCCTTGTCCGCTCCCAGCCAGTCCGCCGCGTCCGACGCCGCCACGCCTGCGGCCCAGATCACCGCGTCCACCGCAATCCGCCGATCGCCCACGGTCACCTGATCCGGCCCGATGTCACTGACGGGCTCGCCGGTCAGCATCTCGACCCCGCGGCGCTCCAGCTCGCAGCGCGCATATTCGCTCAATTCCTCGGGCAGGCTCGCCAGCGGCCGCTCGCCCGCCTCGACCAGGATGACCCGCGACAAGGCAGGGTCGACATGGCGGAAATCGCGCGGCAGGGCCTCGCGCGCCATGTCGGCGATCGCTCCCGCCATCTCCACGCCGGTTGGGCCGCCACCCACCACCACGAAGGTGCAGGTTCCCGCCGTTGCCGTCCGCCCGCCCGTCAGTTCGGCGCGTTCGAACGCCAGCAGGATGCGGCGTCGGATCTCCGTCGCATCCTCGATCCGCTTCAGCCCCGGGGCGTGCGGCGCCCAATGTTCGTTGCCGAAATAGCCATGCGTTGCACCGGTCGCGACGATCAGCCGGTCATAGGCAAAATCGCCCCCGCTGGTGCGCACGAAGCGGTGGTCGGGATCCACATTCTCCACCTCCGCCATCAGCACCGTCAGGTTGCGCTGCCCCGACAGGATCGCGCGGATCGGCCAGGCGATATCGGACGGGCTCAGCGTGGCGGTCGCCACCTGGTACAGCAGCGGCTGGAAGCAATGATGGTTCTGCCGGTCGATCAGCACGATCTCCACCGGCGCCCTTGCCAGTGCCTTGGCCGCCTCCAGCCCGCCAAACCCGCCGCCCAGGATTACCACCCGAAGCGGCCGATCGCCCGCCGCGCCCGCGCCTGTTTCCCGATCGTCGACGCGCGTCCGGAACGCCGCGCTGCTGCTTCCTTGCGCTGCTGCCATGGTTTTCGAATACATCAGGCGCCGCCGCGTTCCCGACGCCAAACTGGATCAGGCACTGCATGGCTCGCCACGGCGCGCCATTGACTTGGCTCCGCGCCGTGACATACCCCTCGGCAAAATAGGTCGAATGACTTAATTGCCGGCCGGGCCGTGCAGGGGAGGATGCCATGAGGACGCTGCTCGAGCTGTGCGGTGGGATCGCCTGTCCCCTCTTGTCCGAGGTCGCCGCCCGATGAGCGTTGCCACAGGCACCGCGCGGCTCGCCGGAAAGGTCGCGCTGGTAACCGGCGGCTGTTCTGGCATCGGCCTGGGGATCGTCGAGCGGTTCATCGCGGAGGGCGCACGCGTCCTCGTCGCCGACGTCCAGGATGAAAAGGGCGCTATGCTCGGCCGGCGCTTTCCCGACGCCGTGGCCTACCAGCATTGCGACGTCACGCGAGAGGAGGACATTGCCGCTGCGGTGACGGCCACCGCCACCGCGTTCGGCGGGCTCGACATATTGGTCAACAATGCCGGCGCCGGCGGCACGCCGCTCGGCCCGATGGACATGACGGTGGAGGGATGGGATTCCACCATGGCGCTGCTGCTGCGCGCGCCCATGCTCGGCACGAAACATGCCGCCCCGCTGATGCAGGCGCGCGGCGGGGGATCGGTGATCAACATCGCCTCGATTGCGGGGCTCGAGGCTGGCTGGGGGCTGGCTTATGGCGTCGCCAAGGCCGGCGTGATCCACCTTACCAAGCTCAGCGCACCGCAACTTGCCGCTGCCAACATCCGCATCAATGCGATCTGCCCCGGCGTCATCGTCACGCCGATCTTTGGCATGTCGGTCGGCCTCAGCCGCGCCGCCGCCGACCAGATGACGGGCGAACTGGCCGACGCGGCGGAACGGATGCAGCCTTTGCGCCGGCCCGGCCGGCCGGAGGATATCGCCGGTGCCGCGCTCTATTTCGCGAGTGACGATGCGGCCTTCGTCACCGGCACGCATCAGCTGGTCGATGGCGGCATCACCGTGGGGCAGCGGATCAGCTGGGACTCGGAGGCGTTACTGCCGATCCACCAGACGCTGATGGCCCACGCCGCGGACGTGCCGGCATGATGCGCGACCTGAACGGCAAGGTTGCGGTCATCACCGGCGCGGCCAGTGGGATCGGCCTCGCGCTTGCCCGCGGCGCCCAGGCACGCGGGGCGCGGCTCGTCATCTCCGATATCCGTGCCGACGCATTGACGGAGGCAGCCGCGGATCTCGCGCGCCATGGCGAGGTGCTGGCGGTGCCGGCCGACGTGTCGGACTGGACGCATGTCTCTGCCCTTGCCGATGCTGCGCATGATCGCTTTGGCGCGATCAATCTCCTCATCAACAACGCCGGCGTCTTCGCCAGCGGGCTGACATGGGAGGTCAGCCTGGAGCAATATGATTGGGTGATCGGCGTCAATCAGCGGTCGGTGATCCACGGCATCAAGGCGTTCGTGCCGCGGATGATCGCCGGCGGACATGACGCGCATGTCGTCACGATCGCGTCCGGGGCCGGGATCACGGTCAATCCGGGCTTCTGCACCTATTCGATGACCAAGCACGCCGTCGTCGCGTTGACCGAGGCGCTCTACCTTGATCTCCTGACTCAGCGTGTGTCCAACATCGGGGTAACGATCGTGATGCCGGGCGTGGTGCAGTCCAACATCATGTTCCCTGAAAAGACCGGCCACGCCGCGCTGCAGGACGAGTTGAAGGCACGCCAGGACAATCCCGTGCTCGCCGCGCTGGAGGCGGTGATGCGTGCCGGCGTCGACAGCGGCCTGCCGGTCGCCGACCTGGTCGAGCAGGTCTATGCCGCGGTCATGGCGCGGGACCTTTACGTTCTGCCCAACTTCACCAGCGACGTGTCGCGCGCGCAGGCTCAGGCGATCGCGATGGGCCGCGTCACCGCGACCGACCCTTATCCGGCGCTGATCGCCCCCTGGCTGCAATAGTCACAAGCAAAGATCGAGACGTCGGGGGGCAGCGCTGGTATTCAACGCACGCTTCACGGGAGACGTGCCTTGGCTGACCGCATTCTGATCTTCTACGGCTCCTACCGTTCCGATCGGCAGGGCATCCGGCTGGCCGACTATCTCGTCCGCTCCTTTGCCGCGCGGGGGGCGGACGTCGAGCTGATCGACGCCAAGGCGGTCGGCCTCCCGATGCTCGACCGCATGTACAAGGAATATCCCGCGGGCGAGGCACCGGCGGCGATGGAAGAGCTCGCCGGCAAGATCCGCGCGGCCGATGCCTTCGTCTTCGTCACGGGCGAATATAATTGGGGCCAGCAGCCGGGCCTCAAGAACCTGACCGATCACTTCCTGGAGGAATGGTATTGGCGCCCCGCCGCCATCGCCAGCTATTCGGCCGGCCGCCTCGCGGGCGCGCACGCCAGCGTCGCCTGGCACGCGACGCTCAGCGAAATGGGCATGGTCGTGGTGTCGAGCACCTTGGCAGTGGGCGCGATCGGCCGTGCGCTGGATGTGGATGGCCGGCCAACCGGTGATGGCGGCGCCTCGCTGGAGCGCGCCTTCCCCCGTTTCGCCGACGATCTCGCCTGGTGGGCGGCTGCCGCCCGCGAACAGCGCGCGCGCGCCAAGCCACCTTATTGAGCCGCTGCACACCCGTCACATGAGAGCGGGTGCGCAGCGGCAGACCGTCACTCGCCCAACACCTTGTCGATCGCGCCGGCGGTGACCGGATGATAGGTCGGTCGCGCCTTGGCATAGACGCGCCGTGCGATCGTCATCCCCCAGTCACCCTGCGCCTTCAGCCCCTGATACAGCGGGCGGACCAGCAACGTGCGCCCGACGCTGGTGAGGAACTGCTCGATCGAGGGCACCGCGGGCTCGTAGCGGTTGGCGATGGCCAGCTCGAGCCAGGCCGAGCGGATATAGCCGTTGGTCTGCTCCGACAGGCGGAACGTGCGGTCGAGATCGGCGAGCCGCTCAGCCGGCAGGGTGCGCGGCAGCCGGGCAATGAAGCGCTGCCACAATTGCGTCGACCAGCCCTTCGTATCGATCGCCGACGCAGGCCCGCCCGCCGCGAAGGCCGCGGCGGCGCGCTCCACTGCCGCCAGCTGCGGTGATTTCACATGCACCGCATTGTCGGGCATCCCCGGCTCATAGGCCCAGCGATCGAGCTGAAGCTTCGCCTCCAGCGCCTGATCGCCGCGGATCAGGTTCGCGCGCAGGTCCTTGAGGAAACCCGCCGTGGTTTGCGGCTGGAAGGCGTGGCGATCGAAATAGGAGCGCAGATACGCGTCCCACCGATCGCGGCCGACCGTCTCCTCGATCGTCTTCAGGAAGATCGCGCCCTTGGTGTAATCGACCTGCCCGCCCTCGGGATCGCCGTGGAGGCGCGTGCCCGGCGTCGTGCGGCCGCCCGCGGCGCGGAAGTTCGTCTCCAGCTCGTCCCAGGTCAGGTCCGCTTCCACATCGGCGCGCTCCTTGCCGTAGAGCCGCTCCATGATCCGGTTCTCGAAATAGCTGGTGAAGCCCTCGTTCAGCCAGCTGTCCGACCAGGTGGCGTTGGTAACCAGATTGCCCGACCAGCTGTGCGCCAGCTCATGCGCGACCAGGCCGACATTGGCGCGATCGCCGGTCAGGAAAGTCGGCGTCAGGAAGGTCAGCGTCGGGTTCTCCATCCCCCCGAACGGGAAGGACGGCGGCAGGACGAGGAGGTCGTAGCGGCCCCAGCGATAGGCCCCGTAGAGGCCCTCCGCCGCCTCCACCATCTTCTCGGTATCGGCGAGTTCATAGGCCGAGCGATCGAGCATCGACGGCTCGGTCCAGACGCCGGTACGCTTGCCCAGCGGCTTGAATACGAGGTCGCCGACGGCCACCGCAATCAGGTACGGCGGCACCGGCTTGTCCATCGCGAAGCGATAGCTGCGCTTGCCGCCTGCCGCGGGTTCGCCCTCAGGGGTCAGGCGCTCGCCACTCATCACCGCGACGAGGTCCGCCGGCACGGTGATCTTCGCGGTCCAGGTCTGGCGGATGCCGGGGCTGTCCTGCGTCGGGATCCAGCTGCGGTTGTTGATCGACTGGCCCTGGCTGAACAGATACGGCTTCTTCTTGCCGGCGGTCAGCTGCGGCGGCAGCCATTGCAGCGCGCGGGCATTGGGCGCGGAGCGATAGGTGATGACGATCCGGCTGGCGCCGTTCAGCTGGATGGTGAGCGGCGCGCCCTTGTACGTCTCGCTGGCGCCCACCTTCCACGCCAGCGGGCGGCCCTTCGCGTCAGTCACGGAGGCGATCTGCAGCCCGTCGGTATCGAGCACGATCTCCTTCGCGTCGCGCGCGGCGAGCACGTCGAGCGTGGCGGTGCCGCTCATCGTCTGGCTGGCGAAATCGGCCGCGAGATCGAGATCGACATGGGTCACTCGCGCGATCTCTGGCCGGGCGTAGGACAGCACGTCCTGCGCGTCCGGCGTGGTGAGGATCGGGGAGACGGCGGGGGTGGTCTGACCGGCAGCGACGGCGGCGGTCGGCGCGAGGAGCAATGCGGCGAGGACCGCTGGAGCAAGTCTCTTCATGGCAGATCACCTGCCGCATGTCGGCAGCGGCGTCGAGCGGGTTTCGCCAACGGATGTTGCCGAGCGCCGCTCGCCGTCCCTATCAGCCGGGCAATGAGGATGCTGAACATCTTGGCCTGCTGCGTCGCGGCGTTGCTGATCGCGGGGGAAGTCGCGCGGTTCGGGGGCAGTGCGCGGTTCATTCCGATGGCGCTGGACGAGCTTGCGGTGGCCGCGCTGCTGCTGTGGGCGGCGTGGCGGTCGCGGCGCGACGGGGCGATCTGGCACCTTGTCGGATGGGGCGCCTTTTGCGGTCTGTCGCTGGTCCTGCTGGTCGAGACCGCGGACCACCAGATGCACGGGCCAGCGAAGGCCGCGGGGCCGGCCTATCTGGTGATATTGTCGGCGATGTTTGGCCTGGGTGCGGGCGCTATCGGCCGCGCCCTACGGCTGTGCCGGGTACATTCCGGCCAGCAGTGATGCGGGCGGGCTGTGCGTCCGCTTACATGACGAGAACCGGGCGTCCGCGCATCCCGCCGGCGGCGAGCAGTTGCTGCGCGCGGGCGACCTCCTCTAACGGGAATTCCCCGGCGACGCGCAGCGTGATCGTGCCGTCCTCCACCAGGCTGCGCAGCAATTCGAGCCAGTCGGTCCGTTCCAGCACCGTGCGGACCCAGACCGGCTTCACCGCGATGCCGCGCTCGGCGCCCTTGTTCCAGCCGCGCACGGGCAGATACACCCCGCCATCGCGCAGCGCACCGAACCCCGCCTCGCCCAGCAGCGCGGTGTCGAGCAGCGCGTCGGCGCCATCGGGCACCACCTGGCGGACCGCGCCGGCGAAATCATCGCTGCGCGGGATGACGATGCTGGCGCCATAGCCGCGCACAAGATCCTCCTCCTCCGGCTTCGCGTCGGCGACGACGGTGATGCCGCGGCTGTTGGCGATGGCGATGGCATAATGCGCGAGCAGCCCCGCCCCGCCGCTGACCGCCAGCACCTGGCCCGCCGACAGCCCGGCATGGTCCAGCGCACACAGCGCGGTGAGCCCGTTCATCGGCAGCGTCGCCGCCTCGGTGATGGACGTGTCGGCGGGGATCGTCACCACCGACGCCTCGGGCACGACGACGTAGCTGGCCTGCGCGCCGCCGTCCGGCCCGCCCGGCAGGACCGCCGCCATCACCTTGTCGCCGACCGACAGGCGCATGACGTCAGGGCCGATCGCCTCCACCACCCCGGCCGCATCCATCCCGGGCATCAGCGGCCACTGGCCGTCGGGACGGCCCGGGTCGCGCCAGGCGATGTCGGTCGGGTTGACCGCCGCGGCATGAACCCGCAGCCGCACCTCGCGCGCGGCGGGGGCACGGACGCTGCGCTCGATGATCGAGATCACATCAGGACCGCCGATGCCGGAATAGCTGACCGCACGCGCCGTGACCGGCTGAAGCTGCGATTCAGCCCTGTTGTCGGTCATGGTCATCGATCCTCTCCCATTACATGGCCAGTGCAGTGCTGCGGAAGAGCATCGTGGCACGAACCGGAATATACAAACCATTCGGGCCGGGTCGGCGCGCGATCAGGCGGTTTTCTGAAGACGCGGTTCGATCCGCAGGTTGACGATGTCAGTGGCGGGGCCGCGGGTCAGGATGAAGTGGATCGCCTCCGCCACCTCGCGGGCGTGCAGCATCCGGTGATCGGTGAGCGCGGCGGCACGCTCCTGCCCGCTGCATTCCTGCATGTCGGTATCGACCGATCCGGGCTGGATCACGCTGACCTTGATGTCAACGTGCGCGACCTCCTTGCGCAGCGTTTCGGCAAAGGCCTGGATGCCGGCCTTGGTGGCGGCATAGACGCTTTCGCCCACCGCCTTGACCTCGGCGCTGATCGACCCACGAACAGCAGGTGCCCGCCCTCCTGGCGTTTCATCCGGGTGAGCGCAGCGCGGGCACAGGCGAGATAGCCAACCAGATTGGTGTCGACGACGTAGCGCCAGTCGTCGTCCCCCATCTCGTCGATCGGCTGGGCGCCGAGCGCCGCGCAGGCCACCAGCATGTCGAGCCCGCCAAGCCTTTCGTCGACCGCCGCGAACACCGCGTCGATGCCGGCGCGGGTTGCCACGTCGGCGGTGAGGCCGCTGACCTCCCCCTCCCCCGTCACCCTTGTCCGCGCATCGTCGAGCGCATCGTCCAACGCCGCGCGATCGCGCCCGAAGGTGAGCACGCGCGCGCCATCGGCGGCGAGCAGCGCCAGCGTCGCGCGGCCAAAGCCCGTCGTCCCGCCCGTCAGCAGGATGCGTTTGCCGGCAAGACCGCGACGATCGATCAGCATGATTATTCCCAGGTGAGGATGAGGCGGCCGTTCGCCGGGACGTGATAGTCGATCCGGTCGCGGGAGACCGTGTGGGGGCGGATCGCGTCGCCCCCGGCGGTGGTGACATTGCTCCGGGGCAGCGTCCGCCGTTTCAGCCGCACCAGCCGGAGGTTCGCCACGCACGTCTCCCCACCGTCGAGGAGGATTGTCAGCGAATGATCGCCGGTCCGTTCCACCGCGCGGACCAGATTGTCGCAGAACAGCAGGAACGGCGCGCCCTCGACATGGTGGAAGGCGCGCGTGCAGAAGATGAAGGCCGCGCCCGCGCCATAGACCTCCTGCCCGACCTGCCCGGCGGGCTGGCCGTCCGGGTACAGGTCCTCCAGCGGGAAGGAGAGCGCGCGGTCGACATGGCCGTTGCTCTCCCGCTGCTGATCGGCGATCACCTCCGGCGGCAGCGCGTCGGGATAATAATACCAGGCGCGCGACAGGGCGTATTTGCCATATTCGGCAATCAGCATTCGCGCCTCCGGCTCCAGATCCGGGCCGCCGTCGTCGAGATAATGTTCAAAGGCGACGAAGCTGTCGAAACATTCGTACATGGCCATGTAGGGCGCGTCCTGCAGGCACGTGACCGCCATGAACGTTTCGTAATGCACCGCATGGTCGAGGCGGCTTTGCCAGATCACCGCATTGTGCAGGAAGCTCGCGAGATAGACGTAGCTTTGTTCGCGATAGACGTCCTGGTTGGTTATCCGCCACAGGCGCATGCAGGCCGCCGCGCCCCAGGCCGTGAGATTGGCCTGGTAATTGACGTTGAAGCGCAGTCCCATCGCAGCGTCGATCGCGGCGCGCGCCTCGTCCAGAAAGCGTTTGTCGTCGGTCAGTTCGAACGCCTGCAGCATCACCCAGGCGTAGACGCCGCCCACGTCAGTCTGCCCGCGGCCGTCGGCGGGGGCATCGCGCTCGATCACCGAAAAGTCGGTGACGTCATATTGCACCGGCCATTGATAGTCGAAATGCTGCGCCGCCTTCACCGCATAGTCGATCGACCCCAGGAACAGCTCGCGCGCGTCGGCCTCCCCGTCGAGGGCGAGGAAGCCCAGGTTGACGAGCGGGTGATACAGGTACCAGCTGTCGACCGCGTCGGCATTCTTGTCCTTGCCGACATTGGGCAGGTAGCGGCGCAGCGTACGCAGCTTCGGGTCATAGAATTTGCGCAGGCCGGCCTTCAGCGCCGCTTTCAGCGGATGCGCCTCCCCGCGCCACTTGCCCCAGTCGTGCAGCGCGGTGATGACCGACATCTGCACCATGATGTCGGGATATTCCGCCGCGGTATAGGGATGGACGTAGCGGTGGCCGTAATGGCGGATCGTCGCCTCCGGCGCCTCGTCCAGGTCGCGCGCGGTGCGGTCCGCGCGATCGACCCAGTCGCGATAGTCGACCGGCGGCAGATCCAGCAGCCGGTAGGCGGCGCCCAGCATCTGGACGAACTGGCGCGCCGATGCGCGTTCGTGTGGCGGCGCGTGATGGCGGACGATCAGGATCGCGTCCGACAGCGTCACCGTCTGGCCGGCCGCCAGCGCGACCTCCGCCGGATCAGCGTTGGGCGGGGGCGTCGGCAGGCTGCAGCCAAGCTCCGGCCAGACACCGCCGACAATCTCGCGCGGCTTGGTATCGGTGGCGCGGAGATAGTCGTTCAGCGCGGTCAGGTTCTGGACATAGAGGACGTTGCCGAAGGCCGGCTCGTCCAGGCGGAAATAGACGAGGCCGGTGTTGATCCCGCGCTGCGACGCGGCGACGGTGCCCTGCGCCTGCAGCGGATCGTCGTGCGGGCCCAGCGGGTAGAGGTCGCGCGGCACAAAGGGCAGGACGATCGGTTCCGCGGGGGTGAAGTGGGTGATGACCCGCAACTGCTCCAGCGTGTCACGGTTCGCGGCAAAACCGATCAGATGCTCGCCGATCGCGCTGGTGAGACGCAGCCGCACCGCCTCGCCGGGCTGGGCCCGCACCTTCCGGCAGGTGAATTCGACCGGCAGGAAGGCGGCGCGGATCGCAAGGCCGCCCGCGCCCGGACGCCGCACGATGGCAAAGATGGAATCGCGCGATGCCTTCACCTCGACAGTGAGATCACCGACATCGAAGCGGGCGATGGGGGGCGCCCGATCGCGCAGCATGTCGCGTAGGCCGATGACATAGGGACTGGCCGGGGGAATGGCCCGAAGTGGCGAGGCAATGGTCGCCGTCCGCGACATCTGTCTTCCTCAATTGACGTCAACGATGCGTTGGTAAGTCACCGAACGGCCGCCGGTTCCCGGACAGCAAAGCCTGTGCCGGGATGCTTTAATCCAGGTTGTGCAATTGCCCCCTTCAGGGCCGGTGGTGCCGGTATCTGGCGGCGACCGGCGGTACTCTCACCGACGGTGCCGCCCTCGTCACGTCACAGCAATTTGTCGAGCGTGATCGGCAGGTCGCGCACGCGTTTGCCGGTGGCGTTGAACACCGCATTGGCGACAGCCGCGGCGACGCCGGTGATGCCGATCTCGCCGATCCCGCGCGCGCCGAGCGGCGATCGCGGGTCGGGGATGCCGGTCCACATCACCTCGATATCGGGCACGTCGAGGTGCGCGGGGATGTGATAATCGGCCAGCGTCGGGTTCATGATCCGCCCGCTGCGTTCGTCGAGCAACGTCTCCTCGGTGAGCGCCAGGCCAAGGCCCATGATCATGCCGCCGCGAAACTGGCTGGCGGCGGTGCGCGGGTTGAGGATCGCGCCGCAATCGAACGAGCCGAGCAGGCGATCGACGCGGATTTCCCCGGTCACGTCGCTGACGCGAAGCTCGCAGAACATCGCGGCGGTGGAGTGCATGGCGAATTTCATCATTTCCAGCGGCGGCGTGCCGGTGGCGGTGACGCTCACTTCGTCGAGATTGGCGCGGGTGAGGATCGAGCGGAAGCTTTCGTGCCGGCTGGGATCGGCCGCGCTTGCCATGCCTTTCTGCCCCAATCGGATCTCCCCCGGGCGCAATCCGGCCAGCGGGCTGTCATTGCCGGCCAGCGGGAGCAATTCGCCCGGCAGCTTCTCCGACGCGGCGAGCAGCGCGCCGGCGATCGACACGCTTTGCCCCGATCCGCCCGCCATCGGCGCCGGCGGCAGATCGGAATCGCCGGTTTCGATCACGACGGCGTCGAGCGGGATGCCGAGCCGGTCGGCAACCTGCTGCGCCAGCACGGTCGAGGTGCCCATGCCCATTTCCTGCGCCGAGCAGGCGAGCGTCGCGCCGCCATCGCGCCGGATCGTCAGGCGCACGGCGGCGCCGGGCATGCGGATATAAGGAAAACTGCCGCTGCCGCAGCCCATGCCGATGCGCCATTCGCCCTCGCGCCGCGCGCCGGGGGTGGCGGAGCGGCGATCCCAACCGAAGCGCGCCGCGCCGTCCGCCCAGGATTTGGCCGGGGCATGTTGCGAGAAGGGCGCGCCGGTGATCGGGTGCTTGTCGGGCAGGTTGCGCAGGCGAAGCTCGATCGGATCGATCGCCAGTTCGTGCGCCAGTTCGTCGACCGCGCTTTCCAGCGCAAAGGTGCCGATCGCCTCGCCGGGCGCGCGCATGAAGGTGTTGGGCACCACCGCCATGTCGATATGGCGTTGCAGGATCTCAAAGCTCTTGGCGCGATAGGCCGATCGCGTGCCGAGCGTATAGGCCTCGGGGCAGGCGCCATAGGGCGGCATCACCGAATAGCCGTTATGGATCAGCGCGGTGAAGCGGCCTTCCGTATCGGCGCCAAGCGCCACGCGCTGCTCGGTCGCGCTTCGCCCGCCGACGATGCGATAGACGCTCTCGCGGCTGAGCTGCAGCCGAAGCGGGCGGCCGACCATCCGCGCCGCCGCGACGGCGACCACCTGATGATCCCAGAAGCCCTTGCCGCCGAAACCGCCGCCGACGAAGGGCGAGAGAACGCGCACATCCTCACGCTTCAGGCCGAACAATTTGGCCAGCGTCGCCGCCTCCGACGCGATCATTTGCGTCGTGTCGTGCACGGTGAGCTTTTCGCCCTCCCACGCGACGGTCAGCGCGTGAAGCTCGATCGCATTATGGTTCTGCCAGGGCGTGCGATAGATATTGTCCACCGCATGCGCCGCGCGGGCGAGTTCCCGCTCCGCCTTGCCGAGCGACAGGTGATTGCGCTCCATCAGTAGCGACGGGATGATGCGCGCGCCGGACTTCGCTTCCTCGAAGCGGGTCTCGGCGGGCTCGGCAGCATAGTCGATCGCGATCAGCGATGCGGCATGATCGGCCTGCTCCTGCGTTTCCGCGACGACGGCGGCGACGACCTGGCCGTTATAATGGACCTGATCGTCCTGAAGGATCGGCAGGCTGCTGTTGCCCACCGCGGTCGGATCGGTGATCGCGATCAGCGAGGGGCCGGACACGCGCGGCATGTTGTGATGCGTGACGACCAGCAGCACGCCATCGGCCGCCTCGGCGCGCGCCGTGTCGAGCCGCGTGATCCGCCCGCGCGTGATCGTGCTGTGGACGAGCGCGGCGTAGCACAGCTGGTCCAGCGGCACTTCGGCGGCGAAGCGCGCCTGCCCCTGCACCTTGGCATCGCCGTCGAGCCGCGCCGCCTGCCGCCCCACTGCGCCGCGGCGGCCGATCAGCGGATCGGGCGTGCCACCGGGCAGCCATTGCGCGGGAACCCAGCCGAGTGCGCTGCGCACCGTGCCGACGAGGACATTCTGTACCCTGCTCATGCCTGATCCTCGCAAAGAGCGGAAAGAGTGGCGGCGAGCGTCCGCGTCGCCAGCGTCACCTTGAACATATTGCCCGGCTGCGGATCGGCGGCGGCAAGCTCCGCCTCGGCCGCTGCCATGAACGCCGCCTCGCCTGGCGCTTCGCCTTGCAGCGCCGCCTCCGCGCGCCACGCCCGCCATGGCTTGTGCGCCACGCCGCCCAGCGCGATCCGGGCCTCCGCGATGCGCCCGTTCTCGATCACCAGCCCCGCCGCGACCGAGACGAGCGCAAAGGCATAGGAGGCGCGATCGCGCACCTTGCGATAATCCGATCGCGGCGCGAGGCACGACGGCGGCAGCTCGATCGCGACGATCACCTCGCCCGGCGCCAGCTGCGTTTCGATATCGGGACGGTCGCCCGGCAAGCGGTGGAAGTCGGTCAGCGGCAGGACGCGCGCGCCCTCCGCCCCGGCGACATGCACCCGCGCGTCGAGCGCGGCGAGCGCCACCGCCATGTCCGAGGGATGCGTGGCGATGCAGGCGGGCGAGGTACCGAGGATCGCGTGATAGCGCGTGAAGCCGCCGATCGCGTCGCAGCCGCTGCCCGGCGCGCGCTTGTTGCAGCGCGAACCCGCGGCATCCGCGAAATAGACGCAGCGCGTCCGCTGCAGGAGGTTGCCGCCCGCCGTCGCCATGTTGCGGATCTGCGCCGACGCGCCGGCGAGGATCGCGCGCGACAGCATCGGATAGCGGGCGCGGATCAGCGGGTGAGCGGCGATCGCGCTGTTGCGCGCGCCGGCACCGATCACGATGCTGCCGTCCGCCGCTTCCTCGATCGCGCCGGGAAGGCCGGTCACATCGACCAGCGTGTCCGGCCGCTCGACGCCCTTGCGCATCAGATCGACCAGGTTGGTGCCACCGCCGAGCAGCCGGTGCCCTGCGGTGCCGGCCAGCCGGATCGCGTCGCTCGCGCTCTCGGCGCGCCGATATTGCACCGGCGTCATGCCGCCTGCTCCCCGGCCACCGCCATGATCGCGTCGATGATGCCGTTATGCGCGCCGCAGCGGCACAAATTGCCGCTCATCCGCTCGCGCACTTCCTCGCGCATCAGCGGCGCTGGCGCGGCGAGGTCGCGCGTCACATAGCTCGGCATGCCGGCGGCGACTTCTTCCAGCATCGCGCTGGCGGCGCAGATCTGGCCCGGCGTGCAATAGCCGCACTGGAAGCCGTCATGCTCAAGGAACGCGCGTTGCAGCGGGTGGAGCCCGTCGGCGCCCAGCCCCTCGATCGTCGTAACCGAGCGGCCATCCGCCTGCACCGCCAGCGTCAGGCACGACAGCGCGCGCTGGCCGTCGATCAGCACCGTGCAGGCGCCGCATGCGCCCTGATTGCAGCCGATCTTGGTGCCGGTGAGATGCAGCCGGTCGCGCATCAGATCGAGCAGGGAGACGCGCGCATCCGCCGGCGGATCGACCGGGGTGCCGTTGATCGTGATTGCCATGAACCTCTCCTGGCGACGCCGTTGCGCGCCGTCAGGAAAGTATCACGAACTTCGTACTATTCAAGTGTCGTCATTTGCCACCTTGGCCATCATGGCGATCATCTGCCGCCGCTCGACGGGGTCGAGCGGCGCGAGCATTCGGCGATGAAGCTCGCCATACATCGCCTGAAGCACGGCGACCCGGCGCTCGCCCGCGGGCGTCAGGTGAAGCGCCACGGCGCGCCGATCCGCCTCCGGCCGCTGCCGGCGAAGCAGATCGCGCTTCACCAGCCGGTCGGTGGCGGAGGAGATGGTGGTGTTGGCCACCCCCAGATAGCGCGCGATATCGGTCGGCCCGCAGCCGTCATTCTTCGCGACATAGGAGAGGATCTGCTTGTCCAGCTCGTTCAGCGGCTTTTCCGGCCCGAGCGCCTCCGCCAGCTTGTAGCGGCGCGCGAACAAATCGAACGCAGCGCCCAGCTTTTCCAGTTCCTCGTCGGTCGGCATCGTCATGGCGACCGCTTAAACGCACCAGAAGCGATTTTGCGAGTCGCATCGCAGCCAATTGCATCATGCCGCGCCGATCAGCCGCATTCGGGTCAGCCGGGGGGCGCTACCGTCCCCCCGGTCTGCCAGCCGCCGCCCAGCGCGCGAAACACGTCGATCTGGGCGCGCGCGATCTGCGCGTCCGCCAGCGCGAGCGCGGCCTCCGCATCGGCAAAGGTGCGTTCGGTGTCGAGCTGCGACAGGCTGTCGATCTGCCCCTCGCGCCGCTGCGCGCGGGTGATCCGCGCCGCTCGTTCCGCCGCCTCGCGCGCCTGGCTCAGCGCCGCGCGCCGCTCGATCGCCTGCTTGTAATTGGACAAGGCGGTCTCCGTCTCCTCCAGCGCGGTCAGCACCGTGCCGTCGAACGTGGCGAGCGCGGCTTGCGTGTCGGCCTCCGCCCCGGCGATCCGCGCGCGAGCGCGGCCCTGATTGAGGTTCCAGTTCAGCAGCGGCCCGATCAGCCAGTTGAGCGGCCCGCCGCCGAACAGATTGCCCAGCCCCGTGCTGGTCTGCCCGATCGATCCGCCGAGCGTGATGCGCGGATAGAGATCCGCCGTCGCAACGCCGATCCGCGCGGTCGCCGCGGCGAGCCGCCGTTCGGCGGCGCGCACGTCCGGCCGGCGGGCGAGCAGCCCTGCCCCGTCGCCGACCGGGATCGGCTGGTCGAGGCGCAACATCCGGTCGCGCTGTGCCGCGACCGGCGGGAGCTCCTGCGGCGTGCGTCCGGTCAGCGTCGCCAGCCGGAACAGCGCCGCCTGCCGCTCGGCAGCGATCGTCGGCACGTCGGCGCGCCGCTGGTCGCGCAGCGCGGCGATGCGCGTCGCGTCGAGCGGCGTCGTCATGCCCACCTCAACGCGCCGCTCGGTGACGCGCAGAGACTGGTCGAGCAAGGCGACGATTCGCTCCGCCACGGCCAGCCGCTCGGCCGCCGATGCCGCATCGTCATAGGCGCGCGTCGTTTCCGCGACGACGGACACGCGCACGGCCTCGGCATCCGCCTCGGCCGCGCCGACGTCGCCGCGCGCCGCCTCGACGTTGCGGCTGACGCGGCCGAACAGGTCCACCTCATAAGAGACGTCCAGCCCGCCATCGATCAGCCAGCTTTCGCTGTTCAGCCCGGGCGCGCGCTGCACCTGGGAGAAGCGGTTGTAGGTC
>NZ_LAZX01000066.1 GCF_000980895.1 Sphingomonas sp. Ag1 | reverse complement strand
CCGCCACCCGTCGCCACATCCTTCACAATCCAGGGATTTACGCTGCGTGGGCGCTCCCGGCGCGGTGATTGGCGGCAAATCTGTCCGTCCGTGGGGGTGGCACTCGCGCGTTTTTCGCGATAGTCCCCCAGAACCGTTGGCTTTGCCGAAATCATCGCATCCATTGGAGGTCGTGGGATACCGACGTCTGGCACAGGCCTGTTGTGGCTGATCCTTCTGCTCCCGTTCGCGGGGAGCCTCGCCGCCGCGCTGTTGCGGCCGGGCGCGCGTACCGCCGCCGCATCGATCGCCGGGGTAACGGCGCTCGCGGGCACCATCCTGGTGGGGCTGCTGTATCCTGCGCTGGCGGGCGGCGGCCTGCTCGAAAGCCGTGTCGAATGGCTGCCCTCGCTCGGCCTGAACCTCGTGCTTCGGCTCGACGGCCTGTCCTGGGTGTTCGCGATGATGGTGCTGGCGATCGGCTTCCTCGTCGTCCTCTACGCCCGCTATTACATGTCGCCGGAAGACCCGGTCCCGCGCTTCTTCTCCTTCCTGCTTGCCTTCATGGGCGCGATGCTCGGCCTCGTCCTGTCGGGCAACCTCGTCCAGCTGGCCTTCTTCTGGGAAATGACCAGCCTCGTCTCGTTCCTGCTGATCGGCTATTGGCACCAGAATGAAAGCGCGCGCACCGCGGCGCGCATGGCGTTGCTCGTCACCGCGACGGGCGGGCTGTGCCTGCTGATCGGCGTGGTGCTGATCGGCAAGATCGTCGGCAGCTACGATCTGCAGGTGGTCCTTTCGGCCGGCGAGACGATCAAGGCGCATCCGCTGTACAAGCCGGTGCTGATCCTCATCCTGATCGGCGCCTTCAGCAAGAGCGCGCAATTCCCGTTCCACTTCTGGCTGCCGCACGCCATGGCCGCGCCGACGCCGGTGTCCGCCTATCTCCACTCGGCGACGATGGTGAAGGCCGGCATCTTCGTCATGATGCGGCTATGGCCGGTGCTGGCCGGCACCGACACCTGGTATTTCGTCGTCACGCTCACCGGCATCACGACGCTGATGATCGGCGCCTGGGCGGCGATCTTCCAGCAGGATCTGAAGGGGCTGCTCGCCTATTCGACGATCAGCCACCTCGGCATCATCACGCTGCTGCTGGGGATCGGCAGCCCGCTCGCGCTGGTCGCCGCGATCTTCCACACGCTGAACCATGCGACCTTCAAGGCATCGCTGTTCATGGCCGCCGGCATTATCGATCATGAGGCGGGTACGCGTGACCTGAGGAAGCTGAGCGGCCTCTACCGCTTCATGCCGATCACCGCGACGCTTGCGATGGTCGCGGCTGCGGCGATGGCCGGCGTGCCGCTGCTCAACGGGTTCCTGTCGAAGGAAATGCTGCTCGCCGAGGCGCTGGAGGATTACAACGACACCTGGCTCGATCAGGCGTTGCCCTATCTCGTCACGGTCGCGCTGATCTTCAGCGTGCTCTATTCGGTGCGCTTCATCCACAAGACGTTCTTCGGCCCGCCGCCACAGCTTGACCGCGTCCCGCACGAGGCGCCGCGCTGGATGCGCGTGCCGATCGAGGTGCTGGTGCTCGCCTGCCTCCTCATCGGGATCGTGCCGGCGATCACCATCGGCCCGGTGCTCTCGCTCGCCGCCGCTTCGGTGCTCGGTGAACGCATGCCGGTGTACAGCCTGGCGATCTGGCACGGGTTCAACTTCCCGCTGTTCCTGAGCGTGGTGGCGATGGTGCTCGGCACCTTTGCTTATGTGATCTTCGCCCGCCGCCTGAACGCGATGAGCGCGCCGCCGCTCGTCGGCCTGCTCAAGGGCCGCCGCATGTTCGATGCCGCGCTCTACTGGCTCGTCACCGGCGCCCGCTGGGTCCTGCCGCGCGCGGGAACCAGCCGGCTGCAGCCGCAATTGCGCATCCTCGTCTCGGTCGCCTGCCTTGCGGGCGTGCTCCCCTTCCTCAGCCACGGCTATTCGCTCGGCACGCGGCTCGGCACCGTGCTCGATCCGGGCTTTGGCATGTTGTGGGTGATCGGCGCGGTGCTCGCCATCGCCGGCGCCTGGCAGGCGAAATACCATCGCCTCGCTGCGGTGGTGCTGGTGTCGGGCGTCGGCATGATTAGCTGCATCAGCTTCGTCTGGCTTTCCGCCCCCGATCTCGCGCTCACGCAGCTGCTGGTCGAGACGGTGACGACGGTGCTGCTGCTGCTCGGCCTGCGCTGGCTGCCGCAGCGCCTGCCCGACGTCTGGCCCGAACATCATACGCCGTCCCGCGTACGCTTCCGCCGCGGGCGCGATCTCCTGCTCGCGGTGCTGGCCGGCGCCGGCATGGCGCTCATCTCCTATGCCGTGATGACCCGCCCGCTGCCGGCGACCATCTCGCGCTACTTTGTGGAGCAATCCTATGTCGCGGCGGGTGGCCGCAATGTCGTGAACGTCATCCTCGTCGATTTCCGCGCCTTTGATACCTTTGGCGAGATCACCGTGCTGGCGATCGTCGCGCTGACCGTCTTCTCGCTGCTGCGCCGCTTCCGCCCGGCTGGCGAAAGCGTCGGCCTGCCCAAGCAGCAATTGCGGCAGGACGCCTATGACGACGCGGGCGAGGGCCGGGAACGCGGTGACACGCTCTCCGACTATCTGCTCGCGCCGCGCGTGATCATCGAATGGCTGTTCCCGGTCATCATCGTGTTCGCGCTTTACCTCCTGATCCGCGGGCATGACCTGCCGGGCGGCGGCTTTGCCGCCGGCGTCACCATGTCGATCGCGCTGGTGCTGCAATATATCGCCTCGGGCACCCGCCATGTGGAGGCGCGGCTCCGGGTCCGGCCGATCAACTGGATGGCGATCGGCCTGCTCGGCGCGGCCGGGACGGGGGCGGGCGCGATGCTGTTCGACCGGCCGTTCCTCACCTCCTGGTTCCGCTATCTGGACCTGCCGGTGATCGGCAAGGTGCCGGCGGCGACCGCGCTGCTGTTCGACCTTGGCGTCTATCTGCTGGTGGTCGGCGCCACCGGCGTCATCCTGATCGCGATCGCACACCAGTCGATCCGCACCCCCGTGCGGCGCAAGAGCCCGCCGGTCGATCCCGCGCCGGAGCACGTCTGATGGAGCTTGTTCTCGCCCTTGGCATCGGTGTCCTCACCTCGTCGGGTGTGTGGCTGATTCTTCGCCCGCGCACCTTCCAGGTGATCCTTGGCCTGTCGCTCCTGTCCTATGCGGTGAACCTGTTCATCTACGCGATGGGCCGGCTGAAGGTGGATGCCCCGCCGATCGTCGGCGCCATCGCCGGGGATGCCAGCGGCTATGATGATCCGCTGCCCCAGGCGCTGGTGCTGACCGCGATCGTCATCTCTTTCGCGATGACGGCGCTGCTGCTCGTCGTCCTGCTCGCCTCGCGCGGCATCACCGGGACCGACCATGTCGACGGGGACGACGGCGAATGACGGTGGACTGGGCACGTCATCTTATCATCGCTCCCGTGCTGCTGCCGATGGTGGCGGCGGCGATCATCCTGCTGCTGAAGGAGCAGCGCGTGGTGGCAAAGCGCGTGATCGCGCTCGGCACCGCCGCTGCCTTGCTGGGCGTCTCGATCGCGCTCCTCATGCAGGTCGCCTCCGCCGGCTTCGCCGGGCAGCGTGCGACCGTCGCCTATCTGGTCGGCAACTGGCCCGCGCCGGTCGGCATCGTGCTGGTGCTCGACTGGCTGTCCGCGCTGATGCTGGTGCTTACCAGCACCCTCGGCCTCACGTCGCTGATCTATGCCACCGCGCGCTGGGACCGCGCCGGGCCGCGCTTCCACGCCTTGTTCCTGTTCCAGCTGATGGGGCTGAACGGCGCCTTCCTGACCGGCGACCTGTTCAACCTGTTCGTGTTCTTCGAGGTCCTGCTGGCCGCGTCCTTCGGCCTGCTGCTGCACGGATCGGGCAAGGCGCGCATCAAGGCCGCGCTGCATTATGTCGCGATCAACGTGGCGACCTCGCTGCTGTTCCTGATCGGCGCGGCGATGGTCTATGGCGTCACCGGCACGCTCAACATGGCCGATCTGACGCTGCGCATCCGCGCCGTCGGCCCGGAGAATCTCGCGCTGCTGCAAAGCGGCATGGCGATCCTCGGCATCGCCTTCCTGGTGAAGGCGGGCATGTACCCGCTCGGCTTCTGGCTGCCGCGCACCTATGCCGCCGCCGCGCCGCCGGTCGCGGCGCTGTTCGCGATCCTCAGCAAGGTCGGCATCTACGCGCTGCTGCGCGTCTATCTCCTGCTGTTCGGCATCCAGGGCGGCAACTTTGGTGAGGAATGGCTGCTGTTCGGCGGCATGGCGACGATCGCCTTCGGCATGATCGGCGTCCTCGCGGTCCGCACGCTGACGCGCATCGCCGGCTATTCGCTGATCGTCTCGGCCGGCACGCTGCTCGCCGCGGTCGGCGCCGGGGAGGGCGACGTCCTTGCCGGCGCGCTGTTCTATCTGGTCAGCTCGACGCTCGGCATCAGCGCCTTCTACCTGCTGATCGAATTGATCGACCGGCGTGACATGGGGCCGCTCGCCGTGGGGGAGCCGGTGTTCGACGATGAATATGCCGGCCCGCCCGACGAACGCGAGACGGAGGTCGGCGTCGTGATCCCGGCGACGCTGGCGATCATCGGCGGCGGCTTCGCCTTCTGTGCGCTGCTGATCGCCGGGCTTCCGCCGCTGTCGGGCTTCATCGCCAAGTTCGCGATGATCGACGGCCTGCTGAACCTGGGTGAAAAGGTCGCGCCTGCCACCTGGGTGCTGATCGCGCTGATGATCGGCTCGGGCTTGGCCACGCTGATCTCCACCAGCCGTGCGGGCATCGACCTCATCTGGGGCCCGTCGGACATGCCGCAGCCTGCGCTGCGCGTCAGCGAGGCGGTGCCGGTCGGCCTGCTGCTCGTCGTCTGCCTCGGCCTCATGGTCTTCGCGGGGCCGGTGATGCGCTACATGGAGCGCGCGGGCCAGTCGCTCGGCGATCGACAGGGCTATGTCCAGGCCGTGCTCGGTGCCTCGCGCATCGCCGCGCAGGAGGGGCGGCCATGATCCGCCGCCTGCTCCCGCATCCGCTCCTCGCGCTGGCGCTGCTGGGCATCTGGCTGATGCTCACCCAGTCGGTGTCGCCCGGGCAGATCCTGCTCGGCGCGGCCGCCGCGCTGCTCGCTACGCACGCCTTTGCCGCGCTCTACGCCGGCCCGCCCATCCGGGTGAACCTTCGCCCGCTGCCGCGGCTCTTCGGCCATGTCGCGGTCGATATCCTGCGCTCCAACCTGGCGGTGGCGGCGATCATCGTCTCGCGCCGGCGCGACCGGGTGGCCGATTTCATCACCATCCCCATCTCGCTCACCAACCGGCAGGCGATCGCCTGCTTGGCGCTGATCGTCACCGCCACGCCGGGTACCCTGTGGGTCGACTTCGATCGCCGCCGCGGCACCTTGCTGCTCCACGTGCTCGACCTGGTGGACGAGGAAAGCTGGATCCAGCTGATCAAGGGCCGGTATGAATCGCTGCTGATGGAGATCTTTGAACGGTGACGATGATCGTCCTCGCCCTCGCCATCACGGCTGCGCAGGTCATGCTCGGCGCGGCGATGATGTGTGCAGCCTATCGCATGGCCATGGGGCCGCGCGCGCAGGATCGCGTGCTGGGGCTCGACACCTTTTTCACCAATGCGATGCTGCTGCTGCTCACCTTCGGCATCCAGACGGGGCGCACCTTGTACTTCGAATCCGCCATCACGATCGCGCTCCTCGGCTTCGTCGGCACCGTTGCCTTGTCCAAATTCCTGATGCGCGGCGAGGTGATCGAATGATCCAGGCACCGGACCTTCCCGGCTGGGCAGCGCTGCTCGTCGGCCTGCTCGTGCTCGCCGGGGCGGGCGTCACGCTGATCGGGTCGATCGGCCTGCTGCGGCTCAATTCCTTCTTTGACCGCGTCCACGCGCCGACGCTCGGCGCCAGCCTCGGGATGCTGCTGATCGTCAGCGCCTCGATCGTCTGCTTCTCGGTCCTGCGCACCCGCCCGTCGATTCACGAGCTGCTCGTCGTCTTGTTCCTGACCTGCACCGCGCCGGCCGCCTTCATGCTCCTCGCCCGCTCCGCGCTCTATCGCACGCGCGCGGAAAAACAGGGGAGCGCGGTCGATCTGGCGCACGATCGCGACGCCCCCGACCGGCGCGATTAAACGCTGGCCAGGGCTTGTCCGGTCCTGCGCCATCCGAGGCCGATCATCGCCGCAGGCAGGCCGCCGCCGCGCGCTACGGGGCCGTTCGCGACCCCAGCACATGGCGCACCTTCCGCGCCAGCGCCTCGCGCGTATAGGGCTTCGACAACAGCTCGACGCCCGGGTCCAGCCGTCCGTGATGGACGATCGCATTCTCGGTATAGCCGGACGTGAACAGTACCGCGATTTCCGGCAGCCGCTCCTTCGCCTTGCGCGCCAGCTCCGGGCTGCGCAGCGGCCCCGGCATCACCACGTCGGTGAACAGCAGGTCGATCGGGATGCCGCTGTCGACGACGCTGAGCGCGCTCAGCGCGTCGCGTGACTTCAGCACGCGATAGCCAAGCTCGGTCAGCAGCGCGACGGTGGTCTCGCGCACCTCGTCGTCGTCCTCCACCACCAGCACGGTTTCCGACCCCCCGCGTGCCGGCCCCGCGCTGATCTCGGTGACGATATCCTCGTCCTCGGCCGATCGCGGCAGGTACATGCGGATCGTCGTTCCTTCGTCCACCTCGCTGTAAATCTTCACATGGCCGCCGCTCTGCTTGACGAGGCCATGGACCATCGACAGCCCCAGCCCGGTGCCCTTGCCCTCCGGCTTGGTGCTGAAGAACGGCTCGAACACCTGGTCGATCAGCTCGCGCGGGATACCGCTGCCGGTGTCGGTCACCGCGATCATCACATATTGGCCGGGGTTCACATCCTCATGCTGGCGGCAATATTCGTCATCGAGGAAGGCGTTGCTCGCCTCGATCGTCAGCCGCCCGCCGTTCGCCATCGCATCGCGTGCGTTGATCGCGAGGTTCAGGATCGCATTCTCGATCTGGCTCGGGTCGATCAGCGTGTTCCACAGCCCCCCGGCGACGATCGTCTCGATCTCCACGTCCTCGCCAATCGACCGCCGCAGCAGGTCGTCCATGCTGCGCACCAGCCGCCCGAGGTTGATGACCTTGGGCTCCAGTGGCTGCCGCCGGCCGAAGGCGAGCAATTGCGAGGCAAGCTTGGCGCCGCGGGTGACGCCCGCCATGGCATTCTCGACGCGCTTTTCCGCGCGCGGGTTCCCCACCACATCGCGGGTGAGCAATTGCAGATTGCCGCTGATCACCTGCAGCAGGTTGTTGAAATCGTGCGCCACCCCGCCGGTCAGCTTGCCCAGCGCCTCCAGCTTCTGCGCCTGTTGCAGCGCGCGTTCCATCGTCGCGCGTTCGGCCGCCTCATGGTGCAGCTTCTCCAGCGCGGCGCGCAGTTCCTCGGTGCGCTCGGCGACGCGATGCTCCAGCGTCTCGTTCAGCTGGTGCAGCTGGTCCTCGGCGCGCTTCTGGTGAGTCACGTCATACCCGTCGACGAAGATGCCGGTGACGCGTCCATCCTCGCCGCGGATCGGCTGGTAGACGACGTGGACGAACCGCTCCTCGGGCGCAGCCCCCGGCTGCCGTTCGACGATCACCGGCACGTTGCGGCCGATGTAGGGCTCACCGGTGGAATAGACGTGGTCGAGCCGCTCGAAATAGCCCTGGCCGGCGATCTCCGGCAGCGCCTCGCGCGCCGACAGGCCGATCAGGTCACGATGGCCGACCAGCTGCAGATAAGCGTTGTTCACCAGCTCGAACCGGTGGTCGGGCCCGGTCACGATGCACATGAAGCTGGGCGCCTGACGGAACAGGTCGCGCACCCGGTCGCGCTCGCGCGTGCGCGCCTCGAGCGCGTCGGCGCTCGCCAGACCGGAGGCGATCTGCCCGCCCAGCAGGTCGAGGAAGCTCAGATATTGGTCGCTCGCCGGGCGATAGGGGTTGAGCCCGACCACCAGCGCGCCGCGCGGCCGGTGCCCGACCTGCGCACCCAGCGGAACGATCGCGATGCGCGACGGGGAACGGTCCCAATTGCCGGTCGGCAGGTCTCCGGGCGGCGCATCCTCGACCAGGATCGCGTTGTTGTCGGATAAGCGGTCAAGCGACCAGCACTCTGCCGACGTCAGCGGATGATCGGCCGCGATCCCGGCATGGGCCGCCATCTGCGGCGCACCGTCTTCGCCAAACAGATAGACGATGCTGAACGGCAGGTCCGAACGGTTATGCGCAAGGCCGGTCTGCACCGCCTCCACCACTTGCGTGCGGCCCTGCGCCGCGGCGAGGCCGGAGGCGAGCTCACGCAGCGATTCGAGCCGGCGCTCGCTGATGACGCGATCGGTCTCCTCCGACACCGCGCAGAACACGCCCTCCACCGCACCCGTGTCGCCGATCAGCGGGCTGTAGGAGAAGGTGTGGTAGGTCTCCTCGCGATAGCCGTTGCGTTCCAGCACCAGCAGCAGCGCGCGGTCCCAGGTCGACTGGCCCTGCTCGTAGACGGTCGCCAGACGATCCTTGATGTCGTCCCAGATCTCCGCCCACAGGATCCGCGTCGGGGTGCCCAGCGACTGCGGATGCTTGTTGCCCAGCGTCGGGCGATAGGCGTCGTTGTAGAAGAAATGGATGTCGGAGCCCCAGCCGAGCCACATCTCGAACCGCGACGTCAGCAGCAGGCGAAGCGCCACCTTCAGCGCGTTTGGCCAACAGTCGGGATCGCCAAGCGTCGTGGCGGACCAGTCATGGGCGCGCATCAGCCGCGCCATTTCACTGTCGCCTACGAAGATGTCACTGTAGAGCTCATGCTCGATACTGCGGATCGTCAATGTCATGGGCCCCGGTTGCGGATCGCGTGCGAGTAACGCCAACGATCCGCGCAGGCTATAGTCCAATCCGTTAAATGGTTAGCGGTTGTCAGGCGCTTGGCCACGATTTCAGCCGGCGTTCCAGCACCGTCAGTGGCATCGCCCCGCCTTGCAGCACGAAGTCATGGAAAGCCCGTAGGTCGAAGCCCGGCCGCTTGCTGGCCTCCTCGCGCAGCCGGGTGAAGGTCGTATGACCGATCATGTAGCTGCAAGCCTGCGCTGGCATCACGATATAGCGGTCCACTTCCTTGGCAGCGCCATCGCGGGTCATCGAGCTATGCTCGGTCAGATAGTCGATCGCCCGCTCGCGATCCCACCCGCGACTGTGGATGCCGGTATCGACGACGAGCCGCGCAGCGCGGAACAGATGGCTTTGCAGATAGCCGATCTTCCCGGTGGGATCATCGTCATACATGCCCAGTTCGTCCGCGACCTGCTCCGCATACAGGCCCCAGCCTTCACGAAAGCCGTTGAAGAACCAGGTGCGGCGATACAGCGGCAGCTCGCCGGCCTCGAGCTGAAGCGCGATGTCGAATAAATGCCCAGGCGCCGCTTCATGAAAGGCGAGCGTGGGCAGCGTATAGCGCGGCCAGTCACTGATCGATTGCAGGTTGATGAAGAAAACGCCCGGCCGGCTGCCATCGGCGGCACCGGGGTAGGCGACGCCGAACGGATTGCCGTCTTCCATTTCCCGCGGCATCCGGCGGATTTCATACCCGTTCTTGGGGAGCTGCCCGAATGCCTCGGGCAGCTTCTTCTTCACGCGGTCCAGCCGGTCATTCAGGTACGCGATGATCGCCGCGCGCCCCTCCTCCGTATCCGGAAATGCCTGGTCGGATGTGACGGCCAGCGCGCTGGTGCGTTGCTTGATGCTGCCACTCGCCATTCCCTGGCTTTTCAGCAGAGCGTCAATCTGCGTCGAGAGCGTGGCGACCTGCGCCACGCCGAATGCGTGGATCGCGTCGGCCGTCATGTCCGTCGTCGTATGCATGCGCAGGCAGGCTTCGTAATAGGCAGCGCCGTTGGGCAATCGGCCTACGCCCACGCCCGCCTTGGCGCCGTCCGCTCCCCGCGGCAGCACGGCCTGCAACGCCGCGATCTGGCGCGTCAGCGCGGGCCGTATGCCATCCGCCACGATTGTCTGTGCTCGCGCGCCATAGCCGGCCAGCTTTAGTGCGGAGGCCTTGGTCTCGATCGCGGTGACCAGCCCGTCCTTGGCAGGATCAGCGTCCCGAGCCGCCGTCAGGATGGCAATCAACTGCGCCACGATCACGCGCGGCGCGATCGCGCCGGCCGCCGCATTGCGCGTGATCTGCGCGCTCTCGCCGTCGATCAGCCCCGGTATCAGCGCCAGCCGGGTAAGATAGGCCTCTGCATCGTCACGGCTGGTGACCGGGTGGAAGTCGCGGAGCAACAGCGTGCTGTTCTGATAGGCGGATTCCAGCGGCGTCGGCCCATAGGGGCCGCTGCCGGCGTGATAGGCAAAGCTGTTCAGCGCGTGCTGCGCCTCCAGGTCGAAAAGCGATACCTCGCGTTCAAGCCGGTGCTCATCGGAAAGATCAGTGTCCGGCATGGCCTGAAGCTCGCGAAGATGTTTCGCCGTCGTCCGCCTCGCCCGGTCAAGTCCACTCAACGAACTTTCACTGAACCGGCTGCGCAATGATGCCCGTTCTCCAGTATCAATCCCGAAGAAGGTCGCCATTTCGGGATTTAGCGTCAGCCGTTCTTCAAACTGGCGGGTCAGCAGGTTTGGAATGGCCGTGCTGGTCGTCCTGGTGCGCGCGGCGGCAGGAAATGCGATGAGCATCGTTCCCGCCGCGGCCGATGTGATAAGCGACCGGCGTGTATATCCCTGCGTCAATGCATTCCCCCGTTACCATCTTTTGCTTGCCTACATCCTTGTCAGCAATGGGCCGGGGGTCCAGCAACACAAAGCGCGATTGTCGTAGGCGGGGGCGCTGTTACGCTGCTTTGTCACTGATCTGCATCATCCCGGTTGTGCGGGGGGATCGAAAGCGGCGGCGCGTGGCTGCACGCGACAAGTCTCTTTCACCCGCCGCCCGATGATGACATCGCTGGCGGCATGCAGTTCGTCATGTCCGATCTCGCGCCGCGCGACCGCTACAAGATCCTGGTGTCCACCGTCACGCCGCGGCCGATCGCCTGGGTCACCACGCGCGGGCGCAACGGCGTGGTGAACGCCGCGCCCTACAGCTTCTTCAACGCGATGGGCGATGATCCGCCGCTCGTCGTGCTGGGGCTGCTGAAGGACGCGTCGGGCGCGAACAAGGACACCGCGACCAACATCTTCGACACCGGTGAATTCGTCATCAATCTGGTGAGCGAGGCGGATGCCGAGGCGATGAACCTCTCCTGCGTCGATGCGCCGCGCAATGTCAGCGAGATCGATTATGCCGGCATCGCGACGCGTCCCGCCAGCCGGGTGACACCGCCGCTGATCGCCAGCGCGCCGGTCAGCTTTGAATGCGTCCGGCGCGAGATGCTGGAGATCGGCCCGCGCCAGGTGATCGCCGTGGGCGAGGTGGTGGTCGCGCATGTCCAGGACGCCTTCGTCACTGATCGCGAACGCCTCCATCTCGATACGGCCGCCATGGGGCTGATCGGCCGCGTCCATGGCACCGGCACCTATCTGCGCAACAGCGACACCTTCACCATGAAGCGCCCCGCCTTTGACCCGGATCGCGCGGCAGCCGCCGCGGCGCGACGGGGCGAATGACCCGGCCGATCAGTCGGATCGACCTCAACCTCCTCGGCGTGTTCGAGGCGATCTATTCGCGCGGGGGCGTGACCGCGGCGGCGCGGCACCTGCACCTGACGCAATCCGCGATCAGCCACTCGCTGGCCAAGCTGCGGGTCGCCTTTGATGACGAGCTTTTCGTGCGCTTCGGCAATGCCATGGTGCCGACCGCGCTCGCGCGCGCAATCATCGGTCCCGTGCGCGACGCGCTGGGCATGGTGGAACAGGCGCTGGTCGCCGCCGCGCGTTTCGATCCCGCCACCACGCAGCGCAGCTTTCGCATCGGGCTG
Organism: Sphingomonas sp. Ag1; assembly: GCF_000980895.1. Classification (GTDB taxonomy): domain Bacteria; phylum Pseudomonadota; class Alphaproteobacteria; order Sphingomonadales; family Sphingomonadaceae; genus Sphingomonas; species Sphingomonas panaciterrae. The sequence goes on along the minus strand of NZ_LAZX01000066.1, from coordinate 7,974 downwards.
CGCCAGGCGAACGAGGCGCGCTTCTTTGCCGATCTCGTTTCGCGCGCACTGGCACAGGCGCCCGGCGCGACGCTGGTCAGCGTCAATTTCCGGCGCAGCGAGATCGCCGCCGCGCTGGCGCATGGCGAGCTGGACATGGCGATCGACGTGCCAAGCGCGGCGATCGACGGCCTGCTTGCCGAGCCGCTGCGCACCGATACGATGGTCGTCGCGGCACGGCGCGGTCACCCGGCGATCGACGGCGCGATCGATCTCGCGACCTATCTTGCCTGCGACCACGTCCACGCCTCGCCCCGCTCAACCGGGCTGGGGCTCGAGGATCAGGCGCTGGCCACGAAAGGCCTGTCGCGCACCGTGCGCGTCCGCTGCCAGAACATCTGGTCGGCATGGCAGACGGTGGCGCGCAGCGACATGATCCTGACCCTGCTCGATGCCCATGCCCGTGCGCTGAGGCCGGTCGCTGACCACCAGGTACTGCCGCTGCCGTTCCGGATCGCGGCATGGCCGCTCCAGCTGCTCTGGCACGAAAGTGCCGCGCGGGACCCGGGCAATGCCTGGCTGCGGGCGCTGGTGCAGGAAACCTTTGCCGGCAGCATGCCATGAATGGTGCTCATGTGCGTGATCGACAAACGTCATTTCGCGCATGATCCGCGCTGCGCTAGCCTTGGCGCCAATCATCAAGAGAGGCTTGCGTCCCCCGTGTCCAACATCTTCACCATTCCCGAGCTCGACGATCTGCGCATGTCCGAGGGCGCCCGGCCGCTGTTCGAGGCCGTCAAGCGGCACATCCGCGAGAATGTCGATCCGATCATGGAGGAATATGTCCGCCTCGGCGAAGGGCGCGAGGACCGCTGGAGCTTCGCGCCGGGCCAGCTCGAATTGCTCGAAGGCGCCAAGGAGAAGGCGAAGGCCGCGGGCCTGTGGAACTTCTTCCTCCCCAACGCCGAAACCGGCGAGGGGCTGTCGAACCTCGACTATGCCTATATCGCCGCCGAACTCGGCAAGTCGCCGCTCGCCTCGGAATCGCTCAACTGCTCGGCCCCCGACACCGGCAACATGGAAGTGCTTGAGCGTGTCGGCACCCCCGAACAGAAGAAGCAGTGGCTGGAGCCGCTGCTCGCCGGTGAGATCCGCTCCGCCTATGCGATGACCGAGCCCGATGTCGCCTCGTCGGATGCCAAGAACGTCCGCTGCCAGGCGGTGCTCGAAAATGGCGAATGGGTCATCAATGGCGAGAAATATTACATCTCGGGCGCCGGCGATCCGCGCTGCAAGGTGATGATCACCATGGTCCGCACCAGCGAGGATGGGCCAAGCTCGCAGCAGCAGTCGCAAATCCTCGTGCCGATCGACACCCCCGGCGTCGAAATCCTCGGGCCGATGCACGTCTTTGGCGCGGATCACGCGCCGCGCGGCCACATGCACATCCGCTTCAACAACGTGCGCGTGCCGGAGGAGAACATCCTGCTCGGCGTCGGCCGCGGGTTCGAGATCTCGCAGGTCCGCCTCGGGCCGGGCCGCATCCATCACTGCATGCGTACCATCGGCAAGGCGGAAATCGCGCTCGACCTGATGGTGAAGCGTGGCAATTCGCGCGAGGCATTCGGTCGCTCGCTCATCATGCTGGGCAAGAACCTCGAACTCGTCAGCCGCGCGCGGATCGAGATTGAGGCGATGCGCCTGATGGTGCTGAAGGCGGCCAAGGCAATGGACGTGCTTGGCAACCGCGAGGCGCGCGTCTGGGTCAGCATGGTGAAGGCGATGGTGCCGGAAAAGACCTGCCAGATCATCGACCAGGCGATCCAGATCCATGGCGCGACCGGCGTGTCGAAATGGACCCCGCTCGCCGAGCTTTACGCCGACGTGCGCCACCTGCGCTTCGCCGACGGCCCGGATGAGGTTCACCACATGGTCGTCGGTCGCAACGAACTGGCGCTGCACTGATCCGATCAGGAAACCGGGGCAGGGGCGCTGGCGGTCAGAACCGCCGGCGCAGCTGCACGGTCACTTCGCGCGGGGCGATCGGATAACCGATCGTCCCCACGCTGCCGCTATTGTAGCGGCGATCGGTCAGGTTCGTCGCGGCGATCATCACGCCCCAGTCCCGCCAGTCGATCCCGGCCTGCACATTGACCGTTTCGGCGTTGGTCACGCGGTGCTGCGGCTCGTTGCACAAGGCGATGTTATAGTCGGACGCGCCGCTCACATCGCCGCCCACACGCCATTGCGCGTCGCCGATCGGCCGGGTCAGCGCGGCGCGCAGCTGATAGCGGAACGACGGGGTGAACCGCAGGTCGAGCTGGCGCTCATCGGCAACGAACGCGCCGCACCCCGGGCTTGAGGCCAGGCGCGTGAAGCGGTCCGCCAGCGTCGCGATCCACCCGCCGATCTCCAGCCCCGGCAACGGGTTCGCCGCCCATTCGACCTCCAGCCCCTGAATCCGCGCATCGCCGACATTCTGGCGAAAGATCTCCGGCGGCCCCGCCGTCACGCGCGACGCGGAAAAGGCGATGTCGGTATAATCGTTGATGAAATAGCCGGCGTTCACCCGCAGCCGCCGGTTGAACCAGTCGGATTTCACCCCGGCTTCATAGGTCCACACCGTCTCCGGCGCGATCGCGCCCTGCCGGTCCAGCGCGAAGCTGATGTTGCGCGCCCGCCCATCGAAACTGCCGCTGCGGAACCCCTTCGCCACGGAGGCATAGAGCAGCGCGCTGTCGCCTCCCTCGCTCCCCAGCCGATAATCGACCGCAATGCGCGGCGACACGTCGGTCCACCGCTGCGCAATCCGCCGCTGCGCCGCGCGCCCATCGGGCAGCACCAGCACGGTGTCGGGTGCGGTCAGGAAGCGCACCGCGTAGCGCTTGCGCTCATCGGTATAGCGCAAGCCAGCGGTCACATGCGCGCGCGGATCGAGCGCGACCGTCATTGATCCGAACGCCGAATAGCTGTCAGTATCGAGCCGCGGCTCATAGGGCGACCAATTGCCGCTCGTCCCCGCCCCGCGCGATGGCGCGTTGAAGAAATCACCGTTGCGGAACCGCGCATCCGGCCCCGCGGGCGTCGCCAGGCTGACGGCGGTCAGCTGGTCATTATGCTCGTGGAAATAATAGGCGCCGGCGACCCATTCAGCACGCTCGCCGAGCGCCGATCCGGTCAGCTGCACTTCCTGGCTGACGCTGTGCTGCCGCTGATCCTGCAACAGGATCACGTTGCTGCCGACCCCCGGCGGATTGGCAGTCTGGTCGAACCCGATGCGCGATCGCAGCGCGCGATAGCCGGTGATCGACGACAGCTTCATCCCGCCGCCCAACTGATAATCAGCACGCAGCGACAGCCCGCCGCTGTCGGTGCTGTTCAGCGGATCGGTGTCGGCGGACAGGAAATTGTCGATATCTCCATTCGGCGCAACGAAGCGGTTGGTGATGCGGCCGGGGGCGGCGGGATCGGGTTGGAACCGCTGCGGAAAACGCGGCCCCGATCGATCGCGGGTGAGGTCACCCGTCGCCAGGATCGTCAGCGCGGCATCCGGCTCCCACAGCAAGGATACCCGGCCCCCCAGCACGTCCTGCCCGTTGACCCGCGCGCCATTGATCAGGTTGCGCCCCCAACCGCGCTGGTTGCGCGACAGGCCGGAGACACGAACCGCGACATCGCTGGCCAGCGGCACGTTGATCGCACCGCGCGCGTCCAGCCGGTGGTAACTCCCCAGCGTCACGTCCATCGCGCCGCTCACCGCGTCCAGCGTCGGCCGCTTCATCACCAATTTGATCGCGCCGCCGCTCGTATTGCGGCCGTAGAGCGTCCCCTGCGGGCCGCGCAGCACCTCGATCCGCTCGACATCGATCAGGTCGAGCAGCGATCCCGTCGACCGCGGCAGGATCACGTCGTCGACATAGATGCCGACCGGCGGATCGTTGGTGAAGATCGAATCGCCTTCGCCCACGCCGCGCAGGAACACGAGCGCGCCCGAACTCGTCCCGAAGTTTCGCGCGAGGTACAGGTTGGGCACCGCCGCCCCGATGCGGTCGAGGTTGGCCGCGCCCTCTGCCTCCAGCCGCGCGCCGCTCAGCGCGGTGATCGCGATCGGCACACGCTGCGCCGATTGCTCGCGATGCTGCGCGGTGACGACGATGTCGCCCAGCGGCTCGCCCAGCACCTCGCCACGCGCAACATCCCGCGGGCTTGCTGGTGCAACGGAGTCCGGTGCCACCTGCGCACTGGCCGGCACGGCGGCGAGGCCAGCCGCTATCATCATGACGTTGCGCACATATTCCCCCGACAGCCGACGCAGCGCGCCAAGCCGGCGCCCGCTATGGAGCGGACGCCACTTGGTCAAGGGGCGGGGGCGATGCGCGTCACCCCCGCGTTGCGATCAGCCTTGAACGTCGGCCTGCGGCTTCTTCATCATCGTCACCAGCAGGTAGATGCCGATGCCAAGGCCGTTCCACAGCACGAAATACAATTGCGTCTGCGCCGGCAGGCTCAGGAACAGATAGGCGCAGCCGGCAATCGCGATTCCGCCGACCAGCCACGGCAGCGGCGTGGCAAAGGCGCGCGGCTGATCGGGCGCACGGCGGCGCATCAGGATCATGCACAGCGCGACCGCGGCAAAGGCTGCCAGCGTCCCCGCATTGGCGAGTGCGGCGATCTCGTCGAGCGGGAAGACGCCCGCGATCACCCCGACGATCACCGCCGTGAAGATGGTGATACGCACCGGGCTGCCCCGGCTCGACAGCCGGGCGAGCGATGCTGGCAGCAGCCCGTCGCGCGCCATCGCGAAGAAGATCCGCGACTGACCGTACAGGAACGCCAGGATCACCGTCGGCAGCGCGATCACCGCGGATCCGGCGAGGAAGGTCGCTGCGCCCGGCTGGTTCAACTCGCGCAGGATCAGCGCCAGCGGCTCGGGGCTGCTGGCAAAGCTGGTGTAGGGCAGGGCGCCGACGGCAGCCGCCGCCACGGCGACATAGATGATGACGCATGCCACCATCGATCCGATGATCGCGATCGGCAGGTCGCGCTGCGGCTTGCGGGTTTCCTCCGCTGCGGTCGCGATCGCGTCAAAGCCGTAGAAGGCGAAGAAGATGATCGCTGCGGCGGCCATCACCCCGCGCTCGACGCCGTCCGGCCCGGTCGACTTCGCAAAGCCGTTCGGCGCGAACGGGTGGAAATTGTCGGCGTTGAAGTAGGGCAGCGCGACCACGACGAAGACGATCAGCGCGACGATCTTCACCAGCACGAGGAGCGCGTTCAGCGTCGCGCTCTCACGCGTGCCGAGCAGCAGCAGCGTCGCGACCACGCCGATGATGAAGATCGCCGGCAAATTGACCAGCCCGCCAAGCTCCGGGCCCTGCATCAACGACATGGGTATCCCCAACGTCCCCTGCAGCAACGGCGCGGCATAGCCTGACCAGCCGACAGCTACCGCGCTGACCACCAGGCTGTATTCGAGGATCAGGCTCCACCCGATCACCCAGGCGGCCAGCTCGCCGATCACGGCATAGGTATAGGTATAGGCGCTGCCCGATCCGGGATACATGGTCGCCATTTCGGCATAGGCGAGCGCGGCGCAGGCACAGATCAGGCCGGCGATGACGAAGGACAGGATGACGGCCGGCCCGGCCTTGCCCGCGCCGACGCCGATCAGGGTCAGGATGCCGGTGCCGACGATCGCGCCGACACCCATCGCCAGCAGATGCGGCCACGACAGCGTGGCTTTCAGCTGCTGTTCCCCTCCGGCCTCCCGTGGCGCGATGATCTTGCGTTTATTCCAGCGTGCCACGCTCAATTCCCCTTCTTCATGCCGTCTTAGCAGATCCTTGTTGCGCAGCAGGTTCGCCAGGATAGTCTGTCGTTCCTGCTCCCTCCCGAAGGTCTGCCATGCTTGATGTGATCGATCGGAATATTCTTCGGGTTCTCCAACGCAATGGCCGCATCACCAATCAGGAGCTTGCGGCCCAGGCCGGAATTTCCCCATCAGCGTGTTTCGATCGTCTGCGCAAGCTTCGTGAACAGGGATATGTCAGCGACATCGTCGCTTTGCTCGACCCCCAAAAGCTTGATCGGGCGCTCTTGGTGTTCATCGAAGTGATGCTGGATCGGACCACCAGCAACGTGCTGGGCGATTTTGCGGCGGCGGTGCAGGACATGCCCGAGATCCTGGAATGCCACATGGTCGCCGGTGGCTTCGATTATCTGCTGAAGGCGCGGGTCGAGGACATGGCCGCCTATCGCGCGTTCCTCGGCAATTCGCTGTTCCACATGACCGGCATCCGCGAAACGCGCACCTTCGCCGTGCTGGAAGAGGTGAAGTACACGACCGCCCTCCCGATCTGAGCCGATCGGCCGGGCGCCCCGGTCAGCAGGGGCGCCCGACGGTATCAGGACGCGGGCGTGGCGGTGGCGAAGGGCGGCTCCTGCGGAATGACCGGCGGCGACACCGGCGTCGGCACCACCTGCTTCTCGCGCTCGACCATCGCGGCGACATCGGCGAGCAGGCGCGGCGCGTCATAGACGATGCCGTCCTTGATCGTGTAGCGTACGCCGCCGATCCGCTCCTGCTTGTTCGTCTCGGGGTTCAGCCGGACATAGCCGGTGCCGTACAGCGTCTTCAGATTGGCGAGCGGGTTCTCCGGCACGATGACGAGGTCGGCCAGCATCCCGCGCCGCACGGCGCCGAACTCCGGCTCCTGACCCTTGGGCTCCATCAGCGTCTTGGCGCCATTGACGGTCGCCGCGCGGAAGATCTCCAGCGGGGTCAGCCCCGCCTCCTGGTACAATTCCAGTTCCTCGACATAGGCGAAGCCATAGACCTTGTAGATGAAGCCGGAATCGGTCCCCACCGTCACCCGGCCACCGATCTGGTTGTAATCATGGATCAGCTGGAAGAAGTTCTTGTAGAAGCCCTTCCAGTTGGTTTCGATCTGGCTGGTCCAGTCGAAGAAATAGGATCCGTGATTGTCGCGGGTCGACTGGAAATAATTCCACAGCTGCGGCGTCGTATATTTTCCCTGCCAGTCCGCATTGCGGGCGCGCATCAGGTCGCGCGAGGCGGCATAGATATTGAACGTCGGGTCGAACGTGACCCCGTTCGCCTTCTGCTCCTTCAGGTAATCCCACCATTGCTCCGACCCGACATCATAGATCTCGTCCTTGATGTCGGCGACCTGTGCGAAACGATGCAGTTCGTTGTAGAAATTATAGTCGGGCGTGAACTTCTGGATCGTGTGGTTCTTCAGCAGCGATTCCATGTGGCCGTAGAAGTGGGTGATCGTGTCCAGCCCCGCGCGGCCGGCGATCGCACCGTTGAAATCGGAAACGCCCGTCTGGCTGAGATGGGCAACGGTGCCCATCTTGTTCTTGTGCGCCTCGTCGATCGCGGCGCTCATCACCGCGGGGGTCTCGTCCTCGCGCCCGAAGAACTTGATCCCGTCGATATCGTTCTTGGCCGCCCAGCGCACCCATTCGCGCGCCTTCTCGGGGCTGGAGATCCGCCCGCCGGACCATCCGGCGCCCAGCGTCTGATAGTTGAAGATGCGCGGCGCCGCGATCTCGTTGCGCGCCGACCGTGCCTTTTCATTGCTGGTGAAGGACGGGGAGGCCAGCGACACGCCGCGCACCGTCGTCACGCCATGCGCCAGCCACAGCTTGTAGGCGTAGGAAGCGTCGGGCGCCTTGTCCTTGGCCGGCAAATGCGTGTGCAGGTCGACGAAGCCGGGCAGCACGTACATGCCGGTTGCGTCGATCTCCTGGTCGAAATCCTGCGGCGCGCGGTTCTGCGCCAGCACCATGCCCGGCCAGCCGGCCTGGCGGATGTCGGCGATGCGATTGCCCTCGACGACGATGTCGACCGGGCCGCGCGGCACCGATCCGGTACCGTCGATCAGCGTCGCGCCGCGGATGACGAGGCGGCGGAACGGGCCGGCGCCTTCCCCCGCCGCGCGGGCCGGGGCGGCGCCCGGCTGGTTGCCG
>NZ_LAZX01000074.1 GCF_000980895.1 Sphingomonas sp. Ag1 | reverse complement strand
CATTTAGCGCGAGCGTTTACACAGGATAAGATCCATACCGTTTCCGGAACCACTTTCTTGTTTCCTCTTCGAAATTGGACTGTGCTGATGAGTTTGAGCGATGGTGGCTTCGCTCATACACTACGCGCTACCAGGCCCCTGCCCGTTTCTTAGGCTTAACGTTGTAGCTCAAGACCCCGGGGGCTCAGCCTCCCTTCTCCGGTTCTTGCCGCTGCGCAAATCCCTCGATCTACCTGCCGCCGTCGTGTGGTCGCACGGCATCATCCAAAGACCTATTTAGGCCGTCATGACTAGCCAATCTTCGCCATAAGGCGCCCCGCCGCCCCCTGCTCTGCCGCGAGATTGCGATTATAAGCGAGCGGCATCCGCGGCGACTTCCACCGCAGCGCGTCCATGATGCCGGCCAAATCCTCCCCGCTGGCGAACAGGTCCTGATTGAGCCCGATCCGCGTCGAGTGCGCACTGATCCCCTTCAGCAACCGCGCCAGATCGTCCGCCGTCAAATCGGGCAGCGCGCCACGGTCGAACGCGCGGCCGATGATCGACCGAAAGATTGGTCCGATCGAGCCCGGGTGCAGCGCCACGGTGCCGATGTCATATTCGACGCGCGCCTTCACCGCCGGCTTGGACAGCGTCTTGCGCAGATCCCACGTCTCCCGGCCCGAGATGCTGTCGATCGGCCGACCGCGCACGGCTGCCCGCGCCTTGTAGCGCCGCACCTGCACCCGCCGGAACAGCGGCCCTGTCGTGATCCCCGCCGCTTCGGTCCACGCCGCGATCGCCGCGACGGTGCGCGGGCTGAGGTAGGCGGTCGCCCCGTCCCCGTCTTGATCGCCCTTATGACGCAGAATCTGCAGCAGCCGCGCTTCGGGATCGATCGCCTCCTCAATATGCTCAATGGCGACCGCCACCAGTTCGGAGGCGCGCAGCCCGGTGTCATAAGCGGCCGATAGCAGCGCCCGATCACGCAGCCCCGGCAGATCCTCGCCACAACTCTCGAGCAGCGCGCGGATGTTGAGCCCCCGCGCCTTGTCGCGCTCGACGTCGCGCACCGGGCCCTTGAACCGCAGCGGCCGCGCCTGCTTCTGCGCAGCCCCCTTCTCGCGGCGCACCGTCTGGAGCCGCAGCTTCACCAGCGGCGCCGGCGTCGGATCCTTGAGCTCGAGCAGCTGGTGGATCTTGGCGATCGACGCCTTGTAGCGGGATAGCGAGGCCGGCCGGCTCCCCTTCCCGGCCCGCGCGTCGAGATAATCGGCCACGGTCTCGGGCGTGGCCGGCAGCGCGATCCGGTTGTTGCGCCTACACCACGCATCGAACGCCTCGACGTCGGACTTGAGCGCACGGATGCTATGGGGCGATGAAGCGGCCTGATAGGCGGCGATCAGGCCCTCGTTGACGGTGATGCGCTCGCCGGCGCGCATCTGCACGATCGTCCACGCAAGGTCGGCCGGCGCCCTGACGGCCGGCAGGACAGCCTCAGGCGGCGCTACGGGGATTTCTGGCCCTTCCCGGGCGGTTTCGGTGCTCACGACGCGCCTCGCTCCTCAGCCGCGCTTGTAGCCCACCTTATAAAGAACGGTCAAATCTGCTTATGTGATAACTGCAATTATCGAATGTCCACTTTCGGGAGGTCACGGATGTAGAAACGAACTGCTGACTTTGGTTTCCCGCCATGGCATTGTCGCCATCCTATGACGCGGACAGACAACCTGCGCGCCGACGACAGCCTGCTCCTGCTCGGGCGCCTCGATGGCCGATTGCACGGTAGTCCATGCGCCGACATCTTTCTCGCGCGCTCGCGCCTGGAAGGCGCCACCGTCCTGGCCGGCCTCGCCGGCGTGCCGATCGCGGTGCGCGACCTGCAGGACTGGATCGCCGGCCGCACACCCCCTCCCCGCGCTTCCGAAGGCCTCAACGATCCGATCTCGGTTGCCGCCGTCTTCCACCTTGCGCTCAGCCGCGACGAGGATCTCAAGGATTCGCTCGGCCGCGCCACGCTCAACGTGCTCCGTACGGTACTCGATGACCGCACCGAGGCGAAGGTTTATGCGGCCGAAGACTTGGCGCACTTCGGGCCGATGTGGCGACAGCTGCGAACCGTGGCGGACGCCCCCTTCCCTTCCGGTGACCTCCTCTCTGTCGCCAACCGCATTTTCCAGCTGTTCGCGCTGACCGAACCAGCGGCACCAGGCAGCTGGGATGTCGTCAGCGTCGATGGTCGCGCTCTCGAGCTGCCTCCCCGTGGACGCGATCGAAACTGGCTGATCGCCGCCGCCGTACCGCGGATGCTGTGCCGCGCTGGCTTCACGACCCGCGTGATCCCCTCGTTCATCCTGATGTCCAAGTTTCTGCCCCCCTCCCCCGCCGATCTGGCAGAGACCTTGGCCCAGGCGATCGGTCGGACGGCGCATGCTGGCTTGCGCGACCTCGACGCGATCGAGCGTGCGGCGTCGCGCATCCAGACCGATCTGGCCGTCACGAAGCGGAGCAAGGCCCCTCTCCTTGCCCGCCTGCAGCTTGCCTATCCGGGCCTTCAGCCGGCCGCTGTCGCGCGCCTGTTGAAGGTCACCCCGCAAGGCGCGCGCAAGCTACTCGCCTCACTTGCTCATCCCTCTTGAACCACAGACACCGTGCAATCCAAGCCACAGAACCCTCCGTCCCGGCATCACTTCATCCCGCAGTTCCTCCTCGACCAGTGGAAGGATGGCGACACCCTGCTGCGCTATCGGCGCAATCGGATCGGGGAGATCGAGAGCAGTCCTGCATCACCCAAGAGCGTCTGCTTCGAGCGGGACCTGTACAAGACGATCGGGTTCCCGCCCGAGCATGCCCAGCAGATGGAAACCCTGTTCATGCAGGTGATCGATGACGCTGCGGCCAAGGTTCACGCGCTGCTCCTCGACGGCAAGGTCAACTCGCTCAGCGACGCGCAATGCTCGGATTGGGGCCGGTTCGTCATGTCGCTGTGGTTCCGGACACCGCTGGATATGCGCGGCATGAAGGACGCCGTCGGCGCTCTCGCAAGCGCAGAGGCCGCGAAGTCCGTGCTGCGCGGCGAAGATGGGGCGCTGCCGCCCGAGGCCGTGAGCGCGCTTCAGATGGAAGTCCTGCGCTTGGTCATCGACGACGCGGATCGCGGACGAGCGTTCATCAACATGGACTGGCGCATAATCAAGACGAACAATCGCCGGGAATTGTTCGTCTCCGATTGGCCGCTCGACGTGCCGGTCAGCTTCGCCTGGCTTGGTAGTGCCTCGTCCTATGTCACTCTTCCGATCGGACCGGAGACCCTCTTCGTTGCTGCCGGGTCCACTACGCTGGCAAATCGGATCGTGAGCCTACCCGAGCGAGAACTGATCACGCGGCAGAACCGGTCGACCGTGGGACATGCCCAGGCGTTCGTAGGCGCGAGGACGCGTCAAGCCGGCGACTTCATCCGCGCGAACTTCGGCCTGCGAAGCCGCCACTCCGTGACGCAGAGCACCGCCGACAAATATAAGCGGGACGCCATATAAGGCGGCGACCTCGCCAGACGCCGCGCTCCATCACCCTACGACAGCAGCCCCTCGATCGCCTTCAAAAGCTCGGCGGGCGACGCCTCAGCCTTCGGCGGCACCTTGATCGTCAGCCCCCCTCCCCGCGCCTTCGTATAGCGCAGGATGACCTTGCCCCCCTTGCCGGTGATCTCCTTCTCGGCGGCAGCCTTCACGGCTGGCGCGACAGTCGCCTTCACGAGCCGCTTCGCGACTTCCGGCCCGCTCAGCTTCAAGCCTTTCTGGCTGCGCTCTTCCTCGATGCGTTCAGCCTCTTCGCGCATCTTCGCCAGCGCCTTCGGATCTCCGGTAAGCGGCTTGATGTCACGCGCGACGCGTACCGTGATGTCGTGCGTATCGGAGAACGCCGCGACAACTGGTTCGGGCAAGCGCGCAACGTCGAGAAGCCGGCTCAGCCACGACTTGGAAAGGTTTAAATGCTCGGCCATCTGCGACTGCGAGCCCTCGTAGAACTCCGCGAGCGCCACCGTATATTCCTTGGCCCGCTCCCAATCCGAGATGTCCTTACGCGAGCGGTTCTCGACATCTGAAACCCGGAACGCCTCCTCGTCCGTGACACTCTGGATCGTCACCAGATACTCGAACTCCGGGTGGTGATGCGCTCGCAGCCATTTCACCGTCCACCAACGGCGGACGCCGGCGATGATCTCGAAGTCGAAGTTCGGGTCATCTTTCAGACGCCGAACGATAGCGGGGATCCGTTGCTTCTTGGCGGAGAGGAAGGAGTCGATGAGATCGCGGCAGCTATCTTCGTTCAAATGATCCAGATCGCGATTGTGCATCCGCCATGGGCGGCACCGCTCCGGATCGACCCACTCCGTCCGGTCGGCGACCGTTTTCCCCGTCGCGATGCGCGCGAGCGTCTGGCTGCGACTTGCCATGATGCCGTCCGCAGGGGTCGCCTTATCGAGGTTCTCCTCGTCGTCGAGCCCCTCTGTGAACATCGAGCCGAAGCCCTTGTTGCCCTTGCTCATCGGCCCGTTTCTCCTTCTCTCTTGCCCTCGCCGACGGGTGCCAACAGGCCAGAGTTGCCACGTGGCAACTGCGCCGCCCCCAGGCGCTTGCACTGACGTTCCTGCCGTGTGCGATCTGACATGGTATTCCTACCTAACATATTGCTTCTATTGGGTTCTTCCACTTTGTTGTCACGTGGCAACTCGGTGATCCGGCTTCGTCTCACTCCCCGATTGCCCGTGCTCGCCGACGTGAGAAATATCGGAGTTGCCACGTGGCAACTCTCCCTAAATTCGGCCCCCTGCCCTGCTCGCCCAGGTGCGCAGAACGTCCTGCTCAATATCCTGGCAAACGTCGCTGAGATGCTTCATGCAGCGGTTGTAGACCTCGTGCGACGTGACGGGCTTGTCGAGTTCGAAAACGGTTTTCATCCTGGAGCTGGCATTGTCGATTTCGGCGCTGGTGACCATCACCGACTGCGTCATTGAGCCACCGAAGACCTGCCGCATCATCGACAGTATCTCCCGGTGCATCGACTTGCTCTCGTCCACGCGGCTGCCGACCAGCCGGATGAAGTTGTAGGCCGGCCTTCCCCGCCCCGCGAGTTGCTCGAGCTGCTTCATCGTCGTTCGCGTCATGTCGATGAAAGATACCGTCGAGGCGAAGTCGACAAGGCTCGGCGGCACCGGAATGACCATGCAGTTAGCGGCCTGGAGCACAGCCATCGACACCATGCCCAATGCCGGCGGCGGGTCCATGATCACGACGTCATAGTCATCGACCACCTCATCAATGGCCTGCGCGATCAGGTCGATGATCTCCATGTTCTGATTTCGCGCCATGTGCCCGGCGATCTCATACTCGAGATTATAAAGTCGCAGGTTCGACGGGATCAGGTGGAGGTTGTGAAAGTGCGTCTTGCGGATAATCTTGCGAACGCCAAGCAGCTCCGGATTGTGAAAATGCCCGTAAAGCGTGTCTTCCTCGTCGAGGTCCACGTCGGGGCGATAGCCGAACATCATGGTTGAAGACGCCTGGCTGTCGCAGTCGATGAACAGGACCCGGTAGCCCTTGATGGCAAAATGCTGGGCGAGATGCAGCGCGATCGTCGACTTGCCGACGCCCCCCTTGAAGTTGCAGACCGAGATGATCGCCGGGGTATCGGTTGGCTCGCGCCAGGGACGCGTTCCAAACACCTCGCGCATATGATCAAGCTCTTCGAGCGTATACTGCAGCCTATGCCCGGAGCCCGTCCGCCCTCGAGCGGGGAGGCGGCCGTCGCGCTCCGCTTCCCGGACAGCAGATGCCGTCCGCCCGACCAGTGCAGCAGCTTTCGAAATCGGGAAGGTCGGACCCTTCTTCTGACCGGTTTCGGGATCAACCGCGCTGTCACGAATGCGCTTGAGGATCGTCAACGACTTTCTGTGGAGCACGTCCAGACCACCTTCGATGAGGTCGTCCGGCTGTGCTAGGGAGGGGTCGGTAGCCATCTCAGTCCGCTTCTGTGGGTTTGATGCGCCATGATAGCCACGTTGGCAGTTTCGAGCAAGGAAATGGCCACCAGACTTACAAGTTGACCGATGATCTCCGAGCCCCTTGCGCATGTGCGCGCTTTCTGGCCAATCGGCGGCGGCTGCGACCGATGATCTCCGTGCCTTTGCGTGTTGCTGCAAAGTCTGGCGCTGGGATTGTGGCGACAAACGGCTACCTGTGGATAACCACCGATGATCTCGGTACTTTGCGATGATCTCGGTGCGTATCAGCGATGATCTCGGTGCGAGCCGACCGATGATCTCAGAGCCCATACCTATTACTAGAATCACCCTATAAAAAACCGATTCGCGAATCGTTTTGATTTTTCGATTTTGGGTGAAGGAGGGCAGGGGGAGGCCGCAGAACGGCACCGACATCATCGGTGTTTCTGCAACTCTCGCGGCCTTTTCCCCTCCCAAACTGCCAACGGGGTTGATTTCACGCCTCAAACCTGTTGAGACATGCCCATCACAGCCCCCGGTCGATTCGGGGGGAAGGGCAGACCATGAATGGGGATCAGCATAGGCCGCTGGGGCATCAGTACGCACTAGCCATGCTCAACGGCGGCGAGGAGAGCGTCCGCAAGCTCGCCACCACCGCCGGCACCCAGCTCACCTTGGACGCATTCCTGCGCGTCCAGGACGAAGAACCGGTTCCTGCCTTCCTCCACTCCGCGCTTTGTGCGATGTCGCTGCCAACCAAGCGGCCCAAGGACGACACTCAGCCCATCGTCCGTGAGGACGGCAAATATGCGCTGGCCATCAATCCCAGGCCAGTGCTTCAGAATGTCGACGGCAAGTCCGTCATGCGAAGCCTTGGTGTGCCTTATGGCGCCTATCCACGCGTTGCCCTGATCTACCTCCTCTCTCAGGCGGTCATGAAGCAATCGCGGGACGTTTATCTTGGCCGCAATTTCACCGAGTGGATGCGCCGCCTTGGCTACCAGACCGTGTCTTATGGACCACGCGGGACGGCCAACCTGATGCGAGAGCAGGTGGATCGGCTGCTGGCGTGCGAGTGGCAGATCCGCTGGGACGGCACCGACACGGAAGACAACGCCTTCGCTGTCCGGGACGTCAAGATTTCCAACGAATATGCCGGTTCGCTCGACAAGAACGGCTCATTCGCGCGCGAAATCCGTATGTCCGAGGCGTTCTACTCGCACCTCATCGACCATGCCGTGCCACTCAATGAGATCGCCATCCGCGAGCTCAAGGGTACGCCAACGGCGCTCGATCTCTACACTTACCTTGCCTACCGACTCCCGCGGATTGGATCCGACAAGGGCCAGGTTATCTCATGGGACCAGCTCGCCAAGCACCTTGGCAACGAGGCCGACAGCAAGCGCTTCCGACAGACCGTCCGCGAAACCATGCAGATCGTGTCGGCGGTCTATCCCAACGCAAATGTCGATCTCTCCGGGCGGAAGGTCATTCTTCATCCGTCACCGGCACCGCTGGAGCGCAAGCTCGTGGGGCCGCACCTTCGACTCGTCGGGGGCGAGGCTCCGAAAACGGCACCGAGATCATCGGTCAAACCGGCCCATGCAGCGAAGTCCGCGCCCGCGAAGGACGATGCGCCGACTCTTCCGTTCCCCGCCGGGTCTCTCTCATACGGCACGCGTGAGGCCGTCTTCCGCCAGATCGCGCTGACCAAGGGCCATCCGTGGTCAGTGGATGACATGGCGGCTGCATTCCGCAAGGGATGCCCCGATTTTAGCCGGCCGCGCACCGATTCAGAGTGGCTGCGGATCTGGGAGAAGTTCGTCGTCGCCTATGCTGAACGCCGCGCGAATCGAAGCGACGACTAACCGATGATCTCCGAGCCGTTCGCGTTGAGGCGAGCGCAGGCTGAATCTGTCTCCAAGTCTCAGACCGACCGAAAAGAGGAAAGGAGGGGCCGAGCGTGTAAGCAGGAGGTAGAATTATGCCGCTTACAGCCAGACGGCCATCGCAGGAGATAGTCGACATTGTCGGGGCCCTGGGCGGCACGTGGAGCGGCAATGTCGCGATGTGCCGCTGTCCCGCACACAGCGATCGCGATCCAAGCTTGTCGATTCGGCAAGGGGATCGCGGCATTCTCGTCACCTGTTTCGCAGGATGCTCGCGCGAAGACGTCCTGCGTGAACTGCGCCTTGTTCGCCCGGGTCGCCATTATCCGCCACCCGCCTTGGCGGACTCGCCGCGGCCGATGAACGTCGAAAGAATCTGGAATGAGGCGGTCGACGTTCCGGGCACCCTTGCCGAGCGCTACCTCCAGTGCCGGAACCTCCTCCCACCACCACGCGATCTTCGCTTCCATCCGCGTTGCCCTTACCTGCCCAAGCCGAAGACGATCTTCGAACCCGCTCTCCTGGTAGCGGTGCGCGAGGGAAACCGTCTGGTCGCAATTCAACGCATATTCCTGAACCCCGACACCGCCCATTACACGCGCAAGGTCATGCTTGGCGCCCCGGGGCACGGCGCTTGGCGGGGCGGGGCAGGGGGCAACACCCTTGCCATCGCCGAGGGCTTTGAGACGGCCGACGCTTTCGCGCGCCTGAGCAACCTCCCGTGCTGGGCTTCACTCGGCGCACGTCGGCTCAACCAGCTCGTCATTCCGCCCACGGTCACAACGCTCCTGGTCGCCGAGGACAACGATTCCGAAGGGCACAGGGCAGCCGAAAGTGCCCAAGCGCATTACGCCCGGTCGGGCCTCATCATCGAACGCGCGCCCCCGCCGCCAATCTACAAGGATTGGGCAAAGGCGCTCGATGCCCGAGCGCAGCAGAGCCGCGCCTAGGCGCGAAGCGCCGGAGGAGAGGGGAGGGGGATCGAAAGGGTGTCGCTGCCGAGGGTGCAGCCCACTCTGGAGACCACACCCATGTCCGATCTCTTCGAAGCGGCCGCCCAGGCTGAGCGCGAGGCCGTGCGCCTCCTTCTACCCCGTCTGCGCTCCGACGAGGCCATTCAGCGTCGTCACCTCAACGACGCGATGACCAAGGCCTTCGGCGGTTCTGATGCCGACGGTCGCTGGACACAACGCGCCAGCTTTGAACTCCTCGAGCATGCCCTTGCCATCCATCTTCAGTCGAGCGCCCAAAAAATTGCGGCGTTCGGCGACGTCCGCGCGCTGATCGATTTGTCCGATCGCCTGCCCACTCAGACGGTTCGCAGCGAGGATCAGATCGAATGGCAGCAATTCTCGACACCTGTCGACATCGCTGCGGTTATGACGCTTCTCGCCAACGTCCAGCCCGACGACATCGTGCTCGAGCCGAGCGCGGGTAACGGCCTATTGGTCGCGCAGCTCCGTCACGTCGAATCGCTCCATCTGAACGAGCTCGATCCGCTCCGCCGTGGCCGATTGAAGGCGGCTTTCCCCTCAGCATCGATCACCGGGCACGATGGTGCGACCATCAATTCCACCCTCGCAAGCGTCGATCGACCAACCCTCATCCTGATGAACCCGCCCTTTTCGAGGTCGGTCGGCCGCGGCGCCGACGACTATGCCGCAGTCCGTCATCTGCAAGCGGCGCTGCGCCGTCTTCAACCGGGCGGCCGGCTCGTTGCCATCATGCCCGATTGGTTTGGCCCGAGCGCACGCATGCGTGAGCAATATGAGACGATCCTGCGCGACGTGAGCGTCCTGGCGGCCGTCCGTCTCGAGAAGTGCTACCTGAAGCATGGGACTTCGATCGCCGTGCGGTTGTTTGTCATCGACAAGGTCCCCGGCCGGTCGCCCCCCGCGCTCATCCAGCGTTCGTCCGTTGCCGAGCTGCTCGATATCCTGATCATCCCCGAACGATCGTCGGCGAAGCCCGATCGCGGAGCGTCGGCGCCGAAGCGCTCAGGTGGAGTTTCGCTCTTCCGGGCCGTCAAAAGCAGCCGTCCGGCGCCCCGCGCCTACCATGCCCCGGCACGCAACCACGTGCTCCCCGTCGAATATGCGAAACTTGAGACGCCGGCGCCGCTGCTCGAGCAGAGCGGCGTCTATCTTCCATATCGACCGAGCCGTATCAGCTTCGCGAGCGCTGGCGAGCATCCAACGCCGCTCGTCGAATCTGTCGCCATGGGCTCGATCCCGGCGCCGGTCCCAGAGTATGTGCCGGCGCTGCCCGAGCGCACCGTCGCCGAGCGGCTGCTCTCCGCCTCCCAACTCGAGACGGTCGTCTACGCGGGGCATGCCTGGACCCAGTGGATCCCAGGCACTTTCAGACCCGACAAGGAGGGTGTCGGCCTCGTGCTGGCCGAAGACGGCCATTCCTATCGTAAGGGCTTCTTCCTGGGCGACGGCACGGGGGCGGGGAAGGGTCGTCAAATCGCGGCCTGCATCCTCGACAACTGGCTCCAGGGCCGCCGCCGCAACATCTGGGTCTCGAAGAATGCGCCGCTCCTCGAAGACGCGCGACGCGACTGGACGGCCCTTGGCGGCCTTAACGGCGACATTCAGCCCATCTCCAACTGGAAGATCGATGAGCCGATCAGCCTCGACCAGGGCGTGCTGTTCGTCAGCTATCCGACGCTGCGTTCGATGCGTGGTGACTACGGTCGCCTGAAGCAGCTGGTTGACTGGGCCGGGGCCGATTTTGACGGTGTCATCGCCTTCGACGAGGCCCACGAGATGGGCGGCGTTGCGGGTGGGGAGGGCGCTCTCGGCACCAAGGATGGATCCCAGCAGGGAATCTGCGGCGTGCTCCTCCAGAACCAATTGCCCGCGGCCCGCGTCCTCTATGCTTCAGCCACCGGCGCCTCTGTCGTCAACAACCTCGCTTATGCGGTCCGACTGGGGCTCTGGGGCCCAGGGACCGCCTTCCCCGACCGGGAGCAGTTCATCAGCAGCATCAGCAAAGGCGGGATCGCCGCGATGGAGCTGGTCGCGCGCGATCTCAAGGCCACCGGCCTCTACATGGCCCGCGCACTGAGCTTCGCAGGTGTCGAATATGACATTCTGCGCCATGAGCTGACCGCCGCGCAGATCGAGATCTACGACACCTATGCGGACGCGTGGTCGATCATTCACCAGAACTTGGAGAAGGCGCTCGAACTGACCGGCATCGTCGATGCGCTTGAGAACGCGACTTTGAACAGCGGCGCCAAGGCATCCGCGCGCTCGCGGTTCGAGTCCACGAAGCAGCGCTTTTTCGGACAGGTTCTGCTCTCCATGAAGCTCCCCACCGTCATCGCCGCGGTCCACGAGCATCTCGCCGCGGGGCAGTCAGTCGTGATGCAGCTCGTCACGACGGCCGAGTCCATTCTTGACCGGAGACTAGGCGCGCTCAGCCCCGACGACCGCGCGGACCTCGAGATCGACCTCTCGCCCCGGGAATATATGATCGACTATCTGGAGCGCGCTTTCCCGACCCGTCAGATGCGGATCTTCACCGACGAGACCGGCGCGCAGCGCTCGGTTCCGATGGAAGACGAGGCGGGCAACCCCGTCTACAATCCCGAGGCCGAAGCGGCGCGGGCCCAGCTCATCGAGAATCTCTGCGCCCTTCCGCCGATCATGTCGGCGCTGGAGGGCATCCTCGAGCATTTCGGTCACGATAATGTTGCGGAGGTGACCGGGCGCACGAAGCGCCTCGTCTCGACCGGCGATGGACGGCAGAAGCTCGAAAGTCGCTCGACCAGGACCAGTCAGGCCGAGGCCGCCGCGTTCATGCAGGGTCGCAAGCGGATCCTCGTCTTCTCCGATGCGGGCGGCACTGGGCGCTCCTATCACGCCTCTCGAGACGTCCCCAATCAGCAGCAGCGCGTTCATCTCCTGCTCGAACCCGGCTGGCGGGCCGATCGCGCGATTCAGGGCCTTGGCCGGACCCATCGCACCCATCAGGCGAGCACACCCCTGTTCAGGCCGGTGACGACCGACTGCAAGGGCGAGCTCCGTTTCACGAGCACGATCGCCCGCCGGCTCGACAGCCTGGGCGCGCTCACCCGCGGTCAACGCCAGACGGGTGGTCAGAACCTGTTCGATCCCGCCGACAATCTCGAAAGTGAATATGCCTGCGCGGCCCTGGTGAGCTGGTTTCATCTGCTCGTCGGAGGGAAGCTGACCAGCGTCTCCCGTGCCGAGTTCGAGAAGCGCACCGGTCTCGAGCTCTGCGACAAGGACGGCGTCATGAAGGACGACCTCCCGCCGATCCAGCGGTGGCTCAACCGCATCCTGGCGCTGCCGATCGCGCTGCAGAACAAGATCTTCGACGAGTTCCTCGCACTCGTCGAGACGCGCGTATCGGCCGCGCGCGAGGCCGGACGGCTCGATGTCGGCGTTGAAACCATCCTGGTCGATACGGCGACCCTCATAGACGACACCGTGCTGCGCACCGACCCGGTCAGTGGCGCGACCTCTCATCTGCTCACGATCGAGATCGCTCGGCGGCGGACGCCGGTCTCCCTTGAGCGGGTCCTGCGCATCGCCGACAATGACGGCACCGCCGATTATCTGATGAACGCCAAGTGCGGGATGGTTGCGCTGCAGACCCGCGCCCGCGCCCTCATGGAGGAGAAGGAGGGCACACCGATCCCGCGGTTCGAACTCATCCGTCCCACGCGGCGCGAATATATGCGCGAGCAAGAGCTGTTCGAAAGCGCCTGGAGCCCCATCGATCGCCAGCTCTTCTCCGAGAAGTGGCTGGAAGAAGCACAGGAGGCGGCCAACAAAGTCGATACGGAAACGATCCGCCTTGCGACGGGCCTCCTTCTCCCGATCTGGTCCGCGCTTCCCAACGACCACCTCGTCGTCAATCGCATCGCGGACAAGGAGGGCAACAGTTGGCTCGGCCGCCTGGTGTTTGACGATCACGTCGTGCAGCTCTTCACGAAGCTCGGCCTGGACCGGACCGACAATCTCCCGCCCACCGACCTCGTGAAATCCGCGCTGACCGGCCGGAGCGTCGATCTGGCACGGCCGTTCCCGATGTGCATCAAGCGCTCCCTCGTGAACGGATCACCCCGGATCGAGCTGGTGGGTGCGCCGCCGGCGCAGCTCGCCTGGCTCAAGTCGATCGGATGCTTCACCGAGGTGATCCAGTACCGGACCAGGGTCTTCGTGCCGGTACCGACGGCAGCCGAGATCGTCGGGCGGATCGTCTCGGGCTCGCCCTGACCGGTCTTCCGGCGATGAGGACGGTCCGATCGGCACGCGCGCACGGCGTACTTCTAAGCGACCTCAGGCACGCCTGAGAGAGAGGGAAGGGGGAGCTGGGGTGGTGTTCGGAAATACCCGAACGCCAGAAGGAGTTACCCCTGTGATCCAGACCATCAAGCTCAACAAGCTGCGCCTGTCTCCGATCAACGTGCGCACCGCCCCGGACGAGCAGCTCCAGATCGAACCCATGGCCGCGAGCATCGAGGCCAAGGGCGTGCTGCAGAACCTTCTCGTCACGCCCGCCAAGAAGCCGCGCGGCACCTTCGAAGTGTTCGACGGCGGCCGTCGCTGGCGTGCGTTGCGCCTCCTCGCCGAGCGTGGCACCATCTCCGAGACCGATTTCGATGTTCCGGTCATGGTGCTGACCGGCGACGATGCCGAGCTGTCCGAGACGTCGACCGCGACCAACTTCCACCAGCTCAAGATGACGCCGGCCGAGGAATGCCGCGCGTTCCAGCACTTCATCGGCACCACGGGCGATATCGACGCGGTCGCCAAACGCTTTGGCGTGACCCGCCGCTTCGTCGAGGGGCGGCTGCGCCTGGCCT
Source organism: Sphingomonas sp. Ag1 (assembly GCF_000980895.1). Classification (GTDB taxonomy): domain Bacteria; phylum Pseudomonadota; class Alphaproteobacteria; order Sphingomonadales; family Sphingomonadaceae; genus Sphingomonas; species Sphingomonas panaciterrae. Next base: position 21,004 of record NZ_LAZX01000074.1, on the reverse strand, counting down.
CGCTTGCGGAGCCGATCTTCGAGGCGCTCAGCAAGGGTGCGATCACGCTCGACATCGCCAAGGCCTATGCGTCGACCGAGAACCAGGAGAAGCAGCTTCTGGTTTGGAACAGCTATCAGTCGAGCCACGTCACGGCCGACACCATCCGCCGCGTGATCGCCAACGAGACGCTGAAGGCGAGCGACCCGATCGCGGTGCTGGTCGGCGAGGCGCGGTATCGCGACGCCGGCGGCAAGATCGATGGGGATCTTTTCACCGACGGCAATGACCGCTGGGTCGATCCCGAAATCGCTCACCGCCTCGCCGGCGAGATCATGGAAGCCGAGGCCGCACGCATCGGCCAAGAGACCGGTCTTGCCTGGATCCGCCCGATCGCGAGCAACTACGCGCACAACGCGGCGCACGGACTCTATCGCGCGATCCTGCAGCAGCCTCCGCTCACCGACGAACAAGCCGCGCGCCTCGCGGAGATCGAGGAGCGCCGGTCCGTCATCGAGGCCGAGATGCAGGACGAGGAGCTCGACGACGAGGCGTTTAAGCTGCTCGACCAGGAGGACGATCGTCTGATCGCCGAGGCCGAGGCCATCGAGAACCGCGCGCCGGTCCTGCCGGAGGAAATGAAGGCTCATGTCGGCGCCTTCCTTCTCCTCACCCCGCAGGGCGAGATGCGGCTCGACAGCCAATATTACAGCGAGCAGGAGCTCGTCATCGACGAGCCCGGCGACGAGGACCACGACGACGGCGAGGACGGAGAGTCGACGCGCGGTGGCGCCCGCATCGGCGGCAATGCCTCGTCCGAGCCGAAGTACCGGCCCGAGGCCGTGGCGCCCGGCGGCAAGCCGCTCAGCGCCCGGCTCTACGACGAACTGGCGGTCCAGCGGCGCGACATTCTGGCGTCCTGCATCCTGGCGCAGCCGGCGCTCGCGCTCGACTATGCGCTGTTCGTCATGGTCGACGCCCGGACCAACTCGGCGTCCCGCTACCTCAGCTCCGTGAAGTACGGCACGACCATCCGGGCCAGCGCGCCGCAGGATCCCGCCTCTGGCGACATTCCGGGCTCGCGCGCGCGCGATTATCTGGCCGAGGCGAAGGACGGTCTCGACGCCGCCTGGACGGAGCACGAGTGCGAGGTTGCGCGGTTCGAGGCCTTTCGCGCGCTCGACGACGACACCAAGGCCAACTGGCTCGCCTACATCGTCGCGATGTCGCTCGAGGCGAAGCCGGGTTGGTCGAACGAGCAGATCAAGCTTCACAATCGGCTTGCATCGATCCTCGAGATCGACGTCGCGAGCTGGTGGCGGCCGACCTCGGAGAACTTCTTCGACCGCGTGAACAAGGGCAGCATCCTCACGCTGCTCACCGAAATCGGCGGGCCGGCGCTGACCGTCCGTCATACCTCGCTCAAGAAGACCGAAATATCGGAAAGCTGCCAGAAGCTCTTTGCGGGCGATGCGATCGTCGAGCCGGAGGTCAAGGAGGCGGCACTCGCCTGGGTGCCTAACGCGATGCGCTTCCTCGACGCCGCCACCGAAGCGCCGGCTGACCCGACCGAGGCCGATGACGGCGAAGGCGAGGCCAATGAGGTCGAGCCTTCGGACGGGGAGGGCGAACCCAGCGCCGATCACGAGACGCTCGAACCCGCGGACGCCTGAAGCGCGCTCCATCTCCTGAGCGACAGACCGCCGGTGCTCCTTCGCGCCGGCGGTCTTCCCTTGCCCAAACCACGGGACCAACGGTCATGCGCAGCAAACAGAAGCCGAGCCGCGACGCCGCGGCCGAGATCACCGACCTCATCATCCGCAAGCTCGAAGAGGGCGTCGCACCCTGGAGCCGCCCCTGGCGGGTCACCGGCGCCGGCGGGCGACCGCTTCGGCATTGCGGCACGCCCTATACGGGGATCAATGTCCTCTACCTTTGGGCAATTGCCGATGTGCGCGGCTATCGGTCGCGCTACTGGATGACATACCGCCAGGCCGAGGCGCTGGGCGCCAACGTCCGCCGGGGCGAGCAAGGCTCGCTCTCGGTCTATTATTCGAGCTTCAAGAAAACGGAGTCCGACCCCGTCACCGGCGCGGAGACCGAGCGCAGCATCCGCTTCCTACGCCACTACATCGTCTTCAACGCCGACCAGATCGATGGCCTGCCGGCCTATTTCTATCCGGCTGACGAAGATCCTACGCCGGTCGATCCTTCGGCGCGCCAATCCGCGATCGACGCCTTCTTCGAGCCGATTCCTGCCGAGGTGCGGCACGGCGGCGACCGCGCCTATTTTCACCCCACGTTCGATTATATCCAGATGCCGCATCAGCGCTCGTTCAAGTCGATGGACCACTATGCCTCGACCCGAGCCCATGAAACCGTTCATTGGTCCGGAGGCACGGCGCGGCTCGCCCGGACATTCGGCAAGCGGTTCGGTGACCAAGCTTATAGTTTCGAGGAACTCGTGGCCGAGATCGGGAGTGGCCTCGTCTGCGCGCACCTCGGCCTGCCCAATGAACTCCACGAGAATCATGCAAGCTATGTGGGCCATTGGCTCGGCATCCTGCGCGCCGACAAGACCGCGATCATTCACGCGGCATCCAAGGCCGAGCAGGCCTTCAATTATCTGTGCGGGTTTGCGGACGACCAGATCAGTCCGGCCGAGTCCGCGCCCCTCGAGGCCGTCGAGCCGCTGGCCGAAGCCGCCTGACCCCACTTCCTCTTCGCCAAGGAGACCAGCCATGGGATGGCTGACCATGCCGTTCGCCTCGATGGGCGGACATCCGACTGCCAAGGCCTATCTCGACGCGCAATTCACCTACACGCGCGATGTCGAGGGCGGGACGAAGGGACTGAGGATCCTCGCCTCGTCCTGCCCCAAGAACCGCACCTATTACGCCGCTGCCCAAGTCCTGACGAATGGCATCGGGGGCGAGATCTTCGCGATCGTCTGCAAGGTCCTCTGGAGCCCCAACAGCAAGACCGGCGAAAATTTCGGCTACAAAGACAGTGCGCCGTTGCGGCGCTGAAATGGAGTATCAGTGATGATGAGGTAAGTTGAGAATGCCTCTGCTCGCCGGACTAACCTCGGGCCTCACAAGGTCTGAAATCCCGAAAGGGACGGGGAACAATAGCATGTTCGGAAAAGGCCAGATGCGTCTTAGTCGCAAATGGAGGCGATGACGGTCAGGGCAAGGTGCGTATGGTGAAGGCTACACTGCTTAAATCCCAGTCTGCAGCAATCTATATAGCGATACTGGCGAAAGCGACTGTCACGCCAGGTCCGGATGATGACAGCGGTCTCATGTCTTGGCCGCCTGTTTCTCAGCCCATCCGGTGCGCCTCTCGTCGAGGGGTTTAGTGGACGAACGGGACACCTAACCGCGCCGCATCTCCATTCAGCGTAACTACGGGATGCCCTAAACAGGCGGCTTCTGCCGGCCTGCATGGGTACGGAGCCGCCATATTACTCAAATGCCCGGGGTAATGCCCGGGACATCGACCTCTTCGGAGGCGGCGGTGCAACTGTATAAGGTCTCGAGCGATCGGGCCGAAAGCGGGGAAGACCGGGGGAAGGGCGGCAGCTGTGATTCTTCAACCACCGATCATGGGGTGTGCTGATGCTGCCAGAAACTGTGAAAGGCCGGTTGGAGGCCATTCCGGCGCTCGTTGCGTCGGGCAAAAGGGTGAATGGACTCTATCGTCTGATGGGGTCTCGCCTCCTTTGGGAGGAGGGGCTCCAGAAGATCGGATCCAACAAGGGTGCGATGACGCCGGGTATTGACGGCGAGACCTTCGCGGACTTCGGACCGGAAGACCTCGACCCGATTATCGCCAGCGTGACGGCAGGGACCTATGATCCCAAACCAGTGCGTCGGGTGTTTATCCCGAAAGGCAAGGGCAAACGGCGTCCGCTGGGCATTCCCACGCGCGACGACCGCCTCGTTCAGGAAGTGGCGCGGCAACTGCTCGAACGGATCTATGAACCGGTGTTCTCGAACGCCTCCCATGGATTCCGGCCGGGCCGGTCGTGTCATACGGCGCTTGAACACGTCAAAGCCGTATGGACGGGGGTGAAATGGCTCGTAGATGTGGATGTCGCGGGGTTCTTCGAGAACATCGACCACGACATCCTCCTGCGGCTGTTGCGGAAAAGGATCGATGACGAGAAATTCATCGGCTTGATCGGCAGCATGCTTAAGGCGGGTGTTATGGAAGACCGGGTTCACACCCGGACCTACAGCGGCACTCCGCAGGGCGGTATCGTCTCTCCAATCTTGGCCAACATCTACCTCCATGAACTCGATATGTTCATGGCGGAACGGATCGCGGCTTTCGAGAGGGGGAAGGTCCGTGCCACGAACCCGGAATATGGGCGACTGGCTGGGCGCATCCAGAAACAACGGAAGCGCGTCACCATGCTGCGGGCCAAAGACAATGTCGACGAGGTGAAGGTTGCGGCCTCCTTGGCCAAAATCCAAACCTTACTGCCGCAAAAGCGGTCCATCCCGTCGAGAGACGCGATGGACCCCGGTTATCGCCGACTTCGTTACTGTCGCTACGCGGACGACTTCATGATTGGGGTTATCGGTAGCAAGGAGGATGCACGAAGCGTGTTCGCCGAAGTCAGGGCATTCCTGACCGAGGCGCTGGCGCTCACGGTGTCCGAGGAGAAAAGCGGTATCCGCAAGGCGAGCGATGGAGCCGCCTTCCTTGGATATGAGGTCCGCACATATACGACACGCCAACGGGTTGTCCGGAGCCGACAAGGTTCCGTCAGCTTCCTTCGTAGGCCGCCGTCGGAAGTGATGCAGCTGCATGTCCCTTGGGAGAAGGTCCACGCGTTCGCTTCTGCAAAAGGTTATGGTGATCTGTCGGTGTTGAAGCCGCGTCATCGTAGCCTGCTGCTCAGCTGCAGCGACGTTGAGATCGTCCTAGCTTACAACGCCGAATTGCGGGGTTTTGCGAACTACTATGCTCTCGCCAAGGATGTGAGCTTCAAGCTGAACAGGCTTGAGTTTCTCCAGCGGTGGAGCTTGTTCAAGACCTTGGCCAGCAAGCACAAAACCAATGTGCGAGCGGTCTTGGCCCGCATGAGGACGGGGCAGGAATTCACCATCGGCTACGACGTCGATGGCCAGCCCCGATCGGTCAAAGTCTGGAAACTGGCTCATCTGAAACGTGATCCGGCCACCTCGTCCAGGATTGATATCCAGCCTTGGACGCAGGTGTTCACCCACTCACGTACGGACTGGGTTGATCGTCAGAATGCCAAGCAATGCGAGGCTTGCGGTCGATCCGATGTTCCGTGTCAGGTGCACCATATCCGGGGGATGGCCGATGTTTCGCACCGCGGTTTTGTCGTGAGAATGAAGGTGGCACGCGCCCGCAGGACGGTGGTCCTGTGCGAGCAATGCCACTGGGATACTCACAGAGGCCGCCTGCCCGATCTACGGCAAAGTGATGGTTCGTCACAGTGGAGAGCCGCATGCGGTGAAAGCTGCACGTGCGGTTCGGCGGGGGGATCAGGGCTGACTCCATGAGCAGCACCAATCCTACCCGACTGACCGAGTCGATGGGGCCGTGCGAGGACGGATGCCCCCAGCACATCCTCGGCCTGCTGACGCCGACCGACAAGGAGCACGCGCTCGACTGGCGTCGTCGCTGCGCCGAGAACCTGAAACGCCGCTCGCGCAAGATCGCAGACGGCGATCGGATCCGGCTGGAGCAGCCGGTCACCTTCTCGGACGGCCATGTCGGGCAGGAATTCATTGTCGAGAAGCAGGGGCGCCGAGTGACCCTTCGCGACCCGGAGACCCGCGGCCGCTACCGGATCAGCCGCCTCATGGAGCGGCAATGGCGGCTCGTGCCGACGACGAAGATCCACAAGACGATCTTTACCTGAGTCCTGCCGGTATCATGCTTTCCGAAAAGGATCTGACATGCTTGACCTGAGCACCGGCCTGTCACCCAAGCGTCTGCTCCTTTGCAGTCGCGAAAACGCGAACCGCGTCGCCTCCCGGCTGTTCGACGAGCGGCCGGGTCGCGTCAGCATCGTGTGCACCACCAATCCGATCCAGCCTTTCCGCGTCTGCACCTGGCCGGCGTTTGGCGAGCGCGTCGAAGTCGAGATGGTGCTTTGAAGCCCAGCGTTCTGATCGCCGGAGCGTGCTGACCAAGCTCACGCACGATCCGGCGCGCGCGGCGCTAAGAGTCGGCGTTCGCGCTCGCCAAAACGAGGAAGGCGGCGCCATCGCCGGCCCGTCGCAGGAGCCCTTTCGAGGCCTGAGGTACGAGCACCGACCTCCGCTCAGACGGATAAGGTCGGGTCGGCCAACCATGACGGGCCCTGCTCGAAGGCGGCGTCCAGCTTCACTATCGGACCGTCCGGCGCGTCGGCGACATAGGGGTTGGTGAGCGGCATCCGCGTCGCCTTCAGCCGCCCCTGCTCTCCCGCGACACGGCCGCGACGTTCGAGCAGATCCTCGAGCCATTCCAGATCGTCGAGCATCGCCACCACGCCGCGCCCGGCCAGACAGAAATAGATGCAACGCTGGAAGTCGTCGGCGCCGTCGTTGGCGAGGATCTCGGACAGCTTCCCCTTGCCGGCGGGGATGCCCTCATGAACCCAGCTCACCGCCTCGCGCAGTTCACGAACCGAATAATAGGCGTCCTCGACGTGCATCCCGATCGACGCGTTCGCGATCATGCGGCGCGTCGGCCGATTCTCGGAATCCAGCGCCGCATCGCGCAGCGTGATGTCGAGGTCGAAGCGCTCGCGGAACGGTGTCGTCGTCATGGCAAATCTCCTGCGCCAAGGAACATATCGTGAACGCGCCGAGCCGTCAATATCACCACGCCCAAGGAGCCCGCTATGCCGATTGAGATCATCGTCGGGCTGCCGCACCTAAGCGAGGGACCGATCCTCGCCCAAGCTCGCGCATTGCAGCAGCCCGCGCTTATTTCCGCGAATGGATTGTCTCGCTGGACCGAGCGCCGCGGGTGGCGGGAATGGGACGGGTGGCGGCTTTCCCAGCTGAGGAATGCCAAGGGGCTGGCGGCGCTCTGCCTAGACTCGGCCGGATTCGTCGCGGCGGCCCGATACGGCGGTTTCCCATGGTCACTCGGCGACTATGTCGCGCTTGCTGGGGCCTACCCCTTTCGGTGGTGGGCGAGCGCCGACTATTGCGTTGAGGCAGAAATCGCTCGGGACCGCGAAGAGGTCATAGACCGCCTCTCGCGCACGATCCGCGCCAATCTAGACTGTCGCCGTCTCGCTCAGGATCATGGCATCGTCGACACCCTGATGCCGGTCATCCAGGGCCGCCGTCCGGAGGACTATGAGCGCTGTATCGCTGCGCTGTGGGGATCGCTGAAGCCCGGGTCGCTGATCGGCGTCGGCAGCATGTGCCGGAGAGACGTCCATGGTCCGGAGGGGGTCATCGCCGTCATCGACCATCTGGATCAGATATTGCCCAGGGGGGTCTGGCTGCACGCATTTGGCGTGAAGGGTTCGGCGCTGCCGTACCTGCTCCCATTCGAGCACCGCATCGCGTCGATCGACAGCCAGGCATATGGCATCAGCGCCCGAAAAGCCGCCCGCCAGGCCCGTGTATCCAAGAGCGACCGCTTCGTCGCCGACCATATGGCTCGGTGGGTGGCGGCACAGCACGCACGTCTCGCCAACCACCCTTTGCGCCTGCCGCACCATCGGCCTGCGGAACCCGATCCCGTCCCGGCGGACCCTTGGGAAACGGCGATCGCGCAGGCTCGAGTCGAGATCCGCGAGCTCATCGAGAGCGGGGATCTGGATCACGACGAGATGACGGCTCCGTGGATCGAGCAATGGGCGGCTGACATCTACCGCGAGCGGCTCGCCGGCTGATGAGAGGGGAGGTGGGCAGAAATGGGGTGAGCATGAGGCTCGCCAGAGTGAGGCGTCCATCCCCGACGGAGGTGCCCCGCTACCCTGCAAGGAGATCGGCCGTGACCGCACCCCAGCCCACCGGAACCACCATGGTCCCACTCGCCCGGATAGCCATCGGCTACAACCCGCGCCGCTATTTCGACAGCAAGAAGCACGACGAACTTGTCGCGTCGCTCCGGCTGCGCGGCATGCTTCAGCCGATTCTGGTGCGCCCGGCGGACGATGGCAAGGATCGCTACATCATCGTCGCCGGCGGGCGGCGGTATCGCGCCGCGCTCGAGGCGTTCGGTGCGGACGGCGAAGCGCCGGTCATCATCCGGGAAATGACCGACCAGGAAGCGCTCGAGGCGGCGATCGACGAAAACGATATCCGGGATGACGCCTCCGAAACCGAGCAGGCCGATGCCGCGGTCCGGGTCCTCGCCGCTTGCCAGAACGACCGCGGCGAGGCCGGTCGACGTCTTGGCTGGTCGCGCGCCAAGCTCGACCGCCGCCTCGCGCTGGCCAACCTTTCGGACGCGGTGAAGCTCGCGCTCGACAAGCGCCGCATCAAGGTCGGCCACGCCGAGCTGCTCGCCGCCGTGCCGGCGGACAAGCAGGACAAGGCGCTCGAGACTATCCTGGGAGCCGGCCTCGACATCGGGAAGACCCGCGACCTCCTCATGCGCGTAACCCAAAACCTTGCCGACGCCTGTTTCGACAAGTCCGAATGCACGACCTGTCCTTTCAACTCCGGGACCCAACGCGCGCTCTTCGAGACCCACGTCGACGATGGCCATTGCACCAACGCGGCATGCTTCCAGCTCAAGACGGACGCGGTCGAGCAGGCCCGTCAGGAAGAGCAGGATCGTTCCGCCGCAGCCGATGACACCCCCGACGAAGGCGACCTCGCCGAAGCTGATGAGGCCGAGGATCAGGAAGATGAGCGCGCGGACGGGGTCGAGGCGACCGCTCGGCGAGCCGCGCTCGCGCCGGGAACTCCGTCAGGTCGGGCGACCGTGCGATCGAACGCGAATGCCAATGGCCCCAGCGTCACCGCGAAGTCGATCGCGGGCCGCACAAGCGATCTGCGGGAGGCAACCTGGCGCACCGCGCTGGCGCGCGGGCTCGCAGACAACGCTTTTGATGCTCGAACCGCCATCCTCGTCGCCGCGCTGACCGGGACGCTCTCCCAGATCAAGTCGGGCACGCTGACGGCGCGAGCCGGCCTTCTCGTCAACCCGTCCTTCCCTGATCTGGACTTCGGGGGCAAAATCAATGAGGTTCGCGAACTTTCCGAGGCCCAGGCGGCAACCGCGCTCTCGGCGATCGGCGCCGCCTACGCCCGCGACGTGCAATCGTTCAGCCATGTCGCCGATCTCGCAAGGGCGTTCGACGTCGACATCCGTCAGGTCTGGCAGGTCGATCGCGGCTTTCTCGAGCGATATACCAAGGACGAGCTGAAGTTCGTCGCCCGGGAGTGCGGGCTGATCTCGCACATGGGCGAGAAGGCCTTCGCCAAGCTTCTCGGCTCCAAGAAGGCCGATCTGGTCACCGGAATGCTGAACGCCGCCGGCTTCGATTGGGCGGGCCGGCTGCCGAGCGCGATGACCCTCGACGGGCAATATGGCGCGGCGCCCGGCGCCGCCCCGATGTCCAGCCGCCGCGTCGATGCGCTCGCCGCCTGATCCACTTTCCTCGCATCCGAACAAGGACGAACGACCATGCTTATCGCAAACCTGCTCCCACTGCTCCACCGCTATTCGCTAGGGTTCGACCTTGTCGCCGGGCCGGACGACACTGTGACCCTGACCGTCATCCCTCGGAAGGTCGAGGGCACGGCGGCCGCCCTCGAGGTCGCCGAGACACGGCCCATCTCGATCACCGCAAGCGCAGCGGAAATCGACGCGGAACTCGCGCGTGGCGCCGACGGCGCACTCGGTCAGCTGATCGCGACGCGCAAGACTCTCGCCGATCAGATCGCCGATCAACGTGAGGCCGCTGAAGCCGCCAAGTTCGCCTCGGCCGAGGCCGCCAAGGCAAGGCCAACACCGGCGCCGGCAAAGACGGCGACCACTTCCGCGTCGCCGGCACCAGCTCCGAGCGCGCTCCCGGCCGAGGCCAAATCGAACGAGCCGGCAAGTCTTTGGTGACGGCCCCGCTTCGGCCCGTGTTCAATCTCTCAGGAGAAGCCCCATGCAGATCAATCACCTTTCGCGCGCTTATCGATATGACGGGATCGACCTTCCGGTTCCGCCCCACCTTGCCGAAGACCCGCAGGGCCTGCGCGCGTATCACGCCACTCTCTATCCCGCGATCCTGAACGCCGAACTGGTCGACGCCGGCGTCACCGCGGGTACCCATGTCACCGAGTACCGCCGCGCGGTCGGCACCAAGGGATAGCCGTGGCGCGCAAGGCCGACGCGGTCCTTCCCGCCGCATCCCGCAAGACACTTCTCGAATGGATCGAGTTCGATGATGGCGACGCTACCCGCTCTCCCGGACCACCCTGCGACCCGCAGGCCCAGGCCCTCCACCTCAAGATCCTCATCGACCCGGCATCGCAACACGGCGAACCGGCCGAGCCCCTCCAGTCTCCCAACGGCTTGCGACTGCCCCCGCTCGGCTGACCTGGCCGGTCGGTCGGTCGTCTTGTCCCGGGAGATCCCGGTCAGTTTCGATCAGCCGCTTGCACGTCATCACAAGCTGATTGGCGGTTGGGTCGCATCGCGCGACCAGACGGCACGGCGTTGCACGCGCGCTGAGGCTCGACGCCGCATCGAGCGCGTTTTCGATAAGGCGGTTCTGGATATTCTCAGGCCGCTCGAACTGGCCGAACTGCGCGTCGCCGTCCTCAACAGCGAGGACATGGACGCGCCGGCCATCGCCATCGTCTGCGACAGTATGGGACAGCTCGACCTCGGCTGGATCGAGACCAGCGACGCCCAGATCGGCTGGCGCGCCGCTGCCTATACCGCGCTCGCCCGGACCATGGGCTCAGCGCTTCCGATCTTCGGCTACGACGATCTCTTCGAAGAAATCTCGATGTACTATTGGGATGGCGAAATCGAGGACAAAGCCGCTCGCGACGCGCTCGTGGCCTATCATGGTGCCGATCCGGAGGATCTTGAAGACACCATCCTTCCCTCTGACATGAATGACAGAAGGCCGGACTGGATGATCGCGGCGAACGCAGCGCCGCTGCGGTCGCTGCCGAACGGCCTGCGCAGCGCGCTTCGCAATCTGCGATGCAGCCACCGGGCGCTTCGGGCCCTGCCGGATGAGAAGAACGCCTGGCATTTCGACGGCGCGACCCTCCACGAATATCTGCCGGACCTGGAGGAGTGCTCGTCATTGCCTCCTCTGACGCTCGTGCCCGTCGAGCAGTTCGCGCGCGAGGTCGACGATGTCGCACGCCACGGCATGGAATACGGTTTCATGGACATCGCCGGCCTCTGCCCGTTGCCGGACGCCGCTCGCGTCACCGATTGGTTCGCATCGCTCGAGGCGGGCGCCCGGCTTCTGCTCGCCGCCCAAGAGCTGATCCAGCTCGATCCCGACACCCTGTGAGGCAGCCATGTCAAAGCATTCGACCCAATTCGAAGCCACCGCCGGCGGGCTGGTGCTGACCAACGCCATCCTGCTTTATCGAACCGAGGCCGCGAGAAGCGGCACGCGCTACGGCGCTCCCGGCCAGGATGGGCGGGCGTTCGCCAGCCTTCATCACATCGAGCATGATGACGACGCCGGGCCGAGGATCGCCGCCGGCACGCCGCTGACACGGGCGCACCTGCGCCAATGGTCCGAGGCCTTGGGTCGCGCCGCCGCGCCCGAGCTCCTCCCGCACAACGTGCTCGTTGCGCACCAGGATCTCCTCGCGTGGTGGATCCCGGCGGAGGTTCGTCCGGCCTACTTCAATCTGAGCACGCCGCTCGCCGGCCTGAAGGCTCTTTCCACCAGAACGGTGGTTTCGGTCCCTTACCCGGCCCACCTGCTCGTTGCCACGAAGCGATCGCTGGGAGTCTACGCGCTTCGAGAGGATGAGCGGCCGACTGCCGACTCTATCGTCTTCCATTCGCCGATCCTCAATGTCTACGCCGACGGCACGCTTTGCTGGGGGAATATCCCGAAGCCCGGAACGCTGTCCGTCTCCGCCATCCCGGACTTCGAGCGGGCATTGTTCGAGTCCTGGTCGACTCATCCCAATCACGGGCAGGACCAGACGGTCTCGGGCAAGGGTGGACTCATCTCCCTCTGGGACGACCTTGCGGCGCGCCGCGCCGCCCGCTTCCCGGTCAGGCGTCTCAAGGCTTTCGCCGTCAAACGTCGGTCGGTTGCGGCATCGTCCCGCAAGGCTATCGAGCCGCTGACGCTTGGCCAACTCATCGAAAGGACGAGACGATGACGGCTCTCGCCGATGACCCCACGGCGGCTGCCTTGCTCGCGGCCGTCCCGTGCTTCCCTGCGCCGCCGAGCGGCAGCTCACCCGGCCTGGACGCGGTACGGGCTTCGCGCGCGGGCCATTGCCTCGCGATCGGCCGAGACGGCGTCTTCCTGATTGTCAGGCGCCCGTGGCTCGAGCTCGATGTGCCTGTCACGCCGCCGATTGCCGCCTACCTTCCCTATGGCAGCGTGGGCGAGCCTCGCGCCAACCTTCGGTGCGGCCTGATACCGCGGGCGTTCTTGGCCCAGATCATCGATCATTTCGGCGCGGCGCTGCCCAATGAGGCGGCCGCCTTCATCGTGTGGGACGAGGACGATCGGCGCTTCCTTCTCGATTTCCCGCAGATCGACCAGGCGACGCCGTCGCGCCTGGTCTATCGGACACCTGTCCTGCCCGGGAACCGCCACATCGTCTGCGATATCCACAGCCACGGCCATGGCCGGGCCTTCTTCAGCGCCACGGACGATGCCGATGACGCTCACGCGACCAAGATTGCGCTCGTTATCGGTCGCCTTGGCGGTCCCGACAGTCCCGAGTTTGCCTCTCGGCTTTGCGCCGGCGGGATGTTTCTTCCGCTCCCGCGCAGCCCCTTCGAAGGATACGGCCATGACGCCTGAAACACGTGATCGCCACTTCCTGCCGGAAGGGCTCCACCACCGCGTAATCAATGTCGTTCTGATCGGGTGCGGGGGAAATGGCGCCCAGATTCTGATGGGCCTCGCCTCGCTCGATACGGCGTTGCGCGCAATTTCGTCGCGATCCCTTCATGTGATCGTGGTCGACGATGACGTCGTAACCGAGGCGAACCTCGGCCGGCAGCCCTTCTACCGCTGCGATCTCGGCAACTCCAAAGCCCATACGCTGACGGAGCGGATCAACCTTGCGCACGGTCTCGCCTGGCGAGCCGTTCACGGCCGAGCGCCCGAGGCGATCGATGTATCGGGGGCGGACATTCTGATCAGCTGCGTCGATACCGCCTCAGCTCGCCGCGCCCTCGGCGCCGCGCTCGGTGGAGGGTCCAAGGCACCCGCCTATTGGCTGGACCTCGGCAACCGCGCCGGCGATGGCCAATACATCATCGGCTGCCCCGCCGCTGCCCATCGCCGGAACGAGCGTCGCCTGCCCACCGTCCTCGAATATTTTCCGGAACTCGCTGACGAGAGCGTGCCGGACGACGACGCGCCATCCTGCTCGGTCGCCGAGGCCCTGGAGCGACAATCCCTCTTCGTGAACCGCATCGTCGCGAGCCACGCGCTCTCACTCCTGTTCGACCTGCTCGGTCGCGGGTCGATCGGTCACGCCGGAGCTTTCATCAATCTCGGCAGCGGACGCTGCGCCCCGATACCCCTGCCGGCGGCTGCTTGATCGTCGACGCCCGCCGGCGTGAAGGAGAAGAGAGGGGAGGGGCTGGTCGAGCGGATTTGCGCTTGAGACCGGAGTACCCCGTCCATGACCTACGATGTCGCGATGCGCCACCAGCAGGCGCTCGACCCCAGCGCCCTGACCACCATCGGCGCAGGATTGCACGCCATTCACGCGGCGATCACCGACTGTCGCAATGCCGGAAAGGACGCTGAGACCGACGCAGCCGTCATCCTGCTCGTGAGGCACCTCGTGTCGGTAGCCGAGCGCCGCCCGGACAGCATGGCCCTGCGCCGCACCTGCATGGACCAGATCGCCGAAATCCGCCGACATCCTGTGCTTCGCACGCTCGCCTATCGCGGCGTCGCCTATGACGAGGCCGCGAAGCGCACCTTCCATGCCGAAGGGCGGACCGCGATGCGCCGGCTCGCCGAGGCCCTGGGCCTCGAGGCCGAGAGCTACTCCGTCCGCTCCAACAAGGGCGGTGCTGCGGTCTCCGGCGAGATCACGCTCCATGGTGACGAGGTTTATGTCCAGCTCTCGCTAGGCGGGCTGGGCCAGGATCGGGAGGTTCTCTACCGCCGCGTCAGCGGCCGAACCGACTATTGCGGCCAGCGCAATCACTTCGCGCCCGTCACTGCACTGCTCGCCCCCGATCGCTTTGCGCAGCAGCTTCGGCGGGACCTGCAGCTCTCGCCGTCCGTCACCCAGGCGGATCGGCTGTTCGCCTGACCGGCCTCGCGTTCGCCCTCTCGCCGCCGGAGCAGACCATGATCCACCACGCTCGCCTCGCCTCGGCGGCTTCATCGCACATGATCAGCCCGGAGCTTCCGGGCATTGCCCTCACGCCCGAAATCATCGGCGCTATCCGGGCCGGCGCCTGGATCGTCTTCAACCTGTCGGGCGGAAAGGATTCGAGCGCCGCGATGGCCGCGGTCAACCTATTCCTCGATCTCGTCGGTCATCCGCGCGAACGGCGGATGGCGATCCATGCCGATCTCGGCCGTGCCGAATGGGCCACGACCCCGGAGACCGTCCAGCGCATCGCCGCCGAGGCGGGCATGCCGCTCACTGTCGTCCGGCGAGCGGCGGGCGACCTGGTCGATCGCTGGATCCAGCGTTTCGAGAGCGGCAAGCGGCGATACGCGGCGCTCGAGACCTATAATCTGATCGGACCGTGGTCGTCGGCATCGCTTCGCTTCTGCCAATCCGAAATGAAGGCGGCGGTGATCGGACCGGCGGTTGCCCGAATGCACCAGGGCGAACAAATCATCTCCGTTCTCGGGCTGCGCCGCGACGAAAGCCACAACCGGGCCTCGATCCCGATCGCCAAGGCCGACGAGCGGTACGCCAAGGCCGGGAACCGGCACGGAACGACGATGATGACGTGGCATCCGATTGCCGACTGGACGAGCAGCGACGTGTTTCACGCCCACCGCATGCTCGGGATCCTGCTGCATGAAGCTTATTCGACGTGGGGCTCGAGCCGGCTGTCCTGTCGCTATTGCATTTTCGCCTCGCTGCAGGACCTCGAGGCGTCGGCAGCGGCGCCGTCGAATGCCGAGGTTTATCGTGAACTGGTCGGCATCGAGGCTCGTTCGACGTTCCCCTTCCAGCCGACGCGGTGGCTCGCCGACGTCGCGCCCCGGCTGCTGAGCGCCGGGCTCAGGTCGGACGTCGCGCGCGCCAAGGCCGACCAGCTCGAGCGCCGCCGTCTAGAAGCGTCGATGCCGCCAGGTCTGCGATACGTCAAAGGTTGGCCGCCCCGGCTGCCCACTCCGGCCGAGGCCGAGGACATTGCCGCGGCCCGGCGCCCGATCCTGGCACGCCATTCCCTGCCAGACCGCTTTCCCACCGCGGTTTCGATCATGGAGCGATTTGCCGAGCTTCTCGCGGTCGCGCCACGGAAGGCCGCGCGATGACGGCGATCGATGTCGCCATCGGCCAATGTCGCCTCACCGCCGAGATCGAGGATCAGCCGCCGCTCGGCTGGCGCTTCTGGTCGCTGGCCGGCTTCGCCGGCGATCCGATCGACACCAACCCTTATGCCGGGTCGCGGTGCCTCGCCCTCACGATGGTGGATGTCGAGGGCCGTGATCGATGGCTGTGCGCGATGGAACGCGATCATAGCTTTCGCCTGCTTTGCACACACGACCTGCTCCCATCAACCGACCAGGCGGGCGCCGAGCGCTTCGCACGGCAAATGCTGGACGATCACGCCCGTCAGCCTCGTCTGCTCTGACCTTCGGATCATCACCTCATGCAAACCGACCGCAGCCAGCGATGGCGCGAGCGGCGCGCGCTATGGGCGCGCGACCTCGAGCTCATCGATCCAAGCGCCTATCGGGTCGAGGTCATCGACCATGCCGTGGCGCGCGCGTTCATCGCACGGCACCACTACCTCCCGACCTATCCGGCGGCCCAAGTCGCTGTCGGCCTGTTCGATCGCAGTGGTGCTCTCGAAGGCGTCGCCGTTTTCGCAGTGCCGACCACCGGCGCCGTGATCTCACGCCACACCGGCTTCGACGATCCCGCACGCGGCTGCGTCCTGGCCCGTCTCATCCTGACCGACGCAGTGCCGCAGAACGGCGAGAGCTTCTTCGTGGCGCGCGCCTTCCGGCACCTCCGCCGTGAACGGCCGGGAATCGAGGCCGTGGTCTCGTATAGCGACCCCGGCGCCGGGCATATTGGCCGGGTCTATTGCGCGCTCTCGGCCGCGCACCGGGCGATCACGAGGCCGCGTACCATGCTCCGCGTCGGCGACATCACCATCTCGGGACGGACCCTCTCAAAAATTCGTCTCGGCGAGCAAGGACATGCTGGTGCGATCGACCAGCTGGTCGCGCTCGGCGTCCCGAGGCCGTCGATAGGCGAGGAGCCGCGCCGCTGGCTCTGGCGGCTTCAACGCGAGCGGCATCTCCTCGCCCACCAGCAAGCCGGGCTCTATGCCTATTGCTTCGAGCTCACCCGAGAGGCGCGCCGCCGAGGCCGCGCGCTCCCCCGGTTGCCCTATCCCAAGGCTCTTCCGATCCGGCACCCCACGCTGCCGCTCTTTCCTGTCGATGCGGAGACCAACCATGGCTGACATCACGACCCTCCCCGTCATGACGGCGGCCGATGCCGAGAGCATCGGCTTTGCCCGGTTCAACGACGTGCCGACGCTTCCGGTCGACATCCCCGACGGCAACTTCACGATAACGGCGAAGACGTCGGACGGGCGAAGGGTCACGTTCTTCTTCGGCGAGCACAAGCGCGGCGCGCCGCCCAGCTTCGTCGACATCCAGTATCACGATCACGGCACGAACATCGCGAACGCCAACGGCGGCATCTCGCCGACCTTCGAGATGCTGACGATCGGCCTCGGCGGCCGACAGGTGTTCGACAGCCGCAAGCTCGATGCCGATGACAAGCCGTCGATCGCCGTCATCCTCCTGGGCGAGCCCAGCCGCCAGGAATGAGGGGAGGGGGGTCTGGAGGATCGGAGGCGATGACCGCCTTCAAGATCCGAGGCCATCCTTCATGTCCGCTTTTCCTCACGCCGAGGCCGGGATGGCCCGGTCTCCCGACTACATCCTGGTTTCCGCCCCGCCACCGGTCGTCCTCGCCTACGGTATCGACGTCGATTCCACCGCGCTGCTCGTGGAGCTGGAGGCCCGCGGCGAGGCTCCTGATCTCGTCCTGTCCGCCGATCCCGGGGCCGAGAAGCCCGAGACCTATGCCTATCAGGAGATGATGGCGGCGTGGATGGCGGCGCGCGGCATCCCCTATGAGATTGTCCGGTACGTTCCCCGACGCTTCAAACACTGGCCGCCTTACTACTCGATCCTGGCCAATGTGCTCACCAACGCAACGCTTCCCAGCATCAGCCTGGGCCGACATAGCTGCTCGCTCAAATGGAAGGTCGCGCCGCAGGATGCCTACCTTCGCGACTGGGCGCCGGCGCAGACCGCCTGGTCTCGCGGTCAGAAGGTCGTTCGCCTGATCGGCTACGATGCGTCGCCCGCCGACAGTCGTCGCTACGCGCACGCCTCCGCCATCGACGACCCCCTGTTCGAGTGCCGCTATCCGCTGCGCGAATGGGGCTGGACCCGCGATCGCTGCGTGGCGCGCATCGTCTCGGCCGGCCTGCCGGTGCCTCCCAAATCAAGCTGCTTCT
This sequence comes from Sphingomonas sp. Ag1, assembly GCF_000980895.1. Classification (GTDB taxonomy): domain Bacteria; phylum Pseudomonadota; class Alphaproteobacteria; order Sphingomonadales; family Sphingomonadaceae; genus Sphingomonas; species Sphingomonas panaciterrae. Next base: position 3,157 of record NZ_LAZX01000074.1, on the reverse strand, counting down.
TTTGCGGAGCGATCCGGCCTGACGAGGTTCGCGCGCTTCCCTCCTGGTGCCTGCGCCTGATTGTCCTGATCGAGGCCCGAGCCGAGCCCCGGCTCCGGTCCGTCGAAGGCCTGTGGCGCCGCTCGACCAAGACCAAGCCGGGCAAGATTACCGACTTTATCCGGGCGGAGCGGCTCCTTCCCGAGGCCGAGATCGCGGCGATCCGCCGCGACGCCCCGACCAACCTGATCCGTTTCCAGGACGCGGCCAGCCTCGTGCCGGTCTCAGAGCGTCCGACGATGGAAGCCTGGATCGCGACCTTCAATGCCGGCCTGATGGAGGCAGAATGACAGACCAGCTCTCCCGCATCGCCACGCTCAACGATCGCGTCCGGCAAGGTCTCGATCCGGCGGCGCGGATCGTCATCACCGCCGCTTGCGCAGCGGCGCTCGCCGAAGGCTCAGACCCCGACGCGACGCTGCGCGCCCATGGCGAATTGCTGATGGCGATCGACCGGTGCGCCTTCGCGGCCGACGAGCGCGATGAACGCCGCCGCGGCGAGGTCCTGTTCAGGGGCAGGGCGATCCGCTTTGCGATCGACTATTATGATCGCTCGCTCGAATGGGGCTCCGAGGATCCGGGCGACCCCGATGTCACGACACGGGTCATGACGATCATGCTGCCCGAAGACGATTAGGTGCCTCGCGCGCCGCTCCATCCCTTTCGGAGGAATGATATGCGCCGGATCACCCCGGCCACGCCCGAGCACGGGCAGGCCATCGCCATCGCGGTCGAACGACTGCGCGAAGCGCGGACTCTTCTCCGCCAGGCTGGCGCCCGCCAGGCGGCGTCGGCCGCCGGCAAGGCGATCAGCAGCGCCGAAGGCGCAGCCCGCCACGTCCAGCACCGGATGCGGCGCAGCGGCGGATAAGCCGCAATGCTCCGCAACCGAGGCCGGGCAGCATGCGTCCGTCCCGGGCGGGGCGGCCGAGCGCGTGCCGGTCAATTCATGCGCGCCGAGGCGCGCACAACCGAAGGAGGTCCATATGGCCGATCGCGTATCCGCCTCGATCATCGTCGGAGGCACGCTCAACGCCGCCGAGTTCGACGAGCTGGTCGACATCATCGCAAGCGAGCGACTCGCCATCGAATGGGACGGCGAGCCTTTCGAAGCGCATCATCATGTCGCGGGTGAGCCGCTCAGCCTCTTCGCCCATGAGGTGGCCGGCGGCAGCTTCGACGATCTCGAAAGCTGGTGCCTTTCCCATCGATTGCCCTTCGTTCGATGGTGCGGCGGCTATTCCGGCCAGTGGGGACCTGAACGCGTCGTTTCGACCGGCGACGAGCGCATCACGTCCTACGCGGTCACCGAGGATGACGAGGTCGTCATCAGCCGAAGCAAGATCGAGGTGCTCGGCTCGTTCGAGGCCGTCCTCGCGCATTTCGATACTGCCGAATTCACCGTGCCGCCGCTCGTCGTCCGCGGTGTCGATGCCGACAACCCCGCCAGCCACGGAGGCCGTCATGTCCAATAGCTATACCAAGGCCGCGTTCGGCATTGCGGTCACCAGCGCTGAGGCCGATCTTCTTCACCGCGTCGTCGGCGCGATCGAGATGATCGACGATGCCGAGATAGGCCTCGACGTGCTCGAGGCCCACTATCGCGACCTGGGCGCGGACTTCGCCGCGCTCTTCCCGCGCACGCCGGAGAGCCCGTTCGACGGGCTGCTCGACCTCTTCCGGGACGAAAATTATCCGAGCCTAGATTTCGACATCGACTTCGCCGGGCCCGATGCGGACGGCGTGGTCGTGGTCTTCTTATCGGGCGAGCAGTTCGGCGTGGAGACCGCGGCCAAGCTCATCCAGCGCTGCGCCCCGTCGGCATTGCCGTTCGGTTTCGAGTGGGCCTCGGATTGCGACAGGCTGCGCGCCGGCGAGTTTGGCGGCGGCTATGTCGCGATAACCGCCGACACGATCGAATATGGCCACACCTCGCTGATGCTCGATCGTGCCATCGCCCGGGCGAGCGACGAAGGCGCGGACGGTTTTGTCCTTGCCACGCGCAACGGCGAACCCGGCCTCAGCTTCTGGAACAATGAGGACGGCTTCGGCAGCCTTGCGCGGGCGACCGTGTTCAGCGAGACCGAGGCCGCGAAGTTCGACCTTCCGATCGCGGACGATCAGCCCGAATGGCTGGCGATGCCAGCGCCGCTGCGTCTCTGAGGGCAGCGGGAAGTCCTTTGCGCAGCGCACGCATCCCGATAGCTTGTCATCCGGGAGCCCGCCGATGACTTCGATCCAGACCGACTATGATTCCGCGCGCGCGGCGCTGACGCGCCTGATCCCAATCGCGATGAGCGACACCGGCCAGGCGCGCCGCGTCGCGAACTTCCTGATGGCTTGGTGGAATGGCCCCGATCTCGGCCATTTCGAGATTGCCGATCTCTTCGGCCTCGATATCGCCATCGCCAACGACATCACCAGCGTTATCGGCTTCCTCGGGCAGAACGACCGCGGCGCCGTCTACATCGATAGCTTGGGCTTTGCCGAGGAGATGCAGGACATCATCGCCCTTTGGCGTCCTTCGCTCGCGCGAAAGTCCTGACTCCCGTTCCACTCGGTCAGTGACACGATCCCGACGGCGCCGAAGTGGCGCTTGTCGGAGCGGCGCTGACGCGCCTTACTCGGCCGAACGGCCGAGGAGAGGAGGGGGTCAGAGAAGGTGTTCGGACAAGGGGTTCGAGCGAACTTTCTCAGGAGACCACCCATGAACATCGGCACCATCACCCAGAACGCCAGCGGCACCTACACCGGCAAGATCTCGACGCTGACCATCGCGATCGTGATCGCGCTGCGCACCGTCCACTCCGCCAATCCCCGCGCGCCCAAGTTCGAGATCCTCGCGCTCTCGGCTGCCCGCCAGTGGGTTCAGGTCGGCGCGCTGTTCGAACTCTCGTCCAACTCGACCGGCGAGACCTTCCTCAACGGCAAGATCGAGGATCCGAGCCTCGACAAGCCGCTCTACATCTCGGCCTTCCGCCAGGAGGACGGCTCCTACAACATCGTCTGGTCGCGTCCGACGCGCCGCCGCGATGCGCCCACCGACACGGTCGCGGCCGACGACGGCCTGCCGCCGCTGCCGGGCGCGGGCGAGCCGGCGGCGCCGGCAGGCACGGAC
>NZ_LAZX01000088.1 GCF_000980895.1 Sphingomonas sp. Ag1 | reverse complement strand
GAGCCGGCGGCGCCGGCAGGCACGGACGGGCTCGGCGAATCCTCGGCCGATGGCGCGTTCGGCGGAGAGCCCGCCTCCGGTGGCGAGCCCGCTTCCGGCGGCCGTCGCCGCCGCCAGCCCGAGATGGCCGACTGACCTCACGCCGTGCGCCTCATCGGGCGCACGGATCACCAGGGCTCGCTTCGCTCCCCCCGGCGAAGCGGGCCCTTTTTTCTGTTTCCGGCTATAGGCCGGACACCGATCTTCGGTAGAATCCGGGAAGCCGCGGACACGCGGTCAGCAAGGAGTGCCGATGGCGGCCGATGATCAACCCGTTTCCTGGACCGGCCGCTTCACCGACCTCGGGCGGGACGATCAACGAGCGCTTGCAGCGCTTGTGAAAGACGGCGGGGCGATCCCCGACACGATCGAACGTATCCTGCCGCGGCTCGGCCGAAGCCACCGCGTGGAACTGCTTCGCGAGCCCGGGACCAATCGCATCGTCGGTGCCGGCGTCCTCAAAGACCCGTCCACAAACTATCGTTGCAAGAAGTTCGCCGAGGCCGGCGTGGCAATCGATGGCTATGAGGATGCCCCGGAACTTGGCTACATCGTCGTGGCAAAGGACATGGAAGGGCAGGGCCTCGGGGAGCGCCTCGTTCGCGCCGTGGCCGATCCGCTCACCAAAGCCTGCTTCGCCACGACCGACAATCCCAGGATGCACGGGAAGCTGAGCCGGGCGGGCTTCTCGCGCCAACGCCAGGACTGGCAAGGCGCCAGAGGGAACCTCTCGCTCTGGACGCGACCTGCCCGATAGTCAGCCGCCGTCCTTGAATTTATCCGGAAACTCCGTATATTCCGGGCAGGAGAATCGCCATGCCCCAGACCGCCAGTTCCGTCGAGGTCTCGAAATCCTTCGGCCGCTTCAGCCGCCAGGCCCTCGAGAGCCCGCTGACCATCACCCATCATGGGCATGAAAGCCTCGTGCTTCTGTCGCATGCCGAATATCAGCGGCTCAAGAGCCGTGATCGTCAGGTCTACACGCTCGACAACATCCCGGACGAGATTGCCGAGGGCGTGCGCGCCGCGCGAGCGCCTGCCGAGGCAGCCGCGTTCGATAACGAGGTCGAGTCCTGACGCGTGAAAATACCTGAACCGGTTCCAGGCCTCGTCATCCGCTACGCCTATCTCTGGAGCCACGAAGCCAAGGCCGGCCACGAAGAGGGCAGCAAGGACCGCCCCTGCGCCATCCTCCTGACCGCAACCACCAAGGCCGGCGCAAGAATGGTCACCGTCCTTCCGGTGACGCACACGCCCCCGGCTGACCCTAAACTCGCGGTGGAGATCCCGGCGGCGACGAAGGCGCGCCTTGGCCTCGACGACGAGCGATCATGGGTGATCCTCACCGAACTCAACCACTTCCAATGGCCCGGCCCCGACCTGCTTCCAGCGCCCGGCGATCCGGCCGGCGACGTCGCATACGGCGTGCTCCCGGCCAGCCTCTACGAGACCATTCGCACGCGTTGGCTTGCCGCCTACGACGCTGGCAAGATCGCCCAGGTTAAGCGGACCTCCTGACCCATTGCGCCGCCAGACGCGTCCAATGAGATGACGCTGCATTTGCCGGTCAATCGCCGATCGGCCCCGCATCGACGTGGTGGGTCCCCGTCATCCTTTGGTGCCAGCGCCTTTCCGTCGCCGGTTCCTGACACCTGCGGCGAGACGGCCGCGTCCCACAACCCCATCCGCTCGCCCGTGTTGCCGCTACGCGGCTGCCCGCGCCAGCTCGCTCCCGGGGTTTCCCTCCGCGCTTCGCGCTCCGGTGTCGGCCGCGCCCGCACGCCGCTCTTCGGTGTCACCGGCGGAAAGGCCGCCGCAGCATCGGAAGGAGCAGTCCCATGAACAACGTCAACATCACCGGCCGGGTCGCCAAGGACCCCGAGACGCGCGGCACCGTCACCACCCTCATCGTCGCGACCGATCGCGTGAAGCTCAGGGACGGCAAGACCTATGTCGACGAGGCCACCGGCTACACCGCCAAGGAAACCGAGTTTCACAAGATCACCTGCTTCAACGGTCTCGGCCGTGCCGCCGCGATCCGGGAGAAGGGCAACGTGGTCGCGATCACCGGCCGCCTGCATTATTCGAGCTGGGAGGACCGCGACGGCGTGACGCGCTACGGCTGCGAGATCATCGCCGACAAGATCGACTTCTTCTGAAGCGCAACGGAGCGGCGCTCACGCGCCGCTCTGTCCGCCTGTGTTCAGGCCGGAAGCCGCATCGCCGGCGCCGGGATCGTCGGCGTCAGCAGGTCGGCCACGCTCTGCGTGAAACCCAGCGCCAGCACCACCTCGTCGCGCGACAGGGTGAAGCTGCGCGCCAAGCCGTCGACCAGCAGATCCTTGAACCGCGCGGCGAGTGCCTCCGCGGCGTCCCGGATCATGGCCTCGTCCATCGCCAATCTCATGACGCTCTCCATGCATCGTGATCCTGCGCCCCGACTCCGTATAGCATTTTTCGTGCCGCCGGCGGACCGACAATCGATCGATCGATGTCAGTCGAGCTGGCCCGGGTAGTTCTGGCGGCGGCCCGCCTCGAGATTGCGCACCATGTTGTCGACACCGATCTCGAAGAACTCGGCGAAATGGAAATTGGCGTGCTCCCTGAGCTTCCACTGGTGCTCCGAGATCACGGCGATCACAGCATTGGCGAGCGCGATAACCGCAGACCCTTCAAGCGGATAATCCTCGTAGATTCGCCCCGGATCGAGGAAATACTTCTTGTCCAGGTGCGCGAAGAACCGGTCCCGGCGGCCCATGATCGCCGCGATCGTCGGCCGATGACTCTCGAGCGCCGCGACCTGCGCGTCGAGCACATCGGCGGGTGGTGTGCCCGCCTTCCAGGCGATGTTTTCCCGGTTCTTCCGACAGAACTCCAGAAACGCAAACACGCTGCCCTCCGCCCGGCGGGGATCCTCGAGCAGCCGCGCGACGGCCAGGTGGAGGTCGGTCTCGGCCGACAGCATCAATGGATAGAGGATCGGCTCGATCGTCCAGAGGCGATCGCCATGGATTTCATGCTGCCGGAGCAGCTGCGCATAGACGCCGAGCTTGGCGGCCAGGCCGGGTGGCTCGGTCCCGTGCAGCAGCGTCGCATAGCGCGACAATCGCTCCTCATAGTTCGCCTGGATCAGGGCCTTCACGCGCACTCCGCAGGTTCGTCAAAGACGCTGCTTGCCAGATTTGCCCGCCGCCTGCGACCTGCCGTCGTCGCGCTGTCATCAACCGCCAATGGTTCGACGCATCCCACCCTGCGGGCGGGACCGGCGCTCTACTCGCTGTCGCTCCCGGAGCCCCGTCTCCGCCGGGTCTCCGTAGGGTAGACGCGAGACGCCTCTTTCGAGGACGCCCCAGCGCCTCCCCCCGAACCGTGCTTGCACCTTTCAATGCACACGGCTCTCCATTCTGACAGGCATCCGGCCACCGTGATGCGCAACATGACACTTGTGGCACAGGACGACTGTCCTGCGCCGTCGTGCCGATTGTACCCAAGGCGTCAGTTGGTCGCGTCGCTTATCTTTCAGGCGATTGGGATGATGCATCTCGAACGGACCATCGGTGTCGCCGCATGCCTCGCATTGCTCGGCACTCAGGCGCGTGACCAGATCGTTCGGGCTCTGCGCAAGGCGAGAGCCTACCGTGATGGAGTCGACGAGGGGGTTATCCCACGTCTTCACGATCAGATGCTTCAGTTTCCACACCTTATGGACGCGCGGCTCGCCCCGAACCACGGTGATAACACCGTGATCCGACCCCATCTTCAGATATTCCTCGGCCTGCCGCCTCGTCGAGCGTCGCCGGCATGCTACAGTCGCAAAGAGGCTCCTGAGCATGACCAGCTCCAACTTGTCGAGTGACGCTTTCACGCCATCGGCGATCGCATAATAGTTCGCGAAGCCCCGGAACTCTGAGTTATAGGCAACGATAATCTCCGCCAAACTGGATTCCATGAGTTGCGGACGCACCCGGCCATTCCTCATGTCGAGGTTGCCGAGCTTTTTGCGCCTGCAGAACGCATAGACCCGATCCCTCGGCACCCACAGCTTGATATTCCCCCGCGTTGGCCGACGAAGGATGCGTCGCATCCCGCCGCCGACCGCCTGTCGCCCCGCCATTGTTCCGGGAGAGCGCAGCGTGAAGGCGCATACGTGGAAGCCAAGGAACGGCGATCCCCTCGATGCATCGCGAACCCCGGTTTTCTCCGGTGATACCGTCAGATTGAGCCGATCAGCAAGGAAGTGCTGTATGTCGGCCATGATCCGAACGGCATCCGCCTTGCTGCCGATCACGCCGACGAGGAAGTCATCGGCATAACGGCAATAGCGCAGGCGGCGGAAGTTGGGGTCCATTTGATCAACGGATGATATCTTCCGTCGATCCCGATTGATGGCTTCGATCCGAGCAAGACGGGTTCGGACCTCTGCCTCATCCGCGCCAACGGCACGGATTGCATCGATCTCCTTGCGAAGTGCGGCGATTTTCTGGCTTTGGACAACATATGCGGGATTGGCCCGCCGTTTGACGCCCTTGTCGAAGCGAGCCCGCATTTCCTCCATGAACAAGTCAAGCTCATGAAGATAGATGTTGGCAAGCAAGGGCGAGATGACCCCGCCCTGTGGAGTGCCGCTATAGGTCCGCTCGAACTTCCATTCGTCCATGCACCCGGCCTTGAGCATCGTCCCGATCAGATCAATGAACACAGGATCATCGATCCGGCGGGCCAATAGGCTGAGCAGGATATCATGGTCGATGTTGTCGAAGAACCCGCGAACATCCACTTCGATCAGCCATTTCGCGCCCGTCCAGGTTCTGCGGATCTCTTCGAGAGCCGTGTGGCAGGAGCGACCCGCGCGAAACCCATGACTGTGTTTCGAGAACACAGGCTCATAGATCGCCGCGAGGATCATTCTCGCCGCCTCCTGAACGATGCGATCATCCGCCGTAGGAATGCCCAATGGGCGCATTTTACCATTACCCTTGGGGATATAGACCCGCCGCACTGGACGAGGGCGGTAACGGCCTTCCGCCACGCCTTGGGTCAGACGATCCAGCCTCGCCAGCGTCATGCCGTCGAAGGTCTGGCCGTCTACTCCCGGCGTCATGGCACCCCGGTTTCGGGATACCCTGTCATAAGCCCGCTCATATAAGCAGCGGGACCGCATGAGGCGGTGGAGACCATTGATCCGCTTGCCCGCCCGCGACAGGGCCGGAAGCTTCTCGATCCGTCTCAGGATAGTAGCGGTCTGCATCAGCAGTTCCTTTCCGTTGATCCATCGAGTTTACAGAACTGCCGTCCTTCGCCCGGGCGCGCGGATTTCGACAAGGATCGCTCCCGCTTATACCGCTGTCCCGTCCGCCTCTCGGCGGTTGTCCCGGCCATTGCACCGGGCATTTGACTACTATGACGGCTCCGTCGCCATGCAGGTCCGGCAAGCCGTCCTGTTTAGGCGATCCCGCAGTTGCGCGAGTGAGGAGTCGCGGCGCGTTTAGGTGCCCCGTTCGTTTCCTTAATCCCCTTACCGGGGCCACGCCGGGCGGACTGGCAGCGATTTGCAGGGCCGTGCTCCTCGCTCCGCTCGAGACGGTGTGTCAGCCGCGTTCACCGTCACCTACCTAGTGGTCGTTGGAAACTGGGATTCAAACAATCAAGTCTTCACCATGCGCGCCTTGCCTGCTGGTCAACCGTCAGGCTGCGGCGCCCAACTTCGATCCGTACCCCGACATGCTATGGTCCCGTTTTCCTTTCGGAATCTCAGCCGGTTCATCACCAGCACCGGTAAGTCGGTCAGGCATGAGCTATGCCAATAAGCTCAGTTCATTCGAACTCTCCTTTCTTCTTCGCGCCACAACGGCGCACGCCCTTACGGGTGACGATCACCTTGCGGGGAGCGTGAGGAGAGGTGGTGACCAAAAAATCTCTCTCTCTGAATTCCTAGTTGTGACGTGCGGGGATCCGAGCCCGTCAAGGATGAGCGGTTCCCCCAATTTTCACGCACCCTGCGCTGCGCTCCGGGCCCGAGAAAATCGGCTCCCCCGCTCCCCGCTTCGCGGCGTTAACCGGGATCCGACTGGCGCCGGCTTCCCGGTTAACGTCCCTGACCGGCACGACCGCCGCACGTCGAATGAGAAGCCTCATCGAATGGATGAGATTCCAAGGAGGCTATCATGCAGACCAGTTTCACCAACTTCGCCGACCTCGCCAGCCACATTGCCGCCGCGCGCGAAAACGAGGACCTGACCCAGACCTACGAAGGCGCTTTCATCGAGCATAGCGAGATGGCCAAGCTCAGCATCGTCGAGGCGCCGGAAGCGCTGGACATGCCCGACCCCGAGCAAGTCCGGGCCGCCGTCGAGATGATGATGCAGACGATGTTCGATGTGCTGCGCGACACGCGCATGGAGGCCTTCGCGACCGATCTCGCCTGGGGTTTCGCGAACAGCTTCCACGTCGTGGCGAAGCGGATCGAGGGCCGGGAGGACGACGCGGCCAAGAAGCTCGGCGACCTCGCCCGCGCCTACGACCCCTCCGAGATCTACGCGACCGAACTGGAGGACACGCAGCTCCTGTGTCAGACGCTGCAAGGTTGCCGGGAAGCGATGGAATGCATGCGCGACCACGCCGCCGAAGTATATCGCGTCGAAACCGGCAAGCCCTTCTCGCCGGTCCGGGGAAGCAGGGTGTCGAGCGCGCTCAACGCATCGATGATCGACGCCCGCGACTATCTCGCCTCACGCGCCCGCGAGCGCCGCGAACAGTTCGCGCCCGAAGGACCTGTGGTGGCCTTCTCGGGCGGTCAGGTCTGGGAAGACGGCGACCTGCTCTGGAAGGGTCTCGACAGCATCAAGGCGCGCATCCCGGAGATGATCCTCGCGACGACCGCGCAGGCCAAGGGGTGCGATGCCGTGGCGCACGCATGGGCCGCCTCGCGCGGCGTAAAGGTAATCCAGTTCCGCCTCGATCGCAGCCAGGGCAACCGCGCCGCCTTCGTCCGCAACGACCGCATCCTCAACCTCAAGCCGGTCGAAGCGGTCATCTGCGAAGGCTCGGGCATCCAGCAGAATCTCGCCCAGAAGCTGCGGCAGGCGGGTGTTCCGCTGCACATCGTCCGCCTCACCCAGCAGCGGGGCCAACGCGCCGCCTGAGGCGCTTGTCCGAGAGGCTCCGGCGTAAGCCGGGGCCTCTCTTCCTTTCTTGCGTCGACAAGCGGCGCTCAGGGGCATCGAGCCCCTTCGCGCCGCGAGACTGAGCGCCTGCGCGCTCGCTCCGGCATCCCGCCGCTGGCGGAAAAGGAGAGGGGGAGGATCGGCTGCGGTTCAACAAGGGAGGACGAGATGTCCATCACGTTCCGTATCGCGACGGCGGCCGATGACCAGCCGGGTCCGCGAGCCACCATCAACGCCCGGCAACTCGCCGCCTTCCGGACTTTCCTTCGCGAGGAAAGCGCCCGCTGCAGAGCCGTTCTGCTCGACCCCGACGCGCCCGAGGACGAGTATCTTTCCTATCACTTCGAAGCACGCGTCTGCCCACTCGCGCTGGCCGCGATCGCGAGGATTTTCGACTTCGACGCGGACGTCATCAGCGTCGTCGAAGAGGCCCAGTTCCGATGCCGCCGGGTCAGCGTATGGCGGGACGAGGGGGCAGCAACGATCGCCATGCGGGTCGCTCTCACCTCCGATCGGGGCCTCGAACTCGATCTCGCCTCGGGCAACGCCGCTGTCCTGCTTGAGAGCCTCGGACTGGCGCCGGACAGCATCGGCGAAATACCCATAGATGCCGTCCGCGTGCGGCTTGCCAACCCGGCCGTCCGGCGCCGTGCGGAGGAGGAGGGGATCACCCCGTATCTTGATCGGCTCGACCAGCTCATCGGCCTGGCCGACGCCGACGACACTTCGCGGCTGGAATGGGCATAGCCTCCGCCCGTTCCCGCCGCCGAAGGAGGGCGCGTCACCTCGCATGGCGCGCCCTTTTTTGCCGCTCAGGCTTGCGCCGAATTGCCGGGCGCGGGCTTCAGGAGGGCATCGATCGCGCGTTGCAGATGAAGCGACGCCTCGTCCTCGCCGATCGCGCCGAGATACTCGCGCGCCTGACGCATCAGCGCCAAGGCGAGCGCCCGTGTCACGCCCGGATCCTTCTCGTTGAGGTCCATATCGCATTCCGGAGCGCGACCATCATCGGAGCAACTTGGGCGCTCTCGCCAAGCAACTCCCGCGCTGGGGCGCGGGAGCCGGGGCTGGTAACACGTCGAGACATGCGCCTACGCTTTTAGTGCCGAGGCACCTGGACATATGCGCAGGCACCCCGGCGTGAAACCACACCGAGTTGCCTTTCTCGACGGGATTACCAGTCCCGGCGCCACGGCCTTCGCAGCGCAGCGCGGGAACTAACACAGACCATCCGCGACACCAAGGCACAGCGGCCATGCCCTACTGCCACTGCGACGGGCACCCCTGATCAGCCCTTGGGCGGGGTCGCGCGCCCGGCTCCTCTTCTCTCCCTCCGCCAAAACGGCGGCGTCTCGAACGAAAGGGCGCTCGAGCGCTCAATCCCCTCGCACCTGGAGCGCAACCATGACCGTATCCGCAACCCACGCTGCCGTCGCCGCCATCGCATCGATCGACCGCGAAACGGCACGGCTGCGGCGCCTCCTCAACCACCGAGAAACCTTTCTCTCCGGAATCGATCGCGCCGCCCTCACGACCGCCGAAAACGCCCGGATCGCGGAGCGGGAAGCGGCCCTGTCGCTGGAGCTTCGGCTCCGCGAGATTGAAGGGGACGCGCTCCTCTGGAGGCTGTTCCATGACGGCATGGAATAGCGAAGGCTGCCAGACGCAGGCTCGCTCGCGTGACGCGCGGACCCGCCGGTCCGCACGCCGCTACGCCTCGGCCTGGTCCTCCGACCGAGAGGAAACATCTCTCACAGTCTTCCCATTCTGTCGGCCGGGCGAGGCCGCCTCAAGGACGGCGGGGCCCCACCATTTTCTCCGGCGGATCGAGCGCAGCGCTCCCCCCTCGACACCGGTGGCCGCCGAAGAAAATCGTGACCCCCACCGCCGCTGCGCGGTCGCCGGCAAGCCGGCGATCCTTGACCCGACCTCACCCGCCCGACGCGCCTTCCCCTGTCATTCAAGACAGACAGGAGCATAGCCATGCAGACGATCACCAACACCGCCGCCGCCCACAACAACGCCTACTTCGCAGCGGTCGCCAACGCGGAACGCCGGGCGCTTCACAGCTTCTTCGATCAACATGTCATCGAGGATGAAGAGCAGGGATATCTCGCCATCGACGAGGGCGATTACGGGAACCTCACACCGGCGATGATCGACCGGATCGTCTACACCGCGCCGGGCGGGATCCTCGACGAGTTCTGAGACCGACAAAAAGGGGAGGGGCGCGCGTCGCCTCTCCCTTTTTTTGCTGGGAGGAATACGGGCATAGGGGGCATCGAACCCCCTATGCCCGTGCCGCAGCGCTGCCGCGGCAGGCTGGGTTCAGGCTCTCAGCCGCTTTTCGACCTCGTCGATTCCGAGCGATTTTACCCGCTCGACGATCGCGGTCAGCCGCTTGATCTCAAGCTTCAGCAGGCCCGTTTTTTCCACCGCCGATATGGCCTGCTCGCGCTCTCGCTCTTCGAGCTTTCGGCGGCGTTCCTCCAATCGCTGTGCATCCGCTTCGAACGCTGCGCGCTCCTGTTCCAGTGTCTTTGCCATAGGTGCCTCTGTTCAAGGCTGATCGGGCTATGAACAGTTTGACCATAGCGGGAGAGCCTCCGCCCCGGAAGGAGAAGAATGGTGCGGGGGCGCATCGGGCTTCTCGCCCGATGACGGCTCTATTCGCTAGGGCTGCCGCACCCCGTTGGGGCCCGGCACCCCAACCTCACGGAGCCAAGGCATGCGCCTTGTCTCCGCCCATTCGGGTGACGATCCTCGCCTGACCAGGGCGCCCGCTGGCGGGACCGCAGCTTCGCGAGGGCCGATTCTCGCCGTTCCGCCTGCCGGCGGACCTCTGCCCAGCCGGACCCGGCTACGGGCCATTTCCAACGACCTCCGGACAGGTCCGGGACCATATAGCGGTCTCTTGGGATATGCGCACACCCTACGCACCTGAAGGTGCAGGATTCCCGTGTTCCCTCAATAGCTTAGGGCGACCGGAGAGCGTGCCACGGCGTGGGACGTTCGCGAGGGAGTCTGTTTATCCCAAGCCTTCAGTGACTTAGCCGTGCCACGTGGTGCCACGCGCTCTGTGTTCCCCATTTCTCTTTGCCGCCCACCGCGCGATCGGTTATATCTCCACACGCTTTCTCAGGTCCCCACCAGCCTCTCTGCTAGGAGGCTGGTTTGTCCTCGACGACACGGCACTGCACGGTCCGGCTCGACCGCCAGCAGTATGATCGCATTCTGGCCCTCGCGACGGACCAGGAATGCAAGCCCTCCGAGATCATCCGGGCGGCAGTCGATGCCTATCTCGGCACGGCGAGCGTCATCACGTCCAGCCACCGCCGATTGGCGCGGATCAGCGAGTTCATGCAGCTCGCGCTCGACGTCATCATCAGCGAGCAATATCCCGAATTCCGCGAGCGGATCATCGCCAATGCGGACAAGCGCCTGGAGCAATACCATGGCGCGTAAGGACATCCGCACCGATGGCCGCGCCATACCCCTGACCCATCATTCGGCGCGGGGCAAAGTCCATCGCAACGCCGGCAATTTCACGCGCGGAAGCCAGCTTCTCACCCACGAGATGCTGATGTGGTTCTCGGGCGCGAAGCTGCCCTTCATCCTGTGGTTCTTCGCCTTCCTCGCGGCCTGGTTCATCATCTTATCGCTCAAGCTCGACGAGCACGGCTTCCAGCTCGTCTGCATGAAGCTCTACGCGATGCTTTGGGACTGGGTCGGACTGGACCCTGCCAAGCGGGTCAACGTCACCCTCCCCAACGGCGAAATCCACCGCACGATCATGGCGGTCGTGCAGTATATGCCCGAGGTCCAGAGGGCCTGGAGTGTGGCCGTGCGGGGCCTGCTCGGCGCCATCCTCGTCTCCGTCTTTCTCACGATCCCGCTGACCATCTGGTTCGTCGATATTTCGCGGCGTCGGGGCCGGTCGATCCTGCAGGAGCGACACGAGCGGGGCGCCATGCTAGTCGAGCGCGAACTGCTTCTCGCGGAGGTGTCCCAACACAACCAGGCGGCGTTCGAAAAGGAAGCCCGGGAGTGCCTGCCCGACCTCTCGCCGCGGCAGGTGCTGCAACTGCCCTTTGCGGCGCGCAAGGCCGCCGGGATCCACCATCCCTACATACTCGCCGGCATCCCGTTCCCGCACCGGATGGAACAGTCGCACACGATGCTGGTCGGCACCACCGGGTCGGGCAAGACGACCGAGCTGCGCAGCCTCGTCAAGCAGATGCGCGAGCGTCAGGACAGCGCCGTCATCTTTGATCTCACCGGTGCCTATGTCGAGGCATTCTATGACCCCGAGCGCGATACGATCCTCAATCCGATGGACCGGCGCTGCCCGGCATGGTCGATCTTTTCGGACTGCTGCACCCACAGTGAGTTTACCGCCGCCGCTGCGGCCCTGATCCCGTCGGACGGCGGCTCCTCAGAACCGTTCTGGGCGCTCGCGGCGCGAACTCTCTTCATCGAAATGTGCGTCCGCCTGCAGGAGCGTGGTGAGACCACCAATCTCGCGCTGTCGGAACATCTGATGACGGCCGATCTAAAGCGCGTTCACCGCTACCTTCAGAACACCATCGCCGACCCTCTGACGGCCCCGGAAGCCGCCCGCATGGCGGAGTCGATCCGCGCCGTCTTCAACACGAACGCGCAGGTCCTCCGCTTCCTGCCAGACGAGGGTCCGCGCTTCTCGATCCGCGAATGGATCACGGGTGAGAAGAAGCCAGGCTCCATCCTTTTCATCACCTCAAATTACGTCGACATGCCGATGAACCGGGCGCTGCTGACGCTCTGGATGGACCTCGCCATCAACCGGCTCATGACCATGCCGCGCACGCGGTCGCTGCGCACCTGGTTCATGTTCGACGAGCTCGGCGCACTTCACCGGCTGCCAGCCATCGAGAATGGCCTTCAGACGGCCCGCGCCTTCGGCGGCGCAATGATCCTCGGCATCCACAGCTTCGAAAAGCTGGTCGAGGTATATGGCGAGCAGGGCGCCCGCAATCTCGCCTCGCTTGCCCGCTCCAAGCTCATCCTCGCGACCGCCGATCTCGACACCGCCGAGCAGTGCGCCCGCTATATCGGCAACCGCGAAGTCCGCCAGATGGATGAGGCCTACAGCTACGGCTACAACAACACGCGCGACGCCTCGACGCTGACTCCGCGCAAGCAGGTCGAACCGCTCGTGATCGCCGACGACATCACGAACCTGCCCTCGATGCATGGCTTCGTGAAGTTCCCCGACGGCTTCCCGGCCGCTCGGATCAAGCTCGTCTGGAAGGACTATCCCCAGGTCGCGGACGGCTTCCTGCCCCGCCCCGACATGAAGCCGGTGCGATCGAAGCGCGGAGAGGAAGTGTTCGACGGAGAAGGGGGTGGTGAAGCCGGTGGGCGTGATGGTGCCGGCCAGGTGATCCAGGAGGTGGTAGAGCCGGTCAACGTGGCGAAGGAAATGGCCGCGCGCATCCTGTCTGCCGAGGTCGATGCGGAGAAGGAATCGACCAGCAAGGCGGTTCACGAAAACAACGCCGACCGCGACGGACAGGCACCCCGTCAACATGCGGCCGACATCGCACAGACTGCGCGCGCGGCAGCAGAGCAGGAGGCAGCGCAGGCCCGAGAACGTGATGATCGAAAGGACGGTCGCAGCCATCACAGCGCGCCGCGGGTCGAGGATCAGACGATCGTCGAGCTACGCCAGGATTTCTCCGCCGGCCGCGAGCCTGACGGCATGGACATGGGGATCTAGCCAGTGCTCTCGGTCGCCTCCGTCCGTTCCGCCTCCGGCGCCGCCGGCTACTTCGCCAAGGACGACTATTACACCGTCGACGACAGCTCGGAGGTCAGTGCCTGGGGCGGCGAGGGCGCCTCCGACCTGGGCTTGTCCGGCGAGGTGGCGAAGGATGCCTTCGAAGGCATCCTGAACGGTATTCTGCCGAGCGGGGAGGGCGTGGCACAGGTCGAGAACCGGCGATCGGGCGTCGACCTCACCTTCTCGGCTCCGAAGTCGGTGTCGCTGCTCGCCTATGTCACCGGCGACAAGCGGATCCTCGGCGAGAACGGCGCCAACATGAAGGCGGTCGCGCGGGCGATGGCCTGGGTCGAGAAGAACCTCGCCGAAGGGCGCAAGGACGTGGAAGGGCGCAAGGTTCCGGTGCAGACCGGCAACCTCGTCTTCGCCTTGTTCCAGCATGACACGAGCCGCGCCCTCGATCCTCAGGCGCACGTCCACGCAGTAATCGCCAACCTGACCAAGATGCCCGACGGCAAATGGCAGGCGCTCCATGCCGACAAGATCTGGAGCAACAACACGGTGATCGGCTCGATCTACCACGCCTTCCTGCGCGAGGAGATGGAGAAGCTGGGCTACAGGCTAGAGCTCAAGGGCAAGCACGGGACGTTCGAGGTAGCCGGTGTCCCCAAGGCGGTGCTGGAGGCGTTCAGCCAGCGCCGCGAAGCCATTCTCGAGAAGGCGGCCGAGCTCGGCATTACCTCTCCCAAAGGGCGCGACAGCGTCACCACCAATACGCGCGATCCCAAGCTGAATGTTGAGGACCGCGACGGCCTCCGACGCGAGTGGATCGAGAAGGCGGCGGCCCTCGGCTTCGATGGCAAGGCCCTGCTCGAGGCGGCGCTTGCAAGATCCGAACAGCGCGAGCCGGGAAGCGCTCTCGAGCGCGGCTATCGCGCCGTCTCCGAGGCGCTTACGAACGCCTGGGAAAAGCTTGGCGACATCCTCAAGCCGCACGATCCTCTCGTCGATCGGGGCCTGGCTCGGGTGACCCACTCGCCGGCAGAAGCTCGTGCGCAGCTGGCTGTTGCGTCCGCCGTGCGCATGCTTTCCGAGCGTGAAGCCGCCTTCAACGTCAACCAGCTCGGCAAGACCGCTCTGGATCTCGGTCTGAAGGGCGTCACGGTCGACCATGTCGAGCGGCGGATCGCTCAGCTTGTGGAACGCGGCCAGCTGATCGCGGGCGAGGCGCGCGTGGGCGACACCCGGCCCCGCATGGTGACCACGCAGGAGGCCCTCAGGACCGAGGAGCGCATTCTCAAGGCGGTGGAGCAGGGGAAGGGCGCTTCCACTCCGATGATTGCGGCCAGCGAGGCTCCCGAGCGCTTGCAGGCACATGCGGATCGCGAGCTCAACGCCGGGCAGCTCGCCGCCGCCACACTGATTGTCTCTTCGGAGGACCGGACGGTGGTGGTGCAGGGCATAGCCGGCGCCGGCAAGTCGACCATGCTGCAGTCCGTCGCGCGGGTCGCCGAGGCGGAGGGGCGGGCCGTCACGGGCCTCGCCTTCCAGAACAAGATGGTGGCGGACCTCGCAGAGGGCGCCGGAATCAAGTCCCAGACCATCGCCTCCTTCATTCTTGCCAACGAGCGGCACGTCACGAACCGGCAGGGCGACGCCTATGAGCAGGCGCGGGCCGTGTTCGGCGGCCAGATGCTCGTCGTCGACGAGACCTCGATGGTGTCGAGCGACGACATGCTGAAGCTCCATCAAATCTCGGCCGCGCTGGGCGTCGACAAACTCGTTCTCGTTGGCGACCGGCAGCAGCTCTCCTCGATCGATGCCGGAAAGTCGTTCGCGCTCATCCAGGCCGGCGGGGGAACCATGGCGCGCATGGACGAGAACATCCGCCAGCGCACCGATCAGCTGCGCACCGTCGCGGCCCTGGCCAATGTCGGCGAAGCGGGCAAGGCCATGAAGGTGCTTGGCGACAGCGTCATCGAGCACAATAGCCCGGCCTTGCACGCAGCCGAAATGTGGCTCGGACTCTCGAGCGCCGATCGGGAGTCGACGGCGGTGTTCGCGTCGGGCCGCGCCTCGCGCGCGATCATCAATCAACGCATTCAGGACGGGCTTGCGGCCGAGAAGACCGTGCGCGGCGAGGGGATTCACCTCACCGTCTACGAGCGGGTGAATACCACGCGCGAGGAGTTGCGGTACGCATCCACCTACCGGCCCGGACAAACCCTCGAGGTAGGCAGGGGAGGCGGTCAGGACGTCGGCCTCGCCGCCGGCCGCTACGACGTCGACAAGGTCCACCCCAACGGCAAGGTCGATCTTCTCGACGGTCGCCGGCGCATCCGGTTCGACCCACAGAAACTCTCGCCAACCGAGAAGCGCGACCGCCTTCAGCTCAGCGAGAAGAAAGATCTTCATCTGCGCGAAGGCGATCGCATTCGCTGGACCGCCAACGACAAGGGGAGGGGGCTCCACAACGCCGCCCTCGCACGCGTCCTCACCATCGATGCGAGCGGCGTCACCGTCGAAACCGCGAGCAAGGAGCGGCTGACGCTCGACCTGGGCGATCCGATGCTGTCGCGGCTCGACCTCGCTTACTCGCTGAACATGCACATGGCGCAGGGCATCACCACCGACAAGGCGATCACCGTCATGTCGAGCCAGGAGCGCAACCTGTCCAACCAGCGCCTGTTCAACGTCGGCGTCACCCGCGTTCGCGACGAAATGACGATGGTGGTGGACGATAAAGCGAAGCTCGAGCGCCAGCTCGACAACAACCCCGGAAACAAGACCTCGGCGCTCGAAACGGTGGGTCGGCTCGACGTCGACCGGGAACGCGGCACGGGCACCAGCCCGCGCGAAAAATTCGATCCCGGCCCTGTCGATCTGTCGGACTTGCCGCCTTTGCCAGGCGACCCGCCGCTTCCGACTGCCGGGAAGGGCCAGGCTGCGTCTGCACCGGGCGATCCCCTCAAATCACCGCCCGAGCTCAAGCCCGACCGCAGCGACGTGCTGCCGCCGCTGCCGGAACGCAGCCTGGGGCTCGATCTGTGACGACCGACCGGCCGGACCGCCGGATTGAAGGAGACGACGATGAGTGGATGGGATTTCGACGACGTCGGCAAGTTCGGCAGCGACAAGGCAGCCGAGGACTTCGCCAAGCGCAACAATGTGGATCCCCGCGACATCCGAACCCGCGACAAGGGCGATGGCGTTGAACTGGAGATCCGGCGCTCCAGTCTGGACCGGCGTGGGCTCAAGGACAGCGGCGAGGGGCGCCGCGACGGCTGGTAACCGGCAGACCGGCGCGGCCCCGGTTGTTGGCCGCGCCTTCCATTCCGAGGGGTGACGCAATGACACAACTGTTCGGATCGCCAATCGCGACCGTATTTCTTATCGTCTGCGCGGTCATTATACTTGCGCTGGTGAAAAGCGCGGCGGCACCGAGTGGACCGCCCGCGCCGGTGGCCAAGCGCTTTCTTACCGACCGCGAGCTGGCCATGCTCGCGGCGATCGAGCGCGCCCTGCCCGCACACCGCATCCACGCGCAGGTGGCAATGGGGGCTCTCCTGCAGGTTCCACGTCGGCTCGGGCGCAAGGTGTCCCCCGCTGATCGAAACAGCTTCTCGCAGAAGATCATCGACTTCGTAGTGCAGGACCGGGAGACTGGAACGATCGTCGCCTTGATCGAGGTCGACGACTATACCCATAACGCCGCGACCGACGCAAAGCGTGATGCGATGACATCGCGCGCTGGCTACACGACGATCCGCATCGCGGCAAAGACCAAGCCGACGCTGGCGAATGTCCGTGAGGCGCTCGCACCGTTGCTTCATTCGGATCGATCTGCGGGCGCGATCGCGGATCGGGGGGCGAACCATGCTTGAGACCCAGATCATACTGGCGATCTACGCCGCATCGCCGCTGTACCTCAGGGGTGATCTCGCCACCCCGGCATGGGTGCGCCTACCGAGCATTCTAAAGCTTCCTGCCGGCCTTCGGCGGGACGTCCGCATCGGGACTATCGCCGGCCTCGCCCTCCTCGTCTGGGTGGAACTGGCCAGTCACTCGTCGGCGCTCGGAAGGGCCGAGTGCGCGGCGTGGTTGGCGGTGCTTGTCGAGTGCCCCGCCTTTCTGAAGATCGCGATGCACCGCGACCAAGGCGTCTACTATCAATCCAGCGTCGAAGGGGCTGCGTAGTGGCGATCGACGACCGCGACTATACGCGCGAGCGGTATCGCCAGCGGCAGAAGGTTGATCCCGGCAAGCTCCGCTGGGGCTTCGGCAAGGCAGCGAGGGACGCAAACGCGCCGAAGACGAAGTCAACGCCGCTTGGCAGCGCTTCGTTGAATCGACGGAAAATCTCGCGACGACTTCACGCCGCCATGGTCCAGCGCTGGCAACCGCGGCCACCACTCGGGGGGAGAACGGAACCCGTAATGGAACAGTGCGACCTCTTCGGCGAACCGCCGCCTCAATCCCAAGCGGAAGAAGTGACCAAGGTGCCCCTCTCCCCGCTCGCCGCGCCCTGCGCTTTCAGGAACCGATCGAACAAATCCTGCCAACGCCTCGCTCGCGATCCGATCAGGCTGGACGGGCGCACGCTGCACTATCACGGCCGGCTTCTCCTCCACTGTCCCTTGGTATGCTTCAATGGCGCCTCGGCCGAGGAAACCCGGGTCTATGCCGAGGCAGCAGAATGACGGCCAGCAGCCCTGTCCGGTTAACCGGCGTGGTGGACATGACGCCACGTGGGCTGATGCTGATCGAGGGAGACGGGATGCGCTGGCGGCTCGTTGGGGACGTGATCGCCGGACACCTGATCGGTAAGTCGGTCACCGTCGAGGGAATGATCATCGGGGCGGCCATCACGGCCTATTATCTGGCACCGGCGCCGGAGACTTCGCCATGCTGATCCGGGCGACCGCATTCCCATACCGTCGACCGGGGTGCCCGCATCGCGGCCATCTGATCAATCACTGGCCGCGCGACAGCAATCTCGAGAGCTGCCAGCTCTGCCTGCGCCCGATGATCCTCCTTCGACGGCCTACGGACTGGAACGGGCCGAAGCGGCTGCGCGGGCTGCTCGACATCGGATTTGCACTGTACGGCCTGCTCACGATCGGGCTCGTTGCGGTCTTCATCGTCACCGGGCTGTCACCTCACGGCTTTGCCAAGGCAATCTCGGTTCTGCTCTTCATCATCGGCACCGTATTGGCGACCGACGGCGTGCTCGGGCTCCGCTCCGGAATGGACAGGACGGGCAAGCGGCTTCGCGTGGGGCGATCGGCACGCGTCGTTGCCGGCGGGAAGCTCGCTGCGGGCGCGGCGGCGATCCTGCTTTTGTGCATCGGTCTCACCCTCTGAGTAAGGTGGTGCACGAGAGCTTGCGGCGCTTTGCACCAAAGTGGATGTTATCCGCCCGCGCTCAAAGCGGCGGCATCATCCATGACCGTGTCCGGATCGCCGAAGCGATAGGACGCCAATTCTTCGCAATCGCTCCTGCTGAGAGGACTCTTGCTGTAGGTGCCTCGAGCCCAGCTGCTTGTTGTGGTGTGCCTTTCCCCTAACCGCAGCATCTCGTCGTGCGGTGCGACGTACCAGACACCGCGGTCGGGGAACGCGATCCAGATGTCTCGGCCGATATATTTCTTATCGATGGTCCACCGGCCTTTGAGCTGCACCAGCTTGGTATCGCCAGTCGCCTCGTTCAACAGGATCAGGTCGATGCCATTGTCATAGACCGGCAGATAGGCGTTGTAGCCTTGATTGAGTGCGACGGTGACGAGCGCATTGCGGTTCACCACTTCGACAGCATCGCTGGTTAGCTTCATCATCCCTCCTGATACCGTTCGCCCACATGGTCCCGTGCTTTGTGGCAGCTATAACCAAGCCGATACCGGCGACTTCTGCGACGGCGCCTGCTGCACGGTAGAATATCGCAAAAAGCTGATTCAAGGTCTCTGCAATCAGGGGTAGTCATGCTCCGCTACCCGGGGGTGCCTATGCCGATCGTACAGAGATATTTTGAGTTGCGTGATGTGCTGCCGCTGCAAGGGCGGCCATGGATACCGCTCCGCCACGATGCCGATGTCGTGATCGACCCACCTGAGGCCGGTATCGTCGAGCTGCGGGAATATACGGGCATCGCCACTGCCGCGATCTTCGACACCCATCGATCAGAGGGCGACAAGGTCGTCTGGAGCGACTTGGGGGTCGGCGCACACCGGGGCGGCATGGAACCGTGGGGCTATCGCGCTTCCGACCTGTTCTATGGCAGGTCCACTCAGCCGATCGGTTCCAATCTCGTGATCGACCAGTATCTCGAGGACGAACACCTTCACATCTGGCACCTGCATCCCGACCTGGTCGTGGCCCTCCGCCTTCTACGTGAAGGTGATTGCTGGTTTCGACCGGAGGAGGGCTGGGCCGAGGTCGCGCGATTGAAACGAGATGCTGAGGACCGCCCGATCCTGCTTGAGATTAGGCCGGAGTTCCTTGGTGACTACCTCAGCGCCCGCGGCATGGCCCTGTATTGTTCGAGCTATCACCAGCGGACCGCCACCACCATCGACAAGCCTGTCTACAGCTGGCCAGGCGACGCTTTCGCCGAAGTCAGGGGCAGGGACGAGCGGGAGGGTCGAACCGGACCGGGGCGCTGGCCGACCCCCAGTGATCAGTACCGCACGATGGGCGCCATGTGGCGAACGGAATGGGTCCAGCCAAGCGGGCTGAGTACACGCATCCGGGGCGACAAGGATCCCCATACCACGAGCTTCATACTGGAGAGTGACGGCACCCGCAGGTCGGGCGATGGTCTGGCTGGGGTGTCGACATGGTTATATTTCGATCCCACCGTCGTCTCCACCTTGATGCGCCATCGCGGCGCGAGCCTGCATTGGTACAGCGCGGAAACCGGAGGCCTGGGCGCCAGCACCGGTGTCCACTTCGGGGTCAACCGGCTCGGCCTGATCACGGTCTTCGCAAAAGACATCGGAGCACTCGATCCTTGGGAGCAGCGGCTGTGGAGCGCTCATAACGTAACGCCCGACGGCGGCGTGGCAGAGGAGTTGTTCGCCGCTCAGATGGATGTGACACCGGCCAGTACGATCGCACCAGAATCGCAGCTGGCCGCGGCGCTTGCGGAGATCGACGCGGCTTTCAGCGGCAAATATGGCGTCCCGCTCCTCCGCGACGACCAGGCCGTGCCTCGGCTGTTGCGCCGCGCGCACCGCTTCCAGGCGGCTGAAGCAGACGGTTTGCTGGAGCTAGCCAAGGAGGTCACTCGCCTTTTCATGGAGCGGGTCGACGTCGATGCCGTCCTTGCGCCTCTCAACCTGCCCAAACCCAAGGATGGTCGGAAGCCGGGTTCGAATAAGGCGCTGGAGAAACTCCTCGGCAGTCTAATCCCTGGGAACGACGCGAGCACGATGATGGCGCCGCTCTTCGGGATCTACGATCTTCGGCTCGCCGACGCACATCTTGGTTCGAGCAACATCGCCAGCGGCAAGGAGCGGGCAGGGGTCGATGATACCGCGCCAGCAGCGATGCAAGGCCGTCAGCTGCTGGATACCTTCGTGGCTACGCTTCGCCAGATATCGGCGGCGATCGCCTAATCGGGAAGCATATCGACGATGGTCACTTCAGCAATTTTCGATCGCTCGACCCGGAAACGGCCGATCTTGCACACGAGCTGATCGATAACGCTGACCGGCAACGCTCAGCCTTCATGTCATTTATGAGCCTTTGGATGGGCTTCAACGGCTGGATGGAATCGGTGACCGGCGCGGACCATGACGCGGCCATGATCACCGCGATTGCCGAAAACCGGCGGGCTACCGATGCCTATGAAGAGCTGATGCAGGATGACGATTTTCAACGACGCGTGATGGCCTTCTCGCAATTATGGCCGGTGCTCAACGTCCGGGACGTGCGGCAGAAGCTCGGTCGTGATGCCTTCTGGGCGCAGGACCGCGACGAGCTTTTCGACCGCCGTCGACGCGTGGGCGTCCGGATGCAACCAGTGGGCTGGACAGACGGAGATGTTCCAACCTGGCCGCAGCTCTTACGGACCATATATTGCGTTCGCTGCAACCTGTTTCACGGTGCGAAATCGCCCCAGCACGGTCGCGATCGTGACTTGGTGCGGCGATCCGGTCGTATCCTGCGGATGTTCATCGAGCGTGGTCGCTGTTTCGAGTGGACGGACTAGGGCTGCCGCCGAGCCGATGCGCGGTCTGAAAAGGTCGTCCTCGGACGGGAGCTCGACACGATCGAACTGTTGACCCAAAGACAAGGATGGCAGAACATAAGGGGAACGCTCCGAGTCTTTGTTTTTATGCCTGCCGTCGATTCCCGCCTTGCGAACATAGCCCAGCTTCGCTCCATCGCGACACCCATCGCCGAGTACCGGACGATGCCCTTCGGGGTGCCCGAGTTTGACCAGCGGCTTGCCAGCGGGGGCTTGAGAGCGGGAGCGCTCCATGAGGCGACCGCGCATTCATGCTCGCTCGTTGACGATGCGGCGGTGACCCTGTTTTTGTGCGGTATAGCCGCTCGGGAAGCTGCAATCAGCGCAGGACCGGTCCTTTGGGCAAGCTGTCGCAGCGATCTGTACGCCCCGGCGTTGTCTCAGGCGGGGTTGTCCTCAGCTGCCGTCATTCACGCCCAGCCGCGCGATGATGCTGAGTTGCTCGCGGTGGTCGAAGATGCGATCCGAGACGGTACGCCTGCTGCCATCGTTGCCGAGGCTGAGAAGGTCTCGATGGTCGCCTCCCGCCGCCTTCAGCTTGCTGCAGCTGATGCCGACCTCCCGGTCCTGCTCCTGCGACGGCGGCGGCGCCGTGATCACGATCCGTTTGGCGAGCCATCGGCTGCCTGGACTCGCTGGCGGATCGCGAGCGCCCCTTCGGAGAGGCTCGGCGTCGCCGGTGTAGGACGGCCACGCTGGACGGTCGAACTCGCGCGCCAACGAGGTGGCGAGGCTTTTTCCCTGATCGTGGAAGGCAGCGATGAGACGGGTCGTCTCCGCGTTCCTGCCGCACTTGGCCATCGAACGGCTGAGACGGCAGGAACGGTCCGCCACGCGGCCGCCTAAACGGCCGAGCCTCCAGCTACCCGTCGACGACGATCCCGGCGCTTGCTCGGTCCCGCGCGGGGGCGGATGGCGGCCGGGCGCCCGGTGGGCCCGCAGCGGAATGCTCACGCGCGCGGATGTTGAGGCACAGATCGTGACCTTGCCACGGCATGCGCAGCCGCCTGCCCGCGAGCTGGGCCGTCGATCGGAGGCCGCCCAGCATCCATTCAAAGCGCCGCCAGCGGCGAAACCGCAACAGACCGCACCTGTCGCGGAGGCGGTCGCTACCCCGCTGGCTCTCTTCGGGAAGGTTGGGCGAAGAGAAGAGATCGTCGCGGCGTGCGCTGGCGCGCAAGCGCTCGGAATCCATGTCGGCATGGCTGCCACGCACGCGCGTGCGCTTGTGTCGGACCTGGACCTTCGTCCCGCCGAGCCGGAGGCCGACGCGGCGCTGCTCGATCGGCTGGCGCTTTTCGCAGTTAGGCAATGGTCGCCGATCGCAGCGGTGTCGCCCCCCGATGGCCTGTGGATCGACCTCACCGGGTGCGAGCACCTCCATGGCGGCGAGTACCAGTTCTGCCAGAGACTGCTCGTCTTTTGCCGACGGGCGGGATTTACCGCTCGCGTGGCCGTCGCCGATACCCCCGGTGCGGCTCACGCAATCGCCCGGTTTGGCGCCGACGATCTCGCCTGCGTGACGCCGGGTGCCACCACGGTCGCGCTCTCCTCGCTGCCGATCGCAGCACTCAGGCTCGACCCAACGGCGCTCAGCGCAGCGCGGCGCTTCGGCTTCGAGAGAGTAGCTGATCTCCTGCCGGTGGCGCGCGGTCCCCTAGCGCGGCGACTAGGCTTGCCGGCCATCACCCGGCTCGATCAGGCGCTTGGCTCGACCGCGGAGCCGATCACTTCGCGCGACGATCCATCCATCCCCGTGGTGGAGCGCCGCCTTCTGGAGCCGATCGGCACCGCCGACGCGATCGAGCAGGTCATGGGCGATCTCCTGCATGATCTCGCCGAACTGCTGCAGGGGCGGGGGCTTGGCGTCCGCTCGCTCCGCCTTGCCGGCCTGCGGGTTGATGGCAGCGAACAGATCGTGGGCATCGGCACGTCGCGGCCGACACGCGAGGTGCCGCATCTTCTGCGACTGCTGAAGCTGCGCATCGAGCGCATCGACCCAGGCCTGGGTGTCGAGCGGTTTTGGCTGGCAGCGCCCCACACGGAGCCTCTCGACGCGATTGATCTAGGGGCGGTGCTCGCAGGAGACACGCTCGTCCGCGACCCAGCTCGCTTGGTGGATGTGGTCGCTGGCCGTATCGGCAGTGGCTCGGTTTTTCGGATCGCTCCCGTTGAAAGCCATGTTCCGGAACGCGCGGTAGCACGCACGAACCCTGTCCATATTCCAGGCGACTGGCCCAAATGGCAGCGTCCGGTTCGACTGTTCGCTCGACCAGAGCCGCTATGGGGCGTCGTAGCACTCCTTCCCGATCAGCCGCCCCGCCGCTTCGAATGGCGCGGCACAGCTCACCGCGTCGTCGCCGGCGACGGACCCGAACGCGTCCATGGCGAATGGTGGCGGCGCGATGCAGAGGTCTGGGCCGTCAGGGACTATTATCGGGTCGAGGACGAAGATGGCGGCCGGTACTGGCTGTTCCGGCGCGGCGATGGGATGGACGACAACACTGGCGACCTTAGCTGGTGGATCCACGGCGTCTTCGCATGAGCGCCTATGTCGAGCTTCAGGTGCTGACGCACTTTTCCTTGCTGCGCGGCGCATCGAGCCCGGAAGAGCTATTTTCAGCCGCAGCCCTGCTCGGCTATCCCGCTCTCGGGATAGGTGACATCGGCACCGTCGGAGGCGTCGTGCGCGCCTGGGAGGCGCAGAAAGCGACTGGGGTGCGATCGATAGCGGGCACACGCGTCGATTTGTCGTGCGGTCGTCGCCTCATCCTGTATCCGACCGATAGACCAGCGTGGTCGCGCGTCACCAGGCTTTTGACCGTCGGGAAGAAGCGCGCGGGGAAGGGCGGGTGCCTCCTTCATTGGCATGACCTGCAGCCGTGGTCAGCGGGCGTCATCGCGATCCTCTTGCCGCACGAGGCTGACACAGAAAATCTGAGCAGCCTTGCCGACCTGAAGGCCATTTATGGTCGCAGGGCCTACATGGCGCTGTTTCAGCGTCGCCGTCCCGACGACGCGGTGCGGATTGACGCGCTTGCCCGTCAGGCGGGCGGTGCCGGCGTCCGTGCCGTCGTGACCGGCGACGTCCTCTATCACGCGCCTGAGGCTCGCCTCCTGCAGGATGTCGTGACTGCGGTTCGCGAGAAGTGCACCGTCGACGAGCTCGGCTACCGGCGGGAGGTGAATGCCGACCGAGCGCTCAAATCACCCGACGAAATGGCCCGGCGCTTTCGCGCCTACCCCGATGCGCTGCAGGCCAGCGTCGACATCGCGCGCGCTTGTACCTTCAGTCTGGACGAACTCGCTTATCAATACCCGCACGAGCGGGTGGTCGAGGGTCTCACGGCGCAAGAAGCCCTTGAGCAGATGGCGAACGATGCGGTCGACCGGCTGTTCGATGGTGATGTGCCGCAACCTTACCGCAGCCAGATCGACCACGAACTGCGGCTGATCCGTGAACTAGGTTACGCCCCCTACTTCCTGACCGTCCATGCGATCGTGCGTGAAGCGCGACGTCGCGGCATCCTCTGCCAGGGACGCGGGTCTGCGGCGAACAGCTGCGTGTGCTTCGTGCTGGGCATCACGTCGATCGACCCGATTAAGCACGAGTTACTCTTCGAGCGCTTCGTATCGGGCGAGCGCCGCGAACCGCCGGACATTGACGTCGATTTCGAACATGAGCGCCGTGAAGAAATTATTCAGTGGATCTACGAGACCTACGGCCGTGACCGCTCCGCTCTGACAGCCGTCGTTACCCGCTATCGCGCGCGCGGCGCGGTGCGCGATGTCGGCAAGGCGATGGGCCTGCCCGAAGATCTGACCGCCTCGCTTGCAGGCTTGGTCTGGGGTTGGTCGGCCGAAGGCGTGGGCGAGAAGCAGGTCGAAGAACTCAATTTGGATCTCGGAGATCGCCGGCTGCGCCTGACGCTCGATCTCGCGCGCAAGCTGATTGGTACGCCGCGCCATATGTCCCAGCATCCCGGCGGCTTCGTCCTCACGCATGACCGTCTCGACGACCTGGTACCTATCGAACCGGCCGCGATGGACGACCGGCAGATTATTGAATGGGACAAGGATGACATCGACGCCCTGAAATTCATGAAGGTCGACGTCCTCGGCTTGGGGATGCTTGGCTGCATGAACCGCGCCTTCAACCTTCTCGAGGAAGCGAAAGGTTGCCAGATCGGCCTTGCGGACCTGCAGGATGATGACCCTGCGGTGTTCGCTATGATCCAGAAGGCCGATACGCTTGGGACCTTTCAGATCGAAAGCCGCGCGCAGATGTCAATGCTGCCGCGGATGAAGCCGCAGCGCTTCTACGATCTCGTCATACAGGTCGCGATCGTCCGGCCAGGGCCGATTCAGGGGGACATGGTGCATCCCTACCTTCGGCGGCGCGAGGGTTTGGAGAAGCCGGAATATCCCCGGCCCGAGCTGCGTGCGGTGCTGGAAAAAACGCTGGGGGTTCCGCTCTTTCAGGAACAGGCGATGAAGGTCGCTATCGTCGGCGCAGGCTTCACGGCCGCCGAGGCGGACGCTTTGCGGCGGGCTATGGCGACCTTCAAATTTACCGGCGGGGTCTCGCATTTCTCGGAGAAGCTGATCGAGGGGATGGTGGCGCGCGATTATCCGCGCGAATTTGCCGAGCGCACCTTCCGCCAGCTCGAAGGCTTCGGCTCCTACGGCTTTCCGGAGAGCCACGCCGCCTCCTTCGCGAAGATCGCCTATGCCTCGGCCTGGATGAAGCATCATCACCCTGACGTCTTTTGCGCCAGCCTGATGAACGCCCAGCCGATGGGCTTCTATGCGCCCGCGCAGATCGTTCGCGACGCACGCGATCACGGTGTGGAGGTCCGTCCGCCCTGCATCAACGCGAGCCGGTGGGACTGTACGCTGGAGCCCACGAACGGCCGCTATCTCGCGGTGCGGCTTGGACTGCGCCAGGTCCGCGGTCTTTCGAACGCAGACGGTGCGGCAATAGTCGGCGCGCGCTCGACCGCTCTGTTCGATTCTGTCGAGGACGTGTGGCGCCGATCACGGGTCCAGCGGGCGGCTATCGAGAAGCTGGCAGACGCCGACGCCTACCACGCGTTCGGCGCCGATCGTCGCCAAGGGCTCTGGAAGGTGAAGGGCCTCGGCGAGGCACCTTTGCCGCTATTTGCGGCCGCTGACCGCGAAGCGCAGACCGTGAGCGCCGAGGGCCTCGAGCCGGCCGTCACCCTGCGGCCGCTAACGGATGGTCGCGAGGTGATCGAAGATTACCGCTCGCTCCAATTGTCACTGCGCGCCCATCCTCTCACATTCGTCCGCGACGAACTGGCGCGGCGAGGCGTGACCCGTTGCGCGGATCTCGCGAGCATCCGAGACGGTCGCCATGTCGAGGTCGCCGGCATCATCCTTGTTCGACAAAAACCTGGTTCGGCAAAGGGCGTCCTCTTCATCACGATTGAAGATGAGACAGGCATCGCGAATGGCATACTCTGGCCGGACCGGTTCGAGGCGCAGCGCCGAACCGTCATGTCGGCATCGATGATCGGCATGAAGGGCAGGGTCCAGAAAGAAGGCGAGGTAATCCACGTCATCTGCGATCGGATCATCGATCACGGGGATCTGCTTCACCGAGTGGGCGAGCTGTCATTCCCGCACCGGACCGGTCGAGGCGATGGAGCTCGCCATGCCGGCGCCCCCGACCGCGGAGACAAGGGTTGGAAGCCCGAGCCACGCAACTGCTATTGGCCGCCTCACGCTGACGGCATGGATCCAAAGGAGGTCGTGCGGTTCAAGTCACACGATTTCCGCTGAGCTATGAGTGCCCTTCCGCGCCACCAGCGCGTCGTCATCGCCCTTTCCGTCCATATCCTTCGCTCCGCGACCGCACGATCCTCCGACACTCGCGTCGACGTCGTCGAGGTACGTTTGGCCTTGCGCTGCCTGCTTCAACACTGCCCGGAGCGCTGGCCTCTGGAGAATTTCTGGGACGCGGCAGCCCAGGCCAATGACATCGGTCGCTCGCAGGGTGTGACCGCTGCCTTCAATGGAATCGTCCGCCAATTGCGCCAAGCGGGACGCTACGATGAGGTGTCACCGCTCTGAAATAGTGGCCCCAAGTCGTTCCAGCCGGAAACACTTTGCCGGTTCCCGGAAAAGTCTTTCCAACCACGTGGGGGGCGCTCCCCACCACGCATGCGGTGCACGCATGCGCTCAGAATAAGCCACGGGATGCATCACCGGCCAGCGGCGATCCGGGCGCGGGTTAGAGCGTGGAGGAGATCGAGCATCTGGTGCAGCCGGGCGTCGCCTTCCTCGCTGGACCATGGCTCGACGAGATTGCCATGCATCACCGAGTTGCGAATCTCGTACCAAGTCTGCACGTGCGCCGCCTCCAGCGTGCCCGCCTTGCCGAGTTGGCGCATGAAGGCGACGACGCTGCGCTTGCTCACCATCCCAAGGTTGGAGAGCATTCGGCCGCGCAAGGCGGGGTCGTCCTTCCACGCCTCGATCTGCTTTTTCATTGACGCAAGAAGTTCATCGGAGAATTCTGGCCGTCTGTCGTCCTCGGTCATCAACTCGTTCGCCAGTGCCTCAGCCGCGCCGGCGAGCGTCAGCGTGAGCACCCAGCGCGAACCGAGCTGGGCTTCGGCGAGCTCATCGTAATAACGTGTCAGCGGATTCGCTTCGAAAGATCCGACCTTGACGATGAACGTAAGAATGTCGGCGTAGAGCTTCCAAAA
Organism: Sphingomonas sp. Ag1; assembly: GCF_000980895.1. Lineage (GTDB taxonomy): Bacteria > Pseudomonadota > Alphaproteobacteria > Sphingomonadales > Sphingomonadaceae > Sphingomonas > Sphingomonas panaciterrae. The sequence continues at coordinate 103,341 of NZ_LAZX01000088.1, read as the reverse complement.
GGCTTCCGCCCGTCCGTGTTCGATCGCGAAGGGCTGCAGCAAGCCGATCGCAGACGGCTCCCGATGGCGCGGCGATGGCCGCAGCCACACATGCGCAGTGCCGTCACCGAGGTTGCGCGCGACCATGCGCGGATAGACCGGCACGCCGAGCAGGATACGCAGCGGCTCTGTCAGCCAATTCTCCAAGAACGGATGAGAGAGAACCCCGCCCGCGTCGGCAGTGATCCACAACGCCTGGCCTGACGGCTCATACGAAAAGGTGATGCTAGTCCCGAGGACCTCAATCACGTGTTGGCCCGGCCCGCGGCTCGCCAAGATACGGCGCTCGCCGATGAATGCCGTGGTTGTCAGCGGCTCGCTCATCGGCAGGTCGATTGGCGGCACGAGCAACAGCTCGACATTGCTCCGCTTCGATACCCAGTAGCCTTTAGCCAGCGCGTGCAGTGCGTCGATTTCGCCGCTCAGCGGCCACCCGTTATTGTGGTCGGCGAAGAAGTCCACCTGGGTATAGCCGCCCACCCATTCGACCCCGCGATAGTCCGTCGCAAACAAGCGGAGGAGGTCACGGGCGTCATACGGCTGCGACTTCTGCCGGTTGAACACCTCCAGTGCCTGCCGCAAATCTACCGAAGGCGCCGCATGCATATAGAACCGCATCTTGGTCGTGCTGACGATTTCGATGCGACCCGAACCCTTGAAGATCGCGCCTTCCTCGTCGCGCCCGAACAACGTCATTTGCGGGCACTCGATCGTTCGCGGCAGACCCGACAACATCTGTCGCCAGCTGTCGAGTGTATGGAGATCACGCTCGCTGGTTTCTTGGAGCGCGGCGGTCTCGGCCGGCTCCTCAACACGTAGCGCGTTGGCTATCCAATTGCGTAAGTTGTTTAAGAGCCGCATCCTCATCACCCTCTAGCCGCGCCCCGCCGTCAAAAATCCGTACCGCTCGCGGCACTTTACCTCGCTCGGTGAAGTGCCACGAGCGGTTAAAGTCTTTGTGGCCCTCCTGTGCGGGATTCACTTTGCCGGCACTCTGTGCTTGTAATGTTCCATGTTTCAGCCCGATCTCTTTTCCCTTGAGGACTGTGCTCGGCCGGTGAAAGCCGGAGAGCCTACGCGCCCGCTTGACCTACCGGCCATTCTGGAGCGGCTGACGATCGTATGCGAGCGACCGCGTTACAGCTTCATGGTGCTCAACTTGATCGCCCAGGCGAGTGCTCAGACGGGATCGGCGGGACCGTACATCCGCGAGGGTGACCGCCGGATTCCCGTCCGGGATTGGCTATGCGACGCACTGGTTCCCGTCGCTCAGCGCGACCCCCGTCGTCTCGCGATCGCAGACAAGGTGCGACAAGACCTTGAGGCTAAGTGTGCCCTTCCGGTCGATCCGGTGGCGGCAAACAGGATCGTCGACGCTCAGGTTCGCAAGCGGGTTCGTCAGTCCGGCCGCACAAATGTCAGCCGCGCCGTTTCCGAGTTGGTTCGCGCCGGCTTCGTCAGGCGGCATTATCAGGGCTACCGGGTGGATCACCAAAATCGGGGCGCCCAGCGGCAAGCGGTTTACACGATCACCGAGGAAGCACGTCGGGCACTTCACGCCGGTCGGTGAAACACCCTCAATTACGGTTAAGGCCCAGCTCCCGGCTTTGTAGCTTCGCTTTCCAAAGCTGCTCTGCAGCGATGATCTCCTCGACGGTGGCGCTTGATCCGCTCACTTCGAGAATGCTGGCCTGATAGTCGCTCGGGTCGCGACTTTTCAGACCCAGATTGCCGCCATGGCCATCTCGGATGTAGGTGAGCCAGCGGCCGAAGAAACCGCTCTCGCCTGTGGCCGAACCAACATATTGCTCGCGCGTGCGCGGGCAGGTCAGAAGGTAAACGCCCCGCGCCGCGGTAAGCGCGGCGATCCAGCCCTTTGGCAGTGCTTCCAGCGACGAGAGGTTGCCGATGAACCGCACATAACCTGGGAACGCTTCCTCCTGAAACGTGCGGCTCAATTCGAGTATAGCCTTCGCCTGGCTACCGGCACGCTGGATCCAACTCCGGGTTCCTGCGCCCCAGTCGATGGTCAAACGGCCGCTCATGTCCTCCAACGCGAATACGGAGGTTTGCGCATAGAGATCGAGCGGCCGGGTGCCGCCTTCGGTTGCGAGCTTGTGACGCAGCGGGTCGACAATGTCGTCGGGCGCACTCCCGATGAGCGAGATTTCGTAAAGTCCCACGAACAGGGTGGCTGCCGCGGGCGTCACGACGAAGCTCGCCCAATATCTTGCGGAAAGACGAGCGCGGTTCTGGCTCGTCTGAAGGCTTTGATACACGAGGAAGCCCGCCCGATCGTCGCGCCAGAGCGAATAAGGCGTCCGGCCCGCAGAATGCGTTTGATGCCGCAGGAGACGAACGGAATCAGGGCTTATGCCCGCTTCGTCGAGGACCGCGTTGAAAGTCAGCGCCATATGTTCATAGTCTGCTTCTTGCCGGAATCTGCGGATGCTTGTGGAGCAGGGTGGTGGCGGCTTCAATGAGCCGATGCCGACGGCTCCGACCGACGGACAAAAAGATGAGCCTTGCGACCTACCGCCTGTCCGATGACCTCGCGCGACGACGAATGCTCTATCCCTCGACGATCATCTCAGCGCCAAGCGTTCTCTTGGTCGATGTGCCCGTACCGCTGCGCGGCGACGGTCTCGGGCTCGGACGCTATTACGCGATGATTTTGGAGACCAGCCACGAACAAGCGGAAGCGGAACGCCTTCTGAACCTTCCCCGTCCGGGGCCCGTGGCTCCAGACTTTTTCGATCACCGTCCATCGGCCCTGGTCTCGGACAATGTGCTGATTTCTCGCTATGAGCCACCCACCACCGGCTGGCCCTGGCTCATCGTCTGTCGCTGGCCGGACAGCTACGTCTCGCTAGTTCAGGATATACCAGGCTGCAGCATGGCGCGTGGGCGTTACACGACGGAGATGTTCACCACCGCAGACGACGCCGAGGCTCACAGCGTTTTGCTGCTCGAGCAGCTTGCTGGACATGGCGAGCTTGCGGTCCGGATGATCAGCGCCGAGACGCTCGCTCCCGCCGGCACCGCCTAAAAAGCTAGCGCGACCCGTGCGAGCCAACCGGATCAAACGATGAAGTCGGCGAAGGCGGGTGCGACATGGTCGTTCCAAACCTCATCACCCCGAAGTTTCTCGCCCGCGCCGTTTATCTGCTCCAGCCCGACATCGCTGATCCGCACGCCAGCGGGGACGTAGCGGAGTACCAGTTCGCCATAGCGGATCTCACTGCTTGGGAAATTGCGACTGAAATCCTTCAGGTTTGGGACCAGGCGGTGATGGAGTTGGCTGTCTTCTCGTCCTTCATCACGAGCGATCCGGGCGCGAAGCTGAGCGGAAACGACGTCGTCGACGGTCGGCTTCACCATCGTCGTATGCTCTACCGCAACAATGGCTGGGGTGTAGCTGTTCATTGGGTCGCCGACAGGATTTTGCAGCCGGATCGTTCCGTCGACGATCACGAAAGGCGGCGCAACGACCCATGCGTGGCCCAGTTCGGCACCAGGGAAATCGGAGAGGTCACACATCGACTGTCCGCGCCAAAGATCTTCGCTGGCTACTTCGGCAATCATCGAGCCTTTCAGCCCGAAACTCCAGACACCGAGCCGATCGAGGATACGCTGCATCATCGACGAGACATGAACACAGCTACGCTGCATATCCTCACGTTCGAACAGATCCGCCAGGAATTCGGCGAGCCGGGGGACGATCGCACGGACGCGCTCATCATATTCGGCGGTGCGCGGGCGGGATTGCACCCACAAGGCGTATTGATCGAGGAAGGTGCCGTCGCGACCTTCCTCCGCCGCAAAGGCCGGCTGATCGAAAAAGCCAAACTGGGTGGTGTCGATGCCGAGCCCCCGCAGCCGAGCATCAATTTCCGCGTGAACTCCTGCACGCGCGGCTGCTCGCTGCTTCGCCTGCCCCATTCGACATCACTCCCTATGTTTCAACGGTTTAGCTTCCGCGCCGCGCTTCGGCGATGACAGAGGCCTGCACCATAGGCATATAGCAAGGGAACATCATCAGCGGAGTAGCCCCACCAAGCATGCCGAAGGTCAATCCTCAGATCCTGTCATGGGCGCGCGAGAGCGCGGGCCTGACGCTTGAGGATGCCGCCAAAGGGATCGGTCTTGGCGGTGAAAGCGCCGCTGCACGCCTGGCGGAGATGGAGGCGGGCGATCGCGAGCCCAGCCGCCCCCAATTGCTCAAAATGGCGGATCGCTATCGTCGTCCATTGCTCACGTTCTACCTACCCGAACCACCGGCAGCGCCCCCCCGAACCCATGACTTTCGGACGCTTCCGGATCGGGAGGCCGGAGCGGAGGCGACCGTCGGTGCGCTGGTCCGTGACGTTCGCACCCGCCAGTCCCTTGTTCGTGGTGCATTAGAAGACGCCGAAGAGGCTGAAATCCGGACGTTCGTCGGGTCCATTGACCCACGGGCGGGTGCGGATGCCCTTGCTCAGGCGATGGGTGAACTGCTGAACCTTGATCGAGGGGGTTACCGCCAGGCCCGGACGATCGAGCAAGCCTTCCGGATCTTGCGCGATGCGGTTGAGGCTGCGGGCGTCTATGTGCTGCTCATCGGCAATCTCGGCCACTGGACGAGCAATCTCAGCCCAGGTGTTTTCCGGGGAATGGCTCTCGCGGACGAGGTCGCGCCGTTCATCGTCGTCAATGAAACGGACTCCAAGGCAGCTTGGCCGTTCACGCTTCTTCATGAGCTCGGCCACATCCTTTTGGGGCAGAGCGGTATCAGCGGATATGACAGCGAACAGGTGATCGAGCGGCTGTGCGATGACGCGGCGGCGAAATTCCTTCTTGGCCGCGAGGAGCTGCAGGAGCTCGCCGGTGTCGCCGACCTAGACGGATTGATCGACCAAATCGGCGTCTTTGCAAACGCTCGCAAAGTCAGCCGCAAGATGGTCGCCTACAACCTCTTACGGGAGCGCCTCATCGATGCGGCCATGTACCGGCAGCTCGCCGCCCGGTTCGATGAGGACCGTCTCGAGTTTCCGCGAAAGCCAGCGAAAGGCGCGCCTGACTATTATGTCGTAAGGCGCCACCGGGTTGGACAGGGTCTCCTCGCGCTTGTCGATCGGATGGTCGCGGGTGGCGCCTTGACGACGACCAAGGCGGGCAAGGTGCTCGGCGTAAAACCCACGGCGATCGGTCGCATGACCGAACAGATGGCATAGCGGGGGTCGCTTGCTCTACCTGCTCGATGCCGACACGCTCATAACAGGAGATCGCAGAGCCTATCCGCTCCGGCGTTTTCCCGTGTTTTGGGAGTGGTTGCGACACCAAGGCACCCTCGGCAACGTCAAAATTCCATTGGAGCAATTCGAGGAGGTCACCTCCGGTCGGGGCGACATCGTGGACTGGCTCTGCACCGAAGAATGCCGCGCGGCGCTGATCCTGGCCGAGGATCTCGACCCCGCGCTGGTCGCCGATACAACCCTGCAAGGCTATGGTCCCCTCGACGAGAACGGCGTCGAGCTAGTCGGGCGCGATCCCTTTCTGGTGGCCTACGGACGCGTCGAGCCGGGCGAACGCACGGTCGTAAGCTTCGAGGTATCGAAACCCGGCAAGCAGGGTGCCAACCGGAAGGTGCCTGATGTCTGTCGTGACTTCGGGGTCCCGTGCTGCTCTCTTTTCGACATGATCGAGGCTCTCGACTTCACGACCGCCTGGCAACAGCCGTAAGGCGCGATTGCGCTCGGCGTCGCATCGCGCGACCAGCCAAGAAGAGGTGCAGCCTGTCCCGGCCGTCGTCGGTAATCCGGTCCCAGATGTGCTTGGTGGTCCAACCTGAAAACATCACGTAGAGCGCAATGTAGAACGTCAGCAGCACAGGGACCTGCCCCGGAAGTTTCGGCGCCTCACGCCCCACCACGGCACCCATGAATGCGACGAAGAGATAAAGTCCGATACTCATCAGGAAGATAACGAGGCTGCGTGTGCCGGAGCTGTAGCCCTTGATCGCGGCCTTCAGGATAATGCTTGCCGCGGTCCCCAGCACCATGATGCACACATATCCGGCCATAAATACCAGGACGGTCGCATATGGCAGGACGGCACTTGGTAGATGGCTCGATGCCGTCGGCGAGCGCAACCACAGATACAGCAGAGCCATGGGCGTCAGGAGCTGAACGATAATGGCCAATCCGGCTGCGCCCCACCCAAGCAGGAAGGTGCGGCGCGCGTATCGCCTGGCTCGCGCGATGCGCCGGCGGACTGGCCGACGCACCAGGACCATTTTTTCGCTACCCCAACCGCGCACAGCTACACCTGCAGCCCGCGCCCGGAAGCTAATCGCACGCGCGGCAGCGGAGATTGCGGCTCCGCGTGACTTCAAAGGAAGCCCTCACCTGCATGCTCTCGGAACCGCTCATGATCGCGGACATACTCCGCGACCATCTCGAGCGAAGCGTGCCGGCTATGCTCTTTCATCTTGAAGAGGTTTGCGTTCTGGCGTCCTGCTTCGGTCAGGAACCCGGCTCGGAGGCTATGACCTGAGAAGAGCTCCGGCGGATAGCCGGCAGCCACAGCCGCCGCCTTGACGACCAGTGCTACGCCCTGCGCGCTCATTGCCTTCCCGGTCAGTCGACCCTGCGGTGTCAGCTTGCGAAAGATTGGCCCGCTATCGATTCCAGCTTTAGCGAGCCATGCCCGATAATGCTGCACCGGCTCGAGACGCTGGCCGTCTGGGATCGCGACCGTGTGCCCTTGACCTTCCTGATCGGTTTTCGAGGAGGGAATGCGGATCAGCAGGCCTCGACCATCTTCGGATACCCGCCCGACCGTCACCGCGACCAATTCGGAGCGACGCATTGCACCGGCCATTCCGATGGCGAGCAGCGCCCTGTCACGATAGGCGCGGAGATCCTCGCCTGTGATACTGCGGAGCATGTCACGAAGGACGTCCCCATCAGCCGCGCGCTTCTTTCCGGGGAGCTCTCCCTTTTTGTCTTTACGAATGCCGCGCACGGCTTTCTCGAGACGGGCGGCGTCAGGCTGAGTAGTGGGGGGCTCCATGTCCGCTGCGCGATGGGCGAAGACGATTGCGGCCAAGCGACGGCCGACAGTGGCACGGCCCAACGGCACGGGATCTCTGCGCTCGAGGACAGTGCCGCGCTTCGTTCGCCGCGGCTCGGCCGGCACGAACCCGCGTTCGGCAAGCAGGGTCAAAAAGGCTGCAACGGTTGCGGGTGCCGCCGGAAGCGGCCGATATCCATTCTCCCCGCACCAGGCACAGAAAAGCCGCCAGTCGGATTTGTATGCGCGCAACGTCGCCTCGGCCGAGGCCCGCGCGACATAAGCGTCAACCCGCTCGCGATCGTCAGGCGAAAGGTCAGGAAGAAACGGCTCCAGGGAAGTTACCTGATTGAGCACCGCGACGGTGCCCGCCATGATCGCTTTGAGGCTTTCGCCGTCGTTTTGGCTCATTCCGATAGGCCTCCCATATCTGGGCGATCGGCACGGACACCGTCGATCCAATCGAGATTGTCGCCATTTCGGCTCCAATGACCTAGCACCCGATCTGCATCGGTGAGATCGGGGAAGTTACGCCGCTGCACATGCATGATCGAGACCGTGTTCCACCGCTGAAGATGCTTCTCGCGCATGGCAAATCTGCCATGCTCTTTAGCGTCTGCGTCATTGGCAAGGGTCTGCTGGTCGCCTGCGAAGTAGCCCCCAGCGCCAGCGGTGCCGTAGCCAAACACGAAGTCGTAGCAGTGATCGGCCTTGGAGAGCGTCGAATCCACCAAGCCGGATGCGACGTCGAAACACTCGTCCTGGCTATGTGTGCACGTCAGGCAGATCCCTTCGTTGATGACATCGCCCTTGCATTCGGTCTGACCGCACGGCGCGCGCTCGGTAACAGTCGTCTCTTCGCACACTAGGCAGTAGAGCTCGGTCGCCCCAGGCGATTTGGTCGTCAACTGAGCAAGGCGGGGCCAGTCGTCCTGCCAATCGCGGTTCGACGCGAAATAGCAGTGCGGGCACACATAGCCCCGCCGATCGTCATCATAGCCGAAGAAGCGCTTGGCCTCAGCGGGCTTCAGATGACGGATGGCGGTGGCGATCTGTCGCAGGACGTGGTTTCGGGCATTGTCGACGAAGCCGAGCGAGGCGAATTTGCTCTCGTCCTCCAATTCGATCAACCGTTGCGCCCACGGGACCTCCGAAAAGAGCGCTTCGATCGCTGTCAGCAGCGTCTTCACCACCTGCTCGGGCGTGAACGTGCCCGGCGCCGATGAATGCATGATCTTGTTGCGATCGCGCCTGACTTGTTCCCAGAACGTCTTGAACGGCTCGTCCAAGGGAGAGGCAACCACACTGTTATGGACGGGTATGAGGTCCGTGGCGTCGAGCGTGCGAAATTCACCGAACGAGACCGGCCCAGTGGCGGTGCCCTTCGGCCAATCCTTCGGCCCACCAATCAGGAGATAGGGCGATACCGCCGCGATCCGACCCTTGAGCGCCAGCTCCATGCCTTGCTGGATGAGGCTGTACGCGTTGGCGAGCGCGGGCTGCGAGCGCTGCCAAAATTCCTCAACCGCTTCCTCGGGCGTTTCGTCGGCCAGCTTGTAGTACGTTGCACCATCGTAATCATGCACCGAGTCCATCGCGATCTGCCACGCCAGGTGAACCTGCTTGAGGCCGGCGGCATGAAATTCGCCGGCGGTTGGGATGTCGATGATCATGGTCAGGATCGTATCGAAGCTGTAGGTTTTCCTGAAATGGTGGACGGCATCTGCCCGGCGGCACGCTTCCGAAATAGCGGATTGCACCTAAATTGGTGGACGTCAGAGTCTTCGCCTTACGCTCGACCTGCCATCGGCATCAGTCGGCGCTCATGGGATCAGATGTAGTGCCGGAACGGCAGCGGCGGTGCGGTAACGGTATGAGGCGACGCCATCAGGATCTCACCCACCCGGTCGGCGAACTTGAGCGTCACGGGCAGGGCGCTCGCAAAATCGCAGGCGTTATAGTTTACCTTGGTGAGCGCAAGGATGTCGCCGAGCACCTCTACAATGTCCCCTTCGCCATGCGTCACGTCGACGGTGAGCGGCTTGGGTGTCTCGAACCCTTGATACCCTGCCAGCCGCGGCACGAACCCCCGCGCCCAAAGGTAACCTGACCAGTCACCCACGGTAAGGGCTGTGCCGCGCAGGACCGGTGTCGACGCAGAGGGGCGGAACAGCCGAACATCATCGAGCTGCTTGATCCTGACTCCTACCAGCTGTGTTTCAGTGGGCACTGCGCTGCAAAAGCCGTCCCACTCATCGTGGGAAAAGCGGTGACGGCCATGGATGAACAGCTGGTTCGGTGGCTTGCCGTGCTTGAGCTTATAGCCCTCGACCACCGAGGTCATCAAATTCGCCGCCGCGCTCCTCGACAGGTGATATTCCTTGCGCTCGTCGGAGTACCAGGGCCCAAGGGCGCCGCGAAATACGAGACCGTCGCCTGAGTTGAGGAACATCTGCGCGGCGCAACAGGCTTCGCCCGTTGCCGCAGGCGTGTCGTCGTTCTTAAACACCAGTCCGACGTAGCAAACGCCAGGGCGGACATGGGCCAGCGCCCACGGCTTGGCGTCCATCTTGAAGTAGAGCGTGGTGCAGAAGTTCCAGGCAACCGTGGCCTCGTCCTGGAGGCCGCGCCGGCGGTCGTTGGTGATGTTGAGGTTGCGGTCGACCAGCGTGCTTTCGAGGATCAGCTGGAGGACGACGCCGTCCTGCAGCAACTCGGCTTTCAACTGGTGGTGGAAATTGCTCGAGAACAGGTAGGTTTCGGCATCCCGCACCGTGTCTGGGAACAGGTCGCCGCCCATCTGGAAGAAGCGTTTGGCGTCCTTGAAGCTCGTGATGTCAGAGGGAGTGCGCTCGTCTCTGGGCGGTGGTGCTACCTGGGGACGTCCGTAGCGATAGACGACGTCCGGAACGACAACGAGCCAGACGTCGGGACGGCGCTCCTCGGCGCGGATGTGCGCGCGGATCGCGTCGGCGAACAGCAGCACCGTGGATCGGACCGCGTCGGCGCGATTGTTCTTCTTGATGCAATGATCGATGTCGCCGCTCTTGAGCGCTAGCTCGACCATGCCGCGGGTTGGCAGCGCGATGCCGAAGCAGGCCTCGAAGCCTGGCCATGCGGGTGCCCATAGAACGGGCTTGCCCTTCGCATCGACCTTGCCGGGGATATGTAGGCTGATCCGCTCTAACCAGCGGCGGGATAGGCCGACGCCGCTCTCCGTCCCGATGACGCCCAAGCGCACCTGGGAGCGGCCATCGGGGCCTTCGAGCGGCCCGAAGAGGAAGAGCCCATCTTTTGGCGCTTCCATCTGCTGCCCGTGACCGAACTCAAGCAAAGGTTCGGCGATGCGATGCGTGAGAATGCTCATGCGTCGGCCTCCTCCGGCATCTCATCCCGGTCGAAAGCCGTTTCGAAGTCCTCTGACAGGGTTATCTGGCCGGATTCGTCCTCCTCGACTCGGCGGTCCTCTTCCGCGGCGAAGCTGACTGGGAAGTCGAAGCTCATCGGTAGGCTGGCAACCGCAAGGCGCTCACCGGACGCGGCAATGTCTAGGGTCGGATCACCTTCGGCAAGCCACCCCATCGCGGCGAGCAGCATGTCGCGCCATTTGTCGTTGAACCAAGACCGCGTGAGGCGCAACCGGATACGCTGCAGCTGTTCACCCGGGAGCGGGGTTCGGCCATCGGTCGTCACCGCGACATTGGCATGGACCCGGAAGAGAGCATCCGGCCAGAGCTTGGGTTGAGCGACAAGGCACAGATGCCAGCGCCGATCCTTGAACTTGCCGCTCAGGACCCGGTCGACCCGATGTCCATCGCTCAGCGTCAGCTTCACTCTTCCGTCGATGAGTCCGTCGGGGAAGAAGCGGCCGCGGGCGCCCGAGGCGAAATCGACAGGAAGTAGCCCGAGACGATGCATGGCCAAGTCCCAGTGCTGACGCATCAAATTGACGGCGATCCGCCGTGCATTGGAACGCTCAACGAAGTGGCGGCTATAGGTACCGTCGATCACGCCGTTGAATGGCAAGCTGGCGCGCGCCTTCAAAGGCGGAGCGCCGTTGTCGAGACGCTCGATAGCATCGGGTCCGCAGAAGGCGATCACCCCTCCATCGTGTAGTACATGGGGAACACGTGTGAACTGGCTCCAGGCTTCCAGCTGCGCAGTCGTTCCCTTCGCCTCCAGGATCCAGACGTCAGGCCTCGCCCGGAGTTCGAACCAGTTGCTGTAGAGCGTCTCGGGACTTGAAGTGACCAGCTTTCGACCGTCCTCTTGGGCAGCGACGATCATCGCAAGCTGCTCGGCGTCCGGATGCTCGACCTTTGGCACACGTGAGGAGTCGAGCGTCTCGAACAGGGGCTGAAGGCAGGCAGCCCAGTTAGGGAACGCATTGTGTGCGTTCTGGCGGAGGATCTCCGTCGGGAAATCGCCGAAATCCACGTCGGCGATTCGGATCGGAATCATAAACTCCGCATCGCCGAGCTTGCGACGCATGACGTCGCCGAGGGCGAGTTCCTTCTTTACGCCTTGCTTGCCGATGTGCTCGGACACGACGACGATCTGCTTGATCGCCTCGTGCCGCAGCACGTGCTCGATCTTGTCCCAGAAATCGTCGCCACCCCGAAGCGCGCCAACGTCGACCCAGACCTTGTACCCGGCAGTGGTCAAGCGACCTGCGAGCCACCGCGCGAACCGGTTATCCTCGGGGTTGGCGTGCGTGATCAGAATGGTGTCGCGCACCAGTGTCGGAACGGTTGTCATGCGTGTCCCCGCCTGCAGCGTACCGTACCCAAAAGCACGAATATGGGCCTACTACGCCAGAGGGCGCACGTTGGTGATGGTAATGCCGACATCCGCGCTCGCCAGCGGGCCGTCCGTCGTGAACATCTGCGCTTGCAGATCGATCGCCAAAGCAAGGCATGCCCGGTCGCCAAGCGAAAGACCAAGTGCCTTCGTCGACGGCCGGAGGTCGCCTATGATGAGCGCCTGGGCAGGGGAGAGCGGCCGAACATCGAGGTGCAACCCGCCGAGCGCCTCACGCACCTCGTCCAGCGACAGGCCACGCTCCCGCAGCTTGGACACGACCTCGGCCAGGTTTGCCGTTCCGATGACACTGCGGGTCAGCACGTCGACTACCCGATCAGCCCCGGGCTCGTCGTTCAGAAGGCAGAGCAGGGCGGAGGCGTCGAGTACGACCTTGCTACTCACGCTCCGCCTCACGCCGGCGTTCGGCAATCAGCTCGTCAGCCAGGCCGACGCCTTCGGGCACATACTTGCGAAGGATCGCGCGAGCCCGCTCTAACGCTCTCGGTACGGACCGTACCCGCAACTCGCCATCGTCCACATCGACGAGAACGGTGTCACCTGTGGTGATCCCGAGCTCACGGCGCATTGCCGCCGGGATCACGAGCTTGCCACCATCCACGATCTTGACCCTCTGTGCTTCCATCTGCACTGACCTCGCTTGGCTGACCCAATCACCAGACCTTACCGGATGTCGGCGCTGACGGATAGCGCAAAGCAGGACCCTTCAACGGGTTTAGTGATTGGTGGCCGTTCATATCTGCGCGCGGTAGCTACTTAGGCCTGACTAGCTGAGCTAGGCTCGACAGGATCGGCGCTTGCTATTCCGAGCCGGATGCCGCAGCGGTGGCTCACAAGGGTATACCCAACGGAGCCAACATGAGTACGACAGTCCGCGCTGCTCGCGTGTACCTGCGCGTCAGCACCGACGAGCAGGATCTTGAACGACAAGAGGCGATGGTCGTGTCCTCGCGTGCCGCGGGGTATTATGTCGCAGCTGTTTATCGCGAGAAGGCTTCCGGCGCGCGTCCTGACAGGCCCGAGTTGCTTCGCATGATAGCCGACCTGCAAATGGGCGAAGTGGTTATCGCCGAAAAGATCGATCGGATCAGTCGCCTGCCGCTGGCTGAGGCGGAGAGGCTCGTCACCGCTATCCGCGACAAGGGAGCGAGGCTAGCCGTACCAGGAATCGTGGATCTTACCGATCTTGCCGAGGACAATGGCGGGGTGACGCGCATCGTCCTAGAGGCAATTCAAGACATGTTACTGAGGGTTGCGCTTCAGACCGCTCGCGATGATTACGAACTGCGCCGCGAGCGGCAGCGGGAAGGCATAGCGATCGCCAAGCGGGAGGGACGCTACACCGGTCGAAAACCAGACTTGGCCCATCATCGCCGCATCGTCTCACTTCGTGAGGCTGGGATGAGCATAGCGAAAACGGCGGCGCTGGCGGGTTGCAGCATCGCACAAGTCAAGCGCGTCACAGCCCTCCACCGGGCGACCAAGCAGAGCGATGCGCGTCCGACGATACCGTGAGACAGAGCCGGATGATTTGATTTGACCTTTGAATAGTTCTGCCAAGATCGAAAGAGGCTGCAGCGTTGCCGCTGGGACGATCAAGCAGGCGTCAAGGCTGCAGCAGAGATCTCAATTTCCGGCCCGCCGTGGCGCAAGGCCGATCGTGGCCGTGCCGCGCCCCCATACCGGCAGGTAGACGCCTTGCCCCGCCGCCTTCAGCTGGCCCGTCCGCACGTCCGTGATGCGGGCGCGCACGATCAGGTCGCCGATACGCTTCTCGTCGATCGCACGGGTGATCTTGCCGAACAGCTTGTCGAAATCCTTTTCGAAATTCTGGGTCAGCGCGGCTGACACAGTGCCAGATATGCCGGGAGTGTTGGCAAGCTTCAGCAGCAGGCTTGTCCGGACCGAGTCGGTCACACTGGCGACGGTGAGATCGTCGAACGCGACACGGCGATCGTTGACGGCGTTGCGCGGCGTGGCGGTAAGCCAGATCGTGCCCCGCGAAGGCTCCCCGCCTTCGGCTGCCGCGCTGAAGCGAAGCCCGACTGCGATCTTGCCGCCCGTCGTGCCGTAGATGGTCACTTGGTGGAACTGCGCGCGCACGGCCCCGACACCGGGCACTTCGAAGGGGCGGCGCGACCGCTTCACCAATGCCTTGGCGAGGACCGGCTCCAGCTGACGATAGTCGGCGATGACGGGTATGGCGAACAGGATGCGGCCGGGTCCGGGCTGCGTGCGCGTCATGTCGGGGAGCGGCCGGCGCTGCGGATCAGGTGGCCGGTCGCCGACGAACGTCTCCGTAACTGCCGTCAGCCCTAGAGCCAGGTTCACCCGGTTGCGCGAGATGGTGTAGCCTCCGTAGCTCAACTGCCGGGGCGTGATCCGCATCCACACCGGCGGGTTCGCCCGGTTCAGTTGGACGGAGGTGAACGCCGACCCCCAGACCTGCGCGACCTGCTCGCGCAGCTGCAATCTGCCGAGTTCCTGCGGCAGCGAACGCTCCAGGCGCGCGACGACGCCGGCGAGCTTGGCGTCAGCCTTGCTGGTGAACTCGATGCGCTGGCCAAGGAAGTCGACGTGGGGCTCGTCGGTCCAGTCGTAGGCGATCGACACCGTGCCGCGCGGCGACCAGTCGCGGGCGATGTCGAGCCTGATCACAGCCCGGACGCGGGCGTCCGCCTCGGCCGTTTCCCGGCTGAGTACGCCTCCCACGTCGCGCGCGCTGATCGCGGCGTGAAGCGGCATGGTGACAATGATCGTTTTTCCCGAGCCCTCCAGCACCAGCGGCCCTCGGACGACGGTGCCGGTGATGCGGCACTGGATGGCGGGCGTCTTTATCTTCGCGAAGAGGATCTTGACCTTCTTCGGCGGAAGGCAGGTCTGCCCCGGCTTGTCGATCGACCAGAGGCGACGTGGAATCGCCTGTTCGAGGCTTCGGGCCAGCTTGTCCAGGTCCGCGACGATCGGCACATCGACGGTGGACGTCTGCGGTGGCACGTTGATCGTGTCCGTCGCTCGCGGCGGCGCCTGGCGAGGCGTTCGGTCGCAGCCAGCGAGGCAGGCGACGCAGAGCAGGACGGATGCGATCGAGGCACTCGAGACTTCGCTCCTGCGCAAGAAGGACCCGGCAGTCCGGCCTGGCGCTTCAGCTTTTGACGCTGCCGGCGCGGGAACGGTCCCCCTGGCCGTCGTGTTCTTCATCGCCGCGCACCTCCAGCCGTCCGAGCGGCCATCCATCCAGTGGGTTCACCAAACGAGTTTAGAGAAAGGGAACCGTTCCGTTTCCTTATCGTTCAGCTCGTTGATTTCGGTCAACGCCTCACAACACCAATGGAGGATCTCAATGAAGACTGCGATAGTGGCTGCGTTGCTCACCCTGGCGCCGATACCAGTGTTGGCGCAGGCCGTTTCGCCCGCCACTTCGGGAACGATGACCAGCGCCGACGTCGGCGTTTCGCCGATCGCGAGCCAGAGCGGACCCAATTACGTGCTCGCGGCGGCCGACGCCAACCTTTACCAGATCAAGGCCGCGCAGCTCGCCGCGACACGCGCGCAGCGGGATGACGTCAAGGCCTATGCCAAGCGCGTGCTGGCGGAAACGCAGAGCAGCCACCAGGCGCTACTTGCGGCGCTGAAGAACGATCAGCGCACGATAAAGGCGCCGCCCTCGAGCCTGTCCGCCGACCGAGCCGCCCTGCTCAAGCTGCTCCAGAAGGCGCCCAAAAGCGCGTTCGACAATCTGTATCTGACCCAGTCCGCGCAGGTCCAGCAGGCCGCATGGGCCGTGCACAAGGGTTACGCGCAGGATGGAACCGATCCGGCGCTGCAGCAGGTCGCCGGCACTGCGGTCCCGGTGCTGGAGAACGAGCTCACCACTGGCAAGTCCCTTACCCCCTCCGGGCTTGCAGGATAGGTGAAACCGGCCGGGCCAGGTCGATGAAGCCCCCCTTCGACCTGGTCCGGCATCTGTTTGCGGCGATCACTGTCTGGAGTGCAGCCGGCGGAATTGCTCCCGTGCTTCGGCGCGCATGAGCTGCTGCATAACAATCCAGTAGCCCGTGACGGCTGTTTCTCCTGCCGCTTGGTAAGCGTTCGCCATGTTGCTCCTGAGATGCTCGAAAAGCGCGTTTTCTAGCGCTCGTCCCTTATCGGTCAAAGAAAGCAGCTTCTGACGACGATCGCGCTCCCCGACCCGTCCGGAGACGAGCCCGCGATCCATGAGGTCCCTCATGACCCTGCCAAGCGATTGCTTGGTGACGCTTAGAACGTCCAGGAGTTCGCTGACGGAAATTTCGGGATGCCTCCCCAAGAAATAAAGAACGCGGTGGTGTGCCCGCCCGAGGTTCTGCTTAGCCAGCTCGGTATCGACATGAGCCAGATGGGATCGGTGAGCAAAGAACATCAGGTCCATCCCTCCCCTGATCGCGTCATCACGCAGATACTGGGCAGGTGGCGGCAGAAGCGGCGCCGTCACGCGGTCAGGCCCCTCCCTGGCATGGCTGCAAGACCGTCACTGCTGGCTCCATCCCAGTCCTATCGCCTTCTGCAAGGCGATGAATGCACGATCAAGTTCACCCGTCGCTTCCAGGACCGACTGATCAGCAGCCAGCGCCGCGCGTTCGGCCTCGATGGATGTGGTCAGCGGGATCGCCCCCTGCTCGTATCGCTGCTTGGCGTAGGTCGCCGACTGCCTGGAACCATCCCGGCTCGCGATGCTCGAAAACAGGTTACGTCGCTGATTGCCGAAGCGGGTCAGGCTGGTTTCCGCATCGGACAGCGCGCCGAGAACAGCCTTCCGATATTGTGCTTCAGCCTCGTCACGGTCGGCCCGCGCCTGTTCGACCCGGGCACGATTGCGGCCGAAGTCAAGGAAGCTCCAGCTGATCCGCGGCAGCAGCAGACCCGCTACGCTGTCAGGATCGACCGCATCGGCAATATTGGGACCACCCAGGCCGATGATGCCCATGATACTGACCGAAGGGAACTGCCGGGCAATGTTGACGCCAATCTTTGCGTTCGATGCCGCCAGCTGCCGCTCGGCCGCGCGAATGTCTGGGCGGCGCCGAAGCATGGCGGCGGGATCGCCGATCGCGACAGTCCCGGGGATCATCGGAATCGGAGCGGGCGCGGAGAGCGCCGCGTCGTGCGCACCGGGCTCGTCGCCGGTGAGCAGGGCAAGCTGGTCCAGCGTGGTCGCGATCTGTCCCTCAAGCGGCAACAGTCCCGCCTCCGTGCGAGTCAGCTCGGTCTTCAGACGCACCACCTCGTCGCGCGATGAGGCGCCGCGCTGCTCGCGCTGTTGCAGCAGGGCGAGTGATCGCTGCTGAAGCTGCGCGGAGCGGCGCGCCAGGATCAGGCGCTGCTGGAGTTCGCGCAAGGTCACATAGTTCTGGGCCACCTCCGCCGAGAGACGAACTTGCGCATCAGCTCTATTGGCTTCGGCCGCCTGAGCCTGGGCCTCGGCACCTTCGGCCGCGCGGCGCCGTCCGCCGAAGAGATCGATCTCCCACGACGCATCAAGGCCGGCATTGTAGAATTCGGCCCTGATACGATCGGATTGCTCGCCCTGCGTCGGCAGCGCGAGCGAGCCTGCGGGAAGATCGGCGACGATCGCAGTGCCCGACGCCGAGACGGTGGGCAGCTGGTTCGCGCGCTGTTCGCGCAAGCTGGCGCGCGCCTTGCGGATGCGCGCCTCCGCGATCGCCACGTCGGGATTTGAGGCAAGCGCGCGGTTGATCAGCGTCGTGAGCTGCAGATCGCCCATGCCTTCCCACCAGCGCGCAACAGGGGCTTGCGGTGACGTGACTACCTGATCTGCGCGGCGAAATGTCGTTCCGGGACGCTCGCCGCTCGCGACGCCCGGCGGGCCTCCATAATTGGGTCCGACGACGCAGCCGGTCAGGAGGGCGGGCAGAATGGCCCAGCTAAGTCGCTTCATCAGTGCATCGCCATCTGCGTGTCGGAGGAGATCGGGCGGAGGAACAGCGCCAGCGGGGTAGTGATCGCAATCGCGACGCCGAGCGCGAAAAACAGATCGTTATAGGCCATGACGGTAGCTTGCTCGAGGAGCTGCCCGGCAAGCTGCCTATAGGCGCCCGCTTCGCCGGACGGCATGGACATGGCCTTCGCGAACCACTCCTGCGTGGTCGCCGCGTTGGCCGACACCGTCTCCCCTAGCCGATTGAAATGCAGGAAAGTCTGCCGGTCCTGGAGGGTCGCCATCAGGGCGAGGCCGATCGATCCGCCAAGGTTCCGTCCCGCGTTGAACAGCGCGGACGCGTCGCCGGCATCCTCGGGCGCCACGGCGCTGATCGCGGCCTGGTTAAGGAACATCATGGCGAAGATCTGCCCGAAGCCGCGGACGAGCTGGGAATCCCTCAGATCGCCCCCCGCCGATTGTGCGGTGAGGTGCCAATCCATGGCGCAACTGACGCCGATCAGCGTCATCCCGACGAAGACAGCCAGCCGGACATCGAGATATTTGAACGCGAGCGGCAGGAACGGCATCAGCATCAGGGCAGGGATGCCGGAGACGAAGACCACCTTGCCCGATTGCAGGGCGCTGTAATCCGCCATCGACGAGAGGAATTGCGGGATCAGGAAGGTCACGCCGTAGAGCACGACGCCGATGACAAGGCTGAGGACGAAGACGCTGCCGAACGACCGGCTGAAGATCAGCGACAGCTTGAGAACCGGATGCGCGGAGCGGACCTGTCCGATCGTGATGAGCGCAAAGCCGAACACCGTTGCGATCGCGAGCTTCACGATCATCGCGGACTCGAACCACATCTCGCGCTGTCCCTCCTCCAGCATGACGGTGAGCGCTCCCAAGCCGATCGCGAGCCCCGCGATCCCGAACCAGTCGGCATGGCGCAGCTGGTCGAGCCGCAGCTTCTCGTGCTTGAGCCCGAACAGCAGGAGCAGGACGAGCCCGGCACAGACCGGCACGTTGAGGAAGAAGGCATAATGCCAGCTGTAATTGTCGGTGAGCCAACCACCGATGATCGGCCCGAGCACCGGGCCGAGGATCGCGGTGCCGCCGAACGCGGCGGTGCCGATCGGCTGCTGTGACGGGGGCAGCCGCGTCGCGATGATGGTCATGGCAGTCGGAATCAGCGCACCACCGGTAAAGCCCTGGCCCACACGGCCAGCGATCATCATCGGCAGCGTCGTCGAGATGCCGCACACGACGGAAAAGCCGGTGAAGCTGATCGCCGCGCCCAGCAGGAAGTTGCGCAGACCGAACAGGCGCACCAGGAAGGGGCTTAGCGGGATCATGACGATCTCCGCCACGAGATAGGAGGTCGCGACCCAGGTGCCCTCGGTGCCGCTCGCGCCGATTTCGCCCTGGATTGTGGGCAGGGCCGCATTGACGATCGAGATGTCGAGAAGCGCCATGAACGACCCGATCGTGCCTGCAGCGACGGCAAGCCAGTCGCGCAGGCCGGCGCGTTCCGCCGCCATCAGCGCGCGCCCTGCGTCTCGCCGCGCTTCAGCCGCTCGGTTTCCTGCTTGATTCGTTCCCGGCTTCCCTTGGCGCCGATCGTGTCGACCGTCACCTCCACCGACAGTCCGGGACGCAGCACCCGCCGCGCCTCCGGACCCGCCTCGATGCTGATCCGCACGGGCACGCGCTGGACAATCTTGGTGAAGTTCCCGGTCGCGTTCTCGGGCGGGATGAGTGAAAACTGCGCGCCCGTCCCCGGAGAAAAACTGGCGACCCGGCCTCGCAGTTCGGCACCGTCCAGTGCATCCACCTTGATGGTCACGGGCTGCCCGACGCGCATCAGCGCGACCTGAGTTTCCTTGAAGTTCGCCTCGATGTAGAGTTGATCGACTGGCACCACCGACATCAGCCGGGTCGCCGGCTGGACATATTGCCCAGCCCGGACGGCCTTGTCGGCGACAACGCCGTCGATGCTGCTGCGGATCTCGACGGCCCCGAGGTCCGTCGAGGCGCGCGCAAGCTGCGCCTGCGCGGTGCCACGCTGCGCCTCCGCCTGACCGATGCGAGCCGCTTGGGTTGCAACACTGCGACGGGCGGCGAGGTAGGCCGCTCGCTGCGCGCGCAGCTCCGCGGCAGCCCGGTCACGCTGAAGCACCAGGCTTGCCAGCCGCTCACGCGATTCCGCCCCTGTCCGGGTGAGCGGTTCGTAGCGTCTTACCTCGTTCTCTGCCGCTGCGGCGGCAGCCTCGGCGCTCGCGACCTGGGCGGCCGCCTGGGCGACCGTGGCCTGTTGCTCATCAAGTGTCCGGCGCGCAGTGGTGATGTTGGCGCCGGCTGCGGCGATCTGGGCTTGCGCCTCTTCGACATTGGCGCGGTAGTCGCGAGGATCGAGCACGGCGAGCAGCTGACCGCGACGGACAGGCTGGTTGTCGGCGACGAGAACACGCTCGACATAGCCGCCCACCTTCGGCGAGACGGTCACGAAGTCCGCGCGCACATAGGCGTTGTTGGTCGACTGCAGGAACTGGCCGCTCGCGCGGTAATTCATGTACCAAACGATAGCCGCGATGATGCCGGCGACAAGCGCGGCGATGAGGACGTAGCGAATGATGGGGTAGCGCTCGAGAAGCGACGGCTTCTTTTCGCCATTCATCTCCTCGGAACCGTCCTCCGACCTGGATTCTGGGTGAAAATTCGCGTCCGGGTCGTCATGTCTCACTTTGTTTTCGTGGTTCTCAGCCCGATCGTCAGCCACCCTGCCGTCCCGTCAAATGTAAACCGAACCGTAGCATAGTCGGAGCTCGAGAGTAACGCTACAGACATTCCGGGCGTCGCACATATGACGCCCGAATGAGTCGCGTCGGGAAGCTAATCCGACGCTGGCCAAACCACGTTCGAATTGTGTCTCGCCGCCACCCAAGATGTGACGGTCGGTATGTGCAGATCCTGATCTCGATCTGGCCGGGCGCCAGCCGACGCGAAACGTCGGCCTTCGGCAACTTCCAGGTGTCAGGCCAAAGTCCCAAGAAAAGGCCGCTCTGTTTTGCCAGAGCGGCATGGGGAGGTTCTGCAATAGTCGGAACCTGGGATGTCAGGCCCTGAGCTCAGTCAAACTCTGTGTGACTTCACCATAGCCAGCATCGAGCGGAATGGTCAGAACGCGCTCTCCGTCCCGTGTCTCGATCTGCGGGAGCACGGTGACCAGCGGACGTGCCTCCGCTCGGGCGAGGCAATCCGCTGCGCTCTCGGCCTCGGCCAGCAGCTTCACGTTCATCAAGGTGGGGAAGATCACGGTTCGGGCGCCGCTTCGGGCGAGGTCCAGGACCGACTCTGGCGCGATCCACTCGGCATCGACCGTTTCATGTCCGTCGCAGATCGCGACCTGGTCGGCCGGAGCGGGGGCAGCGTAGAACCAGGTGTCGAACCGCTTCGGCATCATTTCTGGAGTGATCCAGCGGGCGAAAACGGTCAGGGCGGTCAGCGAGAGCTTCACCCCCAATCCGGCGACGACATCGAGGAAGGCGAGTTCCCCGGTATCGACCTTCCGGCGGGCCTCGGCGTCGCATACACTGGAGAAGCCGCGGCCGTCGGGATAGTTGGCCAGCAGGATCCCCGCTTCCTCGAACGCCTCGCGGATGGCGCCGATGCGCAGCGCGCGCTGGGTCGCGTCGATTTCGTCCCACCCGGTTACGTGATCGCGCCAGCGCGGATCGTCGTCACCGGGGTGCATCTTGCCTCCCGGGAACACCAGCGCTCCCGAGGCGAAATCGATCTGGTGGTGTCGTCGCACCATGAGCACCTGATATTCGGGCACATCCCGCAGCAGCAGGATGGTGCCGGCCGGTCGCGGCTCGGCCGGAGTGCGCCTGGCGTCCGCCGACGCGGTCTCGATGCTCATGATCTCTCCTATTCTCTGCACGGTCATGTCGCGATGCCGCCGTCCCGCATGAGATACGAACCGCGACCGCTGGCGAGCAGCACGTCGTCGGGCGAGCGCACCTCGCTGTCCGCGACCGACAGCGTCCGTCCTATCTTCACGACGCGCGCGTGGATGTGAAGCGGGCCGCCGCTTGCCGGACGGTGATAATCGACGTGGAGCGACGCGGTGGCGCTGACCGCACGCGTCCTCGTCAGCAGGACATACATGCCGGCGAGATCGATCAGGCTGGCGAGCACGCCGCCATGCACGGACGGGATCCGCGGATTCGATACGATCTCGTCGCGCCACGGCATGCTGAGGTGAAGGACACCGTCTGTCACGTCCTCGACGCGAAGCCCGAGCCAGGCGTGGAACGGCGCGATCGAGAGCGCGCCTTGCAATGCGGCGCCCGCCAGCCCGTTCGCGATACCCGAGGATGCCTCGTCAACCATCTCAACGTCCCTTGAAAACGGGTGTACGCTTTTCCATGAAGGCGCGCGGACCTTCGCGCGCGTCTTCAGTTCGGAACACCGGCGCGGCGAAGCCCGACTCGAGGTTCATGCCTTCGCTCTCCGGCCGCCCGATACAGGCGCGCGCCGACGCGCGGATCGCCTGCACCGCGATCGGGCCGTTGGCGGCGATCCGTCGCGCGAAGTCGAGCGCCGCAGGCAGCACCTCCTCCGGCGCAACGACGCGGTTGAGGAAGCCATAGTCGAGCGCGGTTCCGGCATCGATCAGATCGCCGGTGAGCAGCAATTCCATCGCGCGCGCAAAGGGAAGCTGGCGCGGCAGTCGCACCGTCGATCCCCCGCCCGGGAAGATCGCCCATTTGACCTCCTGCACGCCGAAGCGCGCGGCGCTCGATGCGATCCTGAGATCTGTACCCTGGACCAGTTCCATGCCGCCTGCGATCGCATGCCCGTTGATGGCGGCGATCACCGGCTTGACGACGTCAAATGTGCGCAGCAGCGCGGTGCCGAGAATATCGCGGTCAGCGAGCACGCGGCGATCCCACTCGTCCTCCGGCGGTCGCCCGCCGCTGACGAGCGGGATAAGGCGGCCGAGGTCGGCACCCGAGCAGAAGGCGTCGCCGGTGCCGGTCACGACCGCGACGCGGATCTCGGCGGCGTCGCGCACCCTGCTCCAGCAGTCGGCCAGTTCCACCAGCATCTGCGGATCAAGCGCGTTGCGCGCCGCGGGTCGGTTGAGATGGATGATGGCGATATATCCATCGGTTTCCATCCAGGCTGCGTTGTCGGTCATCAATTCCCCTCCCGCGCTTTAACATTATACCCTTTTAATAGCCTTGCAAGCCGGCGACGGCAGCAATTTGCCGCTGGACAAAGATAAAGCAGTGGAGCAACATAAAACCATGATAAGGATTCATTGATGCCGGACGTGGATGAGCAGGGCGAGGCGCTCTCGTTCGCAAGGGGCAAGCGCGCGCTTCGCGTGGCGCAGGCGATCGTGCACGACATCGAGGCCGACGCACGCCAGGTCGGCGACCGGCTGCCTCCGGAGCACGACATGCTCGCGCGGTACGAAGTCGCCCGCGCCACATTGCGTGAGGCGCTGCGTTTTCTGGAACTGCAGGGCGTGCTCCACCTGCAGCCCGGTCGAGGCGGCGGGCCGGTGGTCGCGCGGCCGCAGATTGGCGATTTCACGAGTTCGCTTGCGCTCGTACTGCACTTCGTCGGCACCGACCTGCGCGCGCTGATCGAGCTGCGCGAGGCGCTGGCCCCGCGGGCGGCCTCTCACGCTGCCCGGCGCGCAACGGCGGCGGATCTGATGGCGCTGGCAAGCTGCTTCGCCGATCTCGAGCAGCAGGTGGAATCGATGCTGTTCGAGGAAACCAACCGGCGCTTCCACGACCTTCTGGCATGGGCGAGCGGCAATCCGCTGTTCGGGTTGCTCACGTCCGCGCTGCATCTGCTGACCCGCGACCTTTCGCGCCAGCTCGGCTATTCCGAGCACGAGCGCGAGAACCAGGTTCGTCGCCTCGCGCGCGTCGTCCATGCGGTGCGGCTGCGCGACGCGGTCACGGCGCGGCGCGAGATGGAACGGCTCGTCGAGGGATCGGCGGAGTATCTCGGGCGGCGCAGCCCCGACCTGATGGATCAGAAGGTGCGCTGGACCCAGGCGTTCGAGGCGTAGCCGCCGGAGTAGATCAGCAACGAGAACGATGTGGGAGAGACGGACAATGGCCCTGAACAGCCGAATCTGCGGGATGCTCGGCATCGACTATCCGATCGTCCTGGCCGGCATGGGCGGGGCAAGCGTCCCGCGACTGGCGGCGGCGGTGTCCAACGCGGGCGGGCTGGGCGTGCTCGGCGCGGCAGCGTGCTCACCCGAGCAGCTCCGCGCGTGGATCCGCGAAACGCGCGCGCTGACCGACAAGCCGTTCGGCGTCGACACGCTCCTGCCCGCCTCGGTGCGGCGCGGCTCGGCGCCGCAAACCGGGGCCGCGCCGGCGGACCCGCGCGCGGTGCTCGCCGACTATCAGGCGTTCACGCGCGACTTCATGGAGCGCGAGGGGCTGGAGATCGTCGCGCGTGATTCCGGCCGCGCCGTCACGGAGGGTGCGGCAAACGGCGGCGCGGCGCTGTTCTCCAAGGAGTTCTTCGAGGCCCAGATGGAGGTCGTCGTCGAGGAGAAGGTGCCCGTCTACGCGGCGGGGCTCGGCAATCCGGGGCCGTGGATGGATCGACTCCACGCCAACGGCACGGTCGTCATGGCGGTCGTCGGCAAGGTGAAGCACGCGCTGCAGGTGGTGGAGTCGGGCATCGACGTGATCGTGGCGCAGGGGCACGACGGCGGCGGGCATAATTCGCCGATCGGCACCATCTCGCTCATCCCGCAGGTCGTCGATGCCGTGGGGGACCGGGTGCCGGTGCTCGGCGCTGGCGGCATCTCCGACGGGCGCGGTGTGGCCGCGGCCTTCATGCTGGGCGCCGAGGGCGCCTGGGTCGGCACCGCGTTCCTTGCGACGGAGGAGGCAGGGATCGAGGACTTCCAGAAGGAAGCGATCGTCGACAGCGGCGATGCCGATACCGTGGTAAGCCGCTCGATCACGGGCAAGCCTGCCCGCATGATCCGCAGCAAGTGGGCCGACGCCTGGGTGGCGGCGGGCAAGGAGCCGCTGCCGATGCCATACCAGTCGATGATCGCCGGTCCGGTGATGGCGTCGGGCATCCGTGCGAAGCGCAAGGACATCATCCCGGGCTTCGCCGGGCAGGGCATGGGGCTGATCCACGCCGTGCGCCCCGCCGCCGAGGTGATGCGCGACCTCGTCGCCGATGCCGAGCGCGCGCTCGGCCGCGCGGCGGGCCTCCGCTGAGGGTCGCGGCTGGTACAGGAGGGACAGATATGACCTTCTCGGACAAGGCGGCGATCACCGGCGTCGGGGAAACCGATTACGTCAAGGGCACCGAGCGCACCGCGGTGGACATGATGCTGGAGGCGTCGCGGCGCGCGATCGCGGACGCGGGGCTGCGCCCGTCCGACATCGACGGCATGGTGCCGCCGCCCATCTACACCACGTCGGAGGAACTGGCGGCGAACCTCGGCAACGACGTGCTGCGCTACGCCGCGACCGTCCACATGGGCGGCGCGAGTCCGACGACCGCGCTCCAGCATGCGGCGATCGCGATCGCGGCGGGGCTGTGCGACCACGTGCTCGTCACGCTCGGCTGGAACGGCTTCTCCGCGCTGCGGCCCAAGCCGGGCGCTCCGCCCACGCGGCCGATGAACATGAACACGCTGACCAACACGATCCGCGGGTATTACATGCCCTATGGCGTGTTCCTGCCGGTGCAGATGTATGCCTGGCTGGCGACCCGGCATTCGCAGCTCCACGGCGTCGGTCCGGAAGCCATGGGGGCGGTGGCGATGGCGTGCCGACGGCATGCGCAACTCAATCCGAAGGCGTTCACCTACGGCCGGCCGCTCGACTGGGAAACCTACCACGACGCCCGGATGGTGTCGGAGCCGTTCCGGCTCTACGACTGCTGCCTCGAGACCGACGGCGCGTGCGCGGTCGTCGTCTCGCGCACCGACCGCGCGCGCGACATGCCGCATGTGCCCGTCACAATCGCAGGCGCCGCCGAGGGGCATCCCTATCCCGCGGACGATATCCCCTCGCGCCCGGATCCGTTCAAGATCGGGCTGAGCTACGCCGCGCCCAAGGCCTTCGAAATGGCCGGTGTGCGCCGCGAGGAGATGGATTTCCTCCAGGTCTACGACTGCTTCACCTACGTCGTGCTGCTCCAGCTGGAGGCGATGGGCTATTGCGAGCCGGGCGGCGCGCTCGACTTCGTGCGTGACGGGCAGATCGAGCTCGGCGGGCGCTTTCCGCTCAACACCCATGGCGGGCTGCTGAGCGAGGCGCACGTGTGGGGGCTCAACCACGTCGTCGAGGCCGTGCGCCAGCTGCGGCACGACTGCGGCGAGCGCCAGGTGCCGGGAGCACAGACGGGGCTCGTCACCGGCTGGGGCGACCTGGGCGACGGCAGCATCGCCATCCTGCGGAGGTTCGCATGAACGACGACGACATTGCGCCCAAGCTGCGGGCACCCGCCGTCTCGCCGCCCAAGCCGTTGCCGCACCCGCAGGATCCGGTAGAGCAGGAGTTCTGGCAGCGCTGCCAGGGCGGCACGCTCCATTTCCAACGGTGCGGCGAGTGCCGGACGTGGCGCCACCTGCCCCGCTACATGTGCGCGCGCTGCGGCTCGCCGTCGTTCGCCTGGGAGCCGAGCAGCGGGCGCGGGCGGCTGTTTTCCTGGACGGTGACGCACCAGGCGCTTCACCCCGCCTTCGCGGCCGACGTGCCGTATGTAGCGGCGGTGGTCGAGCTGGACGAGGGCGTCCGCATGGCGACCCGGCTGACCGGCGCCGACCCTGCCACGCTCGCGCTCGACATGCCGGTGGCGCTGGCCTTCGAAACGATCGGCGACGGGTTTCGGCTGCCCGTCTTCACACCAGCTGCAGGAGCGTGAACCGATGGACCTGAGTTACGGCCCGGAATACGAGGCGTTCCGCGATGAGCTGCGCGCGTTCATCGCCGAGAACCGCCACCGTGCCCCGGCCGCGCCCGGCGCGGCGCAGCGCGCCGGGGCGGACGCGGTCGCGTGGCAGCAGCTGCTGCTCGAACACGGCTACACCGCGCGCACCATTCCGCGCGAATATGGCGGCTTCGGCGCCGAACCCGACATCCTCACCTCGCGCATCATCGCCGAGGAGTTCGCCGCGGCGGGCGTGCCGGGCGGGCTGTCGAACCAGGGCATCTCGATGCTCGTTCCGACGCTGCTCGAGCTCGGCACGGAGGAGCAGAAGCGCCGCTGGATCGCGCCGACGCTGCGCGGCGAAATCGTCTGGTGCCAAGGCTACTCCGAGCCGGGCGCCGGCTCGGACCTGGCGGCGCTGCGCACCAGCGCGCGCGAGGAGAATGGCGAGTTCGTCATCAACGGGCAGAAAATCTGGACTAGCACCGCGCATCAGGCAGACATGATCTTTTGCCTGGTGCGGACCGAGGCGGGCGCGCCCAAGCACGCGGGGATCAGCTACTTGATCTTCTCGATGAAGACGCCGGGCATCGAGGTGCGCCCGCTGCGCACGATGACGGGGCACGCCGAGTTTAACGAGACCTTCTTCACCGACGTGCGCGTGCCTGTCGACCAGATCGTCGGCCAGCGTGGGCAAGGCTGGATGGTAGCCAACGCTACACTCGGCTACGAGCGCGGCATGCTGGGCGATCCGGCGGCGCTGGAGAATCGACTCAACGCGCTCGTGCAGCTGATGCATGTGGAGGAGATCGACGGCACCCGCGCCATCGATAACGCCACGCTCCGCGACCGGCTTATCGCGCTGCAGGCCGAAGTCGCGGCGATGAAGTTCAACGGCCTGCGGCTGCTGTCCAATTCGCTGAAGGGCGAACCCGGCGGCCTCGCCAAGCTGATCGTCAAGCTCCAGTCGTGCGAACTGGCGCACCAGATCTCGGCGCTGGCGATCGACGCCATGGGGGAGCTCGGCCTGCTGTACGGCGGCAGCCGGCGCGAGCGGGCGGGCGGAAGCTGGCAGTGGAACTACATGTTCCAGCTCGGCCTCATCATCGGCGGCGGCACCGCGCAGATCCAGAAGAACATCATCGCCGAGCGGGGGCTCGGCATGCCGCGCGAGCCGAAGCTGGAGCACGCGCGCGCACCCAAGGCGGAGGCAGCATAGATGGACTTCGGCCTCTCTCCCGAGCAGCAGATGCTGCGCGATGCCGTCGACCGGCTGCTGCGCGAACATTGCCCGCTCGATCACGTCCGGAAGGTCGCCGCGGGCGGCAACAATGTCAGTGCGGCGGTGGTGGCGGCAATGGCCGAGCTTGGCCTGCCCGGCATCGTGGTGCCCGAGGAGCACGGCGGCCTCGGCCTGGGCCTGCTCGATGCCTTAGTAGTGGCGGAGGCGCTCGGCGCAGCGGTGGCGCCGGTGCCGTTCGTGGCGCGCTGCGTCCTCGCCCCGCTTGCGCTGCGGCTTGCCGGCACGCCGGCGCAGCAGGCGCGCTGGCTGCCGCGCATTGCCGACGGCAGCGCGCGCTTCGGCGTCGGGCTGACCGAGGTCGTCAACCGTCGCGACGGCGGCGGCGTCACGGCCGCGGACGGCACGCTCAGCGGCTCCGCGCTGTTCGTGCTCGACAGCGCCGACGCCGATGCCTTTGTCATCGCCGACCAGGGCGGCCAATTGCATCTGGTCGCCGGCGAGGCGGACGGGCTCGAACGCCTTCCGCTGTCCACGATCGACCTCACGCGGTCGGTGGGAGAGTTGCGGCTCGACGGCGTCGCGGCCGAGCCGCTCGGCGAGGACGACGGCGGGACCGCCAACCGGCTTGTCGCCGCGGGCCGCGTGCTGCTCGCGGCGGACAGCGTGGGCGCGGGCGACGTGATGATCGCGCGGGCGGTCGATTATGCCGGGGAGCGCGAGCAGTTCGGGCGCGTCATCGGCAGCTTCCAGGCGGTCAAGCACATGTGCGCCGAGATGGCGGCGCGGCTGGAGCCGTGCCGATCGCTCGTCTGGTACGCGGCGCATGCGTTCGACGCGGTCCCGGATGAGGCTTTGCTGATGGCATGTCATGCCAAGTCTCACACCGGGGAGGTGGGCCGATTCGTCGCGCGTACCGCCACGGAGGTCCACGGCGGGATGGGGTTCACCGACCTGCTCGGCCTCCATTACTGGTTCAAGCGCATCGGCTTCGACCGGCAGTTGCTCGGCGGGCCGGAGATCGTGCGCGCGGAGGCGGCCGCGCTGCAGGGCTGGGGCAAACGCGCCGCCTGAGACGAGGAGCAGCAGGCATGACGCAGTGGAACCTGGGCGACATCCTCGACGCGATCGAGCCCGTAATGCCCCACGACGCCCCCGCGCTGATCCACGGCGACCGGGTCATCACCTGGCCCGAGATGGCGCGCCGTTCAAACAACATCGCGCGGGCGCTGCGTGCGCGGGGCGCGGGACCGGGCGCCAAGGTCGCCTTCTATATGCGCAACCGGCCCGAATACGGCGAGCTGATGGCGGCGTGCTTCAAGGGACGCCTGACCCACGTCAACATCAACTACCGCTATCGGCCCGACGAGGTGTTCTACATCTTCGACGACAGCGACAGCGAGGTCGTGGTCTACAGCGCCGAGTTCCGCGCCTGCATCGAGGAGCTGCACGGCCGGCTCGGCAAGGTGCATACCTTCGTGGAGATCGGTCCTGAGGCGGAGCGCGCCTCGTTCGCGCTGCCCTACGAGGCGCTCGCGCGGGAGGGCGACGGCGCGCCGCTCGGCATCGCGCGCTCGCCCGACGACGAGTTGTTCATCTACACCGGCGGCACGACGGGGATGCCGAAGGGCGTGATGTGGCGGCACACCGACATGCGCGAGGCGCAACTCGACGCGCAGCGGCTGATGGGGCCGACGCCCGCCGACCTTGCAGAAACCGCGGCGCTGACCGCGCGCGACGGACCGGGCCGGCGTACGATGCCCGCCTGCCCGATGATGCACGGCACCGGCTTCATCACGTCCATCGGCACGCTGATGAGCGGCGGCTGCATCGTGACGCTCGGCGGTGAATCGTTCGATGCCGACGAGCTGTGGCGGTCGGTCGATCGCGACCGCGTCGAATCGATCGCGATCGTCGGCGACGCCTTCGCCAAGCCGATGCTGGCCGCGCTGGATGCCGCGCCCGGGCGCTACGACACGTCCAGCCTCGTCACGATCGTTTCATCCGGGGTGATGTGGAGCCGCGAGGTGAAGGCTGGGTTGATCCGGCACATCCCGCAAGTCGTGCTGATGGACAGCTTCGGCGCGTCGGAAGGGCTGGGGTTCGGCCTGTCGGTCACCAGCGCGGCGGGCGAGACGGCGACCGCACGCTTCACCATCGGCGGGCTGTGCGACGTGTTCGACGAGCATGACCGGCCGGTCGTGCCGGGCAGCGGCACGCCCGGTTTCATCGCGCGTAAGGGCGCGATCCCGATCGGCTACTACAAGGATCCGGAGAAAAGCGCGAAGACGTTCCGCACCATCAACGGCGTCCGTTACTCGATGCCTGGCGACTGGTGCACCGTCGCCGCGGACGGGACGCTGACGCTGCTCGGGCGCGGCAGCGTGTGCATCAACACGGCGGGTGAGAAGGTCTATCCGGAAGAGGTGGAGGAGGTGCTGAAGACGCATCCAGCGGTCGCGGACGCGCTTGTGGTCGGCGTGCCCGACGAGAAATGGGGCCAGGCGGTGACGGCGGTGGTCCATGCCGCACCGGGGGCGACAGTAGACGAGGCGGCGGTGCGCGCTCACGTGCGCGCCGCGCTCGCCGGCTACAAGACGCCCAAAGCGATCGTCGTCACGGACCGACCGCTGCGCGCGCCGAACGGCAAGGCGGATTACAAGGCGGCGACCGACATCGCCGTCGCGGCAGTCGCTGCGCGATGACGGGCGTGCCCGACATCGACGCGCTGGTGATCGGCGCGGGCTTCAGCGGGATCTACCTGCTCGGGAAGTTGCGCGAGAACGGCTTCAACGTTCGGCTGGTGGATGCGGCGGCGGAGCCGGGCGGCATCTGGTACTGGAACTGCTACCCTGGCGCGCGAGTCGATTCGCATGTTCCGATCTACGAGTTCTCGGACGAGCGGGTGTGGCGCGACTGGACCTGGTCGGAACGCTTCCCAGGCTGGCGCGAGTTGCGTCGCTATTTCCGACATGCCTGCGACGTTCTCGACCTCTGGCCTGCAATGACGCTCGGCGTCAGGATGCGCTCCGCCGTGTTCGACGAACATGCCGGCTTCTGGCGAGTGGAACTCGCCGATGGAGAGCGGCTGACCACCCGCTATCTGCTACCGTGTACCGGCTTTGCGGCCAAGGCGTACATCCCGTCACTTTCGGGACTCGACAGCTTTGCCGGCCCGGCCCACCACACCGCCCACTGGCCGCAGGAGGGCATCGACTTTGGCGGCAAGCGCGTCGCGATCATCGGGACCGGCGCGAGCGGTGTGCAGGTCGCTCAGGAGGCGGCACGCGAGGCTGCGCAGCTGACGATCTACCAGCGCACACCTATACTGGCTCTGCCGATGCGCCAGCGCCCATTGACCGCGGCTGAGCAGGAGCAGGCCAAGCCCGGTTACCCCGAGATCTTCCGTCAACGCCGACTGAGCAGCGGCGGGTTCGAGATCCTGCGGCTCGACCAGTCCGCGCTCGAGGTGTCAAGCGAGGAGCGCACCGCGGCGTTCGAGCGGCTGTGGGCGGCGGGCGGCTTCCACTATTGGGTCGGCAACTACGCCGACATCCTGGTGGACGAGCGCGCCAACCGGCTGGCCTACGATTTCTGGCGAGACAAGGTGCGCGAGCGGATCACCGACCCAGCGTTGCAGGAGAAGCTCGCACCCAGCGACCCGCCGCATCCGTTCGGGGTCAAGCGGCCGTCGCTCGAGCAGACTTATTACGACATCTTCAACCAGCCGAACGTCGAACTCGTCGACCTGCGGGAAGAGCCGATCGAACGGATCCTGCCCGACGGCATAGCCACGAGCGTCGGTGAGCGCCGACACGACGTCCTGGTGCTCGCGACCGGTTTCGACGCAGTGACGGGAGGGCTGATGCAGATGGACATTCGCGGGCGCGGCGGGGCGACGCTGGCGCACGCGTGGGGCGAAGGCGCACGCACGCATCTCGGCTACGCGGTTTCGGGCTTCCCTAACATGGTGTTCCTCTACGGCCCGCAGAGCCCGTCCGGCTTCTCCAATGGTCCGACTGCCGCGGAGGTGCAGGGTGACTGGGTCGTCCGGTTCCTCGAGCATCTGCGCACGGGCGGGTGGTCCCGCTTCGAGGCCGAGCCGGACGCGCACGCGGCATGGGCGCGCCACATCGACGAGATCGCCGCCATGACGCTCTTTCCCAGGGCCGATTCCTGGTACATGGGAGCGAACATCCCAGGCAAACCGCGTCAGCTACTCAACTATCCGTCTGTGGTCGGCTATGCCGAGATCTGCGATGCGGTCGCCGAGGCGGGCTATAGCGGTTTCCGGCTGTCGGCATGAGCGCCGCCGAGGCTACCGGATCGTCGGACATCGACCCGATATGGGCCGAGGACGGGTCGCACCTGCCGGACTGGTTCGTCGATGCGCTGGCCGTTCCGCGGGAAGAAGGCTTCGTCACCGTAGAGGGCGCGCAGATCCACTACCTGCGCTGGGGCGACCGCGCAAAGCCGGGCGTGCTCATGGCGCACGGCTTTCTTGCCCATGCGCGCTGCTGGGCGTTTATCGCGCCGTTGCTCGCCGCGGACTACCATGTGGTCGCCTATGATCTTGCGGGCATGGGCGACAGCGACGCGCGCGTGGGGATCGATGGTGACGGCCGCGGGCGCGAGATGATCGCGGTGGCGGAGGCGACCGGGCTGTTCGACGGTGCTGCGCCGCCCGTGATCATCGGCCACAGCTTCGGCGCGGGGGTCGCGGTGACCGCGATGACGATCGCGGCCGAACGGTTCGCGGGCGCGATCATCTGCGACCTGATGATCATGCGGCCGGAGGCGCTTGCCGCCTACTGGCGTGGCGGACGCGGCAGCCCCGGCTCGGGCGACCCGAACAAGCCCGCCAGCCGGTATCCCGATTACCCGACCGCACGCGCGCGCTACGTGCTCGCGCCGCCACAGCCCGCGGGTGAGCCGTTCCTGATGGACTACATGGCCTATCATTCGCTCCGGCGGGACGGGGACGCGTGGACGTGGAAGTTCTCGCCCGCGGTGTTCGCGCGCGGCAACTCGGCGGACGAATGGATGACGATGGGTCGCCGTGTCGCCGCGGCGCCCGGTCGGCTGGCAATCATCTACGGCGAGCACAGCGCGCTCTTCGGCAGGGATTCCGCGGCATATCTGCGCGAACTGGGAGCCGGCGCGATCCCGATCGTCGCGGTGCCCAACGCGCGCCATCACCTGATGCTGGATGAGCCGCTCGCCTTCGCGACGGCGCTCAGAAGCATCCTTGCTCTCTGGAGATCGGCCCGCTGAACCAATCAGGAATGTCGGGTGTGATCCTCGTCTCCGGAGGATTGTCCGACGGCGAATTCCAGCTGCGCAAGGCACAGTTTTCCGGTTCCGTTTCGCTCGACGCCTTCGGCATGCACCACTGCGACACGACGCCCTACGCGCACCAGCGTCGGCGTCGTGCTGACTGCGCCCAGTCTGACCGGGGCGAGAAATTGAAGGTTCATGCTGATCAGCCGGCAGGACTGCCCTGGCGAGAGTGTGCGGGAGAGAGCAAGCTGTGCGGCCAGCTCAAGAAAGGACGCGATCGCGCCTCCATGCAAGGCGGGCAGAATGGGATTCCCGACAAGCTCCTCCGTGGGGATCAGCGTGAACGTTTCACCGCTTTGCGTCATCATGGTACCGAGTAGCTTCGCAAAGCCGTTCCGCCCGGTACTGGCCCCGATCGCGCCTTCGTTCATGGGGCGACAGCCCGATTGATCGAAAAGACGCCTTGGGCAGTCGCGATCAGGTGAGACGGATCTGTATCCCAGACTTCGGCGCGTACGAACGCACGGTGCTCGGTCGCGTCGTAGCAGTGAGCCCACGCCGTCGCGGGGCATCTCGCCTCGGCGGATCGCACATGGTCCACCTTCAGGTTAAGGGTGGAGATCGCCAGCCGTCTGCCCAATCGAGACATCACGGCAACGCCGCAGGCCTGATCGATGAGGCTCGTCAACACACCGGTCGCGAGCGCCTCCTCCTCGTCCGCCAGCTCCGCGTGCCAATCGACCCGGAGCGAACTGAGCCCGTCGCCGATCGAAACGAGCTCAAGGCCCAGCCGATTGCCCCACGGTATGTCGCCCGGTCGCAAGCTCAAGTCTCCAACCATAAAACCCCTCCCTGCCCAGACGATTCCTGTTCCCCGCCGCGTCCACAAGCCAAGCACAGGAAAACGGTACGGTTTACTTACAAACTTCTTCGCCTTAACGTCTGCATCCTGCGATGGAAACGCGATCCAACAAATTCCTTGTGCTCGCGGTCACCGGCCTTCTGCTGAGCACGCTTCTCGTCTTCACCCTTTGGCTTTTCGATGCGCGAAGTGGAGACGGAAACCCGTATCTCATCCGTTTCACCGGGAGCGTCGCCGGCCTGGAAAAGGGATCACCAGTGACGTTCTCGGGCGTCCCGGCGGGCCATGTCACGTCCATACGGTTTGACGGAGCTGATCCCTCAGCGGTTCTCGTCACCATCAGCCTCGAACCGGGAACCCCCATCGTCACAGGTGTCAAGGCAACGATCGCGCGATCCGCACTGGCAGGGACGGCCAACATCAGTCTCGACGGCGCAAAGTCCGGTGCATCCCCGATCGTCGCGACGAGGGTCGGTGAGCTTCCCATCATCCCCGCCAAGGAGGGTGGGCTTCTTGGCGGGGGAGGGGATCCAGTCGCGCTCGTGGACAAGATCAGCCGGACAGTCGACTCCGTGTCGCGCAACCTCGATGCCGCCCAACAGCAGCGGGCCAGCGATCGGCTGGCGGCGCTCGCGGAGAGTTCCGCAGGCTGGGCAGACAAGGCTGGAGCGGCATCTGACGCGCTTACCGGCGCCCGCGGGCGTGTCGTGGCCCTGGGGGACGCCTTGCAGCGATCCGGCGAAAGCGCCGAACGGTTGGGGAGCGCTGTGGTAGAAAGCCGCGCAACCGTCCTCGCCAGGGCGAACCGTGCGTTGCTGAATGCCCGTGGCGGAGCCGTGCGTCTCACGGCTCGCGTCGAGGCTGTTCGACCCACGATCCGCAGCGCGACCGTGAAAGAGGCCCAACTGCGTGAAACCGTTCGTTCAGCAAGGAAGAAGGCAGGCGCTGTCAGAGATACGGCCGTTCGCCTCGATCAGGAAGGGCTGGGTGTGGGTGCACCGTCCCTCCCGACCTACAAGCCGGGGTCGCGGCAGTGATCGACCGCGACACGATAGGACAACTCTGGTCGGAGAGCGGGCTGGCAGGC
The DNA here is from genome assembly GCF_000980895.1 of Sphingomonas sp. Ag1. GTDB lineage: Bacteria > Pseudomonadota > Alphaproteobacteria > Sphingomonadales > Sphingomonadaceae > Sphingomonas > Sphingomonas panaciterrae. Next base: position 68,093 of record NZ_LAZX01000088.1, on the reverse strand, counting down.
GAGGAACCGACCGTCCCGGCGTGATCCTCGTCAACGGGTCCGGATCGCGCTACCCTCGCTCCAGGAGAACGAGATTGAGCGATGACGAGAAGAAGAGCCGGCGCCCAGGGAAGATGGGCAGACCGACGACCGAGGACGCGCTCCGACTGACTTCGCATATCCTCAAGAGCGCCCGCGAGCTGTTTTTCCAGCACGGTTTCGACGGCGCCAGTGCCGACATGATCGCCGAACAGGCGCGCATCTCCAAGCGAACCCTGTACGCGCGGTTCGGCAGCAAGGCTCGCGTGTTCGAGGCTGTCATCCTGGACGAGATCGATACGCAGCTGCGCGCGCTCGAACCCTCCGGCAGCGACGAACCCGACATTGCATCGCGCCTTCGCGTCATCGCCGATCGCCTGCTCGAGTGGCTCCTGACGCCTCGGATCGCCTCGATGGAACGCGTCGTCATTGCCCAAGCGGTGCGTTTTCCTGCGCTCGCGGCGAACATCCACGACTTCGGCTATCAGCGGGCTGTCCAATGGGTGGCCTCCATCCTCGCCCATGCCGATGCCAAGGGCGAGCTGTCGCTGGCGGACCCGGTGTTCGCTGCCGAGCAGTTCGTCACGCTCGTCGTCGTCGCGCCCATGCGCCGCGCGGCGCTCGGGCTGTCTCCTCCCGCGTACGACGATGCAGCTCGCGAACGTATCTTGCGCGTGATTGATCTGTTTCTCGACGGCTGCCGTCCGCGGCACGTCGACAAAGGGACCATGTGATGCTCGTCAACGACGACGAGCCTCAACTCGGTGAGCGCGCGCGCCTTGCCGAACTCATCCAGATCATGGGCCGCCACGGGCTGAACGGCTTGGCCGCTCGCCTGGGTCTGCTGCCAGGTCGCTCGGAGCAGCCGGCAGACGTCTGTACGCCCGAGCGGGTCGTCGCGCTGCTGCGGGACCTTGGACCTGTCGCGGTGAAGCTGGGGCAGGTGCTCGCGACCCGTGAAGACCTGCTAGGGCCGGAATGGGTGCGTGCGCTGGCAACGCTGCAGGATCGCGTGACACCGCTGCCGTTCGAGGCGCTGGAGCCGACGATCCTGGCCGCGCTCGGCTCCCCGATCGAGGACGTGTTTGCGAGCTTCGGCCGCGACCCGATCGCCGCGGCGTCGATCGCGCAGGTTCATGCCGCCACCCTTCGCGACGGAACCGAAGTCGTAGTCAAGATACGCCGGCCGGGGATCGCGGAACGAGTCGATGCCGACCTTCGGCTGCTCCGCCGCATCGCGCGGCTTGCCGCGAGGCACTCGCCGGAGATACGGCGCCTCAAACCTGACGACCTGCTCCGGTTTTTCGCGGAGAGTCTGTCGCAGGAAATGGACCTCAGTGCCGAAGCGGCAGCCTGCGAGAGCATCGGGGCCTTCCTGCAGCCGCTCGGCGTCCGCACGCCCGCCTTCTACTGGGATCAGGTCGGGCGCCGGATCAACGTGCAGGAGCGGCTCAACGGCGTGCCAGTCCGCGAGATTATCGACGGGGCGCAGGAGGGGGGCGTGGAGGTCGCCGGCCGCTACGCGGATGCCGTGCTGCGGATGATCATCTTCAACGGCCGGTTCCACGCGGACCCCCATCCCGGCAACGTCTTTGTCCTTGCCGATCGCTCGCTCGCGTTCATCGACTTCGGCGCGGTCGGCGTGCTCAGCCCCGCCCGGAGGAACGAGGTCGTCACGCTCATCCTTGCGATCGCAAGCGAGGATACGCGGTCGGTCACGGACGTGCTGCTGCAATGGTCCGGCGAAACCGATGTCGATCGCCAGGCGCTGACCCGCGACCTCGACGCCCTGATCGGCCAGTTCCGCGGGGCGGTACTCCAGCAGATCGAGCTGGCCGACATCTTCGGCCGCGTGTTCGCGCTGCTGCGTACCTACCGCCTGGCACTGCCGCCCGACTTGGCCTTGCTTCTGCGTACCCTGCTGATTGCCGAAGGGTTCGTGCGACGGCTCGATCCTGGCTTCGACATTGCGGCGCGCGCCGCGCCGATCGCGCGCGAACTGCTGCGGGAGCGGATCGGCCCGGCCGGCCTCAAGCGAGGCGGACGCCGGCTGGCGACGAGCCTTGGCCGTCTGGCCGCCGCCTCACCCGAGCTGGTGGCTTTCGCCGAGCGGGTTGCGCGGTCGGGCGCGCTGCCGATCGAATTACAGGGAAGCGCGGTTTCCTCAACGCCGGCATCACCCCGGCGCGCCGATCCCAACGTCCTGTCCGCCGGCCTGCTGGTCGCCGGCGCGATCCTCCAGCGCGACCATTATGTTGTTGGAGCGATCCTGCTGGCGTTTGCGGTGTTCCCTGCAGGCTGGGCTTGGTACGCCAACAGGCGGCGGCGCTGACCTCTTGTTGTCAGGCTATCACGTACCCGGTTCCACCCTTCCTCTACCGCGCGTTTGTTTCGCCACTGATATTTCATCTCTGAGGAGCGGAACAAGCCAATCGAGTCGACGTTCTGCATAAAGTAAACTGGTCGGTATCAAAATAGCTGCCTGGTTCGACTGAACAAGGGGTTCTGCGTGTCCGAACAAACGGTTGACGAGCCGCATTTATCACATGAAGACTGGTCGGACTTCGGTGCCGCGCTCAGCGCGCTTATGCCTAATCTGGCCAGCTATGCGCGATCGCTGGCCAGGAATCCCGATACTGCACAGGACCTTGTTCAGGAAACCGTGCTGAAAGCCTGGCGCAGCCGCGCATCCTTCGAAGCCGGTACAAATATGAAGGCGTGGACCTTCCGGATCCTTCGCAACTCATTTCTTTCGCAGGTACGCCGTCGAGGCACGGTACAAGTTAGCGAGACCGCCGAACTCGGCGACATTCCGGTGGCGTCGAACCAGGAATCCGTTGTGACGCTGAGCGATGTTCGCCGTCTATGGCCGCGCCTGACGCCTGAGCAGCAGCGGTGCATCAATTTCATCGGGATCGAGGGATTGAGCTATGAGGAGACAGCCACAATCGAGCAGGTTCCCGTCGGCACAATCAAGAGCCGCGTAGTAAGAGGGCGGCAGATGTTGCGCGCACTCCTAGATCACATGAACAGCGATAAGGGATACGAAACGGAATCTCAGGTCGTGGCGGCCGGTGCAACCTGTCAGGCCGAGCCACCAGTTATCGACGAGGTGCACGAGAGACAGATCGAGCTGCTGCAAAGCTGGCGGACGAAGCGTGCGGCCGACCGCTGTTTGGTAGGCTGAATGGGCCGGGATCTTTTGATCCCGGCCTCGTGCGGCCAATTTCAGGTCCTTTACCGTCTCGATTAGCAGAAGACCTGTCGCTGGGGATATCGCACAAAAGGAGTAAGAGACCACGGCCGGCCGAGCGGATATCCTGTGGTCTGCCCTAACAGCCTACATCCTCCAGCGTGTCATTTGTGCGCTGACTTCCGGGCTGCTCTCCCATCCACCGCCGGGCATCCAGGCGCTTACCCGTCACCGCCGCGGCAGCGTCAGAGCAGAGCCAGAGCAAGGGCGGCACCACGATCTCGGGTGACAGCAGGCCGGTGCGTGCACTATCCGGCAGTCCTTCGGGAATCATGCCGGTCAGCGTCGCGCCCCCCGGCAGGAGCGCGTTCACCGTGATGCCGCTGTCCCCAAGGTCCTGCGCCCAGATCGCGGTCTCCGATTCCAGCGCCGCCTTGGACGGGCCGTAGGGCGAGAAGCCGCGCCGTCGCATCGTCTCGCGGTTCATCGAGATGTTGACGATTCGGCCCCATCCCGCCTCCAGCATGGCGGGGACGGCGGCGCGCGCCATCAGGAACGGGCCGTTGACGTTGGTGTCGGTCACCATGCGCCAGGTGTCGGGGGCGACCTCCCAGAACCGGGTCGGTTCTGTCAGGAAGGTGTCGCTCACATACTTCATGCCGCGCCCGGCATTGTTGACCAGGATGTCGAGCCGGCCGAAGCGCACAAGCGCCGCGCGCACGACTGCGGCACAATCCTCCGCGCGCGTCACGTCGGCGAGCAGCGGCCGCACCCGATCGTCGCCGCATGCCCGCTCTGCCTCCCGTGCGACCGCTTCGACCTCGGCGAGTTCGCGCGCGGCGGTGGCGACGACCCGCACGCCGGCCTGCGCCAGCCCGAGCGTCATCGCGCGGCCCAGCCCGCGACCGCCGCCCGTCACGATCGCGACGCGGCCTACAAGGCCGTGTCCGTCGCTCCCGCTCATCGGTTCAGCGCCTGCATCTGCGGCGCGGCGTAGCGCTCGCCCGCCGTTGCCCCCTTCGGCGCCGCGCGGTCGAGCCGCTCCAGTTCGCCTCGGGTGAGCGTCACGTCGAGCGCGCCGACATTCTCCTCCAGGTAGCCGCGGCGCTTGGTGCCCGGGATCGGCACGATGTCTTCGCCCTGCGCCAGCACCCAGGCGAGCGCCAGCTGGGAAGGGGTGCAGCCCTTCTCCCGCGACATCGCCTCGACCGCCGCGACGAGATCGAGATTGCGCTGGAAGTTCTCGCCCTGGAAGCGGGGGCTGTGCCGGCGATAGTCGTCAGGCGCGAGATCCTCCACCCGCCGGATCGCGCCGGTCAGGAAACCGCGGCCGAGCGGGCTGTACGGCACGAAGCCGATGCCGAGCTCGCGCACCGTGTCGAGGATCTCGCCCTCGGGATCGCGGCTCCACAGCGAATATTCGGTCTGCAGCGCCGCGATCGGATGCACGGCGTGCGCGCGCCTGACCGTGGCGGGCGCCGCTTCGGAGAGGCCGAGGTGGCGCACCTTGCCCTCGCGGACCAGCCCGGCCATCGCGCCCACCGTGTCCTCGATCGGCGTGTCGGGGTCGACGCGGTGCTGATAGTAGAGGTCGATCGTCTCGACGCCGAGCCGTCGCAGGCTCGCCTCGCAGGCGGAGCGGACGTAATCCGGGCGCCCGCACACGCCCTTGAAGGTGCCGTCCTCGCCGCGAACGTTGCCGAACTTGGTGGCGAGAACCACCGCGTCGCAGCGATCGCGGATCGCACGCCCGACCAACTCCTCGTTACGGCCTACCCCGTACATGTCGGCGGTGTCCAGAAACGTCACGCCGAGATCGATCGCGCGGTGAATGGTCGCGACCGCCTCGGCTTCGTCGGCCTGCCCATAGAATTCGGACATGCCCATGCAACCGAGGCCCAGCGCAGATACGCGCAGCCCGTCGCCCAGCTTTCGTTGCTCAAGCACCAATTATCCCCTGTTGTAAGATCATGCCGGTTGGCCAGTCGTCGGTAGCAAGGCGGGCCGGCACCGGTTCAGCCTTCTGACAGCAACTGCTCGGCGAGCTGGCTGTGCTTTTCGTCGGCCTGCTTGGCCTCGTCCACGCACGCCTTCATGTCGCGCGCCGCATCGTCCATGCCGGTCTGCCGGCAGTAATTGGCCATGGTCCCGAACGAAGCGATCCAGTAGTGAAGCGCGAGCTGCCCGCTGGCGATGATGCCGAGGTCGCGTGAGGCATCGTCCGGTGCCGCTTCGCGGATCCTGCGGCTCACCTCGTAATGCGCTTCGAGCACAGGGTTGTCCTGCTGATCGGCCGGGCCCGCCTGCTCGGCGGCGCGACGGATGCGGTCCGCCCATTGGCGGGAAGTCCGGTTGCCCTCTTCGAGCGCGGATCGCAGCGCCGGGTGGCGCGCGTCGTTGTTGATCTCGTCGGTCGCCTTGGCGGCGACGTCGCTGCCGGCCTGCATCGCGGACAATCCTTGCGCGACCAGCTTCTTCAGGTTGTTCTCGTTCATCAGGTTCGTCCTCGTCCTGCCGTGCCTCGTTCAGGCACGGTGAGGGATTCTAATCTCGTCGCTCCGTTCTGTTCCGTCGGTCCTTCCTCGATCAGAGCGCAATCAATGTTTGGAGCTCATGGCCGACCTCCCGGCCTGCACCTCCTGCGGCTTGCAGGAGCGGGCTGCGTGAACCAGCGCGGCAGGGCAGGCATGCGGGAAGCTCGGACCGGCGTTGCAGGCGTGAATAGCGTCGTAAGCGGTCCGAACCGAGCCGAAGCGGACCCTTCTTGGAAGCCTTCCCGACAGGAGCATGCTGACGGTGGCTCCAGGCTGAAGTGATTGGACGGAAGCACTGCAGTGACGGGAGCCCGCGGAAAATAACGCTCAGATGCTTAACATAATCTATGTTATCGGACTGGCAGATTTGCTCTGTCGATCAGCTGTTTAGGGGCTTGTTGCGCCCTTACCCGATCAGCGACGTTCGTTCGCGCAAGCGCTGCTCCCGCTCGTCAAGCCACGCGCCAAACTGCTCCAGAATGTCGTCGACGTCCAGACCCGTCCGCCGATGATGCGCCACGACGCGCCCGCGGAGCGGTGCCGGCCAGCGGGTGCTTTCGCGGACCAGCGTCGCCTGGACCCATCTGGGCGTGCTGGCGAGCAGCCATTCGAGCGAATGCCGTTCGTAAGCGAGCCTCACGCCCGACATCAGGCGGCTGACCGGCTCATCCGACAGCAGTGCGATGACAGCGCATGAGACGTGAGCACGATATGCAGGCGACAGCTCGTGAAAGGGCTGCTCTTCCCAGGTTTGTGGCTCGTGATTGGGCAGGTTTGGTACCAGCGGGCTGTTGAACAGGTTTATGCGGCTGGTGCGGTTGATGTCGGGTGCGAGAAAAGCTCGCGTGAGCCCGTCCAACACGGCGAGGAACTGCCGAGCCGAGACCTGCCCTACCCCGGTCAGCGACGCAGACCTGCCGAGCAGCGCCTTCCGCAACTCGCCATCGAAGGCGAACAGCAGGCTTAAGGCGGCGGACACCTCCTCCGACCGACAGTCGGACGCGGGTCTCGGGCCGCTCCAATGGTTCGTTCTGAGAGGTACGCCGCAGTCGGTGCAGGTGAACTCGATCCGGCTCCGCCAGCTGAAGCGGGGCTCCTGGTGGGGCTGACAGCGGCGGCAGAAGTCCTGCCGCCAGGTGCCGTGCCGGTGACAGAAGATGAGCGGGAGCGCCGCTTCGGCATCGAGGTAGGTGCCACCTGTGGCGTGGCCCTCAGCAAGGCAGACATGGCACCAGGCGAGATCGAGCTCGCCTCGCGCTCGCCCTTTTCCGTCGGTTCGTGGCAACCAGGCGGTCACCAGCCACGGCCAGCGGCGCTTCAGGTTGAGGCGCATGATCGCATTCTGATCAACACGGAGCCGTTGCGCCGCGGATTTCGCCTCCGACCCCTTCCATCCTACGTCCGCTCTGACCTTGGTGCCTGCACTGCCCGGGGATAGCTCCTGCCGCAACTCAGTGATGGACATCTCGTAACAAGCGGCGATGCGCGCCAGCCAGGAGGAGATAAGCTCGTCAGAATGAGGCCGTGGCGCGATCGGCAGCGCGCCCGGCACGGCTCAGACCGTTTCCCTGGCCCGCGCCCGCCCCCGGCGCTGGGCAATCACCTTCATGCTGACCGAGGGCAGCACGAGGTCGTCGGCATCGAGGTCTCTGGCCTCGATGCATTCGCTGCCGTTCTCGATCGCACGAACAGCCAACGTCTCGACGAGGCGGAAGATGCGCCCGGTATTGCCGTCGGAGAGATCGAGTACCGACGTGCGGCAACGCTCCTCTTCCAGCTGTGAAGGTCTCCGAAGCGGCAGGATCGCAGCTAGCGTGACCATCAACAGGCGGAACGCTTCGTCGTTCTGCCACCGAGCCAGCTCGACCGCGTCGAACCGCTCGGCGAGCGCCGCGTCGGTGAGCAGCGCCGCCTGCGCCTCGTGGTTGCCAGTGCAGACGAGCGGGATCTGCAGGTCGTTCGCGAGGTAGCGGATCGTGTTGAGGAAGATGCGCTGCTGGCGCGGCGTGCAGGCCAGCATGTGGTTGATCTCATCCAGGATCAGCATGCGAGCACCCACCTGCCCCATCAGCCGGCGAGTCAGGAGGCGCGCACGCTGCGTGTCCCCCCGCGCGGCGAAGCCGGCGCCGAGCTTCTCGAGCACCTCGCCGTAGAACTCGCCGTCGGTCGGCTGCGGTGGAAGCTGGACGGCGACGACCGGTATCGTCGCCACGCCGATAGCCTCGTTGAGCCCGCGCGGGTTCTCTGCCTCAAAGCGCTCCACGATGCGCGACTTGCCCATGCCGGTTTGGCCGTAGATCAGCAGGCACGGCATGCGCGTGCGCGGCGGATAGCGCAGCATCGCGTCCAACGTCTTGCGCACCGCTTCCGCCTTCGGGAAGCCGAGCCACCGGTCCTTGCGGATCCAGGCGATCCGGTCGGCGTCGGGCCAACGCGCGCGCTCGCGATAACCATCGGCGAGATGGGAGAGGTCGCTCATTGGGGCATATCCTCGACAAGATAAGGAAGCCCCGGCTGATCGCCGCCCGTCCTCTCCTCTACCGCAGATAAGCCAACGGCAGGGGTTACCTGCTCAAGCCGGAGCTTGCTGCCACCCCTCGCCCGACGGGCGTCGCGCAGTGCCGCTTTGGTCCGCTGAAGCGCGAACCGCGCGGATTTGGTCTTGTGCGCCGCTTCCGCGACGATCAATCGCTGGGTCTCCACAGCCTGGAAGATCATCGTCTCGTCGACAGCCTGCTGGCCGCGCTCCCGCAAAGTGCGAACCGCCTCCTTCTGTTCCCAGCGGGTGATCGCGGGACGCCGCAGATCGCGGTAGGGCACCTCGAGGTGCTCGCCGTGTGGTAGCTCGAGCCAGACGCGCGAAAGGTCGCGGGGATCCCAACGCACCGGCATCGTCTGCCCCGGCCGCGTGTACCAGCAGGATAGCGCATCATCCCAATAGTGAGTGCGGAACAGCTCGATGCCGTGTGGTGTCACGGCGCGCAGCTCGCAGGGTAGAAAGTCGAACAGGAACGCGGCATCGTCGGCCGGAAGGCGGACCAGCTCCGGGCGTCGTTCCACCCCCTCGGCCCAAGCAAGGGCGGGCGGAATGCCGATCCCGCGGTGCCGCTCCGCATGATATGGGCCGATGATCTGCGCGGCGAGCCAGACTTCCAGCTCGCTCAGCGTCATACACGCCTCACCTTCCGCATCGTAGTCGCCACGCTCGGCGACGTTAGAGAAGGTCGTTCCGGGTAGGAGGTGGACGGCCCCCATCATCGTGCCAATCAGCCGCTCGATGTGACCGCCGAAGTGCGGCCGACGCACCGGCCGATATTCGAGCGCAATCGAATGAGCTCGGCAGCCGCGCTTCAGCGCGTCTGAGCGGTGCTCGCGCGCGTTGTCGAGGTGCAGCCGATCCATGAGCCCCTGGCTGTCCCACGGTGCCTTCATGCTCCGCTCGGCCAGCCAGTCCCGCTTGGGGAGAACGGCGTGCCGCATGCACATACCGACCGAAACAGCGGACGGCGCCAGCATGTCGAGGTGGAAGCCGGGCACGGTTCGGCTCGCCAAGTCGATCATCAGCGTGAGCCAAGGCCGGCCGATAGGCTTGCGGTACAGGTCGTCGACAACGATCACGTCGACCAGCGTGTGGTCCGACTGGACGAGCTCAAGCGCGTAGTCCGCCTCGAGCACGCCTCGCGTTGGCTCCCACTTGTCAGCGGCTGCCTTGGCACCCTGTCTGCGGGCCGTAACGAGCTGGGGAGCGAGCCGGTCCAACCGGGCCTGGATCGCCTTGGTGCTGGGCACCTTGACCCCGATCTTCGTTCCTTCGTGTCGCAGCCAGCGGCGGAGCGCCTGAACGCTGGGCTTCTCGAGCGTGAGGTAGAAATCAGCGATGCCGCGAGCGATAAGATGCTCAGCCGCGGCCGAGAGCCGCTGCTCCCCCTTCTCCCTTCCTCGCGGTCGCGGCAGCAGTGACGCCGCAGCGGGCGTGGCTCGGTAGAGTTGCAGGAGCTTGTGGAAGCGAGCGCGGCCGAGTTCCAGCTGGACCATGGCTTGGGTGGCCACATCGCCGGGCACGCGCGTCATCGAGGCGAGCGGGCGAATGATCTTCTCGCGGCGATGCGCCTCCGCCCAGTCGGCGTCGCTCGCCGTCCTCAGGTCCGCGGTTCGCATGGCACGACGCCTCGGGTGGTCCCAGCTGGGCGATCGTCCGCTGTTTCGGGAACAATGTCCACTGTTTCAGGTGCACGTCGTCGCTAAGCGGCAATCTAGCCGCGAGTCCACCCTTTCAGGAGAACCGACAAGTGCTCCCGAAACCGCCAACATCTTTTTCGCGGGAATCAAGTTTATCGCTAATTACATCGAGTGGCATGTGTTGCAAATCTTGGCATATGCAACAACGCTGTTCCTATGAGGCACCATGTGGTATGTGATCCCTCGCTTGCCACAGCGGAGACGATGCGACTCATGACCGTCCAAGTGAACATAACGCCCAACGGACGCATGAGCTTGCCGGCAAGCATCCGCAAGCGGCTCGGTCTCGAAGGCGGCGGCGCGGTCTTGCTCGAGGAAACCGAGGATGGCGTGGTGCTGAGGACGGTTCAGCAGGCGGTCGCGCGCGCGCAGGCGATCGCGAAGAAATATGCTGACCATCCCGACGCGTCCGTGGGCGCCTTCCTTACCACCCGTCGGGCGGAAAGTGGCGAGTGACGGAGGCGGTTCTCGATGCGTCCGCGATACTCGCGCTGCTGAAGGGAGAGCGCGGAGGAAGTAAGGTTGCCAATGTGGTGGGCGACGCGGCGGTGGGGGTCTTCAACGAGGCTGAGGTGGTGAGCCATTTCGTTCACCTTGGCGCGCCGATCGAAGAGATCAGGGCGATGCTCGGCGCGCTGCCCTATACCGTCCTACCCGCAGACGAAGCGCTGGGCTGGGAGGCGGGCGCGTTGCGCGCTGTCACCAGCGCGGCGGGTCTTTCGCTCGGTGACCGCTTCTGCCTCGCGTTGGCGAAGCGGCTTGGCGTGCCGGCCTATACTGCGGACCGCGCCTGGAAGGATGTGGCCGCAGACGTTGGTGCGAAAGTGGTGGCGATCCGCTGAGGGCGCCTTTTCCGACAAACCAGCATAAAGAGAAAAAGACCACCCATGCGACAACCGCCGGACGAAGCGCTCGCCTCCGCCTTCGAGCAATTGCTCGCCGACGATGGCAAGAACGAAAACGACATTCAGACTTTCCTCGAGCAGCATACCGAACTGCTCGACACGAGTTCCTGGCTGCTAAACCACCGCCTCCATATGAACTGCGTGATTGCGAAGTTCCCGATCGCGGGGCGCACCGCTGACTTCGCCTATCTCACCAAATCGTCCGATCGCTGGATCCTGGTGCTGATCGAGATCGAGCGCCCAAACAAGCCGCTGTTCACCACCAGCAGCAAGCACGTCGGCGGCTCCTCGGCGTTCAATGAAGCGCTTGCTCAGACAGCGGTCTGGCGCGACTATTGGGAGCAGCACCAGTCCGAGGTGCGCGAGCGTCTTCTGCCGCTGCTCGTTCCTTCGCCTATGGCGCGCAATCGCATCGAGCTGCGCCGGGTGCTGATCATCGGCCGCTCGACCGGCAAGGATTTCAACCAGGCGCAGCGCGACCGGATCGCGAGCATCGAGGACGACCAGAAGATCAAGATCCTGACCTATGACTCGCTCCTGCGAAGCTACCGGTCCGGATGGGGTGAGAAGAAGTGCGTGCTGTCGCCGCGCTCGACCGGCTATGCCATCAAGCACCTCGACGGCTTGCCCAAGCTGCTCTTCGCCTATGTCCTGCCCGAGCACCTCTCGGTGCCGGCATCGGTCGAGACAAGGCTGAAGGCGGAAGGCTACCAGATGTCTGCGTGGCGCAACAATCAGCTGCTGCGCTTCAACGAGAAATGGGCATCCGAGCCGACCGACGAGGAAGCCGGCGACGTACACCCGGCGGTGCTCAGCGTTATCCGCGCGGCTGACCGCGCCCGCCCCTCGAAGGCGAAGCGGCGGTGAGCAGTCTGCGCTCGATCGAGCTGGGCCTGATCGACGAGGTCTTCCGCGGCGGTGAGAAGGGCTACGTGCTCGACTTTTCGAACCGGACCTTCGCCGAGTTCTTCGTCCGCGAGCTCGAGATCGACATCGACGCGCCACAATATGCCGTCGACGGGACGTCGAAGGCGAAGCGGTTGCGCTGCTTTCTGGCGCAGGTGGACGACGGCACCGCGGCCCGGACGCTGCGCGTTCTTTGGGAGCAGCGTGAGGCGCTCCGGGGAAGCGGCGCGCCGGATCCGATGCCCCGGGCGGCCGCTCAGATTGCCGGGTTGATCGCCAAACTGGAAGGCTCCGCGACCCCGGCACCGGCGAACGTCGTTCCCGCGCCGATGCTCGATGCGATCGATTTCGCCCGGATGCGAGATCGGCTGATCGCGATCCGCGACCTCGAGCCGCATCGCCGAGGCTATGATTTCGAGCGCTTCCTGACCGACCTGTTTGACGCCTTCCGGCTGAAGGCCCGAGAGCCGTTCCGGCTCGATGGCGAGCAGATCGACGGCAGCTTCGAGCTTGCGGACGAAACCTACCTGGTCGAGGCCAAGTGGCTCAATCGCAAGATCGGCGTCGCTGAGCTTCACACCTTCCACGGCAAGGTCGAGCAAAAAGCTTCGTGGGCCCGCGGCGTCTTCATCAGCTTCGGCGGCTTCACCGACGAGGGGCTGCGCGCGTTCGGCCGCGGCAAGCGCGTGATCGGCGTCGAGGGCAAGGACCTTTATGATGCACTGGATCGCGGCATCGGGATCGACCGGCTGCTCGCGCTCAAGGTCCGCCGCGCGGCCGAGACCGGCGAGGTGTTCGTGCCGATTAGCGATCTTTCCCCGTGAAAACCTGTTGGGGGCGAGAGCCTGTTTCAGCCGGACACGTACAGCACGACCGCTAACGACATGCAGAAGATCGACAGCCAGATTGCTATCTGACCGATGATGTGAAGCACGAAGCCGAGCCAGCTATAACGCCGCCGGAGGGCAAGGCCGCTTGCGACCGCTGCGAAGAACGCGATCACAACCGGCACTGAAATTGAAGGCGATCGCCTGAGGCTCGCCTCCACGACCGGCATCAAGCCTACGGCCATCACAAGCACCCACGAAAAGCCGAACACAGCCCAGTTGGCCATATCTAGCTCAGGGACAGCACACTGCCTTTCTTCTGGCCCGGTCTCGATTCTTGTCATTAAGCCGTGTCCTCAATCCTTGTGGCGAAACCTCGAACCTTGTATGTTTAAGACGTTTGGAGGTTCGTCACATGCTGGACACGCACACGCTGCTGGTCACAGAGGACCGCCCGTCGGGGCCGCTGCTGCTGATCGAGGACGTCCCGGTCACCGACAACAGCGATGCGCCTCTCTCGTTCGGCACGGTCATCGGCCAGATTCTTGGCGTCGCTGTCGTGATCGGGCTCGGCGTATACATGACATTGGCCATCTGACACGGCGATCACTCCCGCAGCTTCGGATCAGTAAAGAAGCCGCGATTGTGATCGCGATTCACTTCTAGCTGAACTTCAACAGAGCCTTGCACGTTGTTCGCGCGTGCATTCTGCGCCGCTGTGCGGTCTTCATTTAGGCGCGCGGCACCTTCCTCGATGACCGCTTGGGCCGCACGAGGATCGCCTCCGGTCGGGCCAGAGGGAATGTCCGATACGCCATGCGGACGGTAAGAGCCGACAACATCCGCTGCGCTGTCGACGCCTAGCCTATTAACCTGAACGAGATCGGGCTCCTGCAACTTGCCAGCAATCTCCTCGCGGATGTCATCCTGCTTCTCGCGCATCCAGCGCGTCACCATCTCCTGGCGGACGGCACGCTGATGGTCGCTGAGATCGGTCGCCCAAAGCTCGGGAGCGTCAAGGCCTGGGTTGGAGGCCTGCTGCGCGCGATACCATTGCGCGAGATCCTGGCTCATGTTCTCGCTTAGCTGCATGCCATGTGTTTCGGCGTAGCTGGCGTCGCGCGACAGCTGTTGCGACAGCTCCTCCAGCTTGCGCGCGGTCTCCGTATACGATTTCGCACGCGCCAGGGCCTGCTCGTGGGTCAAGGACGAGCTAGACGACGTCGAAGCCCGGCTGAACACTCCCGAGCGATCATAAGTGCCATCAGAGGATGTCGCCCCCGTCCCATTGGAGTGCTCGTCGCGAACCCCACTACTCGCCGTGCTTGAACTATCCGATGAGCGCGTGTCCTCCGTCCCATGACGGAGCGTATCCTGCTGGCTGCCCGTTTTGCTTACAGTTGCGCCAGCGCCGGGGAGCGCTCTAAGAACTCGGCCGAGAGCGCTGCCCCGACCACCGACGCCGCCACCTCCGCCGCCACCGCGGTTGCCGCCAACTCCCGCATCGAGACGCCCGCCAATCTGATCAACCGTGCCGGCGCTACGATCGTGGCCGTCAGACACTCGCTGGCTCTGGCCCGTCGACGACCGATCCTCCAGACCCTGCGAGCTGCTGCCTGTCGTGCGATCGAACTGCTCAATCGATGTGTTGGCAGCGCGGCCGCTGCTCGAATCCCATCCCGACGACCGCTCGCTGGACGTGCCGTAGGCACTCCGGTCGGTCTTGGTCCAGCTGAGCACTTCCTGCGCGGCGTTGTCGTAGGCCTGCGATTGGCGGTGTGCCTCGCTCGCCATCTGCCGCCATTCGGCGATGGCGCCGGTGGTAACAGTTGGGGCGAACGAAAGCCGCGAGATGGCGCCGCCTGTATCAAACACCTCTTGGCCGTTGCCGAAGCTGTTGATGAGCGCGCCATTGTCCTGGCGCCACCCCACGCTCGCCGCGCCCCCCATGAAGCTCGGGGCGGTCGACCATTGATCGGCCTGCCGCATGTTCGACGTCGAGTTCGCCCAGCTGACATTCCCATAGGAATAATTGCCCGTCGTCTGCTCCAGCGCGGCCGCCTCCGCGGCGTTCTGCGCCGGGGCGAGCATCGACGTCGCCTGCCCGGCGATCGACATTGCACCACGAGCCAAGCCCGCCGCGAGGAAGGGAATGCTCATCAGCATGAAGCCGGCGATCGTCGCGGTCTCGCCGTTCACCGCACCAATCCCGGCATAGCTCCCCAGCGACATTCCGCCGGCGGCCACGCCGTTCGCCGCGCTCTCCGCCCGGGTCATGCAGATCATGTGAAGGATAACGTAGAGCGGACCCCAAGACGCCAGGTAGAAGAACCCCATCGCGTAGCCCTTCAGCGTTCCCATCCCCGTCTGGGGCAACAGGAACAGGGGAAAGATGACGGGGAACATTGCGAAGAAGACGACAGTGAGCACGATGTTCAGGATCGGAACCCATGCCATCGCCTGCTGCGCGATCGAATTGTAGGTGTTTCGCGCCTGAATGTCGGCTCGCGTCTGTGCGAAGGTGTCGATCGATGCAGCCCCGCTTCCGCCAGCCATCGAGTTGCGCGCCTGCATGAAGGCGTTGATCGCCGTGTTCTGGCGCATGACGCCGGTGAAGTCGTCACCTGAGCCCGTGAAGGCCGAGTTGACGATCGGCAGGTCGTGCTTGAGCTTGGCGGCGGCGACCGCGTTGCTGAGCTTGGGATAGACCTCCTTGGCCCAAGGCTCAGCATTGGCTTCGATCATCCCGGCCCACTGGCCGTTGAGGCTGTCATAAGCCTGCCGGCAGGTGACGATGAAGTTCTGGACCGTCCCATCACCCTGGCGCTCCAGCCATTCCTGCGACCGAGCCTCCGAGCCGGGTCCGATAGCCGCCCATAGGTCGGTCGCCTTCGCCAGATTGGTGAGGGACTTCTGGTAGAGCATCACGTCGCCGAAAAGGCAGTTCTTGAAGTGGCTCTCGAGGTTGGTCGAGAATTCGGCATCTCGAATCACGAAGTTGCGGGTCGCGTCGAACAGCCGAGCCCCATAGACCATTCCGTTGGTGGTGTAGTTGAGCTCCCCGGGCATCACAAAGACGGTCTCGGCGGTACGCGTGAGCCAGTCGCCGATTTGCGTGGTGAAGCTCGCGAGGACGCCCAGCCCCAGAGGGACGTTTGCCACAGTCGCCGGGGCGAGGCTCGGATTGATGCGATCCGTGACCTTCACGTCGATCGTCGGCACCATGAGGCACAGATAGATCCCGGTCGCCTGCAGAAACCAGTTCATCCAGGCGCGGAAGTTGAGAGTGAAGGCGACGACAAGCAGCGAGTAGATCAGGCCCATCACCATCACGACCCGGATGAGCGACTTGTAACCCCCTCCCCCGGCCCACGCTGCCACGGCATTGAAGGTGTTGACGAGATACTCGCCCCCGCCGACGGTGAAGACCTCGAGCACGTCGCAACCCTCCCCTTCCGCGCCTAGAGCAGGCCCTGCGCGTTCAAGCCCCGCGAAAAGTTGAGCGCCGAGGACATGCCCGGCGTCATGCTGTTCTGCAGGGTCGATTCGAGCATGATGCTCCGGTTGATGATCTGCATCGTCACCTGGAGCTTGTTGCTAAGCTTGACGTCGCGCTGCGCGAATTTGGCGCGGGTGGCGGCGATTTGCTGGCGCCACTGCCCGGCCGTCTCCTGGTCTGCGGTCTGATAGAAGACCTTCGCCTGCTCGACGCGGTCGAGCATATTATCGAGCATGGCGTTAAGAAGGTCGACCGCGACGATCTCGGACAGCGTCTGGATCTCGCCGTCGGTCAACGCATAGTGGGCATAGGCCTGCACCGCGAGAATCTTGTAGATCGGCACGGTGGCCATGTTCAGGAGCTGCTTTTCGGCCGCGTCGAGCGCCGTGTCGCTGCGGATCTTCGAGCTCATGCTCTTGATCATCGTCGCGATCCTTGGCCGAAGAGCACTCGCCTCGGGCACGCTCAGCGTCTGGTCGGACACGTCCGTGCAAAGTTCGTTGTTGCACTTGAGGATCTTGACCTGCGGCGCACTGGCGGTGCCGTCCAACAGCGCCGTCACGACCGCCTCTTCGGCAGGACCGTAGATCACGACCTTCGGCCCCTGATCGCTGCCGGTCGGAGGCGTGGTCACGATCGTTCCCACCAAGGTCATCACATATTCGGAGAAGGCCTGGTCGAACGCGCCGAATTTCGAGGACTTTTTCAGCGCCTCCCAGGTGTAGTTGTGCGGGTCGCCGACGATCTGCTCCTTCATGTGAGGATCGGTATTGCCGGCGAGCGTCCCATCTCGTTGACCGCCGTTGTTGCAGCCCTGCCGGGACGCGGCCCAGTCGGAGAACACGCCCTGGCTGTTGCCGACCGCCTCGCAAATCGTCGATCGCGTGGTCTCCATCTGCGGCCAGATTCCCCCGACGAGGGCCTGCGCCGTCTCGCAGCTGGAGATGTTCATCTGGTTGAGGAGCTGAGCCTTTTGGCTGAACTCGTCCATGACCTTGCCGATTTCGGGCGAGACGCTGTCGATAGCCAGCTTGAAAGCAAAGCCCAAGGCGTTGTTCGCGGTCGCCTTCAGCATCGCCACGATCTCGCTGGCATTGATGAAGCTGAACGAGCCCGAGAACAGGTCGATGCCGCCGCATCCCGCGCGCGCGCTGGGGAGCTGAAGGTTGAACGGCGACACGCTCTTCTGCGGAAAGCGGGTCCAGACGTTGCCGAGCGAGTAATAGCCTGCCGACTGTCCCTGGAACGCCGTCGGCCCGGTCACGTTCGCGGCACCGCCGGCATCATTGAAGAAGCCGTTCATCTCGGACGCGACGTCGGCGCGCGCGACGCCGATCAGAGCGAAGTGCGAGGCGGCCGCCATCATCAACGCGGCGCCGGCACGATGTGCCAGCCTCCTGAGCCGACCATTCTGCCGAGGATTAGACATCAGTAATCGCTCCCGACCTTGGTGTTGGTGAGCATGAAGATGCGATCCATGATCTCGTCGGCGCTCAGGATGCCGTAGCCGACGGGGATGGTCCGCTTCGTAGCCGTGTCGAAAAGCACGAGCGCCGGCGTTTCATTGCCCGAAAGCCCCATCCGGGCACGTTGGCCGGAATCCACGACATAGTTGGGGAAGTCCCGGCTCGGGCCACCATCCATCGAGACGGCCATGACCGCCATCCGATGGCTATCCGCGACCGAGCGCAGGATCGGCGCGAACACCTCACAGGCCCCGCAGCTCTGCGCATAGAAGTAGAACAAGCCGTAACGCTGGCTCAGGTTGATGAGGACCTGGTCGCGATCGGCCTTGCGGTTATCGAGCCATGTTCGCTTCGCGACTGTGTTGACGGGCCGCTGCAGCGTGTAGTCGATATCCGGATTCTGCCACAGGGCGCGCTGCCACGTATCCGAGAACGTCGAGGCACGATCCAGTTGCTCGCGCTGGAAGCGCACATAGGCGATGACATTCGCCTCGGAAGGATCAAGGATCGCTCGGGCCTTGAGCTCATCAAGCTGGTGCGTGATCGCGGCCAGGCGCTCCGCCGCGGTCTGCTCGGGCACCTGCGGTTGAGCCTTTGCCGTCTCCGGAGGCCTCGGCTTCGAACAATAGAACCATTGCCCCAGTTTGCGCTCGCCGCAGTAGAAATCATCACCGCCAGCGGCCGCCTCGACGCCATCGGCCGCGCTCCCCGCATCCTGCGCACGCACCGGCACGGCCATCGGCGCCGCGGTCAGCAGGATCATCGCCAGCTTCGCCATCTTCGACATGATCATCGTCCTCCCTGCTGGTCGGCCGCACCATCCTGAGATTGCGCGGGGTGGTGGTTGGATGGGGTGGTCGGCGTGTCCCAGGCCGCGATGTGAAGGCAGCAGTCGATCCCGGCCGTGGAGAGCGCGGCGGCGCTGCAGGCGGAGGTTGGTCGAGCGGGCGCCGGCAGGCCCGGTGCTACAGAGCCGGGCGCCAATGCGCCGGCGAGCAGGGACGCGAGAATGGCAGGATCAAATATGACGAAGCCCATTGTCCAGTTCTCCTTTCGTCAAACGGAGCACGGACATCATCAGGGCGACGTCGATGAGCCTCGTCCCTTGGTCGAGCATCCGGATGATCCCGTTCATCAGCGGCCGCGCCGCGGTCCGGCCCTCTTCGGTGGCCCGCAAGCCGTGGTTTTCCTCCGCGACCCAGCGATTGGCGATCATGTGTTCGATCGGCGCAGCAGCCGACGATGGTTCCACTGCGCACTCGAACCAGTCGCCGATTACCTGACAGATCTCTTCCACCCGAGCCGCTCGCCTCGCGCGGAACACGCACAGAAAGATCGCCAGCTCGAACACCGTCATCTTCCAGTCGCATCCCGGAGAGCCTGCGGTCGGCAGGTCATTCGCCACGGCCGTCATGTCGATCACCGATCCCTCTGGTGTTCATGGAGTGCCTCCATGCAGGTCGTAATAGTTCTGAATCTTCGCCTGGATTTCGGTCATCGTCTGGACCTCGTCCGGCAGCTTTGCCGCGTCGAGAAAGTCAGCGTAGACCTCTGTGAAATCCATCCTGGACAGATCGAGCAGCTGGAACTCGGCGATGGTGAAGCCTTTGCACTGCTCGGACTTCGGGCTGCCCCAAGGCTTGTTGATCTGGACGCGCCCCTGCTCCTGAAGCACGCGGCTGAGCTTGCTCTCGAAGCAACAATAAGCGGTCTTCTTCGTCTTGCAGATGCCGAGGAAGCTGGACGAGCACCAGGTCCCCACCTTGTGGCAGAGTCCCATGCGGTCCTTGATGTCGAGCTTCATCTCGTCCTGAGAACAGGCGAACAAGGCGAGGAAGGGTGTCGCGAGCGCGGCGATCGCCGCCGGCCCTCCCGCGAGCGCCGCACCGCCGGCTGCGAGGGTCAGCGCACCCGAGACCTTGCCCGCGCAGCAGTTGATGAGACCGAACACGGGCTTATGGCACGTATCGCGCGTCCCGGAGAACACGGTCAGGTTGTTCGGATCGAACCCCTTCGATGCGTCATCGATCGCATGAAGCGCGACCAGGGCATCCTTGAACTCGGTCGAGGCCTCGCGCGTGATCGGCTCGCAGTCGCCATTGATGCAATAGACATCACTGCCGCAAATATATTGGGGCGCATCCGAGGTTGGCGCGTCCGGTGTGGGACAGCGGTAGACCTTCTCCTTTACCTTGCATTCGCCTTGCTGCGGGTCGTCGAGGCATTCCTCGCGCAGGAACGTGCACTGGCGATTTCCCTCGAGATCGCCGCAGTCGTTGCCCTGCGAAAGGCGATGACACGAATACTGCCGCTCCCACTGCCAGCAGGCGCGTGTGACGGCGACGCCATTGATCGTGCGGGTCGTCGGCTCCGTATCGACGCAAGTCTCGGAGGCGAGCTCGCATGTCTGGCCGGCCGTCGCACCATTGCAGGCGCCCTCGTCCCTGTGCTCATTGATGACCTGGCCGACCGTTTCGATCGTGTATGGCCGACCCGTGACCGCCGCGCTGTCGCACTCGTAGGTGATGATCTCGCCCTCGCGAATGTCCGGTTCGGTGCAGAATCGCGGATTCCCCTGCAGGCAGACATCGTACATGACGGTCTCGCGCGACCGCTCGCGGCAGACCCCGTCGGCGACGGGGGCGTTGAACGCCGGCACGCAGCGGCGGCTCCGGTTGTCGCCACCCTGCGCGGCAGAGCGCGACCAATTCTCGCAGGTGTAGACATACTTGTTCACGCCGGGGGTGACGTCGACCACGAGCGGCACGCGGCACACAGGCGCCGTCTCGTCGACCTTGGTGCCGGTATTGCATGTCGCCTCGTAGTAGCCTCCCTCTCCCGATCCGGGCGGGAGCGGCTGGCATTGCCCGCTCTCCGAGCCGATATTCTCGCCCTGCAGGTAGGCCTCGGGATCGTTTTCCACCGTCGTCGCGCGGTTGGTGGTCGCGAGGATCTCGGCATTGCTGAAAGTCGGCCGCGTGTGATCCGGGTCGGTGACGGTGCGATAGGAGTCGTTGGTCGTGCGCTGCGCCGTTCCCGCCGCGACCAGCGCGTCCGGGTCGTCGAAATAGGTGCTCTGGGGCTGGGTGGTGCCGGTATAGCCGGGCACCGCCGCAGCCTGAGCGTCAGATGTCGGCACGAGGCTTTCATCCTGCCGCTTGGCGTTGCCGAGAGCCTTGCCCTCTTCGCGCGCCTGCTCGACGGTCATCTGCTGAGCGCCGGCGGAGCTGATGACCAGGCAGACGCTCATAAGCGCGGCAGCAAGAGACCTGAGCTTCACTGGCGCCGGCTCCGCGCGAGGTTTTCGAGCGCGACCGAGGCAATCCGCGCGCCGGGACCGTTGGCCTGGGCGAAGGTGTTGAGGGCATAGTCGACCGTGACGTTGCCCTCCATGCGATCATGGGGTGGTACCCTGGTTTCGCAGGAGAAGCCCGCGCACAGGTCGAAGGTCGAGGAGACGGCGACGTAGGTCGGTACCGCTTGCACGCCGAAGGCGCGGAAGAGGCGAGGATCGATGCCGATGTTCGGCATGTCGTCCTTCTGCACGATCTGCCCGAGCCGACCGGCGAATTCCTTGGCCGAGTTGTTGGGGAAACCGCGGAAGACGACGACGCCCCCTGCCCTCGCGGTGTCGGCGATCAGCTGCTTGAGCGAGGCCGTCGGCATCGACAGGCTGGCGAAGACGATGAACTGTGGCGCGTCGCCGCCGGGAATGTTCGCGTTCGTCGCTGCCCCCTGGACGAGCTCATCGAAGTCGATCTTGCCGTCCGGTCCCTTTGGCAATTCGGTTGCCGCGACGCGCTGCATGTTGTCCATGCCCGACTTGCGCACGACGGTTGCCTGCTCGCGGAACTCATCGCCGCGGTCCTTCACCTGGTCGACGAAAGCCTGTGCCTCCGCAGCAAGGTCCGCGGCACGCTTCTTCACGGCCTGGACGTCGACCCCGTCAACGGTTTGGGCAAGGAGCGCCGAGAGGCCGGCAGTGGTGAGAAGAGCCGTGATGCCCAATGTCAGAAGGCGCATGCTTCCCTCCTCAGAACACGCAGCAGTTGCGTTTGCGCCAAACCAGGTAGCCCATGTCCTCGCCGCCGGCGGGGAAGGCTCGGCCGGCATCCGGCGGCATGGTCGACGCGCCGATCGCCGAGCAGGCAAACCGCCCGCTGACCGTCGGGATCGGGTTCACCATCTGGAAGCGATATTGCTGCTTCCGCATGATCGGCATGAGGTACTTCTTGCAGAGACCCTCGGAGCCCATCGTGCCCCATGCGAGCCCCTCTCGGTGCATCTTGTAGGCGAAACGGGACAGCGCGAGGCGGGACGACTGGACGTGCCCGATCGACGCCGGGATATTGCCGTTGAGGGGATACATGCTGCCCTGGCAGCCCGCGCACCAGAACAGCGCATCGAGGGGCAAGGCCGCAGTCCCGGCGATGCAATCGCCCGCGCAGGCCGCCTGGGCGATCGGGTTGGCGAAGACGATGGCCTCGGGATTGATGATCGCGGTGAGCGAGTCATCTTGCCAGAGCGGGTCGATCTCCGTCATGTACGCAATGTCGAAGGAGGCCTGCTCGAAGCAGAGGAAATCGGTCAGGATCTCCATCCAGTAGAGGAGCGGATAGACGTACCAGTGGACGTGCCACTTGGCCGTGCTCTGCGACCGACCGCCCACCATCGATGGACCCGCGAGGTAGCCCTGGCCGATATCGAAACCGGGCGCGATGCGGGTGCCGCCGAGGTTGGGAAAGCACCATGGCTTCATCGTCACGTCGGCGAGCCGGACGGGCTCCCAGAATCCGACCGAGATGCCGATGCGCGGCAGCGGGTCGGCGCAGGCACAGATCGGAGAGGCGGGATTGTTCGTATCCGGCCGGCTTCCCGGCCAGATTTTTGCTCCTCCGATCGAGAGCGGGAACAAGCATGACCAGCAGACGTCGGTGATGGGGTTCACGAACTTGCCGGTGCAGGTCGGGGCCGCCTCCGCGCGTGGCGTCAACGCCACCATCACGAGCAGCAGGCCAAGGACGCCGACGAAGGCGCGCAGCCACCGCATCATTTCGCCTCCCCGGTCCGCTCGAGGAAGGCGTTGTCGGCGGCGTTCTTCCGGTGGAGATAGAGCCAGGTGTATAGACCGGCTGCGACCAGCAGCGCCAATACCAGGCAAGGTACGGCACGCCCAAGCACAGAGTGGATCGGCTGGAAGAAGCCCACGACCAGTGCCACCGAGAGGCAGAGGCCCTGCCATATAAGGCGCATGCGGCGCAGTGATCGCGTTTCCGGTGCCGCCATCGGCGTGCGCAGGAAGTCGAGCCATAGTGGCATCAGCTCCGCCCTCCCGGTTTCAGGACGGTCTCCGACACCTGCAGCAGCTTGCCCGCCTGTGAGACGACAGCCGGCGTGTGCCGGATGCCGAACTTGCCGGTGAGGCGGCCCTCCTGATCGAAGAAGAACCGGCGCTTGCGCGTCGTCATGGATTCGATCGGCGAGCCGTTGACGAAGATGATCTTCGCGTTGAGTTCGGTGAACCGCTTGGTCGCCCAATCGACCTGCGCGGCGTCATCGCCGTCGACGAACACCAGGCTCTGGCGCATCGACACGAAGTCGAGCGGATTGATCCTCTGGCCTGCGGCGGCGATCACCTGTCCCTTATGGTCCCGGATCTCCCGCTCGAGCGTGATCGTCGGATCATAGTTCCAGGTCCGCGCTTGTTCGGCCGGAGACATCCCCGCGACTGGCACGGGCCGTCGGACCTTCGCTTCCGCTCGCTTGGCGAAGGCAGCGTTCACGCGATCCATCTCACCGGTCGCCTGGGCGCGCTTGAGGCGTGCCTCGATGGTCGAGAGTAGGTCCGCCTCGGCGACAGGAAACGTCTGCCCCATCTGGCCGAAATCACGGGCCTCCCCCCGCTCGGATCCGGTGAGCAGGACCGCCGCCCCGAGGCTGGCGATGCCGGCGAGCGGAGCCAGCCAGCGGATCACAGGATCGCCTCCCCGGTGCCCACGATCTGTCGCTGACAGGCGAAGCCGATCGCAGCGTAGCGGGAATCGAAGCCGTCCTTGTGAGGTGTGCCGACATAATAGCAGCCAGCAGGAATCACGCCGCTCGGGCCGATCGCCAGCGGTTCGCCTGACTTCGTCCTGGGCTTGGTGTAGGCCACGATGCGACCATTCACGGTCACCGCGAGGTGCCAGTGCCGCACTATGTCGCCGGGCATGCCATAGACGATCTTCCCGAACATCTGCGGCTTGGGGCCGAAGTGCGCCCGGACCAGCTCGCTCGCCGGAGGATCGAAGAAAACGTAATCGCCCCGGGCCGGTAGCTTGTTGCGATGGATGAGGAAGGCCCAGTTCGGCAGCGATTCCGTCGTGTTGATCAGCAGCGCATGATCTTCGCGCCAATCGCTGATCGCCCCGAGCACGACGCTGCCGGCAACGAAAGCGGCGAACAGCCCCCATAGCCGCTTGCGCGGTCGCCATACGGTCGCCGGCGCCCTATTGGCCGTTGCCGCCATCTTGGCCTCCGAAGGTCGAGATCGAGGCGCCGGGCGCGGTCGGCGCCGCAGGCATGCCGCCCGGCATCGCCTGCTGCGGCACCATGTTCTGCGGCGCGGCAGCCATGGGATCGATCGTGGCCGCCGGGCCGGCAAATGCTTGCGGGATCGGCGCCGGCGGCAGTTGTTGCTGGAGCTGCTGCAACTCCTGAGCGCTCGCCTGCCTGGGCTGTCGGACGCCGCTTGCGTAGACAGCTTTCCTGAGACTGTCGGTGATGTCGGGCACGTTCTTCGTGAGCACCGCCTCCCCGACGAGGACCACTTGGCCGCTAGCGCTCCGTCGTTGCAGCTCATGGTCGAGCGAGGACATGAACGCGCGCATCTCGGCTTCGACCTGGGCCGGCGGCGATGCCGAGCGCGCCTGCGCGTTCACATACTCGCCGACGATGTTGGACAGACTTGCCTTGACGATGTGCTCCTCTCGCGGTGCGAGCAGTGCCTTGGTGACCCACATCGACCAGACGAGCCCCAGCACAAGGGCAACGCCCAGGAGCAGCTGCGTGCGGGTGAGCCCTGCGAAGCCCCGCTGCGCGCGGGACAATCTCGCGGGCGACGAGTGACTCGCGGGAGGGGGAAGATCGAGTTCGGGCTGATCAGCCATTGTCGTTGCTCCGCTTGGGGTCGCGCGAGGGCAGGATGCTGTGGCGGCGGAAGAAGATGATCGCCGCGGCCAGAGGCATGTGCGCGACGAACAGGACATGCTTGAATGACGCCACGCGCGCCGCGTCCGCCGAGACGTAGCGGCCCGCCAGGTTGTTGAGCTGGTGCAT
Organism: Sphingomonas sp. Ag1; assembly: GCF_000980895.1. Lineage (GTDB taxonomy): Bacteria > Pseudomonadota > Alphaproteobacteria > Sphingomonadales > Sphingomonadaceae > Sphingomonas > Sphingomonas panaciterrae. The sequence goes on along the minus strand of NZ_LAZX01000088.1, from coordinate 43,189 downwards.
CATTCCGTCGACGGAGAGACCGCCGATCGTGAGGAAGAACAGGACGAACAGCCCCCATGTGATCAGCAGGGTCGAGGCGAGGAACCCCGCAATGTGGAGGTAGAAATAGAGCAGGAAGCCGAGGTCGATCTTGCGCCGCTGCCGGGTGCTGTCGGCGTCGGCAGGAGCCAGGGTCGCCATCGGTTCACTCCGCCGCGATCGCCGCCGGATCTTCGGCGGGCGTCGCCCATTTCTCGGGGTTGTTGGGGAAGGCGATCCGCTCGATCGCCTCGTCCATGCTGAGCCCGTCAGCGACCATCGCCTCGATGGCGGCGAAGGTCCGTGGGCTCGACGAGAAGAGCGCCGCGGAGAAGGGGTCGAGGACCAGTCGGCCGACGGCCAGGGTGTCGGGCCCCTTGATCATGATGTCCGAATATTCGAAGCCGTTCCTCTTCAGGGAGCGGAGCAAGGCGTCGGTGTAGTCGTCCATCTCGAAGCGATCGTGCTTCTTGAAATCCGCGATGGTCTCGGGCTTCTGCTGAAGGATGACAAACCAGTCGCTATTCTCGAGCGCCGCGATCGAGCCAGCGGATTTGTAGTAGTCGTTGAGCGATTGCGTGGCCGTGACCAGCGACGCGCCATATTTGCGGCAGGTGCGGGCATAGGTTTCGATGAAGTCTGCCATCGCGCCGCCGCGCAGCATCTGCCAGGCCTCATCGAGCAGCAGCGCCTTGGGTATGGACCGGTCGACCTTCCGCATCATCTGCTGCGACATGAACATGATCGCCGTCAGGACGACGCTGCGCAGTTCCTCGCGCGACGAGAGATCGGAGAGCTCGAAGACGGTAAGCTGAGCCTGCAGTTCGAACGAGACCTCGCCCTTGAAGAACTTGCCGTAGGTGCCTGCGCTCGAGAACGGCATCATGGCGATTGCCAGGTGCGAGGCCAGTTCGTGGCCGGTATCGTTGAGCGCGGCGATAACATCGTCGATCGAGCCGTTACGGCCCTGCGCTTCCCAGACCCGGTTGACCGCCCCGTCGATCAGGCCACGTTCCGTGTCGGTCAGACGGTCGATGTGCCGCGACATCTGGTTCACGATCGCCTTGAGCATCGCCATGCAGTCGAGGAGATAGTCCTCGTCTTCGGCTGCCTGCTTTTCATCGATCATCGAGAACGGGTTCAGGCAGAAGCCGCTGGACATGGTGAACTCGACGAAAGCGCCGCCCTGCAATTTCGCCGAGTGCTCGAACGACCGGCCATCATCGATGACCACCACCTTGGATCCCGCGCCACACAGCGAGGCGCACAGCTCCTGCAGCGCCACGGACTTGCCGCTGCCGCTCTTGCCGAACACCGCGACATTGTGGTTGCCGGCCGCATTTTCGAACGGGCTCCAGAAGAATGGCTGGCCCCGTCGACCGATCAGCAGGAGGTGCGGCGTATGGCCGCCGAGATATTCGCCCTGGATGGGAGCAAGGTTCGCCGCGGTGGTACTCAGCATCGTGCGCATGCGCTTCATGCGATCGAGATCCCTCGACAGCCCGTTCGCCATCGTCATGGGCATCGCGCAGAGCAGGCCCATGACCTGGAGGTATCGATCGTCGAGCAGATCCCAGCCCGCCGCCCGGTAGACGGATTTCAGGATACGTTCGTTGGCGTCTCCCCTGCCCTTCGGCGAGAATGATGTGACGCTGTAGAACAGGCGCACCAGCTTGCGCCCTTGCCGAATTTCGTCGTTGACGAACTTCCACTCCTGCGACTGATCGCGCAGCTGGGGCAAGAACCGGGCGGACTTCGAATCCGCGAGGCTCGTGGTCCGCATGAACTTGAAGCTGGCCTTGTTGTTCGACGCCTGCGGATCGGGGAAGTCTAGGCACAGGTTGGTGGCCACCGGACAGGGCATCCGCAGCTTGTCGGCGAACATGTCACCGATCAGGCGCGCGCAATCCCAGGGTGCCCAGCGCTGCGGAAGATTGCGAACGGAGAACGACCGAACGTCGAAGACGTCGGGATAGATCTCGCCGATTTCCGGCGCGCCATCGACCTCCTTGCCCGTTGGCCGAAACCGTTCGGTCCGCAGCAGAATGCGATCCGGATCGACTCGCATCTCGATGTCGCGCCGCACCGCCTGGTCGGCGATCGGATCGAGCGGATTGTAGCTGACCACGTCCTCGCCCGCCGCGGTGGTCGGCGATGTGATGTCGTCGATCCAGCCAATCAGCGCGACCGGATCCATCTTCCGCGCCGAGACGCCTATCGAGCCGAGCACCGAGACCAGGCCGTCCATCACGGCGACGATCTCCTCATTGGAGACGCTCGAGCTCTCCGGGGTCGAATAGGAGATGGCGACCCGATGATTGCGCAGGCAAAACGGTGCGTCGGCCGAGAGCGAATTCCAGACGCCTTCCGTCAGGAAGTCGACCCGATGCTTGGCCATCCGCTCATAGACGCCGCTCGCGGAATAGCGTGGCAGATACCACTTCGAGAGCCGCTCCCCGACCCGGGGACTCATCCAGTCGTGGAACTGAAGGCAACCGGGCGCGGGGATTCCCTCGGAAAGGAACTGTGTCAGTATCTCGCCGGTGCGCTCGTCGGCACCGACCAGCGGCGACACCTCGATCACGAAGCCTCGGGAAGACGAGTTGTAGAAGATGGCAGTTTTCGGATCGTAGCTCCGGTACGGAAGCCAATGGGCGAGCATAGGCACCGCAAGATCCGGCCGCTGCGCATCAGGGCGCTTGCTGTCACCGAAGACGCCCGACAGCAGGTTGTCGAACAGGCCAGCCTTGGCGCTCATCACTTGTCCTCCGGGACGGCCGCCGGAAAGCTCGCGGCGCGAATGGTGGGGCTGGTCAGAGGCTTCATGCTCGGAAGTGCCGGGTCTTCTCCGGCCTGCCGCGCGACGCCTTGGACATGTGCCTCGGCATCCCGGTAGGCCTCGCTCGCCTTCACGCGCGCCATGGCTTCAGGGCCGGAGCTGGCCCCGCCCTCGCTCTCCAGCGCCGGTTGCTTCGCCAATGACGCCGGCGACGCTGGCTGGCGGTTTTTTACGGCCGGCGGGACCGCAGCGGGTCGAGCGGGGTCCTTGAGAGGCTTGGCGTCGGCGACTGCGGGTTGCGAAGCAGAGGCCGCCGCTCCGGTCTCCGATGTAGCGGAAGACGCTCGGGCGTCAGCGGAGACGGACAGGCTCGAGCGCGTGGTGCGCCGCTCGGGCTTCGCTGTCAGACGCTTCGCAACGTCCGCCTTGATGGCGGCAACGGGGTCGGAACCCCGCGCGCGCGCCGCGGCCACGACGGCGGGATCTGGCAAGTTAGGATCGAACGCAGCGATGTCGACGGTTCCCGGCGCCTCACGATCGACCGCCTCGACAAGGCTCAGCTCGGCCGGCGCGGCCGCGGCCGCATTGCGGTCGGGGATTGGTCTCGCGTCGGCGAGGGCCTCCGCCTGCCATTCGGACTGCACCACGGTGTGAACAGCGCTGGCCTCGTGGAGGCGGCCGCGATCGTCGACATAGGGTTGGAAGACGATCCGGAGCACCTTTTCGCGCGTCCGGGCGGCAGGCGTTTCGCCGGTCGCGGCGCGAGGCGACGCGAGCGCGGTCCGCGTTGAACGCTGCGGCGGCTGCGGCGCGGCTTGGTATGGTCCCGCGGGGATCATGACGTCGCCGGCCTCGCCCGAGATCATCGCCATGGCGCGATCGTCGATCGTCGAGGAGGGAGCGCAGATTCCGTCGGGTGCCTGGCACGAGAAGCTGCCCTTGACGTTGCCACCGAGGGTCGCGCACCCAGTAAGCGCCAGCAGGCTGGCGACGCACAGGGCGGAGCGGCACGAGCGGACGCGGGCGCTCACGACCGTGCTTCCTTGATCCAGCTCAGCAGGAACTCCTTCGGCCGGTAGCCCTCGAGGACCGCGCCATCGCTCCGCACGATCACCGGCGTCCCGGTCAGGCCGTGCTTGTGTGCGAACGCTTCATTGGCATCGAGCCCGGAGGTGTCGCACGACGCGCCGCCCTTGAACGGTTCGCCCGCATAAGCGGCGTGGAGAGCTTCCTCCCGGTTCTTCGCGCAATAGACGCGATCGGCGATGTCGCGGCTGCCGAGGACGGAGATCGGACGCTCCACGACGCGCACATCCATGCTGCGCAGCACGTTGGTGAGGGCGCGGCAGTAGCCGCAGCGGAAATCGGTGAAGACCGTGACCGTCTGTCCCGCAGGATTCCCCCACACGATTGCGCCATCCTTCGGCAGGCCATCGAGCGAAAGCGTGGCGGGCCGGGCCGGAAGTGATGTCTTCTGCAGCCGGCCCTGCGGCGGCGCGAGAGCCGACTCTTCGTCTCCATCCGCCGACGCCGCATTGGCCTTCGCGGCGCCTCCCACCAGCATGTCGGGGTTGATTTCGAGGAGCCGGGCCGCGGTCAGGTCCTGCCGCGTCTCCATGTCATAGACCCGGCCGATGATCAGGTAGCGGGCCTTGGTGTCGACATAAAAGAGGTTCGAGCCGGCCGTGACCTCGCACAGCCCCTTCACCTTCTCGCAATCGACCTTCGTCAGCGGCGTTTTGGGCAGCCGGGTCTTCAGGAGACTGGCCACCTCGACGTTGCCCGGGCTTGCGATCTGCGCGGCGACGGCAACGCTGGCGACCCCCACGAATGGCACGGCGAGCAGCATCATCGCTTTTGGCGAAAGGCGCTGGCGCAGACGATCAATTCCGAACATAGACACCCTCCAGGAAGACGATTTCGACATCGATGCCGGTCGGCATCTCGATCACCGGCTGATATTGCTCGGCGCGCTCGATCAGATATTTCGAGACCATGTCCCCGCTCTGAGCGACGCCTTCCCCGAACCCGCCTTGAGCGATGTCTCCGAGCCCGAGCTTCTGTCGCTGACCGTTCACGGTCACGTTGGGCTGCGTCAGGAATGAATTGGCGTTCGCCGAGAAGCCGCGCCCGAACCCGCCGACCAGGCCGGCGATGAAAGCTTGGCTGACGAGACCGCCTTCACGGGAGACGACCCGGCCGCGCACTCCGGTCTTGCCGCCGAAGGCAATGAACCCTTTGACCTCGGAGACCGCATAGCGCCCACCGGGTTGCGGACAGGTCATCTTCTGCAGCTTGACGTAGACCTTTTCGCTCGACAGTTCGCCGCGCGCGGCGCCGTTGATCAAGCAGCCCTGAATCTTGGTCGTAAGAAGCTTGCCGTTTTGCAGCACCGACCGCGCCGGCCCCGTCACACGCAGAACGACGGGAAGCGGATCGGTCTGGCTGTTCACCCCGGCCGCAGCGTCGACTCCGACGATCACCTTGGCGGAGGCAAAGCTATTGGGCGGCAGGTAGTTCGGGCTGTCGGTATAGACCGTATTTCCCTTGGTGACCCTCGACGCGGTTCCTGTGTCGGTGGTCGAGAAGCTGACCATCTTGACTTCCGCCGACCGGCTCACCGAGAGCGCTCCCGGGGCTCCTGCCCCGGCGTCAGGTCGCTGATAGGCCTGCGGGCCATTCGGCCCGTACATGGCTGCCGGCCCCGGTGCCGGCGCGGGCGCCGTAGGGCGCTCGTTCAGCTGCTTGCGGAGCTGCTCGTTTTCAGCCTGGTAGGCAGAGAGCACCCGCTGCCCGTCGGCCTGCATCGCTTGGTTCTGGCCCTTTAGCGCCTCGACTTGCGCGGCGAGGTTGTCTACCCGCGCCGTCTGACCGTTCACCGACTTGAGCTGGTTCTCCGTCGAAGCGAAGCGGTTTTCCGACAGCGCCATCCACTCCTGTTGAGACAGGTTCCGGTTGACGAGGTCCTTGGTCGAAACCTCGACCTTTTCGGCCTCGTCGCCATCCGAGGTCTTCGACACGTCGTCGCCGCTGAAGATCCACATCGACGAGACCAGAAGGCCGACACCGGCGGCACCGGCCAAGAGCATGCGCTGCTTGCGACGGACCGCTTCGTTTCCGGCGAGCTCGCCGCCGACGGGCGAGACACCTTCCCCTTCGCCCTCGTCGAGCGGTTTGCGCTTACGATTGAAGATGTCCGCAAAGGCCATGGCTTACCTCACGTTCTGGGAGACGAGGTAGGCCGTCGTGACCTTCCCCGGAGCGAGCCTGGGCTCGGCGATGGAGACTGCGAGCGCGCTGGCCGGCGCGACCGTGCGTTCGGTCAGCTCGGTCGGCGCGTCGCCCATGTTCTCGATGCGCAGCACCTTTCCGGTGAGGTCCTGGCCGCGATACTCGGCGATCATCTGGACCTTGAGCTTGCCGACATAGACTGGCTTCAGCGCGCGCTGGCGCATCTCATAACCATCGGCGACGCTGTTCGAATACATCGCCTGGACGAGCTCGACGGCCGCGTCCTGGGGGCCGGCAGCGACCTGCTGGGGCGAAGCTTCGGTCGCCTTCTCCTTGGCGATTGCGGGGTTCGACACGAACACCTGGGCAGCCTGGTCACCAGAGATCCGGCACACGAACTTGTAAACGTAGCCGCGCTTAGTGGTGCCAAAGAATGACAGCGCTGGGCGCCCGTAGCCCTCCGGCACGCTAAGATAGATGTCGCCCCGCACCGGCTCGTTCACGACCGAGAAGTCGTCCTGCGGATTGCCAGTCGAGATCTTGGAAACGCTGGCGAACTCGTCCTCGACCAGGCTGATGCGGGTCAGATCCTTGGCGGAAGCCTGGCAATCCACCTGGGCGCTGTCAGCGGCCATGATCGTCTGATCGGCCCAAGCGGGCTGTGCGAAGAGCAAGACCGCAAGCGTCACCAGGCAAGCGCCGATCATCCGGCTCAGGAAGCAGGTGATCCGCGACATGAGGATCGTGCCGGCTGCGGCGGTGCCCAAAGCGTAAATGGCCGTCATTGGTCTTGCTCCTTGCCGGTACGGACCATGCCGAAGCCGATCAGGCGCAGAGAGAGACCCTGGTACTCCCAGTCGTAACGGAAGGTTCGGCGCTCATTCGAGATCACCTTGTTTCCGACGATAGTGTGGAGCTCCCCGGTCACTTCGGAGCGGAGATTCTTCGGGTCGATCTCCATCGACTGGATCGTGAAAAACTGGGAAATGGAGGAGCCGCGCTGCTCGTTGACGATTTTGAGAAGGTCGCCTTTGATCTTCCCCTGGGCCCGCGGCGCCGTGATGGCGAGGACCGAGTTCATCCAATATTCGAGGTTCTGCGGGCTCCGGTCGAGCGTCAGCAAGACGACATCTCGCGTGATCATCTCGAGATATTCGCGCGACACGCCGGCGCTGCTCACCGTCACCGGGGAGCGAAGCACGGGCTGCAGCACGATTTCGCGGTCGCGGGAGATGCCGAACAGGAGGAGGAGCGCCGTCAGCCCGGCGAGCCCGGCTGCGACAACCACCAACAGGTTGCGCTGCTTCAGAACGCGCTGGTTGTGCGCATGGCTGTACGAAAGGTCCATCTTACCCCGCCATCAATCGGAGGTACGAGGGTGGCGTGGCTCTCAGACCGGTGAAGCCGGCCGGAAGATGCCAATAGGCCAAGTGAAGCAGCCAAGACGCTGCACGACCCGCCTTCGCTTTCTTAAGTCCCCACCAGCCGGCGAACGCTGCCGCCATGCCAATAAGGATGTGCTGGGTCATGATCCCCCAGACGAAGGGAATTACCATCGCCAGGAACTCATCCAGGGTCCACAGCCCGATCAGCTCGGGATCATCCAGATGAGATGGGATCGCGTACTTGTCTGCGGCCATTGCACCACCCTCCCCGCGAGCATGACCGGGGCTGCTACCCCCACCGAGCCGTGCGGATGCTTCAGATCGTCGCCGTCACGGTCGAGGTGACGATCGGAATGCCGGTCCCAGCGCCGACGCCGACGCCCACCGGGATCGCGATCTGACCCATGGAGAAGCGGCCCGAGGCGAGCGCCACGATGCCGCCCGCGAGCGAGAGGACCGTAATGATCTTGCCGCCCGAGCCCTCGAGAAAGTCGGTGAACTTCGTGAGGGCGGTGTCGAACGTGGTGTCCGCTCCGGCAAAGGCCGGATCGGCAAAGTAGAGGAGCGCGAATGCCAGCACGGCGAGGGCGAGGATCGCCATCTCCATACGGCCGCTCCGCTTCAGCACAGACTGCATAGTGAGTTTCCCTTCGATGGAGACGCGGCTCCTCCGCGCCCAATTGAAGGGTGAGACCGAATGGACTTGGGGAACAACGACTCCGAGATGGAACCAGGCGCCTTGTGTAGCTTTTTGCTAACCTCGCCATTTCAAGACGCGAATCTGTCCGGGTGCTCGGACACACGTCCCGACTCGCGGACCTGTGTCCGCCCTTACGGACGCGCCGCCCGCAGACGCGGACACGTGTCCCGGTTTGCGGACATCCAGAACGAAGAGTAGAATCGACCTATTGACCGACGAGTCGTATTGGGCGTGCTCAACCAATCCTGCTAGGCTCGGCGTCGCCAGGGCCGTCGGATCGAGGTCGGGGGACGTGCAAAGATGAGTGGCGATAGCCGCGATTATTCGCTCGACATATCGGAGTATCTGTTCCGCCTGACCACGGAGAGCCTTCGCCTGCTCTCTAACGAGACGAAATGCTACCAGAGCCTCGCCAGCATGGTGGACAAGCTGGCTGAATCCCGCGTTTCGCATGCGCTCGCTCAACACGATCTCGAGACCCTTCGCGAACACCTCAGCAAAATTCCGACGAACGGGTCGATCCGCATCCACCTTAAGATCACCAAGACAAGCGCCGACAATCTGCTGGAAGCGAAGCAAAGGCTCAGCGAGGAGCTCTGCTCGGACCTCACCGTCGCCGATGCCATATCAATGCTTCTCTTCGATTATGTAGTCGAACAGAGCGCATCCAAGCTGCTCTCGAAAATGGGGATCGAGGGAGCTGGCGAATCGTCGGTTGCCGTTGAGAATCAGCCGGGTGACAGCGGGAATGTCGTCCCTCTCAAGTAGTTAGCTGGAGCCAACCCCACCGCACTCGATACAAAAAGGGTTGCCAAGTTCCTGACCGAGTGATTTCCTGCCCCGGTCCGAAGAGTCGTTCGGGGGGCTTTAGCTGTGTCATCGCTGGCCACAATCGAGCTGGATTCGCCTAGCGCGCCACCGCCTGGGGACGATCCCGACTACATCCCGCTGATCGTGCGGGCCATGGAGGCTCAGGATATGGGCATCCGGCAAATGGCCCTGAGGACGAACATCAAGAAGAGCCGGCTCGGGGTTATTCTTCATCGCGATTCGGCCAAGCGTGCCCCGATGACGCTGCCCGAATTCCAATCGATTCTCCGCTCGCTCAACATCGACCTCATGCAGGCGATTATCAGTGTGGAAATGGCACGCGATCTGGAACTGATGGGCGACGAGCGCTTCGCCACCCTGGTCGCGATGCTCAGCACCCTTTTCAATGGTCTCCCTCATCGTCTTATAGAGGCGCTTCGGGAGCTCGAGGGAATGGACGGAAGCGAGATTCGGAAGGAATGGGGGACTTACTTCCAGTCGGCGGTCATCAAGAAAATGGTCGCCGAGATCAGCAGGATACTGCAGCGTCGCGCTGTGCTCGAAGAAGGCAACGACTTCGCTCTCTGATCCCTTGACGGCGGCATCTCAAAACGACGTCACGACCGTTGACCTAGAAGCTGCGAGCCGATCACCCGATGCGGTCACCTCACCCTGGGCCGATTGGGGCAAGCTGAGCCTCGACCAATTCAGGAGGATGTTGGAGACGTACGCCTGCGTCTCTGCGAAGGGCGGAATCTTGCCGTTGCGCACGCGACCGGGACCCGCGTTATAGGCCGCCAGCGCGAGGTGATACTGGCCGAACCGGTCGAGCTGCTCGCGCAGGTAGCGAGCGCCACCGCGCAGATTCTGCTCCACATCATAGCGGTTGACGCCTAGACCGGCCGCTGTGTCCGGCATCAGCTGGGTCAAGCCGAACGCATTCTTCGGGGAGTAGATCGCCGCGTTATAGCGACTTTCCCGAATGATCATGGCGTCGAAGAGGCCCACCGGAATGCCGTATTGGCAAGCGATGTTCGCCATCAGCCTATAATAGCCTCGGCGCCGGTACTCGGCGTGGCCCGTAAGAAGCCCGCTCGGCCGATACTCGGTGGGAGCGCACCCCGGCACATAGGTAGCGGACGCTGCGGCGAAGACGCTGCCGCCTCTCATCCATGTGGGTATCGGAATCGCTGAGACGGGCGCCACCGACGCGCCAGAGAATGGAACCTGAGGCTGGGCCGCCCCCACCGGAGCGAACGAATCCTCAGAAGCGCCGGCTGCTACGCCCGGTAGATGGGTGAATGCGCTGGCCATCTGGTACTCGACCCAACGCCGGCTGAGATCGTGGACGCGAAAGCCGGCCGTCGGCGGTGAGGCCTCCGACGTCGACGGAGTCGGCTTCCCATCGACAGGGCCTATCGGGTTCCCGGTGCCGCGCGCGGCGTCCGACATGGAGATCACCAGGGCGGCCCTGATTGGCTTCGACGGCTGCGCGACGGCCCCGCTGGCTGCCACCAGGCCCATGGCCGAACCGATCAACGTCAAAGCTCGCATCAGCTGCTCCCACTCCGAATAATGAAAGTGAGATCGAGTAGTTTAGAGTTGTCAATCCGCCCGAGGTGCCAAAGACTGTGATCTTCGACGCCGTGGAACCCATTTGATGTGGCTCATCGATCGCGAAACGAACGGCGTGGGTGGACGCCGAATCCCTCTTCCACACCCACTGCGCGAAGCGCTGGTCCGCTGGTACACAGGGAGCGGCAGCCGCGCCGATGAGGATGCGGGCATCACCCTTGTCCAGAACGCGCGTATCGGCGCAAAATGGATCGCTTGCGACTGCCTTGCCGCCGGAGAGCCTCCACCGATCCTGACGCCGGCATTTCTGTCGGAGGCCGAAACCTATTATCTGCGCCGGCTGACGAGCGCCAAGCGGCCTGAGCATCGCGAGGATTGCCCATTCTTCCGCGATCAGATCACCCACAGGCTCTCCGAGATTCGCACGCGCGAGACTCCGGCAAACCCGCCCGAGGGCTACTTCGAAGTGCTGAGGCCCGCCCCGGAGAAGCTCGCTCAACGGCCGGAGGATGATGCGACTGATGATCGAACCCGCCATGCGTCGGTGCCGCGCCTCGCCCGCCTCCTGTGGCGGCTGATCGACATCGCCGGCACGAACCGCATCCCGCCGCTCGCCGATGAGGTCGAGCCGGCGTCAATTAAGGCTGAGTTCGACGCGCTGACCCGCGCTGCCGCCAAGATCGAGATCGCACCCAGTATAGAGCTAAGCCGCGCTTTCTGGACCCATGCCGATGCGCTGCACAGCCGCCGTGCGTATGCTGCACTTCGCCAGCTCGCGAGGCGATGGCCGCGAGGCCATGCACCACAAGGCTTCCTCGCCGTCTTTTCGCCGGCCATCCGCGGCCACGTCATCGAGGTCGCGGGTGCTCAGGAATTGCGGGTCGCAAACAGGGTGCAGTCATTCTCTTTCGCCGGAAAACCGGTGAAAGGGCCGTTCCTGGTAATGATCGTCGCAGGCGAGTATCCGGAAGCGCACGGCTACGCACCATTGCGCGCATTTGCCCAACCGATTTATTCGGGCCGTCGCTTCATCCCGGTCAATTCCGAGTTCGAGCGAGACGTTCTGCGCGCGCTTCTGGAAGCGAGGCGCGAGCTAGCCGAGGAGGGCCTTGATATCTTTGTCGAGAAGCCCGTCTTTGATCACCTCACTCCCGCCGGCCCCTGCCGCCCCGACTTCCTGATCGAAGCGCGTTCAGGCACGACCGGCGAGATCAGGCAATTGATCTTGGAGGTGCTGGAGTTCGGCGAGCCCGAGGTCCACCAACGCGAAAGGCTTCGGCGAGTAGCGCCACTGTTGACTGTCACCCCGGCCGACCGCAACGCGGCGCACCTGGTAGCCCGACTCTCAGACGCCTTCGCCCTTTAAACGATCAGCTCCACCTCAACGTGAATCCGAACGAACTGACGATCGCGAGCGTCACGGGCGTCGAAAGCAGATAAAGCTTCTGCCACCGCCACCAGGATTTGGGGAGGAACAGCGCCACATCCTTGGCGCTGCGAAGCTGCGCCCAGGCCTTCTCGCGCCAGAGGCGACAGGCGAGAACAAGGATCGCCAAGGCCATTGCGATCGCGCAGCACAGAGCGGTCGCAGTATAAAGCGCCATCCAGTTGATCATTTCAGCATCGCTCAGATGCGCCATGGTCTACCCCATCGCTGCCAAACGAAGTCTCGCCTGTTCAACTGCGTTCCAACCCGCCGCGCGACTTATCACTTTTCTTTATCATCATGCTTCTCCGGTTTCTGCCGGTCCGCTAGCCTGACGCGCTTGACCGACGCCGCTTCGGCCAACGCATGCAAAGAAGCACGGCCCCGCCAAGCCAAAGTCCGAGGCCGCCGAGCGCAAACCCTAGAAGCCATGGCGTGTTGAAGTCCTCGTGATTCTTCCAATCCATGATGTGAAGGCTCCAGAAGAAGTCATAAAGCCGCCACGTGCCTGTCCTCACCGCCGCAATCCGGCCGGTATCGGCCGCCACGAAGATCCGAGTGGAGTCCGGATCGGCGAACGTCACACGCCAGGCGGGAAGCGTGCCGCGATATTCGGGACTGGCGCGATCGATCAGTTCCACGTTCACACTTGGGTGATCGTTGCTCCGCCAGGCGGCCCTCGCTACCGCTTGGGCTTGCGCCGCAGTTGGGGCGGGCAACAGTGCGCCCGTTCTCGCGTCGAACAGCCGCGTCCCTCGGGCCGTTGTCGCCTCAGCGACCGGGCGGCCAAGCCACATGCGATAGCTCACGGTCTCGATCCGCGTCCCGGTCGCCGCGACGATCACTGATGGTGGGACGAGCGCCACGCCGCGAGGCAAGGGCGCCACGGCTTTGCGGTCCACAAGGTGATCGCCATGCACTCGATCGATGGGCAAGAAGCTCATCAACGCGCCGCTCGCGAACCACAAAAGAAGCTGCGCGCCGACAATGATCGCGAGCCACTTGTGAGTGCGGCTCGCGAGAAGGTGCAGCCGAAGTTTGGTGCTTCTCAGGGTCGAATCTCCATCCTTGCGTGTCTCATTTCGTGCCTGCCAGATTCTTCATCATCCCGCGTGGCCGACAGGTGCGCCCGCGACCAGCGCTTGTACGGCTCAGCCGTCATCCCCGAGAGTTAGCGCACGAACGCCACCGTGTCCCAGACAGGGGATCCGGTGCGTCTTGCCCCCCGCCGGCTCGGCCGTCAGCTTACACCATGCTTGATAATCCAGGGCTGCTGAGCGGGCGTGAGGCGTTGCGCCACCCCTCGCCAGTTCGGGGCTTGCCGTTAAGGGCCTTGGCTCACCTCCGATTCCTCCGCGCCGGGGCGATAGATGACAGCCGCTGCACATCTCTCCGTAGAGGCCGACACCGACTGACACCCGTTGCGCCGACGCAAAATCCGGCCGCGCCCTTGGCAATCAGCCCGCTGGCACGGCGGTCGAACAGGTCAGTTGCTTGTCCGGCTTACAGATAGCGCCCGATCGCACTGCCCGGGCTCGGCCACGTCCTGAACTTCGGTGACGTTCAGGACGTGGCTGCGATCTCGATCGGTGGGCGGCCCAGCTTTTCGAGGGCGATCGCGTGACGGGCTAACCAACGACGGGATCTTTGACCCACCCCAAGGCATCATGCAGCTCTGATATGTCGGCGTCGATGATCGCGTACAGGTCTTTATCTTCCTCGCGAAAGAACATGCGCGCCTTCGCTTCGTCTTCGGCAGGGGGAAGCATCGCTCCCAGGCGCTCCGGCCATTTCGCGTCTATGAATCTCATGAGCCGCTTCCAGGCCGCGGATCGGGTCTGATGGAGGCTCAGGACGGGAACGCCGTTTACTACAATCGCAAGGATCGTCACCTGCATGGTCACATACGCCCCCTCGATTTCGTCATGTTCGTGATGATCTTGCGGAGGAGGACAACGTCTAACCTCCTGGCAGCATGTTGTCGTGTTCTCGAGAACCCTCGCTAACCGGCCCGTCCGTCTGATGGCCTGCCATTCGAGCATTTCCTGTGAAGGCCAGTCCTGCAATCTCCCGCTTCCAACGCAAGCTGGGGAAGAAGGCGGGAACATGGGCCATGTACTGGCGGTAGCTATCGCCGTAGGTCGCGAGCGCGTATCTCTCCTCATGCTTAGCCAAACGAATGTACATCACCACCAGCACCGGAAACATGGCAAGCGTCAGAAGCGTCGGCCATTGTAGCAAGAAACCGAGCATGACGAGGATGAACCCTACGTATTGAGGGTGCCGCACCCGGGCGTAGACCCCCGTCATTGCCAATTCGTGTTTGCGCTGACTCGTGTGAAGCGCCGTCCACGCGATCGAGATTAGCCAAAAGCCTACACCAATCAGCACAAAGCTGGCGATGTGGAACGGGCCGAAATGCGGATTGATGCGCCAGCCGAACATCATTTCCAGGATGTGGCCAGCATCGTGGCTCCACCAGTCGACGCCGGGGAAATGCGACTGGAGCCACCCCGACAGCAGGAAGATGGTGAGCGGGAAGCCATACATTTCGGCGAAGAGCGCGACGATGAACGCACTGAACGCGCCGAAGCTGCGCCAGTCGCGCCGCGTTGCCGGCTTGAAGAAGCTGAACGCAAAGAGGATGAAAACGGCGGCATTGACCAGCGCGAGCCCCCACAGACCATAGCCATAGTCGGCGTGCGTCATCGCGACTCTCCTTCGATGCGGCCGTTGGGATTGGCCGGCAAGCCGGCGGGTGCCTGGCCGGGCTCATGGCCATGCTGATGCCCACCTTGGCCGTGGTGCATGAACAGGTGCATGAGCGGGCAGGCGAGCAGGATGAGATAGGGCAGCACACCCAGGAAGTGCGCGGTATGCTCGGTAATGAGGAAGAAGCTGGCGACGAGCAGGAAGCCGATCAGAACGATCTTGCCGCGCTTGCGCATGCGATGGTCATGTTCGCCCATATGCCGTTCTCTTCTAGTCAACGTCCAGCCTGCATAGGCTCGAGTCCAAGGAGCAAGGTATAAGTAGAGAGCGAAGTCCGAAGGGCATCGCGCAAGCATGGGTAAGGTGATCGATCGGATCGGCCACCGGGTGTTCGCGCGACGCAACTGTCGGGAGCAGCAGTCGTGCTGCGGCTTTTGCGTATAGGCGTGCGGCGTCCGCGAATCAAAGCTGCGCTCACGAACATAATCGTGAGAGGCAGGCCCGCGTCCATGCACAAGAGAAAGAAACGGCACCATTCCCGCAACCAGTCCGGCGTGACCGTCCTCGAGCGCGAAGCAAGGATCGATCTGGCTAAGCGCCCGGCCGATGGTTTCGGCGTCGCCTTTCTCGGCGCATCGGGAACGGTCACAGGGTCGCGTTATCTGGTGGACGATGGTGAAACTCAGATCGTTGTCGATTCCGGCCTGTTTCAAGGACCCAGGGATCTGCGCCGCCTTAATTGGGCGCCAATTCCACCCGAAGTCGCCGATGTCGGCCAAGTCCTGCTGACCCACGCTCATCTCGATCACTCGGGCGCGCTACCGCGCATGGCGCGCCTGGGCTGGGACGGTACCGTCCTTGCCACCCGGGCGACCGCGGCCCTGTGCGAGCTCCTTCTTCCCGACAGCGGTCATCTGCAGGAAAAGGATGCGGAGTTCGCCAACCGGCACGGCTTCTCCAGGCACCAGCCGGCGCTGCCGCTCTACACCCAGGCTGACGCGCGTCTGGCATTGCAGCTCTTCCGGCCGATCGAGTTCGGAGCGTGGCATGCAGTCACGGACGGCATCAGGGTGCGCTATCATCGCGCCGGCCACATCCTCGGCGCGGCGTCGATCGAGATCGACTGGAAGGGGCGGACAATCCTCTTCTCAGGCGACATCGGCCGTTACGGCGATTCGGTGATGAAAGATCCCGAGCCGCCCGCGCGCGCCGACTATGTTCTGGTGGAATCGACCTATGGCGATCGGCGCCACGAGCAGGTCGATCCGACAAAGACGCTTGGAGATCATGTCGAACGATGCGTCGAGAGAGGAGGGACGGTGGTGATCCCGGCCTTCGCCGTGGGACGGGTCCAGTCGCTTCTCTATCATTTCTCGCGTCTGCGCGCGCAGGGACGCCTCCGCGACATCCCGATCTTCCTCGACAGCCCGATGGCGATCAACGCGAGCGGGCTGATGTGCGATTTCATGGACGAGCATCGCCTGGCCCGCGCCGAGTGCGAAGCGGCGTGCAGCGTCGCGCACTATGTGCGCGAAGTGGAGGAATCCAAGGAACTCACCGCCAACCCCGCCCCAAAGGTCATCATCTCGGCCAGCGGAATGGCAACGGGCGGCCGCGTGCTCCACCATCTCAAGCGCTTCGCGCCGGATGGGAAGAACCTCATCCTCTTCTCGGGCTTCCAGGCGGCGGGCACCCGCGGCGCCGCCATGATCGGCGGCGCCCGGACGATCAAGATCCACGGCGAGTATATCCCGGTCGAAGCCGAGGTCGCCAACCTGACGATGCTCTCGGCGCATGCCGACAGCGACGAGCTCATGCGCTGGCTCGGCTCGCTGCACGAGGCCCCGCGCCACGTCTATGTCACCCATGGCGAGCCGACCGGCGCCCACGTCCTGGCGAAGCGTGTCTCGGAGGAACTGGGCTGGGCATGCAGCGTACCGGCGCTGGGTAGCTGGGGCATGCTCGCGTGAAGCCCGGGATCATCGAGAACGCCGAAGCAGAGTCTGTCGCGACGACGCTGCGGGCACGCCGCATCGGCCTGTCGGGTGCCGGTAGCGATCTGATTGCGGTCATGCGCCACGACTGTCCCGTCTGCCGCTCGGAAGGTCTTGCGTCCCGCGCGCAGGTCGCGCTGCGCGCCGGCGGGCGGGAAATCGTCGTCTCGCTGCTGCACAGTTCCGCGGAGGCTCCAGCGCCCGGCGAGATCGGCCTCTCGGAATCCGCATGGCAGCGGCTCGGCGTCAGCGAGGGCGATCCGGTCGAGATCGCGCACGCCCAGCCTCTCGCCTCGCTCGCCGAAGTGCGTCGGCGTATCTATGGCAATCGTCTCAGTGACGGGGCTTTTTCAGCGATCATCACCGACATCGCCGAGCGACGCTATAGCGATGTCCATCTCTCGGCATTCGTCACGGCCTGCTCGGCGGTCCCGCTCGATACGGACGAAACGATCAGCCTGACCAGGGCGATGGTCGATGTCGGCGAGCGATTGCAGTGGCCCGGAACGGTCATCGTCGACAAGCATAGCGTCGGTGGATTGCCGGGCAATCGCACCACGCCGATCATCGTCTCGATCATGGCCGCGGAGGGCCTGATCATGCCCAAGACATCGTCGCGGGCGATCACCTCGCCGGCCGGCACGGCGGACACGATGGAGGTGCTGGCACCTGTCGACCTCGACGTTTCCGCAATCCGCAAGGTGGTCGAGCGCGAAGGCGGCTGCATCGCCTGGGGCGGCGCCGTCAATCTCAGCCCTGCCGACGACGTGATCATCGGCGTGGAGCGCGTGCTCGATATCGATGCCGTCGGGCAGATGGTCGCCTCGGTGCTGTCCAAGAAAGTCGCGGCCGGTGCGACCCATCTGGTCATCGACATCCCGGTCGGGCCGACCGCCAAGGTCCGCGGAGCCGCTGCCGCCGACACCCTCGAGCGCGCGCTGAGCTCGGTCGCCCAAGCCTTCGGGCTTCGCACGCGCGTGATGCGCGGCCCCGGCGCGGAGCCGATCGGACGGGGCATCGGTCCGGCGCTCGAGGCGCAGGATATCCTTGCCGTGCTCCAGGGGCAGCCTGGCGCCGAGGATCTCGCCCACCGGGCCTGCGAGCTGGCGGGAGGACTGCTTGAGCTCGCGGACGCGGCCCCGGCCGGCGAAGGCTATGCGCGTGCGCGGGCGTGCCTCGAAAGCGGCCGGGCCTGGGCCAAGTTCCAACGTATCTGCGAAGCGCAGGGCGGCATGCGGGCTCCACCGGTCGCCCGGTTCCAACAGGATATGATCGCTCCCTATAGCGGCCGCCTGGTGAGTATCGACAATCGCAAGCTCGCGACGGTCGCGAAGCTTGCCGGCGCGCCGATGGCCAAGGCCGCCGGCGTCGCGCTGCAGTGTCGGCTGAACCAGATGGTGGATGCCGGGGCTCCCTTGAGCACCATTCATGCCGAGAGCCCGGGCGAGCTCGATTATGCGGCGGCCTATGCGGTGAGCGACGGGCCGATCTTCGGGATTGAAGCGCTATGAACCGTCCCGTGCTGTTCGCGCTGTCTGGCAGCGAGGCCCTGGCACAGCCGCTATCCGCCGCACTCGATGCAGAGGTCGGCACGATCGAGCATCGTCAGTTTCCCGACGGGGAAACCTATCTCAGGGTCGTAAGCGACATCAGCGACCGCGACGTCATCCTGCTGTGCAGTCTCGATCATCCGGACGCCAAGCTGTTGCCGCTGCTGTTCGCAGCCGACACCGCGCGCGATCTGGGCGCTCGCAGGATCGGGCTCGTCGCCCCCTACCTCGCTTACATGCGCCAGGACATTCGCTTCCATGCCGGCGAGGCGGTGACGTCGCGAACCTTTGCCGCGATCCTGTCCCGCCATCTCGACTGGCTGGTGACGGTCGATCCGCATCTCCACCGCTATCATGCGTTGTCGGAAATCTACCGCATCCCGACCCAGGTTGTTCATGCTGCGCGGCTTCTGGCCTCGTGGATCAAGCGCAATGTCGCTCGTCCGCTGATCATCGGTCCGGACCTGGAAAGCGAACAGTGGGTCTCGCAGGTGGCGGCCGATGCCGATGCTCCGTTTCTCGTGTGCGAGAAAATCCGGTCCGGCGACCGTGACGTCACCATCTCGATTCCGAATGCCCCAGCGTTTCTCGATCGCCAGCCGGTGCTGGTCGACGATATCGCCTCATCCGGCCGGACCCTCGCCGAGGCGGCGCGCCAGCTGGTCGGCATGGGGTTCGCGCGACCGGATTGCGTGGTCGTGCATCCGCTTTTCGCCGGCGATGCAGCGCAAGTCCTGGGTGGGCTCGTCGAGAGGATCGTGAGCACGAACGCTGTTGCGCATACCTCTAATGATATCGACGTGATGCCGGCGATTGCGGAGGCCGTTCGTCACGGAATTTGAACGGTGCGCTGCGCGTCAGTTCTTCAGTACTCAATGCTCAATGCACGATGAAAACGAACGCCCGGCAAACGCCGGGCGCATTCCCATCCATTGACCCTACACGAGCCCGAACCAATCTTCCGGGAACTTCGCTTTCGGAGAAAGTCGCGGCAGGAAAGGAGGATATGTCATGTCGCACACACGCTCTTTCCTTGATCCCTTCATCGTTGCTCGGACCCGCAGCTTGAGCCCGAAGTGAAGCCCGCCATCCTTGCATCCTGGGCGTCCGATCGCTCCGCCGTCGAGGGCCAACCGGCCCTCCGTCGCCCGCCAGCATCCCGGTGCCGGTCGACGATGTGATGGCAGCGCTGCGCTGGCTCGATCGCGCTGAGCGCGGCGCGGGCCTGGCATCCTTGGTTCGTCAGGAACAACCCGGTATCGGTGCCATCCTCGCCGGGAATATCGAAACTGCGACACGGAAGGCGGGCGATCTCTGCGATGATCAGCCTTCGATCTCAAAACCCTATGATCACCGGTTCGTGCTGAATCGGATTCGCCGTGCCGTAGCGGCGCGCGAGCGGAGCTGCGATCCGCCCCGGACATCGGCGTTACGGCGCGCTGCTGACACAGAATAGCGATTATCAGCTTCTTGCCATGACAACATGACGCGTCGAGCTTAGGAGCAACCAGCGCGCTCATCCCCCAAGAGGCGTGCCCACTCCCGGCGGCAGCGTCTTGCGGCGCCTTGCCGCCGGGAGACCAGAGGGAGCGCCGCCCCGTTCGCAAGAGCGGTCATCTCGCAAAGTTCGGCACATGATGCCGGGTCGCTTACCCCCCTCTCGCCGAGCACCTGCCTTGCCTGTTGTGATGCGGCGGTATTTCGGCCTTGACCTTGGACCATGGTCCTACCCGTAGAAGGTCTCCCCTTTGAAGCTGTGCCCGCTGGGGTGCGCAGCAATGCCAACACGTCCGGGGGGCCATGGAGAGCAAGCGCGTCGTTCATGTCATTGATGACGAAGAAACAATCAGGAAAGCTGTAGGATTCACATTAAGGACAGCGGGATTTGCCGTCGAGACCTATGGCTCGGGAGTCGACTTTCTGAAAATTGCAGATGAAGCTGAAAGAGGTAGCATCGTTCTCGACATGCACATGCCGGACATGAACGGTCTACAGGTTCAGGCAGCGCTGACGCAGATGGATATAAGCATGCCAGTCGTGATGCTGACCGGCAACGGAGACATTGCGCTTGCTGTCCAAGCGATGAAGGCGGGTGCTGTCGATTTCCTGGCCAAACCTATCGAACGGGCGCTGCTGCTCGATGCGACAGACCGAGCGTTCGCGCGCATCGACACGGCGGAGGGGCGCGCTCTCGAAGAAGCCGAGGCATGCCGACAGGTCGATCTACTGACACCGCGCGAACGGGATGTTCTCGAAGGCCTTGCGCAAGGCCTTCCGAACAAGACCATCGCCTATGATCTGGGCATTTCTTCACGGACGGTCGAAGTCCATCGCGCGAGCATCATGTCCAAGCTTGGAGTCCGTACCCTTTCCGAAACCTTGCGGATCGCCTTTGCGGCTGGAATGGGAAGGCCGCTGTAGGTAAAGGCGGCCAGGGCTGCTGCGGTTGAATCTCTGCGTGTCACCTGATGGCGCGGACATAGTGCCTGCCGGGATGCATCGACGTTGTTCATCAGCTTTTGGCGGAATTTTCGTGAGCCCAGGCGAAGGGTCGCGCTTGATTGCTATCGCGAAAGGAGATGAAACTCTTCCAACAGCTGGGCGATCTCTGTGCCTTCAAGCTTCTTCATCAACAGCTTGCGCAGGAAGGACGGGCCGGGAATGTCGATCCCTTTGCCATCCCTGAGCGGCCCGATTGTGGCCAGAAGCGTGCGGATATCATAGGTTGAGTTGAACACTTCCGGCACGCCGCGTTCGACCTTCATCAGCGTGTAGACGGCCTCCATCGGCGTGCGCACCGAATATTCCGTCGTGAAGATACAATCACGCTGCTTCGACTCGGCAAACTGGCCGACAAAGGCGAAGTTGACCGCGCCCTCGGGCACCACGTCCGGCCGGTCGCCGGCCTGGCGCGGCATGAAGAAGGCGGTGATGTAGGGCATCATCACCGGCACGGTCGTCGCCCCCGTCGCGGCGAGCCCAGGAATATCCTCGACCGGCACGCCGAGATGATAGAGCCATTCTTGCGTGATCTCCTCGCCCGTACAGTCCTGCATCGGCTTCTTCACATAGTCGCCGGGTCGGTCGACGAACAAGGCATAGAACCAGGCGACGATCTGGTCCTTCGGCTGCTTCCTGAAGTGGGGTTGCCGGCTCACCGTCCAGCTCAGCAGCCAGCTCGAGTCCTTGACCGTGATGATGCCGCCGGTCACCACCGTGCCGCTGAACGGATCGCGCCTGGCGATCTTGCGAATGTACGCCGGAATGCGCGCGTCGAGCGTGGTGATGGTCGCCGACGCCCATTTGGTTTCCGGGATATGGGATCCAAACACGTCGGGACGACCAAAGGCCGGGTCCTTGGCCGCGATCCGGCGCCACAGGTCCCAGGCCGGCGCCGGCCCCTCATTCAGCCTGGCCGGTGTATGATGATCGCCATTGTCGGAATTCTCGGTCAGCGATCCGATGGTGATGAAGACGAGGTCGTCGGCGCCGAGATCGACGCCGCCTTCGACCCCGTTTTCGATCCAGGCAATCCGGGTCGCCTGTTTGCGGCCGGGCCGGATGTCGAAATCGACGTCGGTGACCTCGACGCCGTAGCGAAACCTGACGCCGCGATCCTGCAGCCAGTTGACCAGCGGCAGGACCATCGATTCATATTGATTGTAGCGGTTGAACTTGAGTGAGGAGAAATCCGCCAGACTGCCGATATGGTGGATGAAGCGATGGAGATAGAGCTTCATCTCAAGCGCGGAATGCCACTCCTCGAAGGCGAACATGGTGCGCCAGTAGAGCCAGAAGTTGCTCCTGAGGAAATCATCGCCGAAGACTTCGTTGATCCGCTTGTTCTCCATCTCCTCCCGCGTCGCGAGGAAGACGGAGATCAGATCTCTTCGCGCGCGATCGCTGAGTGTCAGCAAAGCCTTGTCAGGCACATCCTGGCCCTGGTTCTGCGTGACGCGCTGCAGCGAAAAATTCGGATCGTCCTTGTTGAGCCGGTAGAATTCGTCGAGCACACTCGCATCCTCGATCTCCAGCGAAGGGATCGAGCGATAGAGATCCCAGAGGCATTCGAAATGCTCCTCCATCTCGCGCCCTCCGCGGATGACGAACCCCTTTTCGGGGACGTCGAGGCCGTCGAGCGCGCCGCCGGGAACATGCAGCTCCTCAAGGATGGTAATACGCTCGCCGGCGACGCCGCCGTCGCGGATCAGGAACGCCGCGCCCGCTAGTCCCGCAAGACCCGAGCCGACGAACCAGGCCGTCTTCCTGTCAGCGCCCTCAGGTTTGCGGGGGCGCACGAAAGCTTCGTAGTTTCCGCTACTATAGTGCATGGCGAACTCCCTCTTCGATCCCGACGACAATGGCGGTTCTGCGGTTTCTTGCTGAACAGCAGAAGTGCCTGCCCTGCATTCATTCTCGCCGATGTCGCCCGCCGCTCAGTTCGACGACTTCACTGGTGATCTGATCCTGACGCGTGAGGCGCTCCTCGAGGCGCAGGGCCTCGCCCTTGCGATCGATGTGGCTGCGGGCGGTCGCCATGGTGCGCAGCCGTGCCTCATTCTCGGCGACGAACGTCTCGACCGCAGCCGCGCAGATCTGGGCGAAGACATATTCCGCGGTCAGGTCGCCGATAAGGTCCGCCGCGTTGATATTGACGAGCGGCGGCAAATCCGCCGTGGACGCGGGGAAAGTGTCGAGGTCGAGCGGCAGGAGGCTCGCGCGCACGATCGAGACGCCCTTGCCGCTGCTCCAGACCGGATAAGCCATGGTGATGGGCACCGCGCCGGTCTCGTCCAGATAGTCGTACAGCGCGTCGATGATGCTTGTCGCGAGTGCGGGCAGCGCATCGGCCTTGCTCGGCATGCTCGCGCTCCATGCGATGCGCAGACCGCGCTCGGTCGCAAGCGTGGCCGTGCGCGCGCCAATCAGAAGAATATGCCTGTCCTGCATGTCGGCCGCGGCGCCGTCGAGCAGCTGCTCCGGAAAGGCCCCGGCAAAGCCTTGCTCCGCACCGAACAGGATAAGGCCGCCTCTCGCACCACCGACCGCCCGCGCCGGAAAACGCGCCAGTGGCTCGTCAAGGCGGCGCGCCTGGCCAATGGCGGTGCGGGCGGTCTCCGCATAACGTCGCACCGCGGGCAGCAGCGCGCGCGCCTGCTGCGCCCGCTGCGCGGCGATGCCCTGCATGGCGTTGACCACCGCACCGAGCTGGCGGACGGTCTCGATCCGGTGGCCGATCTCGGCGAGGCGATCGCTCATGATGCAGAACCGGCCGGCTGGCTTTCGATCAGCGCTTTCACCGTCGTTATCAGAGCGGACCGCTGCGCGGTGTCGATCTGTCCAGTCCGCTCGATCTGCGCGCATAGATCGGGGACGTGATCGTCGATCCAGGCGGGCAGCCGCGCGCGGAGCGACGGTATCTCCGAGACCACCATGCCATCGAGCAACCCTTCGCCGAGCGCCACGGCCAGCGCCACCTGGTCGACGACCCGTAGGGGACTCGACAGCGGTTGCACGAGCAAGGCGCGCAAGCGCTTGCCCCGTTCGATCTGGGCGCGGACACGCGGCTCGGGCTGCTCGCCGAAGCGGGTGAACATCTCGAGCTCGAGGAACTGCGCATAGTCGAGGCGCATGGTCCCGCTCGCGTCGCGCAGGACGCGAAGCTGCGTCTTGCCGCCGACCCGGCTCACGCTCGTGCCCACGTCGATGGCGGGCTTGTGCCCCTGCGCGAACAGCTTCGCGTCGAGAATGATCTGACCGTCGGTGATCGAGATCAGATTTGTCGGAATATAGGCGCTGACGTTGCCGGCATCGGTCTCCGCGATCGGCAGAGCTGTGAGCGAACCGCCCCCCTTCTCCGTCGAGAGACGCGCCGCACGTTCGAGCAGGCGGGAATGGAGGAAGAAGACGTCGCCTGGATAGGCCTCGCGCCCGGGCGGCTGTCCGATCAGCAGGGCGATCTCGCGATGGGTCGCGGCATGCTTGGTGAGATCGTCGAGCACCACCACCGCATGGCCGCCACCATCCCGAAAATACTCGGCCATCGTGAAGCCCGCGAACGGCGCGATCCATTGCAGCCCCGGCGCCGCGGCGGGGCTCGCCACGACGAAGATGGTGCGATCCGGCGCGCCATGCCGCCGCACCTGATCGACCACGCGCGCGACCGCCGAGCTTTTCTGGCCGATCGCGACATAGACGCAGATCATGTCGCTGGTGCGCTGGTTGATGATCGTGTCGACCGCGAGCGCCGTCTTGCCGGTGGCGCGGTCACCGAGAATGAGTTCGCGCTGCCCCCGGCCGATGGCGAACATCGCATCGATTGCGAGCGTGCCGGTCTGCACCGGCTGGACGACGAGGTCGCGTTCGATGATCGCCGGCGCCGGCCGTTCGACAGGATCGAAGCGCCTGGCCCGGATCGGCGCGCCCCCATCGAGCGGACGGCCGAGCGGATCGACGACTCGGCCAAGCAATGCCTCGCCAACCGGCACGCGCACCACCTCGCCCGAGCCGGTTACGGTGTCTCCTGCCTCCACCTGTGCGGCATCGTCGAGCAGCACGCAGCCAATCCGGTCCCGGTCGAGCGTGTGGACGAATCCGGTCTGGCCCCGGGCGAGATAGAGCAATTCGTCGAGGCGCGAGTCCGGAAGGCCCGAGACCATGGCAACGCCGTCGCCGATCGATTCCACCCGGCCAATTGCATCGACACGCGGCCCGAGATTGGCGCGCGCGATGCAGCTCTGGGCCTGCGTCAGCCAGTCTTCAGGCGATCCGGGCATGATTGTCCTCATTGAGGCTCTCCACCATGGCGTCGAGATCGGCGCGCCAGCTGTTGCGCACGACGGCGTGGGGCGTGCGAAGCTCCGCGCCGGCGATGAGATCTGGATCGACCGCGAAGATCGGGGTCGCGGTATCCGGCAGGATTTCGCCAAGCGCGCGCGCTACCTGCGTCTGCAGATCGGCCGTCAGCGGCGCGGGCGTCGCGACGGTGACGGGCCCGGCGGCCGCCAGGCTGAGGCGATCCGCCTCGGAAAGGTCCCCGAGCCGCGCCTTGAGCGCGTCGACCATGGCCTGCACCGTCTGCTCGGGCGGGAGACGAGCGAGCAACGTGCCTGCCATCGAGGCGGCGAGGCTCGCTGCCTTTTCCCGCCACTGCGCCGCCACCCGCCCGCGTTCGGCATCGATCGCCGCATGGCCTTGCTCGACGACGGCGTCCGCCTCGAGCCTGGCCTGCGCGAGGAGGCGCTGGCGCTCCGCTTCGGCCTCGGTCCGGATCTCGGCGCGGCGAGCCGCCGCATCCGCGACGAAGCCGTCATTCTGCGTCTTGAGCGCCTGCGCTTCGGCCTGTGCCCGGTCCTTTGCCTCCCGCGCTTCGTCGAGCAGCGCCTGGGCCGATGCCTGGCGGGCAGCGATGGCATCCATCACCGGACGGAACAGGAAGCGTCCGAGCAGCCACACGAGGATGAGGACATTGACCGCCTGCAGCGCGAGCGTCCACCAGTCGATCCGCATGTCAGGCGAACGGGTTGGCGAAGAGCAGCAGCAGCGCGATCACGAGGCAGTAGATCGCCATCGTCTCGATCATCGCGAGGCCCACGAACAGCGTGCGCGAGATGGTGTTGGCGGCTTCGGGCTGGCGCGCGATCGCGTCCATCGCGGCGGCGACGGCCCTGCCCTGCCCGAGCGCCGGGGCGATTGCGCCGATCGAGATCGCGAAAGCGGCGCCGAGGATGCTGGCGAGATGGATCCAGTTCATGCGGGGGACTCCTGTTTGGATGGCGGGCGGGCGCCGTTCTCGCTGATAGCGCTGCCGATAAAGACCATGGCGAGCGCGCCGAAAATGTAGGCCTGGACCGCGCCGGTCAGCATTTCGAGCGCCATCAGCGGGATCGGGACGAGCAGCCCGGCCAGGCTCAGCACGACGCCGATCATGAAGACACCGCTCATGACGTTGCCGAACAGGCGCACCATCAGCGAGAAGCTGCGGGTGAAGAGCTCGACAATATTGAGCGGGGCGAGCAGGATCGAGGGGCGCGCGAAGGTCGCGAGATAGGCCCTGGGCCCGAGCGCGCGGACGCCGAACCAGAGCGTCGCGCCGAAGACGATCAGCGCCAGCGCCGCGTCGGTTTCGAGGGTCGCGGTCGGCGGCTCGACGCCGGGGATCAGCGACGACCAGTTGGCGACCAGCAGGAACAGGAACAGCGTGCCGATCAGCGGCAAATAACGCCGCGGCTCCGCCTCCATCGTCTCGCGGATCTGGCCGGCGACGGTCTCGACGACCAGCTCGAGCGCCGCTTGGGCTCGGGTTGGGCGTAACGCAAGGCGGCGGGTCAGCAGCCAGCTTCCGATTGTAAGGACGGCCATGATGCCCCAGGTCGTGGCGACCGGCTGGCTGATCGGCACCGGACCGATCGCGAACAGCACATGGCTTTCAAGTGGTGACGCGAATATCATCGGGCGCCTCCGAGCCGGTGGAGCATGATCTGGCGCCCGCCCATGAAGCCGGTTGTTGCGGCAAGAAGCGCCGGCCACCCTTGCCGGCTGGCGATGACAAGAACCAGAATAGTGACGGCGAGGCGCCCGAGCCTGAGCAGGATCGCGCGCGATGCCGGGCCGCCATGGGTGACGAGGTCGGCTTCTCTGGCGATGGCCGCGAAATGGGCGAGGCCGACCGCAAATCCGAGGGCCAGGAACAGGATGGGGGAGAGCTGGCTCATTGCCGGTGCATCCAGCGCCAGCCCGACCAGCAGCCGAGGGCGAGCCCGACGAGCAGGAGCGGCGCGGTCCAGAAGATGCCGCTATCCAGCCGGTGGTCGAGCCAGCGGCCGATCGCGAGACCGACCAGCGCGGGCAGGACGATCTGCCAGCCGAGCACGCCGATCTGGCCGAGATTGCGGGCGACGGAAGGAAGCCGCTGCGCAAGCCGCCGCCGTTCCGCGCGGGTCCGGATGGCTTCGACGATCGGCTGCTCGGGCTTGTCCGTGCTCACAGGCCGATCTCCCGGCCACCACCCTGCAGGGCCTCGACCATATGGCGGATCGCCTGCATCCTGAGCTTCGCCGACGCGGTCCGTTCGGATCGTTCGCCCTCGTCGCGCTCGCGGTAGCGCGCGAGCACGTCATGCTCGAGCGTTCCAAGGTCATCGCCGACATGGCCTTCGCGCGTCGCGACCGCGACCTCCGTGCCGTGGCTCACGGTCAGAATGCCGTTGCGCACCGCGCAATAGCCGGGAGCGCCATCGGGGCCGCGCCAGGAGACGATCGAGACGCCAAGCGCGGTCAGGAAATCGGCATGGCCCGACAGGATGCCGAAACTGCCGCTGGCATCCTCGGCGCGAACCGACGCGACATCGGCGTCGACGAGGATCGCGGTCGGATCGGTGATGCGCAGCTTCATGCGCCCTGCCCCACGCGAGAGCGTGCCTCTTCAATATCGCCCACCATGTAGAAGGCGCTTTCGGGCCAGTCGTCGGTCTCGCCCGACAGGATGGCCGCGACGCCCTTCAGGGTATCAGCCAGCGCCACCGAGCGGCCGGCCTGTCCGGTGAAGGCCTGGGTCACCATGAAAGGCTGGGTCAGGAAGCGCTGGAGCCGCCGCGCCCTGCCGACGATCAGCCGGTCTTCGCGGCCCAGTTCCTCGATGCCGAGCAGCGAGATGATGTCCTGGAGCTCGCGATAATGCGCGATCGTCTCGCGGGCCTGCTGGGCGAGCGCGTAATGATGATCGCCCACGACCTGCGGATCGAGCAGGATCGACGAGGACCCCAAGGGATCCACCGCGGGATAGATGCCTTCGGCCGCCATGGCGCGCGAGAGCAGAATGGAACTGTCGAGATGGGCGGAGATGGCGGTGACTGCCGGGTCGGTGAAATCGTCGGCGGGCACATAGACCGCCTCGATCGCGGTCACCGCAGCCCCATGCACAGAGGCGATGCGCTCCTGCAGCGCGGCCACCTCGCTGGCCAGCGTCGGTTGATAGCCGACGCGCGAAGGCATGCGTCCAAGCAGGCCCGACACCTCGCTGCCGGCCTGGACGAAGCGGAACACATTATCCATGAGCAGCAGGACGTTGCGCTTCTGCTCGTCGCGGAAATGTTCGGCGATGGTGAGCGCGGTCAGCCCGACCCGCCAGCGCGCGCCCGGCGGCTCGTTCATCTGCCCGAAAACGAGCACGGTCTTGTCGATCACACCCGAGCCGCGCATGTCGGTGAGCAGCTCATGGCCCTCGCGCGATCGCTCGCCGATGCCCGCGAACACTGAGACACCCTCGTAGCGGGCGACCATCGCGTTGATGAGTTCCATCACCAGCACGGTCTTGCCCACCCCCGCGCCCCCGAACATGGCGGCCTTGCCGCCCTGGGCAAGCGGTGCGAGCAGATCGATGACCTTGATGCCGGTCTCGAACATCGCCGTCGCCGCGCTCTGCTCGTCGAGCGGTGGGGGTGCGCGATGGATCGGCCTCAATGGCACATCCGGTCCGAGCGGCGCGCCGCCGTCCCCCACCTGCCCGGTCGGCGTAAGGAGCCGCCCAAGAACCTTGTCTCCGACCGGAACCGCGATGGGTGCGCCCAAGGCCACCACGCCGACATTGCGCGCCAGACCGGAGGTCGGCTGAAGCGCGACGGCGCGGACGGTCCGATCATCAATATGGCTCTGCACTTCCGCGACCAGCGGGCCTGACGCCGCATCGATGCGCAGTGCTTCATTGACTGCGGGCAGCGGCCCTTCGTCGAACTCGACATCGAGGACGGGACCGCGGAGCGCCGCAATCCGGCCGAGCCTGGCTATGGACGGTATCACGCCCATGCCGGTTGCCGGGTCAGACCATAATCATGCCCGACCGTGCCGCGATCATGACGGGACGGGTAGAAGTCGCTGCCCGCGGGCACGACATGGACGACAAGCCAAAAGTGCATTGGCTGAGCGTCGCAGGCAAGCCGCAGATTCGGCATACGTAGAGTTACCGATTCTCTCTGATTCAGCCTCGCCGAATATCGGCGGCGCGACGCGATGAGCCTCAGGCCAGGGCTGCATGCCCGATACGCTGGAGCTTAGACGCGAAGAGAAAGGTTCATCGTCCCATGCCCTATCCGGTCGATCAACTTGCCGCGCTCGCCAAAGCGAATGTCGGCCTGATGCTGAAGCTCGCCGAAGTCGCCCGGAAAGGTGGCGAAGAGTCGCTCGAGGTCGGCAACCGCGCCGCCGGCCGCTTCGCCGAAGAGGCGCGTGCCTCGATTGCGGGCGCGACGGACAAGACGTCGGACGCCGGCGCGGTCAGCCCGGCCGGACCGCGGGCACTGTTCGAGGACATGGCCACGGTCCGCGAGCATATGATTGCCGGCACAAGATCGGCGTTCGAGGAATGGCAGCAGGCCTGGCAGGCCGTCGCGAGCGCTCCGACGGCTCCCGGGGCGCTGGATGCCTTTGCTGCCATTGTCGGACCATGGTTCGGGCAGAAAAGCCCGGGCGACGGCGAGAAGCAGGCCACCAGCGACAAATAGGATAGCCCCCGATCGCGGCGAGCCGCCCTAGCCGAGCAGGTGCTGACCGCCATCGACCGGAATGATCGTACCGGTGATATGGCGGCCGGCATCGCTCACCAGGAAGGCGGCGAGCCCTCCGACATCCTCGATGGTCACGAGCTGGTGCTGCGGAACCGTCGCCGCGGCCCGTTCGAGCAGCTCGTCGAAGCGGTCGATGCCGCTGGCAGCGCGGGTCGCGATCGGGCCTGGCGAGATCGCATGGGCGCGAATGCCCTTGGGGCCAAGCTCAGCCGCGACATAGCGGGTCGCGCTTTCGAGGGCCGCTTTGACCGGCCCCATCAGGTTGTAGTGCTCGACCACCCGCTCCGACCCGTAGAAGGTGACGCACAGCAGGCAGCCGCCATCCGACATCAGCGGCTCGGCGAGACGCGCCATGCGCAGGAAGCTGTGGCACGAGACGTCCATCGCCAGCGCGAGGCCTTCGGCCGAGCTGTCGACGACGCGGCCGTGCAAATCCTCGTTCGGCGCGAAAGCGATCGAATGAAGCAGGAAATCGAGGCCGCCTTATTCGGACTTCACCCGCTCGAACAGGGCCTCCAGTTCGCCCGGCACCCGGACATCGCACGCGGCGAGCCATTCGACTCCCAGGGTCTCCGCGACGGGCGCCACGAGCGGCTCGGCCTTTCCGTTGAGATAGGTCGCCGCCAGTCTCGCGCCACAGTCGTGGAAGGCCTGGGCGCAGCCCGCCGCGATGCTCTGCGCGTTGGCGATGCCGATCACCAGGCCGCGCTTGCCAGTAAGATCGACGAGAGGTTTCATGGTTTCGGCTCCTCACGCAGAAGATCGGCGGTGTGGATGGCGATCATCCACTCCTCGTCGGTCGGGATGATGCGCACCGTGACACGGCTGAACGGCGCGCTGATGACCGACGCTCCGCGGAGATTCGCGTCCGTGTCGAGCGCCACGCCGAGCCAGCGGAGCCGATCGGCGACGCGGGCGCGGATTTCAGGCGCATTCTCGCCGATCCCGGCGGTAAACACGAAGCTATCGAGCCCCCCGAGCGAGGATGCGAGGGCGCCAGCCTGGCGCGCGATCTGCCAGACGAAGAGGTCGATCGCTTCCCCAGCGGCGGGCGTTTCGCTGCCGAGAAGCGCGCGCATGTCGCTCGATGTGCCGGACACGCCCAAAAGGCCGGACTCACTGTAGAGGAGATGCTCGACTTCGCGCGCCGTCATGCCCCTCTGCTGGAGAAGATAGAGCACCGCGCCCGGGTCGAGCGCTCCGCACCGCGTGCCCATCACCAATCCGTCGAGTGCGGTGAACCCCATCGTCGTGTCGATGCTGCGCCCCCCGTCCATCGCACAGAGGCTGGCCCCGTTGCCGAGATGCGCGGCGATCGTGCGGCCACCGCCTGTATCGGGATCGATCAAACGCAGCTGCCGCGCGATATATTCGTAGGAGATGCCGTGAAAGCCGTAGCGCCGCATGCCCTCTTCGCCAAGCGCGCGCGGCAGCGCGAGGCGCGTCGCAACCGGGGGCTGGCCATGATGGAAGCCGGTGTCGAAGCAGGCGACTTGCAGCAGAGCGGGGCGCAGCCTGGAGACGGCGCGGACCGCGGCGAGATTATGGGGCTGATGCAATGGCGCCAGTGGGCAAAGCGCCTCGAGTGCGGCGAGGAGTGGCGCGTCGACCCGCGCCGGCGCTGAATAGTCGGCGCCCCCATGAACGATCCGATGTCCTACCGCGATCAGATCCTCGCCGACCGAAGCTTCGATCTCCCGCAGCAAATCCTTGAGCAGCGTCTCATGCGTGATCGTGACGTCTTTCGTCCAGCGCCGGTCGGCAAGGACATCCCCCTTCGCATCGCGCGCGATCAGGTGCGGCTCAAGGCCGATATTCTCGATCTTGCCGCTCGCCAGCAAAGAGGGCTCATCAGTGCCCGGCTCGGCGTAGAGCGCGAACTTAAGGCTCGACGAACCGGCGTTGAGGCACAGGATTTCAGCCATCGCGGCGCTGTCCCGCAACGCCGGGAGACGCCTTGGTTGCAGCCCGCGCCAGCAGCACCGCGAGCGCGCAGGAGGCGAGGCGCGTGCGCACGCTGTCTGCCCGGCTGGTGAGGATAATCGGAACGCGCCCGCCGAGCACCACGCCTGCGGCATCGGCGCCGCCCAGGAAGGTCAGCTGCTTTGCGAGCATGTTGCCGGCCTCCAGATTGGGCACCAGCAGGATGTCCGCCCGGCCGGCGACCGGCGAGACGATACTTTTGTCGCGCACGGCCGCCTCGCTGATCGCATTATCGAGGGCGAGCGGTCCATCGAGCAGCGCGCCTTCGATCTGGCCCCGGTCCGCCATCTTGCAGAGCGCCGCGGCATCCAATGTGGTGCGCATCCTTGGATTGACCGTCTCGACGGCGGCGAGGATCGCGACCCTGGGTTGTTCGATCCCGATCACATGGGCAAGGTCGATCGCGTTGCGCGCGATGTCGGCCTTGTCCTCAAGCGTCGGCTCGATGTTAATCGCGGCGTCGGTGATGATGAGCGGGCGCGGATAGCCGGGCACATCCATCACATAGGCGTGGCTGATCCTGCGTTCGGTCCGAAGGCCCATGTCGGACGATACGACCGCGCCCATGAGCTCGTCGGTATGAAGCGAACCCTTCATCAGCAGCGCGGCTTCGCCGGCCCGTACGCGCGCGACGGCTTCGGCGGCGGCGGCGTGGCTGTGCGGGACCCCGATCACCCGGAAGGCGGCAATATCGACACCGGCGTCCTTCGCCGCATTCGTCATACGCGCCGCAGGTCCGATGAGAATTGGAACGACGATGCCGGCGTCGGCGGCCTCAGCCACCGCGCGCATGGCGTCGGCGCTGCACGGATGGACCACGGCCGTGACGCACGCGGATCCGTCCTTGGCGCGCTCCATCAACTGGCGGAAGCGGTCGTGGCTGGCGATCCGCACGTCGGGAAGCGGCATGCGGGGCCGGCTGACTTTCTCGGTGGGCGCCTTGACCTCGGCCTGGCCGCTGATGGCGGTCTCGCCCTTTTGGTTCACGCAGGCGCAGTCGAGAACGATGACATGATGCTCGGCGCGCTTCTGCGCGACGGTGACGCAGGCCGTGATGGTGTCGCCGACGCCCACCGGGCGGGTGAAGCGAAGCGATTGGCCGAGATAGATCGCACCGGGCCCTGGCAGCTCGGTTCCCAGGATCGCCGAGATGAGCCCCGCGCCCCACATGCCATGAGCGATGACCCTGTGGAACATGTCCGTTTCGGCATAGACAGGGTCGAGATGCGCCGGATTCACGTCGCCTGACACCGCCGCGAAGAGCTGGATGTCGTCGGCGGTCAGCGTGCGGGTGAGGCTGGCCGTGTCGCCGACGGCGATCTCGTCGAACGTGCGGTTCTCGATGAGGTTGGCGGTGGCCATGGCTCAGCGCTCCAGCACGTAGCGCCCGGGGGCATCACCGAGCGGCGGATAGTTCCGTTCGGGCGCGCCCATCGACGGTGGGGCGGCCGCCTTGCCCGAGTGCGATCCAAGCCATGAACTCCATTCCGGCCACCACGACCCTTCGCGCAGCTCGGCCCGCTCCAGCCAGGTATCGGGACCTGGCGCCGGGCCATCCTGCATCCGTGTCGCGACGCGAAAGTGGCGATGAGGATGCCCGGGCTCGGAGACGATCCCGGCATTGTGGCCACCGCTCGTCAGCACGAAGCGGATCTCCGCGCCCGTCAGCATGTGGAGCTTGTGGGTCGAGCGCCACGGCGCGACGTGGTCGGTTTCCGTGCCCACCATGAAGATCGGCATGCGCAGCCCCGAGAGCGAGACCGGGTGGCCGCCGGCCTCGTAGCGCCCTTCGGCCAAGTCATTGTCGAGGAACAAGCGCCGCAGATATTGCGCGTGCATGGCATAGGGCATGCGGGTGCCGTCGGCATTCCATGCAATGAGGTCGGTCATCGGCTCGCGCTCGCCCATGAGATAAGTCGAGAGGATGCGCGACCAGACCAGATCGTTGGATCGCAGCATCTGGAAGGCGCCGCCCATCTGACTGCTGTCGAGAAAGCCGCGCGCCCACATCATCGCATCGATCAGGTTGATTTCCGCCTCGTCGATGAACAGGCCAAGTTCGCCCGGCTCGCTAAACTCGGTCTGGGCGGCGAACAGCGTGACGCTCGCCAGACGCTTATCTTCATCGCGCGCCATCGCGGCCGCGGTGATGGCGAGCAGCGTGCCGCCGATACAATAGCCGGCCGCGTGGATCTTCTCGGTGCCGGTAATCGCCTGGATGACATCCACGGCGGCCATCGGCCCAAGCAGGCGATAATCCTCCATGTCGAGATCGCGGTCGGCGCTGTCGGGATTGTGCCAGGAGATGCAGAACACGGTGTAGCCCTGCCCTACCAGCCAGCGGATGAGCGAATTTTCCGGGGAGAGGTCGAGGATGTAATATTTCATGATCCATGCCGGCACGATCAGTATCGGCTCCGGACGCACCGTCTCGGTTGCGGGCGCATATTGGATCAGTTCCATGACCCTGTTGCGAAACACGACCTTGCCAGCCGTGGCTGCGACCTTCTCGCCGACCCGATAGGCCTCCGTGCCCGCTGCGGGCTCCCCGCGTACCAGGCGTTCCAGGTCGTCGCAAAAAAATCGCGCACCCTCGACAAGGCATTGTCCTCCGGTTTCGAGGATGCGCTGCTGGAGCACGGGGTTGGTCGGGATGAAATTGGTCGGGGACACCATGTCGAGCATCTGGCGGGTCGCGAACTCGACGATCGCTTCGTGGTGCCCGGTGACGCCGCTCACGCCGGTCGTCGCGGCATGCCACCATTGCTGCTGGAGCAGGAAGGCCTGCTCGATCAGGTCGAACGGATGGCGCTTCCAGGCTGCGTCGGCGAAGCGCCGATCCTGGGGCAGCGGATCGATCGCCGGCTCGTGATCGCTGCCGGATGCGCTGCGCATGGCATAGTCGGCGAGCCGCATCAGCTTGCGCCCGCCCTTGGCGGCGAGCTGCAGCTGCCTGCCTGGCGAGCAGAGAATGTGCGTCCACCAGTCGGAAAAAGACTGCGCCAAAGTGGCGGGCGACTGGCCTGAAGTCAGCTGCGCGATGGCGGCGAAGCTCGACCGATCCAGCGTCGTGGCCAGACCGTCCAACGGGTCAGGGATATTGCTTCGACTCTGCACATTTTCGCTCCTGCTGCGGTGCAACAAGCCCTGAAGCGCAGGAAGCCTCTGCGCACTCCGTAGTCCTACGGAGGGATTGCCTCGCATATGCCAGCCCCAGAAGTCAGAGCTCAGCACGACATTGCTGTATGAAAAGCGGCCAAATACGATCAGGAGGCTCAGTGCGGTCGCACGGGCGAGCCAGCTATCCCGCCGAACCAGTCCCGCAATACCGGCGAAAGGGTCTGCGGGTTGCCGCCGATATGGCGAAGATCCTCCGCCAGCAGTGGCGGGCGGACTGCGAGGAAATATATCGCGAGGCCCGTCGTGAGAATGCCAAGTGCGATCAGCACCCCGGCCGCCAGAGCGGGTCTGGTCCGAGAGGCGGCCGGCGCTAACATTTTCTGTCGAGACTCAGTTCCGCGATGATGGGACAATCTGGCCGCTCGTCGCCATGACAGCGCTCGGCGAGATCGACGAGGGTCTCGCGCAGGGTCGTCAGCGCTTCGGCCTTGCGCTGCAATTCCTCCGCCCGCGCCAACGCGACCCGCTTTACATCGGCGCTGCTGCGGCCCGTGTCGGCCCACAGGCCGAGCAGGGTCCGGATCTCCTCGATCGGAAAACCGAGATCGCGGGCATTGGCGATGAACCGCAGGCGATGGAGGTCACTCTCGCCATAGTCGCGATAACCCGCTCCCCGGCGCGGCGGCGCCGGGATGAGGCCGATCTTCTCATAATGGCGGATCATCCGCTCCGAGACCCCGCTTTGCTTCGACGCCTCCCCGATGTTCACAGCGCTTTCCGGTTGAGGCGCAGCGCGTTGGTGACCACGCTGACCGAGGAGAGCGCCATGGCGGCGGCCGCGATGATCGGCGAGAGCAGGATGCCGAACAGCGGATAGAGCGCGCCCGCCGCCACCGGCACCCCGGCGACATTGTAGATGAAGGCGAAGACCAGGTTCTGGCGGATGTTGGACATGGTCGCCTGGCTCAGCCGCCGTGCCCGCACGATGCCCATGAGATCGCCCTTGAGCAGCGTCACGCCCGCGCTCTCGATCGCGACGTCGGTGCCCGAGCCCATGGCAATACCGACATCGGCGGCAGCCAGTGCGGGGGCGTCGTTGACCCCGTCGCCGGCCATCGCCACCACGCGCCCCTCGCTTTTCAACCGCGCGACGACGGCACTCTTCTGGTCGGGCAGTACCTCGGCTTCGACATCGTCAATGCCGAGCCGCCTTGCCACCGCCTCTGCTGTGGTGCGGTTGTCGCCGGTCAACATCACCACGCGAATGCCTTCGGCCTTGAGTGCGGCCAGGGCCTCCGGCGTCGTCTGCTTCACGGGATCGGCGATTGCAAAGGCGCCGCCGACGGTGCCGTCGACGCCGATGAAGATCGCGGTGGCGCCATCCCGGCGCAGGGCGTCGGCCTGCTCCGCCAGCGCGTCGGTTGCTATGCCCTCTTCCGAGAGGAACCGCGCATTACCGAGCACGATCCGGCGGCCGTCGACGGTGCCGAGCGCGCCGCGTCCGGTGGGGGAATCGAAGTCGGTGACGTCGCTCGTGGGGATGCCGCGATCCTTGGCGGCCTCGACGATCGCCAGCGCGAGCGGATGCTCGGAGGCCCGCTCGACCGAGGCGGCAAGCCGCAGCAGTTCGGCTTCGTCGAAGCCGGGCGCCGGCACGATCTGGGTGACGGCAGGCCGGCCTTCGGTCAGCGTGCCGGTCTTGTCGACGACGAGCGTGTCGACTTTTTCCATATGCTCGAGCGCTTCGGCATTCTTGATGAGGACGCCGAGCCCGGCGCCGCGGCCAACCCCGACCATGATCGACATCGGCGTGGCGAGACCCAGTGCGCAGGGACAGGCGATGATCAGCACGGCGACCGCCGCAACCAGCCCGTAGGCGAAGCGCGGCTCGGGGCCCCAGATGCCCCAGGCGATGAACGCGACCACCGCGACCGCGATGACCACGGGCACGAACCAGCCCGACACCTGATCGGCCATGCGCTGGATCGGCGCGCGCGAGCGCTGCGCCTCGGCGACCATCTGGACGATGCGCGCCAGCATGGTGTCTCGGCCAACCTTGTCGGCGACGATAACGAGCGCGCCGGTCTGGTTGAGCGTGCCGCCGATCACCGTGTCGGCCTTGGCCTTGGTGACGGGCATGGACTCACCGGTGACCATCGACTCGTCGAGCGAGGAACGGCCGTCCTCGACCACGCCATCGACCGGCACCTTCTCGCCGGGACGCACACGCAGGCGGTCGCCGACCACAACGAGATCGAGGCTGATTTCCTCTTCACTGCCATCGGAGCCGATCCGGCGCGCGGTCTTTGGCGCAAGGTTAAGCAGCGCCTTGATCGCGCCCGAGGTCCGCTCGCGCGCGCGCAGTTCGAGCATCTGGCCGAGCAGCACGAGGACAGTGATCACCGCGGCCGCCTCGAAATAGACGGCAACCATGCCGTCCTCTCCGCGGAAGGCGGGCGGGAACAGCTGGGGCGCGAGCGTCGCGACGACGCTGTAGATCCAGGCGACCCCGGTCCCCATCGCGATCAGGGTGAACATGTTGAGGTTGCGGGTCTTGAGCGAGGCCCAGCCACGCTCGAAGAAGGGCCAGCCCGCCCAGAGCACGACGGGTGTCGCCAGCACGAACTGGATCCATACCGAGATCGACATCGGCACGAGGCGATGGATCGCGGGAAAGAGATGCGCGCCCATCTCGAGGATCAGCACCGGGAGGGCCAGCATCAGGCCGACCCGGAAGCGCCGTGTGAAATCGACCAGCTCATGGCTGGGGCCGCTGTCGGCAGTCACGGTCGCGGGCTCGAGCGCCATGCCGCAGATCGGACAGGATCCGGGATGGTCCTGCCGGATCTCTGGATGCATCGGGCAGGTCCAGATCGTGCCTTCGGGCGCCGCGACCGGCGGCGCTGGCGGGCCGAGATAGCGCTCGGGATCGGCGATGAATTTGGTCCGGCAGCCCGCGCTACAGAAATGATAGCGTTCACCGCCATGCTCGGCTTGATGCGCCGTGGTCGCCGGGTCGACGGTCATGCCGCAGACCGGGTCCTTGACGCCGGTCGCCGCTTTCGCGGCGCTGTGGCCGCCGCAGCAACCGCCGCCATGCGCCGCTCCATGTGTCTCGTTCATCGCCTTGCTCCTTTCGACGCCTGACGATCTAGGGTCTGACACCGTGTCAGGGTCAATACGTAATCGCCTAAGCGGACAAATCGGCGGGCCCGTTCGCCTGGCCGCCATCAGCCAAGGTCATTGGCAACCGTAAGGCCGTGGTCCTGCGCCGGTCGATGCGCCGTAAACAAGTCGATCGCGCCGGTGATGGTCAAAAGCCGAAACGTCTCGGCCACATGCCTGAAGCCGGCCGCCGCGATCAGGCCGGGGAGCACGCCGTCGGCATTGGGCCGGGTATCATCGATGCCATCGAGCCGCTGCACGGTCAGGCGGAAGGCAAGCCGCATGAAACCCTGCTGGCGGCCATAATCGGCGATCACCAGGCGCCCACCCGGGCGCAGCATGGCGAACATGGCGCGCAGGGTTGCCGCCTTCTCCCTGACCGGCATCTGATGCAGCACGAGACTCGACACGACAGCGTCGGCGGTACCCGGGGCCACGTCCCTGGCAAATCCCTGACGCCAGTCGATATCGGCCCGCCGCACAGCGGCCTTGTGCCGCGCGATGTCGAGCGCCTCGGCATCGGGATCGAGACCGATCACCTGCGTCCTGGGCTCGGCTTGCTTGAGCATCAGCGCGAAGCTGCCGGTGCCACAGCCGACGTCGACGACCGTCTCACCGGCTTTGGGCGCCAGGGCGGCGAGCATGGCGGCACGCCACCGCTTCTCCCGCGTCCACAGGCGGATCGCGCGATCATAGTCTTTCGTCGATCCGGTCCCGAGCGGCGGGGTGTAGGATTGCATTGGCTTCTCCCAACGCGAGGCGTCCGAAACGATAAGCTACATCGACATGGGCGGCGATAGTGTCCCCAGCCAGGCGACGAGCCCGAGAATGACGATCGCAAGACCGCCTTCGACGACGAGGCTCGCGCGCAGCAGCGCCTGCGCCCGTGGCGCGTCCTCTTCCTCGATCGCCTGCGCAAGTGCCGGGGTCAGGCGATAACGGTTGAGCGCGGCCAGGCCCAGCATGCCGGCGAACAGCAGCAGCTTGGCGATGAGCAGCAGGCCGTAGGTCGACTGCCCGAGCGAGGCGATGTTGCCCGGACCGACGAGGAACCAGCCGTTCACCGTCCCGGTCAGGATCAGCAGGGCGACGATGATCGTGCCGACGAGGGAGAAGCCCCGCAACGCTTCCTCGGCGAGCGTGACCCGGTCCATGTCTTGAGCGGCGAGATCGTCGGTTGCGAGCCTGGGAAGTACCAGCGCGAGGAATGCGGCAAGCGCGCCGACCCAGGCGCCGGCGGCGAGCAGATGGATGAGATCGGCCCCCAGTTGCAGCCAGCCCGCCTCGCCTTCGCCAGCCGCGCCATGCCCACTCCAGGCGAGGGTCGCGAGTGCGACCGCGCCTGCCAGAGTGGAGGCGATGAAGGCAGGACGGGATTGCCGGCGATAGAAGGGGATGGAGAGCAGAAGAACGAGGAGCGCGACGAGGCGCGCCTTCAGCGCCGTTCCCATGGACGTGCCGTTGAACAGCTCTGCGACCATGGAAAGATCAGGCTGGGTGAGCGGCAGCCCGGTCATGGCCGCTGCCTGCAACGCGAACCCCAGCGCCGACAGCAGGAGGGCGAGACAGGCGAGACCGGCCACCATTGCTACCATCGGCAGATGCCGCTGTACCATCCGGCCGCCGCCGGGCGCATAGAGCGCGAACAGCGGCAGGCCGAACAACAGGCCGAGATCGACGTAGAGCGCCCAGCGGACGGCGACGAGTGCCACGTCGTTCATGGCGTCACTTGACGGTAAAGGCGAGATTGCCCTGGATGCGGTGCGTGTCGGTCGAGACGACGTGCCAGGCGACCTGATAGCTGCCCGCCATGAGCGGCTTGGCGAGCGTCAGCACGAGCGTCTTGTCGCCTTCGACGGACGTCTTGAAGCCGGTTACCGCCATGCGGTGGTTGGGCATGCCGGGCATGCCGGTCATCACGATCTCGGCGCCCGACAGCTTCGGCATCAGACCTTCACTGAAGGTGAGCGTTATACGCGACGGCGCCGGGACGCTGGCGTTGGCGGCGGGCGTCGAGGACACGAGCTTGGGATGGGCGTAGGCCGGAGCCGAAACACTCAGGCCGACGGCGGCGATGGCTGCGAGCGGCGAAAAGAAGCGCATTTGGACATTCTCCTGTCAGTGACATGAGAGAATACGCAGCCGCGACCTGCACCCCTCGCACTTTTCTTTTTGTTCCCGGACAAGGGTTGCCGGACCATCCTGCTTATTGAGAAGTGAAGACGGAGAAACATCATGGACCACCTCGACGACATGCTCAGCCGGTTGCGGGAAGCGCCGCTCGATCCCCGGCTTGCCGGGCTGGACAGCCGCGTCATGGCCGAGATCGCCCGGCTCCAGGCCATGCCCCGCCTGAGCGCCACGACATTCGGTATCGCCGCGGCAGCAGCCTTGTTCCTGGGAATTGCCGGCTCGGCCGTGCCTGTGCGGTCGACCGAAGCCGGGCCGATATCGCCCTTTGACGCGCGGCTCGCGCTCGCTCCTTCGACGCTGCTGAGTTCACAATGATGCGCGACCGCCGGCTCCTGCTCCTCGTCCTGCTGACCTTTGCCGCGGCGATCGCCGGTGTGGTCATCGGCCGCGTCTATGTGGTTCCGGTGCGCCCGGTCGAAAATGAGTTGCACGACCTGCTCCATCGCGATCTGAAGCTGGACACCGCGCAACATAGCCGTCTCGAGACGATCGAGAAGAACTATGCGATCCGGCGTCAGGCACTGGAGGCCGAACTGCGCGCCGATAACGCGCGGCTCGCCGAGGCGATCGAGGCGGAGCATGGCTATGGTCCTCGGGTTGCAGGGGCGGTGGATCGCTCGCACCAGGCGATGGGCGCGCTGCAGAAGGAAACACTCGAGCATATCTTCGCGATGCGGGCCGTGCTGCGCCCGGATCAGACGGACAAGTTCGACGACGCCGTGGTGAAAGCGCTGACGGCCAAGTCCAAATGACCGCGTGCCTCCCCGACTGCTCGGACGGGGAGCTCGCGGCTCTGGCGCTTGGAGGCCGGCAAGCGGCCTATGGCGAGCTGGTCCGCCGGCATCAGGGCTGGGTGCACCGCCTCGTGCGCAGCCATGTCGGGAACCGCGACGAAGCGCTCGACGTGACCCAGGCGAGCTTCGTCGCCGCCTTCGCCGCACTCAACCGCTATGACGCTGCGCGACCTTTTCCGGTCTGGATGTCGCGGATCGTCATCAACAAATGCCATGACTGGCGCCGCCGCCGCGCGGTCCGCAACTTCTTCTCCCACGCGCTGGCGCTGGGGGAAGCCGAACATGTCGTCGACGAGGCGCCACTACCCGACCAGGCGATCGGCGCCGAGCAGCAGCTGGCAGAGGCCATGAAAGCGATCGCCGCCCTGCCCGCATCGCTCAAGGACACGCTCGTCTTGCGGACGATCGATGAGAAATCGGAAGCCGAAACCGCCGAGATTCTCGGCATCTCCTGTAAACGCTCGCGCTAAATGGCGGCGTTCTGATCGCGCTATTTGTCAGTTGCCGGGTCCGATGACGAGGCAATCGCGCGCGGCCTGAACGATGTCAGCGGTGACCTCCTCGACGCGGTTGAGGGTCATGATCCGCCGCATCTGCGCGAACAGGCGCTCCATGAGCCGGAAGTTGCCGCGCGTGATGCGGATCACGGCTGCCTGCGCTTCGATCGCGTCGAGTTGGGCCGGGTCGAAGCTGATCCCGAAATCGCCGGCGTGGGTCGCGAGCAGCAGCCGCATTTCGGTCTCGGTAAGCGGGTTGAACTCGTGGACGAAGCCGATCCGCGAGTAGAGCTGGGCATAGCGGGCGAGGCGCTTCTCCAAGCCCGGCATACCCATCAGGATCAGCCCGAAGCCGTGGCGATCGGCCATGTCGCGGAGATGTTCGAGCGACTTTATGGTCAGGCGGTCGGCCTCGTCGACGATGACGAGGGGGCAGGCGATGCGGGCGGCGTCATGGGTGATTTCGTCCTGCGAGCCGCCCGCGACCGTCAGCCGGGCATAGCCCAGCTTAATGAGGTTGAGGCCCAACACCGCGTCGATCGTCTTGGGCGTGTTGCTGACCGACACGGTGTAGAAGACGGCGCGGCAGCGAGCGACCTTTTCGCCAAGGAGCGCGGCAATGGGACGGAGCGCGGCATATTCCCCCAGGTCGGGGAAGCTGGAAAACTCGCGCGCCGATCGCGTCTTTCCGACGCCCGGCCGGCCATGACACACGCCGATATAGCGGTAGTGCGCGCAGGCTTCGGCAAACTCGACGAACCGGGCATGTTCGCGGGTCGCCAGGAACGGCTGCTCGACCAGGAACTCAATCGTCAGCGGCGTAGAGCCGGAGCCCTCGGTAGGTGGTGGGCCGGGAAGCCGTATCCTCTTGGTCGCCATCGAAGGTCTCCGTGGGGGCAGGCACCTGCTTGTCGCGCTCCTTCGCGCCGCGCCGGGCGCGCTGGATCG
The DNA here is from genome assembly GCF_000980895.1 of Sphingomonas sp. Ag1. Taxonomy (GTDB): domain Bacteria; phylum Pseudomonadota; class Alphaproteobacteria; order Sphingomonadales; family Sphingomonadaceae; genus Sphingomonas; species Sphingomonas panaciterrae. The sequence continues at coordinate 749 of NZ_LAZX01000088.1, read as the reverse complement.
CGCGCAACGACGGGTGCCCAGCGTGCTCGGAGCTGAGCGCACGGCAGACGAACCGGCCCTGGTGGTAGACGTGGATCTCGGTCAGGTCGCGGGGGTCATAGACCGCCTCGACCTGCTCGCCGACGAAGGCCGCGAGCGTGGGTTCGACATAGCGCCTGCCCATCAGACGGATGCCGTCGCGCAGCACTTTACGGGGCTTGGGCACGTGCACGAGCAGCATGTCGAGCTGTTCAAGGCTGTCGGGCATTGCGGGCAGGAACCCGCCCTTCTGCCAGCGCGTGATCGGCGGTTCGCCGGTGCTGCCATGCGGGCGACGATGATAGACGCCGCACACGAACGCCTCGAAGCGGGCGCGCAGCTCGTCGAGCGTGAGCACTGGCGCCGACAGCGGCTTGCCCGCGATCAGGTGGCCGGGCAGGTCGGGCAGGAACATGTCGTTGATGGTGCGGAACAGCCGCTCGATCTTGCCGCGCCCGCGAGGACGCCCCGGCAGCGAATGGATGAGGCGGATTTTGAGGGCGATGCACGCCTGCTCGATATGCTCGGAGATGAAAGCCGAGCCGTAGCACATTGGGGAGCGTCGGTTCGGGAGCCGCTATGGCCCTGATGGAGACAAGGCCGCGTAGCGGCCGCAGGGTTCATCAGGGCAAGCCATGGCCGGCCAGCGGGTGTCTAAAGTGAAGTTGTCGAGACAACACTTTGGAGGCCGACCGACCATGACCAAGCTCCCCCCTACGCCTGCTGGCGCC
>NZ_LAZX01000090.1 GCF_000980895.1 Sphingomonas sp. Ag1 | reverse complement strand
GCCGCCGCCGAAGCCGCCGCCGCCGAAGCCGCCACCGCCGCCACGGAAGCCACCGCCGCCGCCACCAAAGCCGCCGCGATCACCACCGAAACCACCACGGTCGCCGCCGAAACCGCCGCCGCCAAAACCACCGCCACCGAAGTCGCCGCCGAAATCGCCGCCGCCGAAGTCATCGCGCTTGTCGCGCCCGCGTCCGCCACGATTGCCGCGGCCACCTTTGTCGTAACCCATAAACCCTGTTCGTCTTCCCGCTCCGCCCGCAAAATCGTTCAAGATCCGCGCGATGGACGGCCGGCGCGGAGCTCCGTGACGCGAAAGCTGATGCGCCACGAGACTCGTCATAGCGCATCCGCGCACCTACCGCGAATAGAATCGTCACCAAAAACAAGTATTACGCTGCGATCATTGCGCAACTGTCGCGTTGAAGGCACAGCCCGTCGCTGGATTTTCTGCAGAATGTGAGCGCTACGGTGTGTTGTTGAGCCTTTTGGCGCGCCGCGCTAGGGCATCACGATGGCCGTATATTTCCATGAAGAAGACCTGCCGGGCGATGTGTTCGTTCCGGGTGCCCCGCTTGCCGTCGACACCGAAACCATGGGGCTCATCACGCCGCGTGACCGGTTGTGCCTGGTGCAGATTTCCGACGGCACCGGCGATGAGCATCTGGTGCGGTTCAACCCCGGGTCCGATTATGCCGCCCCCCATCTGCGGGCGGCGCTGGCCGATCCGACGCGGCTCAAGCTCTACCATTTCGGCCGTTTCGATATCGCGGCGATCCGCCACTACATGGGGATTGTCGCGGCCCCGGTCTATTGCACCAAGATCGCCTCGCGCCTGGTGCGCACCTACACCGACCGGCATGGCCTGAAGGAGCTGGTTCGCGAATTGCTGGGGCAGGACATCTCCAAGCAGCAGCAATCGTCCGACTGGGGCGGTCCCGACCTGAACGACGCGCAGCGTGAATATGCCGCGTCGGACGTGCGCTACCTCCATCGCCTGCGCGAGGAACTGGATCGGCGACTCGCCCGCGAGGGTCGCACGGCGCTGGCGCAGGCTTGCTTCGACTTCCTGCCGCACCGTGCCGAGCTTGATCTCGCCGGCTGGCCGGAAACCGACATCTTCGCCCATGCGTGAGCCACACCCCGCTTGTGATGGCGGCGCGGCGCCTGAGCGCGCCGTGTTGGCACGAAGCAAGGCGGGGCTGCGGCTTTTTTGGCGCTCGTCGCGTTTGATGCCCGCCGGGCGACCGGCGACGGGCAAGGGGAATGGCGTCACGCATGTCTGAAATAGCCATCCGGGAACGCTCCAGGCGGCAGCGCTGGGCGGCACCGGGCAGCCGGCACGATCGGTTGATCTCGGTGATGTACTGGCTGCTGCCCGTACTGATCGGCGTTCTGGCGGCCTTTCTGGTGATGGCCCCGCTGACGCGCGCTGGGGACGTGTCGTTCGTTCTGGACAAGAACAAGGTGGAGGTCGCCAAGGAGCGGCTGAAGATCCAGAAGGCGCAATATCGCGGCTCCGACGCCAAGGGCCAGCCCTTCACGCTCGACGCCGGCTCGGCGGTGCAGCGCAGCTCGGCCGAACCGGTGGTACAGCTCAACGAACTGATCGCGCGCATCCGGCTGGAGGATGGCCCGGCGTCGCTGACCGCCCCCAGCGGCCGCTACGACATGGAAAGCGAGCGGGTGAATGTGGACGGGCCGATCGCCTTTCGCGGGCCCAACAACTACACACTCGACACTCAGGATGCCGAGGTTGACCTGAAAACCCGCAAGCTGCGCTCGCGCGACGCGGTGACGGGCACGGTATCGCAGGGAACGTTCAGCGCGGACCGGCTCGATGCCGATCTGGAGGCGCGAACCGTCACGTTGCGCGGCAATGCCCGCTTGCGCGTGAACCCGCGAGGGGCGAGATAGCGCGCATGACACGTCCGGTCCTTCTCGCCCTTTGCCTGGCAACCGCTCCGCTGGCGACCACGGCCGGTGCTCAGACGCGGCACAATACCAATGCGCCGATCGACTTCGCGGCGGACACGATCGAGCTTCAGGATCGCGCCAACCGCGCGGTACTGCTGGGCAATGTGTCGGTTCGCCAGGCCGAAATGTCGCTGAGCGCGGCGCGAATGACGGTGAACTACACCGGCCAGATCGTGGACGGGAACCCGCAGGTATCGCGGCTGGACGCATCGGGCGGGGTCGTCGTGCGTCGCCCTGATCAGACGGCGCGCAGCCAGTTCGCCGTGTATGACCTGAACCGTCGCGTCATCACCATGATCGGCGGCGTCTCGCTGACGCAGGGCGCCAATACCGTGAACGGCGGCCGCCTGACGATCAACCTCGACACCGGCCGCGCGGTGATGGACGGATCGTCGGTGCGCGGTGGCGGCAGCGGCTCGGGCAATGTCACGACGGCGCCGTCGGGCCGCGTCACCGGCACCTTCTCCGTTCCGAAGCGAAACTGACCGGGAGCAACCCGCCGCGATCGGGGGTTTCCCTCTGCGCGTGCATTATGCATCATCACTGATGAATGTTTCTGATGCATGATTCCTGCCAGTTGCCATTCGACTGACGAGGCACTGGAACGATTGGCGAGGCAAGAACAGGCGATGGACGAGGTCACGACACTCGAAGAGGTGGAAGCAGTCCACGAGGCGCCGATTTCCGACGGCCTGCAGGTCGTCTCGATCGCGAAGTCCTATGACAAGCGGACGGTGCTGCGCGACGTCTCGGTGTCGGTCGGGCGCGGCGAAGTGGTCGGCCTGCTCGGCCCCAATGGCGCGGGCAAGACGACGTGCTTCTATTCGGTGATGGGGCTGGTGAAGCCGGATGCGGGCCGCATCATGCTGGATGGTGAGGATATCACCGGTCTGCCGATGTACCGGCGGGCGATCCTGGGCCTCGGTTACCTGCCGCAGGAAACGTCGATCTTTCGCGGCCTGACGATCGAGAAGAACATCCTGACCGTGCTCGAACTGAACGAGCCGGATGCCACCGCGCGCCAGCAGAAGCTCGACCGGCTGCTCGACGAATTCGGCCTCACCCGGCTGCGTGACGCGCCCGCCATGGCGCTGTCCGGCGGTGAGCGGCGCCGGGCGGAAATCGCCCGGGCACTGGCCGCCGATCCCTCGATCATCCTGCTCGATGAACCCTTCGCCGGCATCGACCCGCTGTCGATCGCCGACATCCGCGCGCTGGTGAAACAGCTCAAGAGCCGCGGGATCGGGGTGCTCATCACCGATCACAATGTGCGTGAGACGCTCGAAATCGTCGACCGCGGCTACATCATCTACGATGGCCGGGTGCTGTTCTCTGGCGCCCCTGCGGATCTGGTCGCCGATCCCAATGTTCGCCGCCTCTATCTGGGCGAAGAATTCTCGCTCTGAGCCGATGCTGACCGTCCCTCTCCTCGCAGTCCCGGGTTCTGCCCGGACCGCGCATGGCCAGGGTAGCGTCAGGCGTGCCTGCGGTGGCGCCGCCACGAGATGAGCCTCGCGCCGCGCCTCGACCTGCGTCAGTCGCAATCGCTGGTGATGACGCCGCAGTTGCAGCAGGCAATCAAGCTGCTGACGCTGTCGAACCTCGAGATCGAAGGCGTCATCGCCGAGGAGCTGGAGAAGAACCCGCTGCTGGAGGCACTGCCCGCGGCGGACGATGCGCCGGTGCCGGAGCGTGAGCCCGAAGCGCCCCGCGACGAGCCGGCCCCGGCTGACGAACTCGTCCTCTCCGGCGAAGCGGCTGGCGAGGCACTCGACGTCGACATCGTGGCAGAGCGATTCGACGACAGCCCGCTCGATAGCATGACCGGCGATCGCGCGGCGGGGGACGGCCTCGGCCTCACCGGCGCGACGGGCGGCAGCCTGGAGGACGGGCCCGACCTCGATGCCCTTGCCGCCGGGGATCGATCGCTGGCCGAACACCTGCTGTATCAGGCAGGCGAGGTGCTTGGCGGGGGCGACCTGTTCGTGGCCCAGCATCTGATCGACCTGATCGACGAGGCGGGTTACCTGACGACCGAACTCGCCGACGTGGCCAGCCGCCTGGGCGTGCCGCTGGAGGCTGTTGAGCGCCTGTTGGGGGTCATCCACACCTTCGACCCCACGGGCGTCGGCGCCCGAAACCTCGCCGAATGCATCGCGCTGCAGGCGCGCGAGGCCGACCGCTACGATCCCGCGATGGCGCGCCTGATCGACAACCTCGATCTCGTCGCGCGCGGCGATCTCGCCCGGCTGAAGCGGATCTGCGAGGTCGATGACGAGGACATGGCCGACATGATCCGCGAGCTGCGCGGCTATGATCCGAAGCCCGGGCTCCGCTTCGGCGGGGAGCCGATGCAGGCGGTGACGCCCGACCTCCACGTGCGCCGCACACGGGGCGGCTGGATCGTGGAGCTCGACAGCGCCACCCTGCCGCGCGTGCTGGTCAACCGGCGATACCATGCAGAGCTGTCGTCGGGTCCGCAGGACAAGGCCTCCAAGGCGTGGCTCGGCGACATGCTGGCCAGCGCCAACTGGCTGGTGAAGGCGCTGGACCAGCGGCAGAAGACGATCATCCGCGTCGCGACCGAGATCGTGCGCCAGCAGGAGGCGTTCTTCCTGAAAGGCGTCGCGCATCTTCGCCCGCTGACGCTGCGGCAGGTCGCCGACGCGATCGAGATGCACGAATCGACCGTCAGCCGCGTGACCTCGAACAAATATCTCAGCTGCGCGCGCGGGCTGTTCGAGCTCAAATACTTCTTCACCTCGGCGATCCAGTCCGCCGACGGCGGCGATGCCGTGTCCGCCGAAGCGGTGAAAAGCGCGATCCGCGGCCTCGTCGCCAATGAAGGTGCCAAGATCCTCAGCGACGACACGATCGTCGAGCTGCTCAACGCCAAGGGCTTCGACATCGCCCGCCGCACCGTCGCCAAATATCGCGAGGCGATGGGGATCGGCAGTTCGGTGCAGCGGCGGCGCCAGCGGGCGCTCAGCGGCGGCTGAGCACCCTGGGGCCGCCGCCGCTCGCTCAGCCGACCAGTCGCCGCGGCACCTTCACCTTCATGTCCAGCAATTGCTGCGCCTTGCCCTTGGCCAGCGCATCGAGCCGCAGGCTGGCGAACTGCCCCCCGCCCAGCGACTGGATGCAATGCAGGTTGATCGCATTCATCCCCGGCAGCTCGTACCGGCGAACCTCGGGATGGCTCGCCCCTTCGAACTCATGTGCGAAGAACGCCTGCACCGCGTCCTCGGTCAGCCCGGCGCGGATCCACGGCAGATATTCCGGCCGCCGCGCGATCACGCCGACGTTGAACGCATTGCCCTTGTCGCCCGAGCGGGCCCAGGCAAGGTCGATCAGCTGAACCTCGACCATCTCCTCGTCAGCGCCAATCGCCGGCGCCTCATCATCCACCTCCGGCCGCGCGATCATCGCCGGATCGAACGGCGTCGCCGGCGCCGGGTTGGCAACGGTGATCGTCTCCCCGCCCAGCGACACGCTGCCGTTCACCGATGCCCCATCGACCAGGAACGAAAACACCTGCGCCACCGGCGAGATCGTCGGCCGCGCACCGAACCACCCGGTCGAACCCACGCTCATCGAGGTGGTGGGCGAATCGAACTCGCGCATCATGATGCCCAGCGCCTCGGCATCCTCATGCTCCGCCCCGATCCGCGCGATCACCTCGCGCGTTGCGGACAACGCCGGATTGGCCTGCGCGCCGTAGCTTGCCTCGGTCCCCAGCAATTCGACGCGCGTATCGCGCAGCGGCGGCAGGTTGCGCCCGCGCAGCATCTCGCCAACGCGGGTCAGCACCGCTTGTGCCTGCGCCTGCGCCTTCTTCGCCGCGTCGCGCCCGACCACCGGCATGATGCCGATAAAGCGATGACCGTTCTCAAATGTGACGCAGGTCTTCAGCTTGCCGGTCGGCGGATAACCCCTGGCATTGGACACGCGCACCCGGCCCTCGCCCTCTTCGGTGACGCTCAGCTGCGAGAAATCGCACACCACGTCGGGCAGCGCATAGGCCTGCGGATCGCCCACTTCGTACAGGATCTGCTCCGCCACCGCCGCTGCCGAGACGAGGCCGCCCGTCCCCTCCGGCTTGGTGACGATGAAATCGCCATTCTCATGGCACTCGATCACCGGATAGCCGATGTGCGCCCAGTCGGGCACTTTCTCCCAATCGGTGAACAGTCCGCCGGTCGCCTGCGCGCCGCATTCGATCACATGCCCCGCCAGCGATCCCGCCGACAGCCGATCGTGATCGTCCGGCCCCCAGCCGAATTCATGCATCAGCGGGCCCAGCGTCAGCGCGCTGTCGACCACGCGCCCGGTGATGACCACCTCCGCCCCAGCCGCCAGCGCCGCCGCGATCGGCCCGCCGCCAAGATAGGCGTTGGCGGTCCATACCTTCTTGGGATCAGGGAATGGCGCGTCGTTGAACATCTCGACCACGCCCTGGGCGGCAAAGTCGGGCACGCGCGCGATCAGGTCATCGCCGGTGACGATTGCGATCCGGAAGGAAAGCCCGGCATCCGCGGCAAGCTCCTCCATCCGCGCGCGGCACGCCTGCGGGTTCACGCCACCCGCATTCGTCACGATGCGGACGCCCTGTGCCTTGAACTCGCGCAGATTGTCCTTCCACACCCATTCGGTGAAATCGCGCGCATAGCCCTGGTCCGGGCGCACCTGCTTCAACTGGCCCAGCGGCGCCATCGTGGCTTCCGCCAGATAGTCGAGGATCATGTAATCGAGCTTGCCGCCTGCCAGCAATTGCGGCGCCGCGACCGAACTGTCCCCGAGGAATCCGCCCGCACCGCCGATCCTGACCACCTTGGCCATCTCACTCTCCCGCTTGTTTTGCGGAGAGCCGTAACGGAAAGCGGCACGCAGGCAAACCGCCCCTCCCCGCATTGCGCAGGGAGGGTGGTGTCACTCAGTCCGCGAAGGGATCGCGAACCAGGATCGTGTCCTCGCGCTCCGGGCTGGTCGACACCAATGTTACCGGGCAGTTGATCAGTTCCTCGATGCGGCGGATGTACTTGATCGCCTGCGCCGGCAGGTCGGCCCAGCTGCGCGCGCCGGCGGTCGACTGCGACCAGCCTTCCATCGTCTCGTAGATCGGCTCGACCGCGGCCTGATCGGCCGCGTGCGACGGGAAATAATCCAGCGTCTCGCCGCGCAAGCGATAGCCGGTGCAGATCGAGATCGTCTCGAACCCGTCGAGCACGTCCAGCTTGGTCAGCGCGATGCCGGTGATGCCGCTGACCGCTGCGGACTGGCGCACCAGCACCGCGTCGAACCAGCCGCAACGGCGCTTGCGTCCGGTGACGGTGCCGAACTCATGCCCGCGCGTTCCCAGCCGCTCGCCTGTCTCATTGTCGAGCTCGGTCGGGAACGGGCCGGAGCCGACACGCGTGGTGTACGCCTTGGCGATACCCAGCACGAAGCCGACCGCACCCGGCCCGAGGCCGGAGCCGCCCGCCGCGGTGCCCGCGATCGTGTTGGACGAGGTGACGAACGGATAGGTGCCGTGATCGATGTCGAGCAGCACGCCCTGCGCGCCTTCGAACAGGATGCGCCGGCCGGCGGCGCGTGCCTCGTTCAGGTCACGCCACACCGGCTTGGCGAAGGACAGGACGAAGTCCGCAATCTCGCGCAGGTCGGTCAGCAACCGCTCGCGATCGATCGGCGGCTCGCCGAATCCGGCGCGCAGCGCGTCGTGATGCGCCGTCAGGCGGTCGAGTTGCGGATCGAGATCGTCGAGATGCGCGAGGTCACACACGCGCAGCGCGCGGCGGCCGACCTTGTCCTCATACGCGGGGCCAATGCCGCGGCGGGTGGTACCGATCTTGCCGGCGCCGCTCGCATCCTCGCGCAGCCCGTCGAGATCGCGGTGGAACGGCAGGATCAACGCGCAGGTATCGGCAATGCGCAGCGTGTCGGGCGACACCATCACGCCCTGCCCCGACAGTTTCTCGACCTCGGCCTTCAGCGCCCAGGGATCGAGCACCACGCCATTGCCGATCACCGATGGCGTGCCACGCACGATACCCGACGGCAGCAGTGACAGCTTGTAGACGTTTTCGCCCACGACCAATGTGTGGCCGGCATTGTGGCCGCCCTGGAAGCGGACGACCATGTCGGCACGCTCGGCCAGCCAATCGACGATCTTGCCCTTGCCCTCGTCACCCCATTGGGCGCCGATCACCGCAACATTCGCCATGGATACAATACTCCCCCTGCCGGGATGATCCTGGCCGCCCTTCGACAGGACTCGGCGACCAGAAGGGTCCATAAATGCGCCGCGCCGGTAGCCGTGGCGCGACGCCGCTGTCAACCAGCCAACGGCCGGGCCTCACCATCAACGAACAGGTGGGTGCACAGTTGCGCTTCGGGCGTGTCACCGGCGGCAAGCGCGGCAACCGTCGCCCAGCCGGCAGAACGCATCGCGGCGCCATCCGCTTCCGACGTGCCGAGCGGCAGGAACAATCGCCGGCGCTTGCCCGCGCTATCGCCAGCGATCGATGCGGCGAACAGCGAGAAGCCGGTCGCCGCCTCCTCCGCGCCATCCTCATGCATCAGCGTATAGGTGCCGCCGCGCCCGACCTCGCGCGTCGCCCCTTGCGCGAACAGCGAGAAACCAAGCCAGGTCTGATATTCGAAGCCATGCCGCTCGGTCGGATCCAGCGTCAGCGTGGCGCGGCCGCCAAGCGCCCTCGAAATCGCCTCCAGCCCGTCGAGTCGTGATGACAGGACGCCGGCGCTGTCGAACGCCCGCAACCGCGCAATCGCCGCATCGAACGGCCCCGCCGCCTCGATCAGCGGCAGATATTCCGGCGCCAGCGCCGCGACGGCGCCCGCATCCTTGGCATCCAGCCGGTCGCGCAACTGCTCGACATCGCTGACCGGCAGCGGACCGGACGACAGCGTCTCGACCAGGTCGGGCAAGGTGAAGTCGACCGACACGCCGGTCGCGCCCGCCGCCGCCAGTGCCTCGACTGCCACCGTCACGACCTCGCGCGCGGCGGCGACCGAATCGAGGCCGATCAGCTCGCACCCGATCTGCCGCGCCTCGCGATCGGGCTGCAATGCCCCGCCGCGCAGCTTCAGCACCGACCCGGCATAGCTCAGCCGCACCGGGCGCGGGTGGTGCGCCATGCGCGTCGCCGCGATCCGCGCGACCTGCGCCGTGATGTCGGGGCGGATCGCCATCGTGCGCTGGCTGACCGGATCGACGAAGCGAACCGCATCGGCGAGGCCGCCGTCCTTCAGGCGCGAGGCGAGGCTATCGGCAAATTCCGCCAGCGGCGGGTCGACCCGCTCATAGCCATAGGAATGGGCGACCGCGAGCACTCGCGATTCGACCGCCGCCGACGCATCGGCATGCGGCGGCAGGCGATCGCGAAACCCCTCGGGGAGCAGCGTCGTCATCTTACGCGCTCGCCCCGATCAGATCGGCGCACGGGAAAGGAGCAGTCGACAGCACCACGGCGATCATCTGAAAGGCACCTCGTTCAAATTCATCATCCTGCGCAGCGTACCGCCGCGCGATGACGCGAAAGCATGGCCGCCCGACCAAAGCGATCGGGCGACGTCGCGCGCCTCGTTGCCCGCACGGGTGCCGCCGTCAACCTCGATGATGCGCGCGCCTGTATTGGGCGCCCGCGGGGGGCCGAAAAACCGATCCGGCCGCGACACCAGGTGCCGCGGCCGGATCATCGCCGAAATGATGCCAGGCGCGGCCATTCTTCTCCGGAAGAAGGCCGCGCTGGCTCCGGGCAAAAGGGCTTAGAAGCGAAGCCCCATCGCGGTCTTCACCCCCGGCAGCGCCTTCACGGTCGCCAGCAGTTCCGCCGTCACCGGCTGGTCCACCGACAACAGCAGCACCGCCTCGCCACCCGCCTGACGGCGGCCGAGATGGAAGGTGCCGATGTTCACCCCGGCCTCGCCCAGCGTGGTGCCCAGACGGCCGATGAATCCCGGTGCGTCCTCGTTCACGACGTACAGCATCGCGCCGGTCAGATCGGCCTCGACCTTGATGCCGAACAGCTCGACGAGGCGCGCGGCCTGATCGCCGAACAAAGTGCCCGCGACCGAACGCTCGCCATCCGCGGTGCGGACCGAGACGCGAAGCAGCGTGTGGTAATCGCCCTCACGCTCGGTGCGGATCTCGCGCACTTCCATGCCGCGCTCGCGCGCGAGCAGCGGCGCGTTGACCATGTTCACCGTATCGGTCTGCGTGCCGAGGAAGCCCTTCAGCACCGCACTGGTCAGCGGCTTGGGGTTCAGCTCCGCCGCGGCGCCTTCCATGTGGATCGAGATGCGATCGATCGCGCCATGAGCCAGCTGCCCGACGAGGCTGCCGAGCTTTTCGGCAAGGCTCATGTACGGCTTCAGCTTGGGCGCTTCCTCAGCCGTGAGGCTGGGCATGTTGAGCGCGTTGGTGACGCCGCCCGACACGAGATAGTCCGCCATCTGCTCGGCCACCTGAATGGCGACGTTCACCTGCGCTTCGGTGGTCGACGCGCCGAGGTGCGGCGTGGAGATGAAGTTCGGCGTGCCGAACAGCGGGCTTTCCTTCGCCGGCTCAGTGACAAACACGTCGAGCGCCGCGCCGCCGATATGGCCGCTGTCGAGGCCCTGCTTCAGCGCCGCCTCGTCGATCAGGCCACCGCGCGCGCAGTTGATGATCCGCACGCCCTTCTTGGTCTTGGCGAGATTCTCGGCCGACAGGATGTTGCGGGTCTGCTCGGTCAGCGGCGTGTGCAGCGTGATGAAGTCCGCACGGGCCAGCAGCTCGTCCAGCGTGACCTTCTGCACGCCAAGCTCGATCGCGCGTTCCTCGGTGAGGAACGGATCGTAGGCGACAACCTTCATCTTCAGGCCCAGCGCGCGATCGGCGACGATCGAGCCGATGTTGCCCGCGCCGATCAGGCCCAGCGTCTTGCCGGTGACCTCGACGCCCATGAAGCGGTTCTTTTCCCACTTGCCCGCCTGGGTCGACTTGTCGGCCTCCGGCAGGTCGCGGGCGAGCGCGAACATGAGTGCGATGGCGTGTTCGGCGGTGGTGATCGAGTTGCCGAAGGGGGTGTTCATCACGACCACGCCCTTCGCGCTAGCCGCCGGGATGTCGACATTGTCGACGCCGATGCCGGCACGGCCGACGACCTTGAGGTTGGTCGCCGCCTCGAGGATCTCCTTGGTGACCTTCGTCGAGCTGCGGATCGCCAGGCCATCATATTGGCCGATGATCGCCTTCAGCTCTTCCGGCGTCTTGCCAGTGATTTCGTCCACTTCCACGCCGCGCTCGCGAAAGATCTGCGCGGCCTTGGGATCCATTTTGTCGCTGATGAGAACCTTGGGCATGGGATAGTCCTTTGCCTGCACCGTCGCCCCGGAACTGATCCGGGCCCGCCATCTGCGGCGCAACGGTGAGAAGAAGCGTGACCCCGGATCAAGCCCGGGGTAACGCAAGGGAGTGGGTGGTCTTCAGGCCGCCTTGGCGGTCGCGTAGGCCCAGTCGAGCCACGGGCCCAGCGCGACGATATCCGCGGTGTCGACCGTAGCACCGCACCAGATGCGCAGGCCCGGAGGGGCATCGCGATAGCCGCCGATGTCATAGGCGGCGCCCTCTGCCTCGAGCAGCGAGACCATCTTCTTGATCACCGCTTCGTCGGCATCGACCGTCAGGCAGACGCTGGTGGTCGAGCGCGAGGCGGGATCCGTCGCGAGATGCCCGAGCCAATCGCGGGCGGCGACGATCTCGTCGAGCGCCTTGGCGTTCGCATCAGAGCGCGCGATGAGGCCGTTCTCGCCCAGCGACTTAGCCCATTCGAGGCTGAAGATCGCGTCTTCGACGGCCAGCATCGACGGGGTGTTGATCGTCTCGCCCTTGAACACGCCCTCGGCGAGCTTGCCCTTGGAGACGAGGCGGAACACCTTCGGCAGCGGCCAGGCGGGCGTGTAGGTCTCAAGCCGCTCGACCGCGCGGGGGCCGAGGATCAGCACGCCATGCGCGCCTTCGCCGCCCAGCACCTTCTGCCAGGAGAAGGTGGCGACATCGATCTTGTCCCACGGCAGATCATACGCGAACACGCCGCTGGTCGCGTCAGCGAAGCTCAGCCCCTCGCGATCGTCAGCGATCCAGTCACCGTTCGGCACGCGAACGCCGCTGGTGGTGCCGTTCCAGGTGAACAGCACGTCGTTCGACCAATCGACCTGGCCCAGATCGGGCAGCTGGCCGTAATCGGCGCGGATCACGGTGGGCTCGATCTTCAGCTGCTTGACGGCGTCCGTCACCCAGCCTTCGCCGAAGCTTTCCCAGGCAAGCGCGGTGACCGGGCGGGCGCCCAGCATCGTCCACATCGCCATTTCGAAGGCACCGGTGTCGGAGCCCGGAACGATGCCGATGCGGTGCGTGTCAGGCAGCTTCAGCAGCTCGCGCATCAGATCGATGCAATATTGAAGGCGCTGCTTGCCGATCTTGGAGCGGTGCGAACGACCGAGCGTGGCATCGGCCAGCTTGGCGGCATCCCAGCCCGGCGGCTTTGCGCAGGGGCCCGAGGAAAAATAGGGTCGCGCCGGTTTCGTGGCGGGTTTCGCAGGCGCAATGGTGGCGTCGGCGAGCGTCGTATCAGTCATGTCTGACTCTCCTTACAGAGAGCACGCGCGGCGTTGGGACCGCGTGGCCCGCCGACGGCTCTAGTGAACCGGGGACAACGTGGCAACCGCGATAAAGTGCGATCGACTCGCTTCGTCCTCTGCTACCCACCATTCAACCTGCGCGCCCCAACCACCGCTTTTCCTGAGCGACAAAACCGGCAAGAAAAGAGCGGCGCGTCAAACAGTTCATCGCGATCGGGGGAAGTGTTGCGTACCTTCATCATGCTCGCGCTGGCGGCGAGCCTCGCCGCGTGCGGCCGCTCGGAGCCGCCGGCGCGGTCCGATCGGCGCACCCCCGCGCCGCGAATCGAGGGGCCATCGTCACGCGAAACCGCGCAATGCCACCGCGACCTGCGCGAGATCGGCGTTGCTTATGAACCGCTGCCCGATCGCCAGTTCGGGCCCGGCTGCGGCGTAATCGGCACAGTGAAGCTGCTCGACATCGGCGTGCCGACAACAAACCTTGGCGCCGTGCGATGCGGCGCGGCGCGCACCTATGCGCGGTGGGCGCGCAATGCCGTTGCGCCCGCGGCTTACCAGATACTGGGCAGCGAACTGGCAAAGATCGAAAGCATGGGCACATACAATTGCCGCAACGTTGCCGGCACCGGTCGCCGCTCCGGCCATTCGGTCGCCAATGCGATCGACATCGGCGGTTTCGTTCTGAAGGACGGGCGGCGGATTACCGTGCTCAACGACTGGAACTCGCCCGATCCTGCCATCCGCCAGTTCATGCGCACGATCACTGCGTCCGCCTGCCGCCGGTTCGGCACGGTGCTTGGCCCAAACTATAACAGCGCCCATCGCAACCACTTCCATCTGGAGGACGACAAGGCCAATTTCTGTCGTTAAAGGCCGACGAAATGACAGAAACCCGCGTACCGAGCCGCACCTTTCCCCGTGCGCGCCAGGATGCCGAGTCGGCCAAGACCGGCATCTCCACCCCCCAGACCGAAAACCCGGCTTACCGCCTCGCCTTCCAGGACATGGACTTCCTGCTGCGCGAGGATCTGCGGCCGGTGCGTTTTCAGCTGGAGCTTTTGAAACCCGAACTGCTGCTGGAAGAGGCCCATATCGGGTCCACGTTCGTGGTGTACGGCTCCGCACGCATCCCCGAGCCGGAAAAGGCGCAGGCGATGCTGGAGATGGCCGATCCCGAGCATCGCCACATCGCCGAGCGACTAGTCGCCAAGTCCAAATATTACGACATGGCGCGCGAGCTCGCCCGACTCGCCAGCAACTTCCCGCGCGACGAACAGGGCAAGCGGCACTTCGTCGTGTGCTCGGGCGGCGGTCCGTCGATCATGGAAGCCGCGAACCGCGGCGCGGCGGACGTTCACGCCGAATCAATCGGCCTGAACATCGTCCTGCCGCACGAACAGGCGCCCAATCCGTATGTGACGCCGTCACTGTCGATGCAGTTCCACTATTTCGCGCTGCGCAAGATGCACTTCCTGCTGCGCGCGCGTGCCTTGGCCGCCTTCCCGGGGGGCTTTGGCACCTTCGACGAACTGTTCGAGCTGCTGACCCTGATCCAGACCGGAAAGGTCGCGCCCATCCCCGTGCTGCTGTTCGGCCGCGAATTCTGGGAGCGCGTGGTGAACTTCGACGCACTGGTAGAGGAAGGCGTGATCTCCGAACGTGATCTCGGCATCTTCACCTATGTCGAAAGCGCGGCCGAGGGCTGGGCGGTCGTCCAGCGCTTCTACCAGGAGCGGGCGGACAAGGAAGCAACCGCCGCCTGACAGCGCGGGCTGATCGATCAGCCCGCGCGCTGCAACAACAGGTCGCGCGCGGCATTCAGCGCGCGCGCCTGTTCGGGCGAGCCACCGCGATCGGGATGCGCCTCCGCCATCAGGCGGCGATGCGCCGCGCGGATCGTTGCCTCATCCGCCTGTCGGTCCACCCCCAGCAAGCGTCGCGCCGCCGCCGCATCGCCCGGCTCAGCCATCACCACCCGGCGCTTGACCGACTTCCCGCCCCAACCATTCTTCCACAATCGCCAACCGGCATAAGCGACCAGCAGCGCCAAGATGAGCTTCAGCATCACGCGACGAGCGGCGTGGCGGGTTCAGGCAGCGACAATCCCGACATCATCTCGCGCAACTCCTGCCGCGCCGCGACATGGCCCAGCCCCATTCCGCCAAAATCCTTGGTATCCAGCATCGTCAGCCCCGACGGGAACAGCTCGCGATAGATCACACGCTCGCCAAGGCCAGGGATGATGCGAAAGCCGACCCGCTTCGCCAACTGGTCGAGCGCTTCGGACACGCGCCGCATGTTGCGTGCCTCAATATGCTGCAGGCGGTTGCGCAGCACGACCCAGTCGATCGTTGACCCGTCGGCCTTCGCACGCGCCTTGCGCGCATCCCAGATCAGTTCGGAGTAGAAGCTCGGCCGCGTGACCTTGAACGTCTCGGGATGGACCTGCCCGATCAGATCGAAATCGACGAAGCTGTCGTTCATCGGCGTCACCAGCGTGTCGGCCCGCGTCGCGGCGGCACGTGCATATGGATCGTCACGTCCCGGTGTATCGATCACCAGGAAGTCGCTGTCGCGCAGCATGTCCTGATACGCTTCCTCGAAATCCTCGTGCGCCGTCCGATAGCGCGGGATCATCAGCGCCGATCCGGTGCGACGAACCGTCTCGGCCCGGTTGTCGAGATAGCGTCCCATGGTGCGCTGGCGATGATCGAGATCAAGGCAGGTGACGCGCGCGCCCCGCACGGACAACGCAATTGCTACGTGAACGGCGGTGGTCGACTTGCCCGTCCCGCCCTTCTCGTTGGCGAACACGATCACGTGAGTATTGTCGGAACCGGTCGGCAAATTGTCGCATCCTTTGTTGATCGCGTCCACCGATCCCCATAGATGCCCGCCCGTTCCGTTTCGAGTGGAGTTTCATCGGCGTGCAGACTGTCCGTGACCTGAACGAGCTGCGCGCCGCGATCGCTGCCTTCCGTGCAGAGGGTGCGCGCATCGCGCTTGTGCCTACCATGGGGGCGCTTCACGCCGGGCATATCGCATTGATTGACGCGGCAAAGCGGGCCGGGACTAAGGTTGTTGCCTCGATCTTCGTCAACCCGACGCAATTTGGCCCGAACGAGGATCTGGCGCGCTATCCGCGCCGCGAGGCCGCCGATTCGCGGATGCTGGCGGAGGCGGGCTGCGACCTGCTGTGGCTGCCGACCGTCGAAACCATGTACCCCGACGGCTTCGCCTCGACCGTCAGCGTCGCAGGCGTGAGCGAGACGCTGGACGGCGCGGCACGTCCCGGACATTTCGACGGCGTCGCGACGGTGGTGACGAAGCTGTTCAACCAGGTTTCGCCGGACGCCGCCTTCTTCGGCGAAAAGGACTACCAACAATTGCAGGTGATCCGCCGGATGGTGAACGATCTCGATTTCGCGATCGACATCGTGGGCGTGCCAACGCAGCGCGATGATGACGGCCTGGCCCTCTCGTCGCGCAACATCTACCTCGACGAGGAAGAACGCGCCAAGGCGGTGGCTCTGCCACGTGCGCTTGGCGTCGCCGCCCGCGCGATCGCCCGCGGCATCCCCCCGGAGGAAGCAGCAGCAGAAGCGCAGACGAGCCTCGTCGCAGCCGGGTTCACCGTCGATTATGTCACTTTGGTCGACTCCGAGACGCTGGCCGCCAACCCAGGCGCTGATCGCCCCCGCCGCCTGCTCGCCGCCGCCCGGATGGGGCAGACCAGGCTGATCGACAACATTGCTGTCACGCTCGACTGAGCGCGTTAACCATTTTGATACACGAATCGCGCCAATGTCGCCGCATGGGGACATGAACATGGGGCGAGGGAAATGGGTAACAGTCTCGACAGTGCGCGTTTTCTGATCAACAGCCGGCTCAGCGATGCGCTGCGCGGCGATGATGATGCCTGCTACGATCTTGGCGTTGCCTATTCCACCGGCACCAACGGCGCGGAATACGACCTGATCGAAGCCCACAAATGGTTCAATCTGGCCGCCGTCGCCGGACATGTCGCGGCCCAGGCAGCCCGCGCGGAAATCGCCGATGACATGCCGGCCCGCGACATAGCGGTGGCTCAGCGCGCCGCCCGTGCGATCATCGCCCAGGCGCAGCGCCGCGCCGCCTAGCGCCGCCGCTTCAGGCGCACGCGCAGCACCTGCGGACCTGCCGCTCGCTCAGCGATCGCGGCCGGCGACGAAGCCGTCATAGGGACCGCACGTTTCGGGATTCTTGCGGCAGCGCTTCTGCCATTCGCGCCGCTCCTTGCCTTCGCGCGCCTCGGCCTTGCGCATCTTGCGGCCGTAGTTGCGGTCGGCCTCCTCCTGACTCGTGGTGGACCAGTCGACCACCTTCCCGGCGGCCTTGAACGGCGCCGTCACGACGCTCGCGGCTGTGCGAACGCAGCCGCCAGTGGCGAGCGGGATGATCGCGGCCACCGCGATCAGAACTGTTTTACGCATCACTTCACTCCCCGCACCTGATCGCGCACCTTTACGCCTGTTGCAGGAAAGTCGGTGAAGAATCCGTCGATACCAAGGCGAAGCGCTGCCGAAATCTCGGCGGCCAAGTCACCGTGGCCGCGCGGGTTGATCCCTTGTCGATAGGGGGCGGGAAGGAAGTAATTCTCCGCGCGGTACGTCCAGGGATGGACGCGCAGGCCGGCTGCATGGGCGTCGCTGACCAGCGTGGTCGGCGCTGAGCCATCCCAAAGCATCGCCTTGTTAGGCCCAATGCCCCACGCGTAGCCCGCCACCGCATTCAACCCGGCCGGCGTCATCATCGCGGCATAGCTTGGCGCGGCGCCATCCGCCGGCCCGCCCTTCCCATCGACCAGCTGGATCAGCCGCACACTCGTCATGCCCTTCAGCCGCTTGAGGTTCGCGACCTCGAACGACTGGATGAACACTGGCGCATCGGCGCTGTCCCATCCGGCACGGCGCAGCGCCTCGACCAGCGGCGCATCCGTTCCCATGCCGATCGACGCGAAATAGGTCGGGTGCTTCGTCTCGGGGTAGATCCCCACGCCGTGCTTCTTGGCCAGCACGATCACCTCGTCGAAGGTCGGGATCGTTTCCCTGCCGTCATAGTCCCGGTTGCCCGGGCGCATCAGGGGCAGCCGCTCCTTGGCGCGCAATGTCTTCAGCTCCGCGACCGTGAAGTCCTCGGTGAACCAGCCGGTCAGTTCCTTGCCGTCGATCGTCTTGGTCGTGCGGCGATCGGCGAATTCCGGGTGTTCCACGACGTCGGTCGTCTCGCTGATCTCATTCTCGTGCCGCGCCACCAGCACGCCGTCGCTGGTCGGCACCAGATCGGGCTCGATCACATCCGCACCTTGCGCGACCGCGAGTTGATAGGCGGCAATCGTGTGCTCCGGGCGCTCTCCGGAAGCACCGCGATGAGCAATCACAATCGGTGACGACAAGGAAGGAACGATAGTCATTGGCTCCATTTGCGACGTGGATCCACAAGCTGCCAGCGCCATAACAAGAATTATCGGGATATACTTGGATCGTCTCGGCGAGTGGCGCATAGTATCGCCATGCGCTTCACCATCAACGGCAGCAAGCGCGAGGCCGATCCCGACATCCGCGCCTCGCTCCTCGACGTCCTCCGCGAGGAGTTTGCCCTGACGGGCACCAAGAAGGGCTGCGATCATGGCCAGTGCGGTGCCTGCACAGTGCTGGTCAACGGGCGGCGGATCAATGCGTGTCTCACGTTGGCCGTGATGCACCAGGATGATGACATCCTGACGATCGAGGGGCTCGGCAGCGCCGATGCACTTCATCCGATGCAGGCGGCGTTCGTCCGCCATGACGGCTATCAATGCGGCTATTGCACGCCGGGGCAGATCTGCTCGGCGGTCGGCATGCTGGATGAAGTGGCCAGAGGCTGGCCCAGCCATGTCACCGACGATCTTTCCGCCCCGGCGCTGGATGATGCGGAGATCAGCGAGCGGATGAGCGGCAACATCTGCCGCTGCTCGGCTTACCCCAACATTGTCGATGCAATCCGCGACGTACATGCGCAGGAGCAGGAGGCGTGAAGACCTTCGACTACACCCGCGCCGACACCCCGAAGGGGGCCGTACGCGCCGGCGGCCGCTTCATCGCTGGCGGCACCAATCTGCTCGACCTGATGAAGCTGCAGGTGGAAACGCCGGAAAGGCTGGTCGACATCAGCCGGCTCGATCTGAATACCATCGAGGAACAGGACGGCGGCCTGCTGATCGGCGCATTGGTGCCGAACAGCGATCTTGCCGCCGACCCGCGCGTCATCGCCCTGTATCCGGCGCTCAGCCGCGCGCTGCTTGCCGGCGCCTCGGGCCAGCTCCGCAACAAGGCGACCACTGGCGGCAACCTCCTCCAGCGCACCCGCTGCTATTTCTTCTACGACGCCCACGCCGCGTGCAACAAACGCGACCCCGGCAGCGGCTGCGATGCGATCGACGGGTTCAACCGAATCCACGCGATCCTCGGCACCAGCGACCAGTGTATCGCTACCCACCCTGGCGACATGCCCGTCGCGATGCGGGCGCTCGACGCGACCGTCGTCACGCTGAAGCCCGACGGCGATCGCCGCCGCATCCCGCTCGGCGATTTCTACTGCCTGCCCCGCGACACGCCGCATATCGAGACGGTGCTGGAACCGGGCGAACTCATCACCCACATCGCTCTTCCCGCCCCGCCCCCCGGCGCGCGGCAGCTTTACCGCAAGGTACGTGACCGCGCCTCCTATGCTTTCGCGCTGGTCTCGGTCGCCGGGGTCGTCGCGGTGGAGAACGGCACGATTACCCATGCGGCGCTCGCCTTCGGTGGCCTTGCACACCAGCCATGGCGCGATCCCGCGGTGGAGGCTGCGCTGATGGGAAAGCCGGCCGAACAAGCCACCTTCGATGCCGCCGCCGACGCGCTGCTCACCGGCGCCCGCGGCTTCGGCCACAATGATTTCAAGATCCCGCTCACCCGGCGCGTGCTCGTCACCGCGCTGCGTGACCTTACCGGGGAGCCGGCATGAACGATCTCGCGATGGACGCGCCCTATCGTCCCGCCGCCCTCGACCGCGCGCAGCAGGGCCTGCTCGGCAAGCCGATCGACCGCTACGAAGCACGCGAAAAGGTCAGCGGCGCGGCGCCCTATGCCTTCGAGCAGGCACCGGAAAACACCGCCTACCTCGCCGTCGTGCAGTCCAGCATCGGCCGCGGCCGGGTGACCGGCGTGGATGCGACCGAGGCAGAGGCTGCGCCCGGCGTGATCGCGGTCATCCATGGCGATCCGCGCATGCCGACCGGTGAGGGCAACTCGCGCGCCATGTCCGCGATCGGCAAGGACGAGGTGTTCCACTACGGCCAGGGCGTCGCCATCGTCGTTGCAGAGACGCAGGAGGCGGCCCGCGCCGCCGCCCGCCTCGTGGCCGTCAGCTACGAGGAATCGCCCGGCCGCTTCGACGCCGCCGACGTGGAGGTCCAGCAGGATCACAAGCTCGGCTTCCTTCCGCCGGTGAACCGCGGCGATCTCGACGCGGCGCTCGCCGCTGCCGAGGTGGTGATCGACCGCACCTATACGACCCCGATCCACTTCCCCGCCGCGCTCGAGCCGCATGCTACCACCGCCTGGTGGGAGGGCGACAAACTCATCGTCCGCTCCAGCAATCAGGTGATCGGCGCGGCCAAGTCCACGATCGCCACCGCGCTTGGCATCGACGCTGATCGCGTCCGCGTCGTCGCACCCTATGTCGGTGGCGGGTTCGGCGGGAAGACCGGCGTCGGCCCGGAGGTGATGTTCGCCGCCATCGCCGCGGAGAAAATCGGCCGCCCCGTGAAGGTCGCGCTCAGCCGTCGACAGACCGCCTATATGGTCCATCATCGCTCACCGACGACGCAGCGGCTGCGCATCGGCGCTGATCATGAGGGACGGATCAGCGCGATCGGCCATGAAAGCGTCGCCTATCAGAATGACGACAGCGCCTTTCTGGAGCCGGTGCCGTTCGGCACGTTGCCGCTCTACGCCGGCGAGGCACGCCGTTTCCGCACCGATCTTGCCCGGATCGACTTGCCCGCAACGGGCGCGGTGCGCGCGCCGGGCGAGGCGATCGGCACCTTCGCGGTCGAATGCGCGATGGACGAACTGGCCGAGGCGCTTGGCCTGGACCCGATCGAGCTGCGCCGTCGCAACGAGCCGCCCCGCGATCCCACCACCGGCAAGCGCTTCTCCACCCGCCGCCTGCTCGATTGCTACGAGGAGGGCGCGCGCCGTTTCGGCTGGGATCGGCGCGAGGCGACGCCCGGGAGCCGGCGCGAGGGCGAATGGCTCATCGGCATGGGCATGGCCGCGGCACTGCGCGGCAATTTCACCGTCAATGCCGAGGCCGAGGTGATCCTTGGCGATGACGGCCGGGCCACCGTGCGTACCGACATGACCGATATCGGCACCGGCACCTACACGGTCCTTGCGCAGACGGTCGGCGACATGCTCGGCCTGCCGATCGAGGCGATCGACGTCGTGATCGGCGACAGCGATCTGCCGCCAAGCGCCGGCTCCGGCGGCTCGTTTGGCGCGGGCAGCGCCTGCGCCGCCGCCGCGCTCGCCTGCGAGGACATTCTCGCCGAGCTTGGCCGCCGCATGAATGCCGCCCCGGAGGACATGCGCCTCAAGGACGGCGTCGTCACCGCCGGCACCCGGACCAGTCCGCTTGCCGATCTCGTCCGCGGCTCGCCGATCGCCGCCAAGGGCAAGACCTCGCCCGGCAAGGAATCGCAGGCGACCAGCCAGGCAAGCCACGGCGCGCAATTCGCGGAAGTCGCGGTGAACGCCGTCACCGGCGAGGTGCGCGTGCGCCGCATGCTCGGCGTGTTCGATATCGGCCGCGTACTCAACGAGAAGACCGCGAAGAACCAGATCGTCGGCGGCATGGTCTGGGGCCTTGCCTATGCGCTCAGCGAAGATGGCGTGGTCGACACTCGCAACGGTCGCTTCGTGAATCCCGATTTCGGCGAATATCACGTCGCTGTGAATGCCGACGTGCCGCAGATCGAGGCGTATTTCATCGAGGAGATCGACGATTCCGCCAACCCGGTCGGCGCGAAGGGCGTCGGCGAGCTCGGCATCGCCGGCTCGGGCGCCGCGATCGTCAACGCGATCCACAATGCCACCGGCGTGCGCATCTACGACATGCCCGTGACGCTCGACAAACTTCTCCCTCATCTCCCACCGGTGTGATCCATGGCCGATAACGACAGCGTCCTCTCCGCGGCTCAATCGTGGAAGGGCGCCCGCATGGCGCTCGCCACGGTCGTCTCCACCTGGGGTTCAGCCCCCCGCCCCCGCGGCAGCCACATGCTGGTGCATGAGGACGGCCGCTTCGAAGGTTCAGTCTCCGGCGGCTGCGTCGAAGGCGACATCCTCGACACCGCAGCGCAGGTGATTGCCGGCGCGCCGTTTGCGGTGAAGAAATACGGCGTCGCCGATGCCAGCGCCTGGGAAGTCGGCCTGCCATGCGGCGGCGAGATCAGCGTGATGGTGCAACCGGTCTCGGCAGAGGGGTTCGACCCCGAACTGTTCGACCGCATCATCGAGGCCCGCGCGGACGGGCAGTCGCTCACCGTCACCACCGACCTTTCGACGGGCCACAGCGACCTGCGCCCTGTCGAAACGGGCGAGATCTTCGCCAACCGCTACGATCCGCCCCGCCGGCTGATCGTTGTGGGCGCGGTGCAGATCGCCCAGTCGCTCGTCGGCCTCGCTCGTACGCTCGGGATCGAGACGGTGGTGGTCGACCCGCGCGGCCGCTTCCTCACCGAGGAGCGCTTCCCTGAGACAACGCTCGACGATCGCTGGCCCGACGAGGCGGTCGAGGCATACAAGCCCGGGCCCTCGACAGCAGTGGTAACGCTCAGCCACGATACCAAGATCGACGATCCCGCGCTCGTCGCCGCGCTCGCCGCCAATACCGGCTATGTCGGCGCGCTCGGCAGCCGCAAGAGCCACGCCGCGCGGCTTCAGCGGCTGGCGGAGGCCGGCGTCTCGGCCGATGATCTGGCGCGAATCGACGGTCCCGTCGGGCTCGATATCGGCGCGATCGGGCCGGCCGAAATCGCCCTCTCCATCGCCGGCGCGATGGTGAAGGCCTTCCATGATCGCGGCTGAGGACACCGCGCTCCTCCTGCTCGCAGCGGGCCAGTCGCGGCGCTTCGGTGCTGGTCCGAGCAAGCTAGACGCCGTGCTGGAGGGGCGACCGCTGGGTATCCATGTCGTGGAGACGCTAGCGGCTCTTCCCTTTCACGCCCGGCTCGCCGTCGTCAGGCGGAGCCTCATCGATTATGCCAGCCACGGCTATGCCACGATCGTGAATGACGATCCGGTGGGTGACATGGCGTCATCGCTGCGATTGGGCGTGCGGCGTGCCGCCGAAGTGAAGCCGCAGGCGCTGCTCGTCGTGCTGTCCGATATGCCCCGCGTCACCGCCGGTCACATCCAGCGACTGCTGGCGGCGGCGGATGGACCCTCGGCTATCGTCGCCTCCACGGATGGCGACGCTCCACGCCCACCGGCCGTGTTCGGTTGCGCCCTTCTCCCACTGTTGGAACGCCTCTCCGGCGATAGTGGCGCCCGCGACATCATTCGCCGCGGGAAGCACGTTCATGCACCCGCGGGCGAGCTGGTGGACATCGATACGCTGGAACAATTGCGCTCACTGGCCTGATCGCCGGAGCAGCGCTGGGGCAGGAACGGCCAGCCAGGCGCGCGCCAGGATCGAGCCAGTCGCACGTTCCAGCCGGAAGGGCGCACATTAGTACCGCGCACCCTTCCGGTGGATAATCAATCAGGCAGCCTTGGGCCCGTCCTTGATCAGCTCGGCCAGCTCACCGCTCTCGTACATTTCCATCATGATGTCCGATCCACCGACGAACTCGCCGTTGACGTACAGCTGCGGGATCGTGGGCCAGTCCGAATAGGCCTTGATGCCCTGGCGGATCGCCTGATCCTGCAACACGTCGACGCTCTCGAAATCGGCGTTCAGATGCTGGAGGATAGCCACCGCCCGGCTGGAAAAGCCGCACTGCGGGAACAGCGGCGTGCCCTTCATGAACAGCACCACGGGGTTGTTCTTCACCACCGCGTCGATGCGGGCGTTGGTATCGTCAGTCATTCTTTGTCCTTCGCGTGAAGCGGCTGGCCGTTATTTCGGCACGCCCGTCGTCAACTGCAAGGCGTGTAGTACCCCGCCCATGCGACCACCCAGCGCGGCATAGACCGCCTGGTGCTGCTTCACCCGCGACATGCCGGCGAAGGACGCCGCGGTCACCCGCGCGGCATAATGATCGCCGTCGCCGGCCAGATCGGTGATCTCGACCTCGGCATCGGGGATCCCCTCGCGGATCAACGCCGCAATTTCGTCCGCCGCCATGGGCACGTTATTGTGCTTCCATCAGCTGGCGGCGCGCCTCGACGGTCTGCTTGTCGAGCGCCTCACGCACCTCGGCTTCGCCGATGTCGACGCCAGCCGCGGTCAGGTCACCGACCAGCTTGCGGATCACGTCACCATCGCCCGCTTCCTCCAGATCGGCGTGCACCACCGTCTTGGCATAAGCGTCCGCCTCCTCGGGCGTCAGCTTCATCAGCCCGGCCGCCCACTGGCCAAGCAGGCGGTTGCGCCGGGCGATGATGCGGAAGGCAAGGTCCTCGTCGCGCGCGAACTTGGTCTCGAAGGCGCGCTCGCGATCGTCGAATGTGGTCATGGCTGCTGCGTTGCTCCTATTTCAACCCGGGATAGGCAGCGCAGCGGCCCGACGCAATATTGCTGCTGCCTCAGCCTCAGCCTCAGCCGCCGCCGGCCAGCGCCGCCAGCAACAGCAATGCCACGATGTTGGTGATCTTGATCATCGGATTGACCGCCGGACCGGCGGTATCCTTGTACGGGTCACCCACGGTGTCGCCAGTCACGGCCGCCTTGTGCGCCTCCGATCCCTTGCCGCCGTAATTGCCGTCCTCGATATATTTCTTGGCATTGTCCCACGCGCCGCCGCCGCTGGTCATCGACAGCGCGACGAACAGACCGGAGACGATCACGCCCAGCAGCATCGCGCCAAGCGCGGCGAATCCCGACGCCTGGCCATCCACCGCGGTCACCACGAAATACAGCACGATCGGCGACAATACCGGCAGCAGCGACGGTATGATCATCTCGCGGATCGCCGCGCGGGTGACCAGATCGACGGTGCGGCCGTAATTGGGCCGGCTCGTCCCCTCCATGATCCCGGGATTGTTGCGGAACTGGTCGCGCACTTCCTCGACCACCGCGCCTGCCGCCCGGCCGACCGCGGTCATGCCGAACGCCCCGAACAGATACGGCAGCAGCGCGCCGAGCAACAGTCCGACGATGACGTAGGGGTTGGACAGGCTGAAATCGACCGCGATGTCAGGAAAATAGGTCTGCAGGTCAGTGGTATAGGCACCGAACAGAACCAGCGCTGCCAGGCCGGCGGACCCGATGGCATAACCCTTGGTCACCGCCTTGGTCGTGTTGCCTACCGCATCCAGCGCGTCCGTCTTGTAACGGACCTGGTCCTCCAGGCCGGCCATCTCCGCAATGCCGCCGGCATTGTCCGTCACCGGGCCATAAGCATCCAGCGCGACGACCATTCCGGCCAGCGCCAGCATCGACGTGGCGGCAAAGGCGATGCCGATCACGCCTGCGAGCTTGTACGTCGCGACCACCGCGATCACGATCACCAGCGTAGGTAGCGCGGTCGCCTCCAGGCTGATCGCCAGCCCCTGAATGACGTTGGTGCCATGGCCGGTCTCGCTCGCCTTGGCGATCGACTTGACGGGGCGGTAGTTGGTGCCGGTGTAATATTCCGTGATCCACACGATCAGGCCCGTCACCGCCAGGCCGATCAACATGCACCAGAACAGGTCCATGCCGGTGAAGGCGTCCGCCGCCGGCGCGCCAGTGACCTCTGTCACGGTAAGATCGCCCGCCCCGCTGACGATCGTGTCGCTGGTCGCCTCAAGGAAACCAGCGGCGCCAATCGGCACGTTCAGGTCGCCGAGCGTCATCTGCGTCGCGACATAGATCGCCGGGATGGCAAGCAGCGCGGAGGTCCAGAACCCCTTGTACAGCGCGCCCATGATCGACCCCTTCGATCCCAGCCGCACCATGTAGGTGCCGATGATTGAGGTGATGATGCACACGCCGCCGACGATCAGCGGCAGGCTCATCAGGTTCATCAGCTCGGCAGGCGATGCCTGGATTAGCAGCGCGATCGAAATCATCGTCACGCCCAGCGTCACGACATAGGTTTCGAACAGGTCCGCGGCCATGCCCGCGCAATCGCCGACATTGTCGCCCACATTGTCGGCGATCACCGCCGGGTTGCGGGGGTCGTCCTCGGGGATGCCCGCCTCGACCTTGCCGACCAGATCGGCGCCGACGTCAGCGGCCTTGGTGAAGATGCCGCCGCCGAGCCGCGCAAAGATGGAGATGAGCGATGCGCCGAACGCCAGTGCGGTCAGCGCCTCGATGATCACGCGCGCGTTGGGCGCGTAGCCGCCCGGCCCGGTCAGATACCAGAAGAATCCCGCAATCGCGAGCAATCCCAGCCCCGCCACCAGCATCCCGGTGACCGCGCCGGAGCGGAACGCCATCGTCAATCCGCCCTGCAGCGTGCCCCGCGCAGCCTCTGCCGTACGAACGTTGGCGCGCACCGAGATATTCATGCCGACATAGCCGGCAACGCCCGACAGCACTGCGCCGATCAGGAACCCGACCGTCGAGAGGACGCCCAGGGTCGCAAAGATGATGACGGCGACGACCACGCCGACGATGGCAATCGTGGTATATTGGCGGCCAAGATAGGCCTTCGCCCCTTCCTGAATGGCGGCGGCGATGTCCTGCATCCGTTCATTGCCCGGAGAGGCTCGTAGGACTTGCTGGCTGGTGACGATGCCATAGACCACGGCCAGCAGGCCGCAGAGGATGGCGATATAGACCGTGGTCATCGCGTTCCTTCCCCTAACGTGGCCGATCGGCCCCGCCCCCGGGCGGTAACCGCCGGCCTCCTATGCTTATCGTTCTTGTATGACGGAGCGTAACCGTGCGGCAGGAAAGTGCAAGGCACCAATAATGGTCGGTTTTCGGGCAATCAGAGCGGCGTCCTGGCCGCAATGATGACTGATGATTTCCCGTCTTGACTGACGCTGGACTTTGATCGGTCAGGCGCGATGCTCGAAGCCGAGCCGCGGCGGCAGGGCAACAACCTCTCCGTTCTGGGTCAGGACCAGTCCCTTGCCCGCAGCAAAGCTGCCGATGCACGTCGCGATGCTGGTCGGCGCAACTTCCGGCGGCAGCGCGCACAAAAGCTGATAGTCATCCCCCGCCGTCGCCGCCGCCAGCACATCGTCACCGGCATAGCTGCGATAGGCGGTGGACAGCGGAACGCGATCGAGCGCGATGGTCAGGGCCAGCCCGCTCGCCGCCGCCATGCGCCAGCCGTCGATCAACAGCCCGTCGGACACGTCCATCATCGCATGCGCCAGCGGGGCGAGCGTTCGCCCTTCCGCAAGCCGCGGGCGCGGCCGGCGATAGGCGGCAATCAGCGCATCCGGGCCATCCCCCCGCTGGGCCGCCTTCAACCCCGCGCCCGCATCGCCGATCGTGCCGGTCACCCACAAACGGTCACCCGCCTTTGCGCCCGATCGCGCCGGCACCGCATCGGTCCGACCAAAAGCCGTCACCGTCAGCACGCGCGCCGCACCTTCGGGCAGCCCAACCGTGTCGCCGCCCAGCAACGGGCAACCCAGCGCGGACAGGCAGGCGTTCAGTCCCGCAAGGAACGCCCGGTCCCAGCCGGTATCCGACAGCGGGTAATTCAACAGGATGCCGACCGGCTCCGCCCCCTTCGCGGCCAGGTCCGACAAATTCACCGCCACCAGCTTCCACGCCACATCGCCAGGCGGATCGTCGGGCAGGAAGTGGACCCCCGCGATCATCGTGTCGGTGGTGATAACGAGGTCGCCCAGCCGTGCCACGTCGTCGCTCAGCCCCTGCGCCCCCTCATGCAGTGGCAGGCGGCGCAACGCGGCGATGAATTCGGCTTCCATCATGCCCTGATCTCCAGCGCCAACGGGCGGCCCAGCCGGGTCACGCCTCAAGCGCGCTGTCGCTCACGAACATGTTCCACTGCCGCTCATGCGCGAAGGTGGAAGGCTTGCCATGCCCGGGAATGAACGCCGTCTCGCTGCCGAGCGGCCACAGCTTGGTCACGATCGAGTTGATCAGCGTCTTGTGATTGCCCTGCGGCAGATCGGTACGGCCGACCGAGCCCTGGAACAGCACGTCGCCAACCTGCGCGAACTTGGACGGCGCGTGGTGGAAGATGACGTGCCCCGCAGTGTGCCCCGGCGTGTGATAGACGTCGAGCGTCAGTTCGCCCACCGTCACCGTGTCGCCATCCTCCAGCCAGCGATCGGGCTCGAACGGGACGCCGCGGATGCCCCAGTTGCGGCCATCGTCACCCAGCCGCGCCAGCCAGAAGCGGTCCTCCTCCTGCGGCCCCTCGATCGGCACGCCAAGCTCCTCGGCCAGCGGCTTCGCCTCGCCGGCATGGTCGATGTGGCCATGGGTCAGCAGGATCTTCTCCGCCGTCACGCCAGCC
This sequence comes from Sphingomonas sp. Ag1, assembly GCF_000980895.1. Classification (GTDB taxonomy): domain Bacteria; phylum Pseudomonadota; class Alphaproteobacteria; order Sphingomonadales; family Sphingomonadaceae; genus Sphingomonas; species Sphingomonas panaciterrae. Next base: position 141,249 of record NZ_LAZX01000090.1, on the reverse strand, counting down.
TGCGCCAGCGCTGCCTTGATCTTGGGCAGGTCGCCGCCCGGATCGATCACCGCCGCCTTCTTCGTCTTGGTGCACCAGATGATCGTGCAATTCTGCTCGATTGGCGTCACCGGGACGATCATCGCGCGCAGCGCTGGTTCGGTGGTCGCATCGGTCACGGGCATTTCCTCGAAAACTTGCGCTGGATGAGCGGCGCACATTGCTAGCCCGCAGATCGCCCTCACGGCAAGGCAGCAGCGTTGGCGCGGCGCACCAAGCGGGGTTGCCGCCATGGGCGGGGACGGGCATGGCGCCTTGTATGTCCCTCGCCGCACCCTTCGTGCTGCTCGACGATGCCCGGCCCGGTGGCGCGCCCGCACGCCTGTATCGCGATCCGGTGGCGATCATCGAAGCACATTCGGTGGATCAACTGGCGCCCGCGCTGACCAGCGTTCGCGAAGGCATCGCGGCGGGCCATCACGCGGCGGGCTTCATTGCCTATGAGGGCGGCGCCGCGCTGGAGCCGCATGTCGGGACGCTTCCCGCACCGGCCACCCCGCTCCTGTGGTTCGGCCTGTTCGCGGCGGTGGAGGAGCTATGCGCCCCCCACACGATCCTGCCCGCCCCGGACGGCGCATGGATCGGCGCGCTGGAACCCGCCATCTCGCGCGACGAATATGATGCGGCGCTGCGACAGGTGCTGGACCTGATCACCGCCGGCGACATCTATCAGGCGAACCTCACGTTCCGGGCGCGGGTGCCCTTTGCGGGCGATCCACTGGCGCTCTACGCCGCGGTGCGCACCCGCGCTGCTGCCGGATGGGGCGCGATCGTCGCCACCGGCGATCATCTGCTGCTCTCCTTCTCCCCGGAATTGTTCTTCCGCCTTGAAGGAGACACGCTCACCTGCCGGCCGATGAAGGGCACCGCGCGCCGCGATCCTGACCCTTCCCGCGACGACGACATCGCCGATGCGCTGGCCAGCGACGAGAAGCAGCGCGCGGAAAACCTGATGATCGTCGATCTGATGCGCAACGACCTGTCGCGGGTCGCCGCCGCCGGCAGCGTTAAGGTACCTGCGCTCTTTGCGGTGGAGCGATATCCGACGGTTCATCAGATGACCTCCACCGTCACCGCACGGCTCGCCCCCGGGCGCGACGCGATCGACGTGCTGTCGGCCCTTTTCCCCTGCGGTTCGATCACCGGCGCCCCGAAGGTTCGGGCCATGCAGGTGCTTCGCGAGATCGAACATGCGCCGCGCGGCATCTATACCGGCTCGATCGGGGCGATCGATTCCGGCGGCGACGCGCAGTTCAATGTCGCCATCCGCACGCTGGAGATCGCCGCGGGTGCGGATCACGCGACGCTTGGCCTTGGCGGCGGGATCGTCGCTGACAGCCGCGCTGACAGCGAGTGGGACGAGGCACTGGCCAAGGGCGCGTTCCTGACGCACGGCCAGCGAACCCCCGACCTGATCGAGACGATGCGCTTCGATCCCGATGCGGGCATCCTGCTCGTCGAGCGGCATCTGGCGCGTATGAAGGCCAGCGCCGCCCGCCTCGGCTTCGTCTTCGACCGGCATGACGCCCGCAATGAACTGCAGGCGGCGACCTTCCGGTTGCGGGCACCTGCTCGCATCCGGCTGTTGCTGAGCCACAGCGGCCGGATCACGATCGAGGTCGCGCCTGCTCCGCCCCCGATCCCCCGAACATTGCGCGTGGCGCTGGCACCCTTGCCGGTCGTCCCATCCGACTATCGGCTCCGCCACAAGACCAGCAGTAGACGCTTCTATGACGAGGCACGCCGCCGCGCCGGCGCTGACGAGGTGGTGTTCGTCGATCCGGACGGGTTCCTGACGGAAGGCAGCTTCACCAGCGTCTTCGTGGAACGTGATGGGCTGCTGCTCACGCCGCCGCTGGCGCGTGGCCTTCTTCCCGGGGTGCTGCGCGCCGAGCTGATCGACATCGGCCGCGCGGTCGAACACGAACTGACCGCTGATGATCTCGCGGCCGGCTTTCATGTCGGAAATGCGCTGCGCGGCCTCATGTCCGCGTTCGTGACAGTTGCGGAGCCGGGAGACGCCTCGCTATAGGCCGCGGCGCTTAAAGGAGCCGCCCCTATGAAGACGTCCGCCGCGCTCGATCGCATCAGCCCATCGCCCACGCTGGCGATCACCACCAAGGTGCAGGAGCTGAAGCGTGCCGGTATCGACGTCATCGGTCTGGGTGCCGGCGAGCCGGATTTCGACACGCCCGATTTCGTCAAGGAAGCGGCGATCGAGGCAATCCGCCGTGGCCAGACGAAATACACCAATGTCGATGGCACGCCTGAGCTGAAGGATGCGATCGTCGCCAAGTTCAAGCGCGACAACGGGCTCGACTACACCCCCGCGCAGATCAGCGTGAACGTCGGCGGCAAGCACACCTTGTTCAACGCCATGGTCGCGACCGTCGGCGAGGGCGACGAGGTGATCGTGCCGGCGCCCTATTGGGTCAGCTATCCCGATGTCGTTCAGTTCGCCGGCGGCACGCCGATCGTCGTCGCAGCGGGCCCGGAACATGGCTACAAGCTGACGCCGGCGATGCTGGAGGCCGCGATCACGCCGCGTACCAAGTGGCTGATCCTCAATTCGCCGTCCAACCCGACCGGCGCCGCCTATACCGCCGCCGAGCTGAAGGCGCTGGGCGAGGTGCTGGAACGCCACCCCCACGTCTGGATCTTCGCCGACGATATGTACGAGCATATCGTTTACGACGATTTCCAGTTCGCCACGATCGCTCAGGTCTGCCCGTCGCTCTACGATCGCACGCTGACGGTGAACGGCTGCTCCAAGGCCTATGCCATGACCGGCTGGCGCATCGGCTTCGCTGGCGGCGCGCAATGGCTGATCAAGGCGATGGCGAAGCTCCAGTCGCAGTCGACCAGCAACCCCTGCTCGATTGCCCAGGCCGCAGCCGCCGCGGCGCTGAATGGCGACCAATCCTTCCTTGCGGAGCGCAATGCCGCCTTCAAGGCGCGCCGCGATCTCGTCGTCGGCATGCTGAACGACACGCCGGGCATCACCTGCCCGACGCCCGAAGGCGCCTTCTACGTCTATCCCGAGGTCTCCGGCCTCATCGGCAAGACGACGCCCAAGGGGCAGAAGATCGAAACCGACAGCGATTTCGTCGGCTATCTTCTGGAGGAAGCTCGGGTCGCCGCCGTGCAGGGCGTGGCGTTCGGCCTCTCCCCGGCGATGCGCATCAGCTACGCGACCAGCGAGGAGATCCTTCGCGAGGCGTGCACCCGGATCCAGCAGGCGTGCGCCGCGCTGCGCTAGCAGCAATCTCGCGTCGACCAGCTTCAACAATCCGGCTTGGTCGACGCACGAACGGACGTAAAAAAGGTTCCCGTACGGAAACAGTTCCTTTCCTTGTTGACCATACAAGGGCAAGGGCCGCGTCCCTACATGCAAAACACGTGATGAACGGGGGCACCAGCCCCGGTTCAGGCGGTCGTGGCTACCACTGCGATGAACAGAAACGAGATACAGAGTACGCTTATGACCCGCCTCCTCAAGTCCAGCTTCCTGTGGCAGTTCGCCGGCGGGTTCCTGCTCGGTGCGGTCGGCCTGTTCACGCTCACGCCGACGACCGATCCGGTGACGGGCGCGCCGGTGGTCGAACAGGTTCGCTGATACGCTGACGACGGCCGTTACCCGGCCGTCACACGCCTGATACGAAGCTGCTATCAAAGCGTCATCGATCGGTGATCTGCCCGTAACCTGCCGCGGTTAGAGCTGCATGGCAGGGAGGGCCCGCCATGCCGACGACCGTCACGCTCGCCGACGTCACCGACCTTGCGGATTTCGCCAATTCGCGCCCCCATCTTCCCGAACGCGCCGTCGAACGGACGCGCTATCGCACCATCTGGATCAGCGATGTCCATCTCGGCACCCGCGGGTGCAATGCCGGGATGCTCATCGACTTCCTCGACCATGTCGACAGCGACACCATGTATCTGGTGGGCGATATCGTCGATGGCTGGCGGCTGCGGCGGAAATTCTACTGGCCGGCAGCGCACAGCGATGTCGTATGGCGACTGCTGAAACGCGCTGGGCGGGGGACGCGGATGATCTTCATCCCCGGCAATCATGATGAGGCGTTTCGCCAGTTTTGCGGCCTCGACTTCGGCGGCATCGCGATCCGCCGCAACGCTATTCACGTCACCGCGGACGGCCGTCGCCTGCTGGTGCTCCATGGCGACGAATTCGACGCGATCACTCTTGCGCATCGCTGGCTCGCCCATGTCGGCGACACTGCCTACAGCCTGCTGATGCTGGCCAGTCGCGCGGTGAACGCTTTCCGCCGTCGCTTCGGGCTTCCTTATTGGTCGCTCAGCAAACATGCCAAGGCGCGCGTCAAGAACGCGGTCGCCTTCATTTCCCGCTTCGAGGAGATTGTCGCCGAGGCCGCCGGCGCGCGCGGGGTCGACGGCGTGGTCTGCGGCCATATCCACACCGCCGAGATGCGCACGATCGGCGACATCGCCTATTTCAACGATGGCGACTGGGTGGAAAGCGCCACGGCGCTGGTCGAGCATGTCGACGGGCGGATGGAGATCGTCCACTGGGCCGAGGTAATGGCCCGGCGCGAGGCGGCGGCCGTCCTCGCCATCGCAGCCTGAGCGCGCATCATGAAGATCGCGATCGTCACCGATGCCTGGGCGCCGCAGGTAAATGGCGTTGTGCGCACCCTCCAATCGCTGGTCGGCGAGCTGACCACGATGGGCCACCATCCTTTGGTCATCGCGCCCGATGGCTTTCGCTCATTCCCCTGCCCCACCTATCCGGAGATCCGGCTGGCGGTGGCCAGCTCTCGCGCAGTGGGCCGCCGCATCGCCGCCTTCGGAGCGGAGGCGATCCATATCGCGACCGAAGGGCCACTCGGCTTCGCCGCACGCCGCTGGTGCCTCGACCGCGGCGTTCCGTTCACCACCGCCTATCACACGCAATTTCCGGATTATGTCGCCGCGCGCACCGGGTTGAGCCCGGCATGGGTCTGGCACCTGGTCCGCCGCTTCCACCAGCGCGCCGACGCAGTCCTCGTCTCGACGCCCACCATCCAGCACATGCTGGCCTCACACGGCATCTCGCACACGCTGCCCTGGGGCCGCGGCGTCGCGCGCGAGTTCACGCCGGACGGCGCTACGGACCGACACCTCGCCGCCCTGCCCCGCCCGGTCCTGCTGTACGTCGGCCGTGTCGCGATCGAAAAGAATGTCGCCGCCTTCCTCGCCGCCCCGCATCCGGGCAGCAAGGTGGTGGTCGGCGACGGCCCGGCCCTTCCCGACCTTCGCCACCGTTTCCCCAACGCACATTTCCTCGGGCCCCGATTCGGCGAAGCGCTCGCCGCCTGCTACCGCACCGCCGACGTTCTGGTGTTCCCCAGCCGGACTGACACCTTCGGGTTGGTGATGATCGAGGCGCTGGCATGCGGGACGCCGGTGGCCGCTTATCCGGTGCCCGGCCCGATCGACGTCCTCTGCTCCGCCAGCGGCGTGATGGACGATGACCTCACCCGCGCGATCGCCGGCGCGCTGACGCTCGACCGGGCGCGATGCGCGGCCGAAGGCAGACGCCACAGCTGGCGCGCGAGCGCCGAGCAATTCCTGGCGGCACTCGTCCCGATCGCACTTCCGCGCGCCGCATAATGCGACGGCGCTTGCCCTGACGGCACGGGCACATTAAGTCACCACAGGTTAGGCGGCCGCTCCGGTAAGGGGCGGCCCTATTTGTTTATACCGAAAGGCTTTCCCGCATGGCCCAGCCGCTCATGCCCCACGCGACCGCTTCATGGCTCGTCGACAACACGTCGCTGACGTTCGAGCAGATCGCGGAATTCTGCGGTTTGCACGTGCTCGAAGTGCAGGCGATCGCTGACGATACCGCGGCGACCAAGCTGACCGGGCGCGATCCGGTGCGCGCACACGAACTGACCCAGGACGAGATCGAGAAGGGCCAGGCCAATCCCGACTATCGCCTGAAGATGACCAAGGGGCCGGAGCAGGTCCGCCGGACCAAGGGGCCGCGCTACACCCCTGTGTCGAAGCGTCAGGACAAGCCGGACGGTATCGCCTGGATCATCCGCAACCATCCGGAGATCACCGACGGGGCGATCTCCAACCTGATCGGCACCACGCGCACCACGATTGCCGCGATCCGCGACCGGACACACTGGAACATTGGCAACATCACGCCGAAGGACCCGGTGACGCTCGGCCTGACCACGCAGCGTGAGCTGGACGCCGCCGTGGCCAAGGCCGCCAAGACCGCCGGCGTCGAGGCGCAGCCGACCGACACCCGCCTCGACGGCGACCGTGAGGCGCTGATCGAACAGTTGCGCGCCGAACGCGAGCAGGCATCGCGCGGTGCCGAAATGGCCGGCGACGAGGATGGCGTGTCGAAGTCGTTCTTCGAGGATCCGTTCCGCCGCTGATCCGCCGCCGTCACGGGCGGATGGCTGGTCCGCCACCGGCTGGCATGAACATTACAAGGGGCGCGGTTCCGGATGCCGGGATCGCGCCCTTTGCGCATCCAGGCGCAAATTCTCTCGACGTAACGAATGTTATGCTGATAGCGTCATCGCCATGGCGACGGCAATTCAACGCACGCTGATCGGGGATGAGGGGCTGACGCCCACCAGCTGGGCCGGTCTTACCTTTCCCTTCGGTGATCGTGGGCCGCAGCCCGGCGAACTGCTCACCCTGATGGACGGTATCCGCTGGTGGCGCGTGCCGATGTCGGGGCCGCTGAAACATGTGAACGGCCTGATCCTTGATGACGGCCCCGAACTGCTCGCGATCGACACCGGAACCGCCAGCCCCCGCTCAACCGAGGCATGGCGCACCATCCTGGAGGGGCCGCTCGCGGGCCAGCGAATCGGCAAGATCATGTGCACGCACATGCACCCCGATCACGTTGGCCTCGCCGGCTGGCTGTCGCGCCGGTTCGATGATGCCGACATCGTGATGACCCGCACCGAATGGCTGATGGTGCGTATGCTGGCGGGGGATTCGCGTCCCGAGGTACCCGAGGAGCAGCTCGCCTTCTGGCGCGGCGCTGGCTGGAACGAGGAACAGGTCGCGCATGGCGCCGGCCGTGGCTGGTCCAATTTCGGCAAGGCGATCGCGCGCATGCCGCTCACCTATACCCGCATCCAGGACGGCGAGGTGCTGCAGATCGGTGGCAGCGACTGGCATGTCATCACCGGCAACGGCCACAGCCCCGAACATGCCTGCCTGGTCGATTACGACCGCCGCGTCCTCGTCGCTGGCGATCAGGTGCTGCCGAAGATCAGCTCCAACATCTCGGTCCATGTCAGCCAGAGCAACGACGACCCGCTCGGCGACTGGCTGCGTTCGATCGAGAAGTTCCGGTCATTGCCGGAGGATCTGCTGGTCCTCCCCGGCCATGGCGATCCCTTCTACGGCCTCCACACCCGGCTGGACGCGCTGCGTGACGAACACATCGACCGGCTCGACGCGATCATCGACCTGATGGGCAACGGCCCGGTGCGCGCGGTCGATTGCTTCAAGGTGCTGTTCCGCCGCCCGATCGGCCTCGATGTGATCGGCATGGCGACGGGCGAGTCGCTCGCCCATCTGCACCGTCTCGAAATCGAAGGAAGGGCGGTGCGCGAGGAACGCGGCGGCACCTGGTGGTTCGCCCGCACCTGATTGCCGCGGCTGTTCAGCGTCCCCGCGCGCGCAGCAGCTTGCCCAGCGCCTGATCCAACGCCGACAGGAAGCGTGATCGATCTTCCTTGCCGAACGGTGGCGGGCCGCCGACCCGATCGCCGCCCGCCCGCAGATCGGCCATGATCGCACGCACCGCCACGGCATTGCCGATCGAGCTGCTTGTGAAGGGCTTGCCCGAAGGCGAGATCACCGTCGCGCCCAGTTTCAGACATCGATCGGCCAGCAGGATATCGCCAGTGACCACTATTGTCGCGGCGCCGGCATGTTCGACAATCCAGTCATCGGCCGCATCGAACCCGTCATCGACGACGACCCGGCTGATCAGCGGATGCTGCGGCACGCGCAGATGCGCGTTGCTGACGATCGTCACCGGGACGTTCAGCCGATAGGCGACGCGGTAGATCTCATCCTTCACCGGGCAGGCATCCGCATCGACCAGGATCATGACAGGCGCGGCCATCAGGCGCGCCTGCTCCGGGGTGCCGCCGGGGTCGCGCCGGTCATCAATGGCGGAAATGACGCATGCCGGTGAAGATCATCGCCAGTCCGGCCTCGTCCGCAGCGGCGATCACTTCGGCATCGCGGATCGACCCGCCCGGCTGGATCACTGCGGTCGCACCGGCTTCCACTGCCGCGAGCAGGCCGTCAGCAAAGGGGAAGAATGCATCGGAGGCTACGGCCGAGCCAATCGTCCGCGGCGCTGCCCAGCCGGCCTTGTCGGCGGCGTCCTTTGCCTTCCAGGCGGCGATCCGCGCCGACTCCAGTCGGTTCATTTGCCCCGCGCCGACACCCGCGGTGCTGCCGTCCTTGGCATAAACGATCGCGTTGGACTTCACATGCTTGGCGACCGTCCAGGCAAACCGGCAGTCGGCAAGCTCCTGCGCGGTGGGCTGGCGCTTGGTCACCACCTTCAGCATGTCGTCCGCCAACACGCCATTGTCGCGCGACTGCACCAGCCACCCGCCAGCGATCGTCTTTGCGGTCAGCCCGCCACGCGCCGGATCGGGCAGCGTCCCCGTCAGCAGCAGGCGCAGGTTCTTCTTCGCCGCGAACAGCGCAATCGCTTCCTCGTCGGCGTCGGGCGCCACCACCACTTCGGTGAAGATGCCGGTGATCGCCTTCGCCGTCGCCGCGTCCAGCGTGCGGTTCAGCGCGATGATCCCGCCAAATGCCGACACCGTGTCGCAGGCAAATGCCGCTTCATAGGCATCTGCCAACGTCGTCCCCGTCGCCACGCCGCACGGATTGGCGTGCTTCACGATCACGCAGGTCGGATCGGCGTCGCGGAACTCGCTGACCAGTTCCAGCGCCGCATCGGCATCGTTGAGGTTGTTGTAGCTCAGCTCCTTGCCCTGCACCTGCCGCGCCTGGCCGATGCCCGGCGTGCTCGGGCCGGCGGGACGATAGAAGGCCGCCTGCTGGTGCGGGTTCTCGCCATAGCGAAGCACGGTGGGCGCCTCGAGCGTGAAGGGCAGGGTCGCGGGAAACTGCTCCTTCTGGTCCTCCAGCCCGAACCAGCGGGCGATCATCGAATCATAGGTCGCCGTCGCGGCGAACGCCTTGGCGGCCAGCCGCCTGCGCTCCTCCAGCGTCGTCTCGCCGCGCGCGACGATGGCATAGTCCGCCGGATCGGTCACGATCGCGACATAGGCATGGTTCTTGGCTGCCGAACGCACCATGCTGGGGCCGCCGATGTCGATATTCTCGATCACCTCGGGCCGGTCCGCACCCTTCGCCACCGTCTGCGCGAACGGATACAGGTTCACCACGACCAGATCGATCGCGCCGATCCCATGCTCCTCCATCGCGTCGGCATGTGCGGCATCATCGCGCACCGCCAGCAACCCGCCATGAACCATCGGGTGAAGCGTCTTCACGCGCCCGTCCATCATTTCCGGGAAGCCGGTCAGGTCGGACACGTCGCGCACCGTCAGTCCGGCATCGCGAAGCGCCTTTGCCGTGCCGCCGGTGGACACCAGTTCCACGCCCTTTTCGGCGAGCGTTCGGGCGAGATCGACGATCCCCGTCTTGTCGGACACGGACAGAAGGGCGCGGCGGATGGGGATGGCGGTCATGACACTCTTTCCGCTCCTCCCCGATCGGGAGGAGCAAGGGGTGGGTGGGTGACGGATCGCGCGCGAGTCGCTGATCGTCACGATGCGACGTGCAGCCCCCTAGCGGTGCCGGCGCGCGCCCCCAAGCCCTCGTGCGCCGCCGCGGCGGAAGAAATCGCCTATCGCGCGCGTTTGAGCACCCAGCCGACGGTCGCGCCGCCCGCTTCGGCCATGCCGCTCACGACCAGCTGCTGAGTTGTTACCGGGCGACCATCACCATCGATCCACAGGCTGTCGTCGATCGCCAGCGATCCGCCCCGCGTTCGGAATTGCCACATCGCGCCGCCCGGCACGCGCAGCACCGCCCCCATGCCGTCCGCCGTCGGCGACGCCTCCACCCCGCGGCCCAGGTGAAAGCGGATGGCGAACGGCTTTGGCCCCATCGGGCGCCGCCGCCCCTTGGGCAGCAGGACGTCATCGCCGCGCAGTTCCTTGCCATCCTCGGTCAGCACCAACTGCCGCCGGTGGACGAAGCCGTGGCGACGGACATAGCCGTCGTGGCTCGCCTCGATCCGACTCGCATTTTCCGATTCCTGCCGGCTCAGCTCGACCTCGCCGACCCCCCGACCCAGCGTGCCGTCCGCGTGAATCGCGGTTGAGTTGGTATCGGCCAGCGTCAGCGTCGAATGCGCGGCGGTGGTGCGCAGCGCGGAGACCAACGCCTTGGGCAGCCCGGACATGGCCGCATTCGCGCCGCCGCAGTTGACGATGATCCGCGCCGGCCCATCGGAAAGTTCGAACGCCAGCGTGGAGGCGCAGCCGCCTTCCACGACCCTCGCGACCGGCGGTGGCGCTGCATCGACCAGCACCACGGCCGTGCCGGCGACCAGCCGCTGATATCCCCAGTCGCGTGGCTGCCGCAGCGGCCGGGTGCGTACGCCGCTCGCCGGGATAACCTGCGCCACCCGCTCGGCCGGCACCGGCCCGCCGCTCTGCCAGCTTGCGAGACCCCGGTCGGCGTGACACACGGCCAACAGCGCCGGCACCATGCGCGCAAGCGTACCCTGGATGCCCTCGGGCAATTCGAGCCGGCGGGTGATGTACGTCTCGCGCAGCATCGCCAGGAGGCCGATCATGTCCAGCAGCGCTTCGGGCGAGCGGCTGACCGCACCGCCATCCTCGAACACCGCGCCCGCCAGCGCGCGCATCAGCCCCGCCTCGCCAAAGCTGCGGCGCGGATCCCCGCCCGGGATCAGCAACCCCGCAGCAATCACCCCGCACCACGCCGCCACCCGCGCCGGCCCGATCGGCGCCTTGTCCGCGCTGGTGTCGAGGTGCCGCGCACCGCGCGCCAGCGCGTTCAGCACCTTGGATCGGTAGACCAGATCGGTCGACGACAGGATCAGCGGGGCATGCGCGGTCCAGAACAGGATGCGCCGCCCCCACAGCTCGGGCCGCCACGCCAGCGCCGTCACCCGCTCACCATGTGCGGCAAGCCACCGCGACATCAGATCCTCGGCGATCGGTGCCCCTTGCGCCCGCGTCGCCACGCTGGACAGGTCGCGCAGCCAGCCGAAACTGTGAAGATAATCGGCAAAGGGCGCCGAAGGCTGAAAGGTGCGCAGGTTCAGCCCTGCAATGTCATGCCGTTCACCGCGGAAGGCCAGTTGCCCCGCGAGCAGCGACTCCCCGCGCGCGATGTCGCCGAACAGGGGATCGTCGGGCACCGCGATCAGCTTCAGCGGATAACGGCCCTTCAGCCGCAGCCCGTGAATCGGCGTCCGCCAGGTCAGGCGATGAAAACGGTCGGTTAGCCGTTCGGCGAGCGACAGCCCCTTGTCGCCGCCGACACGGACCAGCCGCTTGCCTTCGTCTATTCCGTCCGGGACGGCTGCAGGATCGCGGGCGCCTTGGCTCATGCGCCTCGCAGGGCTCGGATATTGGCGGCATAGGCCTCAGGCCCGCCACGGAACGTCGCAGTCCCCGCCACCAGCGCGTCGGCGCCAGCGTCGATCGCCAGCGGCGCAGTGCGCTGATCGATACCCCCGTCGACCTGCAAATCGATGTCGCGCCCGCTCGCATCGATCATCTTGCGGATCGCCGCGATCTTGCGCAGCTGGCTGTCGATGAAGCTCTGACCGCCGAAGCCCGGGTTCACGCTCATCACCAGTACCAGGTCGACCATGTCGATCAGGTAATGCAGCATCTTGGCCGGAGTACCGGGGTTGAGCACCACGCCCGCCCGCTTGCCCAGCGACTTGATGTGCTGAAGCGACCGGTGGATGTGCGGTCCAGCCTCAGGATGAACGGTGATCGTGTCCGCCCCGGCCTCGGCAAAGGCATCGAGATAGGCGTCGATCGGCGAGATCATCAGATGCACGTCGAACGGCTTGTCGGTGTGCGGGCGAAGCGCCTTCACCACCGCCGGCCCGATCGTGATGTTGGGCACGAAATGCCCGTCCATCACATCGATGTGGATCCAGTCGGCGCCCGCCGCATCGATCGCGTGAACCTCCTCGCCCAGCTTGGCAAAGTCAGCGGAGAGGATCGAAGGCGCGATACGGACAGGCTTGGTCATGGAACTCACTGTGGATCGGCCCGCGCCCGCCGGCTTCGCTGCACGCGTGCAGGAACCCGGATCAGCGCGAACGAATGGACGTGTCGCTCAGATGCTTAACGTGCGATTTGATCAGGCGGAAGCACGCACGAGCCGGACGATGAAAAACCCGTCGCACCCGCCCGCATCTTCCAGCGTCCCCGGCAGCGTGCGGAGATAGCCGCCGCTCTGCGCCGCGAACCCGTGGGGCAATTCACCCGGCTGTGGCGGCTCGAGGGCATAATCGGGATGCTCAGCCAGAAACCGCTCCAGCTGCGCCTCGCCCTCCTCCGGCTCCAGCGAACAAGTGGCATAGACCAGCCGCCCGCCCGGCCGCACCCATGCGGCGGCGCGATCGAACAATTGCGCCTGCAGCGCGGCCATGTCGGCGATGATGCCAGCATGGGCGCGATACAATACGTCGGGATGCCGCCGAAAAATGCCCGTCGCGCTGCACGGCGCATCGAGCAGCAGGGCATCAACCGGTTCGCTCGGCGCCCAATCCATCGCGTCGGCGATCACGACCGTCGCCGGCTGCTTGGTCCGCGCCAAATTCTCGTGGAGGCGCGCGGCGCGCGACGGCGATATTTCCAGCGCCGTCACGACCCAACCGGCCGTCGCCAGCTGCATCGTCTTTCCCCCCGGCGCGGCGCACAGGTCGAGCGCGCGGCCCGGCCCCCGCCCGATCAACCGCGCGGGAAGCGAGGCGGCCACGTCCTGCACCCACCAGGTGCCTTCTGCGAACCCCGGCAATTGCGCCACCGGCGCCGCATGGCGCAGCCGCCGATGGTCGGTTGCCAGACTGTCCCCCTCGGGCGCCAGCGCATCAGGAGCGGCCAGCGTCAGGTCCAGCGGCGGCGGCACCGCGATGGCGCGGGCGGCGGCTGCCACCACGTCCTCACCCCATGATGCGCGCCAGCGCGCCGCGATCTCCGGCGGCAACGCGGGAACATCCGGCAGGGTCGCACCCCCGCGTGTCAGTGCCCCAAACACACCATGGACCAGCTTGCGCGGCCCGCCATCGACCAGCGGCAGCACCGTGGCGATCGCGGCGTGCGGCGGGGTGCCCAGCGCCAGCGTCTGCACCAGCGCGATGCGCAGTGCGGAACGCGCCTTGGCATCTTCGGGGAGCACCTGGTGGGTCGCCGAATCGATCAGCGAATCAAGGTCGGGCAGGCGGCGCAGCGTCTCGGCCGCAATCGCATGGGCGAAGCCGCGATCCGGCCCTTCCAGCCCGCGCGTCGCCTGCGGCAGGGCCGCCTCCAGCGGTTCGCCCCGACGCAACACCGCATCGAGCAGGCGGAGCGCGGCGCGACGCGGCGCGGTGCCGGGCGGATCCGCCGGGCGACGATGATGGACAGGCGGGCGGGGCTTGGCGGAAGAAGACATCGCGCCCATGTGGCGGGTGAACGCCGTAACCGGAAGAGCCCATGTCCAAACGACCGCCTCATGTGAAGCCGCCGGCCTATCTTTCGCCGAACAAGCCGGTGCCCGAGCCCGCGCCCATGGAGCGCCCGCCCGAGGATCCACTCGGCCGCGATCCGGTGCGCTATGGCGACTGGGAGAAGAAGGGCATCGCCGTCGATTTCTGACCCACCCTGACGGCGCAGACAGGTGACGTAACGTCATTCCTTTCGCGACCGGAACGAAGTTTGGGTCGGCGCGTCTCAGCCTCGATGCCCACCTTTCTTTCCCGGCGCCGTGTCCGCGTCATCCTTGCTACCGCGGGCGCGCTTCTCCTGTGCGCGCTCCTCGCGCTGGCGATCTTCCCCTGGGGCATGCTGAAAGGCGCCGCGGAAAGCCGGCTGACCCAGCGTTTCGGTCGCCCCGTGACCATCGGGACGATGGAGCGGGTCGACCCCGTCGGCTTCGCCACTATTGTCCGCCTTCGCGACGTGCGGATCCCTGGCCCGGCCTGGTCCGCCCCGCGTGACCTCGCAAAGATCGGCCGGATCGACGTTGGCTTCAACGCACTGTCGCTTCTGCTCGGACGATTGTCGCCGCACACGATCGACATCTCGGGCGCACAGATCAATCTCGTTCGAACCCGCGATGGGCGGGAGAATTGGCGGCAGGACAAGAGCGCTGATCGCCAGTCGGGCAACAGCAGCCTCGATCGCCTGACGGTCGCAAATTCCCGGCTCCGCTATGACGATGCGAAGCAGGATCGCCGCTTCGACATGGCCTTTGCCTCCGATGCAGGCGCCGGCTTGCGGCTGCAGGGATCCGGTACCGTGCGCGGCGCGCCCGTGACACTTGCCGCCCGGGCGCCCGCTCTGTCGGACCGGGACGGGGGGCGCTGGCCGTTCGAGGCGCGGATCACCGGCGAGGCGCTGTCGATGCACACCCGCGGCACCATGGCCGCGCCCTTCGACACTGATCGCATGACGCTCGACGTCACGGCGCGCGCAAATGACCTGAAACTCATCGATGCGATCATCGAGGCGGGATTATTCCAGACCCAGTCAGTGACGCTGTCGGCGCATGTGCGCCGCGAACCCACACGATGGTTGATCGACCGGCTCGACGGCCGGGTCGGTCGGTCCGACCTGTCGGGGAAGCTGACGGTCGACAAGGTGGACGGCCGCACGAAGCTGTCGGGCACCTTTGTCTCCCGCCAGCTCGACTTCGACGATTTCGCTTCCGACGAGGGGCTGCGCCGTGCCGCCGCGAAAAAGCGCGCGATTGGCCCGCGCGTCGTCCCCGACACCCGCGTCAACCTTGCAAAGGTCGGCAAGACGGACGGCACCATCTCCTTTCGCGTCGGCAACATCGTCAGCCGGCAGGGTCCATCGTCGCTGAAGACCCTCGCCGGCACGCTGGCGCTCGACAACCGCAAGCTCTCGGTGGCGCCCCTCACGATCGGGCTCAGCCAGGGCAGGATCACGGGCAGCGCGGTCGTCGATCAGTCGGATGGTGCGCCTGAGCCGCTCGTCCGGCTCGATCTTCGCCTCCTCGACAGCAGCATTCCGGCGCTCGGCGGCGGTGGCGGTTCGGTAACGGGCCGGGTCGACGCGCGCGCCGTCCTTGCCGGCCGCGGCAGCACGATCCGCGAAGCGGTCGGCAAATCCTCCGGCCGGATCGGCGTGGTCGCCCGCAACGGCGCCCTGCCCGCGGAGATCGCCGCCGCGCTCGGCTTTGACGCGGGGCGCGCGCTGCTCGCCGGTGAGAAGGATCGCGCTGCCCTGCGCTGCGTAGTGGTCGGCATCGCCTTGCGTGGCGGGCGCGGAACGGTCGGGCCGTTTGTTATCGACACCTCGCAAAGCCGGCTCGATGGCGCAGGCACCGTCACCTTCCCCGGCGAAACGCTCGCGGTTCGGCTGACCGGCGCGCCCAAGCAGGACGCCGTGCTGCGCCTTCCCGGGTCGGCCACACTCTCCGGCACGATCAGCGAACCTGATGTTCAGGTGCCCAAGGAGGTCAAATCGGTCGGCAACGTCTTCAAGGCGATCGGCCGTGCAATCACCGGAAAGCAGGGTCCGACCGCGACCGACGCCGACTGCGCGGCGCTTTCCGCGCGCGTCCTGCGGTGATCGTCGCCGCGCGCGTTACGCCTCGTCGCGACGCGGGCGGGCCAGGAGACTGCTGATCACCTCGCTCGCGGGCGCGCCCTGCAACAGGCGGCACACCGCATCGGTAATCGGCATGTCGACGCCCGCCTGTGCTGCAGCCTCGGCCAGCACCGGCGCGGTGAAGGCACCCTCTGCCACCGTGCGCCGGTCCGCCAGCAGGTCGGTCGCCGACCGTCCCTGCCCCAGCCCCACGCCAAGCGAGAAGTTACGGCTGCTGGTCGACGAACAGGTCAGTACCAGGTCGCCCAGCCCCGACAGGCCCGCCAGCGTCTCCGCTCGCGCGCGGCGCGCCAATCCGAAGCGGGTCATTTCGGCAAAGCCGCGCGCGATCAGCGCCGCGCGTGCATTCTGGCCGAGCCCCGCCCCCTCCACCACGCCGCAGGCGATCGCCAGCACATTCTTCACCGCCCCGCCGATCTCGGCCCCGATCACGTCGCTCGAGGCGTAGGGACGGAAGGTCGGACTGGCGAGCCGCTCGGCCAGACGCCCCTGCAGCGCCGGATCGGCACAGGCCAGCGTCACCGCCGTCGGCAGCCCCGCCGCGACTTCATGGGCAAAGGTGGGGCCGGACAGGACCGCGATCGGCGCGCCGGGATGCGCGGCCTGGGCGACCTCGCCCACCAGACGCCGCGATCCCGCCTCGATCCCCTTGGCGCACAGCACCAGCGGCGTGTCATTGCTGGGCAGCGCATTCAGCACCGCGCCGACATGCTGCGCCGGCGCGACCACCAGCAGCGCGTCACGATCCGCCAGATCGTTCAGCGCCCCCGTCGCGCGGATCGCCGGCGACAGCGGGACGCCGGGCAGGAACATGCTGTTCTCGTGGCGGTTGTTGATCGCGGCGACCACCTCCTCCTCGCGCGCCCACAGCAGCACCTCGCCGCTACGCGCCGCAACCTGCGCCAGCGCGGTGCCCCAGGCGCCGCCGCCGATCACGCCGATCCGCATGTCGCGGCTCATGCCTTCACCCCCGCACCGCGCACCGCCTCGGCGGTTGGATCAAGTGGCCAGCGCGCCCGCGCCGGTGTGTCGAGCGGATCGACCAGCCCGGCGGCGAACCGCTCCGCCCCGGCCCAGGCGATCATCGCGGCATTGTCGGTACACAGCCACAGCGGCGGTGCCACGAAACGCAGGCCATGTGCGTCGGCAAGCGACGACAAAGCACTGCGCACCGCATTGTTGGCCGCCACTCCGCCGGCGACCACCAGCGCCGTTGCGCCCGGCGCACGGTCGATCGCGCGCGCTGTCCGGTCGATCAGGCAATCCACCACCGCCGCCTGGAACGATGCCGCGACATCCTCCGGTCGATAATCGCCCGCGATCCGCGCCACCGCGGCCTTCAGCCCGGCGAACGAAAAATGCGGCTCCGGGGACCGGAACAAGGGCCGGGGCAGTGGCACCGCTGTCGCATCACCCATCTGCGCCGCGCGCTCCACTGCCGGCCCGCCCGGAAAGCCAAGGCCCAGCACCTTCGCCGTCTTGTCGAACGCCTCACCCGCCGCATCGTCGATCGTCGTTGCCAGCCGGCGGTATCGGTTCACCCCCTCTACCAGCAACAACTGGCAATGCCCGCCCGACACCAGCAGCAGCAGGTAGGGGAAGGCGAGGTCGGGATCGGCCAGACGCGGGCTGAGCGCGTGCCCCTCCAGATGGTTCACCGCAATCAGCGGCTTGCCGACCGCATGGGCAATCGCCTTGCCCGTGACCAGCCCCACCATCACGCCGCCGATCAACCCCGGACCGGCGGTGGCCGCGACCGCATCAATATCGGCCAAAGACACGCCGGAATCGGCCAAAGCTGTCTCGATAAGCGGCTCCAGCGCTTCGACATGCGCCCGGGCGGCGATCTCCGGCACGACCCCGCCATAGGGCCGATGCGCCGCTTCCTGCCCCGCCAGTCGATGCGCCAGCACGCGGCGATCACCCGTCACCAGCGCCGCCGCCGTTTCGTCGCACGAGGATTCCAGACCAAGGATCAGCATGCCCGGCTCATATCCGCTCGACCCACGCTTGTCGAAGGGCGCCCACGTCCGATAGAGCGGACCCGATATCTGCAGGATAGAAGAGACCGGTGGCTCAGCGTTTCAGACTCGGCACCCGCGGTTCGCCGCTGGCCCTGACCCAGGCAGGATTGGTGCGCGACGCCTTGATGGCCGCCCACGGTTGGGACGATGTCGACATCGTCGTCGTGAGTACCACCGGTGACCGCGTGCAGGATCGCGCGCTGGCCGAGATCGGCGGCAAGGCCTTGTGGACCAAGGAGCTCGACCGCGCGCTATTGGCTGGTGAGGTGGATGCCTGCGTCCACTCGATGAAGGATGTGGAAACCATCCGACCGGCCGAAATCGCCATCGCCGCGATGTTGCCCCGCGCGGACGTTCGCGACCGCCTGATCGGCGTCGACACGATCGACGCGCTGCCGCACGGCGCGGTGGTGGGGACCAGTTCCCCGCGCCGCCGCGCGCAGCTCCTGCGCCACCGGCCGGATCTCGAAATCGTGCTGTTCCGCGGCAACATCGATACGCGGCTGGGCAAGCTCGCCACCGGAGAGGTTGCCGCCACGCTCCTCGCCGCGGCCGGTCTGGAGCGGCTTGGCCGGCACGACACGGGCGTCGCGATAGAGACGCACGTCATGCTGCCCGCCCCGGCGCAGGGCGCGATCGGGATCGAGACGCTGGCCGACAGCCCGGCCTTGGCGCTGGTTCAGGCTATCGACTGTCCCACCACCAGCATCTGCATCCACACCGAACGTGCGCTGCTGGCGGCGCTGGACGCCTCCTGTCACTCGCCCGTGGGCGCGCTTGCCCGGCGCGAGGGCGACGGCATCACCCTGGCGGCGGAGCTGCTGACGGAGGATGGGTCGGAGCATGTCACCGGCGTCATCGCGGGCGAGGATGGCCCCACGCTTGGCCGCGAACTGGCGGCCGACCTGCTCGCCCGTGCGCCGGCTTCGGTCCGACATCTGTTCGGGGGATGACACGTCCGATCGCCGTCCTGCGGCCGGAACCGGGAAACAGCGCGACCGCTGACCGGATCGCGAAGGCGGGTTTCATTGCGCTTCGGGTCCCGATCTTCACCATCTCGGCTGTTCCCTGGGCGCCGCCGCCCGCGACCGATTTCGACGCGCTGCTCCTGACCAGCGCCAACGCGGTTCGTCAGGCAGGGCCAGCGCTCCACACCTTCTCCTCGCTCCCGCTCGTCACCGTCGGTCGTGGCACCGCCGATGCGGCGGAAGCGGCCGGCCTCACCCCCCAGATCGTGGGCAGTTCGGACGGGAGGGAAGCGCTCGCCCTCGCCAAGGGACGCGGCTGGCACCGGCTGGTGCGTCTCACCGGCCGCGCGCATATCCATCTGCCGGGCGTCACCGAGATCGTCGTCTACACCAGCGACCCTCTTCATCCTGCGGAGGATCAACTACGCGCGCTCGCCGACAGCATCGTCCTCCTTCACTCGCCCCGCGCGGCACGCCATTTCGCGGGCCTCATCGCCGGCGCGCACATCGCCCGGCGCTCCATCCGACTGGCAGCGCTCAGCCAGGCGGTGGCGGACGCAGCCGGCGGGGGATGGCAGCGCGTCAGTGTTGCGCCCCTTCCCAGCGACCCGGCTTTGCTCGAAACCGCCATGACGCTCGCGATTGACCGGTGAGCGTCGGGCGGGGATAAGCCGCGGCATGGACGAAAACGCGCCGCTCGCTCCTGCTCCGCGCCGGTCACGAGTTGGCCTGCTCACGGTGTTTGTGATCCTGGCTCTGGTTGTCGGGCTCGCGCTGATCTTCCTGTCGATGCGGGATGGTACCAGCTGGTGGCAGCGCCAGGCCAAAGCGCCTGCCGCCGTGGACAAGGCCGTCACGACAAAGGACGTCATCGCAGCCACGCCGCCGGCGCCCGCCGCGGTGGATCCGGCCACCCTCGCTGCCCGCGAAAGCGCGCTTGCCGCACAGCTGGCGGCGCTGGAGGCGAGGACGGCAAGCCTCAGCATGGATGTCACCCAGTCGCAGGACCGCGCCGGCCGTGCCGAGGCGATCCTCATCGCCTTCGCTGCCCGCCGCGCGATCGAAAAGGGCGCAGCCCTTGGCTATCTGGAGGATCAGCTGCGACAACGCTTCGGCGAAACCCAGCAAAAGGCGGTGAATACGGTGATTGAGGCTGGTCGCGATCCCGTCACGCGCGAGGGACTGCGCCAGGCATTGGATGCCAACCGTTCGATGCTGCTCAATCCCGGCGCGGACGGCTGGTTCGCCGGCTTCATGGACGAACTGCGGCGCCTCGTCGTCCTGCATGATGCCAACACGCCGTCGCCCCTGCCCGCGGATCGCCTCGCGCGTGCCCAGCGCCTGCTGGATGCCGGCCAGGTGGAGCCCGCGGTTGAGGAAGTGTCCCGACTGCCCGGCGGGACTCAGGCGGCAAACTGGAGCGCGGCGGCACGACGCTACATTGCGGCGCGCCAGGCGCTCGACACGCTGGAAACCGCGGCGATCGTCGGCACGATCCCGAGCAGCGCGCCGACGGCTGCCGCTGCCCTCGTCCCCGCTGTACCACAGGTGACGGGCGATGCGGCCCCGGCCACGGGCGATCTGGGGAACGATCAGGCCGAACCCGCGCCGCGTCCCTGATCACCGCGCCTTATGGCGCCATGCCGTTCGACCATCGATTGGCACATTGCGCACCAGCGGCTTCGCGGTAACCTCCAGGTTCAGATAACGACAAAAGGGAGTGGGATGCGCGGCATTTGGAAAGCCATGACGGTCGCCGCCGCAGGAGTGGCGCTCGCGCCGTTGGCAGCGGCAGCACAGAACCGGGCGGACGAGCGAGCGTTCTTCGATCTCTACAAGCAATTGGTCGAAACCAACACGGTCGTTGGCGAGGGAAGCTGCACCCGCGCCGCGCAGCAGATCGCCACCCGGCTCAAATCAGCCGGCTACACCGATGCACAGGTAACCCTTTTCTCGACGCCGGAGCATCCGGAGGACGGCGGCGTGGTCGCCATCCTTCCCGGCACCGATGCGTCCGCCGATGCCATGCTTCTCCTGGGGCACATCGACGTCGTCGCCGCCAAGCGCGAGGATTGGGCGCGCGACCCGTTCAAGCTGATCGAGGAAGACGGCTTCTATTATGGCCGCGGTACGGTCGACGACAAGGGCATGTCGGCGATCTGGGCAGACAGTATGATCCGCTTCAAGCAGGAGGGCTTCAAACCCAGGCGCACGATCAAGCTCGCGCTCACCTGCGGTGAAGAAACCACCTATGCGTTCAATGGCGCGCAATGGCTCGCCAACAACAAACCGGACCTGGTTCGCGCGGCATTCGTGCTGAACGAGGGCGGCGGCGGCCGGCTGGACGCACAGGGAAAGCGACAGGCGCTCGCGATCCAGGTGGGGGAGAAGGCGGCGCAGAATTTCACCTTCACCAGCACCAACCCCGGCGGACACAGCTCCGCGCCGACGCCCGACAACGCCATCTACGAACTGGCCGACGCCGTGAAGCGGGTGCAGGGCTACGAATTCCCGATCAAGTTCACCGACACGACGCGCGCGTTCTTCACCGCCAGCGCACAGGCGCTACCACCGGAAACAGGCGCCGCGATCAAGCGGCTGCTGGCTAACCCAGCCGACAAGCGGGCGGA
Organism: Sphingomonas sp. Ag1; assembly: GCF_000980895.1. Classification (GTDB taxonomy): domain Bacteria; phylum Pseudomonadota; class Alphaproteobacteria; order Sphingomonadales; family Sphingomonadaceae; genus Sphingomonas; species Sphingomonas panaciterrae. The sequence goes on along the minus strand of NZ_LAZX01000090.1, from coordinate 119,689 downwards.
CGCGGTCGTCAGTCGCGACAAGGTGCTTCACTCGACGCTGCGCACGACCTGCGTCGCCACGCTAGTCAACGCCGGCCATGCGGAAAACGCGCTCCCGCAGCGCGCCACCGCCAACATCAACTGCCGGATCTTCCCGGGCGAGAGCGTCGAGAGCACATTGGCAAAGCTGACCGAGTTGGCAGGGCCGAAGGTGACGGTGACGGCCAATCAGCCGGTGCGCCCGATTGCCGTGCCGCCGCCGCTCGACCCGCGCATCATGGGCGCTGTGCAAACACTCGCCGCCAAGCATTTTCCGGGGACGCCGGTCGTCCCGATGATGTCGACGGGGGCGACCGACGCGGTGTTCTTCGGCGTGCTGAAGATGCCGGTCTATGGCGTTCCCGGCATCTTCCTCGAACCTGACCTCAACGGCACGCACGGATTGAACGAGCGCATCCGGGTGACGGCGCTGTACGAAGGCCGGGACTACCTTCACGATCTGGCTAAGGCCTTGGCGACCCAAGGCTGACCCTTGGCGCCCCGCCAGCCCAACGTCGGGCGGCGGGGCACATTCGGTTTAGCGTCCGACCCAGTCGGCGACCTGCACCGCCACCTGATTGGCCGCCTGATTGAGCGCGACCGCAACCGGTGCCGCTTCAATCGCGGCCACCGGGACGCGCACTTCGAAGCGCTGCTTTTCCAGCGCGCCGCCCTCGTCACGGACGAGTGCCGCGTCGAAGGTCACGACCGCGGCGGAAGCGCCCGCATCGACGCCGAAGGTCCGCAATTCGCCCGACAACCGGGCGCCCGGACTTCCCATCGCCTGCGCCCCCGACAGGACGACGCGGCCGGTCCGCGCAGCAACGGTGTCGGACACCACGCGCGCGAACTGCCGCGCCGGCAACTCGACCCACTGCGCATCCCTGACATAGGCCACGTCGGTCAGGTTCGACTGCACCGGAATGCGGTTGGTCGCCAGTTCCTGCGGCACGACTGGCACCTGGATGGTCACCGTGCGGGCGCCCGCCGACGATTGCTCACGCCCGACGGGGACCTGTTCCGTCGAGGACAGGGTAAGAAGTGCCTTGGGCGGCTTTTCGCCAAAGCTGATGCATCCGGCGAGCGGCAGGGCAGCAAGACCGATCAGAAGCTTCTTCATGTGCGTCCTCACTTGCCCTTGTAGTCCGGCAGCTTTCGCGGGCCAACCAAGGCCGCTGCCCCCTGTTGATCGACCTTTTCCGCGACCGATGCGAGCGCCGCCGACATCTGCCGCAGATCCAGAACCAGCTGGTTGACCTCCGGAATGGTCTGCTTGGAGAAGGTTTGCAGGCCGGGTCGCGCATCCTGGATCGCGGAGTTCAGCGTTTCGGTGCTCTGCCGCGCGGAGCGGATCGTCTCGTTCAGATTGGCCAGCGTCGGCTTCACGTCCTCGGCCAAAATGCCGTTCGTCGTGGCCGCCAGGTTGCCGATCTGCTCCGCTGCCGTGCCGGCCTGGGCCACCGCGATACGCGTCTGCGCCAGCGTTGCGGCGATCTCCGGTCCGCGATCAGCCAAGGCGTCCGTCAAGCGGTTGGTATTCTCAAGGATGCCGGCGATTGACGCCTGATTACGGTCCGTCAGCAGCCCGGACAGCCGCTCGGTTAGGGTCGACAGTCGTTCGAGCAGCTGCGGCGCGGAATTCAGGATCGCGCCAAGACCGCCGGTGCGCGTCGGAATGACCGGCACGCCATAGGGACATACGCTGCCGGGATCGCGCTCCGGACAGACGATCGGCGGGGCACCCTTGCGCGCACCATCCAGGCTGATCGTGCTCGTGCCCGTGAAGCTGCCCTGGATGGTGGCGGCGGTACCCTGCAGAATCGGCGTATCCTGGCTCACCTCGATCCGCACGCGTACGAACTGCGGATCATTGCGCCACAATTGGATCGACTTCACCTGCCCAGACGGCACGCCCGAATAGGTCACCTGCGATCCGCGGGCGAGCCCGTCGACCGATTGCTTGAAGAAGATGTCATACTCCTTCTGCTTGGTGCCGCCCAGACGCGCGATCCACACGGTGAACAGCGCCAGCACGGCAAGCAGGATCAGCACGACGGCGCCGACCAGGACGTGGTTGGAACGGGTTTCCATCAATCAGCCCCTGAATCTGCTGCTGCACCGGCGGTCGATCGTTCCGACCTTTCCCGTTGCGCCTCTTGTGTTGCGACTGCCGCCCGGCCGCGCGGCCCGCGAAAATACTCCTGGATCCACGGATGATCGAGTGCCAGCAGTTCGTCGATCGTGCCGACCGCAATCACACGCTTGTCGGCGAGCACCGCCACCCGGTCACAGATGGCATACAACGTGTCGAGGTCATGCGTGATCAGGAAGACGGTCAGTCCCAGCGTGCGCTGCAAAGATTTGGTCAGTTCGTCGAACGCCGCCGCGCCGATCGGATCGAGCCCCGCCGTCGGCTCGTCGAGGAACAGCAATTCGGGGTCCATCGCCAGCGCACGGGCAAGTCCGGCGCGCTTCCTCATGCCGCCTGACAATTCAGCCGGAAACTTCGGGCCCGCATCATTGGGCAGGCCGGTCATGATCACCTTATAGGATGCGATCTCGTCGAGCAGCGACAGGCTGAGCGACGGATAGAATTCGCGCAACGGCACCTGGACGTTCTCGGCCACGGTCAACGTCGAGAACAGCGCCCCCCCTTGGAACAGCACCCCCCACCGTTTGCGAATCTCAAGCGCATCGGTCTCCGCACGGCCGAGCGTGGGTTCGCCGAACACCGTCACCTCGCCTGCGATCGGCTGCTGCAAGCCGATGATCGATCGCATCAGCACGGATTTGCCTGTGCCCGATCCACCGACGACCCCCAGGATCTCGCCCTGACGCACATCCAGATCGAGATTCTCGTGCACGACCTGGTCGCCGAAGGCATTCTTCAGGCCACGAACTTCGATGATGTTTTCCGGCTCTGCCATCAAATCCAGCCGATCCGCTCGAAGAAGACCGCAAAGAAGGCGTCGAGAACAATGACGAGGAAGATTGCCTGGACGACCGCTGCGGTCGTGCGCATGCCGACCTGCTCCGCATCACCCTTCACCTGCATCCCCTGGAAACAGCCAGCGATGGCGATGATCGCGCCAAAAACGGGTGCCTTGACCAGGCCGACGTAGAGGTCGGTGATCGGCACCACTTCACGCAGTCGTGCGACAAAGGTCACCGGCGGGATATCAAGCTGCCACCAGCAAAGCAGGCCACCGCCAATGATCGCGACGAGCGAGGCGTAGAAGCCAAGGAGTGGCATCATCACCACCGCCGCGATCGTTCGCGGCACCACCAGCGCCTCCATCGGGGACACGCCGATCGTCCGCATCGCGTCGACTTCCTCGGTCAACTTCATCGTACCGATCTGCGCGGCAAAGGCCGACCCCGAGCGCCCGGCAACCATGATCGCGGTCATCAGCACACCCAACTCGCGCAAGGTGATCCGCCCGATCAGGTTGATCGTCAGCACCTCGGCACCGAATTGCCGCAACTGCACCGCGCCCTGCTGCGCAATGACGATGCCGATCAGGAAGCTCATCAGGCCGATGATGCCGAGCGCCGACACCCCGACCACCTCGAAACGCTGCACCGTCGCATTGAAGCGGAAGCGATGCGGATGGCGGATGACCGACGCCAGGGCCGCCAGCGTCGCGCCCATGAAGCCAAGCAAGCCGACCAACGTGCGTCCCGCGGTGACGGTCGCCTCGCCCACTTCGCCGAGAACGCGGTTGAAGGAGCTGACATGCTGCTGCCGCGTCGGAACAGGCTGATCGGCATTGACCACCTGATCGAAGAGGGCACGCTGTTCTTGGCGCAGCCCCTCGATGTTGGCACCGGTACGCTGCGCGAAGCGGTGGATGACCCATGCACCGATCGTATCGATCCTCGACACGTCGGACAGGTCGATCACCGATACCGAGCCGCTGTAATCATCCAGCCGCGTCGGGAGATCACCAAGGCGAGCCAGCACCAGATCGCCAGTGAAGCGCATCGCTCCGCTATCGTCGCTGAAGTCGGCCAGTGCGCGCATTCCCACCCTTTGCGGGAAACCCCGCACCTCGGCAAGATGAACGTACGGAGCGGCGGCTTGTTGCATGGACGCTGGCACAGCGGCATGGCCGCACGGCGATCACGCCATCTCCGGAACTTCTATCGCTCGCCTGCTCCTGCTCAGAGCGCCACGTCGACCGTATGGATCAGCAGGCCGACCATGCCGCCCACCAGCGTGCCGTTGATGCGGATGAACTGAAGGTCCTTGCCTACCGCATGTTCCAGCCGCTGGGTAATCGTCTGCGCGTCCCAGCCGCGAACCGTCTCGGACACGAGGCCGACGATAACGTCGCCATAATCGGCGGCCGTGCCAACCGCGACGCGGCGCACATAGCGGTTCAGCGTACGGCGCAGGCGTACGTCGCGCTCCAACGTCTCGCCCAACTGCCGCAGCATGTCCCCCATCCCCCCGGACAGCAGCCGTTCGGGATCGCGCGCGGCGCGGAGCATCGCCTGGCGTGCCTGTTCCCACAGGCCGTTGATCCAGTTCTGCATGGCCGGATTTTCCAGCAGCGCCAGCTTCAGTGCCTCGACCCGCTCGCGCATCTCGGGCTTGTGCTGAAGATCGCGGGCAAGCGTCGCCAGACCTTCCTCGACCTTTGCGCGAAGGGGATGGTCGGGCTGCTCCGCCATGTCGACCAGCATCTTGTCGAGGCCGTCGATGATCTTGTTGGCGATGGTTTCGTCCAGCCCGGTCCAGCGCAGGATGGAACCGGCCCGCTCGTGCACCATGTTGCGGACGACCTGCTGGTTCGAATCGAGCACCCGGGCCGCCCAGCGCACAATGCCGTCGATGATCGGCTGGTGCCGGTTTTCGGCCATGGCGGCTTCCAGCGCGCGGCCGATGAGGGGCGCCAGATCGATCCGCCGGATCTGCTCCACCATGGCGCCGCGCACCATCCCGCCAAGCCGCTCCTGATCGAGCGCTTGCAGCGCCTCCACCACCAGGCGCGACGCGCCGCGCGTCACGCGCTTGCTGCCGGACGACGGGTTCGCCAGCCAGCGCGCGGCGACGCCTGCCACGTCCATGCGTCGCATGCGGCGGGCGACGACGACGGGAATGAGGAAATAGTCACGAAGGAAGACGGCGAGCTGGTCGCCGATCCGATCCTTGTTGCGCGGGATGATCGCGGTGTGCGGGATCGGCAGGCCAAGCGGATGGCGGAAGAGCGCAGTCACCGCGAACCAGTCGGCAAGCCCGCCGACCATCGCCGCCTCGGCAAAGGCGCGGACAAACCCCCAGGCGGGCGCGCTGTCCTGCAACCGGCCAGCGACGAAGAACGTCGCCGCCATCACGACCAGCATCCCGGTGGCGATCACGCGCATGCGGACCAGCCCCGGGGGTGCAGACATTCGCAAGGGGCGCCTGAGCGCGACCGGCATCATGTCCCGATCAATCCCCCAAGCGGGGGATTGTTCAAGCCTTCTTTCTCGAAGTTGACGCTTATGATGGGGTCATTCGGCCGGAACGTCGCCGTCGCGGAAGCCGATGCGGCCGTGCGGGGCGGGCAGGACGCCGCTGGGGCCCTGGTGGTCGATCACCGTCGAACCATCGTCGCCGGGACGATAGGTCAGCAGCTTGCGACCGAGCCATGGGCCAATGCGGCGTTCGATCCCGATCGACAGGCTGAAGGCAGCCGGCACGATCAGCAGCGTCAGCAACGTCGAGACGATGAGGCCGCCGATCACGACAATGCCCATCGGCGCGCGCCATGCCCCGTCGCCGGTGAGCGCCAGCGCGGTCGGCACCATGCCCGCGACCATCGCCACCGTGGTCATTACGATCGGCTGCGCGCGTTTGTGCCCGGCGTCGACCACCGCGTCATAAATCGGCACGCCGGCGTGCATTTCCTCCAGCGCGAAATCGATCAGGAGGATCGAGTTCTTCGCCACGATGCCGAGCAGCATCAGGAGCCCGATGAACACCGGCATCGACAACGGGTTGCCGGTGATGATCAGCGCGATGACGCCGCCCAGCGGCGCGAGCAGCAGCGAGCCCATATTGACCAGCGGCGGCAGCAGCCGGCGATACAGCAGCACCAGCACCGAGAAGACGAGGAACACCCCCGCGATCACCGCGATCACGAAGTTGATCAGCATCTCCATCTGCCACTTGGCCTGGCCGACGCTCATCTTCTGCACGCCGAGCGGCAGGTTCTTCATGATCGGCAGCGCGTTGACCTGCTGCATCGCGTTGGACAGCACCAGCCCCGGGGCCAGATCGGCGCCAATCGTCAGCTGTCGCTGCTGATTGAGGCGGTTGATCTTGGTCGGGCCGGAGCCAAAGCCGATCTCCGCGACCACCGACAGCGGCACCGATCCGCCGTTCTGCGTCGGCACCGGCAGGTTGCGGATCGTCGCCATGCGCGTGCGCGACGACTGATCCAGCGCCACCCGGATCGGGATCTGCCGGTCGTTGAGCGAGAAGCGCGCGCTGTTCTGGTCGATGTCGCCCAGTGTCGCGATGCGGATCGCGTTGGACAGTGCACTGGTCGTGACGCCAAGGTCCGCCGCGAGGTCGAGCCGCGGCTTGATGACGATTTCCGGCCGGTTGAGATCGCCCGCAATGCGCGGCGCAAGGAAGCCGGGGATCTTCGCCATTTCGCGCACGATCTTGTCGGCGGTTTCGCGCAGCAGCACCGGATCGTCGCTGCCGAGCGTCACCGACACGTCGCGGTTGTTGTCGCCCCAGCCGAACTGCGACTGGAAGTTGACGCGCGCATCCGGGATCTTGGCGAGTTCCGGCGCAAGCTGGCGTTCGAACTCGGTCGAGGTCTTTTCGCGCCGATGGCTGAGGTCGCCGCCGAACAGCGCGCCGATCCGTTCGTTGAGGCTCGGCTTGTCCTTGAACTGCACGGTGACGCGGCCAGTGCCGACGAAGGCGCGGGTGTAGATCGTCTCCGCCTCTGGCTGCTGACGCAGCAGGTCATAGACCTTGTCGACGACCTGCTGCGTCTGCGCCAGCGTGGAGCCGGGCGGCATGGTGATCGTGACAGTCGAGCGTTCCTGGTCGATCGACGGCTGGAACTGCATCGGCAGGCTGGCGAAACCGACAATGGTCAGCAGGAAGGCGAGCACGCCGATGCCGATCGTCCAGACGCGGTGATCGCGGAAATAGCCGGTCACGCGGCTGAACCCGCCGCGCGCGCGGATCGCCATCGACTTGCCGGGATCGAGCGTCCAGCGAAGGACGTTCATATAGATGTCCATCATCCGCCCCTCGCCATGCGCTTCGGGGCCGGCGGACTTCAGGAAATAGGCCGCGATCATCGGCGTGATCATGCGCGCGACCGCAAGGCTCATCAGCACCGCGACGACGACGGTGAGGCCGAAGTTCTTGAAGAACTGCCCCGACACGCCCGGCATCAGGCCGACCGGCAGGAACACCGCGACGATCGACATGGTGGTGGCGAGCACGGCCAGGCCGATCTCGTCCGCCGCGTCGATCGACGCCTGATAGGCGGATTTACCCATGCGCATGTGACGAACGATGTTCTCGATCTCCACGATCGCATCGTCGACCAGCACGCCCGCAACGAGGCTGAGCGCGAGCAGCGTCATCTGGTTCAGCGTGAACCCCATCAGGTCCATGAACCAGAAGGCGGGGATCGCGGAGAGCGGGATGGCGAGCGCCGATATGAACGTCGCGCGCTTGTCACGCAGGAACAGGAACACGATGAACACGGCGAGCACCGCGCCCTCGATCATCGCGTGGATCGCGCTCTCATATTGCTCGATCGCATATTTGGAGCCGTCGATCCGCAGCTGGAATTTCACCTGCGGATTGCGCTTCTCCAGCTCGGCGAGCTTCTTCTGCGCCTCCTTGAAGACGCTGACTTCCGAATAGCCCTTGGCCCGCTTGAAATCGAAGGTGATGACCGGTCGACCGTCGACGCCGGCGGCGGATCGCTGCTCGGCATAAAGGTCGCGCACCGTCGCCACCGCGCTCAGCTTGATCGTGCGGCCGTTGCCGGCGATGATCTGCGTCTGGCCCAGTTCATAGGCGTCGCGCGCATTACCCAGCACGCGCACCGACTGTTCGGCGCCGGCGATCTCCGCACGGCCGCCGGCGGCGTTCAGGTTCACCTGCCGCAGCTGCTGGTTGATCTGGGTGGCGGTGAGGCCGTAGGCGGCAAGCTTCGCCGGATCGAGGATCACGCGGATCTCACGATCGACGCCGCCGTTACGTTCGACCGAGCCCATGCCCTCGACGCCGAGCAGCTCCTTGGTCACCGTATTGTCGATGTACCAGCTCAGCTGCTCGATCGTCATGTCGGTGCCGATCGCCGAATAGCTGCCCAGATCATTGTCGTTGATCTTCACACGGCTGATCTGCGGCTCCAGGATGCCTTCGGGCAGGTTGGAGCGGATCTGCGTAACGGCATCGCGCACTTCGTTCACCGCGCGGTCGACCGGCGTGCCGATGTCCAGCTGGATCATCGTCGTCGAATTGCCTTCGGAGACAAAGGACTGGATTTCGTCCACGCCCTCGATCGTCCGCACCGCGGCCTCGATCCGCTGCGTGACCTGCGTTTCCAGCTCGCTCGGCGCGGCGCCCGGCTGCGTGATTTCCACCGCGACCGCGGGGAAATCGATGTCCGGTTCGCGGTTGATGTCCATCCGGATGAAGCTGACGATGCCGGCGACCGTCAGGATCACGAACAGGACGATGACCGGAACCGGGTTTCGGATCGACCAGGCCGAGATATTGCGGAAACTCATGCCGTCACACTCCGGGCTTGCCGAGCACCGGCGCGATCTTCTGCCCCGGGTTCAGGAACGCACCTGCCGAGACGACCACCTTTTCCGTGCCGTCGAGACCTGATGCAATCGCAACCGAATCGTCGTTCACCGTGCCCAGCCGCACGTCGCGGCGCTGCACCACATTGTTCTTGTCGGCGATATAGACGTAATTGCCCTTCTCGTCGCTAAGAACCGCCGATTGCGGAAGCTCAGGCACGCTGGCGGTGCCGCCGACGATCGTGGCGGAGGCGAAACCGCCGGGGCGAAGCGCGGGATCATAGCGAAGCGCAACGCGGGCGATGCCCTGGCGCGTCTGCGGGTCGATGACCGGCGACACCTGCCACACCTCGCCATCGAACTTCGTCTCGCTGCCCACCGGGGTCACGCTGACGCGTGCGCCCGGGCGCAGCTTGACGAGATCGTCCTCGGCGAGCTGCGCGCGCATTTCCATCTCGCCCCCCTTGGCCATGCGGAACAGCGTGCCCGAGGCGGAGCTGATGATCTGCCCCGGCTCGACTTGGCGCGTCAGCACGAGGCCGGCGGCGGGTGCCCGGATATCGAGGCGATTGTTGCGCGCGCGCTGTTCGGAAGCGGCGGCGTTGGCAACCTTGAGCCGCGCGGCGGCGGCATCGCGGGTGGCGATGCGGCGCTGGACGTCGGCCTGGCTGATGAACCCGCGGCCGACGAGCTGCTCGGCGCGATCAAGCTCCGCCTGGGCGAGCGTCAGATCGGCCTTGGCCACGTTGACCTGCGCGGCGAGGCTGGCGGCGGTTTGCGTCTGCACCGACCGGTCCACCGTGGCGAGCACCTGGCCGGCGCGCACCCACTGGCCCGGTTCGACCAGAACGGCGGTCACCATGCCGCCTTCGCCAGCGACACCGACCGGCATCTCGCGGCGCGCGGCCAGCGTGCCGGTGGCAGTGACCGCGCGATCGACCGATGCACGGCCCGGCACGATGACCGTGACGCGCGGCGCCTGATCGGCGGCGGAGGAGGCCGAAGGCGCAGGATCGCCCGAGCGCGTCAGCAACATCGCCGCGGCCACGATCGCCAGTACCGCCACCACAGCCACGATGATGAGCCGGCGACGCCGGCGACCATCATCCGTCGGACCTTCGATCAACACGGTCTCGCCACTCACACTACCGGTATCGTGATTCATGCACCCTACATCCCGCTCCGGCGACGTCAGACGGCCGTTCGCTACCTTGCCGGCAGTGTATTATATGAATAAGTCACCGGCCTCAAGTACCGGCTTGCCCCGATTGGCGCCATGGCAGATTGGGTGCTCCACCACAAGCCAGCCTCGTTCAGCTTGCGTTGTCGAAGCGTTGTCCAGGAACGACCAACCGATTGTCCGGAGTTAAACATTCATGCGCATTCTTTTCGCTTCGCTGATGCTGGCCACCGCCGCCACCCCCGCCCTGGCCCAGAATGTGGTGGGCGGGCCGGTGCTGCCGGACGGGACGCTGCTCGACGTCGTCGCGACTGGCGACATTACCCGCGTACCGGACGTTGCGACGCTGCGCGCGGGCGTCGTGACGCAGGCGGCGACCGCGAGCGAGGCGTCGGCGCAGAATGCCAGCCAGATGGCGCGCGTCATCGCCGCGCTCCGCGCCGCGGGAATTGCCGAGCGCGACATCGCGACCGCCAGCATCGGCCTGTCGCCGCAATATCGCTATGGCGAGAACCAGCCGCCGGTGATCACCGGCTATCAGGCGACCAACACGGTGTCGGTGAAGTTTCGCGACATCGCCAAGAGCGGGCGGGTTCTCGATGCCCTGGTGAAGGCGGGCGCCAACCAGATCGACGGGCCGCAATTGTCGATCGACAAGCCGGCGGCGGCGCTCGACGAGGCGCGGGTGAATGCGGTGCGACAGGCACAGGCCCGCGCGCAGCTCTATGCGCAGGCTGCCGGGCTTCGCGTCGACCGGATCGTGTCGATCAACGAGCAGGGCGAAAATCGCGGCGATCAACCCCGCCCGCCGGTCCTCTACGCCCGCGCGGCCAAGGCGGATGCGCAGACCGAGATGCTGCCGGGCGAGACCGAAGTCAGCGTCACCATCGCGGTGCGTTTCCTGCTGAAATGAGCAAATGCCGCCCCGCAGCGGCGCGGGGCGGCATCAGGCTTTCCCAAGGGCCGGAAAGTACCGGCCAAGAAAAGGGCCGCCCGAGTGATCGGGCGGCCCTTTTGTCATGGTCCTGGTAGCGCGGGCTTAACGCACGCTGCCACGACGGACGAGGTTGACGATCGCCAGCAGGACAACCGCACCCAGCAGCGACACCAGGAACGACGTCAGCGTCAGCGGCGAATTGTTGATCGAACCACCCGAAATGATCAGACCACCGATGAACGCGCCAACGATGCCGACGACGATATTCAGGAAGATGCCCTGCTGTGCATCGGTCCGCATGATGATGCTGGCGAGCCAGCCGATCACACCGCCGACGATCAACCAGAGAATGATACCCATAACTAACTCCCCTGCGTTAACGGCCCGAACGGCCGGGCTGGGGAAAATACTCTTGACAGCCAAACTTTGTTCCGATCACGTAACTCAGTTCAGAAGTTCTGCTGGCGCTCATAGAGCGATTTGTAGTGCTGGATGCGCGTGACGCGCAGCCCGGGCATGCCCGACCGGTCGATCGCACGCTGCCAGCTGGCGAATTCCTCCACCGTCAGGCCGTAGCGATTGCACACCTCGTCAACCGTCAGCAGACCGCCGTTCACCGCCGCGACGACCTCCGCCTTGCGACGCACGACCCAGCGGGTGGTGGTCGGCGGCGGCAGCGTTTCGAGGGTCAATGGCTCGCCGAGCGGGCCGATGACCCGGGCGGGACGGATCTTCTGGTTCTCAATCATGACTCAACCTCGGTTGTGGGGACCGCGAGGCCCCCTTTCCACCTGACATTGCACAGCGTGACGAACGCGAACCGGTGTACTCTAGCCACCGATCGGTAAACAGGATGTTCAATCGTCCTTCCATTGCATCATTGCTTTGGCCACGGGACCGTTGAACGCACCGTCCACCGGCGCGAAAAGCGGCGAATCGAGCCGCACCCGCGCCGAACGGGCGTAGATGGTCGCGGTGGGCGACGCCGCCTGCCGCGCCGTCATCTCCACCAGCAATACCGCCAGGTCGCTGGGGAGCTCGACCAGCGGTGCGCGGCGGTCGAACAGGGCAAAACTCAGGTCCACGCTACGCCTGGCTCCTCATGCGTCCTACGGGACACCCCTGCTACGCGCCGCAGATGAAGGGTCCGTAAAGGATGCCACCATCCTGGTGCGCGTTCACCATCCAATTCGGATGTGCTATGGCGCGCACGTGACTGATATCGGTGATTTCCAGCTGGACGGCGCCGCCGCCGGCCGCCGCATCGTCGTTGCCATGTCGGGCGGGGTGGACAGCTCCGTCGTCGCCGCGCTGGCCAAGGCGAGCGGGGCGGAGACGATCGGCGTGACGCTGCAATTGTACGACCATGGCGAGGCGACCGCCCGCCCCGGCGCCTGCTGCGCCGGGCGCGACATTCGTGATGCGCGCGCGGTGTGCGACAGCCTAGGCATCGCGCATTATGTGTTCGACCACGAAAGCAGCTTCCGCAGCCGGGTGGTCGACCGCTTTGCCGACGAATATCTCGCCGGCCGCACGCCCATCCCTTGCGTCCAGTGCAACATGGGACCCAAATTCACCGACCTGTTCGCGTTGGCGCGTGATCTGGGCGCGGACTGCCTCGCCACCGGCCATTATGTCCGCCGGGTGATGGGCAGCGAGGGCGCCGAGCTGCACCGCGCGATCGATCCCGCGCGCGACCAGAGCTATTTCCTGTTCGCCACCACGCGCCGGCAGCTCGATTTCCTGCGCTTCCCGCTGGGCGGCATGCCCAAGGACCAGGTGCGCGCGATCGCTGCCGAGATGGGGCTGGGCGTCGCGAGCAAGCCCGACAGCCAGGATATCTGCTTCGTCCCCGACGGTGACTACGCCGGGCTGGTCAAGAAACTGCGCCCCGCAGCAGTGGACGGCGGCGAGATCGTCGACCTCGAAGGACGCGCGCTCGGCCGGCACGAGGGGATCATCCATTACACCGTCGGCCAGCGGCGCGGCCTCGACATCGGCGGCCAGCCCGAGCCGCTGTACGTCATCCGGCTGGAGCCCGAGGCGCGGCGCGTCGTCGTCGGCCCGCGCGCGGCGCTGGCGGTGGCCGCCGCGCGGCTCGCCGATCTCAACATCCTCGGACCTCTGGACGGCCCGCTGACCGCCAAGGTGCGATCGATGGCCAAGCCGGTGCCGGCGCGCCTCGATGGCGACATGCTGCTGTTCGACGCGCCCGAATATGGCGTCGCGCCGGGCCAGGCGGCGGTGCTGTATGATGGCGACCGGGTGCTCGGCGGCGGCTGGATCGCGAGCACCGAGGCCGCCGCGCTGGCGGCCTGACGACAGGCGCTGCCACCGATCAGGGCAGCAGATACGTCCCCTCGATCACGGTGACGCACTCGCCGGTCAGCAGGATGCGGTCCCCAGCAACCCGGCAGCCGATCCGGCCACCACGCGCGCTCGCCTGAAACGCGCTGAAGGTGTCGCGGCCAAGCACATCGGCCCAGTAAGGCGCCATCACCGCATGGGCGGAGCCGGTCACCGGATCCTCGGGAATGTCGTAGAAGTCGGTGAAGACGCGGCTGACGATATCCGCGCTCTCACCGTGCGCGGCGACGATATGGACGATCGGCCCCAAAGCCTTGATCGCGCGACCATCGGGCGCGGCGGCGCGCACCGCTGCCTCATCGGCGACGATCACCAACGCATAGCCCTTGTCATGCCACAGCGTCTCCACCGCCTCGACGCCCAGTGCGGCGACGATCGCGCCCAGCGGCTTTGGCTTGGGCCGCCACGCGGGCAGCGCCATCTCATAACCCGCGCCGCGCCGCGCGACCTCCAGCATCCCGGCCTGCCGGGTGGCGAAGCGCACGCGATCGATCGTGGTGTCGGAGGACAGGACGAAATGCCCGCTGGCCAGCGTCGCATGCCCACATAGCGCCACCTCGGCGGCCGGCGTAAACCAGCGCAGTTCAAAATCCGCCGCATCGTTCGCCGGCGCTGGCACGATGAAGGCCGTTTCGGACAGGTTGTTCTCCGACGCGATCGCCTGAAGCAACGTGTCGTCGGGCCAGGCCGAAAGCGGCAGCACGGCGGCGGGATTGCCGACGAACGGCGCGTCGGCGAAGGCGTCGATCTGCGCGAACGGGATCCTCATAATGTCCTTTCGTGAAGCGGCCGGGATGCCGCCGGTGCGGCTGCGAACGCCGGATCAGCGGCGAGGTTCAGATACGCTTGCCGAACCAATGCGGCGTCACGTCCGCCTCGACCAGTGGATTGTCGGTATCGACATGCCCCTCCGGATCGAGATGGATCAGCACCTCCACGCGCGGAAACACGTCGCGCAGCCGGCGTTCGACATTCTCCACGATGTCGTGCGCGGCGGCGACGGTCAGCGTGCGATCCACCTCCATGTGGAATTGCGCGAAATCATGCGCGCCGGCCCGCCGGGTGCGGAAATCATGGATGCCGCGGATGCCGGGTTGGCGCGCGGCAACCTCGATAAAGGCGGCGCGCTGATCTTCCGGCCATTCCTTGTCCATCAGCATGTCGATCGCCTGGCTCGACGCCTTGAACGCGCCCCATGCGAGCCACATCGCGATGGCGATGCCGAAGATCGGATCGGCGCCGGGCACGCTGGCGAACTGATCGAGCACCAGCGCCGCGATCACCGCCACGTTGAGCAGGACGTCCGACTGGTAATGGACATTGTCGGCGAGGATCGCGACCGATCCGGTGCGCCGGATGACGCTGCGTTGATAGGCGAGCAGCGCAAAGGTCGCGACGATCGCCGCCACCGACACGCCGATGCCCAGCGTCGCGTCCTGATTGACCTGCGGATTGGTCAGCCGCTCGATCGCGCGCCATGCGATGCCGATCGCCGAGGCAGTGATCAGCACCACCTGGAACAATGCCGCCAGTGCCTCCGCCTTGCCATGGCCGAAGCGGTGATCGTGGTCCGCCGGCTCCGCCGCCACCTTGACCCCGTAGAGGGTGACGAGGCTCGCCAGCAGGTCGAGCGCAGTGTCGGCCAGCGAGCCGAGCATCGCGACCGATCCGGTGTGCCACGCGGCAAAACCCTTCAGCGCCAGCAGGAACGCTGCCGTCGCGACGCTCGCCAGGGCGGCGCGCATCGCAAGCGGGATGATCCGGCGGCGTTCGTCGTTGGTCATGGGTAGAGCAAGCCTTCCGTCCACCCCGCTTCTTCACGCGTGAACAATCGACGCTCATGTAGGCGATGCGCGCGATCCTGCCAGAACTCGATACGATCGGGCACCACGCGATACCCGCCCCAATGCGGCGGGCGCGGCACGTCGCTACCCTCGAAACGGAATTGCATTGCCTCGAACCGCCCCTCGAAGATCGAGCGGGCGGCCAGCGGACGGGATTGTTCGGACGCCCAGGCACCCAGCTGCGAGTCGCGCCCGCGCGAGGCGAAATAGGCGTCGCTTTCGGCGTCGCTCACCCGTTCCACCACGCCCTCGATCCGGATCTGGCGGCGCAGCGACTTCCAGTGAAACAGCAGCGCAGCCTGCATATTTTCCTTCAGGTCGTGTGCCTTGCGGCTCTCGCGATTGGTGTAGAACACGAAACCGTCGGGGCCGTGCCCCTTCAGCAGCACCATGCGCGCGGCGGGCCGCCCGCTGGCATCCGCAGTCGCCAGCGCCATCGCGTTGGGATCATTGGGTTCGCTTTCCTGCGCCTCGGCAAACCAGGCGTCGAACAGGCCGAAGGGATCGGTGGACATGCTGGCTGCCATAGCACCGGCGATGCGGCGGAACGACTCCCCGCGCCACGAATTGAATCGGCCTCGCAACGATGAAGGCGGACGATCATGGCGGCACGGGCATATTGGCAAGGGCAGATACGCCTCGCGCTCGTCTCCATCCCGGTGGAAATCTATTCGGCCGTCAAATCGGGCGCGAGCGTCAGCTTTCGCCAGATCCATGAGCCGACCGGCAAGCCGATCAAATATGAAAAGGTGGCCGAGGGTGTCGGGCCGGTCGATGCCGACGACATCATGAAGGGCTATCAGATCGACAAGGGCGAATATGTCCTGCTCGATCAGGACGAGATCGATTCGGTGAAGCTGGAATCGAAGAAGACGCTGGAACTGACGCAATTCGTCGACGCGAGCGACATCGACGTCCTGTATTATGAGAAGCCCTATTTCGTCGTGCCGGCGGACGACCTGGCGGAGGAAGCGTTCATCGTGCTGCGCGAGGCGTTGCGGCGGACCAAGAAGGTCGGGCTGGGGCAGCTGGCGATGCGCGGGCGTGAATATGTCGTCAGCCTGAAGCCGTGCGGCCGCGGCATGGTGCTGGAAACCTTGCGCTATGCCGATGAGGTGAACCGGGCGCAGGGCTATTTCCGCGACATTCCCGATGCCAAGCCGGACGAGGAACTGCTCGAACTGGCCGAGGCGCTGATCGAAAAGAAGAGCGCCGCCTTCGACCCGCAGGAGTTCCACGATCGCTATGTCGATGCGCTGAGGGACCTGATCGAGCGCAAGCGCAAGCAGAAGGGCAATCGCAAGATCATCGAGGAGAAGGATGACGGTGGCGGGCGGTCCGCCTCCAACGTCGTCGACCTGATGGCCGCGCTGAAGAAATCGATGGAAAAATCCGGCGGTGCTGGCGCGGCGACCAAGAGCACGCCCGCCAAGAAGCCCGCTGCGAAGGCCGCGTCGCGCACCACGCCGGCGAAGAAGACGGCCAGCAAGCCGGCGGCGCGCAAACGTGCCTGACCTCATCCTCATGCCGCCGATGGGGGTCACGCCATGAGCAGCGATCCCCTCGCCCTCTACAATGCCAAGCGCGATTTCGCGAAGACGGCCGAGCCCGCCGGCACGTTGGCGCCGGGCAATGGCAACAGCTTCATCGTGCAGAAGCATGATGCGACGCGGCTGCATTGGGATTTCCGGCTCGAGCTCGACGGCGTGCTGAAGAGCTGGGCGGTGACGCGCGGGCCGAGCCTTGATCCCAACGAGAAAAGGCTGGCGGTCAGGACCGAGGATCACCCGCTCAGCTATGCAACCTTTGAGGGCACGATCCCCAAGGGCGAATATGGCGGCGGCACGGTGATGCTGTGGGATCGCGGCACCTGGTCGGTGATCAAGGGCAAGTCGCCCGAGGACCTCGAGAAAGGCCACCTTCATTTCGTGCTCGATGGCGAGCGGATGAAGGGCGAATGGCTGCTGATCCGGCTGAAGCCCAGGGGCAAGGAAAAGCGCGAGAACTGGCTGCTGCGCAAGATCGACGATGGCTATGCCGGCGGCACCGACACGTTGGTTGAAACCGCGCTGACCAGCGTCACCACCGACCGCACGATGCAGGAGATCGCCGAGGGTAAGAAACCGAAGAAGGTCGAAAAGGCCCGAGCGAAGAAGAAGGCGCCTGCGTCACGCGGGCGCAGCACGAGCAAAGGCAAGGCGAAAGGCGCACCGCCGGCATTCTCCCCGCCGCAATTGTGCACGCTGGTGGACAGCGTGCCCGACGGGTCTGCGTGGATGCATGAGGTGAAATACGACGGCTATCGCGCGGTGATCGCGGTCGGCGGCGGCACCGCAAAGGTCTATACCCGCAACGGGCTGGACTGGACCGACAAGTTCCAGGCGATTGCTGACGCCGCGGCGGCGCTGCCGGTCGACAGCGCGCTGCTGGACGGCGAGATCGTCGCCTTCAAGGACGGGCGGCCCGACTTCTCCACGCTGAAGAACGCGATCTCCTCCGGCGGCGACATGACCTTCTTCGCCTTCGACCTCATCGAACTGGATGGCGAGGATCTGCGCCCGCTCACCAATCTCCAGCGCAAGGAACGGCTGCGGCCGATCATCACCGCCTCCGACCGGCTGCAGTTCAGCGAACATGTCATGGGATCGGGTGAAAAACTGTTCGAGACGATGTGCGCCGAGGGGCTGGAGGGGATCGTCTCCAAACAGGCCGACGCGCCCTATCGCGGGCAGCGCACCAAGGCGTGGGTGAAGGTCAAGTGCACGCGGCGGCAGGAATTCGTGATCGTCGGCTGGACCACGTCCGACAAGGCGCGCGGCTTCCGCTCGCTGCTGCTCGGCGTACATGAGGACGGCAAGCTGCGCTATGCGGGCAAGGTCGGCACGGGGTTCTCCAACGACCTGATGATCGAGCTGAGCGAGAAGCTCGCAAAGCTGGAGCGCAAGACGCCGACCGTCGAGGTGCCCAAGAATCTTGGCCGCGCCGCGGTGAAGAGCGCGCATTGGGTGACGCCCAAGCTGGTCGCCGAAATCGCCTTCACCGAAACCACGCCGGACAAGCTGCTGCGCCACCCGAGCTTCCTCGGGCTGCGCGGTGACAAGGATGCCAAGGACGTGGTGATCGAACAGCCGCAGGCCCCGCCCGCCGCCGCCCCCACCGACGTTCCGGCGACCAGCATCAAGGTCAGCAGCCGGGACCGGCTGATCTTTCCCGAATCGAAAGTCACCAAGGGCGATCTGGCCGATTATTATGCTGAGGTGGCCGGAATCATGCTGCCCTGGGCCGGTCGGCGGCCGATCAGCCTCGTTCGATGCCCGCAGGGACGCGCCCGAAAATGCTTCTTCCAGAAGCATGACGCGGGATCGTTCGGCGATCACGTCCATCAGGTGCCGATCACGGAGAAGGACGGATCGACCGAAAATTACCTCTGGGTCGACGATGCCGACGGGCTGGTCGCCTGCGTGCAGATGGGCACGATCGAATTCCACGGCTGGGGATCGACGGTCGACCATCTGGAGCAGCCCGACCGGCTGGTGTTCGACCTCGACCCCGACGAGGGCCTCGATTTTGGCGACACCAAGAAGGCGGCCGAGCATCTGAAAAACCAGCTCGCCGAGCTTGGCCTCACCAGCTTCCCGATGCTGTCCGGGGGCAAGGGGGTGCATGTCGTCGTGCCGCTCACCCCCGATGCCGAATGGCCGGCGGTGAAGAGCTTTGCCGATCGCTTCGCCCGTGCGCTGGCGCAGGCCGAGCCGGACCGCTTTGTCGCGACGATGAGCAAGGCTAAACGCAAGGGCCGGATCTTCATCGACTGGCTGAGGAACCAGCGGGGCGCCACGGCGATCATGCCCTATGCGGCGCGTGCACGTGCCGGCGCCCCCGTTGCAGCGCCGGTTTCCTGGACCGAATTGCGCGACATTGACAGCGCCGCGCGCTGGCATGTCACGGACGCGGCTGAACTGATCGAACGCGCGGGCAGCCGTGCGCTCGCCGGATGGGGGGTGGCCGAGCAGACATTGCCGGACCTGTGACGCCATGGGCCTTTGCGCCCGCGCGCTTTCATCCGATCCCGCAGCACCGATTTCATATTGCGCCGCGACAATGCCCCGCTAGGGTCCGCGCCGCGCAGGAGCCCCATCGTCTTGGCGACACAGCCCGCCCTTTTTGATCCCTATACCAACGCGCGTCGCTGGATCGACGATTACCGCGCGCATGTCGCCAGCGGCGGCGACGTGCTGTGCGGCGGCGACGAGACTCCGTGGCTGGCGATGTTCGAGGAACTAGCGACGCTGGTCGGCGATGACCTGGCGTACGCCCGCGAACGCGTGCAGCGCCATGCCGCGGACATCGGCACGGGATTTCGCGTGACCGGCGAGAATGAGGAGCGACCCTGGCCCCTGTCCCCGGTCCCGCTGCTGATCGAGGGCGACGAATGGGCCGCGATCGAACGCGGGATCGTGCAGCGTGCCGACCTGTTCGAGACCATCCTTGCCGATCTGTACGGCGAGGCAAAGCTGGTCGCCCGCGGGCTGGTCCCCGCCGCGCTCGTGGCGGGCAGCCCGTTCTTCCTGCGCCCGCTCGTCGGCCTGCCGCCACCGGGCGGCCACCAGCTTCACTTCATGGCCGTGGACCTGGGCCGCGGGCCGACCGGCGAATGGCGGGTGCTGGCCGATCATCTTCGCACGCCATCGGGTGCGGGCTATGCGCTGGAAAACCGCCTGGCGGTCAGCCGCACGCTCGGCGGCCTTCAGGCGCGGCTCAATGTTGCGCGCCATGCGCCCTTCTTTGCCGCATTTCGCGACGGCCTCGCCGCATCGTGCAACCGCACCGATCCCCGCATCGGCCTGCTGACCCCGGGAAATTACACCGTCAGCTATCCCGAGCAGGCACATCTTGCCCGCTACCTCGGCCTGCTGCTGGTGGAGGGCGCTGACCTCGCCGCGCTGGAGGACAAGGTCTATGTTCGCACCATCGGCGGGCTGAAGAGGATCGACGCTCTGTGGCGCCGGCTCGACGCGCGCTTCCTCGACCCGCTCGCCTTCGACACTCACTCGCAGATCGGCGTGCCCGGCCTGATCGACGCCTATGCCGCCGGCAATGTCGTGCTGGCGAACGCACCCGGTGTCGGGGTGCTGGAGGCGCCCGCCTGGCACGCCTTCCTGCCGCAATTGTGCCTTCGCCTGACCGGGGCCAGCCTCAGCCTGCCCAATATCGCGACCTGGTGGTGCGGCCAGCCCTCCGAATGCGCGCGGGTGGAGGAGGATCTCGACAATCTGCTCATCGCGCCGGCCTTTGGCGGCGGGACGCTGGGCTTACCCACCGACAGCGCCGTCGCGGGAAACGATCTCGATGCCGCACAACGCACGGCGCTGCGCGCCGATCTGGCGCGTCGGCCGCAGGATTATGTCGGGCAGGAGATCGTCCGGCTTTCCACCATGCCGGTCGTCGCCGGCGACACCCTGGTATCGCGCCCCTTCACGCTGCGTGTCTTTGCCGCGCGCGGCGCGGACGGCCGCTGGGTCGTGCTGCCGGGCGGCTTCGCCCGCATCGCCGAGCATCCCGATCCGCGCGCGGCGGTGATGGGCGAGGGCATCTGGTCGGCCGATGTCGTGGTACACGGGAACACGCCGGTCGATCCCGTGTCGCTGCTGCCGCCAACCGACACCCAGCATATTCGCCGCAATCCCGGCACCCTGCCGAGCCGCGTGGCGGACAATTTCTTCTGGCTGGGCCGGTATCTGGAACGCGGCGAGGCGCTGCTGGCGGTGATCCGCGTGATGCTGGGCAATTCGATCGACGCCGATGGCGGCGCGGCGCTGAGCAGCGACACGATCGGGCGGCTGGCAGGATTGATCGGCAGCACCGGCGCCGCGCCGCGCCCGTCCAGCCACAAGCGGGCGGACCTGACCCAGATGGCGCGGCATGCGATGGAATCGGTCGGCCAGGGCTGGCAATCGGTCGCGGAGATCAACCTGCACGCACGGCGGATCGGCAACAATTCGCGTGACCGGTTGTCGGCGGATATGGTGCGGCTGCTCGACGCGCCCTTCCCCACCCATCGCGGGACGCTGGATCGCGCGGGCTCGCTTCAGCGGCGCTACGCGGCGATCGCCGGCCTGTCGGCGGAACATATGAGCCGCACCGCGGCCTGGCGGTTCCACGATCTCGGTCGGCGGATCGAGCGCGCACTGGCCATGGTCCGCGCTCTCCTGACCTTTGGCCTTGCGGGATCATCGCTTGATGATCTGTCGACCCTGCTCGACCTTGCCGACAGCCAGATCAGCTATCGCCAGCGTTATCTGACCGGCCTCGCGCGCGTGCCGGTGGTCGATCTGGTCGCGCTCGATACCGGCAATCCGCGCTCGCTCGCCTTTCAGGTGGAGCGCATCTGGGAGCATCTTTGTGCGTTGCCGGTGCTGAACGACGACGGCATGGCGGAGGAGCAGCAGCAACAGGCAACCGAGCTGAAGGCGATCGT
The DNA here is from genome assembly GCF_000980895.1 of Sphingomonas sp. Ag1. Lineage (GTDB taxonomy): Bacteria > Pseudomonadota > Alphaproteobacteria > Sphingomonadales > Sphingomonadaceae > Sphingomonas > Sphingomonas panaciterrae. The sequence goes on along the minus strand of NZ_LAZX01000090.1, from coordinate 98,081 downwards.
ATCGAGCGCCCGCGCCGGAACGCTCGACGGCAAGATGCTGAGCGAGCTGGAGGCGCGGCTGATCGGCCTCTCCAACGAGATTGCCCGGCGCTATTTCCTGCAAGGGGCGGAGCCGCTGCGCGCCGGCGGGCTGACGCTGGCATGATCTACGACATCACCCACGTCACCCGGTTCGACTATGGTGCGCCGGTGCGCTTCGCGCGCTGCAACCTGCGGCTGGAGCCGATCGACTGGCCGGGACAAAGGCTGGAATCGTACATGCTGCGCGTGACGCCATCGGGCCGGACCACCCCGGCGCGGGCAGAGGCGGGGCTCGCCAACGTGACGCGCCTCACGATCGACGTGCCGGTCCAGCGGCTGACGATCGAGAGCTGCGCACGCATGACGGTAGACCGTCCGGTGCCGATGCTGGCGCCGGGCGATCCGACGCTGGGCGAGATAGCCGCCATGGCGCGCGACAGCCGCGACCTGTCACCCGCGGGGCCGCCGAGCTATCTCTTCCCCTCGCCGCTGATCCCGCTCGATCGCCAGATCGCCGATTATTGCGCGCCCGATCTTGCCCCCTCGCGCAACGCGCTGGAAGCGGGCATTGCGTTGGCGCAGCGGATCCAGCGCGAGTTCGAATTTGATCCCGCCGCGACGCTGGTCGACACGCCGCCACACGAGGCGTTCCTGAAGCGGCGCGGCGTATGCCAGGATTTCGCGCAGATCATGATCACCGGCCTGCGCGCGGCGGGCCTGCCGGCAGCCTATGCCTCGGGCTATATCCGCACGCTGCCACCGCCCGGGCAAGAGCGGCTGGTGGGCGCGGATGCGACGCACGCCTGGGTGCTGTTATGGTGCGGCCCGGTGCGTGGCTGGATCGGCGTCGACCCGACCAATGGCATCTGGATGGCCAGCGACCATATCATCACCGCGGTCGGCCGCGATTATGCCGAAATCGCCCCCGTCGACGGTGTCGTGCTGGGATCGGGGGCGCAGAAGATGGAGGTTTCTGTCGACGTTGCCCCATTGGCCGAAGGCGAGGAATAGCGCCTCGCCCGCCATCCACCGCTTGTCCTCCTGCCGTACCTTCCCGATAGGCCCTGCATGAACACCCACCCTGCTCCCGCCGGCATGCACCCGCGCGAATTCGTGGCCTTTGTCGCCGCGGTGATGGCAGTCAACGCATTCGGCGTCGACCTGATGCTGCCGGCGCTCGCCGATATCGGCCGTGACCTGTCGATCATGGAAGCGAACCATCGGCAGTGGATCATCACCGTCTATATGGTGGGGTTCGGGGCGGGGCAGCTGGTCTATGGCCCGCTCGCGGACCGGTATGGCCGGCGGCCGATCCTGCTGGTGACGCTGGCGGGATTCACCGCCGCGAGCATCTTCGCCGCCAGTTCGACGACCTTTGCCGCCCTGCTCTTCGCGCGGCTGCTGCAGGGGTTGATGTCCGCCTCCACCCGCGTGCTGGCGGTCGCCATCGTGCGCGACGGATCGTCCGGGCGGCAGATGGCGCGCACCATGTCGGTTGCGCAGATGATCTTCTTCCTGGTGCCGATCCTGGCGCCGACGCTGGGACAGTTGCTGCTCGCCTTCGGGCCATGGCGCTTCATCTTCTACGTGCTGGGCGGCTTTGCCGCGTTCGTCCTGGCGTGGAGCGCGGTGCGCCTGCCCGAGACGCTGCCCATCGCACGGCGGCGGGCGATCTCGCTGGAGGCGCTGCGCGGCAGCTATCATCTGACGCTCACCAACCGCTATTCGCTGGGCTATGCGATCGCCGCCTCGCTCACTTTTGGCGGCATCATCGCTTTCGTGTCGCTGTCGCAGCAGATCTTTGTCGATGAGTTCGATGCGGGCGATCGCTTCACCATGTTGTTCGCGCTGTGCGCCTGCGCGATGGGTGCGGCCTCGTTCCTCAACAGCCGGCTGGTGGAGCGGCTGGGCACGCGGCTCATCTCGCAAAGCGCGGTGCTGGCGCTGATCGCGCTTTCGATCGTCCATGTCGCCGTCGTGCTCGCGGGGTGGGAGACGCTGGCCAGCTATGTCTTCTTCCAGGCGCTCAGCATGACCTGCATCGGCCTGTGCGGCGCCAATTTCGGCGCCATGGCTATGGAGCCGGTAGGACATATCGCCGGCACCGCGTCGTCGCTGCAGGGCTTCATCACCAGCATTGGCGCGGTGATCGTGGGGACGCTGATCGGCCAGTCCTATGCGGGCACCACCACGCCGCTGGCGATCGGCTATTTGTGCATCGGCCTGATCGTGCTGGGCATCATCTGGGTCGTGGAGGAAGGGCAGCTGTTCCGCGCCCGCATGTCATAGCGGGTGAGGCGCGATCAGGCGTCCTCGCGGCGGCGCGCGTAGAGGGGCGCGGCAAGCGCATGGATCAGCTGGTCCTCGGCAGGATTGCGGTTCGCGCTGGTGATGAAGAACAGCTGCTGCTCGCGTGCCGGGCCGCTGTCCCCGTCATGCGCGTCCTGCATGAGGGGATCGGCCTCCTCATAGCGCGGACGAGGCGGAGGAACGAAGGCGGTAACGGGGTCCGCTTCCTCGTAGCCAAGCCCCGAGGGGCGCTGCGAACCGGCCGTGCCGTAGCGGAAGGACGTGACCGATCCGGCCATATGATCGCCGTACTGCATGACGATTGCTAGGTCAGCGTCACTGCCATAGCAACGTCAAAGTACCGTTATATCGTCCAGCTTGCGACGAGCGGAGTGGCGCGCTGTCCTGACCCTACTTCTGCCCCTGCCGCGTGGGGCCTAGCCGTCCTTGCGCCCTTCCAGCACCCAGGGCCGGGGGCGTCCCGTCGGCTTCGCTTTGCCGTCGAGCCGCACCGCGCGCTTCACGTAGATCGGCTTCATCAACAGCGTGCCGTTCATGCCGCCGCCCGTAGGCTGCGCCAGGATCTTCTTCACCACCGCCTGTCCGGCGACGACGCGGCCGAAGGCGGCATAGCCGGGATTGTCGGGCTTCCAGTCCATCCAGGGCATGGCTCCGACCGAGATGAACCAATTGCCGTTGGCCGAACCCGGCGGGCCGCGCCGCGCCATCGAGATGGTCATGTCGAGATGCTTGATTCCGGTCTTCTTGGTCGATTCATGCGGAATCATGTCGAGGAAGCGGCGGGCATCGGTGCGGATGCCCGACTGGATGAAGCCGAACTGCGGCGCCTTCTTGTTGCGTGCGACACGGTAGAAGCTGACGCCATCGAAACGGCCGTCATCGACATATTTCATGAAATTCGCGGTGGTCTCCGGCGCCCGCTTTGCGTTCAGCGCCAGCGTGATCGGCCCGAGCGCCGTTTCCAGCCGCACCCGCACATAGCCGGGGGTCGCCCGATCTGCGCGCTGTGCCGCCGCGGGGAAGGCTAGGCCGAGGCCGAGAAGCAGGAGAAGGAGAGCACGCATCGATGCGCCGTGTAGCGGCCAAGCGTGGGAAGCTCCACCGTTGGTGCGTCTCCGCGCGGCATGGCGGTCGCGCGATGCGGCGTCCTGCACGTTTACAGGCACCTTTGCGAAAGCGTCAGATATGAGAAGAGGTTGCCGGGCACCCTTTCGGACAACCCGACAACCCCTAAACATGGTCAGCGGCCGGAGAGCTCCAGCCCGGGAGACCATGCGGGCCTCTGAATGCTACGGCGTCCGACGTTGGTTGGAGGGGAATACCTCCCGTCGAAGCGTCACAGGATCAGAAGCGCGTCCCCCGAACGAACTGAACCGACCCCATTGCTGAACCATGAGACATCGGATCACCTCCTTTCGCTGGTTGATAACGAGCGTGACCTTGTCAGCCACATCCGCAATCTGAATCCTTTATCAACCAGAAACAAGACTTGTTTTAAGTGCCGCTTCGCACGATCCTTCGCGCCCCGCCGCGGGTCGGATCACCCCCGGCAATCCTCGATCACGCGGCCGACTTCGGCATAGGGCGGAACCACCAGCGTCCGCGCGCCCGGCTGCTCGATCGCGATCCGCCCGCGGCTGAACGCCATGGCATCCAGCAACGGCTCGCGCGCGGTGAACACCGCCTGCACAGAGGGGGCGGAGCCGGTCGACACCTGCACCGGAACGGCGCGGGTCGTGCTGCTGGTGCGGATCGTCATCGCGCCCGGCAGCGCGCCGGGCCGCGACAGGACGAGGCGGCGCCCCGCCAGGTCACAGCGCAGCGACAACAAGGGCGCGCCGTTGCCCGGCCCGAACACCGCGCGCGTGCCGCCGCTTTCGCGGGCATAGCGCCAGGTTCCGGGCGTCAACGGCCAATCCTGCCAGTCGGCCGCCAGCGGCGCCGGCTTGTGCGGCTGCGGCGGCGGCGGGGTGGTGACCGGCGGCCGCGGCGGCGGGGGAGCATCGGCCGGCGGGGCGACGCAGGCCGCCATGCTGATCGGGAGAAGAAGGGCGGCGGCAGGCAGAAGGCGCATGGCCTACCCTAGCGCGCACCGGCGCCCCGGCTCAACCGGAACCGCCGCGCGGGACCATCGGTTCAGCGAAACACCATTCGCCCGACCGGGAGACAATGATGAGCACCGCCGACACGCCGACCACTCTTGCCCTGATCGAAGCGACGCTCGTCTCCACCGTAAAGGTCGAAAGTCGCGACGGCGACAAGATCGGGACGGTGCAGTCGTTCCTGACCCATAAGGTCAGCGGGCGCGTGACCCATGCGGTGCTGAGCCTCGGCGGGTTCCTGGGCATGGGGAAAAGCTATTATGCCCTGCCCTTCTCGCTGTTGAGCTTTGATCCCGTCCGCGACCTGTATGTGGTGACGATCGACCGCCGCATGCTCGAAGGCGGGCCGAGTTGGGCCAGCAATGCACCGCATTTCGACCAGGCCTATGCCGATCGCGTCGCCGGCTATTACGGGGTAAGCGGCGAAGACCTGACGCTTCGATAGGGTTTCGCCGGCGGCGGCGGGCGCGTGCCCTACCGCCGCTTCGCCATCCTGATCGCCTGCTGCTTGCCGAAGCGCGTCTTGCGCGTGCCCGGCTTGCCCTCATTGCTGCGGCCCATCAGCGGCGCCTTGTGCTCCTGCACCGGCAGGCCAAGCTCCTCCTGCTCCAACGCACGGATCTCGTCGCGCAGGCGGCCGGCTTCCTCGAACTCGAGGTCTGACGCGGCCTTGCGCATCTTCTTCTCGAGTTCCTCGATATAGGCGCGCAGATTGTGGCCCACCATGTGCGGCCGTTCCTCGTCGCCCGTATCGATCAGCACGCTGTCCTGGTTCGATACGTGCGCGATGATGTCGCCGATGTTGCGCTTGATCGTGGTCGGCGTGATGCCGTGCTCTCGGTTGTACGCCTCCTGCTTCTCGCGGCGGCGCGCGGTTTCGTTCATCGCCCGCTCCATCGAGCCGGTGATACGATCGGCGTAGAGGATCACGCGCCCGTCGACGTTGCGCGCCGCGCGGCCGATCGTCTGGATCAGCGAGGTCTCGGAGCGCAGGAAGCCTTCCTTGTCGGCATCCATGATGCACACGAGGCCGCATTCGGGGATGTCGAGGCCCTCGCGCAGCAGGTTGATGCCGATCAGCACGTCGTACACGCCGAGCCGCAGGTCCCGGATCAGCTCGATACGCTCCAGCGTCTCGACGTCGGAGTGCATGTAGCGGACCTTCACGCCCGCCTCGTGCATATATTCGGTCAGGTCCTCCGCCATCCGCTTGGTCAGCGTGGTGACGAGCGTGCGATAGCCGAGCTCCGCGGTCTTGCGGCACTCGACGATGCAATCCTGCACCTGTTCCTCGACCGGGCGAATCTCGACCGGCGGATCGATGAGGCCGGTCGGGCGGATGACCTGTTCGGCAAAGACGCCGCCGGTCTGCTCCATCTCCCAGCCGCCCGGCGTCGCCGAGACACTGACGGTCTGCGGGCGCATGGCGTCCCATTCGTTGAAGCGCAGCGGGCGGTTGTCGATACAGCTCGGCAGGCGGAAGCCGTATTCGGCCAGCGTGATCTTCCGACGATGGTCGCCGCGCGCCATTGCGCCGATCTGCGGGATCGTCTGGTGGCTCTCGTCGACGAACAAGAGCGCGTTCTCGGGCAGATATTCGAACAGCGTGGGCGGTGGCTCGCCCGGCAGGCGGCCGGTGAGGAAGCGGCTGTAATTCTCGATGCCGTTGCAGCTGCCGGTGGCGGCGATCATCTCCAGATCGAAATTGGTGCGCTGCTCCAGCCGCTGATGCTCGAGCAGCTTGCCCTCCGCCTCCAGCTCCTTCAGCCGCTCCGCCAACTCGTGGCGGATCGCCTCGGTCGCCTGCTTCATCGTCGGCCCGGGGGTGACATAGTGCGAGTTCGCATAGACCCGCACCGAGTTCATGCTCGCCGCCTTCTTGCCCGTCAGCGGGTCGAACTCGACGATCTCCTCGATCTCGTCACCGAAGAAGCTGATCCGCCACGCTGCATCCTCGAGGTGCGACGGGAAGATCTCCAGATTGTCGCCCTTCACGCGGAAATTGCCGCGCTGGAAGGCCGCATCGTTGCGTTTGTACTGGAGCGCGACGAGCTTCCTCACGATCTCGCGCTGGTCGACCGTCTGGCCCTTCTTCAGGTCAAAGATCATCGCCGAATAGGTTTCGACCGAACCGATACCGTAGAGGCACGAGACGGAGGCGACGATCAGCACGTCGTCCCGCTCCAGCAGCGATCGGGTGGCCGAATGGCGCATCCGGTCGATCGCCTCGTTCACCGAGCTTTCCTTCTCGATGTACGTGTCGGACCGGGGGACATACGCCTCGGGCTGATAATAATCGTAGTAGCTGACGAAATATTCGACCGCATTCTCGGGGAAGAAGCTCTTGAACTCCCCGTACAGCTGCGCCGCCAGGATCTTGTTCGGCGCGAGGATCAGCGCGGGACGCTGCAATTCCTCGATCACCTTCGCCATGGTGAAGGTCTTGCCCGAGCCGGTGACGCCCAACAGCACCTGATCCTTCTCGCCCGCCAGCGCGGCACCGACGAGCTCGCGGATCGCGGTCGGCTGGTCACCTGCGGGCTCGTAGTCGGACACCAGCTTGAACGGCTTGCCGCCCTCCACCTTGTCCGGGCGCTGGGGCCGATGGGGAACGAAATTCTCGCCGGTTTCGGGTTCAGCAAGCGAGGTACGGATCTGGATCGCCATCGCGGCAATATGGGGGCGAGGGGTGCGGCGCGGAAGAGCAATGCTGCTGCTGTCGTGCTGGTCGGCGCGTTGCACTCCGACCGTGCTTCACCTACTTGAGCGGTCGTTGGCGCGCCCCGGGCAGAAGTGTCTGAGGCTGCGCCGGATCGTCAGGCGCTGACCATGGCTCGCCCCCTGCATGATGCAGGGGCCGTGCGCGTGGCCGGCTTTTCGTGACGTGAGCTTTTCTTGCTTGCGGCCAGGGCGCAGGACGACGACGTTGTTGGTAACCCGAGTGGCGGTCAGGTGTTGAAGACTGCCGATGTTTGGATGGCGCCGCCAGTCGCACCAGGCGCCATCAAGGAGCGAGATCGTTGACCGTACTTGCAGAACCGAAGTTGATTCCCGACCACAAGGCCTTCCTGACGGTCAACGTGAAATGGGTGCGCCACTGGAACGAGCATCTGTTCAGCTTCGCGGTGGATCGCCCGTCGTCGCTGCGCTTCCGCTCGGGCGAATTCATCATGATCGGCCTGCCCGGTGAGGATGATTCGGCCAAGCCGATCATGCGCGCTTATTCCATCGCCAGCCCGTCCTATGCCGATGAACTCGAATTCCTGTCGATCAAGGTGCAGGACGGCCCGCTGACCGGCCGGCTGCAGATGATCCAGCCGGGTGACCAGCTGTATATGGGCAAGAAGCCGACCGGCACGCTGGTCTGCGACGCGCTGCTGGGTGGCGAGCGGCTGTGGCTGCTGTCGACTGGCACCGGTCTTGCCCCGTTCCTGAGCCTCGCGCGCGACCCGGAAGTGTACGAGCGCTTCAACCAGGTGATCGTCGTCCACGGCGTGCGCCGGGTGAACGACCTGGCGTTCCGCGAAGAGCTGGGCGCGCGGCTGGCGGACGATCCGTTGGTCGGCGACCAGGCAGCGGAGCAGTTCCACTATATCCCCACCGTGACGCGTGAGGAGTTCGAGACCAAGGGCCGGATCACCGATCTGATCGCTGACGGTCGCCTGTTTGCGCCGCCGGTGACCGGCCCGGCGAAGTTCGATCCGGAAACCGACCGCGTCATGCTGTGCGGATCGACCGCGATGATCCGCGAGACCGCGCAGATGCTGGAACAGCTCGGCATGACCGAGGGGTCGAATGCCAATCCCGGCCAGTTCGTGATCGAACGCGCCTTCGTCGACTAAACGCGCTTCACCCCCGCGGCGCGGCGGCTATGCTGCACGCGACAAGAGGGGAATAGAATGCGCCGTTTGATTGTTGCCGCACTGCTTTGCGCCGTCGCCACGCCCGTGGCGGCGGCGCCCGATTATCAGGCCCAGATCAAGGCCGATTACGACCGCGACCTCGGCAAATTGTGGGACCAGTTCCATCGCAATCCCGAACTGTCGTTCCGCGAGACCAAGACGGCGGCCGCGATCGCGGCGGAGCTGCGCAAGATCGCGGGCATGCAGGTGACCGAGAAGGTCGGCCAGACCGGCGTGGTCGGCGTGCTGAAGAACGGGCCCGGCCCGGTGGTGCTTCTCCGCGCGGACATGGATGGCCTGCCGGTGCAGGAAAAGTCTGGGCTGCCCAATGCCTCCACCGTGCGCCAGATCGGCGTCGACGGCGTCGAGGTGCCGGTGATGCACGCCTGCGGACATGACACCCATATCGTCGGCCTGATCGCCACCGCGCGCCGCCTCGCCGCGATGACCGATCGGTGGAAGGGCACGGTGGTGTTCGTCGCGCAGCCGGCCGAGGAGCGGATCGCTGGCGCCAAGGCGATGGTGGCCGACGGCCTCTACACCCGCTTCCCCAAGCCCGATTACGCGCTGGCCTATCACGTCGATGCCAGCATGGAGACGGGCAAGATCGCGGCCAGCGAGACGATCCAATATTCCTCATCCGATTCGATCGACATCGTCGTGCCCGGGATCGGCGCGCATGGCGCCAGCCCCAATACCGGCAAGGACCCGGTCTATATGGCGTCGCAGATCGTCATCGCGCTTCAGGGGCTGGTCAGCCGCGAACGGGCGCCGCTGCTCCCCGGCGTCATCACCGTCGGCTCGTTCCACGCCGGGCTGAAGCACAATATCATCAGCGACGAGGCGAAGCTGCAGGTCACCGTCCGTGCGAATGACGAAGCGACCCGGGCGCAACTGGTCAACGGGATCAAGCGGATCGCGCGCGGCGTCGGCATCATGAACGGCATGCCGGAGGACAAGATGCCGGTGGTGACCCAGATCGAGGGAACGCCCACGACGATCAACGACACCCCGCTCGCGCAGCGGTTGAACGCGGTGATGGTCGACACGCTCGGCGCCGCCAATGTGGTGCCGTTCCAGCAGATGGGCATGGGGGCGGAGGATTTCGCCTATTTCGTTCAGCCCGATACCGGCGTGAAAGGCTATTATATCGCGGTCGGTGGCACGCCGCGCGCGGCGCTTGAGGCCGCACGCAACGGCGGCCCGGCCGTCGCGTCACACCATTCGCCGCTGTTCAAGATCACGCCCGAACCGGTGGTGGTGACCGGCGCGACCGCGATGACGGCGGCGGTGCTCGATCTGCTGAAGCCGGGTGCAACGGCAGCGGGAGCGGCGCAGTGAAGCGCGCCGCGCTGCTTCTGCTGGCGCTGGGCGGGTGCGAGGTGGCGCCCGATCGCGGAGAGGTAGAGCGCGTGCGCGCCGGTACCGAGGCAGTGCGCCAGCAATTGCGCGAGCCTGAAAGCGCGCAGTTCAAGGGCGTCATCGCGCGTGGCGACGCGGTCTGCGGCGAAGTGAACGCCAGCGTCGGCATGGGCCGCACCGGCTATGAACGCTTCATCGTCAAGGCAGGCAAGGTGACGCTCGCCTCGCAGCTGCGCACCGATGCCGACATGGACGCCCGTTGGAAGGCGGATTGCGGCGGGTAAGGGGATGACGGGGATCAGGCCCGATACGCTGGCCTGATCCCCCGCCGTTGAACTCTGCCGATCAGGCGTCTGCGGCCAGCGCCTTCAGGTCGGCGAGCGGACGTGCGCCGAAATGGCTGATCACTTCCGCAGCGCAGATCGCACCGAGGCGAAGCGAACGCTCCAGATCCCAGCCCTGCGCCTGACCATGCAGGAAGCCGGCGGCGAACAGATCGCCCGCGCCGGTCGTGTCGACCACCTTGTCGACCGGTGCTGCCGGTACGTGGACATGCTGGTCGCCGGTAATGGCGCAGGCGCCCTCCTCGCTCATCGTCACGACCAGCAGCGGCACCTTGTCCTTGACCGCGGCAATCGCGCCTTCGGTGTCGGCCGCCTGGGTCAACGCGACGATTTCCGCCTCATTGGCGAAGAGTACGTCGATCAACCCGGCGTTGATCAGCTCGTGGAAGGCATCGCGGTGACGATCGATGACGAATTCGGCCGACAGCGTGAAGGCTACCTTGCGCCCCGCCGCGCGCGCGATGTCGATCGCCTCGCGCATCGCGGCACGCGGCTCTTCCGGATCCCAGAGGTAGCCTTCGAGATAGAGATATTGCGCGTTGGCGATCAAATCGCGGTCCAGCGCCTCGGCCGGCAGGTAGTGCGATGCGCCCAGAAAGGTGTTCATCGTGCGCTGCCCATCGGGCGTCACGAAGATCATGCAGCGACCGGTCGTCGGGCTGCCGGGGCGCGCATTGGTGTCAAAGCGAATGCCAGCGGCGCGAATGTCGTGCGCGAAGACCGCGCCGAGTTGATCGTCCGCGACCTGGCCGATGAAGGCGCACTTGCCGCCCAGCGCGGCCATGCCGGCGATGGTATTCGCCGCGGACCCGCCTGAAACCTCCTGCCCCGGCCCCATCTTGGCATAAAGCGCGTCGGCCTCCTCGGGCGAGAAGACGAGCGCCATCGCCCCCTTCGTCATGCCGTTCTCGGCGACAAAGGCGTCGGTGGAAGGAGACAGGATGTCGACGATCGCATTACCGATCGCGACGACGTCATAGGCAGGCTGGGTCAAATGCAGGGACTCCGATCCCGATAAGATGAGGGTTGCGCGCGGCCGTAGATGGCAGGTCCGCCTTGCGCAACCGCACGGGTGCGCGCATTCGGCAGGGATGTTCACGGCGCTTGCCCTCAGCCTGGCCCAGCTCGGTGACCGGGCGATCCTGTCCGTCCTGCGCAAGAGCCTGCTGCTGACGCTTGCCGTCTTCATCCTGCTGGGGGGCGCCATCTGGTGGGGGGTGAACCGCCTGCTGGACGGCTGGACCTACAACGGGTCGCTGGCCGCCGCCGCGGCGCTGATCGTCAGCGTGCTCGCGCTGTGGCTCACCTTCCGGGCGGTCGCGATCGCGATCGTCGGACTGTATGCCGATACGATCGTCGCGGCAGTGGAAAGCCGCCATTACCCGCGTGCGCTGGCGACGGCGCGTGACGTGCCGATGGCCCAGTCGGTGCGCATGGGCCTTGGCTCCGCGGCGCGCTTCGTCGGCGTGAACCTTCTGCTGCTGCCCGCTTATCTGGCGCTGATGGTCACGGGCATCGGCACGGCGGCGTTGTTCCTTGCCGTGAATGCCTGGCTGTTGGGCCGCGACCTCGGCGACATGGTCGCCGTCCGGCACCTGTCGCCGGCGGAACTGCCGGAATGGCGCCGCCGCACGATGGCGCGCCGCTTTCTCCTCGGGCTTGCAGTGACTGGGCTGTTCCTCGTCCCCGTGCTCAACATCCTGGCGCCCGTGCTGGGCGCCGCCATGGCCACTCATTACTATCACCGGAGCCGTCGATGATCCGCCTTGCCGCTTCTCCCATCCTGCTGCTGCTCGTCGCGGGCTGCGCCACGACGGGGAGCGGGGCGCCGGAACGCGCGGCACCGGTGCCGATCCCCTATAGCGGTGTTGGCCTGGAACGGGTGATCGGCCAAAACGCCAACGGGCTCGTGCGGCTGTTCGGCCAGCCGGACGCCGATGTTCGCGAAGGCAATGCGCGCAAGCTGCAATTCCACAGCGGTATCTGCGTGCTCGATACGTATCTCTATCCCAAGGGGTCGGGCGAACCGCGCGTCACCTATGTCGATGCACGCCAGCCCGATGGCCGCACGATCGACCGGGCAAGCTGCGTCTCGGCGCTGACCCGGCGGGTGGGCGGCAAGTAAGCGCCTGCCTGGCTGGTGCCCTGTCCATCCGCCAGCAGGCGACCAGCCCGCTATGACCTGTTGTTTTGTGAAGTAGAGGCATAGGACATAGCCTCCGCCGTGCCAGTTCCCGGCTTCAGACTGAACCATTCCTGATGCTCGATGGCGACGAGAAAAAGAAGAATCGCCACGCCGAAACACATAAAGAACAACGACGACCACACCGGCTCACCGATTGAACTTACAAGTCGCTTACGCTGTCGGCTCATGTATCCAGGCTCCTCTGTTTCGGAGCAGCATATAGGGACGCGTTTGTTTCGCCGCGTCTGCAGAATGTAATCTATGTTTTCTGCACTGCGGCAAGGTGAAGCTGGTCAACGCCGGGCCGTGCGAATGGCTCCCGCCCTGCCCGGATCAAATCGCCTGTATTTTCCACGGGCCAATTGCTAGCGATACCGGCAGCGGGTCGGCCGGTTCTCGGCCGCTCCTCCCCTGATCATGACGGACGATCGTTCGTTCTTACGGGCAGAACCGGTGGACGTGACCAGCAACCAGGATTTCGTCATCGTCGCCGAGAGGCTGGTCAAACGCTTCGGCCACCGGCGGGTCGTCGACGGCGTGTCGCTCATCGTGCCACGCGGCATGATCTATGGCGTGCTGGGGCCCAACGGCGCCGGCAAGACGACCACCTTGCGGATGCTGCTGGGCATCATCGAGCCGGAGGAGGGCAGCCGAACGCTGCTCGGGTATTCCCATCCGCGCGATGCCAGCGACCGCGTCGGCTATCTTCCCGAGGAGCGCGGCCTGTACCCGGCGATGAAGGCGCGCGAGGCGATCGCCTTCATGGGGGCCTTGCGCGGCCTTCCCTGGCATGAGGGTCGCGCCCGCGCCGGCGCGCTGCTCGAACAGGTCGGGCTCGGCCAGGCGGCCAATGAGAAGATCCGCAAATTGTCGAAGGGCATGGCGCAGCTCGTCCAGCTGCTGGGATCGATCGTCCACCAGCCTGACCTCCTTGTGCTGGACGAGCCCTTTTCCGGTCTTGATCCCGTCAACCAGGAACGGCTGGAAACGCTGATCCTGGCGGAGCGCGACCGCGGTGCCACGATCCTGTTCTCGACCCATGTCATGGCGCATGCGCAGCGCTTGTGCGACCGGCTGGCGATCATCGCCGGTGGCCAGCGCCGGTTCGAGGGGACGGTCGGTGAGGCGCGCGCGATGCTGCCGCAGCAGGTGCTGTACGAACCCCATTTCCCCGACGACGGCATCGCGGCACAATTGCCACCCGGCGCCCAGCGGGAAGGCAATGCGTGGCGGTTCGAACTGCCACCCGAAGGGATCGAGACGCTGCTGAAGCGGCTGATCGACGCTGGCTACGGCATTTCCGGGCTGTCGATCGAGCGGCCCGGACTGCACGAGGCATTCGTTCGCATTGTCGGCGAGGCGGCCGCCGATCCGGAGCGCGTGGCATGACCGACCGATCATCCTCCTTCCGCCGGCGGCTGCGCCAGACGCTGACGATCGCGCGGCGCGATTTCACCGCCACCGTCTTCACGCCGATCTTCCTGTTGTTCCTGCTCGCCCCCGTGATCATGGGATCGTTCGGCGCCATTGGCGGGCTCGGCGCAGCATCGGTGTCGGCCGGCGCTGCGGAGAAGGAACGGCTGGTGATCCTCGCCGACCCGCGTGACACTGCCGCGCTGCTCGCCGCCGACCGGGAACTGCGACGCCTGTCACCGCCCGAGGTCGCACCGCCGCCGCTCGACCTGCGAGCGCCGAGCAGCGATGCCCGGGCTCAGGCGCGCGCGGTGCTCGAAACACGCGATGTCGACGTACTGGCGGTGATGTACGGCCCGCTCGCGACGCCGGAGATCATCTATGGCCAGAGCCGCCGGTCTGCCCGCTATCTCGCGCTCTTGGCAGATCAGGCGCTGCGTCTTGATCGCACCGGGATCGATCCGCTCAGCCGCGCCACCTTCACCAGCGTGACGCGCGCCGCACCCACCGTGGGATCGCGCAGCACATCGGCGTTCTTCGCCGTGTTCGGCATCTTCTTCCTGACGCTCTTCCTGTCCGGCCAGGTCGTCGGCACCATGGCGGAAGAGCGCAACAACAAGGTGATCGAGGTGCTGGCCGCAGCGGTGCCGCTTGAAAGCGTGTTCCTGGGCAAGCTGCTCGGCATGTTCGGGGTCGCGGTGCTGTTCGTCGGTTTCTGGGGGCTGGTGGTCAGCCAGATCGGCGCCGTGCTGCCGCCTGAACTGAACGTCGCCGATCTGACGCCGGCGGTGGGCTTCCGCACTTTTGCCCTGTTGTTCGCGGCCTATTTCACCACCGCCTATCTGCTGCTCGGCTCGGTTTTCCTCGGGATCGGCGCACAGGCATCGACGATGCGCGAAATCCAGATGCTGTCCCTGCCGATCACCGTGCTTCAGGTCGGGATGTTCGCTCTTGCCTCGGCCGCGGCGTCCAATCCGGGCAGCTGGGTGGCGCAGCTCGCCGAGATCCTGCCGCTCTCCTCCCCCTTCGCGATGGCGGGGCGAGCTGCGAACTCGCCCGATCTGTGGCCGCATGTCGCGGCGCTCGCGTGGCAATTGCTGTGGGTGGCGATCTTCATCATCGTCGGCGCGCGACTGTTCCGGCGCGGCGTGCTGCAGTCCGGTAGCCCGGCCGGCGCGTGGAAGAAGCTGTTTCGCCGCACCCCGGCCGCCGCCCCTATTGACAGTTCTGTCAGTTAGGTCTTCTCTCTACCGATAAATGCGGGAGAGAGATGATGGCGACGCTTGCGAGAAGCGCGGCGGAGACGGTCGATCCGTTCGATGTGAGCCGGCCTGAGCTGTACCGGGACGATACGTGGCGGGCGCCCTTCGCCAAGCTGCGCGCCGAGGCGCCGGTTCATTATGTGCCGGATTCGGAGTTCGGCGCCTACTGGTCGGTGTCGACCTACAAGCCGATCATCGAGGTCGAGTCGCTGCCCGACCTTTATTCGTCGGAAGCCGGCGGCATCACCATCGCCAATTTCGACGCCGATGATCCCAATGCCGTCCGCATGCCGATGTTCATCGCGCGCGATCGGCCGGTGCATACCGCGCAGCGGCGCACCGTAGCGCCCGCCTTCACCCCGTCCGAAATGACGCGCATGGCCGCCGACATCCGCCACCGCACCGAAGAGGTGCTCGATCGGCTGCCGTGGGGTGAGGGATTCGACTGGGTCGACACGGTGTCGATCGAACTGACCACCGGAATGCTCGCCATCCTGTTCGATTTCCCCTGGGAGGATCGACGCAAGCTCACCTTCTGGTCCGACTGGGCGGGCGATATCGAGATCATCAAGAATGACGAGCTGCGCCAGCAGCGGCTGATGCACATGTATGAATGCGGCAGCTATTTCCGCCGCCTGTGGAACGAGCGGGTCGACAAGCCGCTGCAGCCCGACCTCATCAGTATGA
Source organism: Sphingomonas sp. Ag1 (assembly GCF_000980895.1). GTDB lineage: Bacteria > Pseudomonadota > Alphaproteobacteria > Sphingomonadales > Sphingomonadaceae > Sphingomonas > Sphingomonas panaciterrae. The sequence goes on along the minus strand of NZ_LAZX01000090.1, from coordinate 82,493 downwards.
TGATCCATTCCGATGCGATGCGAGAGATGGACGACAATGAGTTTATCGGGAACCTGATCCTGCTGATCGTCGGCGGGAACGACACGACCCGCAACACCATGTCGGGGCTTGCCTATGGCCTCGACAAATATCCCGACCAGCGCGCCAAGCTGGAAGCTGATCCGTCGCTAATTCCCAATGCGGTCAGTGAGCTGATCCGTTGGCAGACGCCGCTGGCGCACATGCGGCGCACCGCGACGCGCGACACCGAACTGATGGGCCAGCAGATCAAGGCCGGCGACAAGCTCGCGCTCTGGTACATCTCGGGCAACCGCGACGAGAGCGTGTTCGGCGAGGATGCCGATGCGCTGGTGGTGGATCGCCCCAATGCGCGGCGCCACCTCGCCTTTGGTCACGGCATCCACCGCTGCGTGGGCGCGCGGCTCGCCGAACTGCAGATCGGCATCCTGCTGGAGGAAATGGCCAAGCGGCGGATGCGCGTGAACGTGACCGGCGCGCCGGAGCGTGTCTCGGCTTGCTTCGTCCACGGCTATCGCCGCCTGCCGGTCGAGTTGAGCAAATACTGACGTGAGGGGCGCGGCGGGGCAGGAGGCCCGCGCCGCGCTGCTGCGGAAAGAGGCGCGAACACGCTGCCGCAGCGCGCGCACGTCGGTTGGATCGCCGCCAAGATGCGCCACGCGCGAGAACCCGACGTTGCTGCTCCAGAAGATGAAGACGTCAGCCTAAGAGTTCAGTTCGGCGCTGATCGCGCTCCGGGTTCAGCTTCGCGATTCCCCATACGACAAAGGCCGGGCGATCGCCCGGCCTTTGATCTTTTGGCATGTTCGTTCGGACAGCCGCTCTACGGCTGCCGCCACGGCGGTCAGGCGCCCGCGGGCGACGGATTGCCGAACGGACCCTGCGGACGACGCGTTTTGGGGATCGACGTGCCCACTGCCGGCAACGATGACGTCTTGGGCTGCTCCGTGCGACCGATGCCCTCGCCCGAGATCAGCTTCTTGATCTCGTCACCCGACAGCGTCTCATATTCGAGCAGCGCACCCGCCAGCAGGTGAAGCTGGTCGATATGCTCGGTCAGCACGGTCTTGGCCCGCGTCAGGCCGCCTTCGACGATCGTCTTGATTTCGTGATCGATCAGTTGCGCCGTCTCGTTCGACATGTGCGTCGGCTGCGAGGAGGAATAGCCAAGGAAGCTCTCACCCTCGGGCTGCGCATAATCGACCGGGCCGACCTTGTCCGACATGCCCCATTTCGTGACCATGTCGCGCGCCAGGCCTGTCGCATATTGGATGTCGCCAGACGCCCCCGACGAGACCTTGTCATAGCCGAAGATGATCTCCTCGGCGACGCGGCCTCCCATTGCCACCGCCAGGTTCGCGTACATCTTGTCGCGGTGGTAGCTGTAGCTGTCACGTTCCGGCAGGCGCATCACCATGCCCAGCGCGCGGCCGCGCGGGATGATCGTCGCCTTGTGGATCGGATCGGACGCCGGCTCATGCAGCGCAACGATCGCGTGACCGGCCTCATGATAGGCGGTCATCCGCTTCTCATCCTCGGTCATCACCATGGACCGCCGCTCGGCGCCCATCATGACCTTGTCCTTGGCCTCCTCGAACTCGGCCATCGCGACAAGGCGCTTCGACTTGCGCGCCGCCATCAGCGCCGCTTCGTTGACGAGGTTGGCGAGATCCGCGCCCGAGAAGCCCGGCGTGCCGCGGGCGATGGTGCGTGCGTCGACGTCGGGCGCCAGCGGCACCTTCTTCATATGCACTTCGAGGATCTTCACGCGGCCCTCGATGTCTGGGCGCGGCACCACGACCTGGCGGTCGAAGCGGCCCGGACGCAGCAGCGCAGGGTCGAGCACGTCGGGGCGGTTGGTCGCCGCGATGATGATGATGCCCTCGTTCGCCTCGAAGCCATCCATCTCGACCAGCAGCTGGTTCAGCGTCTGCTCGCGCTCGTCGTTGCCGTTGCCAAGGCCCGCGCCACGATGACGGCCGACCGCGTCGATCTCGTCGATGAAGACGATGCACGGCGCGCTCTTCTTGGCCTGTTCGAACATGTCGCGCACGCGGCTCGCGCCGACGCCGACGAACATCTCGACGAAGTCCGAGCCGGAAATGGTGAAGAACGGAACGCCAGCCTCACCCGCGATCGCGCGGGCGAGCAGCGTCTTGCCGGTGCCGGGCGAGCCGACCAGCAGCGCGCCCTTCGGAATCTTGCCGCCAAGGCGGGCGAACTTCGACGGATCCTTCAGGAACTCGACGATTTCCTCCAGCTCCTCGCGCGCCTCGTCGATGCCCGCGACGTCGGCAAAGGTGACCTTGCCCTCCTTCTGCGTCAGCATCTTCGCGCGGCTCTTGCCGAAGCCCATCGCGCCACCCGCGCCGCCACCCTTCTGCATCTGGCGCACCACGAAGAAGGCGATGCCCAGGAACAGCAGGAACGGCAGCGCCTGAACCAGCATATACTGCCAGATCGAGGGGCCTTCGTCGCGTTTGCCCGAAATCTCGACGCCCGCCTTGCGCAGGCGATCGGTCAGCTGCGGATCGGAAACCGGGTCGGTACGGAATTTCTCGCCGCTCGACAGCGTCCCCGATATCTGGTCGCGCGAGATGGTCACGTCCTTGACCGTCCCTTCGTCAACCTTGTCGAGGAATGCCGAATAGGCGATCGCATTGCCCGTCGCGGTACTCGTCCGACCATCGAACATGGTCACGACGATTGCCAGCGACAGCAGGATGCCGACCCAGATCAGCAGACTCTTCATCCAGGGATTGGGGCCATTGCCGCCATTGTCACCTGACTGCTTGTCGTTGTCGTTCATGCCGTACCTTTCACGGCCTGCAATGTAGGCTGCGCGAGGTTAATGGCAATGGAACGGACCGCAGAATTCAATCACTCAGACTGATCGACGCGGGGGTGCCGGGCGGAAGTGCCAGCTGCCCCGCCGGATGCCCACGACCACGCCGCCGTGCGTGGCGCGCCGGCCGCTCTGCAGCGCGTCGAGCAGCGGCTCCACATTAGCCGCCTCGTCAAACGCCGGCGTGGTAATTCCCGCCGCAGCCCGCACCACGATGATCGCCCGCCGCGCCAGCCGGCGCAGCGTGTCGCGCGGCAATCCCTGAGGATTCAGCGTGACGCCCTCGTCGCGGATCTCGGCCCGGTCGCGCCAGAACAGCGCGGCGATTTCCGCCAGCTCACGCTCCGCCTCCCCCACTGCCGCCGCGGTGCGCGCGAGCGCTGGCGGATCGAGCCATTCGTTGCGGTCGAGCAGCTGGCGAAAGCGGGTGCGATCGTGCCTGAGGTCGTGATTGGCGGGATCGTCGATGAACGGCAGCCCCGCCCGCCGGACGGTGGCACGCAACGCGGCACGCCGCCACGACAGCAGCGGCCGCACCACCGCTGCTCCGCTGATCGTCGTCGCCGGTCGGATGGCGGCAAGCCCCGTCACGCCCGACCCGCGCGAGGCGCGCATCAGGAACGTTTCGGCCTGGTCATCGGCATGATGGGCGGTGGCGATCGCCATCGCGTTGCGACGCTCCGCCCAGGCCGCAAGCGCCTCATAGCGGCCCTCACGCGCGCGGGCCTGTACGCTCGCCCCCTCGATCGGCGCGCTCACCGCCAGGATGTCGTGCGGCACGCGCAATGTGGCCGCCTCCCGCCCGACCATCCGCGCTTCCTCCGCTGCCTCCGGCCGCAAGCCATGGTCGACAGTTGCCGCGACGACCGCGTCGGGGAAGGCAAGCGCCGCCAGTACCAAGAGCGCCATGCTATCCGGCCCGCCGGACACCGCCACGCCGATCGGACGATCGCGGCTCGGCACCTCGCGGGTGAGCGCGATCAGATCCTGGCGAAGCCGGACGACTTCGGGATGGTCGGCCACAAGACTACTTGCACTTGGCGGAAGTGCGCGCGCGCGCGACGTTGTCCTTCATCCCCTGTCCGATCTTGTCGCCATAGACGTCGGTCAGCTCGTTATACACCTTGCACGCGTCTGCCGGCTTGTTGAGCTTCAGCAGCGCCTGCCCCAGATAATAGAGGCTCTCGGGCGCGCGCTCCCCATCGGGATATTTCTTGTAATTGTCGTAGAAGGCGATCGACGCAAGGCTCGGCTTGCCATCGTCGAGATAGGATCGGCCCAGCAGGTTCTGGGCATAGCTGGCGCGGCGGGACTTGGGATAAGTCGCGACCACCTTCTTCAGCTGATCAGCCGCCTCGGGATAGCGCTTCGCCGCCCACAGGCGGTAGCCATAGATGTATTCGTCCTCGTCCGCCTTGCCCGTCGACGGCTTCTCGATCCCGCCCGCCGCGGCGGCCGCCGGCTTGCTGGCCCCGGCGGTGCCGGCGACCTGCCCCTCCAGGCTGCCACCGCCACGCGCCTGGTTGCTCGCTCCGCCTGCCGGAGCGGCTGCCCGCGGCGGCGGCGGAACCACCGGCCCGCCCGTGCCGGTGCTATCGAGCCCCGCGTCACCCGCGCCGCTGTCCAGCCGCGCATCAGTCGTCCGCTTATAGGCGGCGAACTGGTCTTCGAGCTGGCGCATGCGATATTGCGTCTGCTCGATCTGCCCGGTCATCGTCGCGAGCTGCTGTTCCAGCGAGGACACGCGCTGGGTCAGATCCAGCACTGCGCTGGAGGCGGGTGCGCCGATCTCCTCGGGTGCCGACTGCGGCGCGCGCACCTGCGGCTCGAGATACGCGCCTGCCCCGCCCGGGAACACCTTGCGCTGCACCGCGCGCATTTCGCTCTCGAGCTTGCCGACCCGGCCCTCGAGGCCGGACTGCGCCGCGACCGGCGTCGCCGCGGCCGACATCAACGCGACAATGAGGAACCTACGCATCAGTCCATGCCCCCGGAAACAGGTTAATATCGCGCTATAACTATACACGCCTGCCTGTCGCCAGCCTTAAGGCCGATCAGTTTGCGGGAGTGCTGGTCCCTGCGCCAGTCTCCGCACCAGCCGCCCCAGCCGCTGACGTGGCGAACGCGGGCGGAACGGCGGTGCTGGTGCGCGCGCCGACGACTGCCGGAGGTGAAGCGGGCGATGCCACCGGTGCCGGCGCACCTTCCCCGCCCATCCGGGCGGTTAGGGCCGCCGCGCCGACCGGCACGTCCTTGATCGGCCGCGCGCCGCTGCCCAGCGGGGGCAATGCGGAGCCGTTCAGCGTCACCTGCAATTTGTCGGGGCGACCGACGTTGATCTTCGGATCATTGGCGTCCGCAGGCACGTCATAGCGCTCGCCCGGCTTCATCGTGCCAAGGTACAGCGTCTTGTCGGCCGCATCATAGACGCGCAGCCACACCTCGTCGGTCGCCACCAGCGAGACCTGGTCGGCACGGCGCGCCGCCTGCGTGGGCTGCGCGGCCGGAACGGCGACCGCGACCGAGGGCGCCGCTTCCGGCGCGTCGTCGCCACCGCGGAACAGCCCGCTCGCAAACCACAGCACTGCAAGCACCGCGACGGCCAGCGCCAATCCGGCCGCCACCACCACCAGCCCGCGGCTGGGCACGCGCGCCGGATCGGCGATCTCATAGGGCTGATATTGCGGCGTTGTGCGCGGTGCTTTCAGCGCCTCGACGCGCACGTCGCGGGCCAGCGCCACCTCATCCTCGCCCACCGCGCGGGCGTAGGCGCGCACGAAGCCGACCGCATAGGTCGGCGACGGCAGCGCGCCGTAGTTCGAGGCCTCGATCGCCTCCAGGTGGCGCAGCGGCACACGGGTGCGCGCGCCAATCTCCGCCAGTGACATGCCTTGCTGCTCGCGGGCCGCGCGCAGCCTATCACCAACAGGTTGCGGGAAGAGCGTCGCGTTATCGCCGCGCTCGGCCTCAGTCATTCGCTTCTCCGCTTCGGGCGGACTGCCCCGTCCGTCCCCGCCCGCACGTCTCACAGAGCGCGATACCTGTGTCAATCGAGCCACACGTCTTTTGATCGGCGCTGGCGCTCCGTTCAGCGCCCTTCGCTCACCCCAGCTCGACGCCGTTGGCCTCGGCCCATTGCGTCAGCGCGGCGCGAAGATCGTGCGGCGGCGCCGCCAGCAGCCGCGTCATCTCGGCCGTTACGGCCGCGCGATCGAGCGTACGGACCATTGCCTTGATCGGGCCGACCGCTGCCGGGGTGATCGAGAAACGATCGATCCCGATCCCGATCAGCGCCATCGCCTCCAGCGGTCGCCCGCCCATCTCGCCGCACACCGCCACCGGAACCCCGGCAATGCGCGACGGCTCAAGGACCGAGCCGATGAAGCGGAGGATGGAGGCGGAAAGCCAGTCATATCGCTCCGCCAGCTTGGGATTGGCGCGGTCGGCAGCGAACAGGAACTGCGTCAGATCGTTGGTGCCGATCGACAGGAAATCGACCTGCGGCAACAACAGGTCGAGTTGATAAGCGAGGCTCGGCACCTCAAGCATCGCGCCGTAGCGCACCTCATTGGGCAGCCGGCGATGGCGCGAGGCAACCCAGGCGCGCTGCTGCTCGAACAGCGCGCGCGCCTCGGCGAACTCCCACGCCTCGCTGACCATCGGGAACATGACGTTGAGCGTGCGCCCCGCCGCCGCTTCCAGCAGCGCACGCGCCTGCGCCTTCATCAGCCCGTTGCGCTCAAGCGCCAGGCGAAGCGCGCGCCAGCCCATGGCGGGATTTTCCTCCTCGCCGTCATGCTGGATCAGATAAGGCAGCGCCTTGTCGCCGCCGATGTCGACCGTGCGGAAGACCACCGGGCGCTCGTCCGCCACGTCCAGCACCTCGCGGTACAATCGCTGCTGGCGTTCGCGCTGCGGCAGGGTGGCGGAGACGAGGAACTGGAATTCGGTGCGGAACAGCCCGATCCCGTCCGCGCCTGTCACATCCAGCGCGCCCACGTCGTCGCGCAGCCCGGCGTTGACCATGACGGTCACGCGATGGCCATCCCTGGTGGTGGGCGCCACGTCGCGCAGCGCGGCATAGGCCGCGCGCCGCTTCTGCCGCAGCGCCAGCTTGGCGTCGAACGCTTCCTCCATCGCGCTCGACGGGCGCACCACGACCGACCCCTCGTTGACGTCGAGCAGCAGCAGGTCGCCCTCGGAAATCTGCCGCCGCACCTCGCGCACCCGGCCCAGCACGGGGACTCCCATCGCGCGCGCGACGATCGTGACGTGCGCCGTCAGCGATCCTTCTTCCAGAATCACGCCCTTCAATCGGCGGCGGTCATATTCCAGCAGCTCGGCCGGGCCCAGGTTGCGGGCGATCAGGATCGCATCCTGCCGCAGCCCCAACTGCGCCGCCGTGCCCATCTGGCCCGACACGATGCGCAGCAGCCGGTTGGAGAGATCCTCCAGGTCGTGCATCCGGTCCGCCAACAGCGGATCGTCAATCTGTCGCATGCGCTGGCGGGTGCGCTGCTGCACGCGCTCGATCGCCGCCTCAGCGGTCAGGCCGCTGTCGATCGCCTCGTTGATGCGCCGCGACCAGCCCTCGTCATAGGCGAACATCTTGTAGGTCTCGAGCACCTCCTCATGTTCGCCCCCGCCGCCAAATTCGGCCTCGCGGGTCATCTTGTCGATCTGCTCGCGCATCTTGTCGAACGCGGCATAGACCCGGTGCCGCTCCGCCTCGACGTCCTCGGCGACCGTGTGCTCGATGTGGATGCGCGGCTGGTGGAACACGGCGTAGCCAGCGCCCATTCCCTCGACCAGCTTCTGTCCGGTCAGCCGGATGCTCGCGGTGGAGGATTGCGGCCGGTCGCGCACACCGGCGGGGTCGATCAGCCCTGCGTTCGCGATCAACTCGCTCAGCACCATCGCCACTGTCTGCAGCGCCTCGATCTCAACATCGGCATAGCGGCGCGGCTCCGCATGCTGCACCGCCAGAACGCCGACCGAGCGCTCGCGCCGGATGATCGGCACGCCGGCGAAACTGTGGAAGCGATCCTCCCCGGTCTCCGGCTTGTAGGCGAAATCCGGGTGGCTTGCCGCCTCGTCGAGGTTCAGCACCTCGCTGTTCTGCGCGATGGTGCCGACCAGGCCCTCGCCCAACGCCAGCTTGGTCACATGAACCGCATCAGGCGACAGGCCGCGCGTCGCGAACAGCTCCAGCACGCCTTCGCGCAGGAGGTAGATCGAACAGACTTCGCTGTTCAGCGCCTCGCCAATAATGTCGACGACCTGGTTCAGCTTGGCTTGCGCGTTGGACCGCGCCGCCATCACGTCGTGGAGATTGACGAGGATCTCGCGGGCGGAAGCGGCGGCAGAAAGCATGATAAAGGGGCTAGCAGGCGACAGGGCCGGGTGCCACGCAACATTTGTTGCATGGCACCGCAGCAAACATCAGTTCTTCCGCTTCTTTTTCTTGGGCTCCGGCGCACTGTCACGCGGGAACAGCACCGCCGCGACGCCGATCGCGATCGCACCGATGCCGGCGGTCGCGCCGGCGATCTTGCCCAGCGACCAGCGACGCTTCGCCGGCGCGGCCCATTCGTCGCCGCCGGCTGCTTTCGGGGCGGCGGGCTTCACGGCGTCAGGCTTGCCCGACTCCTGCTTGCCGCTCGGCGCTTCGAGCGTCGTCGGCGTGTGCGGCGGCTCCTGGATCGGGAACGGGGACTGGTTGCCTGGCGGTACCGGCGGCGTGTGGGTCATCGTGGTCCTCTTGCTGTTGAACGAACAAACGCTGCGGTCGACCGACGGCTCCCGTTCAGTCGAACAAACCGTCCTGGCTACCCGCAGGCGGGTTGAGCCCCAGGTGTTTCCAGCCGCCCGCGTTCAGCACCCGGCCTCGCGCCGTCCGGGCGACGAGGCCAAGCTGAATCAGATACGGCTCGATCACTTCCTCAATCGTGTCGCGCGGCTCGGACAGGCCCGCCGCCAGCGTCTCCACGCCGACCGGGCCGCCACGATAGATGTCCGCGATCATCGTCAGGTAGCGGCGGTCCATCGCGTCGAGACCCAAGATGTCGACCTCCAGCCGGTTCAGCGCGCGATCGGCGGCGACTGCATCAACCTCCACCACGCCCGCGACATTGGCGAAATCGCGCACCCGGCGCAGCAAGCGCCCGGAGATACGCGGTGTCCCGCGCGATCGGCGCGCAATTTCGGCTGCGCCATCTGGTGCGATATGCAGATCCAGCAGCGCCGCCGCCCGCGTCACCACCTTGGTCAATTCCTCCACCGTGTAGAATTGCAGTCGGATCGGGATGCCGAACCGGTCGCGCAGCGGCGTCGTCAGCAATCCCTGTCGCGTCGTCGCGCCCACCAGCGTGAAGCGCGGCAGGTCGATCCGGACGCTGCGCGCCGACGGCCCCTCGCCGATCATCAGGTCGAGTGCGCGGTCCTCCATCGCCGGGTACAGCACTTCCTCGACTGCGGGTTGCAGCCGGTGGATCTCGTCGATGAACAGTACGTCGCCATCCTCGAGATTGGTGAGCAACGCGGCGAGATCGCCCGACTTGGCGATCACCGGGCCCGACGTGGCGCGGAAACCCACCCCCATCTCGCGCGCGACGATCTGCGCCAGCGTCGTCTTGCCCAGCCCGGGCGGACCGAAGAACAGCACATGGTCCAGCGCGTCGCCGCGCGATTTCGCCGCTTCGATGAACACGCGCAGATTGTCACGCGCCGCCGCCTGGCCGACAAATTCGTCCAGCCGCTTGGGGCGCAGCGCGGCATCGGCATCCTCGACGCGGCGCGTGGGCGTGATCAGGCGATCGCTATCGGTCATCGGATCTCCGATAGCGTAGTTTCGATCCGGCGCCACAGGTCCGATATTGCTTCCACGCCAGCGGAGCCGCGCGGGGCGTAGGCACCCAGCGGCGCGCGGCGCACGCTCATCGCCTCGAACGCGCTGGTCATCGGGATGACCGGCCAGTCGGGATGCTGCTGCAAGGCCTCACGGTGAAGCGCGCGCCGCCGGTCGACCATCGAGAATACCGGCGCCAGCGTCACCTTCGGGCCCTTCTTGCGCGTGACGTGCGCCGCGATGGTGTCGAGCGCGCGCTGCGACAGCACGGAGGGGATGACCGGCACCACCACCAGATCGGCCGCGCGCATCACCTGATCCGACGTGTCGGTCAGGCCCGGGGGGCAATCGATGATGATCCGGTCGTAATCACCCGCCAGATCCTCGACGAGGCGGGTCAGCCGGCGCTTCTTGTCGATGGCGTGAAAGGCAAGGTCGAGCGTGCGCAGCGAGGCATCGGCCGGCAGCAGGTCGAGCCGGTCAAGGGCGGTCGGCCGGATCAGCCGGCGCGGATCGATCTCGCGGCGGATCGCAGCACCGGCCTCGCGCCCTCCCCCGTCATGCCCGAGGATCCAGGTCGCCGCGGCCTGGCCATCGAGATCCCAGAGCAAGGTGCGCCGCGCGGACAGCGTCGCCGCCGCCCAGGCCAGGTTCACCGCCAGCGTCGTTTTGCCAACGCCGCCCTTCAGGCTGTAGACCGCGACCGCGCGGCCGCTCACTTCGCCGCCTTGCGCAGCGCCAGCCGGACGAGCGCGTCCAGCGTGGCGCCCGCACCCAGCTCCTCTTCTGCTGCGGTCACCGCCGCGCTTGCCTCAACCGGGCGAAAGCCGAGGTTGAGCAGCGCCGACACCGCATCCGCCGCCGCACCGACCGGCATCGCCTGCGCGGCCGCCGCCGGGCCCAGAACGATCCCGCCCGCCTTGTCCTTCAGCTCGCGCACGATCCGCTCGGCCAGCTTAGGCCCGACGCCATTGGCGCGTGCCACCATCGCCTTGTCCTGCGCCGCGATTGCCCGGTTGAGCTCGGCCGGCTCGAGCGCCGACAGGATCGCCAGCGCGACGCGTGCGCCCACGCCCTGCACACCCGTGAGCAGGCGAAACCAGTCGCGCTCCTCGGCGCTGGCAAAGCCGACCAGCCGCTGGAAATCCTCGCCCACCAGCATTTCGGTATGGATGAGAACCGCTTCGCCGACCGGCCCTAGCGCCGCGAGCGTGCGCGACGACGCACCGACCAGATAGCCGACGCCATTGACCTCGATCACGGCCGCGTCCGCACTCGTGCTGGCGAGAATACCCTTGAGGTAGGCGATCACCGATGCTGGTCCGTCATGTTGCCCGAACCGTAGCGCCTCGACGACGACGGGCCAACTCCCGGCGCTCGCAATGCGAAGGTGTCAGCCGCCGGTTTGCAGTCGCCGCATCATCCCCGCCGCGCTCGCGCGGTGGTGCGCATGGCAGATCGCCACCGCCAGCGCGTCGGCGGCATCCGGCCCGGCCACTTTCGCACCGGGCAGCAACACCCCTATCATCGCCTGGATCTGGCGCTTTTCCGCGCCGCCGGTGCCGACCACCGCCTTTTTGACCGTAGACGGGTGATATTCACCGATGTCGAGCCCCGCGCCGGCGGCGGCAAGCAGCACCACGCCGCGCGCCTGCCCCAGCTTCAGCGTCGATTGCGCATTGGTGTTGCCCAGCACCTCTTCCGCCGCCGCGCTGTCGGGCCGCTCGGCGCGGATGACGTCGATCAGCGCGGCATAGAGGTTCGCCAGCCGGCGCGGCAGCGGCATGGAGGGGTCGGTGCGGATCTGCCCGTTGGCAACGTGCCGCAGCCGGTTCCCTTCCGCCGCGATCACCCCCCAGCCGGTGGTGCCGAGGCCGGGGTCGAGGCCGAGGATGATCATCGCCGGGCCATCAGCCCAGCTTCGCCATCACCTCGTCGGACACTTCGTAATTGCCCCACACCTGCTGGACGTCGTCATCATCGTCGAGCGCGTCGATCAGCTTGAACAGCGTCGCCGCGTCATTCTCGTCCACCGACACCATCGTTTGCGGCCGCCACGCGAGCTTCGCGCTCTCCGCTTCACCCAGCACCGGCTCGAGCGCCTTGACGACTTCGTGAAGGTCGCCCTGCGCGGTCCAGATCTCGTGGCCGTCCTCGCTCGACGTCACGTCCTCCGCGCCCGCTTCCAGCGCGGCCTCGAACACCTTGTCCGCGTCGCCCGCGCTTGCCGGATAGTTGATCAGGCCCATGCGGTCGAAACCATGGCTGACGGAGCCCGACGCGCCAAGGTTGCCGCCGTTCTTGCTCACCGCGGTGCGTACGTTGGTGGCGGTGCGGTTGCGGTTGTCGCTCAGTGCCTCGATGATCAGGCTGACGCCGCCGGGACCGAAGCCCTCGTAGCGGATTTCCTCGTAATTCTCGGCGTCGCTGCGGCTCGCCTTGTCGATCGCGCGCTGGATATTGTCCTTCGGCATCGACTGCGCCTTGGCGGCATTCACTGCTGCGCGCAGGCGTGGATTCATGTCCGGATCAGGCAATCCCATCTTTGCCGCGACGGTGATTTCGCGGGAAAGCTTCGAGAACATGCCCGAACGCTTCTTATCCTGTGCACCCTTGCGGTGCATGATGTTCTTGAACTTGGAATGACCTGCCATGTGCGCGCCTCTAGCGAAGGTTGGGCGCCCTGCTCAAGTCGCTGCGCTCATCAGGAGGCGCGTTTTTCCAGGAACAGCGCCTCGATCCGTTCCAGCCGCACGATCACATCCTGATCCATCTTGCGGTGGAGCCGCAGAATTTCGAGCTCCGCGCGCAGGTTCGTCTCATAATCCAGCGCCGCGGTCAGCCGGTCCTTCGCCGCCTGCCGGTTCTGGCTCATCATGATGATCGGCGCCTGCACCGCCGCGAGCGTCGACAGCATCAGATTGAGGAAGATGTAGGGATAGGGATCGAACACCAGCCCCATCCGCCCCAGCACATTGCTGTTGAGCACCGTCCAGCCAAGCAGGACGGCGGTGAAGGCGCCGATAAACGCCCAGGATCCGCCGATCTCGGCGACCCGGTCGGCCAGCCGCTCGCCAAATGTCGCCTGCTCCTCGGCCACGTCGGATGCATCGCGTACGCCGATGGTGCCAGACGCGATCGCTGCCAGGACTCGCTGCTCTTCCTCGTCCAGCGCCTCCACCGGCTTGCCCAGCAGATGGTGGGCCAGTTCCTCGATATCCGCTCGATGCCCGTGCATGATCTGCTCCCGGCTAGCTGCCCGGCGAACCTCCACGATATCCGCAATGCACGCAAACCCTTGCCCCCCGGGGCCGGTTTCGGCCAAACGCATCGCATGACGATAGCGGTGGACATGGGCGCCGATGCCTCGGGCGCGCCGGTCCTGATCGACCTAGAGGAATTGCTGGCCACCCGATTGCTTGTTCAGGGCAATTCCGGGTCCGGAAAGTCGCACCTGCTGCGCCGCCTGCTGGAGCGGTCGGCCGGGCAGGTGCAGCAGGTGGTGATCGACCCGGAGGGCGATTTCGTGACGCTTGGCCCCGCTTATGGCCATGTCGTGATCGAGGCGGCGGACTATGCCGAGCGGGAGATTGCGCGAATCGCCGGGCGCCTGCGCGAACATCGCGCCTCAGTGGTGCTCAGCCTTGAGGGGCTGGAGGCGGAGGGGCAGATGCGCTGCGCCGCCACGTTCCTGTCGGCGATGTTCGATGCCCCGCGCGAACATTGGTACCCCGCGCTGGTCGTGGTGGACGAGGCGCAGCTGTTCGCACCTACCACCGGCGGCGAAGTGGCGGAGGAGGTGCGCCGCGCGTCACTCTCGGCGATGACCAACCTCATGTGCCGCGGCCGAAAGCGCGGCCTTGCCGGGGTTATCGCGACCCAGCGACTCGCAAAGCTGGCCAAGAACGTCGCGGCCGAAGCGTCGAACTTCCTGATGGGCCGCACCTTCCTCGATATCGACATGGCGCGCGCAGCCGACCTGCTGGGCATGGAGCGCCGCCAGGCCGAATCGATCCGCGATCTTCCGCGCGGCACGTTCCTCGCGCTCGGCCCCGCGGTCTGCCGCCGTCCCAAGACGGTGAAGATCGGCGCGGTGGAAACCAGCGCGCGCAGCGGCAGTCCGAAGCTGACACCGCTCCCCTCCGCCCCGCCGGCGGACCTTCAGGAGCTGATCTTCGCCGAACCCGAGCCGGAGGCGGCGCCCCAGCTGCCGATGGCGTTCGAGGCCCGCCCGCGCCGCGTGCCGGCGGAGGAGATCATCGCCGACATGGCGCGCCCCGCCCCGCTGCCGCCCGAGCCGGAGCGCAGCGAGGAGGAAGTCGCGGCGATCATCGCCGATGTGCTGCGCGCGATCGTCGAGGATGCCGATGCCGCGGGCCGCCCGGCGTCGGTCTTGTTCCAGGATTTCCAGGTCCGCTGCCGGATGCAGGGCCTGTCGCGATCGGGCATCGACCTGGGCGATTTCTCCCGTCGCCTGTCGTGCGCGCGCGCCGGCATCTTCGACATCGCCGATCCCGAATGGGCGGAGGTGATCGCGCTCGCCGGCACGCTGCAGGACGAGATGGTCGGACCATTCCTGCTTGTCGCCAAGGCGGCGCGTGAGGGCGCGCCCTGCCCCAGCGATGCCGCCTTGGCGGAGACGTACGGCACATCATCGCTCGGCCGCGTGCGGCGGCTGATGGGCTATATCGAAAGCCGCGACCTCATCGTCACCCGCACCGATCTGTCGGGCAAGCGATCGATCACGATCGCGCGGCTCGGCTGGACGACGGCGCCGGCGGAGGCTGCCTAGCCTTCGTTCGGGGGGCGGTCAGCGTTCCTCGCAGCGGATGCGGTTCTTGGCCATGCTGACTTCGGCCTGCTCGCCAGGCGCCGCGTCGGTGGTGGCGGCATGCTCGCCCACCGTCATCTCGAATCTCGACGGGCCGCTGATCCTGCAGGCCACTCGCCCCGCGCTCAGCTTGCACGCATCGGCGAAGCGCGCAGGGTCGCCGATTGCAGCGGGGTCGTCGGGCGGGCTCAGCTGCATGCCGACCATCGTCGACCCGCCGAACAGCGCCACGCCCAAGCCCTTCAGCGCACGCGCCTCATAGGCGGGCTTGCCGTTCGGCTGGCTGGCCAGCTTCATCCCATGCTGCGCCGCCATGCGGGCGCAAAAGCCCGCCGCAGGGTCAACGGCCGGTGCCGCTGCGGCAGGCAGCAGAAGCGACAGGACAAGAATGATGGTCTTCATGCCGGCCGCCTCAGCCCAATCTTTGTGACGTTCACGAGCCGGGCGGCTCAGAGCATGCCGAGCGCCTGCATGTACGTCTCGAGGATCATTTCCTCTTCCTGATATTCCTCGCGCTTCTTCTTGCGGATCGACATGATCTTCTTGATCGCCTTGGGGTTGTATCCGCGGCTCTTCGCCTCGGCGAACACGTCCTTGATGTCGTCGGCGATGCCCTTTTTCTCTTCTTCGAGCCGCTCGGCGCGCTCGATCAGCAGGCGCAGCTCGTCCGCCGCCACCTGACCGCCGCCCATGCCCTCGCCGCGTTCTTCAGCCATCTTGAAAACCCCATAAGTGAAGCACCGCCGCTTCACGCGCGAATCGCGGGTGGGGCGGCGGCGCAATTGCCGGACTATCGGTTGCGGCGGCGGCTCCTATGGGATGCCGCCGCCCCAATCAAATCGAAATCGGCGAACTTCAGTCGGCGAGCGGCTTGGCGACTGCCCCCTTGCGCATGACGAAGCGGACACGCTCCAGCTGGCGCACGTCGGACAGCGGCGATGCGTCGACGGCGATGATATCGGCCTGCTTGCCCGGCTCGATCGTGCCGATCACATTGCCCTGACCCAGCACTTCGGCGGCCGTGACGGTCGCGCTGCGGATCGCGTCGGCGGGGGTCATGCCGACCTTTTCCACCAGCAGCGCGAATTCCTGCGCATTGTCGCCATGTTTGGAGACGCCGCTGTCGGTGCCGAAGGCGAACTTCACGCCTGCCTTGTACGCCCGGCGGTGGCTTTCCTGCATCGCAGCGGCAGCGGCCTCGGCCTTGGGGATGGTCGCGGGCGGCAGTGCACCGGCACGCGCCTGCGCCACGGCAGCAACCGGGGCGATCTCGGTCGGAACCAGATAAGCGCCCGCCTTCTTGAACGCGGCGATCGCCTCGTCGTCGATGAAGCTGCCGTGCTCGATCGAATCGACGCCCGCCGCCAGCGCCGCCTTGGTACCCTCGGCGGCATGGCTGTGCGCCGCCACCTTGCGGCCCAGATTGTGCGCGGTGTCGACGATCGCCTTCATTTCCTCCGGCGTGAAGGCGCGGCCAAGCCCGCCCGACACGTTGGAGAGGACGCCGCCGGTCGCGGTGATCTTGATCACCTGCGCGCCGAGCCCGATCTGCCGCCGCGTCGCGCGTACGCAATCCGACGGCCCGTCACAGGTATTCTCAACCGTCTCTTTCACCGCATGGGCGAACGGTTCGGCCAGCCCATTGAGCGGATCGCCATGCCCGCCGGTGACCGAGATCGCGGTACCCGCATTGACGATCGTCGGGCCGACCACGTCGCCGCGATCCACCGCATCGCGCAGCGCACGGATGCTGCGCGGCTCGCCGCCCAGGTCGCGTACAGTGGTGAAGCCGGCGTTCAGCGTCGCCTTGGCGTTACCCGCGCCATACAGCACGTCGTCGGCGCCTTCGGTGTTGAGCGCGGTCAGGCGTGCGCGCATCGGATCGCCGCCGATGCCGATCAGGTGGACGTGAAGGTCGATCAGGCCCGGCAGCACGAACTTGTCATTGAGCGCGACCAGCTTCGCGCCGCCCTCCGGCGGGACGAAGCCGTCACGCACCTCGACGATCTTGCCGTCGCGCACGATGATCGTGCTGTTGCCGCGCGGCGCCTGGCCCGGCCGGTCGAGCAATGCGCCGGCGTGGATATAGGTCACCGCCGGGGCGGCCGCGGGTGCTGGCGCGGTCTGCGCCATGGCCGGCATGCTGACGGCCGTCAGCAACACGGCCGCGATCATCTTCTTCATCGTTCCCCTACCCCCTTCTGGCCGCGGTTCTGTCCGCGGCAATGTCTGACGGAGGCGGCGGTAGAAGAAACAACCCGTGCCCGGCAAGCGCGCACGGGAAGGAAAGTTGCGCGAAACCGCCGTCAGGCGTTCTTTGCGACGCTTTCTTCCATCCGGCGCAATTGCTCCGGTGAGGCTTCCTGCTGATGCTCGGACTTCCACTGCGCATAGGGCATGCCGTAGATTGCGGTGCGCGCTTCCTCCTTCGGCAGCCCGCCCGCCTCGCCCACCCAGTCGGACAGGCAGTTGCGGCAGAAACCGGCCAGCCCCATCAGGTCGACATTCTGCGCATCGCTCCGGTGCCGCAGATGGCGTACCAGCCGGCGGAATGCGGCAGCGGCGGCGGCATCGTCGATCGCGTCGATCGGGTCCATTGTCTTCTCCACAGTTGATCGCGACGAGATAAGGGCTAGGGCATCGCGCGGCAAAGCGGAGTAACCGTTTACATGACACGATCGATCATTCGTCGCAGCCGGCAGGTCCGCGTGCTCGCGACGCTCGGCCCGGCGAGCAACACGCCCGACATGATTGCGAAGCTGTTCCTCGCGGGTGCCGACGCCTTTCGCGTCAACATGAGCCACGGGGACCAGGCGTCCAAGGTGGAGGTGATCCAGGCGATCCGCGCGCTGGAGAAACGCTATGGCCGCCCCACGACGATCCTTGCCGACCTGCAGGGCCCCAAGCTGCGCGTCGGCCGCTTCGCCGCCGGCCGTGTCGAACTGGCGCATGGCGCCACCTTCGTGCTCGACCGCGATCCCACGCCGGGCGACGCGTCCCGCGTCGAACTGCCGCACCGGGAAATCTTTGCCGCCGTCGAACCGGGCGCGCGCCTGCTCCTCGATGACGGAAAGCTTGTCCTGCGTGTCATCGATCACGAGCCGGACCGGATCATCACCAATGTCGAGGTCGGCGGCACGCTCAGCAACAACAAGGGGCTGAATGTACCCGACGTGGTGCTGCCGATGGCGGCGCTGACCGACAAGGACCGATCCGACCTCGCCTTCGCGATCGACCAGCACGTCGACTGGATCGCGCTGTCGTTCGTGCAGCGACCGGAGGATCTGGCCGAGGCGCGCAAGCTGATCGGCGGCAAGGCCGCGCTGATGGCCAAGATCGAAAAGCCCGCCGCGATCGAGCGGCTGGAGGAGATTGTCGAGCTGTGCGACGGCGTGATGGTCGCGCGCGGTGACCTCGGCGTCGAACTGCCGCCCCAGGCCGTTCCGCCGCTTCAGAAGCGAATCGTCGAGACCGCCCGCCGGCTCGGTCGCCCGGTGGTGGTCGCGACGCAGATGCTGGAATCGATGATCAAGTCGCCCTCCCCGACCCGCGCCGAGGTCTCGGACGTCGCAACCGCGGTGTACGACGGCGCGGATGCGATCATGCTGTCGGCGGAAAGCGCCGCGGGTGACTGGCCGGTCGAATCGGTGGCGATGATGGATGCCATCGGCACGTCCGTCGAACGCGATCCCATGCATGGCGATCGGGTGCGCTTCACCGAAACCCGCCCCGATCCGACCACTGCGGACGCCCTGGCGGAAGCGGCCAAGAACATCGCCACCACGGTGTCGGCAAAGGCGATCATCTGCTTCACCACCTCCGGCTCCACCGCCCGCCGCGTGGCGCGAGAGCGGCCGTCGATCCCGCTGCTGGTGCTGACTCCGCAGATGGAAACCGCGCGTCGCCTGGGCATGTTGTGGGGCGCCCATGCCGTCCACACGCGCGACGTCGATTCGTTCGAGGAGATGGTGGCCAAGTCGAAGCGGATGGCATTGCGCCACGGCCTTGCTGCCGCGGGCGACCGGGTCATCATCATGGCCGGCGTTCCGTTCCGCACACCGGGCGCCACCAACGTGCTTCACGTCGTCAGCATCATCGGCGACGAACTGCACAGCCACAAATGACCGGAGCCGGCGCGCAGGCGGCGCGCCGGTTACCAGCACTTGGCGATCGCGGCGTGACTAGGGAAGCAGCCCCTGGCGCGTCAGTTCGGGCAGCAGCGTCGCGGCATCGGTAAACAGCACGGCGTGCATCCCGATGCCCGCCGCGGCATCGACATTGTCCTGTCGGTCGTCAACGAACAGCGCCTCGTCCGGCTTCAGCCCGAACCGATCCAGCGCCAGATGGTAGATCGCCGGGTCCGGCTTCACCAGCTTCTCCGTGCCGGACACGACGATGTCGCGGAACCGGTCGAACATCGCCGCCTCCCGTTCACGGAAGGGCGCGAAGAATTCGTCGCTGAAGTTGGTGATCGCGAACAGCGGCACGCCCGCTTCGTCCAGCGCGGCGACCAGTTCCGGCATGCCGTCGATCGGCCCGGGGATCTGCTCCGAAAAGCGCGGTCCCCATTGCGCGATCAGATCGGCATGATCCGGGAATTGCGCGCACAGCTCCGCAGACGTCTCGGCAAACGGGCGGCCGGCGTCATGCTGGAAATGCCACTCCTTGGAGCAGACATCACGCAGAAATACGTCCAGCGCCTCATCATCGGTGATGAGGCGCCGGTAGAGGACCTTGGGGTCCCAATCGTACAGGACGTTGCCGATGTCGAAGACAACGGCAATCGGCCGCATTCGAATCAGCCCTGGCGGGCCTTGAAGCGGCGATTCGTCTTGTTGATGACATAGGTCCGGCCGCGACGACGGATGACGCGGTTGTCGCGGTGGCGGTCCTTGAGCGACTTCAGGCTGTTGCGGATCTTCATGGCGGATTCGCTTCTATAAATGGGCGTGTCTGGAAAGCGTGGCCGCCTAGTGCCTGGCCCCTTGCAAGTCAAGCCGGAGCCGGGGATCACGCGATGCGTTGTAGCAGCGTAACGACAGTGGGGAGAACGCAAATGCGCAAGATCATGATCGCCGCGGGGCTCGCCGCGGCCCTCTCCGGCTGTGCCACCGGGCCGACTCGCTTTCCGGTCCAGGCCACGCGCTATCATTTCGACGCCATGACCGATCGCGGCACGATCGCGGTCGAGCCGCTGACCGGCAGCGGCACCGCCAGCATCGAGTACAAGACCTATGCCGCCGCGGTGCAGACCGAATTGCTGCGCCTCGGCTTCACCGCCCCGCCCCCCGGCCAGACGCCGCAATTCCTTGCCACGGTGTCGTTCAGCCGCGCTCCGGGCATGCTGCCCCCGCGCCGCTCGCCGGTCTCGATCGGGCTGGGGGGCGGCGGCATCAGCGGCGGGCGCGGCGGCGGCGTCGGCCTTGGCGGCGGGGTCAGCTTCCCGGTCGGCGGCAGCGGCGCGCGCGAAGGCGTGGTGACCGAATTGTCGGTACGTATCCGCCGCGGCCCCGATGCCGTGTGGGAGGGGCAGGCCCAGTCGCTGACCGACCTCGCCTCCCCTGATGCCGACACCCCGGCGATTGCCGCCCGGCTGGCCCGCGCGCTCTTCTCCGGCTTTCCCGGCGACAGCGGGCGCACTATCGAGGTGCCATGACCCTCAGCATCAACGCCGCCTTCGACAGCGGCAACATTCGTCTCGTCGGGATTCAAGGCGATCGTGTCGATCTGGAGATCGTCCGCGACGCCGAGTCCGATTTCTACCAGTGGTTCTATTTCCGCGTCGCCGGAGCGGCCGGGCGCCGCCTGACGTTCCGCATCCTGAACGCGGGCGGCTCCGCCTATCCGTTCGGCTGGCCCGGTTACCGCGCGCGCGCCTCGACCGATCGGCAGGCGTGGCGCACGGTCGACACGCGCTATGCCGATGGCGTGCTTGAATTCGACTGGACCGGCGACGCGCAGGTCGTCTGGTTCGCGTATTTCGCGCCCTACACGATGGAACGGCACGCCGATCTGGTCGCGCGCATCGCCGCGCGGCCCGGCGTCACCCATCGCGAGCTGGGCGTCACGCTGGACGGCCAGGCAATCGACTATTTCCGCCTCGGCACCGGCAAGACGCAGGTCTGGCTCTATGCCCGCCAGCATCCCGGCGAAACGATGGCCGAATATTGGATGGACGGCGCGCTCGACTGGCTGACCAGCCCGGCGGCGGCGCGGCTGCTGTCGGCTGCGACGGTGCATGTCGTGCCCAACATGAACCCGGACGGCACGCGCCGCGGCCATCTGCGCACCAATGCAGCCGGGGTGAACCTCAACCGCGAATGGCACACCCCGACGCTGGAGCGCAGCCCGGAGGTCTATCACGTCCTCGCCGCGATGGACGAAACGGGCGTCGATTTCGCGATGGACGTGCACGGCGACGAAGCGATCGCCGCCAATTTCATCGCCGGGTTCGAAGGCATCCCGTCGCTCAAGCCCGAACAGGGTGATGCCTTCGTCGAATTCGGCCGGCGCCTGGCGGCGCACACGCCCGATTTCCAGACCGAGCTTGGCTATGAGCGCGCCCAGCCCGGCCGCGCCAATCTCTCGATGTCCACCAACCAGCTCGCCGAGCGGTTCGGCGCGGTCAGCATCACGCTGGAAATGCCCTTCAAGGATCACGACGCCAACCCCGATCCCGAGTTCGCCTGGTCGCCCGAGCGGTCGGCACGCCTCGGCGTGGCGTGCCTCGAGGTGCTGGACGAAATGATCGCCGGGCGATGATGGAGTTGCGCGAGGGCGGGCTGGACGATCCGCGCGTCCTCGCGCTGGTGGCGCATCATCAGGCGGAGGCGCACGCCTCGACGCCGTCGGAAAACGCCCATGCGATGAATGTCGACGGCCTGCGTCATCCCGACATCAGCTTCTGGGGATTGTGGGAGGGCGAGGATCTGCTCGGCATTGCCGCCCTGCGCGCGCTGGCCAGCGATCATGGCGAGATCAAGTCGATGCGGACCGCGCCGGTCCACCTGCGTCGCGGCGTTGCGCGCACGCTGCTGACGCACCTGATCACGCTCGCCCGCACCCGTGGGTACACACGCGTCAGCCTGGAAACCGGCACCGCGCCGATGTTCGACGCCGCCAACCGCCTGTACGAGGCCGCCGGCTTTACCGATGGCCCGCCCTTCGGCGGCTATCCCGAAAGCCCGCACAACCGCTTCATGACCCTGTCGCTATAGCCATGCTGCCGCCTGACCCGGCCCGGCGGTGGATAAGCCATTGTCTTTGCATCGCGATCATTTAGTTTGCGCACAACTTACCGAGGCCGTTCGTACCGCCTGCTTACCGGCGCGGGCGCTCGGCCAGCGAGAGGATTGCTGATGCGCTCATTCCCCGCCGCCGCGGCGCTTGCCCTTGGCGCCACCGCCTTTGCTCTTCCCGCGGTCGTTCAGGCCCAGGCGCCGGTGCAGACACCACCCATCGTCGAGGCGCCGCCGCTGAACACGCCGCCGGGCGGCCCACCCCCCGGCCGGCCGCCTGCCCTGCCCGGCGCCGACGGCTGGAGCATAACGATCGGCGTCGCCCCGGTGCTCAGCCCCGTCTGGCAGGGCTCGCGCGACACGGCGCTGTCGCTCTTCCCGGACCTCCGCTTCAACTACAAGGACGTGATCTTCGCCTCGATCCCCGAGGGACTGGGCTGGAATGCGATCAACACCGACGGCTGGCGCGCTGGCCCGCTGGCCAAGATCCGCTTCGGTCGCGACGAGGAACGCGGCGGATCGCCCTTCCTCATCACCGGCGGCAGCGACGCCCTGCTGGGCCTTGGCGACGTGAGCGCGGCGGCCGAAGTCGGCGCCTTTGCCGAAAAGCGCTTCGGTCCGTGGCGCGGCCGGCTGGAGGCACGACGCGGCTTTGGCGGGCACGAAGGCGTGCTCGTCGACGGCTCGATCGCCTATCAGGCACGCCTCGGCCGCACGAGCATCAGCTTCGGCCCGCGCGCGACGGTCGCCAGCGCGGATTACATGCGCACCTATTTCGGGATCGATCCGGCGCAGTCGCAGCGTTCCGGCCTGGCGCCCTATCGGCCGGGTGGCGGGCTCTTGTCGTTCGGCGTCGGCAGCTCGGTCGTCCACCCGCTCGATCGGCGCAGCGTGCTGACGCTGTTCAGCGGCCTTGATCGGCTCGGCGGCGAACCCGGCGATTCCCCCTTGGTGCGCGAGCGCGGGCGGCGGATGCAGTTCACGCTGGGGCTTGGTTACGGCTTCCGCTTCGGCCTGTGATGAGTGGCCTGTGATGAGCCTCCTGTGACGAGGGCCGCGATCAGCGGGCGCGCCGTGCGCCCGCGATCGCCCCGCCGATGATCAGGACGGCGGCCACCACGACACCGCCTGCGACCAGCGAGGATTGCTGCCCGCCAGCGGCAAAGATCGCCGACAGCGCCCACAGGAACACCGCGGCATAGGGCAGGTTGCCGCGCCCGCGCACCAGCGCCGTCGCGCCGATTGCGCCCGCCACCACCACGATGATCGCGCCGATCACCGGCGCCGACTCGCCTGCTTCGACCCCATGGTAGCGCAGCGCGGCGGCGATGTTCACCGTCGTCGCCACCGTCAGCCACGCGGCCAGCGCGCACAGCGGCAGATACGCCAGCCAGCGCTCACCCGTGGTCAGCTGCCGGGCAGAGGACAATGTGCGATAGCAGACCAGGAGACACAAAAGCGTCGCGGCGATGATCACCACCGAAATCGCGCTCAGGCCGAACACCTGCGTATAGGCCGCCCAGAGCGCATTGCCGAGGAACGCGCCCGCCGCCGGCCAGCGCAGCCGCTCGATCAGCGGATTGTTTCGCTGCGCCGGCAGCGCCTGGTAAATAGCGAACAGCGTGGACCCGGTATAGAGCGCGCCCCAGATCGAGAATGCCCAACCCGACGGCGTGATGATCGTTCGGACTGAATCCGATTGCGATCCGATCGGCTGGCCTATGCCGAGCGCCGGCATCACCGGAGTCAGGATCTGCAGCGCGGCGGCGATCAGGACGGCGATCACGGCCGTGTTGACGGTGCTTCCGGCACCGGGATGAGAACGGGTAGCCATGTCGCCGTAACGATCCCGGCCCAAACTCGTTGCACGTCCGATTCGATGACGCCGGCGCGCGCTCGCCTCGACTGCCGCTTCCCGCTAGCCTGCGGCGTCGCGCCTACCGGCGCCGATTCGGGGGAAAGCCATGACCGATCCGTCCCTTCGCGACCGCGCCGTCCAGCTCTACGACGCCTTCACCCATGAGCATCGCGATCGGCGCACCTTGCTGCGCCAGATGACCGCGCTGGCCGGCTCTGCCGTCGCGGCCGAGGCGCTGATTGCCGGCATCGCCGCCTCGCCCGCGGCCGCAACGATCATCGACCCGGCCGATCCGCGGCTGCTGACCGAGATGCGCACGGGGACGCAGGCTGACAAGCCGGCCCGAGCCTATGTCGCCATGCTGAAGGACCCAGCCACCGGAAGGCCTGCCGCGGCGAAGCGCGGCGTGGTTCTGGTGATTCATGAAAATCGCGGGCTCACGCCGCACATCCAGGATGTCACCCGCCGGCTCGCGCTTGACGGCTTCCTCGCCGTCGCGCCCGATCTGCTCGCGCCGCAGGGCGGAACGCCCGCTGATGAGGACAAGGCGCGCGAGATGATCGGCACGGTCGATTATGATCTGGCGCTGGCGCAGGCGCGCGGCTTTGCCGATGAGCTGCGCACCCTGCCGCAATCGACGGGCAAGGTCGGCATGATCGGCTTTTGCTGGGGCGGCGCGTTCGTCAACCGCATGGCGCTGGCCGGGAGGATCGACGCCGGCGTCTCTTACTACGGCCCCGCCCCAGCCCCGGCCGAGGCGGCGCGCGTCACCATCCCGCTGATGTTCCATTATGCGGAAAAGGACACCCGTGTCGCGCAGACCGGCGATCCCTGGGTTGCGGCGCTGAAGGCAGCGGGCAAGCCGGTACAGGCCTTCACCTATCCCGGCGTCGATCACGCCTTCAATAACGACACCTCCGCCGCGCGCTACGACAAGGCGGCGGCCGATCTCGCCTGGCAGCGCAGCACCGCCTTTCTCCACCGCTATCTGGATCGCTGACGCCCGCCAATCTCACGGGGAGCAGACACGATGACCGATGATCTGATCTTCTACACCAATCCCATGTCGCGCGGGCGCATCGCCCGCTGGATGCTGGAGGAGGTCGGCACACCCTATGCGGTGCGGCTGGTCGACTGGGGGGACAAGCCCGCCGATTTCCTCGCCGCCAATCCGATGGGAAAGGTGCCGACGCTCGTTCACCACGGCCGCGTGGTCAGCGAGGCGGCGGCGATCATCGCCTATCTCGCCGACAGCTTCCCCGCCGCCGGCCTTGCCCCCACGGCGGAGGAACGGGCGGATATTACCGCTGGCTATTCTTCGCCGCTGGCCCGCTGGAGGCAGCCAGCACCAATCTCGCCATGGGCGTGGTCCCCACACCGCAGCAGCAGGTCATGCTCGGCTATGGCAGCATCGACCGGGTGGTGAGCGCGCTGCGCACCGCCGTCGGCGCGCATGATTATATCGCCGGCGATCGCTTCACCGCCGCCGATGTCTATGTCGGCAGCCATATCGACTGGGGGCGGCAGACCGGGGCGCTGCCTGATGACCCCGCGTTCACCCGCTACCTCGATCGGGTAATGGCGCGTCCCGCCGCAATCCGCGCGCGGACGCTCGACGATGCGCTCGCGGCACAGATCGCGCCGCACTCCGGCGACTGAGCCAGCAGCCGTTCAGCGATCCCGTGCGTTGTGCCGCGCATGGCCTATGGCACGATCGATCGGCAGCGGCTGACGCGGGAGCGCGTGATTGGCGCGGGCGCCGCGATCATCGTGCAACTCGCGCTCGGCTATGCGCTGATCACTGGCCTTGCCGTGTCATTCCCGACAGCCGTCGAGAACGGGCTGAAGCTGTTCACCGCCGAACCAACGCCGCCGCCACCACCGCCGCCACCTGTGCCACCGCCGCCGCGCCCGACGGTCGCCCCTCCGGAGGGCCGCGCCTCCGCGCCCAACCTGCGCAGCCGCGCCGCGCCCGTCGTCGCCCCGACGCCGATCGTCGTGACACCCCCGCCGCCGCCGCCCGTGGTCGCCGCCCCGCGGCCCTATGTGGCCAATGATTTCATGTCCGGCTCGGCCGACGTGCGTGGCCCTGGCACGGGGGCCGGGGGCAGCGGCGACGGATTTGGCAGCGGCGGGGCGGGCGATGGCGATGGCAGCGGCGGCGGATCGCCGGAAACCGCGCCCCGCTTCCTGCGCGGCCGGATGAGTACGTCCGACCTGCCGGAGGCGCTGTTCGTCTCGGGGTTCAATGGCACAGTCGGGGTGCGCTACCTCGTCACCACCGACGGGCGCGTGCGCGACTGTGTGGTCACCCGGTCCAGCGGCAACGCCACCGTCGATGCGATCACGTGCCGCCTGATCCGCGAGCGCTTCCGCTTCCGCCCCTCGCTCGATGGCGACGGGCGCCCGGTGAACGCCTGGATCGTCGAAAACCATAGCTGGGAGGTGGAGGCGGACACGGTCGAGGAGACGGAGACCATCCGCCGCCGGCGCCTGCGCTGGTAACCGGGAAGTGGTCGGGCCGGTGTTCGCGCGACGCTACTACCAGCGGCCGATGCCATACGCCCCAGCGCGATGCTCGTCGATCCGCCGCCGCGTCGCCGGGGAGGTGCCGTCGGGCAGCGCATCGAGCGCAAACCAGCCTGCCTCCGCAATCTCGCGTCGGTCCGCCGCACGCAGCGCCGCCGGGTCATCCACTACGCAGCGATAGACGACGACATGATCGTCCTTTGCTTCGCCGCGGTTGTGATACACTCCTAGCAGCCCCGCGATCGTGACCGCGCGCAGCCCGACCTCCTCGATCAGCTCGCGTCGGATCGCCGCATCGGCGCTTTCTCCGCGATCGACCCCGCCACCGGGCAGATACCATCCGTCGATATAATGATGGCGGACCAGCGCCACCCGTCCGGCAGGGTCAAGCACCAGCGCGCGAACGCCAAAGGTTCGCGGGCGGACGATCCGTGCGTAAAGTCGCATGGCGCGTCCGGCAGCCCGGTAGCGCCAGGCCACCATCGGTCAGGAGCCGAGCGACACGCTCAGGAAGGCCGGAACCGGGCCGTTCCACCCCGAATCCGATCCGGCATCGCTGTCGATCCGGCTGTCCTGACGCTGCGGCTGCGCCCGGCGGCTGCGCTCGGGCGCGCGCTCCTGCTCGCGCGGGGGCTGCGGCGCGCGGGCGACAGGCGCTTCCGCCTCGCGCTCTGGCACCGGCCGTTCGTCGCGCCGGCGATCGCTGCCCTGGCGCCGCGCACGCGGCGGCCGGCCCTGCTCCTCGGCCTCCACCACGACGGTGCGACGCTGGATCTTCTGGCCGGTAAGCTTCTCGATATTCTCGATATTCTCGGCGTCGTCCGGGCCAACGAGCGTATAGGCGATTCCGGTCGCCCCACCGCGCCCGGTACGCCCGATACGATGGACGTAATCGTCCGGGTGCCAGGGCGCGTCGAAGTTGAAGACGTGGCTGACACCCTTGATGTCCAGCCCGCGGGCCGCGACGTCGGAGGCGACCAGGATATTGATATCGCCGGCCTTGAACCGCTCCAGCTCCGCGATCCGCGCCGGCTGCTCCATGTCGCCATGGATTTCGCCCGCCGCAAAACCGTGCTTCTTCAGGCTCTTGTTCAGCTCCCGCACGGTCGTCTTGCGGTTGCAGAAGATGATCGCCGTGGTCACCGCCTCTTCGCGCAGCAACTGGCGAAGCACCGCCCTTTTCTCGAACGCCGCGCCCTTAACCGGCACCACCCATTGGGTGATGTTGATGTTGGTGCTCGCCGGCCGGGCGACCTCGATCGTCTTGGGATTGCTGAGGAACTTGTCCGCCAGCTTCTTGATCGGCGGCGGCATCGTCGCCGAAAACAGCAACGTCTGGCGCTGCTTGGGCAATTTGGTGCAGATTTCCTCGATATCGGGGATGAACCCCATGTCGAGCATCCGGTCCGCCTCGTCGATCACCAGCATGCTGCAACCGTTGAGCAGGATCTTGCCGCGGCTGAACAGGTCCATCAAACGGCCCGGCGTCGCGATCAGCACGTCGACGCCGCGTTCCAGCGCCTTGACCTGGTCGCCCATCTGCACGCCGCCGATCAGCAGCGCCATCGATAGCTTGTGATACTTGCCGTAGATTTCGAAATTCTCGGCGACCTGCGCGGCCAGCTCGCGCGTCGGCTCCAGGATCAGGCTGCGCGGCATCAGCGCGCGCGCGCGGCCATGTGCCAGAATGTCGATCATCGGCAGCACGAACGACGCGGTCTTGCCGGTGCCGGTCTGCGCGATCCCGATGATGTCGCGCATCATCAACACGCTGGGGATGGCGGACGCCTGGATCGGAGTCGGGTCGGTATAGCCCGTATCGCCGACGGCGCGGAGGAGTTCTTCTGACAAGCCGAGGTCGGCGAAGCTCATGGCAATCCTGAAAAGAAGGCGCGTCGATGCTGCCCTTTTATCGTGCGGGCGAGACGCGATTGTGCCTTCGATGTCAAGGTAGAGCGGTGCGCAAGGCCGCTTTTTAGGACGGATTCTTCGGGATGAGCAGCCGAAAGCGACTTATTTCACACTGTCGGCCCGATCGGGTGCGCAACACGTCGCGCCGGGCGCAGAACTTTCCGTCCTTGGAACGCTTCAGGTAGAAGCCGCCGTAGAAATTCAGTGTCGGGCAATCACGGTCGAGCTTGGCGCGCAGCCGGCGCCCGTCGGTGACGATCAGGTCGATGTCGCCGTCCGGGGAGATGCTGGCGCTCGCCAGCCGGTCCATCGGCACGCATTTGGGCGCCTTCTTCTCCTCCCAGGTGACCGGCGCGGCGCGCTGCGCCCGCGACGGCCCGGGCAGCCGCGGGATGCGAATGATGATCCGCTCGCGAGTCGACAGCTGCGCATAGCGCTCGTCCGCCGGCCCGGCAGCGATTGCCAGGGGCGCAGCCATGAGCAGCGGAAGCATGGGGCAGGCGCGGATCAGCATGGATAGGCCCCCGTCGCTGCCCATCGAAGTTTGAACCCTTGATGAATTCGCGCGATGAAGCGGCGATGACCCCGCGCCAGACCCGCCTCATACAATCGCTCGCCGATACCCTGCCCGATCGCGCGATCGTCACTGATCGTACCGATATCGCACCGTGGGAAACCGACTGGCGGCAGCGGTGGCACGGCACGGCGCCGATCCTGTTTGCGCCTGACAGCGTGGCGCAGGTGCAGGCGATCGTCGCCGCGGCGGGCCGTGAGCGGGTGCCGTTGGTGCCGCAGGGCGGCAACACCTCGATGGTGGGCGGCGCCACCCCGCCCGCAGATGGCACCGCGGCGATCCTGTCGCTGCGGCGCCTCAACCGGATTCGCTCGATCGACGCCGATGCCGGGCTGGCGATCGTCGAGGCTGGCGTGATCCTCGCTGATCTCCATGCCGCGGCAGCAGCGGTGGGTCGTCGCTTCCCGCTGACCCTCGGCAGCCGCGGCTCCGCGACGATCGGCGGCCTGGTCTCCACCAACGCCGGGGGTACCCAGGTGCTGCGCTGGGGCACGATGCGCGGGCTTGTGGCCGGGGTGGAGGCGGTGCTGGCGGATGGCAGTCTTTATGACGGTCTCGCTGCGTTGAAAAAGGACAATCGTGGCTATGATCCGAACCAGCTGCTGATCGGCGCCGAGGGCACGCTCGGCATCGTCACCGCCGCAACGCTTCGCCTTGCCCCGGCAATTGCCAGCCGGGCGGTCGGCTGGATCGGCCTTGCCAGCCCCGACGACGCGCTGCGCCTTTTGCGGCGCTTCCAGGCGGCGGGCGATCTGGTCGAAAGCTTCGAGCTCTTGCCTGCCGAATCCCTTGCGGCAGTACTGGCGCATGTTCCCGGTGCCCGCGCGCCGCTTGCCGGCGAGCATCGCTGGCACGTGCTGGTGGAGGCGGTAATCAGCGATCCCGACGCCCCCTCGCCTGCGCAGTTCATCGAGCGCGTGCTCGTCCAGGCGATCGCCGAGAACATGGTCGAGGATGCGACCATCGCCGTGAACGAGGCGCAGGCAGAGGCATTCTGGCGCATCCGCGATTCCATCTCGGACGCCGAACGCGCCACCGGGCCAGCCGCGCAGCACGACATCTCGGTGCCGGTGGAGGCCATGCCCCGCTTCCTGATCGAGGCGTCGGCGGCGTGCGAGGCGCGCTTTCCCGGCACCCGCGCCAGTGGTTTCGGCCACCTGGGCGACGGCAACGTCCATTTCCACGTCCGTGCGCCAAGGGGCGCCGATCGCGCAACATGGCTGGCCGGGGAAGCACCCGTCGTCACCCGCTTCGTCGACGATCTCGTGGTCGCGGCGGGCGGCTCGATCTCCGCCGAACATGGTATTGGCCAGATGAAGCTTGCCGAGCTGGAACGCCTGTCGCCGCCGCCGCGCATGGCGATGCTGCGCGCGATCAAGCAGGCGCTTGATCCCCATGGCATCTTCAACCCGGGCAAACTGGTGGCGCTTGCGCCCGGCGCGGTGGCCGAATAGGGGCCGAAATCGAGCTTTTTGGGTCGTACCCGCACCCGCATCTGGAGAGTAATCATGGCCAGCGCGCCGCAGCAGCTTCCGCTTTTCTACAACGGCCTCGAGCCGCTTTCGAGCGACCTGCATGCCGACTACAAGATCCGCCCGGCCGCGACCGCGCCGTTCCTGACGACGCAGCACGCCATCCCGGTGACGGTCGATGAATTCGCGCTGGTGCAGCGTTACATGCCGATCGTCTTTTCCGCCGGCGAGGATTCGATCCCGATCGCGCTGATGGGCCTGAACGAGGGCGTGAACGTGTTCGTCGATGCCGACGGCAAGCTGATCGACAACACCTTCTACGTCCCCGCCTACATCCGCCGCTATCCCTATCTCCTCGCCCGCCTGCGTCCCGACGCGGAGGAGCTGTCGCTCTGCTTCGACCCGACGTCGGACACGATCGGCCAGTTCGATGAGGGCGAGCCGCTGTTCGAGAACGGCCAGCCGAGCGACGTGACCAAGAACATCCTGGCCTTCAACGAGCAGTTCGAACAGGCCGGCGCCCGCACCGCCCAGTTCATGAACGAGCTGCGCGAATCCGAACTGCTGATGGACGGTGAAGTCTCGATCCAGCAGGAAGGGTTCGAGCAGCCGTTCGTGTATCGCGGCTTCCAGATGGTCAACGAAGAGAAGCTGCAGGGCCTGCGCGGCGACCAGCTGCGCAAGATGGTGCAGAGCGGGATGCTGCCGCTGCTGTATGCGCACCTGTTCTCGCTGTCGCTGATGCGCGAAGTGTTCGCGCGCCAGGTACAGATGGGCAAGATGCCGCAGCCGACGCTCTGACCGCGCTGGCGGCAAGCCTCCAATGAACCGGACGGGCGCGGGGACAATCCTGCGCCCGTTTGTCGTTGGGGCGCGGGCATCGCGCGACACCTTTTGCCGTATCAGCCAGGGTTCTTGAAACCGATTGCCGGTCTCTTATGTTATAAAGGTACGGTTTCCGTGTCCCCCCTTTCGCGGAACCGTATGGCACACCTTCTGGTGTGTCTCCTCCCTGAACCTTGGCCACCTCGGGCACCGCCCGGGGTGGTTTTTTTTATTCGGCGGCGAGCCGCTCGGGCCCAGCGATCGCCTCATCGGCCAGCGCGTCGAGGATTTCGCGGACTAGCTGCACGATACGCCCGTGTCCCGGCCCCGCGCCGTCCATCCGGCTGTCGAGGTATAAGGAGCGATCGATCTCCAGCTGGATGGCGTGAATGCCCTGCTCTGGCGCGCCGTGCCGCTCCAGGATATATCCGCCGGCGTAAGGGACGTTGAGCGCCTGCGGCAGGTGCCCCGCTGCCACCGCCGCCTCCACCCGGTTCACGAAACGGCTGTCCGCCGATCGGCCGAAGCGGTCCCCGATCACGATCCGCGTCCGGCTGCCACGGATCGGCGGCATGGAATGAAGGTCCAGCAGCACCGCCACGCCAAAACGCGCACGCGCGGCCGCCAACGCCGCCGCCAGCGCCGCGTGATAGGGACGATGCGCCGCGTTGATCCGCGCGATCACGTCGTCGGCGCTCAGCCGCTTGCGCCACAATTCCCCCGCCGCGGTGGTGCGCCGCGGCACCAGCCCCAGCCCGCTGCGCACCTTGGCGCTCAGGTGGCCGGTACGTGCGCCATCGTCGAGCATCGGGTCGCGATCATCCTCCGCCCGGTTCAGGTCGATCCACGCGCGCGCCGCCTGCTGGATCAGCGTCGTCTCGCCGCCACGCGCGGCCATCGCCACCGAATCGATCAGCCGGTCTTCCAGCATCGTCAGCGCCGCGAACGGCACCCGCAGCGAATCGCGCACGCCCTCGGGATAGCAGCGCCCCGCGTGCGGCACCGACAGCACGACCGGGCTGGCGGGCGGCACGTCACCGTATGAGATGAAGCACGCGTCCATCGCTCGCCAACCTATGGGCAGGCGGCACGTCTCGCAATGCGGGCGCACAGCGATCAACGCGCGTCTGGAAAATATTAAGCGATCTTCCCATAAGCTGCCGGTTGATCACAGGAACCCACGAATGATCCGAATTTTGCTGGCCGAGGACGACCAGGTCATGCGCGAATATCTGGCGCGTGCGCTGGAAAGGTCCGGATATGCGGTCACCGCGGTGGACCGCGGCACGGCCGCGCTGCCGCTCATCGAGGAGGAGGAATTCGACCTTCTCCTCACCGATATCGTCATGCCCGAAATGGATGGCATCGAACTGGCGCAGAAAGCCGGGGAGATCCGCCCCAAGCTGCGCGTCATGTTCATCACCGGCTTCGCCGCCGTCACGCTGAAGGCTGGCCAGGCAATGCCGCAGGCCCGTGTCCTCTCAAAGCCGTTCCACCTGCGCGATCTCGTGATGGAGGTCGATCGCATGTTCGAAGTGGGAGAATTTCAGGGTGCGAGCTGAACAGGGGTTGCGCACCCCCGGCAGCCCGGCTAATGGCGCCGCTCCCCGTGGGCGTGTAGCTCAGTGGTAGAGCACTGTGTTGACATCGCAGGGGTCGCAAGTTCAATCCTTGCCACGCCCACCATAAAAAGCCCTGCCAGGCGATCCGCTTGGCAGGGCTTTTTTGATTTTCCCATTTTTGCCTCATTCAACAGGCTCGCCGGGTCGCGCATCAGCGCGCCTCAACAGCATCCGACGGCACCGAGCCGGTGGGACCGCCTGGGCTTCATCATCAGATTGTTCGATTTGTGTAAGCGGGCAATCTCGTTTCGTGGCGGAATCGACTGCTCTTAGTGGGACGTGACCCGGCAGAGACCGGAACCCACCTCGCCGCGCGGCGCCGCGGCACAACAAAGAGATATGTGATGAACGCCAGCTTGAAGGCGCGCGCGCTCCGCGCGGCCGCGTTGCTCCTCGGAGGGGTCGCGCTCCCTCTTCCCGCCATTGCACAGTCGGTGAGCGATGCCGATGCGTCGGCCGCCGCGCGGATGCAGACCGGCCCGGCACCGGTGGCCCCGGGCGCTGCACCGCCGCGCGTCGACCTCTCGCGCGGCCCCGCCATGCAGTTCACGCGCGACAATGGCGCGCCGATCGGCGAGAATCGTCATTCCAAGGCCGCCGGCGATTTCGGCCCGGTCCTGCTGGAAGACGCGCACCTCATCGAAAAGCTTGCCCGTTTCGATCGTGAGCGCGTGCCCGAGCGCGTCGTTCATGCCCGCGGCACTGGTGCCCATGGCGTGTTCAAGGCGACCGCGGACATTTCCGACCTGACCAAGGCATCGCTCTTCGCGCAGGGCAAGGAAACGCCGGTGTTCGTCCGCTTCTCCACCGTGATCCACGGCAAGGACAGTCCTGAATTCGCCCGCGACCCGCATGGCTTCGCGACGAAATTCTACACCGATCAGGGCAATTGGGACCTGGTGGGCAACAACCTGCCCATCTTCTTCATCCGCGATGCGATCCAGTTCCCGGACATGATCCATTCGCTGAAGCCCGATCCCGTGCTCAACAAGCAGGATCCCAACCGCTTCTTCGACTTCTTCTCGGCCACGCCCGAGGCGACCAACATGATCACCCAGGTCTTCTCCAACCTGGGCACGCCCGCCTCGTACCGCACGATGGACGGCAATGGCGTGCACGCGTTCAAGCTGGTCAATGCGAAGGGCGAGACGGTTTTCGCCAAGTTCCGCTGGATCAGCCGCCAGGGCGTCCACAATTACAAGGCGGACGACGCGGTAAAGGCCGGCTTCAACTATCTGACCGATGATCTTTATGCGGAAATCGCCAAGGGCAATTTCCCGAGCTGGGATCTGATGATCCAGATCATGCCCGAAAGCGAGTTTGCCAAGCTCGACTATAATCCCTTCGACGACACCAAGGAGTGGCTGGGCGTGCCGTTCCGCAAGATCGGCGAGATGACGCTCAACAAGGTGCCGGACAATTTCTTCGAATGGACCGAACAGTCCGCCTTTGCCCCCTCCAACATGGTCCCGGGGATCGAGCCCTCGCCCGATCGCATGCTTCAGGGCCGCCTGTTCTCCTATGCCGATACGCAGCGCTATCGCGTTGGCGCGAATGTCATGTCGCTGCCGGTCAATCGCCCGCGCGTGGCGGTCGTGAACAACAACCAGGATGGGCAGCTCAATGCGTCAGGCCGTGACAGCAGCGTCAATTATTTCCCGGCGGCCGCAGCGTCCAAGGAAACGGCCGACACGTTCCGCAACTCGACCTACACGGTGAATGCGGTGGTGGATTCGCGGCCGATCGCGAAGACCAACAACTTCAAGCAGGCCGGCATCTTCTACCGTTCGCTGCCGGCCGCGGAAAAGGTCGACCTGATCCGCAACCTTGCCGCCGATCTCGGGCAGGTGCGCTCGGACCGTACCCGCACGATCATGGTGAGCTATTTCTACCAGGCCGACCCGGACTACGGCACGCGCATGGCGAAGGCGGTCAACGTGCCGCTCGCCGAGGTGAAGCGCGCCGTCGCCGAATATCAGGCGGCCAACCCCGAACAGCCCACCAACTAACACCCTCCGGGCCGCCTGCCACGGCGGGCGGCCCCTTTCTTTCGGAACACCAATATGATTTCGCTGATCGCGGCTGCGCTACTGGCGGGGACCACCCCGCAGGGCGCCGCCTCCTCGCCGCCCGCTCCCGCCGCTGCGCTTCCCTCCCCGGAACGCCGACAGGAATTGCTGTTCGAGGCCGCACGGCTCGGCCGCACCGATCTGATCGCCCCGCTGATCACCGCCGGTGCAGACGCCAATGCCCGCGATCGCCGCGGGTTCACGCCCGTGATCCTCGCCGCTTACGCCGGGCATCGCGACACGCTCGACGCGCTGCTCGCCGCCGGCGCCGACGCCTGCCTGGCTGACGCGGGCCAGGGGAATACCGCGCTGATGGGCGTCGCCTTCAAGGGTGAGGATGCGATCGCCGAGCGCCTGCTCGCTGCCGGCTGCGACGTGAATGCGCGCAACAAGGCCGGACAGACCGCGCTGATGATGGCCGCGCTGTTCAATCGCACCCGCCAGATCGAGCTGCTCCTCGCCGCTGGCGCCGATCCCGCGCTGGCCGACGCCTCAGGCCGAACCGCCGCCGAGGTCGCCCGCGCGCAGGGCAATGATATGGTTACCAAGCGGCTCGCCAGTCCGGCGGCGCGCGAAGCAGCCCCCAAAAGGCCCTGAGCGGCCACGCGGTTCGCCTGCGCGCTTCAGGGCGCCTGAACCAGCCCCTGCCGCACGCCGGCGGCCAATTGCGCGCGCAGATTGGCCAGTGCCTGATCCGACACGCGCTCGCGCTCCCGCGCCGGCTTCCCGCGACGAAGCCGCTTGCGGTCCTTCTCCGGCGGGTCGACGATCCGCACGCGCACCGGGATGATACCGGCCCGTTTCGCGCCCAGTTGCTCGGCCGCCCCACGCGACAGGTCGATCACCCGCCCCCGGGCGAAGGGGCCACGGTCGTTGACGCGCACGACGATCGTTCGCCCCGTCTCCAGCGACGTCACCTCGACATAACTTGGCAGCGGCAGGGTCGGGTGCGCCGCCGTCACCCATTTGGGGCGAAACCGCTCGCCCAGCGCGACCCGGTTTCCGCTTTCCGAGCCGTACCAGCTGGCATAGCCCAGAACGTCCAGGTTCGGGTCGGGCGTTGGCGTATAGGTCACGCCACGCACCGTATAAGGCTTGCCGATCCTGACGGGCGTGTCGCTGACCGGACGGAATTTCTGCGAGGCGCAGGCGGACAGGGCAAGCGCCAGAACGGCGACCAGCGGCAGGCGCATCACGCTTCTATCTAATCCACCCATTGCGATCGGCTTAGACGACGCGGCCCAGCCTCTGCAATGCAGCGGTGACGTGTGTTTGGGGAAGATCGCGCCGCACAGATGAGCGGCGACTGGCTGCCATCCTGCGGCAGAGCGCACGCACATGGCGTCTCGGCAGCAGCAGCGGCGACGCTCATCAGAGCGCCGCCGGCCGTGGCGCGATCCGCTGGACCGCGCCGGAACGGGATCAGAGCTTCTCGGTCAGCTCCGGGACGACCTTGAACAGGTCGCCGACGAGGCCGATGTCCGCGACCTGGAAGATCGGGGCATCCTCGTCCTTGTTGATGGCGATGATGGTCTTGGAATCCTTCATGCCGGCAAGGTGCTGGATCGCGCCGGAGATGCCAACCGCGATATAGACTTCCGGGGCGACGATCTTGCCGGTCTGGCCGACCTGATAGTCGTTCGGCACGAAGCCAGCGTCCACCGCCGCGCGGCTGGCGCCGACACCGGCACCCAGCTTGTCGGCCAGCGGCTCGATCAGCGCGCTGAAGTTCTCGCCATTCTGCAGCGCGCGGCCACCGGAGACGATGATCTTCGCGCTGGCCAGCTCCGGACGCGCGCTCTTGGCGATTTCCGAGCTCTCGTAGGTCGACAGGCCCTGGTCGCCGGTTGAGGCGACTGCTTCGACGGCCGCCGAACCACCCTCTGCCGCTGCCTTCTCGAACGCCGTGGTACGGACGGTCAGCACCTTCTTCGCGTCCGACGTCTGCACCGTCGCGATCGCGTTGCCGGCGTAGATCGGACGCGTGAACGTGTCCTCGCTCTCGACCGACAGCACTTCGGAGATCTGCATCACGTCGAGCAGCGCGGCGACGCGCGGCGCGATGTTCTTGGCCGACGTGGTGGCCGGCGCAACGAACGCGTCGTGATGGCCCATCAGCTCGACGACCAGCGGCGCGACGTTCTCGGCCAGCGCATGCGCATAGGCGTCGTCGTCAGCGACGTGGACCTTGCCGACGCCGGCGATCTTGGCAGCTTCCTGCGCCACGCCATCGACACCCTTGCCGGCAACCAGCAGGTGAACTTCACCCAGCTTCGACGCGGCGGTCACCGCGGCGAGCGTGGCATCCTTGACGGTCGAACCGTCATGCTCGACCCAAACCAGAGTCTTCATCTTGAACCTCTTTCCTCTCCCCGTCGGGGCCGCGTCCACGCGGCGCCCTGAACGGGATCAGTGACCGGCGGTGCGCTTACTTCGCGACGCCCATCGCCTTGAGCTTCATCACCAGCTCGTCGACGTCAGCGACCTTGATGCCGGCCTGGCGCTTGCCCGGCTCGACGACCTTCAGCGTCTTGACGCGCGGCGCGGTGTCGACGCCGTAATCGGCGGCGGTCTTGGTCGCGAGCGGCTTCGACTTCGCCTTCATGATGTTCGGCAGCGAGGCGTAGCGCGGCTCGTTCAGGCGAAGATCGGTGGTGACGATCGCCGGCAGCTTGAACAAATCGGTCTCTAGACCGCCGTCCACTTCGCGCGTGACCTTGACGGTCTCGCCCTCGACCTCGACCTTGGACGCGAACGTGCCCTGGCCCCAGCCGAGCAGGCCGGCAAGCATCTGACCGGTCTGATTGTTGTCGTCGTCGATCGCCTGCTTGCCCAGGATGATGAGCTGCGGCTGTTCCTCGGCGGCAACCGCCTTCAGGATCTTCGCGACGGCGAGCGGCTCGACCTTGTCGTCCGAGGTGACGAGAATCGCACGATCCGCACCCATGGCGAGCGCGGTACGCAGCGTTTCCTGCGCCTTCGCCTCACCGATCGACACGACCACGATCTCGGTCGCCACGCCCTTTTCCTTCAGGCGGATGGCTTCCTCGACCGCGATCTCGTCGAACGGGTTCATGCTCATCTTGACGTTGGCCAGATCGACCCCCGTCCCGTCCGCCTTCACGCGGGGCTTTACGTTGTAGTCAAGCACGCGCTTGACCGGCACCAGAACCTTCATTCCACTCTCCCAAGCGTCACCCCGGCAAGCGCCGGGGTCTCCCGGTTGTGTCGCGCTCCACGTCGGGGAGATGCCGGCCGAAGCCGGCATGACGATGGAGAACGATCAGTCGAAACTTACGCCGCCTTCTTCACCTCGGCGACGATCTTCTGCGCGGCATCGCCCAGGTCGTTCGCAGGAACGATGGCGAGGCCGGAATTCGCGAGGATTTCCTTGCCCTTCTCGACATTGGTACCCTCGAGCCGAACGACAAGCGGTACCGACAGATTAACTTCCTTCGCCGCGGCAACGATGCCCTCGGCGATGATGTCGCACTTCATGATGCCACCGAAGATGTTGACGAGGATGCCCTTCACGTTCGGATCGGCAAGGATGATCTTGAACGCCGCGGTCACCTTCTCCTTCGACGCGCCGCCGCCGACGTCGAGGAAGTTCGCCGGGAACATGCCGTTCAGCTTGATGATGTCCATCGTCGCCATGGCAAGGCCCGCGCCGTTGACCATGCAGCCGATGTCGCCATCGAGCTTGATGTAGGCGAGGTCGTACTTCGACGCTTCCAGCTCGGCCGGATCTTCCTCGGTCTCGTCGCGCAGCTCGGCCAGGTCCTTGTGACGGAACATGGCGTTGCCGTCGAACCCGACCTTGGCGTCGAGCACCATCAGCTTGTTGTCGTCGGTCACCGCGAGCGGGTTGATCTCGATCTGCGATGCGTCGGTGCCGAGGAAGGCGTCATATACCTTGCTCGCGAGGCTCTGCGCCTGCTTGGCGAGATCGCCGGTAAGGCCCAGCGCATGCGCGACGGCGCGGCCGTGGTGCGGCTGGAAACCCGTTGCCGGATCGACGGCGAAGGTGTGGATCTTCTCCGGCGTGTCGTGCGCAACGGTCTCGATGTCCATGCCACCTTCGGTCGATACGACGAAGGCGACGCGGCCGGTGGCGCGATCGACCAGCACGGCGAGGTAGAATTCCTTGGCGATGTCGACGCCGTCGGTGACGTACAGGCGGTTGACCTGCTTGCCGGCATCACCCGTCTGGATCGTCACCAGCGTGTTGCCGAGCATCTCGGTCGCGGCGTGGCGAACCTCGTCCTCGGTCTTGGCGAGGCGGACACCACCCTTGGCCTCAGCCGGCAGTTCCTTGAACTTGCCCTTGCCGCGGCCGCCGGCGTGGATCTGCGCCTTCACGACATAAAGCGGCCCGGGCAGCTTCTTGGAGGCTTCCACTGCTTCCTCGACGGTCATCGCCGCATAGCCCGCGGGAACGGGCACGCCGAACTTCGCCAGCAGTTCCTTGGCCTGATATTCGTGGATGTTCATGCCGGAGCTCGCCTTACAAAACCGAAAACAGGCAGCCTTAAGCACAGCGGCGGTCGGGAATCCAGCCTTGATAGGTCGTGTGTGCCGATCAACCGACGAGAGCACAGCCTCACTGATGCTAAACGTTCGCAATAGCGGAATTGCGATCAGGCAAGGGTGTTGTGGCGATGATCGGCATCGATCCGGCGAGGCGCGCGGCAACCCGCCGACGAAGAGCACTGGAACAGGTTTTCCGTTTGTTCTAACGCTGGCGGCGTGATCGCTCTTCCCTATCCGGCGCTGCACGCGAGCCATACGGGCACCTGGATCGCGAGCGACGACGGCGTGCGCGGCGTGTCGCGCGGCGAGGCGATCCGTGCCGCCGCCGATACGCCGATGATCGTGATGAACGCGCCGCTGGTCGGGCAGCGGCTGGGCTATGCCGATCTGTCGGGTCTCGACATCCTAGAGCTGTTCGCCTTTCTGCGACCGGCTCGCTTCATGGTGCCGACGCCCAAGGGACTGGCGACCGTCACCGGGCTCGACGTCCCGGCGAGCGACAGCGACATCGCGCCCTTCCTGCGCACTGCCGCCCTGCGGCTGCTGGAAATAACCGACGGCGACTGGCCCGAGCGGGAAGGCGCCTGGGCGGCGGCGCAGACACTGGCGCGGCTGCGCTGGTCCTGGGGACCGCTGCTCGCCAGCCGCTTGCGCAAGCCGGCGCGGGACGAACCCTGGCTCTTCTCGCGGCTGCCGGAATGGGAGGAAAGCGCACCGCGCCCTGCGCCCCGTGCGATCAGCCTGGACGCCGATGCGACTCAGCGCACGCTGACGACGCTGGTCGGCGCCGCCGCCGAACCGCGCCAGGGCCAGCGTGATTTCGCCGCCGCGGCGGCGCACGCCTTCTCACCGCGCGTGGGGCGCGACAGCCCCAATCTGGTGCTGGCGGAGGCCGGCACCGGGATCGGCAAGACCCTGGGCTATCTGGCGCCGGCCAGCCTCTGGTCACGCACTGCCGGCGGCGCTGTGTGGGTGTCCACCTATACCAAGGCGCTGCAACGGCAGCTCGGCCACGAAACGCAGCGCGTCTATCCCGATGAGGCGGAGCGTCGCGCGCGGGTCGTCACGCGCAAGGGGCGGGAGAATTATCTCTGCCTGCTCAATCTGGAGGATGCGCTGCAGGGCGGCTTCGCCGGGCGCGCGGCGGTGCTGGCGCAACTGGTCGCGCGCTGGGCCGCCTATACCGCCGATGGCGACATGATGGGCGGCGACCTTCCCGGCTGGCTGACCACCCTGTTCCGGCGCAACGGCTCGGTCGCACTCACCGACCGGCGCGGCGAGTGCATCTACGCCGGCTGTCCGCATTATCGGAAATGCTTCATCGAGCGCGCCGCCCGCGCCTCCGCCGATGCCGACATCGTGATCGCCAACCATGCGCTGGTGATGGTCAATGCGGCGCGCGGGCGCGAAACGGCCACCCGCCCCAGCCGCTATGTGTTCGATGAGGGGCATCACCTGTTCGATGCCGCGGATTCGATGTTCGCCACCGCGCTCACCGGCCAGGAAACGATCGAGCTGCGCCGCTGGATCATCGGCCCCGAGGCCGGCAGCCGCGGACGCCGACGGGGCCTGGCCGCGCGCCTGTCCGATGTCGCCAGCTACGATGAGGCAGGCGCACAGGCGATCGCCGACGCGGTGAAGGCCGCCCATGGCCTTGCCGCCGACGGCTGGCTGCAACGCATCATTGAGGGCGCGCCGTTCGGCCCGATCGAGGCGCTGCTGGCCAGCGTACGGGCGCTCACCTTCGCCCGCGCAGAGGGCCCCGATGACGCGGGCTATGGGCTCGAAACCGAACTGGCCGAACCCTCGCCCGAGCTGATCGAGGCCGCCGCTCATGCTGCCGAGGCACTCGATGCGCTCTACCGCCCCCTCGTCGTGCTCGGAAAGCGGCTGGAGGCGGTGCTGAACGATGCGCCCGACTGGCTCGACGGCCAGGCCCGCGCCCGGGTGGAGGGCGCCATCGCCTCGCTTGGCTGGCGCGCGGAAAGTGTCTCGGCGTGGCTCGCCCTCATCGCCCGCGTCGGCGCGCCGGCCAGCCCCGACTTCGTCGACTGGCTCGCCGTCGACCGGGTCGAGGGGCGCGAATATGACATCGGGCTTCACCGCCGCTGGCTCGACCCCACCCGCCCCTTTGCCGAGATCGTGCTGAAGCCGGCGCATGGCGCGCTGGTCACCTCCGCCACGCTGACCGCAGGCGGCACATGGGAAACGGCGGAGGCCCGCGTCGGCGCGCCGCATCTCACCGGCGCGGCGGCACGGTTCGAGGCGGCGAGCCCGTTCGATTATGCCGGCAACGCCGAAGTCATCATCGTCACCGATGTGAAGCGCGGCGACGTACCGGCGCTCAGCAACGCTTACGCCCGGCTGATCGAGGCGGCGGGCGGCGGAACGCTGGGGCTGTTCACCGCGATCCGTCGGCTGCGCGGCGTGCATGCGCGGATCGCCGACCGGCTCGCCCGCGCTGGCCTTCCGCTCCTCGCGCAACATGTCGATCCGATCGATACCGGCACGCTCGTCGATATCTTCCGCGACGATCCGCACGCCTCGCTGCTGGGCACCGACGCGCTGCGCGACGGCGTCGACGTGCCCGGCCATTCGCTGCGCATGGTGGTGATGGAGGGCGTTCCCTGGCCCAAGCCCACCGTGCTCCACGCTGCGCGCCGGCTGGCGGGCGGCGGCAGCGCCTATGACGACCGTATCGTGCGCGCCCGTCTGGCGCAGGCGTTCGGCCGGCTGATCCGTTCCCGCGGTGATCGCGGCGTATTCGTGCTGCTGTCGGCGGCGACGCCGTCGCGGCTGCTCGACTCCTTCCCCGCCGGTGTCCCGATTTCGCGCGTCCCGCTCGACGAGGCGGTGGCGCGAGTCGCATCGCGGCTTTCCTCGCGCGCCGGCTTGGGGCATGAGGCGGCTCCCGCGGCCTAACGGAGACGAGCCTTGAAGACGCTGACGCTGTTGCGCCACGCCAAATCGGGCTGGGACGATCCGGTGACGCGTGATTTCGATCGCCCGCTCAACGACAAGGGGCGCAAGGCCGCGCGCGTCATGGGGCGCCAACTGCGCACACTGGGCGAAGAGTTCGACCGCATCCTCGCCTCGCCCGCGCGCCGGGTCGTGGAAACCATTGCGGAAGTGGCAGTGGGCTATGAGGCGCCGATCGAACCGGCGTGGGACAAACGGCTCTACCTCGCCTCGGCGGCCACCCTGCTCGAGATTGCGCGCGAGGCGCCCGACGATTGCAACCGCCTGCTGATGATCGGGCACAATCCGGGGCTGGAGGATTTCGCGCTGCTCCTCGCCGGCGACGGCACGCCCGAATTGATGTCGGCGCTGGACGAGAAATACCCGACGGCGACGCTGGCGCAGATCACCTTCGACGTTGATCGCTGGGCCGATGTCGTACGCGGCGGCGGTACGCTCACGCGTTTCATCCGCCCGCGTGACCTCGACCCGACGCTCGGCCCCGACGACCATTGAGCCCGGGCTGACGCCCCGCCGTCAGCACCCCGGCCAACCTAGCGGCCCTGCGCGCGCCACTTCTGGATCGTGCGCTCGATGATCTCACTCTCATGGCCGACATCGCGCCACAGGCGGGAGAAGACCGGATCGGCCGACGCCGGCCGTTTCGCTTCCTCCAGCCGGTCGAACCGCACCCGGATCGGGATCGCCACGCCCTCCCCGCTGATGATGCATTCCTGATTGCGCAGCGCGGGGATCGAATCGAGGAAACCGCGCGCGCCTTCGGGCATCGCCGCGCGCACGAACGACTGATCCCGATCGTTGTTTAGGCGCATGGCCAGGATCGTGCCGCACTGCGACAGCACCCCCTCCGCCAGGTCCGACGGCCGCTGCGTGATCAGCCCCAGCGACACGCCGTATTTGCGCCCTTCCTTGGCGATCCGGCTCAGGATCCGGCCGACGGAGGACCCGTCCTCATCGCGCGGGATATAGCGGTGCGCCTCCTCGCAGATCAGCAGGATCGGGCGCTGCGGCTCGTTGCGTGACCAGATCGCAAAGTCGAACACCATCCGGCTCAGCACCGCGACGACCACCGACGTGATCTCGCTTGGCACGCCCGAGACGTCGATGATCGAGATCGGCTTGCCATCACCCGGCAGGCGGAACACCCGCTGGATGAAGCTGCTCATCGTGTCCGCGACCAGCATGCCGGAGAACATGAAGCCATAGCGCGGATCGGCCTTGATCTCGTCGATCTTGCTCTTCAGCCGAAGATAGGGTGCCGTGTTGGACGCCTTGTCCATCTTCCCCATCTCATGCTGGATGAGGGTGGTGAGGTCGCTCAGCAGATAGGGCACCGGCGCATCGACGGTCAGCTTGGGGATTTCGGCCCCGACCCGGCTCTTGGCGCGCGCGGCGAGCAGGCATTTGGCAAGGATGTCGGCATCCACCTGCCGCTCGGCGCCCTCGGTGGTCAGGAACACCTCGCAATGTTCCTCGAAGTTCATCAGCCAGTACGGCATCTGAAGGTTCGACACATCGTAGATCGCGCCATTGTGGCGGAACGCGGCGGCATATTCGCCGTGCGGGTCGACCATCACGATATGGCCCTGCGGCGCCATTTCGCAGATCCGGTGGAGGATCAGCGCGGCGGCCGTCGACTTGCCGGTGCCGGTCGAACCCAGCAGCGCGAAATGCTTGCCGAGCATGGCATCGACATACAGCGCGCCGCGCACGTCGCTGGTCGGATAGACGTTGCCGACCTCGATATGCGCGCGTCCTTCCGCGGCATAGACCTGGCGAAGATCGTCGGAGGAGATCGGGTAAACATCCGCGCCGGGTGTGGGATAGCGCGTCACGCCGCGGCGGAACTGGTACAATTTGCCAGTCAGCTTCTCCTCATCTCCCTCGCCGAGGAAGTCGACGGCGGCAACGATGCGGCCGGTCTCGTAATCGTCGAGCCGCAGGGTGCGAACATTGGCGATTAGCCAATTGTGCCCCACCCGCACCTTGATCTGCCCGCCGACCTGCCCGCCACTGGCAACCACCGGATCGGCATGGGCGCCAAGCGCCGCCAGCGCCGCCGGATCGAACACCACCTGGCTCGATGCGCCGCCGATCTCGGTGACGAAGCCGATCGGGTCCAGGCCGGCCGGCGCGCACGCCCCCGCCGCGGCAATCGCCGCGTCGAACACGTG
Organism: Sphingomonas sp. Ag1; assembly: GCF_000980895.1. Lineage (GTDB taxonomy): Bacteria > Pseudomonadota > Alphaproteobacteria > Sphingomonadales > Sphingomonadaceae > Sphingomonas > Sphingomonas panaciterrae. The sequence goes on along the minus strand of NZ_LAZX01000090.1, from coordinate 38,168 downwards.
ACGTGCAGGTAGTTCACTCATGCGGCATTTCCACGCCTTTTCCCATCCGGGCGGGTCTACGGAACAAGGGTAAACAGAGCGTGAGCGATATATTGCGGCGCGGCGCCAGCCACTTACACCCGCTGCGCGATCCGCCCCGCGCCCCAGCCCAACAGAACCGACAGTGCCACCGCCGCCAACCCATAGACAAAAGCATGGCGATCGGCGGCGCGCGCAACGAACCGCTCGAACCCGGTCTTCTCCACCGTGATGTCGCGCACCGCCGCGGCCAGCACCTTGCCGTCGCGGATCAAAAAGGTCTCAGCGGTGAATTGTCCCACCGGCACGCGCGCCGGAATCCTGACGCGCGTGCGGTACAACACGCCCTCGGTGATCTCCACCGCGCCGGGCGCCTCGTAATACAGGCCCGCGCGGCGACGCAGGTCGACCAGCCCGCGCGCGAACCGGTCCTGCACCGGCGGCGGCGCGGAGGATGCCGGCGATAATTGCAGGCTGTCGAGCCCCAGTTCGTAGATCGCGCGCGTGCGATCATCGACGATCTGGCTGACGGGGCGGGACGAGGCGACCGCGTAGAAGCTCGGCGCCGAGCGATACCGCAGCGCCTCCGCATTGACCCACACGCCGGCAAGCTTCTCCTTCTCGCGCACGGTGATCGATTGCACCGGGCCCTTCACCACCACCACCAGGTCGGTGGGATGCTTGTCGTCGGGCAGCCGGCCGCCCGGATAGAGGATGGCACCGAACAGCAGCAATTCTGCGCCGGTGAAGCTGTAGGCGATACGGATCTCTCGCTGCGACACGTCGGGTACCAGCACCGGCTTGGCCTGCGCCATCAGCAGCGGCGCGGCCAGGATCAGCGCGGCGCGCTTCACAACAGCTCGACCGAATAGATCTCGTCCGGCCGCCAGCCGAGACCGATCGCGATTCGGCCCGCCACCAGCAACACCATCAACGCCAGCGCAAGGCGCAGATATTCGGGCCGCGCACGCGCCGCGAAATGTGCACCGACCTGCGCGCCGACGACCGATCCGATCAGCAGCAGGCCAGCGAGAACGATGTCAACCGCCTTGGTCGTCATGGCGTGGACCATGGTCGCGGCGGCGGTGACGAACAGAATCTGGAACAGCGACGTGCCCACCACGACCTGAGTCGCCATGCCGAGGAGGTAGATCATTGCCGGCACCAGCACGAAACCGCCGCCGACGCCCAGCAGGATGGTGAGGATGCCGGTCCCGAACCCCAGCAACAGGGGGGCGAGCGGCGAAATGTACAGGCCCGAACGGTAAAATCGCATGCGAAACGGCAGCGACGCGACCAGCGGATGGTGCCGCCGCCGGCGCGCCGGTGCCGCGCGCCGGCCACGGCTGACGGCGATCGCCTCCAACGATTCCTTCAGCATCAGCCCGCCGATGGAAACGAGCAGCAGGACATAGGTGATGGCAATGGCGGTATCGATCTGCCCGCTCGCTTGCAGCAGGCGGAACAGCCAGGCGCCGAACAGCGATCCCAATATGCCCCCGACGACCATCACGCCGCCCATCTGCACGTCCACGCCGCCGCGCCGGAAATAGGCCGACACGCCGGACACGCTCGCCCCCGTCACCTGGCTCGCGGCAGAGGCGGCGGCAACGGTCGGCGGGATGCCGTAGACGATCAGCAACGGCGTGGTGAGGAACCCGCCGCCCACCCCGAACATGCCCGATAGCAGACCCACGCCCGCGCCCAGCGCGATGATCACGAGCGCGTTGACCGACAGGTTCGCGATCGGGAGGTACAGATCCATGCCACCGTCGATATGCCGATCGGCCGCGGCGGGGAAGCGCCAGCGGTCAGAAATCGGTGCCGATGGTCAGTGCCGGACCGGAAGACGGCGTTGCGCGGCCCGCCAGCCGCTGTCGCCATTCAAGCGACAATCGCAACGATCGGCCCGCGACCGGCAAAGCGGTCGACAGCCACGGCCCGGCGTCGACACGCGACGCCCCGCGCTGCGCCGCACCCCATGCCCCCAGCCCCAGGTCGATCCGCGCCGGGCCCAGCCGGGCCAGCGGGTAGCTGATCCGCATCGCCCCATCGACATAGCCCTCGATCCCGTCGCGCGCGATCCCGCCGCCCTGCGCATAGCCGTCCAGCATCAGCCACGAAGTCAGCGGCAACGGGCCAAAGCCACCGACCAGCCCCAGCGCCGGGCCGCCCCGTGCGCGATCGATGCCGATGCGCTGCTCGGCGACGACATGCACCGGCAGCGACGTCGGCCGCCAGTCGAGCCCAATCGCGGCCTCGCTCTGCCGGCTTTCCAGCGCCCCCGAGAACCGCCCGGCGATCGACAGTCGCCGCGCGGCATCGATGGCATAGGTCAGCCGCGCCCCCGCCTGGCTTCCGCCGAGCTGCGGGACGAACGGCGCCGCATCGCCCGGCCGCAAGATCGCCCAGGCACTGCCACCAAATCGCGACGGGCCCTGCGCCGCCGGCAATGGCGCACCGGCCGCGACGCTGGCTTGGCTCGCGGGCGGCGGGACGGCATGGGTGGAGTGACCTCCCGGACTAGGCGGCACCAATCTTGGCCGCTCCCACTCTCCCGCCGCGGGCGACGATTGCCGCGGCAGATCGTATGAAAAAGCGAGCGTCTCGACCGCCCTGACCCGCATGTCGGCCGACGGCACGTAGCGCGGCCGGACCTCGTTCGCCGGCGTCAATCGCACCGGGGCGCCCGCACCCGGCATGTCGGGCAGCGCGCGCGACGTCGCCGCGACCGACATGGCCGGGGGCGACGCCACAATGACTCGCGCCGGTTCGGCCGGTGGCCGGGCCGCCACCTCCTGCGGTCGCGCAAACGGCGCCGCGATGATCGCCAGGATGCGCGGCGCCATCGCCGGCTCTGCCCTGGCCGCCACCGCCCGGGTTTCGGCCGCGAGTGCAACGTCACCAGGCCACAATTGCAATGCCCGCAGGCCGATCCACAGCCCCAGCAGGCCGACCAGAAAGCGCAGCGGGCGCCCAGTCCGGGCCGTCATGCCGGCAGCTCCTCAGGGAAGACATGCACGGTCTTGTCCCAACGCGGGGGCGACCCGCTCAGCATCCGCACATATTGGGCGGCGGCGCGAATCGCGGCGAGCATCGATATGACGTTGCCGACAATCGCCCGGGGCACCGCCCACAGCGCCTCGTGCCAGTCATAGGCCCGGCCGGTGGACGCCACGCGCCAGCCGAGACGCCAGATCAGCAACAGGAGATTGACGGTGAGCAGCAGGCGCATGCCCTCGCTGATGTCTGGCAGCGGCAAGCCCAGGATGGTATGCACCAGTGCCGCCGCGCCCCAGCCCACGATCGCCAGATAGGCGGCGGCCAGGACGATCACCGCCAGCGGGCCACGCCGGTCGCGCATCCGCATCCAGTGATCGGCAAGGTGCGGCACGCGCGCCCAGCCGATCCGATCCCAGCCGGCGAGCGCGATGCCGGTCATCCACCGACCCTTCTGGCGAACCGCCGCCTCCACCGTCGCCGGGAAGAAGGCGCGCACCGCGACCAGCCGTCCCGCCCAGTCCTCGACCCGCGCAAAGCACGGCCGGTAGCCAAGCGCCGCCGCGCGCAGCCCCAACTCATAATCCTCGGTCAGGCTGTCCTCATCGAACGGCGCCCCATAAGCGTCTTCCATCGCTGCCAGCACCGCGACCGAGATGGCGCAGCCCACGCCGGACAGCGGCAACCCCGCCCCCAATGCCGCGCGCAGCGCCATGTGGCGGCCATGCGATTCGGCAAACTCGTCGGCATAATGGCCCGACACCAGCCGGGCGCGGCGATCGACCAGCGGCAGCACCGGGATCTGCACCAGCTGGTATCGGCTGATCAGCGCGTCGAACACCATCAGCTCCAGCGGATGAACCACGTCCTCCGCATCGTGCAGCACCACCGCCAGCGTCGTCTCGCCGTCGACCGCATCGTCATGCCGCAGCGCGCGCCACATTTCGTTGAGATTGTCCGCCTTGGTCGTCGGCCCTGCCCGCGTTGCGATGACCAGCCGCACGCGCGAATCCTGCGCCGCCAGTTCGGCGACGATGCCGCTGGTCACGGGATCGTTGGGGTAGCAGCCGACGTAGATGCGGAAACACGGATGGTCGAATCGGGCGAGCGCGGTGCGCAGCATCGGCCCGATCACCGCCGCCTCGTCCCAGGCCGGGACGAACACCGCCAGTCGACGCGCATCTTCGGGATGCGGCAGATTGGCGAGCGAGCGACGCGTCGATCCGTAACGCAGCCGGTGGTACAGCCACACCACGTCGACCAACAGATCATCCACGCCGCCGATCAGAAAACCGACAGCCGCAAACAATGTAAGCTCGCGCACTGTTGCGTCGAGCCACCAGAGTGCGATTTCCCCCATCGCATGCCGACCCCCAGATACGGCCGGCCAAGACTGTGCGATTATTTGCGCATAAGCAACAAAAAGTCGTTCGAACCCTATTGGATCAAGTATTCGCCGGGCATTTCAAAAATCGCAGGCATCAACAGAACCAATCCGGGACATGCGCGTTCCCTCGCTTAGTCCCAACCCCCTTTCGGGACTAGTGCCGGATCCCAAGCCAGGCACCGGCCGCGCTTGCGGCGTAGCTTGCGGCGCGGCCGCTCCGGGTCACGAGAACGGGACGGGCCGGGCGATCAAACGCCCGGCCCGCTTCGCGTCACCAGTAAAAGTTCCGGATCACGTCCAGCACCGTACCACGCCGGTAATCGACCAGAAGGACGTCGTTGTAATGGCGTACCCAGCGCGTATTGGGGCGGGCCGGCGGCAGGCGATAACGCCATGGATCGTTGATCCAGTAACGCTGCGCATAATAGCTGGGCGCAATCCGCGCACCCGGCCGCCACTGATTGTAGCGGAATGGCGCGCGCCACTGCCCACGGGCGTAGAGCGCACGATTCTGGTTGCGATAGCCGCGCCAGTCGTCGCGGCTCCAGCGGCGGTCGCGATCACGCAGGTCTTCACGATATTCGCGCCGTGCCTCACGCAAGTCCTGCCGGGCCTCGCGCACATCACGCCGGTCGCCCCGGCGCTGCGCCTCATACAGGTCCCGGCGCTGTTCCCGGATATCCTGCCGGTCGCGGCGCAACTCTCCCGGCGACTGTGCAGCGGCCACAGCCGGCGCGATGGTCGCGGCCATCATCAGCGAAACGATCAACTTACGCATGATCAGACACCTCCGTTCGTCTGGCCGGCATTCCCGCGGAATGCCCTGCCGTGATCGAAGGTATCGGCCCCCGCCGCTGAACCGCCGGAGAATACGCCAGTCAGCAGATAGAAAGCTGCGCCGCGAAAAGGCCCCGGCGCCGGAAGGCCCTGTTGCCGAAAGACTCAGCGGCCGCCCGGCCCCGCACCCGCGCCGGCGGCGCCGACCGTGCCGATGTTGCCGAACAGGTCGGCGAAGAAGCCGCGATCACGGCCCAGCGTCGGGGTGGTCTTCTTGGTCGGGCTGATCGATGCGACCTGCTCGACTCCCGACTTGCGGATCGCGCTGACGTTGCCGTTCTGATCAAAGCTGATCTGGACGGTCACCTGCTCCTTGGGCTTGGGCGTATTGAACGCATAGTTCCGACTGTCGCGCGAAATGTAATACCAGTCGCCCTGGTTGAACTGGCTAGCGAAGCTCGGCTGGCCCAGCGTCGCCAGCACCGACTGCCGGTTGTCCACGCCGGGCTGCACCGAATTGAGCAGGTCCGCATCGACGACATAGCCCTGATGCGAGCGCAGGGGCGCACAGGCCGACGCGGTCACCGCGATGGCGGCAGCGATCAGGAGGGGAAAACGCATGGCTACTCCGCAAAAGGCCTTGGGGCATGCGACGCGCCGTTGCGCCGTCGGCCATTCCCCTCAATATGCCTCCACGACACTTGACACAAGCACGACAGGCACGACGATCTTGGCTCTTCTTCAACGGTTTCGACGGCGCAATCGCGATGCGGCGGCCCCGCTCTATGCGGCGGTGGTGGCAAAGGCGCGCGAACCGCATTGGTATCTCGATGGCGGCGCGCCCGATACGCTCGACGGGCGGTTCGACATGGTGGCCGCGGTTCTCGCCATGGTGATGCTGCGGATCGAGGCAGAACCGCCGGGCGACCTTGCCGCCGCCACGCTCTCGACCGACCTGACCGAGCGATTCGTCGACGACATGGACGCGCAGGTGCGGCAGATCGGCTTTGGCGATATCGTCGTCGGCAAGCATGTCGGGCGCATGATGGGGATGCTGGGTGGCCGGCTCGGCACCTACCGTGAGGGGATCGCCGCCGGCGACCTTACCGACGGGCTGATCCGCAACCTGTGGCGCGGCGAGGCACCCGGCGAATCGCAGGCGCGCTATGTCAGCGACCAGTTGCAGGCACTGCATGCCGCGCTCGCCACCGTTCCCCTATCCGCGCTGCGCGAAGGCCGACTGGCATGACCCCCGAATTCTCCCATCCCGTCCGCATCGACATGATCGGCGAAGGCGCGCGGACCGAAACCATCGCCGCTGACGAGACGCAGCGCGCCGCGCTCGCGCGCCGGTTCAACCTGATCGGGATCAAGCGCCTGGAGGGCAGCTTCACCGTGCAGCGCGTCGCCGGCGGGATCGCCGTGTCTGGGAAGGTGCAGGCGGAGGCGACCCAGCGCTGCTCGATCACCGATGAGCCGCTGCCCGCGCGGATCGCCGAAACCGTCGACCTTCGCTTCGTCGAGGATTCGGCCGCCGGCGAGGAAGTGGAGCTCGACGACGACGGGATCGACGTCCTCCCGCTGGAGGGCGGCGCGATCGACCTTGGCGAGGTCGCGGCGGAAACGCTCGCCCTTGCGCTCGATCCCTTTCCGCGCGGCCCCAATGCCGAAGCGGCGCTGCGCGAGGCCGGAATCCTGGGCGAGGACGAAGCCGGTCCGTTCGGCGCGCTCGCCGGGCTCAAGGACAAGCTGGCGGGAAAGAAATAACGTTGCGAACAGGCGAGCGGTATCGACCGCCCGCCGTTGTCGCAGGTTTCAGCGTTTCGCCGCGCTGCGGATCGCGCTCAGCGTGGTCCCGGCGGTGATGAACTCGACGTCGGTTTTCAGGTGCAGCAACCTGACGCCGCCCTGCCCGACGGCACGTTCCAGCGCGCCGGCGAAGTCGGCCGTCCGCTCCACCGTCTCCGCCCAGGCGCCATAGGCCCGCGCCAGCGCTGCGAAGTCGGGATTGTGCAGTCGGGTCGCCGACAACCGGCCGGGAAACTCACGCTCCTGATGCATGCGGATCGTGCCATAAGCGCCATTGTCGACGATGATGACCAGCAACTCACAATCGTGCTGGACGGCGGTCGCCAGTTCCTGCCCGTTCATCAGGAAATCGCCATCTCCCGCCACGGCAACCACGGTGCGATCCGGGCGGCGGCGCGACGCCGCCACGGCGGCCGGAACGCCATAGCCCATGGCTCCGGCGGTCGGCGCCAGCTGAGTCCCCGGCCCGGCATAGGGCCAATAGCGGTGCCACCAGCCGGAAAAGTTGCCCGCGCCGTTGCAGATGATGGTGTCCGCCGGCAGCTGCTCGCGCATCGCCAGCACGCACTGCCCCAGGTCCAGCGTCACGCCCTCGCGCTCGCGCGGCGTCGACCAGGCGCGATAATCGTCGTGCGCCTCCAGATCGTGCGCGCGTGCCGGACCGTCGACCAGCGCCAGCGCCTCGGCGAACTCCGCCATGGTCGCGCAGATCGCGAGGTCCGTGCAATAAGTGCTGCCAAGCTCGGACGGATCGGGGTGAACATGCACCATCCGCTGGCCGGGATGTTCCGGGGAGATCAGCGTATAGCCGTCGGTCGTCGCTTCCCCCAGCCGCGCGCCGATCACCAGCAGCAGGTCGGCGTCCTTCACGCGTTCGACCAGCAGCGGGTTGGGGCCATAGCCCAGGTTGCCGGCATAGGCCGGGCAGTCGTTGGGCACCGCATCCTGTCGGCGGAAAGCGGCGACCAGCGGCACGCCGGTCCGGTCGGCCCAGGCGGCAATGTCCTGCCCCGCAGCCGCATCCCATCCTGCGCCGCCGATGATCGCCAAAGGTCGCTCCGCCGTGGCCAGCAGATCGGCAAGCTGCTCCATCGCATCGGGATCGGGCGCCTGCCCGATCCGCTCGACGCGCGGGCGATCCACCGCCACCACTTCGTCAAGCAGCATGTCCTCCGGCAGCGCGATCACCACCGGGCCCGGCCGCCCGTTCATCGCCACGCTATAGGCGCGCGCGACATATTCCGGGATGCGCCGCGCATCGTCGATCCGCGCCGCCCATTTGGCAATCGGGCTGAACATCGCGGCGAAATCGATCTCCTGAAACGCCTCGCGGTCGCGCATGCCGCGGTCGACGTCGCCGATGAACAGGATCATCGGCTGTGAATCCTGCATCGCGACATGGACGCCGATCGACGCGTTGGTGGCGCCCGGCCCACGCGTGACGAACGCAATGCCCGGCCGATGGGTCAGCGCGCCGTCGGCGCAGGCCATGAACGTCACGCCGCCTTCCTGCCGGCACGTCACCACATCGATCTGCGGCACGTCGACCAGCGCGTCGAGCACGGCAAGGAAACTTTCGCCCGGCACCGTGAAGATGCGATCGCAGCCCTGCGCTGCCAGTTGATCCACCAGGATGCGGCCGCCGGTGCGGGTCGTCTCGGGTTCGCTCATGCGACGATCCCTACCCCGGCCTCTGCACCTCCGCCACTATATTGGTAGCAATGTGGCCATAACGGCGCTGCCTGACTTGCTGCCCGCCGAATGCCACCGAAGCGGCTTGCTAAGCCGATCGCCTTAGACAATTCTCCCGCGCAACAAGAAAAGAGCGGAGAGGATCATGGCGGACTTCGAACTGATGACCGACGGGCTGCGTTTTCCCGAAGGGCCAGTCTTCATGCCGGACGGCAGCATCGCGCTGGTGGAGATCGAGCCGGGGCGGATCACCAGGGTGAGACCCGATGGGTCGAAGGAGACGATCGCCGAGCCTGGCGGTGGTCCCAATGGCCTCGCGCTCGGCCCCGACGGCATGCTCTATTGCTGCAACAACGGCGGGTTCGACTGGCACGAAAACAACGGCATGCTCGCCCCCGGCGGCATCGCCTCCAATTATTCGGGCGGCCGGATCGAACGGATCGACCCCGCAACCGGCACGGTCGAGGTGCTGTACAAGTCGGGCGATTTCGGCTGCGTCCTGCGCGGGCCGAACGACCTTGTGTTCGACGATCACGGCGGCTTCTGGTTCACCGATCACGGCAAGATGGATCACGCCAAGCGGATCCATGATGTCGTTGGCATCTTCTATGCGAAGGCCGACGGCAGCCATCTCGAGGAAGTCGTCTTCCCGTCCAACAATCCCAACGGTTGCGGCCTCTCACCCGACGGCCAATGGCTCTACGCCGCGGAAACCTACACCTGCCGGCTGATGAAATTCCGCGTCACCGCGCCGGGCAAGGTCGATACCGCGGCCGGCGTCGGCGGTGCCGGCATCCCGGTCTACCGCCCCGCGGGGTGGAAATTCTTCGATTCGCTCGCGGTGGAGGCGTCGGGCAATGTCTGCGTCGCGACGATCGGCGAAAGCGGGATCAGCGTCGTCTCGCCCGACGGCGACCTCGTTGAATTCGTCGCTACCGACGACATCTTCACCACCAACATCTGCTTCGGCGGCGATGACATGCGTGATGCCTATCTCACGCTGTCGGGCACCGGCCGGCTGGTGAAGACCCGCTGGAACCGTCCCGGCCTGAAGCTCGCCTATTGATCGCGAACGGGCGCCTTCCGCCTCGGCGGAGGGCGCCTGTCAGCTCGCCATCGGCAATCGCAGCCGCACCAGCAGCCCGCCCAGGTCCTCGCTCTCCTCCAGGCTGACGGTCCCTTCGTAGATCTCCGCCACGTCGCGCACGATGGCGAGCCCAAGCCCCGTACCCGGCTTGCCCGTGTCCAGCCTGACGCCGCGGTCGAAGATGCGGATGCGGTCCGCCTCCGGTATGCCCATGCCGTCATCCTCGACCAGGATCTCGACGAACCCGGCCTGCGCGCCCACCGTCACGAACACGCTGCCGCCGCCATATTTGGCGGCATTCTCGACCAGATTGCCCATGATCTCGTCCAGATCCTGGCGCTCGATATGCGCGACCAGGTCCTTCGGCCCATCCATGTCGATCCGCACATGCGGATAGAGCCGCCGCACCGCACGCTCGACCGATTCGACGCTCGGCCACACCTCCGCCCGGCTGTGCGCCGATCCGCGCCGCCCGACCGCACGCGCCCGCGCGAGATGATGGTCGACCTGCCGCCGCATCGTCCGCGCCTCGCGCACCACCGTGTCGGCCAGATCGTCCGACTGCGCGGTCGCCGCGTTCATGATCACCGTCAGCGGCGTCTTCAGCGCATGGGCAAGGTTCCCGGCATGGCGCCGCGCTTCCTCCGCCTGCGTTTCGTTATGCGCCACCAGCGCATTCAGCTCCTCGACCAGCGGCGCCACCTCGACCGGCAGCGGCCCGGCGATGCGGTTGGTCCGCCCGCCCCGCATCCGCGCAATCTCCAGCCGCAGCTTGCGCAGCGGCAACAGCCCGTAAAAGGTCTGCAGCGCCGCCAGCACGATCAGCCCCAGCCCCAGCAGCAGGAAACTGCGCACCAGCGTCCGGCGCAGCGCCCCGATCTGCGCGTCGAGCCCGTCCCGATTGTGCGCCACCTGGAACCGCCAGCGCACGTCCGATCCCGGCAGCTTCACGTCACGCTCGACGACCCGCAGCTTTTCGGTGCCGAATTGGTCGCTGTCATAGATGTGCACCGCGCGGTCGTCGTGCGGTTGGCCATATTGCAGCTGGCGATCCCACAAGGATCGGGAGGGAAACGCCTCGCGCCCCTTTGCCGACACTTGCCAGTACACGCCGGAATAAGGCTCGAGGAAGCGCTGGTCGGCGGGCTCGCGATTGAACATCACCTCGCCCTCCGGCCCGATCTCGGCCGAGACGAGCAGCGAGCGCAGGACATATTCGAGCTGGTCGTCGAAATTCTGCGTCACCGCCGCAGTCAGCACCCGGTCCAGCGCGAAGCCGCCACCCGCCAGCAATACCGCGATCCACACCGCGGCAATGACGATCATCCGCCGGGTCAGCGACCCCGTGCTGGCGAAGCGCCCGTCCGCACTCGTTTCGTCGCGCGCCGGAACCATGCCGCCGCCCTGTTGTTCACTCGCGGAGAAAGGAGACGAAGTATGTCGCGTACCTTTCCGGTCCTCGCGATCGCGTCGCTCGGCGCGCTCATCATCAGCCTGGTCGCGGGCTTCCTGCTCGCGTCCTGGGTCTTCACCGGCATCGTTCCCGCTCATGCCGCGCCGCCGGTCATCGCCGCGCTGGAGTCGCAGGCCGTGCCGGGGACCAACAGCTGGCACGAGGCGGGATATGAACGCATCGGACTATGGGAACAGCCGCAGGCCGCCGACCTTTACGCCGCCGGATCTTCCAGACTGTAACCCAGTCCCCGGATCGTGGTGATCACGTCCTGGCCCAGCTTCTTGCGGATGCGCGTCACGAACACTTCGATGGTGTTCGAATCCCGATCGAAATCCTGATCGTAGATATGCTCGATCAACTCGGTGCGGCTCACCACCTTGCCCTTGTGATGGAGCAGGTAGGACAAAAGCTTATATTCCTGCGCGGTCAGCTTCACCGGCTCGCCGGCGCGCGTCACCTTGCCGCTGCGCGTGTCGAGCCGGACGTCGCCCGCGTTCAGCTCTGAGGAGGCATTGCCCGATGCGCGCCGGATCAGCGCGCGCAGGCGGGCGATCAGCTCTTCGGACTGGAACGGCTTGGCGACATAATCGTCCGCGCCTGCGTCCAGCCCGGCGACCTTGTCGGACCAGCTGTCGCGCGCGGTCAGCACCAGCACGGGCATCACCTTGCCCTCCTTGCGCCAGCGATCGAGCACGGTCAGCCCGTCGATCTCCGGCAGGCCAAGGTCCAGCACGACGGCATCGTAATTCTCGGTCGAGCCGAGGAAATGCCCTTCCTCGCCGTCCGTCGCCAGATCGATGGCATAGCCCGCTCCTTCCAGCGTGCTCTTGAGCTGCTGGCCGAGATTGGGTTCATCCTCAACGATCAGGACGCGCATGGACTACCTCTTGTCACCAAAGGTCGTGGTTAGCATTGCGGTGGCGCGCGTCAACGATCGCTCACCGACCCGTGCGGCCGATGACCTGACCCGAGCGACCATCGACATCCACCCAGATCACCGTGCCATCGCGCAGGAACTTCAGCGTGTAGACCGCGCTCGGCATCTCGAAATCGAAACCGATATATTGCGCGTCCTTCATCGTCGGGACGACGCGTCGCTCGATTTCCTTGATCGGCAGGATGCGCCCTTCGCGCAGCGCGCGCCACGCGGCCACGCCGTCGCGCTGCTGCTCGGCCGGCTGCGCCATCGTGGCGGCGGGCAAGAGTGACAGGGCAAGGGCGGCGAACATCCTCATGCCTCGTTGCATAGCGGGATCGGATTGAACACCTTGTGAATAGCCCCGCAATGGGACGCAGCGCATCCTTCCCCGGGTCACGGACGCCGGCCGCCGCTGCGACAACCGGCGTTGCTGAGGTCACCGGCTCGCGATCAGAGCGGCACGAAGCGTACCGGCAGGCCGTCCTTGGGCTGCGGGATCGGGAAGATTTGCCAGTCGCTGCCCGACCCGGGTTCCAGCTCGATGCGATAGCGGCTCAGCAGCTGGGCCATCAGGATACGGATCTGCATCGTCGCGAAATGCAGCCCGATGCACATGTGCGCCCCGCCGCCGAACGGCACCCAGGCAAAGCGATGCCGCCCCTTCGACCGTTCGGGGGAGAAGCGCTCGGGATCGAACGTCTCGGGATTGGGCCAATGCTCCGGCATCATATGGGTATAGGCGGTGTTCACCCCGACATGCGTGCCGGCCGGAATGTGATAGCCGCCAAAGGTGAAGTCGCGCATCGCGCGGCGCGGGATGGACGGCACCGGCGGCACCATCCGCAGCGCTTCCTTGAACGCCCATTCGGTCTCGACCAGCCGGTCGAGCTGCTCATAGGGCACGCCGCCGTCGTTGCTGCCCAGCGACTGGACCTCGGCACGCAGCCGGTCCTGCCATTCGACATGACGCCCCAGCAGCATGACGAGGCTGGTGGCGGACGAGGTGATCGTGTCGTGCGCCGCCATCATCAGGAAGTTCATGTGATCGACGATCGCCTCGTCGGACAGCAGGGCACCGCTTTCGTCGGTTGCGCGGCAGAATTGCGAGAAGAAATCCTGCCCCTGCTGCTCCCCCGCGCGCCGGCGCGGGATCTCGCGGGTGAAGTAGTCGACCAGATATTCGCGCGCCTTCACGCCCTTGCGCATCGAGGTGCCGGGCAGCGGCTTGCGGATCGGCGATACCGACGCCTGCACCTCGTCGACGAAGGCCTGGTTGATCCGCGATGCCTCGGGGCCCAGCGGCACGCCAAGGAAACTGGTTGCCGCCAGGTCGAGGCTCAGCGCCTTGATCGCGCGATAGAATGGCATCGGGCGATTGCCCCAGCTGCTCACCTGCGCCGCGATCCCGGCATTCAGCTCGGCGGCATAATGGCGCATCGGCTCCGGCTTGAACGCTACTGACAATGCCTTGCGGTCGGCGCGATGCTTCTCGAAATCCATCAGCATCAGGCCGCGCGGGAAGACGAGGTTCAGGATCGGGCCCCAGCCCTGTTCGGAGGAGAAATTCTTCTCCTTGTCGAACAGCACCAGCTCGTTCGCTTCCGGCCCCAGCAAGACCACGCCGTCGCCCCCAAACGTTCGGTTGCGATAGACCGGGCCGTACTTGGCCACCATCCTGTTGGTGAAGCCCAGCGGGTCCTTCAGCACCCTGAAGGTATTGCCGACGAACGGCAGCCCGCGGCTTCCGGGAATGTCCTTCAGCGCCGATGGAGGATTGGCCGGCAGCCAGTGCGGATTGGCGGCGAGCGTGTGCGCATAGGCCATGGTGGCAATCTCTCTCCCGATCTTATTTACACGAGTATAAGTAAGATATTATCGGGACGCCAGACCCCATGGCGTTGCGCGCGACCGATCCCGCAGCACGTTGAAAATACTGCCTTTTGCCGGCCATTCTGTCACCACAACACGCCGTCCACCGGCTGCAACGGCGTTGGCGCTTCGTCGCCGATCGATTGCAGCAGGTCGATCTCGATCGTCCGGCACATACCCGTCAGCGGGACGTCGTGGATCGTGTTGGCGAACGGGTCGACCAGGTCATCGCCGATCTGCAGCGCGGCGAGGAACATCAGCCCGGCGACGGTCGACCCGACCGGCGTCGCGATGCCCAGCGTCTCCACCAGCCCGATCGGCAGCAGGACGCAGAACAATCGCGTGAAGAACGTGGGGAAGAAGCGATATTGGTTGGGCAAGGGCGTGTTCTTGATCCGCTCCATGCCGCCCTGCGCGTTGGAGATGTCGACGAACAATCGCTCGAAATGCGCCTGCTGGATGGTGTCGATCCAGCCCCTCTGCCGCGCATCGTCCAGCCGTCGTGAGGATCCGTCGAGGATGCCGTTGGCGACGTTCGCCCGCTGCAAGGCAGGCTCCGCCTCACCGCGCGACAGGAAGCGCAGCACCTCGGCGTCGGCCGACTGACGGCGCAACTGGCACCGCAGCGCATTCACATAAGCGACGTGGCGCAGCACGATCGTGCGCTTCAAGTCCAGCGCCTCTTCGGGCAGCAGGTTGCGCGCCGTGCGGGCCAGGCTGCGCGATGCGTTGATCATCAGCCCCCACAGGCCGCGCCCTTCCCACCAGCGCTGGTAGGCGGAGTTCGTCCGAAAGCCGAGGAACAGCGCCAGCGCCGAACCGAAGATGGTCAGCGGCAGCGATGGCGCGGTGAACGGATAATAGAAATAGACTGCCGTGACGATGCAGTCCCACACGAACAAGGCCGCGAGGGGTCGCCACACTTCGCCAACGATGTTGCCGAAGCGTGGAGTGGAAGAAACTATCATAGGGGAAGCAGCGGCTCGCTTGTGGATCGGATGATCCCATACGCGCGATCGCTGCTTCAGGTCCGTGACGAACCTTTTCCGCAGGCGGGCGCCCGCCCGCGCTGACTTAGCTGAGCAGGATCAGGCGAAGCGCTGCTGCAACTCGAGCATGGCGATCGCCGCCTGCGCCGCACCGCCGCCCTTGTCGAGCTGCGCCGGATCCGCGCGGCGGATCGCCTGTTCCTCATTCTCGGTGGTGAGGATGCCGTTGCCGATCGGGATGCCGTCCATGGTCAGCGCCATGATGCCGCGCGCGCTCTCGTTAGATACGATCTCGAAGTGATAGGTTTCGCCGCGGATCACGACGCCCAGCGCGACAAAGGCGTCATAGCGCCCGCTCTCCGCCGCCATCGCGATCGCGCCCGGCACTTCCAGCGCGCCCGGCACGGTCACCACCTCGGCGCTATGCCCCGCCGCCTCGATCGCCGCGCGCGCGCCCGCGATCAGCATGTCGTTCAGATGATCGTAGAAACGCGCTTCCACGATGAGGACGCTTGCCATGATCTCGCCTTTCTCCTCCCCGGCTCAGGGGAGCGCCGCCGGGGCGGCAAAAAAGGGGGCATTCCTTGTCCACGCCACCAGCCGGTGCCCCCTCCCGACTGGCGTTGCCGGCCGCTGCGCAAGCTGCTGGCCGAATATCTCCGTAAACAGGCCGTTATTCGCCGCCGGTACCCGGGATCGGCCGCTCGCCCACGATGGAAAGGCCATAGCCCTCCAGCCCGACGAGCGTGTGATGGGTGTTGGTCAGCAGGACCATTTCCTCGACGCCCAGCTCCGCCAGGATCTGCGCACCCACGCCATAGTCGCGCAATTCCTCGACTTCCGGCTCGCCGGCGCCCTTGCCCGCGGCACGCAGCTCCATGAAGCGCGTCACCACGCCCTTCATCGGGCGGTTGATCACCACGATCACGCCGGCGCCTTCCTCCGCGATCAGCTCCATCGACTTGGAAAGCAGGCCCGAGCGCTCGGAATTTTCGCCAAACATATCAACGAAGAAGCTCGCCGTGTGCATCCGCACCAGCGTCGGCCGCTCGGGATCAATCTTGCCCTTCACCAGCGCGATCGTCTCGTCGCCGGTCGCCTTGTTGTGGAACGTGACCGCCTTCCACTGCCCGCCCCAGCGCGAGTCGAAGGTCATCTCGGCCTTCTTCTCGACCAGATGGTCATAGCGCCGACGATAGGCGATCAGGTCGCGGATCGTGCCGATCTTGAGGTTGTGCAGCTGCGCGAAGGAGACGAGATCGTCCATCCGCGCCATCGTGCCGTCCTCGTTCATGATCTCGCAGATCACGCCCGAGGGGTTGAGGCCGGCCAGCCGCGACACGTCGACCGCCGCTTCGGTATGCCCCGCACGCACCAGCACGCCGCCATCGCGCGCGACCAGCGGGAAGACGTGACCCGGCGTCACGATTTCTTCGCGGCTCTTCGACGAATCGATCGCCACCGCGATCGTCCGCGCACGATCGGCCGCGGAAATGCCCGTCGTCACCCCATCGCGCGCCTCGATCGAAACGGTGAAGGCGGTTTCGTGACGGGTGCCGTTGTGCCGGCTCATCAGGTCGAGGCCCAGCGCGTCGACACGCGACTTGGTCATCGCCAGGCAAATCAGGCCGCGGCCATGGCGTGCCATGAAGTTGATCTTTTCCGGCGTCGCCATCTGCGCGGGGATGACCAGATCACCCTCGTTTTCGCGATCCTCATCATCGACCAGAATGAACATCCGGCCATTCTTGGCCTCGTCGATGATCTCTTCCGGGGTCGAGAGAAAGGCGTGGCGCAGGCGCGCGAGTTCAGCGGGCTTTTGCACGATAATGTTCCATCCGTTGGAGGTAGCGGGCGAGCACATCGATCTCGATGTTGACGGCGCTGCCCGGCGCCAGATCTGAAAGCGTCGTCACCGCCTGGGTATGCGGAATGATGTTGACCGCGAAGGTGGTCGCGCCGTCGGGGTCGTCCGTTACGTCGTTGACGGTCAGCGACACGCCGTCGACCGTAACCGACCCCTTGGTAGCGAGGAAGGGCGCAAGATCGCTTGAGACCCGGAAATCGACGCGCTTCGAATCGCCATCGGGCCGTACGCTGGTGACCTCGGCGATTCCGTCGACGTGGCCGGTGACGATATGACCACCAAGCTCATCGCCCAGCTTCATCGCGCGTTCGAGATTCAACCGACGCCCTTCGGACCATTGCCCCTGAGCGGTCCGCGTCAGAGTCTCGCCCGAAACGTCGAACGCGAGCCAGTCAGGCCCCTTGTCGACGACGGTGAGGCAAACGCCCGAACAGGCGACCGAAGCCCCCAGGTCAATCTCAAGCGTTTCATAGCTGGTGGCGACAACGACGCGCGTATCCCCGCGCGTCTCAACGCGCGTAATCTCTCCGACGTCGGTTATGATCCCGGTGAACATCGCACCCGCTCGTAGACCTCGAGCCGATCGCTGCCAAGCTGGCGTGAATCGATCATTGCCCATCGATCGTGCGCATCGGCCAAGGCGCCCAACCCGATGTCGCCCAACGCATGCCTGCCGTCGCCGATCAGGATCGGGGCGCGATACAGCAGCAGGCGATCGACCAGATCCGCCGCGAGGAAAGCGGAGGCGACCCCAGCGCCCCCCTCCACAAGCAGACGATCGGCGGGAAGCCAGGCGATTTCCTCCGGGGCCGAGAGCTGAAGCACGTCATCACCCATGTCGTGGGTCGACAGGATCACGCGTTGCGGAGCGCGATTCTCCAGTCCCGGCAACCGCACGTCGAGCGCCGGGCGGTCGATCTCCCAGGTGCCTCGCCCTACCAGAATGGCCTCATGCCGGCTTCGTTCGAGATGCGCGTGCGCGCGCGCTTGCGGACCCGTGATCCACCGGCTTTCGCCGTCAGCACGAGCGATGCATCCATCGAGCGAGGTCGCGAGCTTCAGCGTCACCTGCGGCCGGCCAAAGGCGAGTCGCGTGAGAAATCCGGCCAGTCCCGCGCGGGCCTCCCTCTCGCGCGCACCCGACATAGTCTGCACACCCGCCGCGGCGAGCCGCCCCAGCCCCTTGCCGTTGGTGCGCGGGTCAGGATCGGTCACCGCCGCGACCACGCGGTCCACACCGCTGGCGACGAGAAGGTCGGCGCAGGCGGGGCCGCGCGATGAGACATGGGCGCAGGGCTCCAGCGTCACATACGCGGTCGCGCCCTTTGCCGCGCTTCCGGCCTCAGCGAGCGCCATCGCCTCCGCGTGCGGCCTGCCACCCGGCTGGGTCCAGCCGCGCCCGACAACAATGCCATCACGCACCAGAATGCATCCGACGGAAGGATTGGGATGGGTGCGCCCCTGCCCGCGGCTGGCGAGCGCCAGCGCAGCCCCCATCCAGCGCTGGTCCGCGGACGACACGCCGGCGGTCAGAGCCCCCACTTCTTCATCTTGTCCTCAAGACGCTTGAAGGATGCCTGCCGCTCGGCCAGCGCCTTTTCGCGCTCCTCGATCTGCTTCTGCTTGATCGGGGCATCGATCGCCTGCTGCGCGCGAATCTCCGCCTCGCTGCGATCGAGGCGCCATTGCTGAACATAGATGATGTCCGGCTTGTAGACCTTCTCGACCTTCGAATCCTTGGCGAAGCCGATCAGCAGCAAGCCGGTCATAAAGACGGAGAGAAACAGGAAGAACAGTTCGTGCTTCTGCCGCTGATGCAGAAACAGGCGTAGGTCGCGCACCGCGCGAAACGGGCTTAGCCGGGCAAAGAACTGCATCCGCGCAACATAGGCGCGCGCGGCCGCGACGGCCAGACCCTGGTCCAATTAGCCGCCGGAAGCGGCGCGAAGTCGCGCGAGCGCCCGGTCGCGGCCGATCAACGGCAGCAGCGCCGCCATGTCCGGCCCGTGATCGCGACCGGTGAGCGCGCGCCGCAACGGCAGGAACAGCGCCTTGCCCTTGCGTCCTGTGCGCTCCTTCAGCCGCTCGGTCAGACCGTGCCAGGGGTCGCCATCCCAATCGATCGCCGCAGCTTCCTCGGCAGCAATGGCCAGATAGGCGCCATCGTCAGCCGATAGCGCCGCCGCTGTGACCGGCCCTTCGACCACGCCCCACCAGTCGGCCGCTTCCGCCACGGTCGAGAGGTTCGGCCGCACTGCTTCCCAGGCAACGGGCGTCATGGCAGGCGGCAAGCGATCGCGCACCGCTTCGAATGGGAGCTGATGGACGATCCGCGCATTCAGCTGCATCAATTCCGCCTCGTCGAACCGCGCCGGCGCTCGGCCAAAGCGGGCAAAATCGAAAGCGGCAAGCAGCGGCTCCATGTCAACCGCGGGCTCAACCGGATCGCTGGTGCCGAGCCGCGCCAGCAGCGCCCGGATCGCCTGCGGCTCCACCCCCGCCTCGCGAAGCTGGTCGACGCCAAGGCTACCCAGCCGCTTGGACAATTTGCCCTCGGCGCCGGTGAGCAGCGCGGCATGGGCAAAGGTCGGCGGGGTGCTGCCAAGCGCGGCAAACATCTGGATCTGCAAGGCGGTGTTGGCGACATGGTCCTCGCCGCGCACCACATGCGTGATCCCCATGTCGACGTCGTCAATCGCGGACGGCAGCATATACAGCCATGAACCATCGGCGCGGCGCACGATCGGGTCGCTCATCGTAGCGGGATCGAACCGCTGGTGACCGCGGATCATGTCGTCCCATTCGATCGGCGCGCCATGATCGAGCCGGAAGCGCCAATGCGGCTTGATGCCCTCCGCCTCCAGCCGCGAGCGATCCGCATCGCTCAGCGCCAGTGCCCCGCGATCGTAGATGGGCGGCAGTCCGCGGCCCAGCTGGATCTTTCGCTTGAGGTCCAGTTCCTGGCTGGTCTCATAGGCCGGGTAAATACGTCCGGCCGCGACCAGCGCATCGAAGCGCGCCTGATACAGATCGAAACGCGCCGATTGCCGCGCCTCGCCATCAGCCTCAAGGTCCAGCCACGCCAGATCCTCGCGCAGCGCCTCGACGAACCGTTCTTCACTACGCTCCTGATCGGTATCGTCGATCCGCAGCATGAAGCGGCCGCCATGAGCACGCGCGAACATCCAGTTGTGCAGCGCCGTGCGGATGTTGCCGACGTGCAGCCGCCCGGTCGGTGACGGGGCAAAGCGGGTAACGATGGTCATGTCGGCGCCGGTACGCCCTGCGACGCGCGACGGCAAACGTCCTCTGAGTGCGTCGCACGATTGCAACATATGCCCGGCCCGCTAAGGGGGCGTCACGAAAGGGCGTGCTGACATGAAACTGATGACCGGCAACTCCAACCTGCCGCTGGCACGGGACATTGCCTCCTATCTGGAGCTCCCGTTGACCGAGGCTCTGGTGCGGCGATTCGCCGACGAGGAGATCTTCGTCGAGATCATGGAGAACGTCCGCGGTGAAGACGTTTTCCTGATCCAGTCGACCAGCTATCCGGTCAACGACAACCTCATGGAGTTGCTGATCTGCATCGATGCGCTGAAGCGCGCGTCGGCCAAGCGGATAACGGCAGTCCTCCCCTATTTCGGCTATGCGCGGCAGGACCGGAAGCCGGGCCCGCGCACGCCGATCTCGGCCAAGCTGGTCGCCAACCTGATCACCACGGCGGGCGCCGACCGCGTGCTCTCCGTCGACCTCCATGCCGGTCAGATCCAGGGCTTCTTCGACATCCCGACCGACAATCTGTTTGGCGCGCCGGTCATGTCCGCGGACATCCTGGCGCGCTTCGGGTCGAAGAACCTGATGGTCGTCTCCCCCGACGTGGGCGGCGTGGTGCGCGCGCGCGCGCTCGCCAAGCGGCTCGACAATGCACCGCTGGCGATTGTCGACAAGCGCCGCGAGCGCGCGGGCGAGTCGGAGGTGATGAACATCATCGGCGACGTGGAAGGGCGCTTCTGCATCCTGATCGACGATATCGTCGATTCCGCCGGCACGCTGTGCAACGCGGCCGCAGCGCTGCGTGAGGCGGGCGCCGAGGACGTCGTTGCCTATGTCACCCATGGCGTCCTCTCCGGCGGTGCCGTCGCCCGGGTCGAAGGGTCGGCGCTGCGCGAGCTGGTGATCACCGATTCGATCGGCAACCAGGAAGCCATCAGCCACGCCAAGCGTATCCGGCACCTGACGATTGCACCGCTCCTTGCGGAGGCGATCCGCCGTATCGCCGACGAGACCAGCGTCTCCTCGCTGTTCGACTGAGATCGCCGGGTGCATTCCTGACACCTCGCACCGCTGGTGACTACCGGCGGTGCGGTGGATCGGACGCATCGTAAATGGTAGGCAGGCGCCGCGAGCCATCCTTCTCGCCTGAACAGGGGAGCACGCCTGCATGGCGGAATTCTTTCCGGCGCTGAACGACGCGCATCGTGCCTTCATCGCCCGGCAGCCGGTCTTCTTCGTGGCAACGAGCGCGCCCGGCGCGCGGATCAACCTCAGCCCCAAGGGCATGGACACGTTCCGCGTTCTGGACCCGACCACCGTCGCCTATCTCGACGTTGCAGGATCGGGCAATGAGACCAACGCGCACCTGCTCGCCGACGGGCGCATCACCATCATGTTCTGCGCCTTCGATCAGCCCGCACTGATCTTTCGCATCTACGGTCGGGGCCGCCCAGTCCTTCCCCAGGATCCGGAATGGCGCGCGCTGTATAGCGAGTTTCCGCCACTGCCCGGCACGCGGCAGATCTTCGTCGTGGCGATCGACCAGGCGCAGACGTCCTGCGGCTGGGGCGTGCCGCAGATGACGCTGGATCATCCGCGTGAGACGCTGAACAAATACAACGCCAAGTACAGCGATGAAGAGCGGCTGGCCTATTGGCAGGGCAGCAACGCGAAAAGCATCGATGACTTGCCAGTACGCACGCCCGACGCGCTGCCGCGCTGATGCTGGTCGAACTGGGTCGCTATGACCGCAATCTTGCCAGCATCCTCGCCGCGCGATTGGAGAGCGAAGGAATAGTCGCGCTCACCTTCGATGCCGGGGCGTCGATCGCCGACGGCAGCTGGTTGCTGATCCCCGTGCGCCTGATGGTCGATGAGGATGATCTTGATCGTGCCAGGTTCGTAGTCGACGATGCCTAATTCTTGAGCATGTTTTCGCATCTGCACAAAAAGTAACGTGCCAAATGTGGTTGCCGTGACCATGCACTAGGCAGCGGCGGTTTGGCACATCTGTTGCGAAGTACCTTTCCCGGTAACGGAAGGGGGCGCGATGAAACTGGTCATAGCCATCATCAAGCCGTTCAAGCTCGACGAAGTGAGGGAAGCACTCACCGGGATCGGGGTGGCGGGGATGACAGTCACCGAGGTCAAGGGTTTCGGGCGCCAGAAGGGCCAGACCGAAATCTACCGCGGCGCCGAATACAGCACCAACATGGTGCCCAAGATCAAAATCGAAGTGGTCTGCCCTGTCGACCTCGCGGATCGCGTGGTGGAGGCGGTGCAGGCGGCCGCGAATACCGGCGCGATCGGCGACGGCAAGATCTTCGTACTCGATGTCGGGCAGGCGGTGCGCATCCGTACCGGCGAAACCGACGATACGGCACTCTGAGGGGGGTGGTGATGAAGCAGATAATCAGGACTGCCCTGGCATTGGGCGTGGCGGCAACAGCCGCGGCGGCGGCACCCGCCTGGGCCCAGGCAACCGCGCCGGTGCCCAACAAGGGCGACACCGCCTGGATGATGACCGCGACCGTGCTGGTCATGACGATGATCGTGCCCGGGCTGGCGCTGTTCTATGGCGGCCTCGTGCGCACCAAGAACATGCTATCGGTGCTGACCCAGATCCTGGCCGTCGCGAGCTTCGCGATGATCATCTGGGTCACCTACGGCTACACCATGGCGTTCGGTGACGGCGGCAACGCCTTTATCGCCGGGTTCAACAAGCTGTTCCTTGCCGGGGTCAACGCCGACTCGACGGCGGCAACCTTCACCGACGGTGTCGTCATCCCGGAATATGTCTTCATCGCCTTCCAGATGACCTTTGCGGCGATCACCGTCAGCCTGGTGGTCGGTGGCCTGGTCGAGCGGATGAAGTTTGCCGGCCTGATGGTCTTTGCGCTGATCTGGCTCACCATCGTCTATTTCCCGATCGCGCACATGGTGTGGGCGGGCAACGGCCTTCTCTTTAATTGGCAGCCCGCCGCGCTCGACTTCGCCGGCGGCACGGTGGTTCACATCAACGCCGGCATCTCGGCGCTGGTCGGGGCGATCATCATCGGCCCGCGGCTGGGCTACAAGAAAGAGATCATGGCCCCGCACTCGCTGGTCATGACGCTGATCGGCACCGGCCTCCTGTGGGTCGGCTGGTTCGGGTTCAACGCCGGATCGGCGCTGGAGGCCAATGGCTCGGCGGCGCTGGCGATGATCAACACCTTTGTCGCCACGGCGGCGGGCGTGCTGTTCTGGATGCTGACCGAGCGGATGCTGGGCCACAAGGGATCGATGCTGGGCGCCTGCTCCGGCGCGATCGCCGGCCTGGTTGCGGTGACCCCGGCGGCGGGCAATTCGGGGCCGTTCGGCGCCATCCTGCTGGGTGCGATCGCGGCCATCATCTGCGCCTATTTCGTGGTCGCGGTGAAACCCAAACTCAACCTTGACGACTCGCTGGATGCGTTCGGCATCCACGGCATCGGTGGCATCGTGGGGTCGATCGGCACGGCATTCACCATGCTGCCGGGCCTCGGCGGGCCGGGTGCGGCCGACTATGCCCTGGGGCCGCAGCTCGTGACCCAGGTGGTCGCAGTGCTCATCTCGGTTGCCTGGGCCGGCGTCGGATCCGCCATCGCCTTCTCGATCGCCAAGGCGACCGTCGGGCTGCGGGTCAGCGAAGAGGTGGAGCGCGAAGGGCTCGACCTCGGCGAGCATGGCGAGCGCGCCTACAATTATTGACGAGATTGGGGGACGGCTGCGGCCGGTTCCCAGACGATGTTCCTCCTGCGGACGCACTAGGCCCGGTACGAAAGTGCCGGGCCCTTTTTTATGGGCCATCGGCCTCAACGAGGCATCGACTGGAGTCGTTCGGCCGTTTTCGGCCGCTTTTGGGCGCATTCGGCCCTTTATGGAGAAATCCGGCCCTAGCCGCGGCGCGCGGCGCCGCGCGGCAGCAGCAGGCGCAATTCGCGGTTCGCAAAATCGATCTGGACGCGGGTGAACAGTTTCAGCACGTCCATGCCGAGCATGATCGCCGGCTTCTTTTCCAGCCCGAACACGCGGAACGGCGGGACGTCGGCAAAGGCGACGGGCATGTCGCGGATCTCGGCATCGCCGATCTTGATCGACTTGACCGACCCATAATCGGCGACGAGTTCGCCGCCCGTCACGCTGATCAGCGTGATCGGCGTGACCTTGCCCCGCCTGGCGAGCCGTTTGCGCAGCGCGAGATTGCCCATCGACACCACGCTGCCGGTGTCGAGGATGACGCGGACCCGTTCCCCGCCGACGCGCGCGTCGGTGACGACGAGCTGCCCGAACAGGCTTTTCGCCTGGATGACGATTTCGTCTGGGGCGCGGCGGACCCGCTCGCCGCGCTTGCGGGCCGGCGTCACCGTCATTCGCTGCTGATCGAAATCGATCGCCAGCGCATGGCCCTGAAGCGCGTCGATGCCGAGCATGCCGGGCGCGCCGAGGTTCGCCGCCGATAGCGCCGGCGCCTCGATCCGCTCCCCGCCGAGCGTGCTGACGGAAATCGACGGGATCACCACCGTGCCGACATCCTGTGTCCCGGTCATCCCGGTCAGGCGGACGTTGCGGCCGCCGGGCAGGCGGAGCCGTGCGGCCAGTTCACGGCTGATCACCGTTCGCTGGGCGCCGGTATCGATGACGAACTGATAGGGCCCCGCCCCCGCGATCTGGACCGGCACCGTCATGCGCGGGCCGTCGACGCCGAAATCGAGATGCTCGCCGGTCGGCACCGCCGGATCCTCGGCGTGGCCAAGCCCGATGTGCGCGGCGTAATCGGTGATCGGCGCGGGCGGCACCACGGGCTGCTGATCGTCCGCATTGGCGAGCAGCGACAGGAGCGGCAAGGCAAGCCAGCGGCGCATGCAGGGATGAAGCGCCCGATCCGGACCCTTGTCAATCGTTATCCCCGGCGGCGGAGGCCTGCGGCCTCAGTCGAGGCGCATCGCTTCCCCGGCGAGTGCCTCCGCCTCGATCAGCAGCGCATCGTCCGCGCTGCCGGTGGCGACTCGTTCGCGCCCGATCAGCACCAGCACCGGCACGGCGAGCGGCGAGACGCGCGGGAGATCGACGTGCAGCATCGTCCCCGCCGCGCGATCGAGCAGGTCAGCGAGGCGGCCGACGTCGGTCATGCGCGCGCGGGCGTCGGCCCAGGCAGCCTCGAGCAGGATATGGCCGGGTTCGTACTTGCGCAGGACGTCGTAGATGAGGTCGGTGGAGAAGGTGACCTGCTTGCCGGTCTTGCGCTTGCCGGGATGCTGCCGCTCGACGAGCCCGCCGATCACCGCGACCTCGCGGAAGGCGCGTTTCAGCAGGTGCGACTGCTGTACCCAGTCGACGAATTCATGCTCAAGGATGTCGGGCGAGAAGAGCGCGGCGGGATCGGTGACGGGATCGATCGAATAGGTGGCGATGGCATAATCATTGGCGACGAAGCCGAGCGGCTTCAGCCCCGCGGTTTCCATCCGCCGCGTGATCAGCATGCCGAGCGACTGGTGCGCGTTCCACCCCTCGAAGGAATAGGCGACCATGTAGTTGCGCCCTTCGCGCGGGAAGGTTTCGACGAGCAGCTGGTCGGGATGCGGCAGCGCGGAGCGGCGGGCCTGGATTTCCAGCCATTCGCGCACGTCATCGGGGAAGCGCGCCCATTCGGCAGGCGTATCGAGGAAGCCGCGGACGCGATCAGCGAGGTTGGTGGAGAGCGGCATCCGGCTGCCGCCATAAGTGGGGATTCGCGCGGGCCGCGCGGTGGCGCGGACGATCAGATCCTCGGTATCGATCTTCTCCACCTCAAGGCTCATCCCGGCGAAGAAGAAGGTGTCGCCATGGCTGAGCGTGGAGGCGAACGCCTCCTCCACCTTGCCCAGCGCGCGGCCGTTGCGGAAGCGGACCTTGAGCATCGTCGCCTCCACGATGATTCCGGCGTTGAGGCGATGCTGCGCAACGAATTTCGGATGGCTGACGCGCCACAGGCCATCGGCATCCTGCGTCAGCCGCTTGAACCGATCATAAGCGCGCAAGCTGTAGCCGCCGTCGCGGATGAAGCCGAGCACCTTGTCGAACAGCTCATCGGTGAGCGCCGAATAGGGGAGCGACGAGCGGATCTCGTCTAGCAATGCGGCCTGATCGAACGGGGCGGCGCAGGCGCAGGCCATGACATGCTGCGCCAGCACGTCGAGCGCGCCCATGCGGAACACGTCGGTATCAAGCTCGCCGGCCTCCACCGCGTCGAGCGCGGCGCGCGCCTCGAGATATTCGAAGCGGTTGCCGGGGACGACGATCGCCTCCGACGGCTCATCAAGGCGGTGATTGCTGCGGCCGATGCGCTGGAGCAGGCGCGACGATCCCTTGGGGGCGCCCATCTGGATGACGCAATCGACATCCCCCCAATCGACCCCCAGGTCGAGGCTGGCGGTGGCGACCAGCGCGCGCAGGCGGCCGCCAGCCATCGCCGCCTCCACCTTGCGCCGCGCCTCTTTTTCCAGGCTGCCGTGATGGATGCCGATCGGCAGCTGCATCTCGTTCGCCTTCCACAGATCCTGGAAGATCAGCTCAGCCAGACTGCGCGTGTTGCAGAAGACGATGGTGGTCTTGTGAGTCTCGATCTCCGCCATCACCTGCGCCGCGGCATAGCGGCCGGAATGGCCCGCCCAGGGCACGCGATCCTCGGGCAGCAGGATGGCGATATTGGGATCGACGCCGGTTTCGCCCTGCACCAGGCTGATGCTTTCGATATCGCCGTCGGGCGCAAGCCAGGCGCGATAGCCGTCGGGATCGGCGACCGTGGCGGACAAGGCGACGCGGCGCAGGCCAGGTGCGATCGCCTGAAGCCGGGCCATGCATAGCGACAGCAGGTCGCCGCGCTTGCCGGTGGCGAAGGCGTGCACCTCATCGATCACGATCGTGCGCAGGCCGGCGAACATGGTGAAGCTGTCGGGGTAGCTCAGCAGCAGCGACAGCGATTCGGGTGTGGTGAGCAGGATCTGCGGCGGCTTCACCCGCTGGCGCGCCTTGCGATCGGACGGGGTGTCGCCGGTGCGGGTTTCGACGCGGATGTCGATGCCCATTTCGTCGAGACCCATCTCATCGAGGGGCGTGACGAGATTGCGCTGAATGTCGACCGCCAGCGCCTTCAACGGCGAGACATAAAGGGTGTGGAGACCCTCGGTCGGCTGCTCGATCAATTCCGCAAGCGTGGGAAGGAAGCCGGCGAGCGTCTTGCCTGCGCCAGTCGCGGCGACGAGCAGCGCGTGCCGCCCGGCGCGGCCCTCGGCGAGCATGTCGAGCTGGTGGCGGCGCGGAGACCAGCCCCGCGACGCGAACCAGTCGGCCAGCGGGGTCGGAAGTGAAACAGTCATCGCGTCGACATATAGGGTCGCCATCCCGTTTCAGAACGCCGCGCCTGCATCGTCGCCCGGCCGCGGCAGGTGGCGCTTTGCGGCGACAGCCCCTGACGCAGCACACTCGGAGCACACTCTCCCCTGAGGGAGCGGCGGCATAGCGTCCTGGCGATCAGATCACGCGGCTGTCCCAGCGCCCGGCTCGCAGGGAGGCGCTGTCACCGCGGGATCGGCCGCCGCCGACCGCGCCGGCCAAGTGACGGCGCGGCGCGACAATCAGCCGCGCGCGGCGTCCTCGCGCGATTGTTCCTCGTACAGCCGGTGAGTCGCCTCTTCGGTGCGGCGTTCCTGTTCCGGGGTCACCTTGTTGCGGAACTTCGCAAAGGCGATCGCGAGGCCCAGGATGATGAAGCCGCCGATGACGACGAAAACCCAAAGGCTGTCGCCCAAAGCCTGATGTTCCATGCCGCACTCTCCTTTTTCTGTTGTTCCCACAACGAGGCGCCGGGGCGATTTGATCCGCTCGTGCGTACTGCCCCCATGCCCAAGCTTGGCGACTGGCTCGAACCTCACCCCCATGGCATCTTCGTTCGCCCGGCCGATGCCTGGGTCGATCCCTCCCTGCCCCAGCCACGCGCGCTGGTGACTCATGGCCATGCCGACCACGCGCGCGGCGGGCATGGCGCGGTGTGGGCGACGCCCGAGACGCTGGCGATCATGGACACGCGCTATGGCGAGCAGGCGGGACACCCGGTAGGCTATGGCGATAGCGTGCGGCTGGGCGAGGTGCAGGCGACCTTCGTTCCCGCCGGCCATGTGCTGGGATCGGCGCAGATCCTGCTGGAATATCGCGGCGAGCGGATCGTCGTGTCGGGCGACTACAAGCGCCGGCCGGACCCGACCTGCGCGCCGTTCGAGCCGGTGGCGTGCGATGTGTTCATCACCGAGGCGACGTTCGGCCTCCCCGTGTTCCGCCACCCCGATACCGGGGACGAGATCGACAAGCTGGTCGCGCGGCTGCACGCCAACCCGGATCGCTGCGTGCTGGTCGGCGCCTATGCGCTGGGCAAGGCGCAGCGGGTGATCGCCGAGCTGCGCGAGCGCGGGCATGAGGCGCCGATCTATATCCATGGCGCGTTGCAGCGATTGTGCGACCTTTATGCCGATCATGGCGTGCGGCTGGGCGAGCTGATCCCTGTCGCGGGGGTGCCCAAGGCAGCGATGGCGGGGCATGTCGTGATGTGCCCGCCCGGCGCGCTCAACGACCGCTGGTCGCGCCGCCTGCCCGATCCGATCACCGCGATGGCGAGCGGGTGGATGCGGGTGCGCCAGCGTGCGCGACAGAAGCTCGTCGAGCTGCCGCTGATCATGTCCGACCACGCCGATTGGGACGAGCTGACCGACACGATCGAGGAAATCGCGCCGCGCGAAGTGTGGGTGACCCACGGGCGGGAGGAGGCGCTGATCCACTGGTGCGCGATGCGCCAGATCAAGGCGCGCGCGCTGGCGCTGGTCGGCTTCGAGGACGAGGACGATTGATGCGTATGCGGCAAACGCTTGCGCGCGGCGAAAGACCGGCCTAGGGCGCGCTTCTTCCGGGACATGCGGAGCGGTGGCCGAGTGGTCGAAGGCGCTCGCCTGGAAAGTGAGTATACGGCAAAACCGTATCGAGGGTTCGAATCCCTCCCGCTCCGCCACTCTTCTTTCTCGTATATCCCTCCACGCTGACCCCTCCCGGGCGCTAGCGCTCCAGCATCAGGCCGCCGTCGGCGAGCATGTCGCGCAAGGTGCGTTTCAGGACCTTGCCGGAGGCGTTCTTGGGCAGTTCGGCGATGAAGGCGACAGCCTTTGGCTTCTTGTAGCTGGCGATATGGTCGCGGCAGTGCCGGATCAGCGCGGCGGCGTCCGTGGCTTCGCCGTCGCGGGTGGCGATGATCGCGACGACGCTTTCACCCCACACGGGATCCGCCATGCCGACCACCGCTGCCTCCAGCACGGCGGGGTGACGGTAGAGCACTTCCTCCACCTCGCGCGGGTAGACGTTCTCCCCGCCGGTGACGATCATGTCCTTCTTGCGATCGACGATGGTGAGATAGCCGTCAGCATCCCAGCGGCCGACGTCGCCGGTGTGGAACCAGCCGTCGGTGAAGGCCCGGGCCGTCGCCTCCGGGTTGCGCCAATAGCCGGTGAGGACCTGATCGCCCTTCACCACGATCTCCCCCTCCACGCCAGGCGCAACGTCGGCCATCGCCTCATCGACGACGCGGACTCGGGCGAGCAGCATCTGGCGGCCGACCGAGTTCAGGATCGGCAGGCCCTCATCGATCGCGCGATCATGCTCGTCGGCGGTCAGGACCATGACGTTGCCGGCAAGCTCGGTCATGCCGAAGCCAGTGCCGAAGCGCACCTGCGGCCATTTTTCCCGCGCGCGCAGCAGCACGGCGGCGGGCATCGCGGAGGCGCCATAGCCGACGTTGCGCAGCGAGGAGAGGTCGTAATCGGGCATCGCGGGGTGATCGAGGAGCAGCGCGATCATCGTGGGGGCGGCGGCGGTGGAGGTGATGCGGTGACGTTCGATGAGGGCGAACAGCGCCTCGGGCACAAAATTGGGCAGGATGGTCAGCTCCGCGCCGCGCAGATGGTTCACCACCATGCCGTAGCCGGCGACGTGATACATCGGGAAGGTGAGCAGATAGTGGGAATCGGGCTCCTTGTCCCAGCTCGCCAGGCTGTTGAACACGGCGGCCATGACGTTGCGATGGGTGAGCATCGCGCCCTTGGGCAAGCCGGTGGTGCCCGAGGTGTAGAGCAGCCAGGCGATCGAGTCCTCTGATGGCGGGGGCAGCGGTTGCGGCGTGCCGCTGGCCAGCAACGCATCGAAGCTGGCCGCCCCTTCCGCCGCGGCACCGATCACCAGCAGGTGCCGGACCGAGGGGGTCTGATCGCGGATGGCGCGGATCGCGCCGAGATATTTGTCCTGGACGATCAGAACGCTAGGCGCGGCATCGTTGATGATCCAGGCGAGCTCGGCCGGGGCGAGGCGGTAGTTGAGGAAGGTCAGCGTCATGCCGGCGCCGGGCACGGCATAATAGCAGAGCGCATATTCGAGGCAGTTTTCGGCGAGGATCGCCACCCGGTCGCCCGGCTGGGCGATGCCGAGCAGCGCCTGCCCGAGCCGCCAGCAATCGTCGCGCATCTGGCTGTACGTGATCGCGCGCTCGTCCAGGCGCACCGCGACACGATCGGGCGCCCGGTGCGCCGCATGCACCGGAACCTCGCTGAGCAGCATTCATCCTCTCCTGTCTGTCGCAGGCAGGACGCAAGCTTAGCCGAAGGCGGGGCGGGTTCAACCACGTTGGATGGCCCGGCGGTTTATCCGGACGGGCGTGTCAAAATGTTGCTGCGAATGATTTGCATTGACCTATATAGCCCCGTGCCGCAGGGCACGATGCAATTGCGAGTCAGTCTCACAAAGGGGTTTCATGTTCCGGACGTCCATGCTGTGCTCAGCGGCTTTTTGCACGCTGTCTCTCGCAGCGCTGTCACCCGCCCAGGCGCAAACTGAGGTTCAGGCGCAAACTGGCGCCCAGTCGCAGACAGAGGCAGGGTCAAGCGCCCCGTCGGTCACGGTGGCGAACGCCGAGGAACCCGCCAGTAGCGGGACGCGCCAGGACGCGCCGACCGGCGACATCGTGGTGACCGCCGCGGGCTACGCCCAGCGCATCGTCGACGCCCCCGCGAGCATCAGCGTCATCGACCGCGCCGACCTGCAGGACAAGAGGTTCGGCAGCCTCGCCGAAGCGCTGGTCGACGTGCAGGGGATCGATGTCGGCGGCGAGGCGGGCAAGACCGGCGGCCTCAACATCTCGATCCGCGGCATGCCGAGCGATTATACTTTGGTGCTGATCGACGGGCGGCGGCAGAATCCGCCGGGCGGAGTCACGCCGAACGGGTTCGGCGAAACCTCCACCAGCTTCATCCCGCCCTATTCGGCGATCGAACGGATCGAGGTGGTGCGCGGGCCGATGTCGACGCTGTACGGGTCGGACGCGATGGGCGGGGTGGTGAACATCATCACCCGCAAGGTCGGCGATCGGTGGGTCGGATCGGCGACGGCGGAAAGCACCGTTCAGTTCGACGAGCGGTTCGGCAACATCCAGTCGGTCAACGCCTTTGCACAGGGCCCCGTGGTGCGCGACCTGCTGGGCCTGACGCTGCGCGGCAGCGTGTTCCATCGCGAGGGCTCGGACATCCCCATCCCGGGTGACCCGGCGCTGACGCTGGGGCGTAACCCCGTCCGGTCGGACGTCTATACCTATGGCGGGCGGCTGACGCTGACGCCGCATGCGGACCATGACTTGTGGCTGGAATATGACCGCAACGAGCAGCGCTATGACAATAGCGAAGGGCGGCTCGGCACGCTGGGTTCCGGCGGCTATGCACCCGAGCAGCGGTTCAACCGGTCGAACTATGTGCTGGCGCACAGCTGGCGCAGCCCGATCGGTACGCTGGACACGACGCTGACGCGCAACGAGACCGAGACGATCGGTCGCCTGATCCCCAACGGCACGCCCGGGCAGGTGCCCGGCAGCCCGCGCGAGCTGCAGGCGCGCAACGACATCATCGATTCACGCCTGGCCGGAAAGCAAGGCCCGGTGGCCCTCACCGTGGGCGGCCAATATTGGCACGCCCGGATGGTCGAGGGCGTGGCGCCCGAACCCTTCACCTTCACCCAATGGGCAGGCTTTGCGGAAGCGACGCTGACCGTCGTCGAGGACGTGAAGCTGACGGGCGGCGTGCGCTATGACAATCATTCCACCTTTGGCGACAAATGGTCGCCGCGCGCCTATGCGGTCTGGAACGTCTCCGACGTGCTGACGCTGAAGGGCGGGGTGAGCCGTGGTTTCAAGACGCCGCGGGTCGAGCAGATCGCGGAAGGCATCATCGGCTTTGGCGGACAGGGACGTATCCCGCTGCTCGGTACGCCCAGCCTGACGCCGGAGACGACGACGACCTATGAGGCGGGCGTCTATTACGACAATGGCGGCCTGTTCAGCGGCAATGTGACGCTGTTCAACAATGATTTCGACGACAAGATCGCGACCGGCCCAGGGATCCCCAACTGTCGTTTCGCCGGTAATCCGAACCGACCGGGCTGCCTCGACGTCGGCAATTTTCCCGCCGTCGACCTGTTCAGCCAGTCAATCAACATCGACAAGGCGCGCACGCGCGGGATCGAGGCGGCCGGACGGGTGGAATTCACCCCCACTCTCTCGCTGGCCGCCAATTACACCTATACCGAAAGCGAACAGCTGAGCGGTCCCGAGGCTGGCCTGCCGCTGATCGGCATTCCCAAGCATATGGTGAACGCCAATTTGCGGTGGCGACTGACCGAGAAGGCGACGGTGTGGACGCGCGCCGAGATCCGGTCGAGCCGGTACCGCGGCAACAATGACCAGCAGCGTGCGGTGGGCGACTTCCGCGGCTATGAGCTGTTCCACCTGGGCGGATCGTATCAGGTGACGCCGGCGCTCCGCCTGTCCGCAACGCTGTGGAACATCCTCGACACCGATTACGCGGTGTACGAGCCCTATCTGAGCGGCACCGCGGCCGCGCCGGTGACGGCGTTCACACCGGCCTATTCAATCAACCAGGAAGGACGCCGCCTGCTGATTTCGGCCAACGTCGACTTCTAACGTGCCGGCTCCCCGGCATCGCTCGCCAACGGGCGGGGCCGATGCCGGGGGCGGTGCGCGTGGATGCAGGACAGCACGCTGGCGATGACCAGCGTCGCGGCGGCGATCTCCGCCGGGGTGGGCCAGCGCTGTTCCCAGAAGAAGCCGTAGAGCAGCGCAAAGAGCGTTTCGAACAGGATCATCTGCCCCACCATCGTCAGCGGGAGCAGGCGGCTCATCTTGTTCCACAAGGCGTTGCCGATGATCGACGCGGCCACCGCGACGCCAACCGACACGGCGGCGAATTGCCCCCAGGCGGTCATGCCGTGCGCAGCCGCCGCGCCGGACAAGGCGAACGGCAGAAGCACGATCGCCTGTGCGCCGGTGGCGAGGCCGATCAGCAGGTTCCAGTCATGCACCGAGACGCCCGGCCGGCTGGCCAGCGCACGGGCATTGCCGACGGCATAGACCGTCCAGCAGATGAGCGCCCCGATGGCGCACGCCAGCCCGACGATGCTGCGCGTGCCCGGGGTTGCTGCGGAGGGATCGAGCGCCTGCCAGCCGATGCACAAGGCCGCGCCCGCGCCGAGTAGCAGCGACGGCGCAAGCTGGCGCAGCGGGACGGCATCGCGATCCCGACTGCCGACGATCGTCACCGCAACCGGCAAGAAGCCGATCACCAGCGATGTGAGCGGGATACCCGCCGTCTGCACCCCGGTGGACAGCAGCACATAGTAAAGTGTGTTGCCGGTGAGCGCGAGCCACGCCAGCGTCAGCCAATCTCGTCGCGTCAGCAATCGGGACAGCCGCCGCCACTGCGGGCCGATCAGCGCAGCGGCGATCGCGCCATAAGCGAGATAGCGGCCGACGGTGAGCTGGAGCGGGGTGAAATCACGCACCAGCGCGGGGGCAAGGAACACCAGTCCCCACAAGGCGCCCGCCGCGGCACCGCAAGCGGTGCCGCGTGCGATCGCACTGCCATGACGCGCGCCGATGATCGATGCTGACACACGAGTCCCCTGCTGACCGGTGCAACGATAATGCGCGCGGCGCGAGTGGTGTGCGCTTGATATGGCGGGTAAAAGCAACAATCACTCGCGAATGGCGCGATCCCCCTCTCACCGCCCCGGCCAGCGCCGGGCGAAGCTCGACCCGTTCGACCGCGCGATCCTTCGCGTGATCCAGCGCGACAACAAGACGCCGCAGCGCGCGATTGCCGAGGCGGTCAACTTGTCTGCGGCGGCGGTGCAGCGGCGGATCGCGGCGATGGAAGCGGCGGGGATCATCACCGCCAATACCGCCGTCGTGGATACTGCCGCGCTGGGGCTGGCGATTACGGCCATCGTCGAGGTGCATCTGGTCGATGAGCGCGCAGCGACCGTCGACGCGGCCAAGGCGCTGTTCCGCGCCGATGCCGACGTCCAGCAATGCTATTACGTCACCGGCGGGATCAGCTTCGTCCTCGTCATCCTGAGCAGTGACATGGTCGCCTATGAGGAGACGACCCGGCGGCTGTTCGCGCACAATCCGGCGGTGGCGACGTTCCGCAGCCTGATCGCGCTCGATCGCGTCAAATCGGGAAACAATGTGCCGATCGCCTGACCTTCGGCGCGAGCGACAAGGTGGCGCGACATTGCCTTCCTGTGGGCCGGAGTGACGAAACAATGTCCCCTCACTCGCTTCATTGCCGAAGGATCTGCGTTTTATCGATCATTAAAGACGCAACAATTCTGTTATCGCGCCCCAGAAACGGAACACTTTCGGTCGCCGCAAAGCTAATCTCCGCATGAAGGTTACGGGGTGAAGCGCCAGCAGGCGCAGCCACCGCAGCAAGATGGGGGAAATATCGATGATGGGACGTAATGGCGCCGCCCGGCGTCAGGCTGGTTTGCGTGCGCTTCTCCTCGGCAGTGTCATGGCGGTGACGCCAAGCCTCGCCGCAGCGCAGGACGCGCCGCCGCCACCGGCGGAGTCCCCCAGCACGGAGGCGAGCGCCCCCTCCTCCGGCGCCGACGGCGAGATCGTCGTCACCGCGCTTCGTCGAAATACCCGCATCCAGGACACGCCGATCGCGATCTCGGCAACCTCGGGCGAGACGCTCGCCGCATCGGGCACCACCAGCTTCACCGAACTGACCCGCACCGCGCCGTCGCTGCGCATCGTCGACAGCGGGCCGGGCAGCCGGCGCGTGCTGATCCGCGGCATCACCTCCGCCGGCGAGCCGACGGTCGGCGTCTATTATGACGAGACGCCGGTGTCGGGATCGGTCGGCACCACCTCTGACTCAGGCGGCAGCACGCCGGACTTCCGCCTGTTCGACGTGGAGCGCGCCGAGGTGCTGCGCGGGCCGCAGGGCACGCTCTTCGGATCGGGATCGATGGGCGGCACGCTGCGCATCATCTTCGAAAAGCCCAAGGCCGACCGGCTGGAAGCGGCGTTCAGCGGCAACATGACCGCCGTCGAGGGCGGCGGGCCCGGCTTCTCACTCGACGGGATGATCAACCTGCCGATCGTCGAGGACAAGATCGCGCTTCGGATCGTGGGCAATTACAACAAGTTCGCCGGCTACGTCGACAATATCATCCTGACCGACGATCCCAACGCCGGCAACGTGGCCGATACCAGCCCTGATCCGCGCTACCTGCGCAACGTCAAGAACATCAACGACGGCGAAAGCTATGGCGGGCGGGCGCTGCTGCGCATCACGCCGACCGAAGACCTGACGATCGACCTGTCGGCGACCTATGAGCATGTCGACGCGCCGATCCCGCTTTGGCGGCCCGATTTCTCGCGCGCCAACGGCCTCGATTTTGCCAGCAACATGCACGCGGACAATATCAACGAGGATAACAACCGCATCTTCAGCGGCACGATCCGCTACGATTTCGACGCGTTCAGCGTGATCGGCACGACCAGCTATTTCGATCGCGATTTTACCCGCACCTACGACGTCAGCGACACGTTCAACGGCCGCGTCGGCACCGTGCAGAATGCCGAAGGCCGCTTCGTCAACACGCTGAACTCCGCCGGCACGCGCGAGGGGTGCCGCCGGTATCAGCTGGGCATCACGTCGGCCGCGAACCCCACGCAATGCACCGCGGACCAGCTGACCGGCTATTTCAACGCAACGGTGCCGCTGCAATCGTCGGCGCTGTACCAGCCGCAGAAGCTGAACAATTGGGTGCACGAGCTTCGCCTGAGCTCGACCAGCGACAGCCCGTTCCAGTGGACGGTCGGCGGCTTCCTGGAAAGCCGCGATACCGAGGTGCGATCGCTGCTGCTGGTGGCGAGCCCGGAGACGGGCGCGGTGTACAGCCCGTCGACGCCAGGCGCGATCGCCTATGACCGGACCATCAACGACGAGCTGCGGCAGAAGGCGGCGTATGCGGAATTGAGCTACAAGCTAGCCGACCAGCTGACGCTGACCGCCGGCGCGCGATACTTCAACTTCGAGCGCAAGGTGGGCGGGCGGATCGACGTCGGCCAGATCCACTACAGCTCGCGCGTGACGCCCTATACCGAGGCGAATTACGAAGAAGACGGCCTGATCTACAAGTTCAACGTGTCGTGGCAGCCGACCACCCGGCTGCTGTTCTATGCGCAGGCCGCGCAGGGCTTCCGGCCCGGCGGCGTAAACCAGGTGATCGGCCTGCCCGCCGAACGCGCGGCCTATACCTCCGACAGCCTGTGGAATTACGAAATCGGCGCAAAGACCACTCTGGCGCGCGGCGTGTACCTGAACCTGGCGGGTTATCGCATCGACTGGGACAATCTGCAGGTGTCGGCGCGGACTGCGGGGACGGGATCGGTGTTCGGCTTGATCTCCAACGCGGGCGCTGCGCGGGTATGGGGCGCGGAGGCCGAGTTGTCGGCCAATCTGCTGCCGGGCCTCTCGTTCAATGGCGCGGTCGGCTACACCGATGCCAAGCTGTCGGAGGACCAGGTCAGCGATTTCGTGGTGGCCACCGGCCGCCGCGGCGACCGCATCCCCAACGTGCCGCGGATCAGCGCCTCCGCCTCGCTCGATTACAAGCGCCCGGTGTCGGACACGCTGACCGCCACCGCGCGGGTCGATGCGAGCCATGTCGGCTCCTTCTATAGCACGCTCAGCCCGACGGACATATACCGCCGCAAGATCCCGGCTTATGAACTGGTCAACCTGCGCTTCGGCATCGAGGGCGTGGACAGTGACTGGGGGGTATATCTGTTCGCCAACAACCTGCTGAACGACACTGCCATCAACCAGATGAGCGCGAACGCCAATACGGGCGGGATCACCAACGCCGTCAGCATCGCACCGCGCACCTATGGGCTGAACCTGATGCGGCGCTTCTGATCCGCCGCGTCACGCCCCTGCCCATCTATTCAAGGATCGACCATGGCCCTGTTTCGCCTGTTGAACACTCGCCTGCTGATGCTGTCCTCGGCCGCCGGCATGGCATTGGCCGGCCCCGCGCTGGCGCATGAGGAAAAGGCGCCGCGCGCCGCCGCCGCGGCAGCCGCGCCCGCCGGCAACCAGCCGGGCGCCGCCCCGGCCCGCGCGGCGGGGGAAGGCGCCGGCCCGTTCCGCCGCCTCGTCATCCGCGGCGCGACGCTGATCGACGGTACCGGATCGGTGCCGCGCGGCCCGGTCGACATCGTCGTCGAGGGCAATCGCATCGCCGACATCCGCCAGGCCGGCTGGCCGGGCATGGTGCTGGCGCAGAACCGCGCGCCGCAGGATTTCGACCAGGAGATCGACGCAACCGGCATGTACGTGCTGCCCGGCTTCGTCGACCTGCACACGCATTTGCCGGCCAAGGGCAAGGCGCCCGACGCTTCCTACGCCTACAAGCTGTGGCTGGCGCATGGCGTGACGACGGTGCGCGGCGTGTCGCTGGCCTCCCCGTCCTTCACCAGCAATGAAAAGGCACGGTCGGCGCGCAACGAGATCGCGGCGCCGCGCATCTTCAACTATCAGACGCTGGGCGCCGGATGGTCCGGCGGGCG
>NZ_LAZX01000056.1 GCF_000980895.1 Sphingomonas sp. Ag1 | reverse complement strand
GCAAACCCGGGGCGGTTCAGGGCAAGGTTTTTCGGATAGCGCCTCATAAATCCGCTTTGCATCGATCGCGAAGCGAACGTCGTGTCGTCGAGCTAGCCGAAAACGGGTTGAGGACCGCGGCTGTATGGAGCTGCGTCTAATTCCTTTGATGCTGTCCAGAACTCGGCCTCGAGCACAACCAGCAGCCGAGCGTCGGGCTTGAAAGGATGCTGGTGGCGAGCGTGTCGTGGCGGCTCGCACGCTCGCGATTGCGGCAACCAGGCAGGCCGGAACGACGCCTGCATCCCGCAATGCCCACCCGGCTGGTCAGCGTCGTAGCTTTGGTCGAAAAGCAAGTCGCCCCTGTGCCCGGCCGCTGAAGCAGCACGGGCCCGGCGTTGATGCCTACATTGCTGAAGGTCAATATCAGCGCATCGGAGCGGACGATGACTTCGGTAGGCGCCCGGGCCTTAGTCCAACAACTATACCTATCTTTGATCCTCCGTTGGGGTTATGGGGTCGCAAAGATTGGCGTGGGGGACGCAAAGTGAGCGACAGCGCAGGTCGAATAAAGGACGTAGATTTCACCACTCCTGTGGGCGCCCTAGAGAGTTTGGGCTCTTTTTCCGGGCCTGTAATAGTGGATCTAGATGAAACGCTCTATCTGTCGAATTCCACTGAGGACTACATCAGTTTAGCCCGCCCTTACGTTCTACTTTGTTATTTACTCAGACTATTAGGAGCAATCAAGCCCTGGCGATGGACGGGCGGAGATTGCAGCAGAGACAACTGGCATGTACTTGTCGTTTCTGTGTTCTTCCCCTGGACTCTCGTAAGATGGCGACGCTTCTGCCGAACAGCGGGAACGTGTCGCATGAACAACGCACTTCTCGACGCGCTTCTGTCGCGCTCTGAACCCGTAATCATCGCAACCAATGGGTACAGGCGATTGGTAAGGCCGCTTCTCGAAAGAACTCAGGCCAGCCACTTTCACTTGGTCAGCTGCAGCACACGCGCCTTTGGCGATCGATCATGTGGCAAGGTGGCGCTGGTCGAACGGAGCCACGGCACTGATCTGATCGGCAGAGCGGCTATGGTCACGGATTCGCTGGACGATCGCAATATCCTGTCGAGGAGCAGCTTACCGCTGCTTACGCAATGGCCGAACATTCACAAGAACCCGCAATATCGCGATTTCGCTTACATTCCGGGCGATTATCTCAACCGGGTTAAGCAGCCTGGCGTGAGAGTCTGGCGCATACTGCTGCGGGAGGACGTTCTACCTTGGCTTCTAATGTGCCTTTCGGGACTCACCATCACGGTTCCCCACATCGCCGGCTCTCTGCTGCTCTTTTTCTCTTTCTGGTCTATCTATGAAGCCGGTTACTTCGACAATGACAAGTGCGCAGCACGGTATGAGGGCGACCCTCAACTTA
This sequence comes from Sphingomonas sp. Ag1, assembly GCF_000980895.1. Taxonomy (GTDB): domain Bacteria; phylum Pseudomonadota; class Alphaproteobacteria; order Sphingomonadales; family Sphingomonadaceae; genus Sphingomonas; species Sphingomonas panaciterrae. The sequence continues at coordinate 7,722 of NZ_LAZX01000056.1, read as the reverse complement.
AGCCAGAGTTCGCGAGATTCACGAACCCCTTCCTTGAAGTCTATTGCTGGGTATGGGCAATCGGATTAGGTGCAGCAGCGGTATGGCTTATCCACCCCGATCGATGGTATATTGCTGGTCCTGCCTGGCTTTGCGTCCTCTTCAGCTGTCGAATGGTCTACCACTTTTACAACCGCGTAGACAAGGACACGCGTGTGTTTGTCTATCCGGTTCTACAAGCTTTTAGGTTTGGATCACCTATAGCGATCATAGATCTCCATTCGGCCGGAGCGGCGTTGATCCTCAGTCAGATTATACCGCGCTGGTTTGAATATGGGGTCTATCGTTATCAGCGCAAACACTTCGCTCTTTCAACGTGGCCTAAGGTACCAGCCCGGACGCTTCGGTTGATCACATTTCTGCTGCTTCTTGTCGCGATTTTGATCGCGCGAGGGATGGACGCGATAATGGCGCCGGCGTCGCTTGCCCTATTGCTCTTCGCCTATGCAGTTTATCGGTTCGAAGCTCGCGAACTGAAAGCAGACTTTCGGAGGCTAAACCGCATGCCTGTGACGTGATGGGGTGGACCGCGTCCTGTACCAGCGTAGCTATGCGATGCTGTGAGATGCTTCCTAGTGGACCTGACAGGTCTTCGCGCTTGGATAAGAGTGAGGCATATGGCTGAGCTGCGACCAGCGCTACAATGACGACGAGGTCCGTTTTGGACCCCGAAGGTAAGGTTTGGATCGTCGAGGAAAAGTATCTGGGCATCCCCAATAACCCTGGTGTGATCCGGCCGGAGATGATTCACTGCACCCGACGGCAGGAGGCGGCAGATGCATCAGGCGGGATTGTTCGGGCTATCGGAGCAGCTCAAGCGGTTGTCGGACTGTCCCGCTGGAGACGATGGGGCGGGTGGTAGATTTTGAGGTGTTCCGCCCGGCGCTGGAGAAGGCGCTTGCTTATGGCAGCGGCGCCAAGGGTGGTCGGCCCCCCTATGATCCGGTGGCGATGTTCAAGGTGCTGATCCTGGCGGCGCAGAACACCGTCAGCGATGCACGAATGGAATTCCTGATCCGCGACCGGTTGAGCTGGCTGCGGTTCCTGGGCTTCGACCTGGGTGCGCCCACGCCTGACGAGAACACGATCCGGCTGTTTCGCGAGAAGCTGACCCGTGCCGCACGATCGGCGCGCTGTTCGTCGCCTTCGACCGGCAGCTGCGCGAGCGTGGCTATCTGCCGATGGGAGGCCAGATCGTCAACGCCACGCTGGTGGCCGCGCCGAAGCAGCGCAACACTGCGGCCGATAAGGAGGCGATCAAGGCGAGCAAGAGCGCCGGCGAGATATGGCCGGATCAGCCAGCCAGGGCGGCGCAGAAGGACACCGACGCGCGATGGACGCTGAAGTTCGCGAAGGCACGGGCCTTGCCCGATAGCCGGCCGGGGATCGACATCGCCATCCCCAGCTTCGGCTACAAGAGCAGCATCGCGATCGGCCGGCGCTAACACTATGGCTTCATCCGCCGCGGCAAGGTCACCGATGGTGCGCGCTTCGACGGGCGCATGCTGCGTGACGTTGTCACCAACGACAACACCGCCTCCGACGTGTGGGCGGACACCGCTTACCGCAGCCGCTCCAACGAGGCGTGGCTCAGGTCGATCGGACGCGTCAGCCGCGTTCACCGCAAGAAGCCCAGGGGCAAGCCGATGCCGGCCCGCACCGCCCGCGCCAACGCCGCCAAGTCAACCGTGCGCGCCCGCATCGAGCACGTGTTCGCCCGGCAGAAGGACCAGATGGGGCTGTTCATCCGCACCATCGGCATCGCGCGTGCCGAGACGAAGATCGGCCTCGCCAACCTCGCCTACAACATCGACCGCCTGATCTTCCACGAGCGTAGGGCCGCCATAGGATAGCTGTGCCCGGCAACCCCGCTATCTGGTCATGAAGCGCCAAATACGGCCCCTGCCAAGCCGGCAGGAAGGCGAACTACGCTCTCGTCACGCCATTTCGGTGCCATCTGACACGTTAATAGGAGTGCCCAGCTGCCGGGCATCAGCGTGTGCTGATCCCGGCCTTCCGGCACACCTCGCCGACGCTCGTGCCATCCTCATCCTGCTTCACCACGAAGATTCGCGCCTCCGAAAACTTCGATCTTTTTGTCGCATGTTCCGCGTCTCGGCCCCTCCTCAGCACTGGAATTTTCCAGCTCAAAGCGGTCTAGAAAACCGGCAGCAGGTTCAGGGGCCATCCACCCTGACGTGATGGGGTGGACGACCCCATCACGTCACGTCACAACGAAGATAGACGACCACACCACCTTCAATCGGGCGCTATCCGCCTCACAAGGGGTAGCCTTTCAGCTTTCAACGCTGAGATACTACGCTCCGCCACGGTCACTCTCAGAAATTCTCATAAAGTCTGGTGATGTTAAGCCGCTCAATCAAAGGTCCCGTGTAGTAGCGTCTCGGCGAAGCGGCGCACCTGGGGGCCGACGTCCTCGCGCCCAAGCGCGAGTGCGAGATTAGCTTGAATATAGCCTGCCTTGTCACCGCAGTCATAGCGTTCGCCCTCAAAGCGAAAACCATGAAAGGGCTGGCGCCCGATCAACTGGGCCATCGCGTCGGTCAGTTGGATCTCACCGCCCGCACCAGTCTCGTGAGCATCTAGGATCTGCATCACTTCGGGTTGGAGAATGTAGCGACCAGGGATCATCAGGTTAGAGGGCGCCGTACCCTTGGGCTTCTCCACCAGCGCCTTTACCTCCACCAGCCGTCCGTCATCCGCGCCAGGCGAGATGATGCCGTACTTGCCAGTTTCCTCAGGCGAGACCTCAAGGGCGCCGATGAAGTTGCCGCCTACACTAGTATATGCCTCAACCATCTGGCGCATGAAGCCGCCAACCATCAGCTCGTCCGGCAGGATGACCGCGAAGGGTTCGTCGCCAACGACCTCGCGGGCGCACCAAACGGCATGACCTAGCCCAAGCGGCTCCTGCTGCCGGATATAGACTGGGCTACCCGGCTGCATTCGAATGCCTTCAATCGCCGCGAGCGACTTGCCACGCACCCGCAATGTGTCCTCGAGCTCGTAGGCGATATCGAAGTGATCTTCGATCGCGGTCTTATTACGACCGGTCACGAAGATGATCTGCTCAATGCCCGCTTCCAACGCTTCCTCGACTGCGTACTGGATCAAGGGCTTGTCGACGACCGTCAGCATTTCCTTGGGCATAGCCTTGGTAGCAGGCAAAAAGCGCGTGCCGAGTCCCGCTACTGGAAAAATCGCCTTACGCACGGCCTTGATCGTCAAATTTGTTCTCCCAAGCTGGTCAAGGTTCTGGTCGCCTAAGCTCATTCCGAGACAGACACGTTACAATAATGACCAGAACTAACGCTTCTGGCAGTGACCGCTACCGTCACTCAAGACGACCTCAGATAGTGATTTCACAACGCAACAAGGATACATGGGAAGAACTTCAAACCGCATTGGTGTTAACAACCCAGCGGAACTAGAATGTGTTCTTATGTACGAGCACTTTAAATGTCGCAAACAGGATGTAAATATCGCGGCCAATTGACCAACCAGCAGCATACTCCAGGTCACTTTGAAGGCGGTTTACCAAATCATCACGATGATGTGTCGCTCCACGAAATCCACGAACCTGCGCCAAGCCTGTAATTCCAGGTTTAAGCACATGCCGATGCCAGTATCGTTCATCGACATCCCAGAACAGCCGGTCGCCCGCTAGTGAGCCAAGCGCATGGGGGCGAGGGCCAACAAGGCTCATTGAACCGCCCAGTACATTTAAAAGTTGCGGCAGTTCATCGATGCTCGTGCGTCGGATAATTCGGCCAACGCGAGTGATGCGGTTATCGTCGCGGCTAGCGGAAATGGCACCCGCAGCATCCGATAGCTCGTGGCGCATTGAGCGAAATTTTAGAATCTCGAAGAACGCGTTGCCGCGACCAACCCGACGCTGACGAAAGAATACTGGACCATTACTGTCGAGCTTGATCGCGATTGCGGTGACGATCAATACTGGTGCCAAGGCAAGCAGCGCCATGCTACACAGCACGAGATCGAAACCACGTTTCATGATGCGTTGACTGAGATCGAGTGGTCCGGAGGCGACAGTGAGCGTCTCGTGCCCGTCGATGCGACCGAAACTGAAGGCACCAATATCAGCGATGTCGTCCACCATGATCTCGCCTAGCACGTTGGCACCCTTGAGCATCATTGCCCATTCCTTACGGCGCTTCGCCGGGCAGGCGACCACGACACGATCAACGCCACGCACCAGTTCGGCGAAGCGGTTGAGCATCATTGGATCGCGGAGGTCTGGTGCGATCCCAGCCTGTTTGGCATCAACTTGGATAAGCGATGCTCTTAGAGATGGCTGGACGTCATCCAAGACCACCATTTCCATGACTAGCGCGTCCCGCCATCGCTGACGAACGACTATCGCGATTGAATAACGTACAAGCACGACCAGCGCAGTGGCTACAATCATCGTCAGCAGCAGCGTCGACCGCGGCAGCCGCTGCTCGATACGAAAGAAGTATGAGATCAGAAAAAGGGCGCCGAAGGTAAATACCAAAGCTTGCAGCGCGGCAACACGACCGCAATCGCGATGACGAAGCGCGGTAACGGCATACGCGCCCGAGTTCATCGCTGCGCCAAGATAGATTGGCACTGTTACGAACAGGATGGCAAACCAGTTATCGTCAAGATTTTGGAACACAAGTGCCGCCAGGAATGCGGTCACGAGCGCCAGGATATCGGCCACGGCCATCGTTGCACAAAGACGCAAACGCAGCGCCTGCGACGTGGCTCTGCGGCGTTGAAGCCCCAACCGCGTGTAAGGCATACTCGCTATCGTCACTACTCCCCGACCACCCACATCGCTGACGGAACACCCCCATGCCTAAAGGCATGCGATGACAGGCAGAAGTAAACGAACTACCCCGCCACGGTGATTCTATACAGATTCCACCGATCGCTGTGAATCAGAAAGAGCGGCAGCCACTTAGCCGAGGTGAGTAGCGGTGGGTGACAGCTGGTACACAGGCCATACGTGTCGTGCGGACGGGCGGAGGTGATCCGATCAGCCGAGAGCAACCAACAAAACAATCGCCCATATCGTCATTCCAGCGGCAAGCGCGCCGGCGAAGCCGATCAACGACGAGGTGGGAACAACGTCATTAGACGCCTGATGTCGCAACATTCTCTCCTGCGCCTACGAGCCGCGTTGGGTCGCAACCTCAAATAATACAACCATTAAACAGATAACTAGTTCCGCCGTCGGAGCTGCCGCCCCTCCGAACAGGACGCTTCGGGCTGCGCTTTACCGCTCGCATGCTCACCGGCGATTATCAGATTGATAACTTTCCCCGCGGAGGAATTGATAACCTTTTACGTGCAGGAGATGGGTGGAACAGATTGAGGTTTAGCGTTAATGGTTAGGGTCGCGAGAGCGATGGCGCCGTCGCGGGTGCAGGACTACGACCGGCGCAGCGCGCCGCGCGTCAATTTCGGCCGTCCTGGCACTGTGCGGATCAGCGATGCTCCTCCGGTCGAAGCATTTGTCTGCGACTTAACGCGAGAAGGCTGCCGTCTAGTTACTGATGCCCCAATCGCACCTGGACAGAAAGTTCAGGTTGGCATTGCGCATTTGGGGCTCACAGCCGGACAGATCGTGTGGTACGGAGAGTATGGCTACGGATGTAAGTTCGATGTGCCTTTGGCGCCCGGAGCAATAACGCGCGCGAGCGGCCCGAGCAACGTCACTGCCCTTCATGGCGCGATTTTGCCGGCAAACCCTACGGTAACGTCAAAGCTGGGATTGCGGGCGCGGCTCGCGGTAATTGTTGGGGCCTCGGTGATCGGGTGGGGTGCTGTTTTCGCGGTTGCGATGTTTCTGCTCGGCTGAGATGATCCCCTAATGAACCTGACAGAGTCGCGCTCTTGAACAAGAGTGAGGCATATGACTGAGTATACAACCAGGCGTTACAACGACGGCCGGGTGCTCTCCGGTGTTCAGCGCTGAGGCGCTGAACACCGGGGGAGAAAGTCCAGATCGTCGAGGAGACGTACCTACCGGGCATGAGCGTGTCGCTGGTCGCCCGCCGGCACAGCATCGGCGCCGTCCAGCTCCTCACCTGGCGGCGGTTGATGGCTCAAGGTGCGCTAACCGCAGCTGGTGCGGCGAGGAGGTGGTGCCCGCATCCGAGTACCGGGCGCTGCAGGCTCAGGTGAGCGAACTCCAGCAACTGCTCGGCAAGAAGACCATGGAAGCGGAGATCCTGCGCGAGGCCGTGTCCGGGGCCGCAGGCCCAAAAGAATGTATGGTCCGCCCCCGTCTGGCAAGCGTGAGATGCGGTGGGCAGACGGGGGCGGACCATCCCACAACTGCTGGCGCGCTCGACCTCGTTGCCGGGGGACAGTCAGTGACCGCGATCGCCAACGTCATCGGATGCATAACCGACCGCCCCCCCGAGGCAACGAGGACGGCCCCCCGCTGCCTGACGTCGAGTTGGTCGCCGATCTGCCGACCTACGGTTATCGCCGCGTCCATGCGCTGCTGCGCCGCCCAGCCCAGCAGACCGGGCGCGCAGCGCCCAACCCAAAGCGCGTCTATCGCGTCATGAAGGTCCATGGCCTGCTGCTCCAGCCTCAAAGCGGCAAGGGCGAAGACCGGCGCTGCGACGGTCGTGTCACGGCCGACCGGCGCAAACGCGTTAGAGATCGGCTGCAACAACGGCCAGAAGGTGCGCGTCGCCTTCGCGCTCGACTGCTGCGACCGAGAAGCCATGGGGCACGTCGCCACCACCGGTGACATCACCGCCGAGGATGTCCGCGACCTGATGGTCGCCTCCGTCGAGCGCCGATTGGTCTTAAATTGCTCATGCTTGAGGCAGTGATGCATCTTTTCTTTCAAACACGCGATTCGTCCCTGTATCCCATCCCTAGAACTCCCACCAATGCGTCCTTCAAAATAGAAAAGCGGCTGTTCTCTACAGTCGAATGCCGAAATTCCTCTTTGTGGAAATGGAGTTCTAAAAATGCTGCAGCTCGTGACGTTATACTTTCTCCGGTGTAGAGTTTGAGTCGTCCCGCAGAAATATCTGACAGTCTTTTGTAGTGCTCTTTGGCATCTCCCGCAGCACTGGATAGCATATCCTGATGCTTGGCCACATCCTCAAATATTGTTTTCATAGCCGCATAGAAAATAGCGATTTCCCGATATCGCCCGACTGACGTGCTCCCCAAAGCTCTACCAATCATAACTGGAGTCCGGGGTTGTTATGGTGCCCCTCGGGGCGGGGTTGCGCAACCCGCCTGGCAGCATCGGCGGGCGTCAGCCCGCCAACACCGCTATGCGGGCGCACATGGTTGTAGTCGTCTCGCCAGAGCCGCAGCACCGAGCGGGCGTGGCCGAGCGACACGAACAGCGTCTCGTTGAGGCATTCGTCGCGCAGACGACCGTTGAAGCTCTCGACGTAGCCGTTCTGCTGCGGCTTGCCCGGCGCGATGTAGTGCCACTCGACAGGTCGCTCCTGCGTCCATCTCAGGATCGCCAGGCTGGTCAGCTCGGTGCCGTAGCACATTGGGAAGCGCGGGTTCGGGAGCCGCTATGGCCCTGATGAAGACAAGGCCGCGTAGCGGCCGCAGGCTTCATCAGGGCAAGCCATGGCCGGTCAGCAGGTATCTAAAGTGAGGTTGTCGAGACAACACTTTGGAGGC
>NZ_LAZX01000061.1 GCF_000980895.1 Sphingomonas sp. Ag1 | reverse complement strand
GCGGCGCCTGCACCGGCCAGCGCAGCCCGCACGACGGCGGCGTTGCCGGCCGTGGCGACCCGTGCCGCGGTGGCCCCGGTGGCGGTCGGCACGCGTGCGCCGCGGATCGAGGTCGATCCGGCGGTTCTTCAGGACTGACCACCCGCCACGGGACTGTTCGCGACGATCCGCTTCGGTTAACAGGCCGGTAATGGAGACCGGCCGCATCGATCAGCCTGTGGAAGGCCGCTTCGTCGGGGTCGAGCATCGCCTGCCCATCCGCGTCTATTTCGAAGACACCGACCTGTCGGGCATCGTGTACCACGCCAATTACCTGCGCTTCATGGAACGCGGGCGATCGGACATGCTGCGGCTGGCCGGGATCGACCAGCGCGCGGTGCATGAAGCGGGCGAGGGTGCCTATGCCGTCACCAGCCTGGCGATCCGCTATCGCGCGCCGGCACGGCTGGACGATGCACTGGTCGTCGTCACGCGAGTAACCGAGGTGCGCGCGGCCAGCGTTTCCATTCATCAACGAGTCATGCGCGACGCGCTTGTGCTGGCCGACGCGGATGTCGTCGCGGCGCTGGTGGCACCGTCGGGGCGACCCCGGCGGCAACCGCGTGACTGGATCGAACGTTTCGGCGCACTTGCCGACAAGGGGGACTTGAGGCCTTGAACCCGTTCTTCAATACCGACGCTGCTACCCTGTCGCCCATCGCCCTGTTCCTGCAGGCCGATTTCGTGGTGAAGGGCGTGATGTTCGGCCTGCTCGCTGCCAGCATCTGGACCTGGGCGATCATCTTTTCCTTCTGGCGCAAGCTGGGCCGGACGCGGAAGGCGACCGAGAAGTTCGAGCGCGATTTCTGGAAGGCGGACGATGTCGACGCCTTCTACAAGACGCGCGCCGAAGAGGATCTGCCGAGCGCCCGCGTCTTTGCCGCCGGCGTCGCCGAATGGCGGCGATCGACGCAGGGATCGGTGATCGATCGCGGCGGCACGCGCGAGCGGCTGGCGACCACCATGGGCGCGGCAGTCGCCAACGAGATCGACAATCTGTCGGACCGGCTGAACGTGCTGGCGACGGTCGGCTCGGTCGCGCCGTTCGTCGGCCTGTTCGGCACGGTGTGGGGCATCATGCGCAGCTTCACCAGCATCGCCAGCCAGCAGAATACGAGCCTCGCCGTCGTCGCGCCTGGCATCGCCGAGGCGTTGTTCGCGACCGCGATCGGGCTTTTCGCGGCCATTCCGGCGGTGATCGCCTACAATCGCTTCAGCCACAGCATCAACCGGATCGAGGCACGGCTGAACCGCTTTGCCGACGGCTTCCACGCGACGCTGTCGCGCCAGCTCGATCGCGAGCGGTGAGCATGATGCCGTCGATCGATCACGCCGTGCAGGAGGGCTGAGCCATGGCGATGCAGCTACCCTCGCAGCGATCCGGCGGGCGCCGCGCACCGATGGCGGAGATCAACGTCACGCCGCTGGTCGACGTGATGCTGGTGCTGCTGATCATCTTCATGGTCACTGCGCCGCTGCTGACCGCGGGCGTGCCGGTGAACCTGCCCGACAGCCGCGCCAAGCCGCTGGACCAGGACAAGGAGCCGACCGAAATCTCGCTCGACGCCGATGGCCGGATCTTCATCGCCAAGAACGAGATAGCGGCCGACGCGCTGCCCGCGCGGCTGGACGCGATTGCCGCCGAATCCGGCGAGGGTGATCCGCCGCAAGTATATCTGCGTGCCGACCGTGCGCTGGATTACGGGCAGGTGATGCGCGTGATGGGCGAGCTGAACCGCGCCGGGCTGAACCGCGTCGCGCTGGTGACGATCGGGGACGAATGACCCGGATGGACCGGTCGGAACGCATCGGGCTGGGACTTGCGCTGGCAGGACATCTGATCCTGTTCGGGTTGCTGTCGGTCGGCTTCCTGGCGACGCCCAATCCCGAAAAACTGAAGCAGCAGCCGATCGAGGTCAGCCTGGTCAAGGACGTCGGGCTGGAAGCGACGGCGCCGCAAGCGGTGGAGGAGCCGGCACAGTCGGTCGCGCCCGAGACAGGCGAGCCGGACGATGCCGCGCCGCCCGCCCCGGCCGAGCCCGCGCCTGCGCCCGAACCTGCGCCCGCGCCGCCCCAGCCTGCGCCCCAACCTGCGCCAAAGCCGGCGCCGCCCGCGCCTGCACCCAAGGCCGCGCCCAAGGCGGAGCCCAAGCCAAAGCCCGCGCCGCCCAAGCCGCAGCCGGCCCCCAAGCCGGTTGAGAAGCCCAAGCCTGCGCCCAAGCCCAAGGCGAACCCGGCGGCCGAGCGCGAGGCAGCGAAGAAGGCGGCCGCGGCGGAAGCCGCCGCCAAAGAAGCAGCGGCCAAGGCGAAGGCGGCGGCCGACGCCAAGGCCAAGGCAGCGGCTGATGCCAAGGCAAAGGTGGCCGCCAAGGCGCGCGGATCAGGATCCGACAGCGAATCCAAGGCGGCGCGGCCCAAAGGCGGCCGGCTGGGCGACGATTTCCTGAAGGGGCTGAGCACCGAGAAGTCGACCAGCCGCAGCCAGACGCCGCGTGCGGCGAAGATCGACGGGGCGGCGCTTGCCTCGATCGTCCAGGCGATCGCGCGGCAGATCCAGCCGTGCGCCGATCGCCAGGTCGACCCGGGCCCCGGCGCGAACGAGATCGTCACGACCCTGAACCTCAGGCTCAACGAGAATGGCACGCTGGCGGCGACGCCGACGATGGTGCGTCAGACCGGGGTCACGCCGCAGAACGAGCGTTATGCGCAGCGCGTGAAGGACCTGGGCATTGCCGCGTTCAAGGGCTGTTCACCGTTGAAGCTGCCACCGGAATATTACGACACGCCCAATGGCGGCTGGAACAACATCAACTTCAAATGGAAGCTGCGGTGATGACCGATCACGATTTTGACCGTCACGGGCCGCTTGGGCGTTCGCCGGCACCCGCGCGCGCCGATGCGCCTTCCCGCCGGATGCGCGCCGGCGCGATGGCGCTGTTCATGACGCTGCTGGCGACGACCGCCTCGGCGCAGGACGTGCCGCCGACGCCGCTCAACGTGCCCGCACCAGCGACTGCGGCGGCGCCGGCGCAGACCACGGGCGGCCCGCTGGAAGTCGACGTAACGGGCGGCATTTCCGCGCCGATGCCGATCGCAATCCCGTACATGCCGCCCGCCACGGTGGTGCAGACGCCGGCCGGGTCGACCGACGCGCTGGGGCGGCAGCTGGCGGAGATCGTCACCAACGACCTGCGCAATTCGGGGCTGTTCTCGCCATTGCCGCCGGCACAGCTGCGGGCGGTCATGTTCCCCGAGGTGCAGAGCCCGGCGTTCAGTTACTGGGGCGGGACGGGCGCACAGGCGCTGGTGCAGGGCTATATCCGCGCCAATGGCGACGGGACGCTGACGGTCGGCTGCTATCTGTACGACGTGTCGGCGCAGACCGAGCTGATGCGCCAGGGCTTCGTCGTGCCGCCGTCCGACTGGCGGCGCGCGGCGCACAAATGCGCCGACATGGTCTATACCCGCCTGACCGGCGAGGGGCCGTATTTCGACAGCCGCGTCGTCTATGTCTCGGAAACCGGGACCAAGGACAAGCGCATCAAGCGCCTGTCGATCATGGACCAGGATGGCGCCAACCACCGTTTCCTGACCAACGGCCAGTCGATCGTGCTGACGCCGCGCTTCTCGCCCAACCAGCAGTCGATCGTGTACATGAGCTATGTCGGGCGTGTGCCGGGCATCTATGTCTATGAGATCGGCAGCGGGCGGCAGCGGCTGGTGGTGCAGAATGTCGCGACGACCTTCGCGCCGCGCTTCTCGCCCGATGGGCGCTGGATCCTGTTCTCGATGGCGACGGGCGGCAACACCGACCTGTACCGCGTGCCCGCCGCCGGCGGCACGCCGCAGCGGCTGACCAATTCGCCGGGCATCGACACCGGCGGCAGCTATTCGCCCGACGGCAGCAAGATCGTGTTCGAGAGCGACCGGTCCGGCGGGCAGCAATTGTATGTGATGAACGCCGATGGTTCGAACCAGCAGCGCATCAGCTTCGGCGGTGGGCGCTATGGTACGCCGGCATGGAGCCCGCGCGGCGACATGATCGCCTTCACGCGCATGTCGGGTGGCTTCCGCATCGGTATCATGAACGCCAATGGCGGGGGCGAGAAGATCCTGACCAATGGCTGGCACGACGAGGGGCCGAGCTGGGCGCCCAACGGCCGGGTGCTGATGTTCTACCGCTCCGCGCAGGGACGCAGCGGCAAGGCGGACCTGTGGTCGGTCGACCTGACGGGCGTCAACGAACGCCGCGTGCCGACGCCGCTCGACGGGTCGGACCCGTCATGGGGTCCGCTTCGGCCGTAAAATTGTTACTGGATACTGTTACCTGGGGGGCAACGGGGCAGAAAATGGGAGAAAAGAGAATGGCCAGACTAACGACCACCATCCTGCTCGCGACGGCATTGGTGACCACTGCGGCCTGTTCCAAGAAGCGGCCGGAAGTGCTGCCGCCGGCGCCGGGCGAAGCGCCGACGACGGGCCAGACCGGCCAGACCGGGCCGGTGGATGGCGTGGTGACGCCGGGCTCGGCGGAGGATTTCAAGCGCTCCGTCACCAGCGACACGGTCAATTTCGGGCTGGACCAATATGACATCGACGGCACCGCGCGCGGCATCCTGGACAGCCAGGTCGTGTGGCTGCAGCGGTACCCGAACGTGCGCGTGACGATCGAGGGCCATGCCGACGAGCGCGGCACGCGCGAATACAACCTCGCGCTGGGCGATCGCCGCGCCAATGCGGCGAAGAACTACCTCGTCGCGCGCGGCGTGTCGCCGAGCCGCATCACCACGATCAGCTATGGCAAGGAGCGTCCGCTGGCGCTCGGCTCGGACGAGGAGAGCTGGGCCCAGAACCGCCGTGCGGTGACGGTGGTGCTGAACTGATCCGCCGGGGCGAGCGCGCGCGATCGGGCGCTGCTCGCCCGCGATCATGCAAAGGGCGCTGGTGCCAATCGCACCGGCGCCCTTTCTTGTGTCCGCTAATGAGTGCGCGGTGCCTGGCTCAGGCCGTTGATGCGGGCGCGATGTGGCGGGCTTCCTCGACGAGGAGGACGGGCACGCCATCGCGAATCGGATAGGCGAGGCCGGCGGCGGCGGAGACAAGCTCGCCAGCCGCCTCGTCCAGCACCAGCGGGGTGCGCGTGACCGGGCAGACCAGCCGTTCGAGCAGCCAGGGGTCGATCGTCGCTGCCGGCTTGTCTCCGGTCACTGCAGCGTCACCCGGTCATCGCCGTCATGGCGGCCGAAGAATTGCATCAGCTGGACGATCAGGTCCGCGCGCACCTTGATGCCGTCCGCCTCGAGCAGCGCCTGCTTGGCGGCGACGTCGAAGGGGGCGATCTGCGCGATGCCGTTGACGAGGCTCTGGTCGTCGAGGCGGGCGACCGCCTCCCAGTCGACGGCATAGCCCTGATGCTCGGCGAAGCGGCGTGCCTCCAGTTCCAGCGCGGAGCGTTCGCCCAAGGACAGCGTCTCGGGCTCGGGCTCGGGCAGCAGCGTCGCCTCGACCTGACGGAACAGGGTGGCGACATCGAGCTCGCGCTCGATGCGGAACAGGGCGACGCCCTCAAGCACCAAGTTGGAGCGGCCATCGTCCAGCATCTCGATATCGGCGATCCGCCCGACGCAGCCGATGTCGTAGAGCGCCGGCTTGTCGCCAGCGCCCGCCTCCATCATCCGCGGCTGGACCATGCCGATCCGCCGGTCGCGCGCCATCGCGTCCGAGATCATCGCCCGGTAACGCGGCTCGAAAATGTGCAGCGGCAGGTGCATGCCCGGGAAGAGGAGGGCGCCCGGCAGGGGGAAGATGGAGAGCCGGGTCATCCGAACAGGATGGCGGACAGCCGGCGGCGCTGCGCCGACACCCACGGATCCTCCAGCCCGACGACCTCGAACAGTTTCAGCAGCTGCTGCCGCGCCGCGCCCTCGTTCCAGTCACGCTCGCTGGCGATGATGGCGAGGAGGTTGTCGGCGGCGGGATCGCGGTTGCCCGCCGCCATCTGCGCATTGGCGAGGTCGAAGCGCGCCTGATGATCGTCCGGGTTGGCGGCGACGGCGGCCTCAAGCGGGGCGAGGTCATCGACGACAGGAGCCGATTGCGCGAGCGCCAAAGCGGCACGGGCGCGTTCGATGTCGGGGCGCTTGGCGACCTCCTCCGGCAGCGTATCGAGCATCGCCTGCGCCTCGTCATGCGCGCCCACGGCGACCAGCGCGCGGATGCGGCCGGACAGGACGGCGGGATGCTCGGGCGCCATTTCGACGAGCTGGTCGAAGATCGACAGCGCGCGTTCGGCGTCGCCCTCGGCCAGCACCTGTTCGCCCATCGCGATCAGCGGCTCCAGCTCCGCCTCCTGCGACTGCGCCTCGCCCTGGATCGGGAGCTGGCGCAGCAATTGATCGAGCATCGTGCGCAGCGCCGATTCGGTGCGTGCGCTGGTCAGGTCGGCGACCAGCTGACCCTGGAACATCGCATAGACGGTCGGGATCGAGCGGATCTGGAATTGCGAGGCGATGAACTGGTTCTTGTCGGTATCGACCTTGGCCAGCACGACGCCCTTGTCAGCGTATGCGGCGGCGACCTTTTCCAGGACAGGAGTCAGCGCCTTGCACGGGCCGCACCATTCGGCCCAGAAATCGATAATGACGAGCTTCGTCATCGACGGCTCGACCACATCCGTGCGGAACGCCTGGACGGCTTCCTTTTCCGCGGCACTCATTCCCAGCGTAGCCAAGGGCTGCTCCCGATTGATGGTTCGCGCCCTTATGTGGGGACGGGCGAGGGGAAGCAAACCCCCCGCCCGCCGCTAAAGCACAAGTTCAGGGCGGATCAGAACGCCGCGGCGACCGAGAAGACGACCTGATCCGAATCGATCCGGCTGCCGTTCTTGGTCGAGGAGAAATTGGGCTGGAGATACGCGATCTCGCGCTTCTTCAGGTTGGTGTCGACGAACGCGACGCCCAGCGTGAGCGGCGTGTTGGGGACCGCGAAGTCCAGCCCGATCATATAGTCGAGATATTTGCCCGTCGGGGCGATGCTGGTGCCGTTGGGGCCAAGGCCGCGGTTGCCGTCGGAAAAGCCGATATGCGCCTTGGCGGTGAGCGGCGTCGAGGGGATGCCGACCGAGCCGTCGACCCAGAGGTAGAGATTGTCCTCCTTGTCGCCCGGATCGTTGTAGATCCCCGCGGCCGCATCGGCGCCGGAGAAATACCAGCGGCCGAGCGCCTGCTGCTGGGGCGCATAGGCGATACCGGTGAGGAGGGTAACGGGGCCGAGCGTGCCCGAGACCTTCACATAAGGTTCGGCAAAGTCGGTCTTGTTGGCGCCGCCGGGGTACATGTACCATGTCAGGCCCACGTCGAGGTTGACGCCGGGCGACACTTCGGTGGCGAAGCCGCCGATGAGGTCGAGTTCCATGTTGGAACCGCCGAACGTGCCCCAGCCGGCGAGGTTGGATGCCCAGACTCCGGCATAGACGCCGCTTTCGTGGCTGACGGTGATCCCGCCCTGGATCGCCATTTCCTTGTCGGTCTGCGACACGCCGCGATAGCGATAGTCGGAGACAAGGGCGACGCTGCCACTGACGGTGATGGGTTTGGGAGGCTCTTCCTGGGCCTGAGCGGGAAGAGCGGCGACCGCGAGGAGCGCGGCAGGCAGATACTTCAGAAACATCATGGAACCTCCTGTTGGCAGAGGCTCCTCCTGCTTCCGGTCCGCTTGCGCTCCTCCTCCCTCTAAGGGAGCGGTCGCTCGCTGGCCGGACACCTTGACGCTATCGCAGCAAAATGAATGTAATATTGCTGAATTGCGTCAAAGTGTTTCCGGGCGGGTCGTTGTTAGTGGTTGATGGTCAGACCGCGAGCGCGGCGATCCGCCCGCGCTGGCCGCGCAATTCGACCGGCGTACCAGCCGCCTTGCGACGCTGGAACCAGTCACGCAGCAATTCCGCCGACGTATGGTCCACCGCATCAAGCTTCGACACGTCGAGGCGGACCGGGGCGCCTGCCGGCACGCGATCGAGCGTGGCCGACAGCTTGGGCAGGGTGACGAAGGTTGCCGCGCCGTCCAGCGAAATGGCGTGCGATTCGCCCTCCTGCTGCTCGAACACGCGCAGGCGGAGGCGGCGCAGGTTGGGCACCAGTTCCAGCACCGTCAGGCCGATGCCGACCAGAACGCCGGTCAGCAGATCGGTGGCGACCACCATGATCAGCGTCGCGGCCCAGATTACGACCGGCAGGACGCCATAGTCACGATACAGGTGCTGCGCATGCTTCAGGCTGACCAGGCGCCAGCCGGTGACGACCAGTACCGCGCCCAGCGACGCCATCGGGATGGCGCGCAGCAGCCACGGCAGCAGTGCGACGAAGCCGAGGATCCAGACGCCGTGCAGGATCGCCGACGACCGGGTGACGGCGCCGGCCTGCACATTGGCGGACGAACGCACGATCACGCCCGTCATCGGCAGCGAGCCGGCGAAACCGCACAGGAGGTTGCCGATGCCCTGCGCGCGCAGTTCCTTGTTATAGTCGGTGCGCACGCCGTCGTGCATCTTGTCGACCGCGGCTGCCGACAGCAGCGTTTCGGCCGAGGCGATGAAGGCGATGGCGACCGCGGCGGTCAGGATGGCCGGTTCGGCGAAACGGCCCAGGAAGCCGCTTTCGGGCGGGGTGATCGCGCCGATGATCGATTCGGGAACGACGACCTTGGCGACGTCGAGGCCGAGGATGACGGTGAGCAGCGTCGCCGCGACGACGCCGACCAGCGCGCCCGGCACCAGACGCAATGATTTCGGGCGGAATTTCTCCCAGCCGACCATGCCGCCGATGGTGAGCAGCGCGATCATGAAGGCGAGTTCGGTGGCGCGCAGGTCCGACGACAGGCCGAGCAGGCGACCCGGCATCGCTGCCAGATTCTCTAGGCCCGATGACAGCGGCTTGTGATCGAACAGCACGTGGAACTGGCCGACGACGATCAGCACGCCGATGCCCGCAAGCATGCCGTGGACCACTGCCGGGCTGATCGCGCGGAACCATCCGCCGAGGCGGAAGATGCCGGCGACCACCTGAATCCCGCCAGCGAGAATCAGGATCGGACCCAGTGCCGACAGGCCAAGATCACGCACCAGTTCGAAGACGATGACCGCAAGGCCAGCGGCGGGGCCCGACACCTGAAGCGGGGAACCCGCCAGCGCACCGACGACGATGCCGCCGATGATGCCGGTGATCAGGCCCTTTTCCGGTGCCACGCCAGAAGCGATCGCGATGCCCATGCAAAGGGGCATCGCGACGAGGAAGACCACGATCGAGGCGGTGAAGTCCCGACCGAAGAACTTCAATGAAGGTATGGAGACGCCAGGGCGCTCGATCGCATCCTGTCTCATTACTCGGCTGCCTCTTGCATGATGAAGTCAGCCGCCAGGCGCTTCCCGGCGGGAAGGGCGACCGGCAGCGGCTTGTCGGCACGGACGGCCTCGAACCGCGAGGTTTCGCCGTTCAGCGCCAGCATCTGGCCATTGTGGATGTCGACGAACCAGCCGTGCAGCGCGATCTCGCCGCGCGCGATGCCGGCGGCGACCGACGGATGGGTGCGCAGGTGCGCCAGCTGAACCACGACGTTCTCGAGGCTGATCGCGCGGATGCGGGCGCCATCCTCCAGTTCGGTATAGCTCGAATCGACGACCTGGCGTGCGGCGGAGCCGTGACGCAGCCAGGCGGCGACGTTGGGCATCGGCTCAAGCTTCGCCGGATCGCCAGCCAGGCCCTTCATCGCGCCGCAATCGGAGTGACCGCAGACAATGATGTCGCGGATGCCGAGGGCCGCGATGGCGTATTCGACCGTCGAGGTGACGCCGCCATTCTGTGTCGCGTAAGGCGGCACAATGTTGCCGGCGTTGCGGCAGACGAACAGGTCGCCCGGCTGCGCCTGCATGATCTGCTCAGGCACAATACGCGAATCCGCGCAGCTGATGATCAGCGCCTTTGGTTCCTGCCCATGATTGGCGAGCTTCGAATAAAGCGCGCGGCTATCTTCATAGACCTTCTTTTCGAAGTCGAAGACGCGGCCGATGAGTTCGTTCACGGGGCTGCTCCTAAAAAAACTGGAACAGCTTATTTAGTTGCTGCGCTTTTCTGGACCGCAGCGCCAACGTTACATTTAATGTCTGGTGGATCAGGCGAGGCGGGTGATGGGTAAGGTGACGGTGGCCACCAATCCGCCGCTGGCGCGGTTGGACAGCATCAGCTGCCCACCCTCTGCCGCGATCGCCTGCACGACGATCGGCAGGCCGAGTCCGAAGCCAACCGTGTCGCGCCCGCGCGCCGGGTCGAGCCGCACGAACGGCTCGAGCACCGCGTCCATCTGGTTTTCGGGAATGCCCGGCCCGTCATCCATCACGCGAATCGTCACCACCCCGTCGCCCGGTTCCAGCACGACGGTGACCCGCTCCCCATAATGGAGCGCATTCTCGACGAGATTGGTCAGCGCGCGCTTCATGGCGAGGCGACGCAGCCGCAGCTCGAAATGGTCGGGGCCGACATAGGTCGCCTCATGACCGCGGTCGGTCGCGTCATCGACCAGCGTCGCGCACAGCACGGCGAGATCGAGCGCGGTGGGCTTCTCCGGATCGCTATCGCCGCCCAGGAAGGCGAGCAGCGACGCAATCATCGCCTCCATTTCGGACACGTCCTGCCCGATCGCGGCGCGCACCTCGTCGCTGGGAATCGATTCGGTGCGCAGCCGCAGCCGGGCAAGCGGGGTGCGCAGGTCGTGGCCGACCGCGGCGAGCGACTGGGTGCGCGCCTCGATCAGCGCGGCGATTCGCGCCTGCATCCGGTTGAACGCCGTGACCAGTCGCCGCACCTCACGCGGGCCGTCCTCCGGGACGGAGCCGACCTCATAATGGCCGACACGATCAGCCGCCTCCGCCAGTTGCTTGAGCGGTTTCAGCGTCCGGCGCAGCATCAGGCCGCCGAGAATCATCAGCGCGACCGCCGGGACCAGCCCCAGCAGCACGCGTTCATAGGCGAAGTTGAGCTTCGCCACCGCCTCCAGCGTGCGGAATTGCAGCCAGCTGCCATCGCGCAGCCGCAGCGCCCCCATCACCTTGGAATTGCGCGCCGGCGCGATCAGCCGAAGCCGGATGTCGCCGGTGCGCAAGGCCGGCTCCCACTCGACGATCTGGCGGCGCATCGGATCGAGCGCGGGATCGGGCGCGGGCGGTACCAACGTGGCATCGTGCCACTGCACTTCGTAGCGATCGGTGGTCAGCTCGTTCGCCAGCGCCGGCCGCTGCGACGCCGAGCGATCCTCCATCAGCCGGCGGGTGATGACGAGATGTTCGGCGAGGCGCCGTGCCTCGTCATCCCGGACGGAAAACTCGCTCGCCCGCTCGTACAGCGCGGTCGACACGCCGAACTCGATGACCATGGTGAGGAGGAGAATCGCGACGACCTGCCCGAGCAGGCCGACGGAGGGGATCCAGCGCCTCAACTGCGCTCCACGGGAACGTTGAGCATGTAGCCGACGCCGCGCACGGTGACGATCGGGGCCTGTTCGCCCGCGCTCGACAGCTTGCGCCGCAGCCGGCTGACCAGCACGTCGATCGAGCGGTCCGAACTGTCGCCGAGGCGCGTGCGCGACAATTCGATCAGGCGTTCGCGCGCGATCACGCGCTGTGCATGGTCGGCGAGCGCCACCAGCAGATCGAATTCCGCCCCGGTGAGGTCGACAGAGGCGCCGGTCGGCGAAGTCAGCTCACGGCGCGGCAGGTTCACCGTCCAGCCTTCGAAGCGGAGCATGCCATGGTCGCCCTCACCCGAGCGGCGGTCGAGCGCCGGACGGCGCAGCACGGCGCGCACGCGTGCGACGAGCTCGCGCACGCCGAACGGCTTGGCGATGTAATCGTCCGCGCCAAGCTCCAGCCCGACCACGCGATCGGTTTCGCTGGAGCGCGCCGACATGAAGATGATCGGCACGTCGCTTTTCTGGCGCAGCGATCGACACAGATCGATCCCGCTGGTGCCCGGCAACATGATATCGAGCAGCACGAGATCGACCGGGCCCGAATCAAGCGCGAGCCACATTTCGGGCGCGGCCGAGGCGGGCCGGACGTTGAAGCCGTTTTCCTGGAGCGCGCGAGCGGTGAGCATACGCAGCGCCGGATCGTCCTCCACGAGCAATATGGTAGGGGCGGTCATGCAAGGGGCGGACTAAAGGGGAAGGGCCGCTTCGGTCAATGTTTCAGACGGTGACGTAACGTTTCTGAATATTTTGGGGTTGCAGGGTCAAAAAGTCGCTGCTAGTGGCCGCGCCTCACCCAGCCCGGAAGCATCCGGGACACGGCGCCAGAGCGGGCGTAGCTCAGGGGTAGAGCACAACCTTGCCAAGGTTGGGGTCGAGGGTTCGAATCCCTTCGCCCGCTCCAGTCGCTGCCAATCAGGGCAGCGACCCAGCGAGAATGATCTCGCGCCAATCATCAGCACAGCCCGCCACATCGTTGGATGTTCCGACGCATTACGCGGGCGCAGCGCGTTTCGCGGGCGGGGTTCGCTTGGGCGTCCGGCGCGCTACACATCGGGCATGACGGATGCACCGATTCGCGTTGGCATTGGCGGCTGGACCTTCGAGCCCTGGCGCGGAACCTTCTATCCGCCGAAATGGCCGATCAAGCGCGAGCTGGAATATGCCGCGAGCCATCTCACCGCGATCGAGGTGAACGGCACCTTCTACTCCAGCTTCAAGCCGGAGACCTTTGCCGGCTGGGCGAAGACGGCGCCCGACGGCTTCGTCTTTGCGCTGAAGGCGTCGCGCTATTGCGTGACGCGCAAGGTGCTGGCGGAGGCGGGCGAATCCGTTGCGCGATTCGTCGGGCAGGGGATCGTCGAGCTGGGCGACCGGCTGGGGCCGATCCTGTGGCAATTCGCCGCCACGCGAAGATTCGATGCCGAGGATTTCGCCGCTTTCCTGGCGCTGTTGCCGGCGGCGCATGAGGGCGTCGCGCTGCGCCACGCGGTGCAGGTGCGACACGACAGCTTCGCGGTGCCCGAGTTCGTTGCGCTGTGCCGCGCGGCGGGCGTCGCCATCGGGTTCGGTGATTCGGCGAGCTATCCCGCGATCGCCGATGTGTCGGGTGACTTCGTCTATGCCCGGCTGGAAAATGCGGTGGAGGAGGAGCCGGCCGGCTATGCCCCCGCTGCGCTCGACCGCTGGACGCAGGTGGCGCGTGGCTGGGCGGCGGGCCAGCAGCCGGAGGGGCTGCCCTATGTCGCGGCAGAGCCAGCGCCGGTGCGGCCGCGCGAGACATTCGTGTTCTTCATAAAGCGCCGCACACCAGCACGTTGCGTTAGGGAATCGTCGGCTATACGCGAACAGACATGGGACAGCCTGCCTGGATTTACGCGCGTTTTTCGACACTTGAGCAGCAAGACGGCGACAGCGTTGCTCGACAGCTTGAGGGCGCCCGACGCCTCATACAAGACGAGGGCTGGGAATATGCGCCCGACCGGGAAATGGTCGATGAGGGCAAAAGCGCCTTTCATGGCACGAACCGAACAGAGGGCGCGCAGCTTTACCAGTTTGAGAAAAAGGCCACAGCCGGTCACTTCGACAATGGGGCTGTGCTCGTTGTTGAGAACCTAGATCGACTTACCCGCGCGGGTTACGAGACAGCTTTCGAGATCATCCGGTTATTCACGAAGCACGGTGTAACTGTCGCTACGTGGAGTCCCAAGCACATCTATCCCGCGCATTCGCGGATCGACATGGGGCAGGCATTACGCCTGATTGTCGAAGCAGAACTCGCCCTTGAAGAAAGCCAGAAGAAGAGCAATCGGCTCAAATCCGCGTGGAAGTCGAAGATCGAAGAAGCACAAAACGGGAACGGAAGTGGCAACGTGGCCACTTCGATTGTACCCAGCTGGCTCGATGTGACGGTTACGAAAAGCGGCAAGGAGGTCACGCGCACTGTTCATCCGAACGCGCACAAGGTCGCGGTGCTCAACGAGATTTATGATTGGTACATCGAGGGCAAGGGTTTGCCGTGGATCGCTCGGCAGCTGAACGACCGCAATGAACCGCTTTGGGGGCTAGGCAAGCACAAGACGAGCGCCGAAGGCTGGAACGTAGGTAGTCTGCACAAGCACCTGACGAGCCGCACCGTACTAGGCGAGTATGAGCCAAAGACCAGACAGGGCACCAACGCCAAAGCCAGTAAGGGCTTTGTGATCCCCGACTATTACCCACAGGTAATCACGGCGGAGAAGTTCAACCGAGTACAGGCGATTCGCAAGACGCGCACCGGATGGACCGCACAGGGCGACCTTAGCTTCCCCAACCTGTTCACCGGAATTGCAAAGTGCTGGCATTGCGGTGGTTCGCTGAAGCAGAACGGCATGACTAAGGCCGGAACTGTAATCACGCAGAAGAACAAGAACGGCACAACGCGCAGCCACACGATCAAGACCACTCGTAGCTATCTCAAGTGCGGAAATGCCCTTCGGCGTTACAAGTGCGACAACAAGAAGGGTATCAAGTACGAGGTGCTGGAAGCCGGCTTGATCGACGTGCTGATCTACTGGATGCAGAAGCAGACGGACTTCGCACCGGATAGCCGCGTTGGTCAGTTGATGACCAGCGTTGCGGAGCAAGACCGACAAATCGCTATCAAGCGACAGGCACTCGACCAAATTGTAGAGAACCTAACTGCCGTGTTCAGTAAGGTGCTGGCCCAGAAAGCAAGTCAACTTGAAATCGAAATCGATGCCGACGAGGCACAACGGACACGCACCCAGCGCGAACTTGAAATTGCGCGGGGCACGGCCTCACCGCAGGAAAGTCTTGTCGAGCTAGAAGCCGCCAAGGCAGCAATCCACCACGAGGACGCGGAAACCCGTTACGCAGCTCGTACCAAGGCCAACCAAGCCCTGCGCCGGTTAATCGACAAGATGCAGGGCGACAAAGCGGGCTTCATGCACCTCAAGATCGGCAACGCTCTCTATCTGCGCTTCAACCCAGCCGGCGAGTGCATCGAAGTTACGCCACTCAATGATGCGATCTACACCGGGCCTAACGGCGAGATTGATTGGCATCCCGACGATCCCGAGGACAAGGAATACGAGTACGTCGCGTGAGGGCGACTTGAGAACGCATCCTGTCAGCACGTCTGAGACGCTGCCCACTAGGCCGACGAACCATCGCTTGCCAGCTGCGAAGTCCTTGATGCTTGCGCGGATAGTCACCACGAAGCCACCAGTGTTTGACTGGTTG
>NZ_LAZX01000044.1 GCF_000980895.1 Sphingomonas sp. Ag1 | reverse complement strand
TTGACGCTGACGTTCATGGTGCCCTGGCGCGGCAAGCCGCGTAGCGGACGATCGAGGTCTTGCCCCTTGTTCACTGGACGTCGTTTAGCCATGCAGGTGGCCCTAGCGATTAGGTCACTTCGTTGGAAGGGTGGTCGTTTGCTCCACCGTTGTGCTGACCTTGGCCTGTGCTTTGGGTTCCACGCTGATCTGCCAACCCATCACAGCCAGCAACATCGCACCCGCTCCCAGCGCCGCTGTCCACAACTTGTGGACGATGCCACCTCCCTTAGTTGCGCCCTCAAGTTGCTGAAAGCGGTTCTTGTGCCCGTTGACCGGCTTTTCAACGGCCTCGAATCTGCCCACGTATGCTTGTCGAGTGATGCTCGCTTCTTCCAATTTGCCGATGCGGCTCTCGTGGGCATCGCTGCGGCGGTTAGCTTCATCGAAGCGGGCATTGATGTTCTGGAAGCCATCACCCACCCGTTGATCGAGGCGGATAAGAAGGTCGCGCATATCCTGCGGGATCGCGGGCGGTGCCGGTGTCGGCATTACGACGCGCCCATGTAGCTATCAATGATAGCGATGAGGATTGGAGCACCGGGAACCGATGCGCGGACAAGCCATGTAAGTGCCACGCTCTTCACTGCATCAACGCGCCATGCGGCCTTCGCGAAGCCCCAAGCATTGGTCCCAAGGAATTTCACAAAAGCGCCAAAGGAGCGGTCAGTCTTCGCGGCCTGAACAGCCGTCTCGTTCTCTTCCATTGTTCACCCTGAGATGCGCTGAAGCCGTCTCCCTTTCTTAGTTGTTGGTCAGGTATTCGACGTACACGCGGTTCATGCTGAGCGTGATTGGCGCGCTGGTAGTGCCGGTTGAAACCCACGCGGCAGGGTAGAGTAGGCCGTTGTAGCTGAGGTTTCCGCCCCAGCCATAACCAGCGAATTGGTAGCCCAGCTTCACTTCCGACATTGCCGGATAGCTGATGAAGGTGAACGTAACCGTCTCACCATCCAGAGTAGCGTTGATGTTCTCTTGGCTGCGCGACATGGTGCCAGAAGCCCCACGCGAGAAAGCGTAGAGCTTGGTGTCACCAGCATCCGCACCGACGCCAACGACGCTCGTTAGGGTTGCGGTGTTCACGTTGCCGGGAACAACCGGATTGCCCACTAGGCCGACGAACCATCGCTTGCCAGCTGCGAAGTCCTTGATGCTTGCGCGGATAGTCACCACGAAGCCACCAGTGTTTGACTGGTTGCTCGACACTACCGGCGCGGTGCCAATCCATGCTGCCTGTGAACCCACTGCCGCGTCTGTGACGTAGTTCAGGGTAGGTTCTGCGAGCCAGCGGCTATTCGAGATCGGCTGAGCCGTTGGAGTGCCGGCCGTGATGAACGGCATCGCGTTTGCGTCAAAATCGAGACCGTTGCTCGCCTGCCACCTACGAGTGCTCGCAAAGCCCTCATGGATGCCCAGATAGCGATTGCCCGGTAGCGTGTATTGATCGGTGATCTGGAGGAACGGATAGCCCGCTTCCTTCCTTGGCTTCACCACGACGCCATCTAGCTGGAAGCCGTAATCTGCCGTGCGAACGAGCATCTGAGCATTACCACCGAGAGTGGTCGCAGTGTTGCGGTATAGGATCGAGGTGTTTGCGCCGGGAACGCTCAGAGTGGCTGTGCCAGATGCACCAGTATCGCCCTTGTCGCCCTTGTCACCCTTGTCACCCTTATCGCCTTTGACACCGGGCGCACCGTCCTGGCCATTAAGTCCGGGAGCACCTTGATCGCCGGTATCGCCTTTGTCTCCCTTGTCGCCTTTCTCGCCGGGTGCGCCATCTACGCCATCACGACCAGCTAGACCCGGCTCGCCGGGATCACCTTTGTCGCCTTTGTCGCCTTTGGCACCGGCTGTGCCATCGCGTCCGTCCTTGCCGTCAATGCCGTCACGACCCGGAAGGCCATCAACACCGTCGCGACCAGCGGGACCGCGCTCGCCATCAACGCCATCGCGACCGGGTGAGCCATCAATGCCATTTGTGCCATCACGGCCAGTCAGACCCGGCTCACCGGCAGGACCACGTTCACCGCGCTCGCCCTGAGCGCCATCGGCTCCGTCTTTGCCGTCCGCGCCATCAATTCCGTCGCGACCAGCTGGGCCAGTCTCTCCGGGATCGCCCTTGTCGCCTTTGGGTCCGCGTTCACCGGGTTCACCGCGCTCGCCACGCTCACCGGGAAGGCCGGCCTCACCAGTGTCGCCCTTATCGCCCTTGTCACCCTTCACGGGATACAAACCCTCCGTCACCTCGATGACGTGAATGTCCCCACTCTGAGTGACGGTTACGGTTTCGCTTAGTGGTGTAGTCATTATGCCACCCTGAGTGCGTTTACCGCACCTTCTCTGATTGGAATGATTTCGCCCGCTGGGGCTGGTGGGACGATGTAGAATGCGTATTCCATCGTCGTGTCGTCACGAATGAAACGCACTTGTTCGTTGGTAATCTGAATTAGGATGCTCTTGCTTGCGTCATCCCAAGTGAGGCCATTACCCAGCGACAGCTTGAGCTTGGTGCGGCCCTCATCCAGAACGACGAAGTAGGCTTCTCCGATCTCACGAGTAATGGGGGTGCCGTCAGCTAGCCGAAGCTGCCAAATGCGATTGAACACCAGCGAGCCTTCGGCTGCGGTGCTGTAACTTCTTAGTTCAATGTCTCGAATCTCGACCATGCTGGAGACCTCCCGCCATATTTAGCGGGAGGTCTCTGCATGTCAGCGTCAGCTTGGCTTGTAAGGCTTGTTGTTTGTTGCCTGATGGAACACGAACCAGCCAGTGCCAGCGTTCGCGCTTTTTGCTTCTTCTGCCGACTTCTTCGCGTTGAAGTAGTTCTCAGCGATGTTGTAGGCGTTCGTCAGGGCGGTTGAGCTACGTCCCATGTCCATGAGCAATCCGGGGCCAGCTAGGAACTGGTCCATTGATTGACCATCGCGAGACTGGACGTTGCCATACTGATCGTGGCAAGTATCCCAGGATGGGCTTGGTCTGCTCTGTGCTGCCGAGACCGCTGCCATGTTCTGTGGCAGGGAAGCTACGTTACCCGATGCTGCGTTGATCTGAGCAACAGTCCAGAGTGGCGTCAGATATTCCGTGCCATCTTCTGCGTTAATCAGCATACCCTCAGTCAGCCTACCGATGATGCGCTTCTCGTGCGAGAGGACCAGCCAGTCGATAACAGCCTTGGCCTTAGCCGACGCTGCGCTGATTGCCTGATTGAAGCCCAGCTTGTGAGCCGCATGTAGTGCGCTCAGCCAATAGCCGACCATGAAGTCGTGCGTGTAAACGCTGTCGCCACGGCAGGTCGTAATGCCGAAACGGGAATTCGACGCATAGACAGCCTTGTTGCCGTCGATGCTGGTGCCGGTGCGGATATTCGTTGGCGGGTTCAGGAAGCCGGGGTTTGCGTCGTAGTGCTTGTCGTAGAACGCCTCTAGGTCGAAGATCACCCAATCAAGAATCTCGTCGCGGCTGTAAAGGCGCGACGAGTTGGACGAAGCAGTCTTCCAAAGAAGCGCAGCGTGCATGTAGGTCCAAGCTGTCTCACGATCGCCGATGACGTTCACGTCATCATCGTTGAGGATGTAGTTGGAATACAAGCGCGGCATATCGCTGAACTTGTGGCCCATCATTGCGAACTCAGGTGTCTGGAATAGCAGCGAACCCCAGTGCGGGAATTGATGCGAGTGCGCCTTATCAATCATGTTCGTGCCGAAGATCGGCTTCTTGGGATCGGTGCCGGATCCGGGAACCCTCACTCGGAGTGGGTTGCTACCAGCCATCCACTCGTAGGTTCGACCGCCCTGAACATACCATGCCTGGCTCTCATGGATCGAGGCTTCGCCGTAGCCGTAATAGTGCTTACGAAGCCTGATGTTCCTGGGCGCGTTGCCAGTGCCCTTGTAGAGCGGACGAGCGCGGCCATTCTCCATTCCGTAAACCGGATCGCTCGCGTAGCCAGTGAGGTAATCCAGAGCTATTTGCTTCATCGAGCGGCCGTCGAATGGACGCGTCGAGTTCACATCGCGAGCATAGACAGCGACCATTTCAGGCATAATCTGACGGTCATCGCGCGTGCCGCCCG
>NZ_LAZX01000075.1 GCF_000980895.1 Sphingomonas sp. Ag1 | reverse complement strand
GCCAACGGCCTCGTGCCGGTCCAAGAGGCCGTGGAGGAGGTTAAGCAGAATGTGGACGATATTCGCCAATTCCTGCCCGATCTTGTCACTCCCCTACTGCGCGAGCCCATCGCCAAGGTATCTGCTCTCCAGCTGAAATACGGCGCTGGTCAGATTAAGGCGGCGTTTGCGCTCCACGATCAGGCGCTTGTGGCTGTCCGTGAGATTGGAACGCGCGTCGATGAGAACGGCAACAAGGTCGCTGAGGAAATGCTTCAGCTAACCAGCCGCGTCACAGAGGCAGAAGCGAAGGTCGCCGGCATCGACATTGATGGGCCGATCGAAGCTGGACTTGCGGAGATTAGGCGCACGATCGCGGGCCTCGACTTCGCTTCGGCTGAATCCGTGGACACGAAGATCGCCAACTATGGCAAGGGCGTGTCCGCTTGGCAGGTTGAGGAAGAGCGCGTTCGCGCCGAGAAGGACAGCGCGCTCGCCGAAGATATTAGCCAGATGGGCGTTCGCATCACCACCGAGATTGGCGACGTGCGAACCGAGATGGATGGCACGTTCAACGACCTTCGCGAACTTATCGTTGATGGAGAGAGCAATACCGCACTGGCGCTCCGCATTGACGAAATGGGCGTCAGGATCACAACGGAAGTTGGTGATGAGAAGAAGGCCCGTGAAGCGGCCATTCAGACGATCGAGAAGACGCAGGCCGACGACCGCAAGGCAGCAGCCGAACGCTCCGACACGATCAGCAGTTCGGTAACGGACATTACCAAGGAAGGCGGGCCAATCTCCGTCATCAACGGCATCATTCAGACTATCCAGAAGACGCAGGCCGATGACAACGGCGCTCGCGCAAATGAGACACGCACCATTCAGTCGCGTTTGGACAACCTCAACGGCGTCACGGGTGCGAGTGTCGAACAGGCAATCAACACGGCAGTTGATAAGGCCGGCAAGGCTGGCGCTTCCTATGTCCTGAAGGTGCAGACCGATCAGAACGGTCAGCAGGTTATCGCCGGCATGGGTGTTGCTATCGAGGATGGCGTTTCTGCTATCGCTTTCACCACCGACAGCTTCCGCATCAGCACCCCCGGCGCAAATCCACAGCAGGTGTTCTATGCGGATGCTGAGGGCGTTTACATGCCCAACGTTCGTGTTGGTCGCATCACGTTCGATGCGATGGAAGAGCCGTTCACGCTTAACAGCCAGATCAACGCTGACAGCGGCTATCAGGAGCTACCCGGCGGCATCATTCTGCAATGGGGCAAGGTGCGTGGTTACTTCAGCGGCGGCTTGTTCCCGATCACCTTCCCGCGTCCATTCACGCAGGCCGTCTTCACCACGCAAGCTACGCCATTCGTGAACTTCTACAATTCGCGCGATCAGGACGCATGGGTTCACCTAGTTGGCAATACCATGTCTCTGACTGGTGTGTCGGTCACGATCCGTGCTGGTCCAAGTGGTCAGTCCCTGAACGGCTTTGATTGGTGGGCTGTCGGCAAGTAAGCCGCCCCGACTTCCTCCGCTAAATATCAAAGATCATTTAGCAGGAGAGCCACTTCTATGGCATTTCAGTATGAGGATAGTGGCACTGTAAACCTGACAAACGGTTCTGTCACCGTTACCGGCAATGGCACGAACTGGGTCGTCAACTACTCCGGCCTTCAGTTGAGCTTGGGCGGTCTGAACTTCACTGTTCGCAGCGTTGATTCCCGCAACCAGCTTACCCTTACCCAGCCCTATTCCGGCGATACAGCTTCCAACGTCCCTTACGAGCTTCTTCCGCTACAGGCCGAGGTTTATGAGCTTGCTCAGGACGTTGCTGACATTGCCGAGCGCATCGGTCCGCTACTAGACGCAAAGGTCGGTCCTGTTGGCCCTGCTGGTCCCGCTGGCCCTCAGGGCGTGCCCGGTAAGAACGGCGATGCTGGCTTTGGCGCGATCGTCAACTTCTCTGATTACAAGCCTATGCCAGCTGGCTCACCCGGCGTTTACATGCTGGTGCCTGTTGTTCAGGGAGAACCCGGCGTCACGCTCTCACAGCAAGCGCAGGTCGTCTTGCCCGCAAATAGGCCCGATATGGGCATTGGGCTTTATCTGAGGGCCACGACCAGCGGCAACACAATCGCTATCCTCGGCCTGACGAATGCCCCTGAGCCGCAGCCCGAGGTGCCTGTTGAGGATATCGACCTCACGGGTTCTGGCGTGATCTATGGCGCACCCGGCACGATCTTCGATCTGGGCATCACGGTTGCCAACGCAGCCCAGACATTCAACCTCACTGCACCAGCTGGCTTGCCGCTGCTCGTTAAGCGCGAGAACGCCAAGGTGGATCCAGTGGCTTCCTCGTGGCGTCTCGGCACGTCCGGTGCCCCTTACCCCGTCACAGGTGATGCGGTCGCAAACTCCATCGTGATGAACAAGGTCGGTCCTACCGCTTCGTTCGGCTTCCGTAACAACAGCGTCGTGATTGCCAATACCAACGGCTACCTGACGACTGATCCAATGGGCATCGAGTTCGTCGCTACTGCTGATGACCGCACAACCCAGACACCAAACCGCATCCGCTTGTCGTTTAAGGGCGTCGTGCCTGAGGGCACAATGGGCGGCGTTCTGGCTACCCTCATGGACTACCAAGTCGGTGAAATGCGTCTTGAACCCTATTGGGATGGTCCAACACTCAAGGTGATCCTTGGCCGTAACGGCAGTCAGGAAGACGTGGTGAGCGATCCTAGTGATCTGCGCGTCCTTGGCACAAACCAGCTATACGAAGCCGAGTGGACGAACAATCCGACCGGCGACGGCGGCACTATGACGTTCTTCATCAACGGCCAGCAGATTGGCACGCCGAAGCCGACGAACACCAAGCCGCGCATCACTCCGCTGATGCCAATGGAAATCGGCGCGTCTTCGGGCAATACGTCCGTTGGCATCCCGAACCTCGAAGTCGAATACGTCTCAGTCAGCTACGACAAGCCCGGTATCGCCGTCTCCTACCAGAACGTATCCAGTGGGCCGATCAGCCGTGCAGACCTACAGGCTCTGGCCGTTGATGCGAGGAACGTAACGGCTCCCGGTCCTTACGTGCTGCGCTACTCCATCGGCAACGGCACGCCGTTTGAACTGTCGATCAACGTCGGTGAAATGTCGCTGCCAGCTGGTCGCGCTTACAAGGCCGTCCTTGAGGATTGGTCCACCGGCGTAGGCGTGCCCCACCCTCGCGAACTGGTGATGACGCGCGTTGCTGCCCAGAACTGCCGCTATGAGGACAACGACCTCTACGACGCACAGGCAAGCTGGACTGAGGTTCTTCCGCAAGGCGAGGTGCCGAACATCAACGGCATCAACTATTACTGCGAAGGCATTCGCATGGGCAATTACGTCCAGTTCCAATTCATCTACGATTGGGACGCGACACAGATGCCCGCGAACCCATTTGGCGATCCGACCAACAAGGAAAGCTACATGGTCGCTCACAAGTGGATGATCTACGACAATCAGGGAACACTTCTGGCGCGCATCGAGCAGCCAAACGGCGACCCCATGAACAACCCGGCTCGCCCTGCTTGCTGGGAAGGCACGGTCGATGGTCGTGGCGTGGCAATCGTCACCGCGAACAATCGTTGGCAGCCACATGGCACCACCCGTTCGTCGGTTATCTGGCGCTCGCATGATCCGGTGGCTTACGATCAGCAGCGCGTCTGGCGGACTGTTCCAACCTACGACATTCGCGTACCCTTCGGTTCCAGCACTGGCTATTCGGTTAATGGTGGCGATGCCCGTATCTACGGCGACGGCCAGATCAACGGCTTTGCGAACTATCGCGTCATGCCTTGGGAGCCGAGTGACACGAATGCGCTAATCGCACAGGCTGCGGCATCCACAATGCTCCACAGGTCGCTCCTAACTGAGACGGCCATCACGCCAAACGCTGGCATCTGGCTCAAATACACTCCGTTCAACCAGATGGGCCGTTCGCCTGTAACTGGACCGGGTGGCACGCGCGATGATCGTCAGATCATGCCGGAAATGCTCGCGCAGTATGCTCGTGATGTGAGCTCGACCCGTCCCTTCGATGGTCGCTCGATGAAGCAAATCACGCTCGACTACCTCACTGGCTACGCCAGCGATCCGGTTTACGGCATGGAAGGTGGACGAGCGAAGCCGCTCTACAAGGGCACCGGCAACGCACGTCGCAACATCAGGCTTCGTAACCATTACTATGGTTATGGTGAGGCTTCCGTTCCTGAGAGCCAGGCATGGTATATTCAGGGTGGTCGAACCTACGAGTGGATGGCTGGCAGCAACCCACTCCGAGTGAGGGTCCCACGCGGCGGCACCGATCCCAAGAAGCCGATCTTCGGCACGAACATGATTGATAAGGCGCACTCGCACCAATACCCACATTGGGGTTCGCTGCTATTCCAGACGCCTGAGTTTGCGATGATGGGCCACAAGTTCAGCGATATGCCGCGCTTGTATTCCAACTATATCCTCAACGATGATGACGTGAACGTCATTGGTGATCGTGAGACGGCATGGACCTACATGCACGCTGCGCTCCTGTGGAAGACTGCTTCGTCCAACTCGTCGCGCCTCTACAGCCGCGCAGAGGTCATGGATTGGGTGATCTTCGACCTAGAGGCGTTCTACGACAAGCACTATGACGCGACCCCCGGCTTCCTGAACCCGCCGACCAATATCCGCACTGGCACCAGCATCGACGGCAACAAGGCTGTCTATGCGTCCAACTCGCGCTTCGGCATTACCACTTGCCGTGGTGACAGCGTTTACACGCATGACTTCATGGTTGGCTATTGGCTGAGTGCGCTCCACGCGGGTCACAAGCTGGGCTTCAATCAGGCAATCAGCGCAGCCTCGGTTAAGGCCAAGGCAGTTATCGACTGGCTGGTTATGTCGCACGAAAAGCGCATCATTGGCAGGCTCAATGAGGGAATGCTGATCAACGCAGAGGACGGCACAGAATACCTGACCCCGCTCTGGACTGTTGCCCAGATCAACGCAGCTGGTGGCAATGTCGCTTCCTTGCCGCAGACCATGGCGGCTGTCTCGGCAGCACAAAGCAAGCCAAGTCCATCGTGGGATACGTGCCACGACATGAACGGCAACGTCCAATCGCGTGATGGTCAGTCGATGGACCAGTTCCTCGCTGGACCCGGATTGCTCATGGATATGGGCCGCAGTTCAACTGCTCTGGCCAATGCCTACAACATCGCTGAGCAATACTTCAACCAGAAGAAGGCAGCAGAAGAGGCAAAGGGGGCGAATGCTGGCACCGGCTGGTTCGTGTTCCATCAGGCCACGAACAACAAGCCCTACAAGCCAAGCTGACCCAAGCGAACGGAGACCTCCCACTAAATATGGCGGGAGGTCTCCAGCATGGTCGAGATTCGAGACATTGAACTAAGAAGTTACAGCACCGCAGCCCAAGGCTCGCTGGTGTTCAATCGCATTTGGCAGCTTCGCCTAGCAGACGGTTCTCCCATTACACGCGAGATCGGAGAAGCCTACTTCGTCGTTCTGGATGAGGGACGCGCCAAGCTAAAGCTGTCGTTGGGCAACGGCCTGACTTGGGATGACGCAAGCAAGAGCATCCTGATTCAGATCACCAACGAGCAGGTGCGTTTCATTCGTGACGACACGACGATGGAATACGCATTCTACATCGTCCCACCCGCCCCAGCGGGCGAAATCATTCCAATCAGAGAAGGTGCGGTAAACGCACTCAGGGTGGCATAATGAACACACCACTAAGCGAAGTCGTATCCGTCACCCAGAGCGAGGAAATCAACGTCATCGAAGTCACCGAGGGTTTGTATCCGGTGAAGAGTGACAAGGGCGATCCGGGTGAACGCGGTCCCGCTGGCGAGGCCGGTCCTGCTGGTGAGCGTGGCGAGGCTGGTCCGAAAGGCGACAAGGGCGGCAAGGGCGACAAGGGTGATCGTGGAGAACCTGGCTTGGCCGGTCCAACTGGTCCCGTTGGTCCAGTTGGCCCGAAGGGCGACCGAGGCGAAAAGGGAACGGACGGCGCAGCCGGTCCTAAGGGTGACAAGGGAGACACCGGAGCAGCTGGTGCCAATGGTGCTCGCGGTCCTGCCGGTGAAGCTGGCCCTGCTGGTCCTGCTGGTCCGACTGGACCTAAGGGCGATGCCGGTGCCGTTGGCCCAATTGGTGCGACCGGGGCAACCGGCGCGACTGGTCCCGTTGGTCCAAAGGGTGACAAGGGTGACACCGGCCCTGCTGGTCCTACTGGTCCCGCTGGCCGTGATGGTGTCGGTGGTGAGGCTGTTCCCGGTCCTGCTGGCCCTCAAGGTCCACAGGGTGAACCCGGCCCAGCTGGCGCAGATGGCGCGACCGGTTCCAAGGGCGATACTGGCGCAACTGGTCCCGCTGGACCACAAGGCCTACAAGGCATCCAGGGCGAAATGGGTCCGGTCGGTCCAGAAGGTCCAATTGGTCCGCAGGGGCTGAAGGGCGATAAAGGCGACACCGGCGCAACTGGTCCTCAAGGACCGGCTGGAACTGGCGGTGGCTCGCTAAGCGTTCCCGGCGCGAATACCTCGATCCTGTTCCGCAATACAGCGACCACTCTGGGCGGTAACGCTAAGATGCTCGTCCGTGTGGCTGACTTCGGCTTCCAGCTCGATGACGTTGTGGTGAAGCCAAGGAAGGAAGCGGGATATCCGTTCCTCCAGATCACCGATCAATACACCCTACCGGGCAACCGCACTCTGGGTACCCATGAGGGCTACACCAGCACTCGACGTTGGCAGGCAAGCCACGGCACCGATTTCGACGCCAACGCGATGCCGTTCATTTCCGCTGGCACTCCTACTGCTCAGGCCATCGGCAACACGAAGAGCACTTGCGAGCCAACCCTGAACTACGTCACGGACGCCGCAGTCGGCTCACAGGCAGCATGGATCGCAACTGCGCCTGTTCTGTCGAGCAATCAGTCCCAGACTGGTGGCTTCGTTGTTACGATCCGCGCAAGCATCAAGGACTTTGCTCCGGGTAAGCGTTGGTTCGTCGGCCTAGTTGGCAACCCGGTTGTTCCGGGCAACGCGAACACCGCAACGATGACGAGCGTTGTTGGCGTTGGCGCTGATGCCGGTGATACAAAGCTGTACGCATTCTCGCGCGGTGCTTCTGGCACCATGTCGCGCAGTCAAGAGAACATCAACGCTACTCTGGATGGTGAGACAGTCACGTTCACCTTCATCAGCTACCCCGGCATGGGTGAGGCAAAGCTGGGCTACCAATTCGCTGGTTATGGCTGGGGCGGAAACCTCAGCTACAACGGCCTACTCTACCCCGCCGCGTGGGTTTCAACCGGCACTACCGGCGCGCCAATCACGCTCAGCATGAACCGCGTTTACGTCGAATACCTGACCAACAACTAAGAGGGGACGGCCTAGCGCGTCTTTGGGTGATACATGGAAAATAGCGAGACGGCTGTTCAGGCCGCGAAAACTGACCGCACGCTCAGAGGCTTCATCAAGTTCGCTGGCAAGCATGGGTGGGACTTCGCGAAGCGCGTGTGGCGCTTGGAGGCGGTGAAGAGCATGGCCCTCACGTGGGCAATCCGCGTGTCTCCGCTTGGCGGTGCGGTCGTCGTCGGCATCATCGATAGCTACATGGGTGGCTCGTAATGGCCGGCCATCAGACCCCGGCTATCCCGCAGGACATGCGCGACTTGCTGATCCGATTGGACCAGCGTGTTGGCGATGGCTTCCAGAACATCAATGCTCGCTTTGACGAGGCTAATCGACGCTCTGACGCGCACGAGAGCCGCATCAGCAAGTTGGAAGAAACGAGCATCATTCGTCAGGGCTACGTTGGCAGGTTTGAGGCTGTGGAAAGCACCGTCAGGAACCACGAAGGCCGCTTTCAACAGCTAGAGGGTGCCGGCAAGGGAGCGGGCATTATCGGCAAGGCAGCGTCTGGCCTGATTGGTGCCGGCGTAGCTGCGCTGGCCATGATGGGCTGGCAGGTCGGCCTGCATCCGAAAGAGCAGGTGAAGGCGAAGACGACTGTCGAACATACAGCCACGGTTCCCTTCAAGCCCCTATCCTAGTGCCTTGCGAGCACGCGCCGTTCTTGAGACGGCTCGACATAACACGCGAGCCTGATTGTCAAATCCTGGGACCGTGAACCAAATTGTTTCGTTCTAACAATCAACCTGCTAGTTAGCGCCGGTGAGCCGCGATTACGAGAACCTGCGGGCGGAAGCTGCTCACTACCGGGCACTTCTCGATATCTTCGAGGGAAGCACGATGCGCTCTGCGTTGGAGGATGTAGCTGCCGCGCTGGACAGACTTGCTGACGAGGCCCCCGGTGGAGCAGCTAACGAGGTTGAGGCGACGTAGCTCGGTTGGTCACCGCCCTCCCGTGCGCGTTGGGAAGATAGGCCCGCGCACGGTCATCTTGCTCGCAGCGTAGGGCTTCTGAAGCGCGACCACGTCGTCATACGAACCATGAAGCCACCTCTCGATATCGTCGGGTTCGAGGATCGTAATCATGGCCTTGGGGTGGATGGGCGCGACTAGCTCATTGGCATCGCACGTCACCATCGTGAAACCCGCCCCGTCTTTGGTGTGCTGCCAGAACCCGCCGACAGCGAACACGGGCTGATCTGTCACGCTGAACCACATTTCCCCCTTCAACGGCGGCTTGCCGTCGCCAAGATCATGCTTCTCGGGGGTGAACTCCG
Organism: Sphingomonas sp. Ag1; assembly: GCF_000980895.1. Lineage (GTDB taxonomy): Bacteria > Pseudomonadota > Alphaproteobacteria > Sphingomonadales > Sphingomonadaceae > Sphingomonas > Sphingomonas panaciterrae. The sequence goes on along the minus strand of NZ_LAZX01000075.1, from coordinate 27,469 downwards.
CGAACTCGGTGAGCGGCACGAGGCAGCGGTTCTCGGGATTCTCGGCCAGCTTGCGCCATTGCGGTAGCTTCAGGTTGCGGACGTTCGTCATCGGCCAGGGCGCCTGACCGCCGAGCACGTCCCACGTCATCACGTCCCAAGCACGTTCACCGTCCTGCTCTCGGATCACGTAGTTGCGTGACTTGGGTCGAAGCTCCGCTGGGTTGAAACGGTTGTCGCGAGGCCGTTCGCTGAACAGCCTATTGGTCGCCCCGAAGAGCGTGTCAGGCTCGCGTTGTAGGCGCGCTCGGTTACACATTGGGGCAAGCTGCCGTGTCAGCCGGCGATCGGCAACACCTGTGTCAGCTTGGCCGCGCGCGCTTTCTCACTGCGCTCGGCCTTCACCGCCATGGCATCCCACCTCATAGCCGCCGCTTCGTAACGATCACGGACGTTGGCGAGTGGGCTGTCGCCGTATGTGGCGCGCAAAGCAGCCGCGCGAGCGCGACATTCGGCTGAGGTATCGGACAAAATGGTTCCCCTTCAGCCGATCAACGCGCGAGCGAATATGTCGGCACCAAAGCTATTAAAGCCGCTTTCAAGCTTGGACTACGCTCGTTATCGTGGCGCATGGCTCAGAGACGTTCAGTCAACAAAGGCGAAGATCTTGCCCGTCCCTTGCGCGGACTTCCACGTCAGGAAACTCGCGTTACCAGCGTGCGCCTGACCAAAGACGAGTTGGATCAGATCGACGCCTATGTCGCGTCGTCTGGCCCGCCGTTTACGTCTCGCCCTGAAGCTATTCGACGCTTGTTGCAAAAAGCGTTGGCGGATTGATCGCGGCTCTCACTCTTGAGTGACGCGTCAAGCGTCACTTAATCCTAAAGCCCTTTGGTTCACGCGGCGTCCACGGACGAGCGACGTAAACCTCCCCATTTGCAGCGGCATCACGGACCTTCTTGTTCTCGCGGCTGTCCCACATGCTCTCCGCTGGCGTCTTACGCTCGGAGACGGGATTGCCGCGCAGCTTTGGTTCTGGAATGTCGCTCTTGATCTGCTCGACGTTGCAATTCGGAAAACGAGCGGCAAGCCAACGAGCGGAACCCTCGCTCACCACGCAGACGGTCACGTCTTCCTTGGCGTTCGGTTCGCGCAGCGAACAGCGCATCATCGCCTGGTACTCGTTCTGGTACTGAAGCGTGATCTTCAGTTCCTCGTCTGTCAGGCCGATTGCCTTCAGAAACGCCGCTGGCCCGGTGCTGTGGTTGATAGCCTTCACGAGCGCGACACCATGCGTCCGCTGAAACGCCTTGCGGTTCAGCCCTTGGGTATTCTGCGGCAGCTTCAAGCCTTCATCAAACAGGTAGTCCTCGTCCTTCTTGTTGGACTGCCAAAGAAAGTCCTCGCCAAGCTCGTCGGTCATCAGGTTCGCGATGCTTTGCAGCACAGAGCTGCCGTTGTGCGACTTTTTGCCAAACTCCTGCGACCAGTTGCCGCTTATGACGTACTTGATAGTCAATCGGCGACCGTTCGTATGGTGCTTATACCGCAGGTTCCCGTTGATTACCGGGTGCGGCTTCCAGTTGATGCTATCGACCTTCTCCCAGATTTTGGCGAGTTCCGTATCATCGAAGTTCGCGCCCATGATGGTGGTGCTTGCATACCCCTGAACGAAGTCGGACTTCTGAAACGCGAAGAAGTGGATTTCCTTCGCTTTTCCAGCACCAGTGAGCAGGTTGTTATACGCATCGTACTGAACGCAGACCACCTTGTCAGGGTTCAGAATGTCGTCAGCTAGTTTCTTGAAAACCGCGATCGCGTCGTCTTGACTGCTGTTCTGCGCTAGAGCGCGCAAAGCGCCAACGTCGCTGGCACTCACCACGGGAATGCCGGGAACAAGATCAGCATCCAGAGTGATGTGCTGTGTGATGTAGCCGTGAGACTTCCTGATGTTCAGCTTGTGCGCCGTGAAAGCACCGGGCACCTCATCAACGAAGAGGTTCCAAAACTGCCTGTAGGCATTCGGTAGCTGGGCAAGCGCCACATGGCTGACAAGTAGGATTTCGTCCTGGCCCTGCGTGGCCTGCGCCATGTGCCCGACAATGCGAGCGTTGACCGATGCACTGGCATAGCCCGTGCTCGACACGATCTTGGTGACTTTCACGTTCCCGTTGTGAGCGAGTAGGTCACGCTCAGTCTGGTCGATTAGCAATTTGGTGGGCTGGGCGATCAGCACCTTCTGGTGGTTCTGCGCCAGCAAGAGAGCATGACGAACGAGCGAAAAGGTCTTACCGGAACCGGCTGGCGCGCTCACGCTGTAGAATGTAGTGGACACGTCTAATACTCCTATCAAAGAAGAACCCACTTGCGTGGGTCCAATACGCAAGTGGGTATGATTCTTCTTTGATAGATGAACTCGGACCACTGCCGTGAACGGCAGCTTGGACCCGCGCTCACATTATTATTTATCTTATTCTTGTTTTTACAGCACTCAAATGGCCTTGTCATTATTCACGCGATGTTATGCGCACCCTTATTGAAGAGCGTTGTAAGAAGTTATGATATATATTAAAGTATTTGGATAACAATTTGTAACTCAGAACATCAAGAACGGGCTATCAGCGGATGCGTGTTTGCCGGCCTGTTGGACGCGACAGCGGACAATTGGCCGAGAAACAGCATACGCAGGCAAACCGAATGGGCAGCTTGTCTGCACAGGCGGTCTTGCCTCATTATTCTGACATAGCGGTTAAAGAGCCGTTGGCGGCATCTGTGCTGCGCGCACTCGCACAGATACCTAGCGCATGTGTATTTGCGCCTTAGCCAATTTCCGCCCCTTGAGCGCTTTGCCGCTTTCCCGCGCAAACACCCATTCGCAATTAGCCCGTTTGTCGATTGATGGGAGCTTCGCAATTCCAGCCACCCCATCCGCCAGAAATCAAATGAGAAATCAGGCGCAGCCGCCACCCCCTAAGAGTGCGCGTAACATATCGTGGCTTTAACTCATTTTTCACCTGGAATCCGATAGCCCGGGTCATCGGGGTCAAACCCGTGTGTTCTTTGAAATAGATAGGTTCCGATAGCTGGTGTGGTCATCAGTTCTCACTCTCGGGTGAGAGCAATGTCCTGGAGGAAACTCCATTGCAGTCCAGCGCAGCGGTTAGTCCCACGACCTGTTGCCGTGCTTCAGGCCGACGAGCTTCGGCTCACTATACGCTGAAGGTGGAGAGTTGCGGCAGTAATGTCGCGCACGGCTGCTTCACCACCATGCTGGCATAGGAGCCCAATCATGTCCAAGGACACCGTACTTTCTCACGCTGAAATCAACAAGCTGGTCAAGCAGTTCGACTCCGACTTCAAGGATGTAATCCTTGGAGAAGAAGCTGAAAACAACGCGACCATTGAGCAGCTTAACACCAACACGGCAGATCGTACCTACGATCTGATCGCGGCGCTGCTCGATCTGTCCGACAAGCTGTATGTCCATCCGGGCATTCCGCTTGCTGGCTACAGGAGCTTTCTGGTTGAGCGCGGACTTGCGCCCGCACGAGGGACGAACAATCCCTATCTTCCGTTCGTCAAAGCGGTTTTCTCCGAGTTGAAGAACGGCGCGTGGGTGTTTGGAAAGGAGCACCGGAGCCGGGAAAAGTATGCCAACGTCCTGCGGCATCTGGCCGACGCTCAGTTGGCTGGAACGCTTACGGGCACGGTTCAGGACTACATTCGCGGATACAGCACGTCTCACGGCGTGAAGATGAAGGGAATTGAGGCTCAGGACCGGGCAGACAATCCCAGCAAGGGGGCTGCGGATCGCGTGGAAAGCCTCCGCAAGGCAGGCCGAAACGCACGCGCTCAGGCTACCATCACGAATTCGTTCGGGGTGGGAAACCGCAAGGTCGTCGTCCTTTACGGGCAAGCGAACTTGAACGGCGAAGTTGAGATCTTGAAGGCCGAGGCGTTGAATGACAACGAAGCCGATAAGTTCTTCTACAAGCTCGGGCTGGAACTGAAGGCGGCTGAGAAGTGAAAGGAAACCCCTTGGGAGGCTTAACGGCTTTCCAAGGGGTTTTCTGTGTTTTGACTACTTGAGCGAGCAGCCCCGTGAATGTCCTAGTTGGACCGCTTATTTAATCCCGCAGCCCAGCCGTGTACTTGCCGTTCCGCATGGTGAGAACAATACCACGCAAGGCCGGTGCGAAGCTAATATGGGTCCACGTCCCTTCTTCGATGAGCTGGTCGAACTTGATACCTGCGGCGACGATCGCCCGGCAGATTTCCAGTGGCGTCATGCCCTTCACACGGAAGTCCACAGCATAGCCCTGACAATGCGCGCTGGTCGGCACACCACCGACGCGACGGTTTACCGCTGCGCTTCGATAGGCACTGTTGACGAGGATGGGCTTGCCCAGCGCAGCGCGGACTTTCTCCATGCCGGCGGCAGCGACCTTCAAGTTCGCAAGGTGCGCGGGGGTTGGCTGATTGTTGAGACCCGTCGAAGTGACGGTCATCTCATTCAGGGTGAAGTGTTCTGTGAGCTTGGTCATCACATAGTTAGCACTGACGCTGTCAATGTCATTCTGACGCGTTTTGATGCTATTTGAAGCACGTTTCCGCACTCTCTTGGTAACTAAACGGACAGCAACAACGCTGTTGTTTCATATACTCGGAGAACAACGTGGAATTCATCACGCTGACGCGCTTTGAGAAGAGCACTCGCGCATTCACTGCCATCGACAGTTATAAGGCTTGCCTCTGCAACGAGCACGACAACTGCCACCCGATCGGCACCTATATGGATGGCCTCGTAAGGCAGCTTCGCAACCACGCAGACGAGCCAACGGGCTGGTCATTTGCTGAATGGCGCAGGGGCACGAACATCGCATCCAACCTGATCGGCGCAAATGCGATCATGCTGGAATATGCCCGCACCCGAGACGACTCGGAGATCGTCACCCGACTACACGACAAGGCCAAGGAACTCGGCTGGACCTTCTTTCTCATCGAGACTGAGACGAAGAGCGGCAACACCATTACGATCGTTTGGCCCATGACGAGCGCGATCAACCAAGCTCAGTACGCGCGCCTAGCTTCCATCCTCGCTGAAGAAATGGACGAGTACGGCATGGAGCATGGCTGTCTCGCCGCCACGCATATTATCCAGGTGCATCGCTCTACGCTGACCGTTGTGGTCGCGGGCAAGACGATGAACCCCGAAGCCGAAATCAGCCGTACCGCGAAGCTCTACCAGCGCCTGAACGCTCGAAAGTATGAGGGCACTCGCCCGGTGACGAAGACCACGCAGACAGACGATGCACCACAAGCCATCGAGGACGGCCTATTCTGCTGGTTCGAGACGAAGGAAGAGAAAGCGCAGCGTGAAGCCCTTGAGGTGATGGCGCGCTTTGCTTCCGTCGAGACCGAGGCTTAAACGACGATGACCAGGCATGCGCTCATCAGCCGGTCGCAATCTCACGCCTCTCGCGCTCTCTCTGCCGAATCAGCGCAACGCACCTCTCCGTGATCTGGGAAAGCCGAAGCCACTCTTCATATGCGACGATATGGGCGAAAAACGCGCCCTCAAAATACACAATTTCCGAGTACATACGCTACTCGCATCGGAGATCCTTCGGCACGAATGCCCTCGTAAGCACCCGGTTCCTCAACAATGCTCTTCAGGAATGAAGGAAGTGCAACCGCTCGCCTTCGTGGCGCTTGACGCCCGCTCCGGAAGCAGGCGTTTGCGAATCGCACAAAATAAAAAAAGAGAGTTTGACTCCTTTAACGCACGGGTCAGCCAGGTATAGCCGAGCGCGGTCACGGCAGCGGTCGCCGCTGCGATCAGCGGAACCCGACCGGTGAGCGCGAGCCGCATGTTGAGCGCGAGCAGTCGTGCGGCGAGCAGCATCGTCAGGCCGACGACCGCGGTGATATGGAGTCCACTGACCGACAGAAGATGCGCGAGGCCGGAGCGGCGCATCGCCTCCTGGTCCGGTTCCTCGATCCCCCCGGTGTCGCCGGTCGCCAGCGCGGCGGCGATGCCGCCGGCACTTCCCTCCAGATTGTGCTGGATGTGGCGGGACAAGCGCGCGCGGAACGGCTCTCCCGCGACCGCACCCGACAGGATCTCGGGTGGGCCGAGCGCCCGTCCGGTGGCACCAATCCCGCTGAACCATGCCACGCGCGCGAAATCATAGGCGCCCGGCACCGCCGGCGGCGGGGGCGGCATCAACCGCGCGCGCAGGCTGATCCGCGTCCCGGGCAGCAGCCCGGCCGGCACGTCCTCCTCTGCTACGTTGACGCGCACCTGGAGGGGCGCACGCGGCGGCCTGCGATCCAGCCACTCAAGATCGCCGAGCCGCAGCCGCACTAGGCCGCGCGCCGGCAATGCGTTCATTGCCTCCACCCGGCCAGAGAAAGTGGCGATCGCGGGACGCGCAAGGACCGGCGCGGCCGCCGTTTCCGCCCGCAGCCACACCAGCGCGAGCCCGGCCGCGAAAGCAATGCTGCCGATCGCCGCCACCCGGGCAGCGCGACTACCGGCGGAGGATGCCGCAAGCGCGAGGAGGGCGAGCGCGGCGGCGCCCAGCAACGCGGCGCGCCAGGCGCTGCTATCGGGAAGGACGAACCACGCCGCCACCCCGCCGCCCAGCGCCACCGGCAGCCATAGCGGCAGCTGGTCGCGCTCCGCCTCCAGCCACGATTCCACACGCGCCCGCGCGGTTTGAAGCGCGGGGGCGTAAGTGCTAGGGGCGGGCGCGGCCGTAGTCGCCATGTTATCCATCAGCCTGGGAGCAAGCGCGCTTGAGCGCAACCACTGAAACCCGCGATGCAACCGTCGTCACACGGTTCGCCCCCTCACCCACCGGATTCCTGCATGTAGGGGGCGCGCGAACAGCGCTGTTCAACCTGCTTTTCGCGCGTCATCACAACGGGCGCTTCCTGCTGCGCATCGAGGACACCGATCGCGCGCGTTCGACCCAGCCAGCGATCGATGCGATCCTGTCGGGCATGCGCTGGCTGAACCTCGACTGGGATGGCGAAGAGGTCTTCCAGTCGACCCGCGCGCGGCGCCACGCCGAAGTGGTCGATGCGATGCTGGCGGCGGGCGCGGCCTATCGCTGCTACATGACCGCAGAGGACATTGAGGCGATGCGTGCGGAGGCGCAGGCCAAGAAGCAGCCGCTGCGCATCCGCTCACCCTGGCGCGATCGGGTGAACGATGATCCGACGGCGCCGTTCGTCGTCCGTTTGCGGGCACCGACCGAAGGTGCGACGACGATCAACGATCTGGTGCAGGGGCCGGTAACGGTCCAGAACGCCGAACTGGACGATCTGGTGCTGCTGCGGTCCGATGGCACGCCCACCTATATGCTGGCGGTCGTCGTCGACGATCACGACATGGGCGTCACGCACATTATCCGTGGTGACGACCACCTCAACAATGCATTTCGCCAATTGCCCATCATCAAGGCGATGGGCTGGCCCGAACCCGCCTATGCGCACATTCCGCTGATCCATGGCGCGGACGGCGCGAAGCTGTCCAAGCGTCACGGTGCGGTCGGCATCGACGCCTATCGCGACGAACTGGGCATCCTGCCCGAGGCGCTCGATAATTACCTCCTCCGCCTTGGCTGGGGACATGGCGACGACGAGATCATCAGCCGCGAACAGGCAATCGAATGGTTCGACCTCGCCGACGTTGGCAAGGCGCCATCCCGCTTCGACATGAAGAAGCTGGAAAATCTGAACGGCCATTACATCCGCACCGCGGATGACGCCCGGCTCGCAGAGCTGGTGGCCGGGCGCCTGGGCCTTGCGGAGGATGATACGCGCCGCCCGGTGATCACGGCGGCGATGCCCGCGCTGAAGCCCCGCGCGGCCAATCTGAACGAGCTGGCGGACGGCGCACGTTTCCTGATTGTTTCTCGCCCATTGCCGATCGCCACCGATGCGGAGCCGCTACTGGCGGGAGACGCACCGTTGACGCTGGCAAAGGTACATCACGCGCTTGACGCTGTGGCCAAGTGGGATACGGAAGCGCTCGAAGAAGCGGTGCGGCAGGTCGCCGAGACGCTGGGCTTGAAGCTCGGCCAGGTGGCCCAGCCGCTCCGTGCCGCACTCACCGGCCGCCGGACCTCACCCGGCATCTTCGACGTGCTCGCACTGCTCGGGCGTGACGAAAGTCTCGCCCGCATCGCCGATCATGCCGCGGATCAAACGGCCGCCCATGGGAAGGACGAAAACGATGACTGATGCCAAGCTGTCCCTTGGGGACAAGAACTTCGGCTATCCCGTGCTGTCGGGCACGGTTGGCCCCGACGTGGTCGACATCCGCAAGATGTATGGTCAGACCGGCGCCTTCACCTATGATCCCGGCTTCACGTCGACCGCGTCATGCCAGTCGAAGCTGACCTATATCGATGGTGACGAGGGCGTCCTGCTCCACCGCGGTTATCCGATCGGCGAGCTGGCCGAGAAGTCGAGCTTCATGGAGGTGGCCTACCTCCTCCTGAACGGCGAGCTGCCCAAGGGCGACGAGCTGAACAAGTTCGAGAACACGATCACCCGCCACACCATGCTGCACGAGCAGCTGGCGACCTTCTACCGCGGGTTCCGCCGCGACGCGCATCCGATGGCGATCATGTGCGGCGTGGTCGGCGCGCTTTCCGCCTTCTACCACGATTCGACCGACATCCACGATCCGCAGCAGCGCATGATCGCGTCGCACCGCCTGATCGCCAAGATGCCGACGATCGCGGCAATGGCGTACAAGTACAGCGTCGGGCAGCCGTTCCAGTATCCGGACAACTCGCTGAGCTACACCGGCAACTTCCTGAAGATGACCTTCGGCGTGCCGGCCGAGCCTTATGAGGTGAACCCGGCGGTCGAAAAGGCGATGGATCGCATCTTCATCCTCCACGCCGATCACGAGCAGAATGCGTCGACCTCGACCGTGCGCCTTGCCGGTTCGTCGGGCGCGAACCCGTTCGCGTGCATCGCGGCCGGCATCGCCTGCCTCTGGGGCCCGGCGCATGGCGGCGCCAACGAAGCTGCGCTCAACATGCTGCAGGAAATCGGCACGCCGGATCGCATTCCCGAGTTCATCAACCGGGCAAAGGACAAGAACGATCCGTTCCGCCTGATGGGCTTCGGCCACCGCGTGTACAAGAACTACGATCCGCGCGCGACGGTGATGCAGAAGACCGTGCGTGAAGTGTTCGAGGCGCTCAACGTCAACGATCCGTTGTTCGAGACGGCGCTGCGGCTGGAAGAACTGGCGCTCAGCGACGATTACTTCATCGAGAAGAAGCTGTTCCCGAACGTCGACTTCTACTCGGGCGTGATCCTGTCGGCGATCGGCTTCCCGACGTCGATGTTCACCGTGCTGTTCGCCCTGGCCCGTACCGTCGGCTGGGTCGCGCAGTGGAACGAGATGATCACCGATCCCGACCAGAAGATCGGCCGGCCCCGTCAGCTGTACACCGGGCCGACGACACGTCCGTACGTCCCGCTGAACGAGCGCTGAGATGCGGCGCTGGCGCCCGGTGCTGTTCGCGCTGGGCGCCATCCTCGCCCTGGTCGGTCTGCTGTGGATCGGCCAGGGACTGGGTTATGTACAATGGCCCGCGTCGAGCTTCATGCTCGACCAACGCGTCTGGGCCGACCGCGGCGCCTTTCTGGCAGCCGGCGGCCTGCTCCTGATCCTGCTGTCACGCCGCCTTCGCTGAGCCGAGATCGGCTTATCGCTCCAGCGCGTAGCGAACCCCAAGCGACAGCAGAAATCCGCTATAGTCATAAAGATCAGGCGTCGCATCGCGCTGGCGATAGGCGGCGGCGAGCCGAACCCGCGCGCGGGCGCGACGATATTCGAGCCCCAGCATATAATCCTGGCTGCGGTCGTCGATCAGCTGGAACGGCTGCGGTAGTGCGCCGGCATCGAACGCCCGCGTCATCAATGACGCGGTCGCATCAACCCTGACGCTCGGCCCCAGCGCATAGATAATCGTACCCGCATAGCTGCTGGTGCGCACCAGATTGGCGAAGGTGCCGGTAGCCGCATCAATGGCCCGCGATGTCCGCACGGTCAGTTGCGCCCGGTCTGCCAGCCGCACCGTGCTCGCAAGATCCCAATTCAGTCCGTTCAGGCGGCGCCCCGATCGCGCGTCGTGCTCACCCATCCACGCGTAACCGAGGGAGGCCGTCATCTGGAGCCGTGCGCCGAGGCGGCGGTCGAAGCCGACGCCAGCGTAGCTGACGCGAAAGCGCTGGCTGCCGAGCGAACCGTCGGGTGGCCGACGATCATAGTCAAAGCTGGCGCGACGCGCGACCAAGCTGACGACGCCGACGACGGGATTGGCATAGGAAAGGCCGGCCGCATAGCGCGTCTCGCTCACGTCCTGAAAGCGCCGTGCCGCTGCGCTGTTGGTCGTTTCCGTATGCCCGAGCGAGACAAAGGGCCGGATGCCGATTGCCGGCCCACACGCCAGCCGGGCGTCCGCGCGACGGTCGGTCCGGGCGTTGGCCGCCGCCTCGGCCGGCGCGTTCGGGACAAGCGACAGGTCGGCAAGATCGCTTTGTGCACGGGCGTAATGCAGGTCGCCATCGAACATGCAGAACGCCAGCGGGAGCTTTGTTCCGGCGGACAGATCGATCCGCTCGCGATCAAGCTGATCGTTGCGGGCGTAAGCATCATAGCCGACGACCCCGAGGAAGGTGAACGCGGCACGCCCGGCGGGAAGCGCCAGGTCGATCGCCGCAACATTGGTGCTGCGCACGTCCTCCTGCTCGATGTCGCGCAGCCGCGCCGCCGTTTCGGTGCCGTGGGCGACATTGGTGTCGTAGAGGAGGTCCGATGCGACCGACAGGGTGATCTTGCGTGGCGGGGGATTGAAGGTGTGGCCGTCGATCGGCCGCGTTTGGCCATCTGCGAGCGCAGGCATCAATAGCGCCAGGGAAAGGACGCCCCCCTGCACCAGCGCCGCTGCCCGCGTCACGACACCCCCCGCCACGACAGCGGCGTCCGTGCGACGCCGCGTCGCCACCGGCGCTGCCAGACACGCCGCATGGTGCCGAGGAAGTTGCGGGCAAGATCATAGGTTCTGCCAAGACGCGCGGCCCGCATCACGTCCAGATCGCGCATCCTGGGGGTGCGCTGGCCCAGCAGGCGCGTCGCGGCGATCCGTGCGGCCACCATCCGCTTGCGCTGCGCCTGCGCTGGCTGCATTCGTGCCACGTCGGCGAGCGGCAGCGGCGAGGCGGCGAGGACGCCGGCGGCCTGTGCGGACGCCAGCAAGGCCGCCCCCGCCGCGGTCCGCGCCATGATCAGACTGCGTCCTTCCTCCTCATCGAACAGCGGGTACCCGGTCTCGTCGCCGTACCAGGCGTCGGCGCAGGCGATGTCGGCAGTCCCGCCGACCGCATCCGGGCAGATCTTGCAGCGGAATTGCACTTCGCGGCTGAGGTGGCGACCCCAGCTTTCGGCATAAGGCATGTCGGCCTGTCGCCCCTCGCGTGTGGTGGCGACCGTCAGGCCAGGCCAACCCTGCCCCCGGTAGCGGAACGCCTGCACCTCCCCGCCCTCCAGCCCCATCGCCGCAACGATGCGCCGGGCGCCATCCTCGCTGGGCATGCCGCCACAGAAGAAGGACAGGATGAGCGGCACCTGCACGGCCACACGCGGATCGTGGCGGCCGAGGCGACGGAGCGCCGACACGTCACATGGCTTGCCGACAAAGGCGAACGCCCCACCGTCGGCCAAGGCACGGTCCATCGCAGCCAGGGGAGAGGATGCCGCGTAACGCGATCCTGCCCCGGAAAGCACCTGCGCCGCATCGGTGGACCACCGCATCCGGTTGCCAAGCGGGTGGTCGGGATCCGCCTCCACGTGAAGCACCCGATCGACGAGACCCGACTCCAGTGCATGGACCAGCAGCGCGGATAGCGCCCCGCCCGACGCGCCGGCGAAACGGATCGTCGGGTCGGTAGCCGCACCAACCATGTTCTGGCGCCAAGGGCCCCAGAGCGGATGCCGCTCCATCGCATTCGGCCAAGGAGCGACGACTTCGCCGGGGCAGCTGGCCGCGATCTTGGCTTCGACAGACGGTGGGATGGGCTGGCGTTGTACAGGGCGCGCGTACCCCGGCGCGGCCATGCCCATGACGATCGCATTCCCCGACACGCCGGCGCACAGGCCGCAGCCGCTGCACAGATCGTTCTTGAGCACGCGGTCGACCGTTACGGAGGTGTCCTTCACGACCGCTGGCTCACGGACGCAAAAAGCCCGCTGAGCGTGGCGCGGTAGCCGGCGAGGAGCGTCTCCACCTTGGCAAGCCCCTCCACCTCCGTCGCCGCGAGCTGCAATCGGCTGCCGAGCGCCTGCATGACACACGCGACTGCCGCATCCTCATCCATACCCTTCACAGGGATCATCATGTCGTAATCGAGCAGGCCGAAGAGGCCGGTGAACTTGCGGCTATAGGCCACGGGCACGACTGGCACGCCGGTCGAGAACGCCGCGATACAGGCGTGCATCCGTCCGGCCACCAGCAGATCGAGCCCCGAGATATAGCTTTTCGCCCGGGTCGGATCGGCAAAGTCGGGCACACGGATCGCAGTGGGGAATTCGCGCGCAAGCCGGTCGGCCACCACCCCGTCGTCGTCGACCGGGTTCTCCCGGTTGGTCGCATGGGGGATCAGATGGACCTGGAGACTCGGCTGCCGCGTCAACGCGCTGAGCAGGCGGCGCGTGAATACGGCATAATCATAGGAAAGCCCGAAATGGTTGGTGCCGCGTTCCGCCTCCCCGAACAGCAGGCCGGAGACGTTGACCCCGATCCGCAGCAGCGGCGAGCCGCGCAGCGACGCGCGATCGGTGAACGGCAGTTCGAACGCGACATCGACCGCAAGCTTCACATTGGCTTCCGGCGCAAGCGACAGCGCGGCGACCCGCGACGCTTCATCGCGGGCGAAGACCGCACGACTGCGGCGCATGATGAAGGCTGCGATCGCCTTATACCCGGCGCCGGTGAACGGCCCGATGGTCTGCGGGGACAGAACGAGCGGCCGGCCACGCGCGAGGGCAAACAGCTTGGTCAGCGTGAGGAAGAGGAAACGGCGCGGGCCGTAGATGTCGGTGAAGCTGTCACCTGCCCCGATATCGAGGACGCAGTCCACCTCCCCCATCGCGCGCCAGATGGCGCCGCCCGGCTTCAGCGCGCGAGAGGCGATCGCAACGCACTGTATATCGAGGCCGGCGAACGGCGGCGGTGCGGACTCCCGCGCACCCATGATGACGAAGCGCGGCGTCAGTCCCGCCCGGCGCGCCGCGTCCCGCGCGATGGCAAGATTGGCCAGCGTCAGCGCGCCGATCCCGAGATTGCCGGAGTTCAGCGAATGCCACAGCAGGCCGATCGTGATCGTAGGGGCGATCTGTCCATTGCCGTGACAATCATCGCGAAGTGCCGCGCGGCCATGCATTCCTGTGCGCCCCCATCAGTCCGTGCGGCTGTGTGGCGCAATTCGTGTGGAGATGTTCGGTTTAGCGCCGTTCTGGCGCAATCTACGTGATGGTACCGATCAGTCGCGGCGGGCGAACCAGATGATGTGTGTCGCGCCCTTTCCGTTGTCGCGCGCTTTCACGCGCACCTCGTCAACGCTGAAGCCGACGCTGCCCAGACGGCGCGCAAATACCGGGTCGGGCGCGGCGGACCAGACCGCCAGGATCCCACCGGGTCGCAAGGCGCGCCATGCTGCCTCAAGCCCGCGAACAGTGTAGATACTGTCGTTCGCCGGACGGGTCAGGCCGTCCGGGCCGTTATCGACGTCAAGGAGGATCGCATCATAGCCGCCCGTCTGGCGGCGGATGATGTCACCCACGTCGCCCATTTCGAGCGCGACGCGCGGATCATCGAGGCAGCCGTCGGTCAGGTCCACCATCGGGCCGCGCGCCCATTCGATGATGCCGGGCACCAGTTCGGCGACGACCACGCTGGCGTCCTTGCCGACGAGGCCAAGCACCGCGCGCAGCGTGAAGCCCATGCCATAGCCGCCAATCAACAGCCGGGGCGCGGGGCGGCCGACGAGCCGCTGGCATGCCAGCGTGCCGAGCGCCACCTCAGAGCCGCTCATCCGCGTGCTCATCAGCTCGTTACGCTCGAGCACGATCATGAAGTCTTTGCCGCGGCGGAACAGTCGCAGCGGCGGACCGCCCGGCACCTCGGCGATGCCGACCAGCTCGCGCGGGGTCACTTGCGTTGGCGAGCCTTGCGCGCGGCGTAGCGCGCGTCGCGCGCCGCCTTCAGCTCGGCCGCGGTCGGGATGTGGGGCACCGGCGCCGGACGGCGCGCGGCTGCGGCCCGCTCAGCTGCTTCGTCGGCCTCGGCCTGTGCCTTGGCCCGCTGCTCTGCCTTGGCGGCCTTTTCGGCCTCGATCGCGGCCTTGTGGGCTGCCCGGCGCTCGGCCGCAGCGGCCTCCTTCGCGGCAAGCGCGGCCGCGCGGGCCGCGGCTGCCTCTGGATCCGGCGCCGTCTTGGTGCGCTGCTTTTCGACAGCGCGCTGCTTCGCGGCGCGCGAAGCGGCCGCACGATCATTGAACGTGGGGAGTTTGAAACCTGCCATATGCCCGCCCGCTTAGCAGAAACTGCCGATCATGGAAGAAAGAGTTTCCAAAGCTGCAATCGCTCCCTAGTCTCTATGCCCTTTGGCGTCTGCCTGATTGGCGGCCCCACGATGGTTCAAGATCGGCGCATGGCGAAACGAAAGCGCTACCTCACGGCGACCATGGCCGACGGCTATGTGAAGACGATCGGGCCGACCAATGCCCCCTTCACCCATTATTGGCGGCTGGTGGCGTATCTGCCCGGCGGCAAGACGGAGGTATTCTGGGGTCATGCCAAGTCGCTGAAGGAGGCGACCGGCAAGAAAGCCGCCAGCGAGGAAGCGGCACGGCAGCGCGGCTGGGAACGATATGAGTTCGAGGTCGCGGCACTGGAAGAGACCGCGGGACCAGACGGGAGAACCGAGCGAGATCAGCCGTCTGGCGCTCGTCGACCGGCGGTGTAGAGCGCTGGCATGCTACGCATCAGTGAACTGAAACTGCCGCTACACCATGCCGACGAGGCGCTGCCGGCCGCGATCTGCCGCCGGCTGCGGATCACGCCGCGCGAGTTGATCCGCTATACGATCGCCCGGCGCGGCCATGATGCGCGCGACAAGAACAACATCGCGCTGGTCTATTCCATTGATGTCGCGGTGAAGAACGAGGCGACGGTACTCGCCCGCTTTCGCCGCGATCGCGATATCCAGCTGACCCCGGACACCCGCTACCACCTGCCCGCCGCGCCGCCGGCCGGTACAAGACGGCCAGTAGTGATCGGTGCTGGGCCATGCGGCCTGTTCGCCGCCCTGATCCTGGCGCAGGCCGGCCACCGACCGATCGTGCTGGAACGCGGCAAGGTGGTGCGGGAGCGGACCAAGGACACATGGGGGCTATGGCGGCGTAGCGTGCTGAACCCCGAGTCAAACGTACAGTTCGGCGAGGGCGGCGCCGGCACCTTTTCCGATGGAAAGCTGTACAGCCGGATCAAGGATCCCCGGCACCTCAACCGCAAGGTACTGACCGAGTTCGTGAAGGCCGGTGCGCCGCCCGAGATCCTGACCGAAGCGCATCCGCACATCGGCACCTTCCGCCTGGTCACCATGGTCGAGAGCATGCGCGCTTCGATCGAGGAGCTTGGCGGCGAATATCGCTTCGGCACCCGAGTCGACGGGCTGGACGTGCAGACGAACGCGGCCGGCGAGCGGCAGGTGCGCGGGCTGCACTTGCATGACGGATCGTATCTGGAGGCCGATCATGTCGTGCTGGCGATCGGGCACAGTGCGCGCGACACTTTCGCCATGCTGCACGCTGCGGGCGTCCATGCCGAGGCGAAACCCTTTTCGATCGGTGTCAGGATCGAGCATCCGCAATCATGGATCGACCGCGCCCGCTTCGGCCATGAGGCCGGAAATGCGATCCTGGGTGCGGCGGAATATCACATCTCGCATCACTGCTCGAACGGGCGCACCGTCTACAGCTTCTGCATGTGTCCGGGCGGCACCGTCGTCGCCGCCACTTCGGAGGAAGGGCGGGTCGCCACCAACGGGATGAGCCAATATTCCCGCAACGAGCGCAATGCGAATTCCGGCTTCGTCGTCGCGATCGATCCGGCGCGCGACTATCCGGGCGACCCGCTGGCCGGGATCGCGCTGCAACGCCAGCTGGAGGAGCAGGCGTTCGTGGCTGGCGGATCGAACTACAAGGCGCCGGCGCAGCGGGTGGGAGACTTCCTGGCCGGTCGCCCCTCCACGTCGCTTGGATCGGTGACGCCGTCGTACAAGCCCGGCGTCGAGCCGACCGACCTGTCGCTATGCCTGCCCGATTTCGTCATCGCCGCGATGCGTGAGGCGCTGCCGGTGTTTGGACGCCAGATCCGCGACTATGACCATCCCGATGTCGTGATGACTGGCGTGGAGACGCGCACGTCGTCGCCGGTGCGCTTCACCCGCGGCGAGGATGGCCAGAGCCTCAACACCGCCGGGCTGTTCCCCGCTGGCGAGGGCGCTGGCTACGCCGGTGGCATCCTGTCCGCGGCGGTGGACGGCATCCGAACGGCCGAAGCGGTTGCCCAAAGCATCGCCGCAGCGCGATGACGCTGCTGCTGTTCAACAAGCCGTATGACGTGCTGAGCCAGTTTACCGATCGCGGCTCCCCCACCAAGCGCGCCACGCTGTCGGACTTCATCGATGTGCCGGGCGTCTATCCCGCGGGCCGCCTTGATCGCGATAGCGAGGGGCTGCTGCTGTTGACCGATGACGGCCGGTTGCAGGCGCGCATCGCGGATCCGCGCTTCAAGCTGGCGAAAACCTATCTGGTGCAGGTGGAGGGTGAGCCGGCGGGTGACGCACTCGACGCGCTGCGCGGCGGGGTGAGGTTGAAGGACGGACCGACGCGCCCGGCAGAGGTGGAGCGGATCGATCCGCCAGCGATCTGGCCGCGCGATCCCCCGATCCGCTTTCGCGCCAACATAGCCGATTGCTGGCTGCGGCTGACCATTCGCGAGGGCCGCAACCGGCAGGTCCGCCGGATGACTGCGGCGGTCGGTCACCCAACGCTGCGGCTGGTGCGCTGGCAGATCGGTGACTGGTCGCTGGGTGATCTCGCCCCCGGCGCCTATCGCCGCGCATGAAGATCTACTTCGACGGCGGGCTGCGCCCGCTGCCCGCGGGCATGGAGATTGCAGTGGTCGCTGGCGGGCGCGCGCACGTCACGCGTCAGCTTGGCGCGGGGACGAGCATGGAGGCGGAGTGGCTGGCGCTGATCGCCGCGGTTCGCCTTGCCCTCGCGCAGGCGTATCGCGAGTCCATCCTGCTCGGCGACTGCCTGCCCGTCATTCGCCAGGCAGGGGGACGCGCGCGCACGCCGCCGGCGCTGCGCCACCACCTGCTGACCTTTCAGGCGCTGGTGCCGCCGGGCAGCGCCCTCAGGCTGCGCCACGTAAAGCGGACACAGAACCTCGCCGGGATCGCGCTGGAAAAGGGCTGTTTCACGGCTGGGTGATCGACGGCCACTTCACCCCGATCTGGTCCAGATAGGTCCGGTGCTTCGCGGGGTTGTAGTAGAACGGGCGCATCCGCTCCCGATAGGCGCCCATGATATCGGCGTTCATCTCGATATAGGGTTTCTCGTTGGTCAGGACGGGCTGATATTTGACGTCCTTCGTCTGGACATCGGTGAAATAGGCCTTGGCATCGGCAAGCAACCGGGGATCAAGGAACAGGTCCAGCATGGTCATCGCCATCGCCTTCGCCCCGGCAATCGCCCCCTTGTGCGCGATCGGCGTCGCCATCGCGATGGCGTTTGACCAATTGTGCCCGGGAAGGTTCGGGATGTTGGATGGATAGCGGATCGTAATCGTCGGCCGGGTCCAGGACACGTCGCCGATGTCGTCCGATCCGCCGCTCTTGGGCTCGGCATCTGGCGGGGTCAGCTTGCCCAGTTCGGTGTCGAGCCCGGTCTCCTTGCCCCCGACCAGCTTCTGCACCGCGCGGGCGAATTGCTGCTCCTCCGCGGTCCATGTCGGCAGACCGATCTTCTGCATGTTGGCATAGGCCGCCTCCGCCATCGGGCGGTTCATGTGCTGCGGCGCTGCGGTGCCGATGATGCGGTGGCTGACCGTCGTGTCGGTCATCATCGCGGCG
Organism: Sphingomonas sp. Ag1; assembly: GCF_000980895.1. Classification (GTDB taxonomy): domain Bacteria; phylum Pseudomonadota; class Alphaproteobacteria; order Sphingomonadales; family Sphingomonadaceae; genus Sphingomonas; species Sphingomonas panaciterrae. The sequence continues at coordinate 9,254 of NZ_LAZX01000075.1, read as the reverse complement.
GCCTTGGCGATCTTGGTGCCGATCTCGAAATTCTTGTGGATGTCCGCGAAGCTCTGTTCGCGGAAATAATACCAGACGGTCGCCTCCGAGGGCACGACGTTGGGGAAGTCACCGCCGTCCTTGATCACATAGTGGGAGCGCTGCTCAGGTCGCAGATGCTCGCGGCGGAAGTTCCAGCCGGCGTCCATCAGTTCGACCGCGTCCAGCGCACTGCGGCCGCGCCACGGGGCGCCCGCGGAATGCGCCGATTCGCCTGAGAAAGTGTAGAGGACGGACACGCCGCCGGTCCCGCTCGGCTGCCCCCAGTTGGTCGCGAGGTTGGAGCTGACATGGGTGAAGAGGACCGCGTCGGCATCCTTGAACAGCCCGTCGCGCACGAAGAAGGCCTTGGCGGCAACCGGCTCCTCCGCAACGCCGGGCCACAGCATCAGCGTGCCCGGGATCTTCTCACGCGTCATCAGTTCCTTGACCGCGATCGCGGCGGCGATGTTCACCGCCTGGCCGGAATTATGCCCCTCGCCGTGGCCCGGTGCTCCAGCCACCAGCGGCTCGCGCCAGGCGACGCCCGGCTTCTGGCTGGCCTTGGGGATGCCGTCGATGTCGGAGCCGACCGCGATCACCGGGCCGCCGCTGCCGTTGGTCCAGGTCGCCGTCCAGGCGGTGGGGATGCCCGCCACGCCGCGCACCACCTTGAAGCCGTTCTTTTCGAGAACCGCAGTGATGTAGCGCGAGGATTCGACCTCCTGCATGCCCAGTTCGCCGAAGCTGAACAGGGAATCGACCATCTCCTGAACCATCTTCGCCTGACGATCGACCTTCGCCGCTGCCTCCGTCTTCAGCGCGTCCAGCCTTGCCGGGTCGACCTGAGCCGCTGCGGGGGAAGCGGTGGCGAGGTGGAACACGCCGGCGAGAAGAGCGGCACGAAGCATGGGGCGAGCGGTCAAAGAGCGGTCCTTTCGCGAGAAGGACGCAAGGATGGCGGATCGAGGGGGTAAAGCAACGACGCCGGTCGCGGCGGGGCAGGCAAATCGGCGCGACGGCCATAGCCATCGCGCATGACCGCGGTTCTCATCGGGCCGCTTTCGGGGCAGGATCGGGGGATGCACCACGCCCCTTCCCCCGCCCGTCCGCCACTTGCCCCCGCCTTTCTCGAAGCGGCGCGGGAGCGGTTCGGCCACCAATGGCATGAGAGCGGCGCGATGCTGGCGCAACATGGCCGCTCAGAGGCACATTTCGGCCCCGCTCCTCCGGACGCGGTATTGTTCGCCCGCAGCACGCAGGATGTCGTCGATCTGGTCCAGCTGTGCACCGCCAATGACGTGCCGATCGTGCCCTTTGGCGCCGGCACCTCGATCGAGGGCAATGCGCTGCCGATTCATGGCGGGGTCAGCGTCAACATGTCGGAGATGAACGCGATCCTCGCCGTCCATGCCGACGATTTCGACTGCACCGTCCAGGCGGGGTGCCGGCGCGAGGAATTGAACCTGCACCTGCGCGACATGGGGCTGTTCTTCCCGATCGACCCCGGCGCCAATGCGACGATCGGCGGCATGGCGTCGACGCGCGCCAGCGGGACCAACGCGGTACGATATGGCACGATGCGCGAGGCGGTGCTGGCGCTGACCGTCGTCACGCCCGATGGGAAGGTCATCAGGACGGGCAGCCGGGCGCGCAAGTCGGCCGCCGGCTATGACCTGACACGGCTGTTCGTCGGCGCCGACGGAACACTTGGGATCATCACGGAAGTGACGCTTCGGCTGCATCCCATCCCGGAGCAGATTTCCGCCGCGGTCTGCGGCTTCACGACGTTGCAGGGCGCGGTGGATACGGTGGTTCAGTCGATCCAGTCGGGCGTGCCGCTGGCGCGCGTCGAACTGCTCGACGTGATGCAGATCCGGGCGGTCAATCGCTGGTCGAAGCTGGACCTGCCCGAGACGACGACCCTGTTCTTCGAATTCCATGGATCGCCCGCTGGCGTCGCCGAACAGGTCGCGACGGTGGAGACGCTGGCGACGGAGAATGGCGGCGGCGATTTCGCCTGGTCGACGCTGGCGGAGGAGCGCGCGCGGCTGTGGAAGGCGCGGCACGAGGCCTATTGGGCGGCGGTGAACCTGCGGCCCAATGCAGTCGGCTGGTCAACCGACGTGTGCGTGCCGATCAGCCGGTTGCCGGCGTGCATTCTGGAGACCCAGGCCGATCTGGCGACGTGCAGCGTGCCGGCGACGATCGTCGGCCATGTCGGCGATGGCAATTTCCACGTCATCTTCTCGATCGACCCGACGTCACCCGACGAACTGGCGGAAGTCGCCGCGGTCAATGCGCGGATCGTGGAACGCGCGCTGGCGATGGACGGCACCTGTACGGGCGAGCATGGCATCGGCCTTGGCAAGCAGAACTGGCTGGTCGCCGAACTGGGCGATGCCGTCGACATCATGCGCATGTTGAAGCGGACAATGGACCCGAAGAACCTGTTCAACCCGGGCAAGATCTTCGCGTTGTGAAGGGTGGCTGGGGCGCGCCGGCAGGTGACCGCCGGCGCACACCAGAATCCGTTCAGGCGGTCGATTTCTTGATCAGCGCCGACCGCAGGCACTGGCAGACGATCTCGTCACGCTGGTTCAGCAGCCGGTGCGCGAAGGTGACGATGCCGGCCCCAGGGCGCGAGCGGCTTTCCTTCAGTTCATGCACCTCGCTCTCGGCGCGCAGCGTGTCGCCGATGAACACCGGCTTGGGCATGACCAATTTGTCATAGCCGAGATTGGCGACCAGCGTGCCGAGCGTGGTGTCGCCGACCGATAGCCCCACCATCAGCGCGAAGGTGAAGGTGCCGTTGACGAGGATCTGGCCGAACTCGCTGGCCCGCGCCGCCTCGACATCGAGGTGCAGGGGCTGCGGATTGTGGGTCATGGTGGAAAACAGGAGGTTGTCCGTTTCCGTCACCGTTCGGCGGATCTCATGTACCAGACGGTCGCCCACCTGCCATTGATCGAAATAGCGTCCCGCCATCAGCCCTCTCCCACTTCGATCCGCGCCAGCAGCGTGCCTTCGGGCACCTGCTCACCAGCCGCCACCTTCAGCGCGCCGACCACGCCGTCGAACGGCGCGAGCAGTGCCTGCTCCATCTTCATCGCTTCCAGCACCAGCAGCCGCTCACCACGGGCGACCGCCTGCCCTTCCTCGACCAGAACCGCGATCACCCGGCCGGGCATCGGCGACATGATTGCGCCATCGCCCTCACCCGCGCCGCCTGCGTGGTCGGCGCGCGGCGGGCCGAAGGACCATGCCTCGCCATCGAGATACAGCACATCGCCGTCGATCGTCGCGGCCGGCGCGCCGGTACGCTCGACCAGATAGGGCGTGCCATCGACCTCCACCTCCACGCGCCGTACCGCCGGGGCATTGGCGCGGAAGCCGACCAGATCCTGCCACGGATCGCCGCTGGGCGCCGGCACGATCGCGGCAGCCGCCGCCTGAAGCACCGCCTCGGACGGCGTGGCGCCGGGGATCAGCCGGTCGGCATGCCGCTCGATGAAGCCGGTATCGATCCGGCCGGCGACGAAATCACCGTCCGCAGCGGCGCGCGCGAGGAAACCGGCATTGGTGCGCACCGGCCAGACCTGAACCTGCCGCGCGGCGTCGGCCAGTTTCGCGGCGGCAGCGGCGCGGGTGTCGCCATGCACGATCAGCTTGGCGATCATCGGATCGTAGAAGGGCGTGACCTCGCCACCTTCCTCGACGCCGCTGTCGATGCGAACGCCCGCGGGGAAGCGCAGCCGGTCGAGCGGGCCGGTGGAGGGAAGGAAGCCGCTGGCGGGATTTTCCGCGTAGAGCCGTGCCTCCATCGCCCAGCCGTCGATCGCCAGATCCTCCTGCCGCAGCGGCAGCGGCTCACCCGAGGCGACGCGCAGCTGCCATTCGACCAGATCCTGCCCGGTGATCGCTTCGGTCACCGGGTGTTCGACCTGAAGCCGGGTGTTCATTTCCATGAACCAGATGCGATCCGCGCGTAGCCCCTCAGAGCCGTCGGCGATGAATTCGATCGTACCCGCGCCGACATAATCGACCGCCTTGGCGGCGCGCACCGCCGCGTCGCAGATCGCGGCGCGGGTTTCCGGGTCCATGCCCGGCGCCGGCGCTTCCTCGATCACCTTCTGGTGGCGGCGCTGCAGCGAGCAATCGCGTTCGAACAGATGGACCACATTGCCCATTGTGTCGCCGAACACCTGCACCTCGATATGGCGGGGCGACAGGATGTATTTTTCGATGAGCACGCGATCGTCGCCGAACGAGGCCGCCGCCTCGCGCTTGCAGCTTTCCAGCATGGCGTCGAAATCGGCCGCGGCGTCGACCTTGCGCATCCCCTTGCCGCCGCCGCCGGCGACCGCCTTGATCAGCACGGGGTAGCCGATCGAATCCGCCTCCGCGCGCAAGCGGTCGGGCGACTGGTCCGCGCCGAGATAGCCGGGGGTGACCGGCACGCCAGCGGCGATCATCCGTTCCTTCGCCGCATCCTTCAGCCCCATGGCGCGGATGCTGGCCGGCGGCGCACCGACCCAGACGAGGCCGGCGGCAACCACTGCCTCGGCGAATTCCGCATTTTCGGACAGGAAGCCGTAGCCGGGGTGGATCGCCTGTGCGCCGGTTGCGCGCGCGGCGTCCAGCAAGCGGTCCTGCCGCAGATAGCTGTCGGCAGCGGCGGCGGTGCCGATGCACACCGCCTCATCCGCCTCGCGCACGAAGGGCATGCCGGCATCGACGTCGGAATGGACCGCGATGGTGCGGATGCCGAGGCGGCGCGCGGTGCGGATGATGCGGCGCGCGATCTCGCCACGATTGGCGATAAGGAGACTGTCGATCATGGCCATTACATCCGGAACACGCCGAAGGACGGCGTCTGAGGGATCGGCGCGTTCAACGCCGCGGAGAAGGCAAGGCCCAGCACGTCGCGGGTCTGCACCGGATCGATGATGCCATCGTCCCACAGCCGGGCGGTGGCATAATAGGGATTGCCCTCATCCTCATATTTCTGGCGGATCGGCGCCTTGAATTGCTCGGCCTCCTCCGGCGTCCACGTCTCGGCATCGCGGTGCACCGTGGCGAGCACGCTGGCGGCCTGCTCGCCACCCATCACCGAGATGCGCGCATTGGGCCAGGTGAACAGGAAACGCGGGCTGTAGGCGCGGCCGGCCATGCCGTAATTGCCCGCGCCGAAGCTGCCGCCGATCAGCACGGTGATCTTGGGCACCGAGGCAGTGGCGACGGCGGTGACGAGCTTGGCGCCATTCTTGGCGATCCCCTCCGCCTCATATTTGCCGCCGACCATGAAGCCGGAGATGTTCTGCAGGAACAGCAGCGGCACGCGCCGCTGACAGGCCAGTTCGATGAAATGCGCGCCCTTCAGCGCGCTTTCGGAGAACAGCACGCCATTGTTGGCGAGGATCGCCACCGGCATGCCCCAGATGCGGGCAAAGCCGCAGACGAGCGTGGTGCCGTAGAGCGGCTTGAACTCATGGAATTCGGAGCCGTCGACGATCCGCCCGATCACCTCATGCACGTCATAGGGCGCGCGCACGTCCTGCGGCACGATGCCGTAGAGGTCCGCCGGGTCCAGCCGCGGGGGCACGGGGGCGGTGATCTCGATATCGATCGCCTTGGGCCGGTTAAGCGTGGCGACGATGTCGCGCACGATCAGGAGGGCATGTTCGTCATTCTCGGCGACATGATCGACGACGCCGGACTTGCGACCATGCGTATCCGCGCCGCCCAGTTCCTCGGCGGAGATGACCTCGCCCGTCGCGGCCTTCACCAGCGGGGGGCCGGCCAGGAAGATCGTGCCCTGGTTGCGCACGATGACGCTTTCGTCGGACATCGCCGGGACATAGGCGCCGCCGGCAGTGCAGCTGCCCATCACGCAGGCGATCTGCGGAATGCCCTTCGCGGACATCTGCGCCTGGTTGAAGAAGATGCGACCGAAGTGATCGCGGTCGGGGAACACCTCCGCCTGGTGCGGCAGGTTCGCCCCGCCGCTGTCGACCAGATAGATGCACGGCAGATGATTTTCCTGCGCGATCTCCTGCGCGCGCAAATGCTTCTTCACCGTCATCGGGAAGTAGGCGCCGCCCTTCACCGTGGGATCATTGGCGACGATCATGCACTCGCGGCCCGACACCCGGCCGATGCCGACAATCATGCCGGCGCCCGGCGCGCCATCGTCATACATGCCGTTGGCGGCCAGCGCGCCGATCTCAAGGAACGGCGAGCCGGGATCGAGCAGCCGCTCGACCCGGTCGCGCGGCAGCAGCTTGCCACGCGCGACATGGCGGGCGCGATGCTGCTCCGACCCGCCGAGCGCGGTGCGGGCGATGGTGGCGCGCAGATCGTCCGCGAGCGTGCGATTGTGCGCGGCGTTGGCCTGGAAATCGTCGGACGACGCCGACACCTGCGTTGCGATACGTGGCATGGCCGCTCCCTATTGCGCGCGCGGCGCGTCGCCGGCGACCAGCTCACGGCCGACCAGCATGCGACGGATTTCATTGGTACCGGCGCCGATGTCGAGCAGCTTGGCGTCGCGCCAATAACGCTCGACCGGCCAGTCACGGGTATAGCCTGCGCCGCCCAGCGCCTGGATCGCCTCGCCCGCAACCTTCACCGCATTCTCGGACGCCAGCAGGATGCAGCCGGCGGCATCGAAGCGTGTCGTTTGCCCCGCGTCGCACGCCTGGGCGACCGCGTAGCAATAGGCGCGCGAGGAATTGAGCGCGACATACATGTCCGCCACCTTGGCCTGCATCAGCTGAAAGTCGCCGATCGGCCGGCCGAACTGCTTGCGCTCCCGCACATAGGGCAGCACCACGTCGAGGCAGGCCTGCATGATGCCGATCTGGATGCCCGACAGCACCACGCGCTCATAATCGAGGCCGGACATCAGCACTTTGACGCCGCCGTTCAGCGGCCCCATCACCTGGTCATCGGACACGAAGCAATCGTCGAACACCAGCTCCGCCGTGGGGGAGCCGCGCATGCCGACCTTGTCGATCTTCTGCCCGATCGAGAAATCGGGGAAATCCTTTTCAATCAGGAAGGCAGTGATGCCTTTCGAGCCGGCGTCGGGCGCGGTCTTGGCATAGACCACCAATGTGTCCGCATGAGGCGCGTTGGTGATCCAGAATTTGGTGCCGTTCAGCCGCCAACCGCCATCGACCTTGTCGGCGCGCAGCTTCATCGACACGACATCCGAACCCGCGCCCGCCTCAGACATGGCGAGGCTGCCGACATGTTCGCCGGAGATGAGCCCCGGCAGGTACTTCGCCTTCTGCTCCTCGCTCGCCCAGCGGCGGATCTGGTTCACGCAAAGGTTGGAATGCGCACCATAGCTGAGGCCGATCGCGGCGGAGGAGCGGCTGACTTCCTCGCAGGCGATCAGATGTTCGAGATAGCCGAGGCCAAGGCCGCCGTCCTTTTCCTCGACGGTGATGCCGTGCAGACCGAGCGCACCCATCTCCGGCCACAGATCGCGCGGGAAGCTGTCCTCCGCATCCACCCGCGCCGCGATCGGTTCGATCCGGTCGAGCGCAAAGCGCCGCGTGGTCGCGCGGATCGTGTCCGCCATTTCACCCAGCCTGAAATCCAGATCCGCCATGTCAGCCTCCGATCGATCCTTTGGCGGCAACCTAGGATCAGCGGCACCATCTGGGAAATTGAAAGCGCGGGAAGCACGTTATAGATGCGCTCTATGATCGAGCGCTATCACCTACGCTATTTTCTCGCGGTGGTGACGACCGGCAATTTCTCGCGGGCGGCGGCGGCATGCAATGTGTCCCAGCCGACGCTGTCGGTAGGGATCGCGAAGCTCGAGAAGCTGCTGGGCGGGCCGCTATTCAGTCGCACCAACCGGCGCGTGGCGCTGACCGATGCCGGCGCCAAGCTGCTGCTTCATGCGCGGACGATCGAGGCGGGCTTTGCCGCAGCGGAGCGCGACGTCGCGGGCAGCAGCGCGCCGCAGACGCTGCGGCTCGGCGTTCTGACGACAATCGCCCGCCGCTGGATCGAGGAACTGCTCGGCGACGCGGACTTGTTTCGCGATGGCGCGCGGATTGAAATCGTCGAGGGCAGCGAACGCGAGCTGCGCGGCCGCCTCGGTCGAGGCCGCATCGACGCCGCAGTGACGATCCTGCGGGAGGGCGATGCGGGTGGCGCTGCCCAGCGGCTCAACCGCGAAAGCTACCAGCTCGCTTTGAGCCGTAACCACCGGCTGGCGGCACGCCGCACGGTGCGGGTCGAGGAACTGATGAACGACGCGATGATCCTGCGCCGTCAGTGCGAATTGCTGCCGGAAACGAGCCGCTTCTTCACCGCCCACGGCATTCGCCCGTTCTTTGCGGCGCGGACGACCAGTGAGGCCAAGGCGGTGAGCTATGTCAGAGCTGGCCTGGGCGTCACCATCATGCCCCGCACCCTGGCGGAGCCGGGCACCATAATGGTCCCGCTGGAGGGGTTCGACTTCACGCGTGACGTTTCGCTCTTGTGGGCACCGCACATGCAGGCAGAGCGGGGCCGGCGGACGTCGTTGACCGCGGCGTTGGAACGCATTGTCCGTGCTGATTCCGACGAGGACAGCTTTGCGCGGCCGCTCTAGTCGGACGTGGAAGAGGTCGGCCTGCCGCAGCTGAGCGAGGATGGTTGCCGCGCCGGAGCTGGTGCGGCTCAGGGCACTGGCCAAGCCCTACAAACGACAACGCCGCCCTGAAGGGCGGCGAGCGTGTGTGTGTATTTGGTTGCGGGGACAGGATTTGAACCTGTGACCTTCAGGTTATGAGCCTGACGAGCTACCGGGCTGCTCCACCCCGCGACACTGTGTTTTTGTCCGTTTTGGAAACACGAACGCCTCCGTGATTAGCGGAGGCGACGGTGTTTCCTTGATGGACGACAAGATGAATGGGTTCGTTTTATCGTACACACGCAAGCTGCAATGCCTGGCGACGCCCTACTCTTCCATCGCTTAGGCGATAGTACCATTGGCGCAGTCGGGTTTCACGGCCGAGTTCGAGATGGGATCGGGTGGGACACCGACGCTATGGTCACCAGGCAATGAAGCCTGCGGTGTACCCCATGAAGTGGTACTTCATGGGGGCCCCGGACAAGCTGGGCCTGGCCGGGACGTACGGTTCTAAAATCGATGCACACTTTACGTATGTGTTGTTTCTGGCGTCGAGCTTTTCATCATCCGACCGTCATGGACAGCCAGGGCTGTCGTT
>NZ_LAZX01000040.1 GCF_000980895.1 Sphingomonas sp. Ag1 | reverse complement strand
TTTGCCGGGGTGCTGGCGGCGTTTCGCGTCCACCTGCTCGCGCTGTTCGAGCGGCGGCTGTTCGCGCGCATCGTCGCGGAGATCACGCTGCGCGCGGTCCACGCACAAAACCCCTTCTTCGCCGACGCGCGCAGCGGTGACCTCTTCAACCGCTATTTCGACCTGATGACGGTGCAAAAGACGCTGCCCAGCCTGCTGATCGGCGGCTTCACCATCGTGCTGCAGGGCGTGGTGGGTCTGGTCGTCACCAGTTTCTACCACCCCTTCTTCCTCGCTTTCAACGTCGTGCTGGCGGTGGTGCTGTTCCTCATCTGGCAGATCTGGGCCTCGGGCGCGATCCGCAGCGCGGTGGCCAAGAGCCATGCCAAACATGCCGCGGCGCACTGGCTGGAAAGCGTCGGCGGGTCGAACGGCTTCTACAAGTCGAGCCGCCATGTCGATTTCGCGATGGACCGGTCGGAGGCGGTGACCGCCACCTATGTCGCTGCGCACCGGCGGCACTTCCGCTATACCTTCGCGCAGACGCTGGCGCTGCTGTTCGTCTATGCGCTGGCCAGCGCCGCGCTGCTGGCGCTGGGTGGCTGGCTCATCATCCAGGGCCAATTGTCGATCGGCCAGCTGGTCGCGGCGGAGCTGATCCTGTCGGGCGTCTTCTACGGCATCGCGCAGTTCGGCCCGTATCTGGAAACGCTGTACGATCTTGCCGCCGGGCTGGAGGAGCTGTCGCTGTTCTGGGCGGTGCCGCAGGAGGAGGGCAGGGGCGATGGCGAGGGTCCGGCCAGCGGCGCGATCCGCTTTGCCCATGTCGAACATGACGGCCACCGCTTCGACTTCGAGATCGCTGCCGGCGAACAGCTGGCGGTGGTCGCGGCGCCCGGCGTCGAGCGCACGCTGGCGATGCTGCTGAAGCGCCACCAGGCGGCGAAGCGCGGCCTGGTCGTCGTCGGCGGGCGCGAGATCAGCGGCTTCGACACCTATCGCCTGCGCGCCGAGGTGATGGTGCTCGACCGCCCCAGCTTCGTCGAGATGCCGGTGCGCGACTATCTGCGGCTGGCCGCGTCCGGCGATACCGCCCGGATCGTCGAGGTGCTGGACATGGTCGGGCTGAGCGAGCGGCTGAGCGTCCTGCGCGATGGGCTGGACACGGTGGTTTCCACCTCCGGCTGGCCGTTGTCGGTCGGGGAGCTGATGGCGCTGAAGCTGGCCGCCGCATTGCTCGCCAAGCCCAAGCTGCTGGTGTTGTCGCCGCTGTACGATCTGTTGCCGCCCGAGCGGGTCGATGCAGCCCTCGCCCGGCTGCGTGGCGAGACGACCGTGCTCCAGTTCACGCGCCGGCCGGAGGGGCTGGTGCGCGACGGCGCGCTGTGGATGGGCGCGAGCGAGCAGCGCCGCTGCACCGATATCGACGCGCTGATCGCCATCGCGAGCGAGGGAGGCAGCCTTGCCCTTTCGGTCTGACCATATCGTCCACTTCCCGACGCTGGCGAGCATCCGCCCGCCACGCGCGACGCGCGTCTTCGCCTGGCTGATCGCGGTGACGCTGTCGGTCGTGGCCGCGATCCTGTTCCTCGTCCCCTGGGTGCAGACCTCGGCCGGCACCGGGCAGGTCGCCGCGCTCGACCCGGAGGATCGCGTGCAGGATGTCACCGCGCTCGTCCCCGGCCGGGTGGAACGCTGGTTCGTCCGCGACGGCGATCGCGTGCGCCGCGGCGATCCGATCGCGCGGATCGTCGACAATGATCCCAACCTCCTCGCCCGCCTCGCCGCCGAACGCGCGCAGGTGCTGGCGGAAATCGCCGCCGCCGAACAGGCGATGGCCGTGGCGCAGATCGACGTCGGCCGCTCGGGCCAGCTGCTTGCGGAGGGGCTGGCCGCGCGGCGCGATTATGAAGCGTCGCAGATCAAGGTCGCCGATCACCGCGCCAAGCTGGCCGAGGCGCGCGCGAAGCTCAGCCGCGTCGACGTCACGCTCAACCGCCAGTCGGCGCAGACCGTGCGTGCCCCGCGCGACGGGCGGATCCAGTCGATCAATGCCGGCGCCGGCGCGACCCTGGTGGCGGCCGGCGAGCGGCTCGCGACGCTCGCGCCCGAGGCGCCGGTGCGGATCGTCGAGCTGATGGTCGACGGCCGCGACATTGCCGTCATCCGCCCCGGCCGGCCCGTCCGCCTCGCCTTCGAAGGCTGGCCGGCGATCCAGTTCAGCGGCTGGCCCTCGGTCGCGCACGGCATGTTCGACGGGCGCGTACGCTCGATCGACCCTTCCGCACAGGCGACCGGCCTGTTCCGCGTCCTGGTCGAACCGATGCCGGGCAAATTGCCCTGGCCCGACACCGATTATGTCCGGCTGGGCGCCAAGGTGCGCGGCTGGATCCAGATGGAAACGGTCAGCATCGGCTATGAGCTCTGGCGCCAGCTCAACGATTTCCCGCTCGAATTCCGGCGGCCCGGCGATGAGACAAAGGGGGTTGCGCCGGACCCGGTGGTCAAGGTGAAGAAATGATCCGCCTGCTCTGGATCCCCATGTTCTGGATCCTCGCCGCGCTGCTGGTCGCGGCGCCCGCCGCGGCGCGGCCGCTGACGCTGGACGAGGTGCTGCGCTCCTCGGCCACGCACGCGCCCGCGATCCTCGAGGCGATGACGCGGGAGCGGCAGGCCGACGGTCGCCGCCTGTCGGCCGAGGGCGCCTTCGACCTCCTGTTCGAGGGCGAGGCGCAGTCCCGCGCGCTCGGCTATTATGACGGCACCGTCATCGCGGGGCGGGCGACGCGTCCGCTCGCCACCAACGGCGGCGCGCTCTACGGCGGCTACCGCGTCTCGCGCGGCGACTTCCCCGTCTATGAGGACAAGGCGTTCACCAACCGGCTGGGCGAGGTGAAGGTCGGCGCCGTTTTCTCGCTGATGCGTGACCGGCTGATCGACGAGCGCCGCGGCCGGCTCGAGCTCGCCGATGGGGAGATTGCGCTGGCCCGGCTCGATCGCGAAATGGTGGCGATCGGCGTTCAGCGGCGCGCGATCGACGCTTATCAGACCTGGGTCGTCGCCGGCCGGCGGGTCGCGGTCTATCGCGATCTCCTGGAGCTGGCGACGAAGCGACAGGCCTCGATCGAGCGGCAGATCGCGCTCGGCGCCCGGCCGGAGATTCTGGGCACCGAGAACCGGCAGAATATCGTCCGCCGCCAGACCCTGCTGGTGCGCGCCGAGCAGGATCTCGACGCCGCCGCCAATGCCCTGTCCTTCTACCTGCGCGACGATCTTGGGGAGCGGATCGTGCCCGCCGCCGATCGCCTGCCGACCAGCTTCCCGGACCTGCGCCTGCCGCCGCTTGGCCCCAGCCTCGCCGGCCGGATCGAGCGCCCCGATCTGCAGACCATCCTGGTGCGGCTCGATCAGGTCGAGACGAAGCGGCTGCTGGCCGAAAACGAGCTGCGCCCGCGGCTCGACATACGCGCTGAGGCGGCCAAGGATGTCGGCCCGGTCGGCCTTGGCGGCGTGTCGCGCACGCCGCTGGAGGGGATCGTCGGCCTGCGTTTCTCCATGCCGCTCGAACGACGCACCGCGCGCGGCAAGATCGCCGAGGCCGCGGCCGAGGCCGACGGGCTGCAATTCCGCCGCAAGATGATCGAGGACCAGATCCTGGTCGAGGTGAACGGCCTCGCCATCCAGGCCACCGCCGCCGACCGCCTTGTCGCGCTCGCTGCCGACGAAACCGCGCTCGCCGATCGCATGGCAGAGGCGGAACGCCGGCGCTTCCAGCTCGGCGCAAGCGACTTCCTCGTCGTCAACCTGCGTGAGGAAAGCGCCGCCGACGCCCGCCTGCGTCAACTCGACGCCGAATACCGCCGCTCCGCCGCGCGCGCCGAACTCGTCGCCGCGACGGTCGACCGCAGCCAGTTGGGCCTCTGACCGCCGCCTTCTTCGCTGATCCGCTCCGCTTACCGTGACGGCGAGGCGTCACGGTCGACGCCCGCCACTGGCCACATGCCTGCTTTACATGTCCGGCAGGCTGGTTACGCCACCTGCATAAGCAAAAACAAAGGATGCGGTATGGGAGAGGTGCTGGGTTTCGACGAACAGCGGCTGGAGCAGGCGTC
>NZ_LAZX01000048.1 GCF_000980895.1 Sphingomonas sp. Ag1 | reverse complement strand
CAGAATCGGGCGAATCTGGCCGCGGAAGGCATGCGCCCGGCCAGATGGGAATCAGAGCGACGCGGTTCGGGTGGTTGAGCCGCGGACCAGGAGCTGGTGCTGGAGACGGATCGCCGGCGTCAGGGGGCGCTTCTCGATCAGCGCGAGCAGCGCGTCAGTCGCCGCGTGCGCCATGTCGTAGGTCGGCTGGTGGATCGTGGTGAGCTGCGGCCAGGTGACACGCGAGATGAGGCTGTCGTCGAAGCCCGCGACGGAGACATGGCCGGGCACGTCCAGCCCCGCTTCCTTGGCGGCGACCACCACGCCTGCCGCCATATCGTCATTCGCGGCGAACACCGCCGTCGGCCGCTGGCGATCGGCAAAGATGCGGCGGCCCGCGGCGAGCCCGGATTCGAACGTATAACGCCCCTGTTCGATCAGCCGTTCGTCGACCGCCGCCCCGGCGGCGTGCATCGCGCCGCGAAAGCCATCCAGCCGCTGGCTGTTCGACGGGTGGTCGGGATCGCCCTGCACAAAGGCGATCCGCCGATGGCCGAGCGACAGGAGGTGATCCGTCATCTCCCGCGCCGCGGCGCCATCATCGATCCCCACCGTGGGGGAGGCATCGAGCGCGGTGGTCGGCGCGATGCGCACGAAGGGCATGCGCGCCTCCACCAGGTCGCGCACCGTCTGCGGATCGTCGCCGAGCGGCGGGGCGAGCACGATCCCCTCAAGCCCAGAGGTGCGGGCGAGTTGGAGAAGGCGGCCGGAGACGGCGCGCGCATTCTCGCACGGAAAGAGCAAGAGGCGATAACGTTCGTCGTGCAGGCGATCGAGCGCCCCCGTCTGGAGGTCGACGACGTAATTGGGGCTGGGGTTTTCGTAGAACAGGCCGATCAGGAAGGAGCGCCCGCGCACCAGGCTGCGCGCCGCCATGTTGGGATGGTAATCCAGCGCTGCCGCTGCTTCGAGCACGCGCCTGCGCGTCTCGGGGCGAACAAAGGGCTCGTCATTGAAGACGCGCGAGACCGTCTTGATCGAGGTGCCGGATCGCGCCGCCACATCGGTGATGGTCGCCCGCACCTGCCGCTTGTCGCCTGCTTCCATCCCGATCCGAGTCCCCCTGCCCCAACCTGCGACCCTTGCGCCCCGGCCGCCCTGGCACCTGAGCGGTCCGGACCGGCCGGCGCGCGACGATGCCCCGCCAACCGGCCCCGTACAATGCGCGCCAAGCGACAATACGCACGGCCGCACCGATTTGCCGCCCGATCACAGCACGCGCCCGAGATGGCACGCGCACCATGACAGCCGCTCGCGACTTCAAAATTGACAACGTTGCCAAACCGCTGTTTAGACAACGCTGTCAAGACACTGCGCCACCGACGGGCAACGATAGCGTCGGGACAGGGAAGTTTTCAGAGGGGATGAGCGTGCTGAGAGTGCTGAATCGCGTGGGCTATGTTGCATTGGCGGCGGGGCTCGCCGCTTCCCCCGCGCAGGCGCAGGCGCCCGCCGCATCATCCACCCCCGCCAAGGCGACAGCCACCGCCAACCCGAGCGCGATCGCAACGCCGGCGGACTGGGCCAAGCCCGCGCTGCCCGCGACGCGCGACGCCAAGGTGGAAAAGACCGTCGAGGATCTGCTGCGCCGCATGTCGCTGGAGCAGAAGGTCGGTCAGGTCGTGCAGGCCGACATCGCCAGCGTGACGCCCGAAGACGTCTATCGCTATCATCTGGGATCGGTGCTGAACGGCGGCAATTCCAAGCCCGGCGAGGGCCATCATGTCACTGCCCCGGCCTGGGTCGCCGCCGCCGACGCCTTCTATGAGGCGTCGATGCGCCCCAATGGCGCGCTGCCGCGGATCCCGGTGATCTGGGGGTCTGACGCCGTCCACGGGCACAACAATGTCGTCGGCGCGACGCTGTTCCCCCACAACATCGGGCTCGGCGCGGCGCGCAATCCCGAACTGATGCGCCGGATCGGCGAAGTGACCGCCGCGGAAATGCGCGTCACTGGCCTGGACTGGACCTTTGCCCCGACGCTGGCGGTGGTGCGCGACGATCGCTGGGGCCGCACCTATGAGGGGTTCGGCGAGGACCCCGAAATCGCCACCGCTTACGCCCGCCCGCTGATCGAGGGGCTGCAGGGCAAGGTGGGCGACCGCGACTGGCTGCGCGGCAACCATATCATCGCGACCGCCAAGCATTTCCTGGGCGACGGCGGCACGGCCGGCGGCAAGGACCAGGGTGATGCGCGCACGGACGAGGCCACGCTGCGTCGCCTGTTCGCCGCGCCCTATGTTCCCGCGATCGAGGCGGGCGTGCAGTCGATCATGGTCAGCTTCTCGAGCTGGAACGGCGCCAAGATGCACGGCAACCGGTCGCTGCTGCGCGGCGTGATCAAGGATCACTGGGGCTTTGACGGCTTCCTGGTCGGCGACTGGAACGGTCATGGCCAGGTCGAGGGCTGCACCGCGGACAATTGCTACCAGACGTTCACCGCCGGTCTGGACATGGCGATGGCGCCCGACAGCTGGAAGGGGCTGTGGCAAAATACGCTGGCGCAGGCGAAGGACGGCCGGCTGCCGATGGCGACGCTGGACGATGCCGTGCGCCGCATCCTGCGCGTGAAGGTGCGCGCCGGATTGATGGACGCGGGCAAGCCCTCCAGCCGCCCGCTCGCCGGCCAGTACGACCTGCTCGGCAGCGCGGAGCATCGCGCCGTGGCGCGCGACGCGGTGCGCCAGTCGCTGGTGTTGCTGAAGAATGCGGGCAGCGCGCTGCCGCTGAAGCCGGGCGCGCGCATCCTGCTGACCGGTGACGGCGCGGACAACATGACCAAGCAGACCGGTGGCTGGACGCTGACCTGGCAGGGCACCGGCACCAGCCGGACCGATTTCCCCAAGGCGCAGACCATCGCCGAGGGCATGCGCGAGGTGGCCAAGGGCGTGGGCGCGACGGTCGACCTGTCGGCCGACGGCCGCTTCACGCAGAAGCCCGACGTGGCGGTCGTGGTGTTCGGCGAGGATCCCTATGCCGAATTCCAGGGCGACCGCGCCGATGTCGCCTTTGACGACACGCAGGACAATCTGGCGGTGCTCAAGAAGCTTAAGGCGGCGGGTATTCCGACCGTGTCGGTGTTCCTGTCTGGCCGAGCGCTATGGGTGAACCCGTACCTCAACGCCTCGGACGCCTTTGTCGCGGCGTGGCTGCCCGGCAGCGAGGGCGGCGGCGTGGCGGACGTGCTGTTCGGCAAGGCCGATTTCCGTGGCAAGCTGCCGTACAGCTGGCCGCGCACGTCGGACCAGACCGCGGTCAACGTGGGCGATGCGGATTATAACCCGCTGTTCCCCTATGGCTTTGGCCTGACGCTGAAGGATCGCGGCGATCTGGCACCGCTGCCGGAGCAGCGCGCGACGCAGGCGAGCGGCGACCGCACGATCCTGTTCGATGCCGGGCGGCCCGGCACCGGACGGCGCCTGCTGATCGGTGCGCCGGGCGCCCTGTCGCCCAACCCGGGCCCCGACCTCATCACCGCCCGCGGCGCTGACCGGCGCGCGCAGGAAGACAGCGTGCGGCTGGCATGGACCGGCCGCGGCAAGGCGGTGGCGGCGATCGTCGACAGCGCGCCCGTCGACCTGATGCGCGAGACCAACGGCGCGCTTGCCGTGCAGATAGACCTCAAGGTGGATGGCGCGCCCAGCCGGGCAGTGACCGCGGGCGTCGCTTGCGGCGAGCGCTGTGCCGGCGAGGTGCCGGTCACCGACGCCTTGCGGGCGGCAAAGCCAGGAGTCTGGACGACGCTGACCGTGCCGCTTTCCTGTTTCGCCAAGGCCGGCGCTGACATGCGCCAGGTCACGGCACCGCTTTCTCTGACGACTGACGGCACGCTCGACCTGACGATTTCGCGGGCGCGCCTGGTGCAGGCGAACGGCGCGGGCACCGCTTGCCCGAATAACAACAACTAAAAAAACAAACGTCTCAGGGAGTTATCATGACCAGGACCACTTATCTGCCATTGGCAGCGCTGCTCCTTTCGGGCACCGCCATGCCTGCCGTCGCGCAGGTGATCGAAACGCCGCAGCAGGACCAGTCGACCAGCCCGACGTCGCCGCAGGCGACCGAACAGGGCACCGATGACATCGTCGTCACCGCCAACCGTCGTGAGCAGAATCTGCAGGACGTGTCGGGCGTGGTGCAGGCCCTGTCCGCCGATGATCTGCGCAAGAGCGGCATCACCGATGTGCGGAACCTGGGCGTGGCCGTGCCGGGGCTGAACATCGCCAACCAGGAAGGCAATATCGAGATCTTCATCCGCGGCGTCGGATCCTCGAACAACACCGAACTGGGTGATCCGGGCGCCGCGCCGCACCTGAACGGTTCCTACATCCCGCGTCCGCGCGGCCTTGGCCTCATGTTCTACGATCTGGAACGGGTCGAGGTGAACAAGGGGCCGCAGGGCACGCTGTACGGCCGCAACGCGCTCGCCGGCACGCTCAACATCATCACCGCCAAGCCGACGTTCGACCGGGTCACCGGCTATGCGCAGGCCGAATATGGCAATCGCGACAGCTATGCCGCC
>NZ_LAZX01000049.1 GCF_000980895.1 Sphingomonas sp. Ag1 | reverse complement strand
AATCGCGACAGCTATGCCGCCGAGGGCGCGATCAACGTGCCGCTGAGCGACAATTTCGCCGCCCGCGTTGCCGGCTATTATGTGAACAAGGATTATGGCTTCAAGAACGCCTCGCCCGATCCGCAGGCGAGCCGTCTGAAGCCTGCCGGCCTCGAAGAGAATTACGCCGGCCGCGTGTCGCTGCGCTGGGAGCCGACCGATCGTCTCTCGCTGTCGGTCGTCGGTGACTATGGCAAGGAAACCGGCACCGGCTATCCGGGCGCCAACATCTTCGCCGCGGTCGAGGCCACCGGGCTGCGGCCCGAGCAGCTCGACCTGCGCCGCGTCGTCTATCGCGGCCAGCAGGGCGACATGGAGAACGAGCTCTGGGGCGTTCAGGGCAAGATCGGCTATCGCTTTGACACCTTCTCGGTCGAGGCGACGGGCAGCTACCGCTCGGTCGATTTCATGCAGTCCAACGCCAGCAGCGAGAGCATCGCGTGGAACGGCCGCGATTATTCGACGGTGCAGTTCGACAATTTTTCGAACAACTTCTGGCAGACCAAGTCGCAGAGCCAGGTCTATGAGCTGCGCGCCAGTGCCGATTCCGACCAGTCGCTGCGCTGGAACTTGGGCGGCTTCTACTTCAAGGAAAAGCAGCAGGTCGGCTATATGGCGGTCGCCGATCGCGGTTACTGCTGCTATTCGGGCACCGAGTTCACGATGCCTGACGTGAACGGCGAAAGCTTCGCCTTCTTCGCCGACGGCACGTATGACGTGACCGATCGCCTGCGCGTGATCGGCGGCATCCGCTACACCGACGAGAAGAAGTCGCGTTACGGCATCGGCGGCAATTGGGCGCTGACGCTGGGCGGCGCGGATGGCGCGTGCTGCGTCAGCACCCGGCTCGGCACCGAGGGCTTCCGCCCGGCGCTGCTCGACCGGCCGAACTTCAACGTCACCGGCCTGACCACGCCGCAGCAATATGCGCAGTTCCTGATCGAAGGCATCAAGAGCCCGGGCGCGCGCGACACGCTGATCCAGCAGATCGGCTCGATCGCCAACGGCACCAACCCGAACGGCACCTGCTTCACGCGCCCGGACATCGACAATGGGTTCGTCACGTGCCCGACCGGCACCAACGGCGGCTTCAGCTATGCCAATCTGACGATCCCGGGGCAGCAGCGCGGCTCCGCGAAGTTCAACTTCGTCGATTATCGCGTCGGGCTGGAATATGACATCACGTCGGACAACATGCTCTACGCGAAGGTTTCGACCGGGCATAAGTCGGGCGGGTTCAACGACACGTTCCAGACCTCGCCGATCCCCGAGACGTTCAAGCCGGAAAGCCTGACCGTGTTCGAGGCGGGGTCGCGCAACAGCTTCACCGCCTTCGGTCGCCGTGCGTACCTGAACCTGACCGGCTTCTACTATGACTATCAGGACCAGGTGTTCCAGGACCTGACCTGCATCAACCTCGACACGACGCAGACACCGCCGCAGTGCAACGGCTATTCGCTGGTGAACCGCAACATCGGCGCATCGCGCATCTACGGTCTGGAAGCTGAGGCGCGCTTCAACCTGCCGGGCAATTTCTCGCTCGATACCAACTTCGCGTTCCTCGACACGAAGATCACGCGCGGCACCGTCGCCGACGCGCGCGGGCAGAACAACGAGACGGGCGAATCGCCGCTGATCGACCTGACGGGCAACCGCCTGCCGCTGGCATCCAAGTACAATGTCAGCGTGAAGCTGGCGCAGTGGTTCGAAATGGGCCGCGGCCGGTTCGACTGGCAGGCGCTGCTGAACTATCGTTCGTCCTACTTCCTGTCGCAGTTCAATGAGAAGGACATCGTCTTCCTCGACGGCGAGCGGCAGAGCGCGGCGCAGGCCGGCTTCCCCGATCGCCAGGTGGGCTTCACCACGCTGAACCTCGGCGTCGGCTACACGATCGGCAATTACCGGCTGGAGGCGTGGGCGACCAACTTCACCGATCAGCAGGCGTCGACCAAGGCGCTGGTCGGATCGGCGCTCAACATCCGCTTCCTGAACGACGCCCAGAGCTATGGCGTCCGGGCACGCGTGAACTTCTGATCCGTCACGGGTCCGCAGGCGCCGTCGCAGTTGCGGCGGCGTCTGCGGACACCGACGATCGTCAGGCACCCCCGGTGCAGACCTCGGCGTTCAGGCGCCGCACCCGCCACAGGAAGCCGGCGGTATAGCAGGCGGCGAGCCCCGCCATGACGCAGAACGGCCCCCATGCCTCCGCCAGCGTTGCCCCCATCTGGTTGAAGCGAATGAACAGGTGCGTCGCAGGCGTCGCTGGCGACAGCCATGCGCCCGTCGCCAACCATTGCGGCATGGCATAGAGCGGCCAGGCGAAGCCGCCCAGGAACAACAGCGGCAAGGACGTGGGCAGGAGCACCTTCAGCGCGTCGTCGCCGGCGCGAAACAGGCTGCCCAGCACCATGCCGAGTCCCGCCACCGCCACCGCGAACGGCGGGATCGCCAGCAGCAGCCCCGGCATGTTGCCGCCGCGCGGCACCCCTTGCGCCCAATAGACGAAGCCGAAGTAGAAACCCGTCGTCAGGACACCGACGAGCACGGCGGCGGCCAGCATGCCAAGCGCCTCCGCCCGGCGCATGACCGTCCAGCCGCGCTGGCGGCGATCCGCCACCAGCCGCGCGGACGCGGCGAGCAACGTCTGTTGCAGGATGATGTTGGCGACCGCCGGGAAGACGTAATCGCGATAGCCGCCGGTGGTAAAGATCGGCTGCACCAGCACCTCAGGCGCGCGCTGCCGCGCGATCGCCGGCACCGTTTGCGCCAGTTCGTCCAGCGCATCGAGCGCCACCTCGCCAAGCGTCTCCCCGATCGCCTCGGCGCGGACGAAGTACGCACCGTTCAGCCATAAGGCGATGCCCGTCCCCCCGCCGCGCGACAGGACGCGCTGTTGCAGGTGCGGCGCGAGGTACACGACGCCATCGGCCTTGCGCGCGCGCACCAGTTCGCGCGCTTCGCCCAGATTGCCCGTTTCCACCACGACGAAGACCGCGCGTGTATCCGAAAGGTGCCGCACCAGCGCGCGCGACATGGGCGAACGATCGGCGTCCACCACCACCAGCGCGATGTCGGTCGCCGTCTGCTGTTGATAAGGCGCGGGATAATAAACGGCGTAGAACAGCACGGAGACGACCGCGAGCATCAGCAACTCGCGCGTGCGGATGATCGTCAGCAGCGTCTGCTCGAGCGCCCGGAGGAAGCTCATACCGGGCGCTTCGATCGCACGATCAGCACCATGCCGACGACGCCGCCGATCAGCGGATAGAGCAGCAGCGCGATCATTGGCGTCAGGTCGGCGCGCGCGGTGACGCCGATCAGCTGGTCCATCTGCAACAAGATGTAGTGGGTGAGCGGCAGCACCTTGCTCCAGTCCTGCGCATACCACAGCCCGCCGCTGAGCGGCAGCGTCGCGCCGGAATAGGCGAGCGCCGATCCGGCGACGATGACCGCACCGGAAAAGGACGTGCCCACCTCGCGGGTGACCGCGATGAACAACAGGCCGATCGCCGCCGTGGCAATGAACAGCAGGACCAGCCCGATCACGATCAGCGCCACGCTGCCCTCGACGCGATAGCCACGCGCCAGCGTCATCCACAGCAGCCACGCCACGCCCCACATTATGCCGGCCAGGACGTGCACCGCCAGTCGTCCCGACAGCGCCGCCACGGGCGCCGGCGTGTCACGGACATAGGCGCCGAATGACTTGTCGCGCAGCAACAGCCCGAGCGAGCCGATGCAGGAAATGGCGATCACCAGATGGAGGATGCTGGGCCCGATCAGCATCCCGAGGAACCATTCGAGGCTGAGCGTCGGGTTGCCGAGCAGCGTGATCTGGATCGTCGGCAGCGTGCGCCCGGCAACAGACGCCCCTGCCACGCCCAGGTCGCGTGGCGCCTGGGCCAACAGCGTCGCCGTGGTGACGAGCCGCAGATAGGTGGAGGCGACCGATCCTGTCGACAGGAACACCGCCTCGTAGAACACCGTCACCGGCGGATCGGTGGCCCCACGGGTGCCGACGCCTTTTGGAATGACCATGAAGGCGACAGCCTGTTCGCGGCGAACCATGGCCAGCGCTTCGGCGCGCTGCGGCGTCTGCGCCACCACCTCCAGATACGGTGTCGCATCAATGTTGCGCGTGATCGCGCGGGCGAGCGGGCCGCCGTCCTGATCGACGATGACGACGGGCAGGTTGCTCAGCGTGCCGCCCCACATCATGGCCGCCATCGCCGCCAGCATCACCAGCGGAAACAGCGTGAGCAGGAAAAGGTCGAGCGGGGTACGGAGGATTCGCGCGGCTTCCTGCCGAAAGGATGCCGCGAACGCGCTCATTGCGGCCAGTCGAACAGGACGCTCATCCCCGGCCGCAGCCCCGTGGCGCGCTGCGTCGGCTCCAGCTTCACAGCAAAGGCGTGAACGTCATAGCCGCTCGACTGCCGCGTCGCACGGAACGTGGCGTAGCTGCCCTGTGGCGCGATGTTGGTGACGCGAAAATCGATGGTCTTGCCCAGCGCGGGCACGGTGCCGCGCAGCACGCGGCCCTGCTTCATGCCCCTGAAATCATCCTCCTGGACGTTGACCGTCACCCACGGCCGATCGATCGCGATCAGCTGGATCGCGGGCAGGATCGGGCTGACGATCTCGCCCGGCTGCACCAGCCGCCGCGATACCTCGCCATCAATTGGCGAAATCAGCCGCGTCTCACGCTCAGCCGCATCGGCTGCGAACACCAGCGCCTCGGCGGACCGCACCTGCGCGGCGGCGACCTGCTTGTTCTCCTCCCGCGTGCCGGCGGCGACCTTTTCATATTGCAGCCGCGCCGCCTCCGCGATGCGCGCGCTCGACACCATCGC
>NZ_LAZX01000071.1 GCF_000980895.1 Sphingomonas sp. Ag1 | reverse complement strand
GGGCGGGGCCGCCGGCTCTGGCTGCGCCTCGACCGCGGGGGAGGCATCGAGCGGGGCAGCCGCGGCAATCGGCTCGTCCGCCAGCGGCGACGGCTCGGTCGCGGCAGGTTCCGGCGCCGGTTCGACAGGTGCGGATGCGGGCGCGACCGGCGCTGGCGTAACCGGTGCCGGCGCTAGCGGTGCCGTCTCGGGCAGGTCGGTCAGCGGCGGTGGCGGCGGGGCGACCGGCGGCTGCACGGGGACCGGCGCGGGAGCCGCTACCCTCTCGGGCGCAGCGGCACGCTGGTGCGGCTGCGACGCTTCGGCTAGGCGGTCGCGCTCGGAACGCTCCGCCTGCTGCCGGGCCCGCTTCCTGCGATTGCCGGCCAGCATCGCGACGATCGCCAGCACCGCAATAACCGCGATGATCGCGAGCACGATGCCGATCAATGTATTGTCCACCGTGGTGGGCTGCATGAAGACACTCCGCTACGCCGAACGCCAAGCCTTAGGGGCGCGTCATGGTTCCCGCAACGGGGGCGAAACGTTACCGGTCATCCCCGTCGCGACCGTTCCGGCGCGATTTTTCCCGATCAGAGCGCGCGCCACCCGATGTCGCGGCGGCAGAAACCGGTCGGAAAATCGATCAGGTCGACCGCGGCATAGGCCCGGCGCTGCGCCTCGGCGACGTCGCCGCCCGTCGCGGTCACGGCCAGCACGCGCCCGCCCGCGGCCACGATCTCCTCACCATCGGCGCGCGTTCCCGCCTGGAACACGACCGCCCCCGTCGCCTCCGCCGCCTCGATCCCGCGGATCGCGCCGCCGCTGTCGGGCGTGCCCGGATAGCCGTTCGCCGCCATCACCACCGTCAGCGCCACGTCATCGGCAAAGGCCGGCACCGGCATATCGGCAAGCCGCCCTTCCGCCACGGCGAGCAGCGTTTCCACCAGGTCGCCGGCGAAGCGCGCCATCAGCACCTGGCACTCGGGGTCACCAAAGCGCACGTTATATTCGATCAGCTTCGGCCCCTCGGCGGTCAGCATCAGCCCGGCATAGAGCACGCCGACATAGGGCGTGCCCGACGCGGCGAGCGCGTCGATCGTCGGGCGCACGATCTCGCCCAGTGCCTGCTCCTCCAGCTCGGGCGTCAGCACCGCGGCGGGGGAGTAAGCGCCCATCCCGCCGGTGTTCGGACCGACGTCGCCGTCGCCAACGCGCTTGTGGTCCTGCGCGCTGCCAAAGCTCGCCGTGCTGGTCCCGTCCGACAGGACGAACAGGCTCGCCTCCTCCCCTTCCAGGAATTCCTCGATCACCGCCTCGGCCGGCCCGCCTGTAAACAGCGCGGCGATCGCCGCCTCAGCCTCAGCCCGCGTCATCGCGACGACCACGCCCTTGCCCGCCGCCAGACCATCGGCCTTGATGACGCAGCGCAACTCGTCGCCGCTCGCGAAATCGTCGAGGCAGGCCAGCGCCCCATCGCGGCTGGTGACGCGGAAATAACGCGCCGTCGGGATGCCGACGCGCGCGCACAGATCCTTGGTGAAGCCCTTCGACCCCTCCAGCTTCGCCGCCTCGCGGCCAGGCCCGAACACGGGCACGCCGATCGCGCGCACATTGTCGGCCAGCCCGTCGACCAACGGCTGTTCCGGCCCGATCACCACCAGGCCGATGCCGTGCCGGCGGACGAAATCGATCACCGCGCGGTGATCCGTCACGTCCAGCGCGGCAAGCGTCGCATGCTGGGCGATGCCGGGGTTGCCGGGCGCCGCATAGAGCGTATCTAGACGCTCAGACTGCGCGAGTTTCCATGCCAGAGCGTGCTCGCGCCCGCCCGATCCGATCAGCAGGACGTTCATGCCCGACCCCTTATTTGACGTTCCCGCGCGGCTCGTAGCGGACCCGGTGCCGGGCGACAACGCAGCCGCGATGTCGGTGGGCGAACTCTCCGCCCGGCTGAAGCGCGTGGTGGAGGGCGAATTCGGCCACGTCCGCCTGCGCGGCGAGATTTCCGGGTTCAAGCGTGTCGCGTCCGGCCATTGCTATCTGTGCCTGAAGGATGACGCCGCGGTGATCGACGGCGTGATCTGGAAGGGGCAGGCCGCCGCGCTCGCCTTTCGGCCGGAGGACGGGATCGAGGTCGTGGCAACCGGCCGCCTCACCACCTATCCCGGCCGCTCGAAATATCAGGTGATCATCGAGCGGATGGAGCTTGCCGGCGCGGGCGCGCTGATGGCGCTGCTCGAACGCAACAAGGCGCGCTTCGACGCCGAGGGGCTGTTCGCCAAGTCAAAGGCGCGTCGCCCGCTGCCCTATCTGCCGCAGCGCATCGGCGTCGTGACCTCCCCCACCGGCGCGGTGATCCGCGACATCATCCACCGGCTGGAGGATCGCTGCCCCAGCCATGTCCTCGTCTGGCCGGTGAAGGTTCAGGGCGATGGCGCGGCGAACGAGATCGCCGCGGCGGTGCGTGGCTTCGATTCGCTGCCCGATCACCTGCGTCCCGATCTCGTCATCGTCGCGCGAGGCGGTGGCTCGATCGAGGATCTGTGGGCCTTCAACGAGGAATCGGTGGTCCGCGCCGTCGCCGCCTGCTCGATCCCGATCATCTCCGCCGTCGGCCACGAGACCGATACGACGCTGTGCGACTATGCCGCCGACCTGCGCGCGCCGACGCCCACCGCGGCGGCGGAACTGGCCGTCCCCGTGCTCGCCGACCTGCGCCTCACCGTCGCCGCGCATGCCCAGCGGACCGAGCGGTGCGCGCGCCGCTATATCGATCGCGGGCGCGAGCGGCTCGACGCGATGGTGCGCCTGCTGCCGACGCGCGACCGTTTGCTCGGTCCCCAGCGCCAGCGCACCGACGATCTGGGCGCGCGGCTCGATCGCGGGCTCGAACGCCGCGTGGTGCGTGCCCGCGGGGAACTCGATCGCACCGGCGCGATCCTCCGCCCGGCGCTGCTTCAGCAACGACTGGATGGCGCCCGGCAACGGCTGGAGGATCTCGGCCGGCTGCTCGCCTCGGTCGATCCCGATGCGCCGCTCGCGCGCGGCTATGCCCGCGTGACCGACCGGTCCGGCGCCACGCTGACCAGCGCCGCCGCCGCCCGCGCCGCGGGGGAGCTGACGCTCAAGTTCGCCGACGCCGCGGTGGACGCAAAGGTTGAGGGCACGCGCGCCCGCTCCTATCCGACCAAGAAACCCGAACAGCCGACGCTGTTCTAGGGAGATAGAGATGTTGATGTCGAATACCGATCGCCCCGCCCGCCTGCACTATATGGCCAATGGCTTCCGTGTCCTGACGCCGGGCGATCATGTCACCTGCGCGGTCAGCGGCGCACGAATCGCGATCGAGGACCTGCGCTATTGGGACGTGGCGTCGCAGCGTGCCTTCGCTTCGGCCACTCTCGCCTCGGAGGCGATGGCCCCGCAATGATCGACTGGCGGCTGGGCCCCGCGATCGTCCTCGCCCTCACCGGCTGCGTGCCAGCCGTCGCCGGCCCCGCCCCCGCTTCGGCTCGCCCCCAGCCTGCGCGGGCGCCGGTACAGCCCGCGCCGCCACCGGTGCAGGCCGCACCGGCCCCGCTGCCCCCCGCCGTCATCACCATCGACGGCCCGTTCAGCCAGGGCGGCCTCGCACGCGGCACCGCGCCCGAAGGAACGGTGTCGCTCACCCTCGACGGCCGGCAAGTCGCGATCGCGCCCGACCGCCGCTTCCTGATCGCCTTTGACCGTGACGCCGCACCCACCGCCACCCTCGAGGCACGGCTGGAGGATGGGCGCACAGCCCGCCGCACGCTGACCGTCGCGCCGCGCGCCTGGCGGATCGAGCGGCTCGACCGCGTCGCCAAATACCCCGTGCCCAGCGCCGATTTCCAGCGCCGCCGCCCCGGCGAGCTGGCGCAGATCGAGGCCGCACGCGCGATCGAGTCTCCGGTCGAGGGCTGGCGCCAGCGGCTGGTCTGGCCGGTCACCGGCCGCATCTCCGGCCTGTTCGGCGCGCAGCGCATCTATCGCGGCGAGCCCGGCTCCTACCATTCCGGCGTCGACGTCGCCCGGCCGAGCGGCACGCCGGTCGTGGCGCCCGCCGATGGCGTGGTCGTGCTCGCCGCCGCCTCCCCCTTCACGCTGGAGGGCAATCTCCTCATCATCGACCATGGCATGGGGCTGAACAGCGCGTTCCTGCACCTCTCGCGGATCGACGTGCCGGTCGGCACACGCGTCCGTCAGGGGCAGACGGTTGGCGCGATCGGCGCCACCGGCCGCGCCTCGGGTCCGCATCTCCACTGGGCGATGAAGTGGCGCGACGCACGGATCGACCCGTTGCTGATCGCGGGGCCGATGCCGAACTGAGCGCGCGCCGTCAGGCGGTCTGCGCCTCGGCCTCCATGCACGCGCAGCCATCCTGATCGGTGGTCCACAGCGCGACGCTGCCGTCCCCCGCCAGGTTCAGCGCCGCCGCCCGATCGACGAACAGCGGGCGCGCCCCGCGAAACGAGAAATGCGTCAGCCGCGTGCCCCGCCGCTCGCGCAGCAAGTGATCGGCCAGCAGCATCGCTTGATAGGGCCCATGCACCACCAGATCGGGGTACAGTTCCTCCTCCTGCGCATAGGGCCGGTCGTAATGAATGCGGTGCGCGTTGAACGTCAGCGCGGAGAAGCGGAACAGCGCCGTTGCGTCGAACTGCACCGGCTGCTTCGCTTCGGCGACGCGCGGATCGGCGGGTGCCGGCGGCGGCGTACCATTGCCCGCGCCGCGAAACACCAGGTCCTGCTCCTCGACGATCGCGGTCGCACCATCGATGACGACGGTATGCCGCACGGTGACAAAGGTCAGCCGCCCCGACCGGCCATCCTTCACCTTGGCATCTGTGACGATACTGCGCCGCTCCGCCTGCGCGCCGATCGGCAGCGGCGCATGGAAGGTCAGCCGACCGCCCGCCCACATCCGGCGCGGTGCATCGACCGGCGGCAGCGCCGCTCCACGTGCCGGGTGGCCATCGACGCCGATGGTCGATTGCGGCGCTTCGGGCAGGAAATACAGCCAGTGCGCCAGCGGCGGCAGTTCACCTGCCGGCCAATGCCCGCCGTCATGATCGAACAGCGCCGCCAGCCGGCGCAGCGGCGCCGCGACGAGATCATCGGCCTGTACCGTTTCCACCGGCGTCCAGCCGTCGAACTGCTCCATCGCTCTCCCTCCCTCGCGTTGCGGGGGGCCTAGCGCCACGCGGCGAGCCCGCCAAGCGCGGCTACCCTGCGCTGAACCTCCCGCGCCCCTCGGCGTTGCGCTGCCATGGCCAAAGCTCCCACCCACCATGCCGCCGCCACCGTTCGCGCCGGCAAGCGCGCCCGGATCGGCGCACGCGTCGACATCACCAGCGGCGGCCTGCTCGCGATCGGAGGGCTCGTGTCGGCGATCCTCCTCTCCACCGCGGTGCTGGTCCGCGTCGCCGTGCGCGAGGGCGGCAAGGCAAAGGCGATTCAGCGCTAGGCGAAAGTAATACGGCTGGCTTATATCGGGACAAAATAGGAGAGAGACCCGATGGCAACCGCCCCCGCCATGCCCAGCCAGCCGCCCTTCCGCCGCCTGCCGCAGAAGGGGCCGGACATTTCCGTCGAGCACCGCGCCGACGGCTCGATCCTTATCAGCTCCAACCATGCGATGGGCACGCCCGCCCGCTCGATCCCGCACCTCATGGCGGAAAAGGCCGCGCTCCACCCCGATCGCCCGTGGCTGATGCAGCGCGCGCCGAACCACGGCCCGTGGCAGGGCGTCACTTATGGCGAGGGCAAGGCTGCCGCCGACAGCGTCGCGCAATGGCTGCTCGATCGCGGGCTTGGCACCAATGACGCGGTGATGTGCATCAGCGGCAACTCGGTCGCGCACGGCATCCTGATGCTCGGCTGCTTTACGGCGGGCGTGCCGATCGCCCCGCTGAGCCCGGCCTACAGCCTGATCTCGACCGATCACGCCAAGCTCAAACATTGCTTCAACACCGTTCGTCCGCGCATCGTCTTCGCCGAGAATGCCGCGCAGTTCGAACGCGCCTTCGCCACGCTGCGCGATCTCGACTCCTCGCTCACCTTCGTCACCATGGATGGCGGTGCGGGCACCATCCCCTTCAGCGACCTGACCGGCACGCCCGCCACCCCGGCGGTGGATGAAGCGCGCGACGCGCTCACTCACGAGACGGTCGGCAAATATCTCTTCACTTCCGGCTCGACCGGCATGCCAAAGGGCGTGCCGCAGCATCAGGGCATGTTCGTGAACCTCATCGCCGCGTCCGAGGGGCTGCGCGACGATCCCGATCCGGTCGATCACCCGATCTCGCTCGACTGGATGCCGTGGAACCACATCTCCGCCGGCACGATCCACTTCAACGCCAATATCGCCGGCGGCGGCACGCTCTACATCGATGAGGGCAAGCCGATCCCCGGCATGTTCGAAACGACGATCGCGAACCTGCGCGAAGTCTCCCCAATGAGCTTCGGTTCGGCCCCTGTCGCCTTTGCCATGCTGGCCGACGCGATGGAGCGTGATTCCACACTCCGCCAGGCGTTTTTCAAGAACCTGCGCGGCATGGGCTATGGCGGCGCGACGCTGTCCGACGATCTCTACGATCGCATGCAGGCGCTGGCGATCGCCGAGACGGGTGAGCGCATGCCCTTCACCACCATGTACGGCGCGACGGAAACCTTGGGCGTCACCGTCGTTCACTGGGCATCGGAACGCGTCGGCCTGATCGGCCTGCCGCTGCCGGGCTCGACGCTCAAGCTCGTGCCCAACGGCGCCAAGCTGGAAGTTCGCGTGAAGGGTCCGACCGTCACGAGAGGCTATCACAATGACCCGGAAAAGACCGCCGCAGCCTTCGACGAGGAAGGTTTCTACATGCTCGGCGACGCCGCCAAGTTCATCGATCCCGAGCGGCCTGAGCTCGGCCTGGTGTTCGACGGCCGCGTGACCGAGGATTTCAAACTGTCCACCGGCACCTGGGTCTCGGTTGGCACGCTTCGCCCGGACATCTGCGCCGCCTGCTCGCCCTATCTCCAGGATGTGGTGATCGCGGGGCAGGACCAGCCGTTCATCGCCATCCTCGCCTGGCCCTCGCAAGCCGCGCTCCAGACGCTGGCCGAGGCTTCGCCCGGTGCAGATCCGATCCCGACGCTGGAGGGGCTGGTGAAGGAGAAGTTGGAGGCGTTCAACGCCACCGCCGGCGGCTCATCGCGCCGCATCCGCCGCTTCGCCATCCTGCGCACGCCCCCGTCGATCGACGCGGGCGAGATCACCGACAAGGGCTATGTGAATCAGCGCGCCACGCTCACCGCGCGCGACGATGTGGTGAAGGCGCTGTTCACCGAGGAACTCAGCGACGGCGTGATCGAGGTCGACGCGTAACGCCCGGCCGACCCGTCATTCCCGCGAAGGCGGAACCATATCCTCCAACGCCGCGGCTCCATCAGGACCGCGGCGTTCATGTATCGGCTATTCGCGACGCGCCCGCTCAGAACAGCCCGAGCGCCGCGACATCCTCTTTCGACAGGTCGATGCCGAACATCATGCTCAGCCGCATGCGATAGACGCGCGGATCCTCGATCACCGCCGCCGTCTCCTCCTCGCCCGCCCGCCGGCGATACTGCCGGTCGGTCAGCGTCGCCAGGCCGTGCGGCAGTACGATGCTCACCACCTTCAGCGTGGTGAAGCGGGTGTCGGGCGCGGTCGACGTCCAGCGGTTCGCCATCTCCAGATCCGCCGGCCACACCGTGTCGGTGGTGAAGCTGTACTGCGGCTGGAAGCCCTCGCCCCCGCCACGCCCGTCGGTGGTCGCGCTATGGCCATAGCGCAGCAGCATCCAGCCGTGCTCGTCATCGCGAGTCAGCCGGAACGTCGCGCCATCCGGCGCTTCCGCCTCGGCGCCATCCACCAGCGGCATCGGCGGGGTGTAGCTGCCGCCGAAGCCCGGATCGGCGATCCATTGCTCATCCCCGAAGGTGACGAGGCTCAGCGTGTGCGTCTTGGGCGGCACCCCGCCGCCGTTCAGCCACACCCGCGCCAGCAGCGGCCGCGCCTCGAACCCCAGCGCCGCCAGCGCATCGAGGAACAGCCGGTTGTGCTCGAAGCAATAGCCGCCCCGCCCCGCGACGACGAGCTTGCCGAACACCGCGTCGGACGA
This sequence comes from Sphingomonas sp. Ag1, assembly GCF_000980895.1. GTDB lineage: Bacteria > Pseudomonadota > Alphaproteobacteria > Sphingomonadales > Sphingomonadaceae > Sphingomonas > Sphingomonas panaciterrae. The sequence goes on along the minus strand of NZ_LAZX01000071.1, from coordinate 21,322 downwards.
AATATTGATCCCGCGCCCGAGCGGTACGTCGAGATTCTCGAACGGGATTGCCAGTCGGTGCGCGCGCTGCACCGCCGACAGGCCATGATGGTCGACCGTCGCGCGTGCCGGCAGGCGGATGCGCTCCAGATAGGCGGGAAGGTTGAACGGCAAGCTCATGCGGCAAACGCCTCCGCCTCGAGCGCGTAGAGCGGCGCGGCCGGCGCCTCCGCCGCGGCGCGCAGGCCCAGCGCCTCGGGCACGATCTGGTCGAGGTAGAAGGCGACCACCGCCTTCTTCGCCTTGCCGAACGCATCATCGCCAGCCTCGGCCGCTTCCCGCTCCAGCAGCCAGCCGCAGGTCGCGACCGACAGCATCGTCAGGAACGGATAGCTCGCGGCCAGCCGATCATCAGCATCCGCCGTCTGCAACCGCCGGCCGACCGCGTCGCACGCGGCGACCAGCTCGCCCAGCGCCGGATGCGCGGCGCCGCGTAGATCCTCGATCAGCGTCGCGAACGCTGCGCCATTGGACAGCGACAGCTTGCGGCCCACCAGGTCGGCCGCCTGAATGCCGTTCGTCCCCTCATAGATCGGGGTGATGCGCGCATCGCGGAAGAACTGTGCCGCGCCCGTCTCCTCGATATAACCCATGCCGCCATGCACCTGCACGCCGAGGCTCGCGACCTCGTTGCCGATGTCGGTGCCATGCGCCTTGGCCAGCGGCGTCGCGATCTCCAGCCGATCACGCGCCGCCGCGTCACCCAGATTGGCGCGATCCACCTGCCCCGCGGCATAATAGACCAGCGCCCGCGCGGCCTGCGTCTGCGCCTTCATCCGCATCAGCATGCGGCGAACGTCGGGATGCTCGATGATCGCCGCGGCCTTGCCCTCGCGCGCGCCCTGGATCCGCTCGCGGGCATATTCCACCGCCTTCTGCGTCGCGGCCTCGGCCACCTGCACGCCCTGCAGGCCGACGTTGAGCCGCGCATTGTTCATCATCGTGAACATCGCGCGCATGCCGCCGAACTCAGGCCCGATCAGCTCACCCACACAATCGTCATGATCGCCGAACGACAGCACGCACGTCGGCGAGGCATGGAGCCCCATCTTGTGCTCGATCGAAACGACGCGAACGTCGTTGGACGTGCCGTCGCTGCGCACCTTGGGCACCAGGAACAGCGAAATGCCCTTCGTCCCCTTGGGCGCATCGGGCGTCCGGGCGAGCACCAGGTGGACGATATTGTCAGCGAGGTCATGGTCGCCGAACGAGATGAAGATCTTCGTCCCCTTGATCGAGAACGTGCCGTCGCCGCGCGGTGTGGCGGTCGCGCGCAGCGCGCCGACGTCGCTGCCGGCCTGCGGCTCCGTCAGGTTCATCGTGCCGGTCCACTCACCGGTGGCGAGCTTCGGCAGCCACGTCGCCTGCTGCTCGGGCGTGCCATGGTGCTGCAACGCCTCGATCGCACCCACCGACAGGATCGGCGCCAGCGCAAATCCCATGTTGGCGCTGCCCAGCGTCTCCAGCACGGCGCATTGCACCGCGAACGGCAGGCCCTGCCCGCCGAACTCCTCCGGTACGCCGATCGTGCCCCAGCCGCCCTCGACATAGGCCTTGTACGCGGCCTTGTAGCCGTCGGGCATCACCACGCCGTCGGGCGTCCACTTCGCGCCTACCGTGTCGCCGGCGCGCGCCAGCGGTGCCCATTCGCCCTCGGCCAGCTGCCCGATTCCCTCCAGCACCGCCTCGATCACGTCGGGGCTGGCGGCATGGTAGCGTTCCGTAGCGGCAAGCTCGGCGATGCGCACGATATGCTCGAGCACGAAACGCTGCTCGGCGACCGGGGCGGTGTAAGGCATGTTCTTCTCCAGTGTCGCGCCGCTATACCGTCCGGCGATGACGGCTCAAATCCCTCGAATTTTGCCCTTTGGTGATGCTGCGATCACCCAGGCGGCGGCGCTGATCCACGCGGGCGGGATCGTCGCCGTGCCGACGGAGACGGTATATGGGCTCGCCGCCGACGCAACCAATGCCGATGCCGTCGCGCGCATTTACGCCGCCAAGGGCCGCCCCAGCTTCAACCCGCTGATCGTCCACCTGCCCGATCGCGCCGCCGCCGAACGGATTGCCGTATTCGACGATGCCGCCCGCGCGCTCGCGAATCGCTGGTGGCCGGGGCCCCTGACCCTCGTCCTGCCGCTGCGCCCCGACGCGGGAATCGCCGGCCTCGTCACCGCCGGCCTCGACACGATCGCGCTCCGGGTGCCGGCGCACCGCGCGATGCAGGCGCTGCTGCACGCCTCGGCTCGCCCGCTCGCCGCCCCCTCCGCCAACGCCAGCAACGCGATCAGCCCGACCCGCGCCGAACACGTCGCTGCCAGCCTCGGCAACCGCGTCCCGCTGATCCTCGACGACGGGCCCACGACCGCAGGCCTCGAATCCACCATCGTCGGCAACGGCACGATCCTGCGCCCCGGCCCGATCACCGCCGAACAGCTCGGCCTGTCAGCCGCCGCCCCCAGCACGAACGTCACCGCGCCCGGCCAACTCGCCACCCATTACGCCCCCGCCAAGCCGCTGCGCCTCAACGCCACGGAGCAGCAAGGCGACGAATGGCTGATCGGTTTCGGTAAGATCGCAGGCGACGACACCCTGTCCGCCACCGGCGATCCCGTAGAGGCCGCCGCCCGCCTGTTCGACGCGCTCCACCGCGCCGACGCCGCCGCGCCTCCACGCATCGCCATCGCCCCCGTGCCGGACAGCGGCATCGGCGCAGCGATCAACGACCGCCTGCGCCGCGCCGCGCACCGCTAGGCATCAGGCAAGCCGATAGGGCGAGGGATCGCCAACCTCTTCGATCAGCTGCGCCCGCGCGTCGGAAACACTGCGTCGATACTCCGCCGCTAGCGCCCCGGCTGGCAGCCCATGCGCCGCCTCCAACTCGGCGACGACCGCGGGATCGTCCGCGTGCACGATGCGCCCGACCAGCGCATCCGCATCCTCCCCGATCTGCGCCGCCAGCACCCGCATCGTGCGGGCGCGCAGCCGGAACTCGAAGTCCACCAGCCGCGCGGTTTCGACCTCCGCCTTCTTCAGCAGCGCGGCGCGGAGGTCGAACGCCATCGCGTCAGGCGGAGACGGTCGCGGCCTTGGATCGCGCCGCGAAGCTCTTGCGCAGCTTCTGCAGCTTGGGCGGGATCACCGCCAGGCAGTACGGGTTCCGCTGGCCCTCGCCGTTCCAATATTCCTGGTGGTAATCCTCGGCCGGATACCATTCGTCGGCATATTCGATCGTGGTGACGATCGGCTTGTCATGGTCTTCCTGCGCCCGCGCGATCGCCTGGTTCGCCTGCTCCTCCTGCATCACCGTCATCGGGAAAATGGCGGAGCGGTATTGCGTGCCCACGTCATTGCCCTGGCGATTGAGCTGCGTCGGATCATGCGTCGCGAAGAAGATGTCGAGCAGGTCGCCATAGCTGATCTGCTGCGGATCGAAACCGACGCGGATCGCCTCGGCATGGCCGGTATCGCCGCTGCACACCTGCTTGTACGTCGGGTTGGGCACGGTGCCGCCGATATAGCCGCTCTCGACGCTTTCCACGCCGATCACGTCCTTGAACACGGCCTCGGTGCACCAGAAGCAGCCACCGGCAAGCGTCGCATATTCGGTCATGGGATGCAGTCTCCTTTGCGACCCATGTAGGAAGCCGCTAGGTCGCGCGCAAAGAGGGAGATCGGCATGACGCTTGGCGGCGGGACTTTGGGCGGGAAGGTGATGGTGACGGGCGGGGCCGGCTATATCGGCAGCCACGCCGTGCTCGCGCTGCTCGATGCGGGCCATGATGTCGTGGTGATCGACAATCTCGTCACCGGGTTCGACTGGGCAGTCGATCCGCGCGCCGCCTTCGTCAACATCGCGGTCGAGGATCCCGGCGTGCGCGACGTGATCCGCGATCACGACGTCCGCGCGATCATGCATTTCGCTGGCTCCGTCGTAGTGCCGGAATCGGTCGAGAACCCGCTCAAATATTATCGCAACAACACCGCCGCCACGCGCAGCCTGATCGAAAGCGCGGTCGAAGAGGGCGTCCCGCACTTCATCTTCTCCTCGACCGCCGCGACCTACGGCAACCCGACCAAGGTGCCGATCACGGAGAGCGATCCGCAAGCACCGATCAACCCCTATGGCATGTCGAAACTGATGACGGAGGCGATGCTGCGCGATGTCGCCGCGGCACACCCGATGAACTATGGCGCGCTTCGCTATTTCAACGTCGCCGGCGCCGATCCCCAATCGCGCAGCGGCCAGTCGACGGTGGGCGCCACCCACCTCATCAAGATCGCGGTCGAGGCCGCGACCGGCAAGCGCGAAGCGGTCGGCGTGTTCGGCACCGATTTCGCCACCCGCGACGGCACCGGCGTGCGCGATTACATCCACGTCTCCGATCTCGCCGACGCGCATGTCGCCGCGCTGAAGCAGCTGGTCGCCGCGCCGACCGAAAGCTTCACCTTCAACTGCGGCTATGGCCGCGGCTTCTCGGTGCTCGAAGTGCTCGACGCGGTTGACCGGGTCACCAACATGACGATCGAGCGCCGCATCGAAGGGCGCCGCGCGGGCGACCCCGCCGAGCTGGTGGCGGATAACAGCGCGATCCTCGCCGCGCTCGATTGGCAGCCCAAGCGCGCCGATCTCGATGGCATCGTGCGCGATGCGCTCGCCTGGGAACGCAAGCTGGCGGAGATGGGTAAATGAAGTTGCGATCGCTCCTGTTCGTCCCCGGCGACCGGCCGGAACGCTTCCCCAAGGCAGCCGCGACCGGCGCCGACGCGCTGATCCTCGACCTTGAGGATGCCGTCGCCCCCGATCGCAAGCCGGAGGCGCGCGCTGCGGTGCGCGCCTGGATCGAGGCGCCGCGCGACCCTGGTCCCGCCATCTTCGTGCGCATCAACCCGATCGACAGCGATGAGGTCGCGGCCGACCTGGAGGCGCTCGCCGGCCTCTCGCTCGACGGGATCGTCCTCCCCAAGGCGGAGGGCGCGTCCTCCGTCGCCACGCTCACCGATCGCCTGCCCGGCGACTACGCGATCCTCCCCGTCGCCAGCGAGACGGCGGCGGCGGTGTTCCAGCTCGGCACCTTCGGCAGCGTCGCCGGCCGCCTCGCTGGCATCACTTGGGGCGCGGAGGATCTCCCCGCCGCGATCGGCGCGACCAGCGCGCGTGAGGAGGACGGCAGCTACACCGATCCCTATCGCGTCGTCCGCGCGCTCACCCTGTTCGGCGCGCATGCCGCCGGCGTTCCCGCGATCGAGACGGTGTTCCCCGATTTCCGCAACCTCGACGGCCTCGCCGCCTATGCCGCGCGCGGCCGCCGCGACGGCTTCACCGGCATGCTCGCGATCCACCCGACGCAGGTGGCCGTCATTAACCAGGCCTTCACCCCCAGCGAGGCCGAAATCACCCACGCCCGCGCCGTCATCGCCGCGTTCGAGGCCAATCCAGACGCCGGCGCGCTTCAGCTCGACGGGAAGATGATCGACGCCCCACACCTCAAAAGCGCCCGCCGCCTGCTCGCACTGGTGGAATAAGCCCCGCGGCCGCAGCCGCGGCGGCGGTCAGTACATGTGCTGGCCGCCGTTGATGCTCAGCGTCGATCCGGTGACGAAGCCCCCGTCCTCCGAACAGAGGAAGGCGACACCGCGCGCGATCTCCTGCGCCTGGCCCAGCCGCCCGACGGGGATCTTGGCGACGATCTTGTCCAGCACCTCGCCCGGCACCGCCGCCACCATGTCAGTGTCGATATAGCCGGGCGCGATCGCATTGACGGTCACGCCGACCCGCGCCCCTTCCAGCGCCAGCGCCTTGGTGAAGCCGTGGATGCCGCTCTTCGCCGCGGCGTAATTCACCTGGCCATATTGCCCGGCCTGGCCGTTGATCGACCCGATGTTGACGATCCGCCCCCATTGCCGCTCGCGCATTCCCGGAAACACCGCCTTGGCCATGTTGAAACACCCGCCAAGGTTGGTGTCCATGACTTCCTTCCACATTTGGTAGGTCATCTTCATGAAGGTGCCGTCGCGGGTGATGCCGGCATTGTTGACCAGCACGTCGACCGGGCCCAGCGCCGCCTCCACATCGGCGACGCCCGCCAGGCACGCCTCATGGTCGCTGACGTCCCAGCGGACTGCCCGGATGCCGGTACGCGCGGTGAAATCCGCCGCACGCGTGTCGTTGCCGGCATAATTGGCGGCGACGGTCAGCCCCATGTCGCGCAACGCGATGCTGACGGCTTCCCCGATGCCCCGCGTGCCGCCAGTGACGATCGCAACCCGCCCCATCAGTCCCCCCTCGTTCAGTGTCCGCGAACGCTAGGTGACGGGCAGCCAGCCTTCAAGCTCGCGGCTGATCAGCGTCCGTAACAAATCAAGTCCGACCGGGCTGTCGTTCAGGCACGGCAGATAGGCAAAGTCGGTGCCGCCCGCCTCGATGAAGGTCTCGCGCCCGCGGATCGCCAGTTCCTCCAGCGTCTCCAGGCAGTCGGCGGAAAAGCCCGGCGCCACGATCGCCACCTTGCGGATGCCGCGCGCGGGCAACTCGGCCAGGACCACATCGGTCGCCGGTTCCAGCCAGCGGGCGCGGCCGAACCGCGACTGGAAGGTGATCGTCACCTCGCGCCCCAGCGCCTCGCCCAGCAGCCGCGCCGTTTTCTGGCACTGGCAATGATAGGGGTCGCCCAGCTTCAGCGTCCGCTCGGGCATCCCGTGGAAACTGGTCAGCAGCGCGTCGGGGGCAAAGGGGAGCGCGGCGATTGCCTCGCGCACCGACGTCGCCAGCGCGGCGATATAGGCGGGATCGTCATGATACGGCGGCAGCGTGCGGATCGCCGGCTGCCAGCGCATCTGCGCCAGCTTGGCAAAGGCCTTGTCGTTCGCTGTCGCCGTCGTCGCGCCAGAATATTGCGGGTACAGCGGCGCCAGCAGGATGCGGTCGCAGCCACCATCCTTCAGCGCCTGGATCCGGTCGCCGATCGCCGGATTGCCGTAGCGCATGGCGTAATCCACCGTGACGCCCGGCCCGAAGTCACCGGCCAGTGCCTGCGCCTGCGCGCGCGTGATCGCCGCCAGTGGCGAACCATCCTCGCGCCACACCTGCTGATAGGCGTGCGCCGACTTCTTGGGTCGCGTGGTCAGCACCGCACCGCGCAAAATGGGCTGCCAGATCAGCCGCGGGATCTCGACGACACGGGGGTCCGACAGGAATTCCGCCAGATAGCGGCGCACCGCGGGCGGATCGGGCGCGTCGGGCGTGCCGAGGTTGATCAGCAGGACGCCGATACGGCGCGGCGCGATCGGGGGGTGATCGGGGGGCGGGGTCATGATGCTCCAAACGGCAGGGTGCGGGGGCGGTTGCCCGCGGCGGCGGCCAGCGCGTTGGCGATGGCGGGGGCAACCGCCACGACGCCAAGGTCGCTGACCCCGCCCGGATCGCCCCGGCTGGGGATGAGTTCGACGGTGATCTCCGGCGTATCCGCCAGCCGCGGCAACCGCAGGTCGCCCAGCGTGCGCGTATCGGCCAGCCCGGCGGTGAAATGCGGCGCCCGGCCGGTTGCCAGCGCCAGGCCCAGCAGGATGCCGCCCTCCACCTGCTGGCGTACGACATCGGGGTTGATCGCCCGCCCGCAATCCACCGCAGCGACGATCCGGTCGACCTTCACCCCGCCGCTGCCGTCCTGCTGCGCCTCGGCGACCAGCGCGATCCGGCTGCCGGCCATGGCATGGCACGCCAGCCCCTGCCCCGTGCCCGCCGCCCCGCCGTCCCACTCGCCGAGCGCGGCGGCGGTGCTGAGGCAGCGGGCGAGCTGCGGGTCATGGCCCAGCATCCCGATCCGGTAGGACATCGGCTCGGTTCCGGCACGATGCGCCAGCTCGTCGATGAAACATTCGGTGAAAAAGGCATTGGCGCGATCCGCCCCGCCGCGCAGATGCCCGACGGTCAGCGGGATATCGGCCGGATGGTGGAGGATCGACGCCGCCGGAAAGGCATAAGGCGGCACCGCGCCGGCCATCGCATAGCCATCCGCGCGCTGGGGCAGGAACATCGCCGACCGTGCCAGCGCATCATGGCCCAGCAATCGGTCGGTCAGCGCCGCGCCGGTGGCGGGGGTGGCGATGCGCGCCTGCCAGTCCAGGATCCGCCCGTCGCTCGCCAGCCGCGCGGCCATGCGCGCACGCGCCGGCGCGCCGAACCGGTCGTGCAGCGTCGCCTCGCGCCGCGTCCATAGCAGCTGCACCGGCCGGCGCAGCGTCGCCGCCAGGATCGCGGCCTGCTCCACCGCCTCATGGTCGAGCGCGCGGCCGAACGATCCGCCGATCATCATCGGATGGATGGTGACGGCCTGTTCGGACACGCCGATCGCGCGCGCGGCGGCGGCACGGGCCAGCCCCGGCGCCTGCGTCGGCGCCCATAGTTCCAGCCGGTCGCTGTGCCACCATGCGGTCGCGGACGGCGTCTCCAGCGATGCGTGGACACCGGGCCCGATCGCGTAGCTCGCGCGCGCCACATCGCCCGCCAGCTCGTCCGCCGCCTCGCCGTGCCGCGCAAACGCCAGTGCGGGTCGCTCGAACGCCGCCTCCAGTCCGGCATCGATCGCCGCGCTGTCCGCCAGCCCACCGCGCGTCTCGAAACGCGGGCGAAGCGCCGCCAGCCCCTGGATCGCCGCCCAGCTGGTGTTGGCGACCACCGCCACCCAATGCGGATTCTCGACCACCCCGGTCACGCCGCGCACCCGGTCCGCCGCCGGCTTGTCGACCCGCACCAGCCGGCTGCGTGTGACGCCCGCTGGGCCCTGCGCGATCGTCGCGAAGACCATGTCGGGCAGCCGCACGTCGGCGGTGAAGTTCACCGATCCATCGACCTTCGCCGGCGCGTCCAGCCGTGGCAGCGACTGACCCGACAACCGCCCCTCGTCACCAAAGCGCAGCGGCAATTCCTCGGGCAGGTCGAACCCCGCCGCCTCCGCCGCCAGCTCGCCGAACCGCAGCCGCCGGTTGCCGTTAACAACGAAGCCGTCAGCGGTGTCGCATTCCCCCCAGTCGACGCCCCAGCGCTTGGCCGCCGCCTTGGTCAGCAGCACGCGCGCCGCCGCCCCCGCCTCGCGCAGCGGCGCCTCGAACATGCGCACGGAGGTGGAGCCGCCGGTCAGCACCAGCCCCGATCGCACCCAATGCTCGCGCCGGATCGCGTCGGGCACCTGCGCCAGTCCGCCGCCGAACAGCGCTGCCGCGGCCAGCGGATTGGCATAGGTCGGCCCCGGCACCGCCGCTTCCACCCCGATGGTGCGCCAGTCCGCACCCAGCTCGTCGGCCACGATCTGCGGCAGGGTGGTATAGACGCCCTGGCCATGCTCGGCCTGCGGCACGGCAATGGTGATGCGACCGTTTCGCGCGATCTTCAGCCACGCGCCGATCGCGGTCTCGTTGCGCTCGGGTGCGAGGTCGACGGCATAATGGCGCGGCCACACCGCCCAGGCGAGCGCGAGCCCGGCCCCCGCCCCTCCGGTCACCAGCAAGGTTCGACGCGAGATCATCGCGCGCGTCTGTAGCGCGCGGCGATCATCGCGTCATTGCCCTGCGTTCGATGACAATTATCGACGGAAAGCGCCCGCGCGCGTCAGTCGACCGTCACCGCCAGCACATAGCCGGCCATCTGCTGGCGGATCAGCTTCTTGTCGATCTTCCCCGTCGCGCCGAGCGGAATCTCCTCCACGAAGACCACGTCGTCGGGCATCCACCATTTGGCGATCTTGCCCTCCAGGAACGCGAGCAGGTCGTCGCCCGTCGCTGCCTCGCCCGGCTTCAGCTGGCACAGCAGGATCGGTCGCTCGTCCCATTTCGGATGCGCGACGCCGATCACCGCGGCGATCGCCACCGACGGGTGGCCGACCGCGATATTCTCGATCTCGATCGAGCTGATCCACTCGCCACCCGATTTCACCACGTCCTTCGCGCGATCAGTGATCTGCATATAGCCGCGCCGGTCGATCGTCGCGACGTCGCCGGTGTCGAAATAGCCCTCCTCGTCGAGGATCTCGCCGCCCTCGCCACCAAAGTAGGAGGAGACGATCGTCGGCCCCTTGATCTTGAGGTGCCCGAACGTCTCGCCATCATGCGGCAGCGGGTTGCCGTCATCATCGGTCAGCTTGAACTTCAGCCCGCACATCAGCCGGCCCTGCTTGATCTTGTGCGCGACCTGCGCGTCGTCATCCATCGCCGCCACCTCGGCGCTGGGCGAGGACAGCGTCGCCAGCGGCGATGTCTCGGTCATTCCCCAGCCCTGCGTGACTTCGACGCCATATTCGTCGCGGAACGCACGGACCAGCGCCTCGGGCACCGCCGATCCGCCGATCGTCACCCGGCTGAGCGTGTCGATCCGCCGCCCCGACGTGCGCAGATACTGCAGCAGCCCCTGCCACACCGTCGGCACCGCGGCGGAATATGTGACGCCCTCGCTCTCGATCAGGTCGCAGATTGATTCGCCGTCCATCCGGGGCCCCGGCAGCACCAGCTTCGCGCCGACCGCGGGCGCGGAATAGACCACGCCCCAGGCATTGGCATGGTACATCGGCACCACCAGCAGCACCGTGTCACGTCCCGACAACGCCAGCGCATCGGCCTGCAGCGTCAGCATGGTATGGAGGTAGTTGGAGCGGTGCGAATACAGCACGCCCTTGGGATTGCCCGTCGTCCCGCTGGTGTAGCAGAGGCCGCAGGCGAGATTCTCGTCGAACCCGCCCCAGGCATATTCCGCCGGCTCGCCCGCGATCCAGTCGTCGAAGGCGGTGGCGGCATAATCGGTCGCCGGCATCGACGCCGCGTCGCACAGGAAGATCACCCGCTCGATCGACGGCGCCTGCGGCAGCAATTGCGCGACCAGATCGGCACAATTGGGATCGGCCAGCAGGATGCGATCGCCGGCGTGATTGGCGATATAGACGATCTGTTCCAGGAACAGCCGCGGGTTCAGCGTGTGGAGCACCGCCCCCATGTTGGTCGCACCATACCAGGCGGCGACATGGCGATGCGTGTTCCAGCCCATGGTGGCGACCCGGTCGCCCTGGCGGATGCCGGCGCGCGACAGCGCCGACGACACCTGCTTCGCCATGTCGCGGATGCTGGCGTAATTGCTGCGGGTGACATGGCCCGCCGCATCGCGCGACACGACCTCGCGCCCCGGCTGCCAGGTGGCGGCATGGTCGAGGAAGGTATCGACGGTCAGTTGCCCCGACTGCATCAGACCCAGCATCACATTCTCCATCTACGCGCCGGGCCTGCTGCCCCGGCCTCTTCGGTTTTCCACGCCATCGCGGTCGCCGACTGTGCGGCAGGGGACATGCCGGCACAAGGCCGCCCCGCGCCGCACGGCGTCAGCCGGCCTGCGCCGCCTTCCAGTCACGCTTCACCTTCTTCGCCAGGCTCCATTTGTGAACCTCGGTGGGGCCGTCATAGATGCGGAACGCGCGCACCTCGCGGAACACCTGCTCGACGATCGTGTCCCCGCTGACTCCCGTCGCGCCCATCACCTGGACGCAGCGATCGGCGATGCGCATCAGCGCCTCCGACACCGCGACCTTCGCCATCGAGCTTTCCACCGTGCCCAGCACGCCGGTGTCGAGCACGTCGGCGCACCAATCGATCATCAGCTCGGCCTGTTTCAGGTCGATCAGATTCTCCGCCAGCATGAAACCGACGCCTTCATGGTCGACCAGGGGCTTGCCGAAGGCATGGCGGCGGTTGGCGTAATCGGTCGCGATCTCATGCGCGCGGGCGCAGGCGCCGTGCCAGCGCATGCAGTGCGTCAGCCGCGCGGGCGCGAGGCGAACCTGCGCCAGCTTGAAGCCGTCGCCCGGGTCCCCCAGCATCTGGTCGGCGGGCACGCGAAGGTTGTCGATCGTCACCACCGAATGGCCGCCCGGCATCGAGCTGTCGATCGTGTCGAGCACGCGTTCGATGCGGATCGCAGGGTCCGGCAGGTCGACGAGGAACATCGACGCCCCTTCATCGGCCTTGGCCATGACGATGCCGACCTTGGCGCCATCCGCGCCGGTGATGAACGTCTTGCGGCCGTTGATGACCCAGTGATTGCCGTCGCGTACCGCCGTGGTGCGCATCATCGACGGGTCGGACCCGGCGCCACCGCCGCCCTCGCCGTCCATCGCCGGCTCGGTCATGAAGAAGGCCGAACGCGCCTCACCGGCGACGAGCGGCTTCAGGAACCGCTCCTTCAGCTCGGGGCTCGCCTTCTGGCCGAGGAGGTACATATTGCCCTCGTCCGGGGCCATCACGTTCACCGCCAGCGGCCCCAGCGGCGACAGGCCCGACGCGCGCAGCACGTCCGCCGTCTCGCGGTGCGTCAAATGGCCACCGTCGGGCAGGATGTGCGGCGTCAGCACGCCCGCCTTGCGCGCCAGCCCGCGCATTTCCTGCACCAGTTCGTCGGATGGCCCGTGCGTGCCGCAGCGCGGATCCCGTTCGTACGGCACGATCGTCCCGCGCACGAACGCCTCGACCTTGGCGGCGATCTCCTGGCCTCTCGTCATCCCCATTCCCGCATGATTATTGTCAGATGAGGGGGCTAATGTCGTGTTTCGTTTCGTGTCGCCAGCCCTAACACTGGCCGCGCACATCGCCCGCCGCCTCGCAGAACCAGCGACAGGTGGCCGCAATCCCGTCCGCCAGGGTGATGCGCGGCTGCCATCCCAGCGCGCGCAGTCGGCCTGAATCGACCAGCTTGCGCGGCGTGCCATCGGGCCTCGCCGGGTCCGCCGCGATCGCGCCGTCGAACCCGATCGCGCGCGCCACCATCGCCGCCAGCTCGCGGATGGTCACTTCCTCGCCCGACCCGACGTTGATCGGCGCATCGTCTGAATAATACATCATCAGGAACACGCAGGCGTCGGCCAGGTCGTCGACGTGCAGGAATTCGCGCCGCGGCGTCCCGCTGCCCCAGATCGGCATCGCCGCGGCCCCCGCAACGCGTGCCTCATGCGCCTTGCGGATCAGCGCCGGCAGGACATGGCTCGATTCAAGGTCGAAATTGTCGCCCGGGCCATAAAGGTTGGTCGGCATTGCGGCGATGAAGTCGCAGCCGTGCTGGCGGCGATAGGCCTGGACGAGCTTGACCCCGGCGATCTTGGCGATCGCATACCATTGGTTGGTCGGCTCCAGCGGCCCGGCCAGCAGCGCCTCCTCGCGGATCGGCTGCTCTGCCAGCCGCGGGTAGATGCACGACGACCCGAGGAACAGCAGCTTCTCCACCCCCGATCGGTGCGCCGCCTCGATGACGTTCGCGGCGATCATCAGATTGTCGTGCAGGAAATCGGCCGGGTAGCGATCATTGGCCAGGATCCCGCCGACCCGCGCCGCCGCCAGGAACACCGCCTGCGGGCGGTTGGCGGCGAACCAGTTCCCCACCGCCGCCTGCCGGGTGAGGTCAAGCTCCTCCCGCCCGACCGTCACGATGGTGCAGCCCACCCCTTGCAGCCGCCGCACCAGCGCGGCGCCCACCATCCCGCGATGCCCCGCGACCAGCACGCGCTTGCCCGCGAGGTCATACGGCCGCCCGATCAGGCGCGCGCCCTCACCCGCAACCCCGCCATCACATCAGGCATGATGCGCGATCGGCGCGGTTTTCATCGCGTCGAGGTCCGCCAGCACCATTTCGCGCGCCAGTTGCCGCACGCTCGTCTCATGCGCCCAGCCCAGCTTCTGCTTCGCCTTGCGCGGGTCGCCGATCAGCAGGTCGACCTCGGTCGGCCGGAAATAACGCTGGTCGATCTCCACCCGGCAATCGCCGCTGCGATCGCAATAGCCCTTCTCGGCCACCCCCTCGCCATGCCAGCGCAGCGTGATCCCGACATCGGCGAACGCCCATTCGACGAAATGCCGCACCGGCGTCGTCTCGCCGGTCGCCAGCACATAATCGTCCGGCTCGTCCTGCTGCAGCATCATCCACATGCCGCGGACGTAGTCGCGCGCATGGCCCCAGTCGCGCCGCGCATCGAGATTGCCGAGATACAGCCGCTCCTGCCGCCCCAGCCTGATCGCCGCCGCCGCCCGCGTGATCTTGCGCGTGACGAACGTCTCGCCGCGCACCGGGCTCTCGTGGTTGAACAGGATGCCGTTGGAGGCGTGCATCCCATATGCCTCGCGGTAATTCACCACGATCCAGTAAGCGTACAGCTTCGCCACGCCATAGGGTGATCGCGGGTAGAAGGGCGTCGTCTCGCGCTGCGGCACTTCCTGCACCAGCCCGTACAGCTCCGACGTCGACGCCTGGTAGAACCGCGTCGTCTGCTCCAGCCCCAGGATGCGGATTGCCTCCAGCAGCCGCAAGGTGCCGATCGCATCGGCGTTGGCGGTATATTCGGGCGATTCGAAGCTCACCTGCACATGGCTCTGCGCCGCCAGATTGTAGATTTCGGTCGGCTGCACCTGCTGCACCAGCCGGATCAGGTTGGTCGCGTCGGTCAGGTCGCCATAATGAAGGTGAAAGCGAGGATCGTCTTCGTGCGGATCCTGATAGATATGTTCGATCCGCCCCGTGTTGAACGAAGATGATCGTCGCTTCACGCCATGGACCTGATAGCCCTTGGACAGCAGCAATTCGGACAGATACGCCCCGTCCTGCCCTGTCACGCCGGTGATCAGCGCCACCTTTCGCTGCGACATCATGTTTTCCCCGCCCCGTTAACCATGAAGCTAGGCGACGTTACTGGCGCCGGCAAGCCACAGGCGACGAAATGATGTGCCGCGGCAGGATCCTTGCCGCGCCGCAATGCGTTGATCCGTCGACCAGTAGGTCGCCCGGCGCCCCAACGATCCCAACCCGTTGAAAAGCGGTGTTTTCAGGAAAACGGTAATCGACTCTTTCGATCACCCACATCCAATATAAACGATTGGATCACTCGCTGCGGCGCACTATCTCGGGGCCTCGGATACACCTAAGGAGTTACGCATGTCGCTTATCGGCACGACCATCAAGCCGTTCGAGACCCAGGCCTACAAGGACGGCAAGTTCATCACCGTCACCGACGCCGATACCCGTGGCAAGTGGGCGGTGTTCTTCTTCTACCCGGCCGACTTCACCTTCGTGTGCCCGACCGAGCTGGAGGACCTCGCCGACCATTACGAGACGTTCCAGAAGATGGGCGTCGAGATCTACTCGGTGTCGACCGACACGCATTTCAGCCACAAGGCATGGCACGACACCTCGCCGGCGATCGGCAAGATCAAGTTCACCATGCTGGGTGACCAGAACCACACCATCTCGAACAATTTCGAGATCCTGCGCGCTGGCCAGGGCCTCGCTGATCGCGGCACCTTCGTCGTCGATCCCGATGGCGTGATCCAGCTGATGGAAGTCACCAGCGAAGGCGTCGGCCGCAACGCGGTCGAGCTGCTGCGCAAGATCAAGGCGGCGCAGTACATTGCGGCGCACCCGGGTGAGGTTTGCCCGGCGAAGTGGGAAGAGGGTGAAACCACGCTCGCCCCGTCGCTCGACCTCGTCGGCAAGATCTGAGCGGCCACGCACCGATCATGGGCGGGGCAGCGTAACGGCCCCGTCCAGCACGCCGTCATGCCGGGCCCGTCCCGGCATCCACCACCCCGCAGGCGCGCCCCCGCGCCGGGTATGCGGGACAAGGATGGGCCCCGGCCACGCGGCCGGGGCGACGACGGTCCCCCCACCTGCCCTCACGCCAGCGGTGCGGCGCCCTCCCCCGCGTCTCCCCCCTGCCCCCGGCGCGGGGCCGCACCGCTGACGTGACGGCAGACAGCAATCACGAAAAGGGCTTTTGATGCTCGACCAGAATCTGAAGACCCAGCTCAAGGGTTATCTCGCCAACATCCGCCAGCCGATCGAGCTGGTCGCCTCCACCAACGACAGCGCCAAGTCGCGCGAGATGATGGAGCTGCTGGACGAGGTCGCCGCACTGTCCGACCAGGTCAGCGTGGTGCGCGCCGACGACGACCAGCGTCGCCCCTCGTTCCTGATCCGCCGTGTCGGCACCGACATCGGCGTGCGCTCCGCCGGCGTGCCGATGGGGCATGAATTCACCTCGCTCGTCCTCGCGCTGCTGCAGGTCGGCGGCCACCCGTCGAAGCTGTCGCAGGAAGTGATCGCGCAGGTCCAGGCGCTCGACGGCGACTATCAGTTCGAAAGCTATTTCTCGCTCACCTGCCAGAACTGCCCCGACGTGGTGCAGGCGCTCAACCTCATGAGTGTGCTGAACCCGCGCATCCGCCACGTCGCGATCGAGGGTGGCGCCTTCCAGGACGAGGTCGAGGCGCGGCAGATCATGTCGGTGCCGGCGATCTTCCTCAACGGCCAGCCGTTCGCGCAGGGCCGCATGGACGTGGAGCAGATTCTCGCCAAGCTCGACACCGGCGCGGTCGCCCGCACCGCGGAGAAGATCTCGGCCAAGGAGCCGTTCGAGGTGCTCGTCGTCGGCGGCGGTCCGGCCGGCGCTTCGGCGGCGATCTATGCCGCGCGCAAGGGTATCCGCACCGGCATCGCGACCGAGCGGTTCGGCGGCCAGGTGCTCGACACCATGTCGATCGAGAATTTCATCTCCGTCCCGCATACCGAAGGGCCCAAGCTCGTCGCCCAGCTCGAGCAGCATGTCGGCGACTATGACGTCGACGTGATGAACCTGCAGAAGGCGGCGAAGCTCGTCCCGGCGACGCAGGAAGGCGGCCTCCACGAAGTCACGCTGGAAAGCGGCGCCACCCTCAAGGCGCGCACCGTGATCCTGTCGACCGGCGCACGCTGGCGCCAGATGAACGTGCCGGGCGAGGACGCCTATCGCAACAAGGGCGTGACCTATTGCCCGCACTGCGATGGACCCTTGTTCAAGGGCAAGCGCGTCGCGGTGATCGGTGGCGGCAATTCGGGCGTTGAGGCGGCAATCGACCTCGCCGGCATCGTCGCCCACGTCACGCTGATCGAGTTCGACCGCGACCTGCGCGCCGACGCGGTGCTTCAGCGCAAGCTCGCCAGCCTCCCGAACGTGAAGGTCATCACCTCTGCGCTCACCACCGAGGTGAAGGGCGACGGCAGCAAGGTGACCTCGCTCACCTACAAGGATCGCAATCACGACACGCTGCATGAGATCGAGCTGGAGGGCATCTTCGTCCAGATCGGCCTCGTCCCCAACACCGAATGGCTGAAGGACACGGTCGCCCTGTCCAACCGCGGCGAGATCGAGATCGACCATCGCGGCGAAACCTCGCGCCCGGGCATCTTCGCCGCCGGCGACTGCACGACCGTGCCGTACAAGCAGATCGTGATCGCGATGGGCGAAGGGTCGAAGGCGTCGCTCTCGGCGTTCGACTATCTCATCCGCCTGCCCGCCGACCTCGCCGAGGCGGCCTGATCCACCAGCCCCGGCGCCCGCGCGGGTGCCGGGGCGACCGGCCCGCCCCTGTTGTCTTAAGCTCGCCGCAATGCTCAGGCGTTAGGGCGGCGCCAGACACAGGGAAGCGGAGCATATGGCCTATCTCGTCACCGGCGTGGCCGGGTTCATCGGTGCCGCCGTCGCGCGGCGACTGCTTGATCGCGGCGAGCAGGTCGTCGGCATCGACAATCTCAACGATTATTATGCCGTCCAGCTGAAGCACGATCGCCTCGCGACGCTCGCCAGGCCGAACTTCACCTTCGCTGCTGTCGACATCGCCGACCAGGCGGCGCTCACCGCCGCGCTGGCGCCGCACCGGATCACCCATATCGTCCATCTCGCCGCGCAGGCGGGCGTGCGCTACTCGCTCACCAACCCGCACGCCTACGTCCAGTCGAACGTCGTCGGGCAGGTCAATCTGCTCGAATATGCCCGGTCATGCGACGGCCTCGTGTCGATGAGCTACGCCTCGTCCAGCTCGGTCTATGGCGGCAATACCAAGCTGCCGTTCGCCGAGGATGATCGCGTCGACGCGCCGGTCTCGCTCTATGCCGCGACCAAGAAGTCGGACGAGCTGATGGGCCATGTCTATGCCCATCTCTATCGCGTGCCGCTGACCGGCCTCAGGTTCTTCACCGTCTACGGCCCGTGGAGCCGCCCCGACATGGCGACCTGGCTGTTCACCGACGCGATTCTGAAGGGCAAGCCGATCCGCGTCTTCAACAATGGCGACATGAGCCGCGATTTCACCTTCATCGACGATATCGTCTCCGGCGTGATCGCGGTGACCGACAGCCCGCCGGCCGACGATGGCAGCCGTCCGCCGCACCGGGTCTACAACATCGGCAACAACAAGCCCGAACGGCTGTTGCACATGATCGACGTGCTGGAGGATGCGATCGGCATCAAGGCGGTGCGCAGCCTGGAGCCGATGCAGCCCGGCGACGTCCCGGCCACTTATGCCGACATTTCCGCGATCCAGCGCGACCACGGCTTTGCCCCCACCACCCCGATCGAGGTCGGCATCCCCCGCTTCGTCGACTGGTTCAAAAGCTACCACGGCATCGCCTAGCGCCGTCCTTCGTCATTCCCGCGCAGGCGGGAATCCATAATCGCAACCCTCGCCGCGCACGCGGCGCCGCTGTCCTACATCCCTCCAACGCGCCTATGTTCTTCTTCTGTTCCAACGCAGGAGAGGAATATGATCGACGATCTCATCAACGGCGTGATCGACCGTGAGGGCGGCTACGTCCACCATCCGGCGGACCGCGGCGGCGCGACTCGCTGGGGCATTACGGAGGCGGTGGCCCGCGCCAACGGCTATGCCGGCGACATGCGCCATTTCGCGCGTGAGGCCGCCGCCGTCATCTACCGCCGCATCTACTGGCAGTGCCCCCGGATCGATGACGTGGCGCAGCGCGCGCCGAGCATCGCAGCCGAATTGTTCGACACCGGCGTCAACATGGGGCCGGCGGTCGCCGTCGCCTTCCTCCAGCGCGCGCTGAACGCGCTCAATCGCGGCGCACGCGATTACCCGGACATATTGCTCGACGGCCGCATCGGTCCGCAGACGCTGGGCGCGCTCGACGGCTTCCTCGCGACGCGCGGCGCGGCCGGAGAGACGGTGCTGCTCAAGGCGCTCGAGGCGCTGCAGGGCGAACGCTACGTCTCGCTCGCCGAGCGCCGCCCCGCAAACGAGGCATTCCTCTACGGCTGGCTCGCCAACCGCCTCGCCTGAAGGAGAAGGCAAAATGGCATTGCTCGATACCATCATCGGCCCGGTCGCCGGGCTGATCGACAAGATCATCCCCGATCCCAAGGCGCGCGAGGCGGCGAAGCTCGAATTGCTCCGCCTCGAAGGATCGCAGGAACTCGACCGGCTGAAGGCACAGATGGCCGCTGTGCTGGCGGAGGCGGAATCGCCCGATCCCTGGACCAGCCGGGCACGGCCGAGCTTCCTCTACGTCATGTACGTGCTGCTGCTGTAGCGCAGGGTTATACACATGCGTAACCCTGCACGCGAGGAACCTCGCAAACAGGGTTGTCCACAATTAGGAAAGGCTACACGGCTGCGTCCTAGTACGGAGCGCAGGATGACTAATTGCGTAACATATAAGCGTTTCTCGACGAAAGCGCAGGACAAAGGGTCCAGTCTCGATCGTCAAACCGCAGCCATCAATGCGATGGTAGAGCAGCACAAATGGACGGTCATCGAAGAGCTTGAAGACCTTGGCGCATCTGCTTGGCGCGGGGATCACCTGAAAAGTGGTGCCCTAGGGAAGTTCAAGGATCGCGTTGATGCGGGCGAAATTGACCCCGGCACCATCCTCGTGATTGAAAATATCGACCGTCTCTCACGTCAGAATGTGAAAAAGGCCCGCCGATGGATTGAGGAAGTCACCGAAGCAGGTATCGGTGTTGCAGTTGCGAGCAAGAACAAGGTCTTCAACGAAGCGAGCTTGTCGGGCGAGAACATCATCGACCTGCTCGAATACCTCATGGAAGCCAAACGCTCCAACGAGGAAAGCCAGATCAAGAGCGCCAGAAATACTGGTGCTTGGCGGAAGGCCGAGAAGGATGCAGCCGAAACGGGCAAGCTGATTACCCGCACGGTGCCCGCTTGGATCGAAGTCACTCCAGATGGAAAGCGGGTTGAGATACCCGAGCGCGGCGACATTGTTCGGCGCATCTATGAGCTATGCGCGAGCGGCATCGGCTACATGAGCATTTCAAAGCTGCTCAATGAAGAGGGCGTTGAGCCGTGGGGCAAAGCCGGAGTGAACAAGCATGGGCTTTGGGAATGGTCCTATGTTCGCAACATCCTGAAGCACCCTGCCGTTGAAGGCGAATACCATGCCGGTCGGAAGATCGGCCGTCCAACCGGGCAGGTAATCGAAAACTACTATCCGGTCGTCGTTCCACCCGACTTGGTTGCTCGTGCTCGTACAGCTATGTCGAATCGCAGCCGCACAGGAGGCGCTAATTACGCCAACCCAGCGAACCTCTTCGCTGGCCTAATCAAGTGCGGCGCTTGCAATGGCAACATGCTTCGACGGCCAAGTCGATCGCTGACGCATGAACGCGCTGGTAGGCAGGCCAGCTATCTTCAGTGCTACGAAGCCAAGCGCGGCGGTAGCTGCCAACACCGGACATTCTATCGTTACGAGCATTTCGAGAAGGCTGCGCTCGATCAGGTGCTCAATCTCGCTCTGAAGGACCAGTATTTCAAGCGAAGCGATCAGACCGCCGCGCTGGCAAACCAGCTTGCTCAGGCGAAGAAGAAGCTAGAGCACAAGAAAGCCGCTCAGGCTCGCCTGCTGGGTCTAATCATGGAGGATGACGACGCCGACGAGGCGAAGGCCATGTTGAAAGTCGTCCGTGGTGAAGTCCGCGAGAGTGAAGACCGCGTTAAAGAATGTGAGGATGCTCTAGCGAAAGCGCGCGGCTCCGTGTCGCCGGAAGAACACGCCAAGCGGGTGGTGGCAATGGCTCACGCCATCAATAGCGAGGACGAGAAGACCAGATCGGAAGCGCGCGTCATCGTAAGAGAGGCACTAGGAGCGGTTATTGACCGCGTGGTCTGCAAGCCAACTGATGACCTTGGGAACGAGGGTCGGCGCTTCACGCTCTGGGCCGCTGACAACCACCTCATGATCGAGTTCGACAACGAGGGTAACATCACATCCGATTGGGATCTGGTTGCCCTGACCAACGACGACGCCCCCATTTTCAAGCAGATGTCCGAAGAGATCATGCGGGGCAGCAGGCACAGCGGAAAGGCGCTGGAAGCTGTGAAGCGCATCGCACCACCCGAGCGGTTCGCGGAGAGCGCCTGAGCAACACGGACTTGAGGACGCTGCCTACCAGCACGCCTGGAACGCTCAAATGGGAAG
>NZ_LAZX01000083.1 GCF_000980895.1 Sphingomonas sp. Ag1 | reverse complement strand
GAGGCCGTTGAAAAGACGGTCAACGGGCACGAGAACCGCTTTCAGCAACTTGAGGGCGCAACTAAGGGAGGTGGCATCGTCCACAAGTTGTGGACAGCGGCGCTGGGAGCGGGTGCGATGTTGCTGGCTGTGATGGGTTGGCAGATCAGCGTGGAACCCAAAGCACAGGCCAAGGTCAGCACAACGGTGGAGCAAACGACCACCCTTCCAACGAAGTGACCTAATCGCTAGGGCCACCTGCATGGCTAAACGACGTCCAGTGAACAAGGGGCAAGACCTCGATCGTCCGCTACGCGGCTTGCCGCGCCAGGGCACCATGAACGTCAGCGTCAAGCTCGACAAAGACGAGCTGAGCCAGATCGACGCCTTCATAGCATCGTCTGGCCCTCCCTATGTGTCTCGTCCTGAAGCGATCCGTCGCCTCATCCAATCGTCACTCAGAGTGACTGATTAACTAGCCAGCAGCTTAGCGAGGAAGTCGCGCTTGAGTACAGCGTTTTGCCTCTCTTCGTCGCTGTCCATGCCGCCCCAGCGTAGCTTGAACATGGCCGCGCCGCCCTTACCGGGTATGTTCACAATATACTGCCAGCCCGCAAAGCCGTCCTGATCTTCAATCGTGCAACCGTGTTCATCGCACCAAGCACGGAACTCGGGCAGTAGATCATCGCTGATACGAAACCACGCGAATGCGTAGTCCTCGCTATATGGCCGCAGGTCGAATGTGATGTTCATTGTGTTTTCAATCCTCGTTGTACCACAACATCGTACAACCGTGCGGATCGGTAGTCATTATTGCTGGGCTATGCTGCGTCACTACCAAAGGTGAGCTTGAATAGAAGGCAGAGATAGTCGAAGCCTACAAAGGTGATCACGCGACACCTGTCTTCTTGATTGCGTACATACGAGCAAATGTCTCAGCCTTCTTCATGCGTTCGTGATGCTCGGCCTGCTCGCGGGCGGCATCATCAATGGCGCGCTTGTACGAAGCCTCTGCCCACTCCCGAACCTCGTCGCAGTCCAGACGCATGTAATCGCGCAAGCCCCACTCAGCATAAACATCGTCAAGCACGCGATCGGGCAGCTTCTCGCGAACAATGAACGCGTCGTGGATACGAGCAACCGGCTCAATGCCGTAACGCTTCATCACACCCACAGCGATGTCCATGATGAACGTCTCGTAGTGCTGATACATATAGGCCAGCTTGCCAGCGCGAGTGACACGCCCGTTCACCTCGTTCGAAGCGCGGATCGCCTCCACCATTTCATCGAAGCCGTCGAGGGTTTCGGCGTGAGTAAGGATCGTGTCTTCAATCTCAATCTGCTCTGCCGCGAACGCCTTCACCCAAGCGTCCTGCTCGAACGTGACGCGCACCGCTGGTGACTTCAGGATATCGGCAAGCGCGGTGCCCTCTAGACCGTTCTTGCCCATCCAAGTGCGACCCTGCATTCGTGCGCCAAAGCCGATTGCAGTCAGGGCATCCTTGATCGCCTTGACCTTGCTGTCCCACGGCAGGTTCACGCCTTCGAAGCAGTGCTTCGCAAGCCGGTTCCTGATCTGGTTCTTTTCCGCGAGATACTGGCGTGTGTAAGTGCCATCGAGCGAACCGACGAGCGCGTTATCACCACCCTTTGCAACACCGTAGAGGTACAGCTTCGTAGCGAAGACCGCCGCGTTCATATCGTACTGATAATGGTGGCCGATTACCGCAGAGCGCACCTGCTTGGACACATTCTGGATATTCAGCCCCTTGTAATAGGTGCGACCAAACGCGCTCGGGCTTTCAATCATCGGCAGAATAGCCGCGCCGAACTTCTTCTCGGTGACGATCCCGACCTTCTGTATCAGCTGGGCCTGCCACAAGTTGCTGTTCAGCTTTGAGCGGAGCTTCGTTGCCTCTGCCGGCGCCTTTTCCAGCTCGTATTGCGTACAGCCGATGAACCGAGCCAAATTGTCCATGTCGATGTGGACAGCAGCGGTCGCAGCATTCTCGTCAGCAGCCGTGAACAGCTGGTCATAAACCTCTTGCGGGGACTTCTCAGCCAAAAGCATTTCAAGCATTCTCTCGTTCACGACCTTCACCCTTGTGTTCTTTTCATTATAGTTTGTTTTCGAGTTTAGATTGCTGCCCAGCTTCACCACCACCATAAAGGGGTATATCTCTTTGAACGCGTTCCAAATGCTGTAGCGGACCTTGTTATAGTTGAACGTACCGCACGCATTGAATAGCTTCTCAAAGCTGACGTTGGTTTCGCCGTCTGACGTGAATGCAAGGCGGATTACGAAAACTCGGAAAACCGCGCTCACGTAGGTTGCGAAATACTTCTCAGCCCTTTCCCGCTTCATATCGGGGAACTTGTCGAGAAAGGCTTGGGGCACCTCAATCGTGCCAAGCTCCCTATTGAGTTTTTGCTGTCTCTTGATTGTGATCGGATCGTACATCGTTAAACCTCGGAATAGAAAAACCCGCTGAGAGCGGGCTTGCATTGCTCTCAGCGGGTCTTGGCTTTTCTATTCTGAAGTGAATAGGACTCCGCTGTCGAAGTGGACAGCGTTGCAAGCCCTGCTTCACTTCGTATCGTATTTATCGCAAAAAGCGTTTATCTTGCTCAAACAGTAGCAAAACGAGCGTTTTGCGTCATTATTCAAAATCACAGTGCGCTAAACTC
Organism: Sphingomonas sp. Ag1; assembly: GCF_000980895.1. GTDB lineage: Bacteria > Pseudomonadota > Alphaproteobacteria > Sphingomonadales > Sphingomonadaceae > Sphingomonas > Sphingomonas panaciterrae. Next base: position 84,841 of record NZ_LAZX01000083.1, on the reverse strand, counting down.
GATAAAAAGCCAGAGTTACAGTGCTATAATAGAGGAGAGAGGGAAAGATGGAACGACACCTGGACGAGCACGACGCCGGGTTGGGTTGGGTTCCTCTTGTGTCGCAATGCCTGCCCCTGATCCGCTCGCGTTAACCGCTCATTGACGGTCGGCCGGATATCGCCAGCCCGTTGGGTTTAGGCTCAGCCGCTCTTTGAAGACGTCATGCTTGTATCTGCCTTCGCGGGATCATCAGTCGTTCACTCCAAGTGACCGGCAATGTCTGGGATCATCGATCCTTTGCAGTCCAGCGCAGCGGTTGGTCTGAGACCTACGGGCCGTGCCCGAGGCCGACGAGGCTTGTCCTCACCATACGCTGAAGGTCGGGAGTTGTGTCAGTAATGGCACTCTAAGCTGCCCGCCATTCTGCAAGGAAAGGCAAGCGTAAATGGCAAATCAGGAATTCAATCAGGAAGTTCAGGCAATCATCGACGCCGCGGAGAAGTTCAACGACGACTTCAAGGCACTGTTGGTTGCCGAACAGGAGAACGTAAAGCGGGCTGCAAGCGAGCGAGACGCACAAGCGTACAAGTTCGCAGCCGGTCTGCTGGATCTCGCTTTGTTGCTTGATCCCGAAACGGTCACTACCCCGCTTGTGGAGTTCTACCGGAAGCGTGGGCAGCGGGTCGCAAAGGAAGGTGACAATCCGTACGCGCCGTTCGTCAAGGCCGTTTGCGCGGTTAAGGAGGACGGCAAGTGGAAGTTCAACCCCAAGCAGGCGTCTTTTGCCAAGTACGCGAATATCGTTCGCCAGTTGGTCGAGGACAAGCGCGCGGGGCGGATTAGCGGGAGCGTCGTTGCTCACATCGAAAGCTACAAGTGGAACGGGCGCTCCAAGCTGGGCGCTCTGGAAGCTCGCGATCGTTTTGAGCGACCGAATGCATCTTCGGTAAAGCGTGTTGAGGATGCGCGCGAGAAGGGTCGCAAGGCTCGTCCCGTTGCGATTCTCGATACGGACCTTGGGTGCGACGATGACGACGTTGTATTTCTGTGGGGTGTCGTGAAGGACGGCAAGCTGGAAGTGATGAAGAGCCAAGTCAGCAATGACGACGCTCCGAGTCTCTACTATCAGCTTGGCAAGGAACTGAGCGCAGCCTGAATTAGAGCAAAAAGCCCCAGTAGGAGTAATCCCGCTGGGGCTTTTCTGTGTCTTGACTGCTTGAGCGAGCAGCCCCCGTGAATGTCCTCAAAGGACAGATTATTTACGACCTCAAGCCAGCGAAGTACTTGCCGTTTCGCATGGTGAGAACCTGACCCCTCATACGGGGATCGAAGCTGATATGGGTCCATGTCCCTTCTTCGATTAGCTGGTCGAACTTGATGCCTGCTTTGACGAGCGCACGGCAGATTTCCAGCGGCGTCATTCCCGATACACGGAAGTCCACGGCATAGCCCTGACAATGCGCGCTGGTTGGCACACCACCGACGCGACGGTTCACCGCTGCGCTTCGATAGGCACTGTTGACGAGAATGGGTTTCCCCAGCGCAGCGCGGACTTTCTCCATGCCGGCGGCAGCGACCTTCAAGTTCGCGAGGTGCGCGGGGGTTGGCTGATTGTTGAGACCCGTCGAAGTGACGGTCATCTCATTCAGGGTGAAGTGCGGAGATAGATTGGTCATCTCGTAGTTAGCGTGAGATGGGGAACCCGTTTTGACGTGTTTTGATGCTATATGAAGCAGGTTTTCCGGCCCTTCGATTAAATATCACGACAGCAACAACGCTGTTGTATTATTGACACGGAGAAGAACATGGAAACCATCACGCTTACGCGCTTTGAGAAGAGCACCCGCGCATTCACTGCCATCGACAGCTACAAGGCATGTCTCTGCAACGAGAATGACAACTGCCACCCGATCGGCACTTATATGGATGGCCTGATTAGGCAGCTTCGCAACCACGCAGACGAACCAACGGGCTGGTCATTCGCTGAGTGGCGCAAGGGTACGAACATCGCATCCAACCTGATCGGCGCAAACGCGATCATGCTCGAATATGCCCGCACGCGCGATGATGCGGAGATCGTCACCCGATTGCACGACAAGGCCAAGGAACTCGGCTGGTCGTTCTTCCTCATCGAGACAGAGACGAAAAGCGGCAACACCATCACGGTCGTTTGGCCCATGACGAGCACGATCAATCAGGCGCAGTATGCTCGCCTAGCTTCCATCCTCGCTGAAGAAATGGACGAGTACGGCATGGAGCATGGCTGTCTCGCGGCTACCCATATCGTTCAGGTCCATCGCTCTTCGCTCTGCGTTGTGGTGGCCGGCAAGACGCTGAACCCCGAAGCCGAAATCAAGCGCACTGCGAACCTGTACCAGCGCCTAAATGCCCGAAAGTACGAAGGCACTCGCCCGGTGACGAAGATCACGCAGGCAGACGATGCGCCGCTGGCAATCGAAGACGGTATTTTTGTTTGGTTTGAGACGAAGGAAGAGAAAGCCCAACGTGAAGCCCTTGAGGTGATGGCGCGATTCGGCTTCGCCCCCAACTGACACGACCGCAGCGTCGGGCAACCGGCGCTGTTGCCATGAGTGGCTGATGCAACCGATTGCCAATCGTTCTTGTTCTGTTCTAATCGGGCGAACGGAGGAATCGTTATGGCGTACATCACCCCTGAGCTGATCGGCGAACTGATCGCAGAGGCACCCGCATGGGCAAAAGTGGCCCTCACCATGCCCAATGAGAACTTGCGCGCCGATGGATGCGCGACACTGGCCCAGCATGTCTATGACGCGCTGTATCAGCCCGTGAATACCGACACGAACCAACTGGCACTGCCGCTTTGATGTGTCGGCCAACCACAAGACTGAAACCCTCAGCGATATGGCGAGGGTGGCCCGCAATCTGGAAGTGCGATGCCAGTGCGGGCATCGGAGCGTCGTTGATGGTGAGAACTTCGCGCGATGGATGTTCATAAACAGGTTCGACACGCGGGTTCACATGCTCAGGGATCGCTTCCGCTGCTCTAACTGCGGCTCGCGCCCGATCGGCATACGCCCAGCCTCGAATGCTCCGACTGCCCCCAACTGCTGGCCCAAAGACGAAGCCGCTTGGAAGCGCGCTGTAGCCAAACTACGCGGATAGAGCATAAAAACAGCGACTTAGCTGTGGTGTATAACCCTGCACTACTTGCTGCTCTGGTCGATCCCGATGGGGATCATCGCCGCCGTCAGCCCGTCGACCGCACGGGTCATCGCCAGCGGCATGAACGCCTATCTCTCCGGCATTCCGGAGCCGCTCTACGCGCTCTTCGCCACCGGCTATCTCGGCTACACCGTCGCGCGCGAATGGGGGAAGGCAAAGGCGCGGTGACCTCTTCTCTCCCTCCTGTGCGCAAGGTTCGGGAAGTTTGGCCCCCGCAAAACCCTGCCGTGCCGGCGTCCGGGGGTCTGTTCCACGCCCCCCATCCACCCTACATCGCGCGCCATGAGTGAACAAAGCAGCATGCCCGTCTGGCACGGCACCACGATCCTGTCGGTGCGTCGCGGCGGGAAAGTGGTCGTCGCGGGCGACGGCCAGGTATCGATGGGCCAGACGGTGATGAAGCCGAACGCGCGCAAGGTCCGCACGCTCGGCCCCGAGGGCAAGGTGATCGGCGGCTTCGCGGGCGCGACCGCCGACGCCTTCACCCTGTTCGAACGGCTCGAGGCGAAGCTCGAACGCCATCAGGGCCATCTGATGCGCGCCGCGGTGGAGCTGGCCAAGGACTGGCGCACCGACAAATATCTGCGCAACCTGGAGGCGATGATGATCGTCGCCGACAAGGACGTGACGCTGATCCTGACCGGCAACGGCGACGTGCTGGAACCGGAGGCGGGCATTGCGGCGATCGGCTCGGGCGGCAATTTCGCACTCGCCGCCGCCCGCGCATTGGTCGATTATGAAAAGGACGCCGAGACGATCTGCCGCAAGGCGATGGCGATCGCGGCGGAGGTCTGCGTCTACACCAACGATCGCCTCGTCGTGGAAACGCTCGACAGCGCGACCTGACGGGCCGCGCCGGCTGATTGCGACGGATTGCGGCGGATTGTTCCGGGGCGGCGGCTAAGCGCTTGTCTTCCGCCCCGCGTCCGTCCAATCACGGCGTCCATGACCCTCCGCACCCTTACCGCCGGGCGCTTGCTCGCGACCGGCGTCGCCGCGCTGTCGCTCGTCGCCTGCTCGCAGGGCGATGCCCGCCCCAAGACCGCCTCGTCCAAGGCGCCGGCCAAGCCCTATTCGCGCGATCCCTACCCCTCCACCTACCGCGCCTATCCGGGCGTGCCGACGGTGGTGCGCAACGTCACGATCTACGATGGCGAGGGCGGCCGGATCGACAATGGCCAGGTGCTCTTCGCCGATGGAAAGATCGTCGCGGTGGGCGCCAGCGTGAATGCGCCGGCGGATGCACAGGTGATCGACGGCACCGGCAAGTGGGTGACCCCCGGGATCATCGACATTCACAGCCACCTCGGCGACTATCCGACCCCCAGCGTCCAGGCGCACAGCGACGGTAACGAGGCGACCAGCCCGATCACCGCCGATGTCTGGGCCGAACACAGCGTCTGGCCGCAGGACCCGGGCTTCAGCCGCGCGCTGGCCAACGGCGGCGTCACCACGCTGCAGATCCTGCCCGGCTCGGCGAACCTCATGGGCGGTCGCTCGGTCACGCTCAAGAACGTCTATTCGCGCACCATGCAGGGCATGAAATTCCCCGGCGCGCCCTACGGCCTGAAGATGGCCTGCGGCGAAAACCCGAAGCGCGTCTACGGCTCGAAGAACCGCCAGCCCTCCACCCGCATGGGCAATATCGCGGTCGACCGCGCGACCTGGGCCAAGGCGCAGGATTATCGCCGCAAGTGGGACAAGTATGAGGCCGACGGCGGTGAGCCCCCCGCGCGCGATATCGCGATGGACACGCTGCGCGGCGTGCTGGCGGGCGAGATCCTGATCCAGAACCACTGCTACCGCGCCGACGAAATGGCGATCGTCGAGGATATGGCGAAGGAGTTCGGCTACAAGGTCACCGCCTTCCACCACGCGGTCGAGGCGTACAAGATCGCTGACCTCTTGAAGGCGAACGGCACCTGCGCCGCGGTCTGGGCCGATTGGTACGGCTTCAAGATGGAAAGCTATGACGGGATCGGCGAAAACCTCGCCATCCTCGAAAATGCCGGCGCCTGCGCGATGATCCACTCGGATGACGAAAACGGCATTCAGCGGCTGAACCAGGAAGTCGCGAAGGTGCTCGCCAGCGGTCGCCGCGTCGGCATCAACATCGCGCCGGAAGTGGCGTGGAAGTGGCTGTCGCTCGGCCCCGCAAAGGCGATGGGCATCGCCGACCAGACCGGCAGCCTCGTCCCCGGCAAGATGGCCGATGTCGTGCTGTGGAATGGCGATCCGTACAGCGTCTATACCCGCCCGGAAAAGGTGTGGATCGACGGCGCGCTCCTTTATGATGCCAATGATCCCAAGCGTCGCCCGGTAAGCGACTTCGAGCTTGGCCAGCCCGGTTCGGGAGACGTCAAGTGAAGCGCGCTTTCCTCCTCCTCGCCACGATGCTGGCGAGCCCGGTCGCGGCGCAGACCGTGGCGATCACCAATGCGACGATCGCCGTCGGTGATGGCAGCGCACCGGTCGAAAACGGCACGGTCGTGTTCCAGAACGGCCGCATCGTCGCCGCGGGCAGCGGCGTGGCCGTGCCTGCCGGCGCACAGGTGATCGACGGCAGCGGCAAATGGGTCGCGCCGGGCTTCATCGCCGGCTTCAGCGATCTCGGCATCAGCGATGCCGGCGGCGTGCGCGAAAGCAATGACACGGGCGCACGCACCGCACCGTTCAACGCCGCGATCGATGTCTCCACCTCGATCAACCCGGCCGAGGTGAAGATCGCCAACGAGCGATTGGGCGGCGTCACCCGCGCACTGGTCGCGCCGGAGGCATCCAACTCGATCTTCGCCGGCCAGGGCGCGGTGATCGATCTCGGCAATGATCCCAATGCCGTCACCCGCCCGCGCGCCTTCCAGTTCGTCGAGCTTGGCGAAGCCGGCGGGCGTCTCGCCGGCGGCAGCCGCCCGGCAGCCTATGCTGCGCTGCGCGATGCGCTGGCGCAGGCGGAGGACTATCGCCGCAACCCCGCCGCCTTCGGTGGCCGCGAAAAGGATTCGATGGTCAAGCGCGGCGACGCGCAGGCGCTGCTGCGCGTGCTCGACGGCAGCGTGCCGCTCGTCGTCCATGTCGAACGTGCGAGCGACATCCTGACGGTGCTGGCACTCCCGCGTGAGTATCCCAAGCTGAAGCTGGTGCTGACCGGCGTCACCGAGGGGTGGATGGTCGCGCGTGAGATCGCCGCCGCCCGCGTCCCCGTCATCGCCGCCGCGCTCGCCGATCTGCCGGCGCAGTTCGAATCGCTCGGCGCGACCGAATCCAACGTCGGCCGCATGCGCGCCGCCGGCGTCCAGGTCGCGCTCGCTTCGACCGGCAACAATGGCGGAGAGCATAACCTGCGCCAGTACGCCGGCAATCTCGTCGCCATCACCCGCGTGCCCGGCCACACCGGCCTGACCTGGGGCGAGGCGCTCGCCGCGATCACCTCCGGCCCGGCGGCCGCGCTCGGCATGGACAATGAACTCGGCTCGCTGCGCGCCGGCCGCCGCGCCGACGTCGTGCTGTGGGACGGCGACCCGCTGGAGATTGCCTCCGCGCCGACCGCAGTGTGGATCGACGGCCAGCCCCAGCCGATGCGCTCGCGCCAGTCGCAGCTGCGCGATCGCTATCTGGTGCCGACCGAAGGCGCATTGCCCAAGGCCTATGAGCGCTGAGCAGCAGGTGAGCGGCGGTGGCTGACATGATCGTGGCCCCGCCCGCGCGCGCGGCGGGCGCCCCCACACGCGAAGCGGGCATGCCCGCATGATGGCGGAAGTCGGCCTCGCCGCCCTGTGGTTCGCCGCCGCGCTCGCGGCGATGCAATTGCTGCTCGCCGCGCTGGCGGTGAAGCGCGGCGACGATACGCTCGCCAGGGCGGTGCGCCCCGTCGCGATCGTCCAGGGCGGGCTGTCGCTGCTCGCCATGGCCGCGCTGATCGGCGTGTTCCTCCAATCGGACATGTCGGTCGCCTTGGTCGTGGCGAACAGCCATTCGGCCAAGCCGTGGCTCTACAAATTCGCCGGCGCCTGGGGGAACCATGAGGGGTCGATGCTCCTGTGGGTCACCATCCTCGGCCTGGCGGGCGCGGCGGTCGCCGCGCTCGAACGCCGCCTCGCCGAACGCACGCTGACGGCGACACTCGGCGCGCAGGCGCTGATCGCGCTCGGCTTCTACGCCTTCCTGCTTTTCGCCTCGAACCCCTTCGCGCGGCTCGCCAATCCGCCGGCGGACGGTCAGGGGCTCAATCCGCTGCTGCAGGACCCCGGCCTCGCCTTTCACCCGCCGACCCTCTACGCCGGCTATGTCGGCCTGTCGGTCGCCTTCTCCTTCGCGGTCGGCGCGCTCGTCACCCGCGATGTCGGCCCCACCTTCGCCCGCGCGATGCGCCCCTGGGTGCTCGCCGCCTGGGTGTTCCTGACGATCGGCATCACCGCGGGCAGCTATTGGGCCTATTATGAGCTCGGCTGGGGCGGCTGGTGGTTCTGGGATCCGGTCGAGAACGCCTCCCTGATGCCGTGGCTTGCCGCAACCGCTCTGCTCCATTCGGTTAGCGTGCTCGCCACCCGCGATGGGCTGCGCGCCTGGACGGTGATGCTCGCGGTGGTCGCTTTCTCCATGTCGATGCTCGGCACGTTCCTGGTCCGCTCGGGCATTCTGACGAGCGTCCACGCCTTTGCCGTCGATCCCGAACGCGGCCTGTTCATCCTCATCCTGCTGTCGCTCTACATCGGCGGCGCGCTGGCGCTCTTCGCGACGCGTATCGGTGTGGTGCGCGCGGGCAATACGTTCGAGCTATTGAGCCGCGAGGGGAGCCTGGTGGCCAACAACCTCCTCCTCTCGGTCATCCTCGGCATCGTCCTGATCGGCACCTTCTACCCGATCGTCGCCGCCGCGATGGGTACGCAATTGTCGGTCGGCCCGCCCTTCTTCGAGAAGGCGGCCGGGCCGATCGCGCTCATCCTTGTGGCGATCATGGCGGTCGGGCCGCTGCTACGCTGGCGCAAGGATGATGCGCAGGCGCTCCTGCAGCGGATGACCTGGCCGATCGCCGCCACCGTCTTCACCGCCGCGGCGCTGGTCGTGTTCGGCGGCGGGATCGGCATCATGCCGCTGATCGCGATCGCGCTGGCCGCCGGGCTCGCGGTGGCCAGCGTCGCGCCGCTGTTCGGCCGCAACCTGCGCCGCACGCCGCTGTTCGTCTATGGCATGGTCGTCGCCCATCTCGGCATCGCGGTCAGCCTCGTCGGCATGGCCGCGTCCTCGGCCTATACCCGCGAGACGCTGGTCGCCGCCGGCGTCGGGGAGCCGGCGCGCGTCGGCCCCTATCGTGTCACCTTGCGCGGTATCCGCCCGGTGATCGGCGACAATTGGACCGCGCTGGAGGCCCGGCTTGAGGTGCAGCGCGGCGACGGCCCGGTCACCTTCCTCGCCCCGCAATCGCGCTATTTCTCCAACCCGCCGACGACCACCAACGAAAGCGCGATCCTCACCAACGCGGACGGCCAGCTCTACACCGTCATCGGCCAGCCCGATGGCGCGGGCCGCTGGCAGCTGCGGCTGTGGTGGAAACCGTGGGTGACGCTGATCTGGTATGGCGGCGGGCTGATCGCGCTGGGCGGCGCGCTGTCGATCCTCGGCCACTGGCTGCGCGATCGCCGGCAGAAGAAGCGCGCGGACGAGGCGGCGGAGGCGCTCGCCTGGGCATGAAGCGCTGGCTCCTCTGGCTCCCGCTCGTCGTGTTCCTCGTCCTCGCCGGCTTCGCCGTACGTGAGCTGCGTCGGCCGAGCGACCGGACGGTCTATTCGGCGATGGTGGGAAAGCCCGTGCCCGACATCACCCTGCCGCCGATCGTCCCGGGCAAGCCCGGCCTCGCGCCCGCTGATCTCAGGACCGGCCAGCCGCGCCTCCTCAACATCTTCGCCAGCTGGTGCGTGCCCTGCATCGCGGAGGCGCCGCAGCTGATGAAGCTGAAGGCGATGGGCATTCCGATCGACGCCGTCGCGATCCGCGACACCGGCCCCGCCATCGCAACCTTCCTCGCCCGCCACGGTGACCCTTATCAGCGGATCGGCGATGATCGAGATAGCCAGGTGCAGCTCTCGCTCGGCTCCTCCGGCGTGCCGGAAACCTTCGTGATCGACGGGAAGGGCGTGGTGGTGAAGCAGCATGTCGGCGACATCCGCGACGATGACGTGGCCGCGCTGGCCGAGGCATGGCGCAACGCCCGGTGAGCGCGCTTCTGCCCCGCATGCTCGCCGCCCTCGCTGCCAGCCTGCTCGCGCTCGCCAGCCCCGCGACTGCGCAGACGCGTCCGCCGGCCGATTACGCCAACGTCCAGCTGCGCGATCCCGCCAAGGAGGCGGAGGCGAAGGCGCTGATGGAAACCTTGCGCTGCCTCGTCTGTCAGGGTCAGTCGATCGCCGACAGCGACGCCGACATGGCCGGCGACATGCGCAGCCTGGTGCGCCAGCGGATCGCCGCCGGCGACAATGCCACGCAGGTCCGCGACTGGCTGGTCGCCCGCTACGGCGATTACGTGACCTATGATCCGCCGATGAGCGCGGTCACCCTGCCGCTCTGGCTCACCCCGATCGCCCTGCTCGCGATCGGCATCTGGATCGCGCGGTCCAGCTTCCGCAGGCGCCGTCGCCGACACAAGTGAAAGTAGCGAAATAGGACTGGATTTGTCCGTCGCTGCCGCATAGCCTCTTCCACAACAAAAGTTATGGGGAGGGTGCGGCATGACCGTCACTTTGTGGGATCACCCGCTGTCGCCGTACGCGCAGAAGGTGAAGATCGCGCTGCGCGAAAAGGGCGTGCCCTTCGAAACGGCGGTGCCCGGCGGGATCGGCGTCGGCGGCGCGGCAGGGGATTTCCTCGCCGCCAATCCGCGGGCGGAGGTGCCCGCGCTGCTCCATGACGGCACCGCCATCTTCGATTCGACCATCATCCTCGAATATATCGAGGATTACTGGCCCGACCCGGCGCTGCTCCCCGCCACCCCCGCCGATCGCGCCCGCGTGCGGATGATCGAGGAGGTGGTCGACACCCATCTCGAAGCGGTGAACTGGGGCCTCAGCGAATTGCGCTGGTTCCGCCGCGCCGAGGGTCCGCTGGGCGAAAGCCTCGCCACCAAGGCAGCCGAGCAGATCCGCGGCTATCACGCCTGGCTCGAACGCGCGCTCGGCGATCGCCCCTGGTTCAACGGCGGCAGCTTCGGCTGGGGCGACCTCAGCGTCGTGCCCTACCTCAACGGCTCCGCCGGCCACGGCGTGCCGCCGGCGCCGGGGTCGAGGCTCGCCGACTGGCTCGCCCGCGCCAATGATCGCCCGTCGGTGCGCGACACCGTGGCCGATGCCGCGGCGACCGCCTCCACCGGCGGCATGGGCGATGTCGCGAAGCTCCTCGAACAGGGCCTCTTCAAGCGCGAATATCGCGACCACCGGCTCGAATGGATGGTGAAGTCCGGCGGGCTGGAGGTCGTCACCCAGGGCCTTGCCCGCGGCAATATCCGCTTCTCCCCCGATCTCACCTGACCCTCCCTCCGCCAGCCAGAGAAGACCGACCATGCATCTCGTCAGCGATCACATCATCGAGGGCCGGCAGGGCCCGACCTTCGACCAGGCATATCCGACGATCCCCGGCGCAGACCTCATCGACATCAAGCGCTTCACCGCCGGCCAGCCGTGGGACGATTTCCGCCGCATGCGCGAGGAAGCGCCGGTGATGTGGCATCCGATGCCGGGCAACGGCATCGGCTTCTGGGCGGTGACCAGCTATGATGGCGTGAAGCGCGTCAACGGCGATCCGGAGACGTTCAGCAGCGAGAAGGGCGGCATCCTGATGGCGCTCGGCCCGCAGGAAACGCGTCACCCGGTGCTCTTCTCCGCCTCGACCAACTCGATGATCAACCTCGACGGCCGCCCCCACCGGGAGCTGCGCCGCGAGCACATGCCCTATTTCACCGCCAGCTACATGAAGGGGCTGCGCGCCCGCGTCTCGGCCGAGGTCACCCGCCTGCTCGACACGATGGCCCCGCTCGGCAAATGCGACCTAGTCGAGAAATTCTCGCAACGCTTGCCGATCTTCACCCTGTGCGAAATGCTCGGCGTGCCGGAGGCCGACCGCGAGCGCTTCATCGGCTGGATCCACTTCCTCGAAATGGCGCAGCAGGTCGCGACCGAACAGGCGCAGCAGATCGCCAGCGGGGGCGAGCTCAGCCCGCAGATCCTCGCCTTCATCGAGATGTTCAACAAGAACATCGCCGAGATGTTCGAATACGGCCGCCACATGCTGGCCAAGCGCCGCGCCGATCCGCAGCCGGACCTGATGAGCGCGATCGCCAATGCCATGGTGGAGGGCGATCCGCTGCCCGATCCCTATCTCGACGGCGCGTGGCTGCTGATCGTGTTCGCCGGCAATGACACGACGCGCAACTCAATCTCCGGCGCGATGAAGCTGTTCACCGAAAATCCGGCCGAAAAGCAGCGGCTTCAGGCCGACGGCAGCCTGCTGACCAACGCCGTGCACGAGATCACCCGCATGGTCTCGCCGGTCATCTACATGCGCCGCACCGCGACCCGCGATACCGAGATCGAAGGGCAGAGGATCGCCGAGGGCGAAAAGGTCATCATGTATTACGGCGCGGCCAACCGTGACCCGAAGATGTTCCCCGATCCCGACCGCTTCGACATCACCCGCGCCAATGCCGAAAAGAACATCGCCTTCGGCCACGGCCCGCACATCTGCATCGGCCGCATGACCGCGCAGTTGCAGCTGGAGGAAGCGTACCGCCAGATCTTCGCCCGCTTCCCCGACATCCGCTGGACCGGCGACATGGACATCGCGCCCAACAATTTCGTCCACGCCGTCCGCCGGTTGGAGGTGGAATTCACCCCCGAACGCGCCGCGCAGGCCGCCTGATGGCCGGCGGCATCGCGGCGGCGGGCGTACCGCGCTGGATATCCTGGTGGTTCCGCGGCGCGGCAATCTTCGGCCTCGTCGCGCTGCTGCCGCAATATCTCCTGCCGCAGCCGGCGGGCGCGGAGCTGGTGGCCTATGGCTTCATCGGCACCGCCGCCGCCTTCCAGCTCGTCTTCTGGGTGATTGCCGGCGATCCCGTCCGCTACCGCCCGCTGATGCTGCCCTCGGTGGCGGAAAAGCTCGCGTTCGGCGTGCCCGCGCTCCTGCTCTTCGCCAACGGCAAGGTGCCGGCGCCCGTGCTGCTGTTCGGCGCGATCGACCTTCTCCTCGGCCTCGGCTTCTTCCTCGCCTGGCGTGCCATACCAATCCACCGCGCCTGAAATAGGGAGAACGCCGGCTTGACGGCGGGGGCCGGCGCTCTCCACCCTCGCGCATACGTGTGAGGATCACTAGTTAGGCGCCAATGCAGCTTGTAATTGTCGAATCGCCCGCAAAGGCGAAGACCATCGAAAAATACCTCGGCTCCGATTTTCGCGTTCTCGCGAGCTACGGCCATGTCCGCGATCTGCCGGCGAAGGACGGCTCGGTCGATCCCGACGCCGGCTTTGCGATGGAATGGGAAAATTACGCCGACAAGGCCAAGCAGCTGAAGGCGATCGCCGATCTCGCCAAGGATGCCGACCGCCTGATCCTCGCCACCGACCCTGATCGAGAGGGGGAGGCGATCAGCTGGCACGTCCAGGAAGTGCTGGCGAAGCGCAAGGCGCTGCCCAAGAAGGTCGACCGCGTCACCTTCAACGCCATCACCAAGCCCGCGGTGACTCAGGCGATGGCGAACCCGCGTGAGCTCGATACCGACCTGATCGATGCGTATCGTGCGCGCCGCGCGCTCGATTACCTCGTCGGCTTCACGCTCTCGCCGGTGCTGTGGCGCAAGCTGCCCGGCGCCAAGTCCGCCGGCCGCGTCCAGTCGGTCGCGCTTCGCCTGATCGTCGATCGCGAGCGTGAGATCGAGGCGTTTCGTGCGCAGGAATATTGGTCGGTCACTGCCGCCATGGAGCAGGACGGCACCCCCTTCACCGCCCGCCTCGTGCAATGGGACGGCAAGAAGCTCGATCGCCTGTCGATCGGCAATGAGGGCGACGCGCTGAAGGCCAAGGCCGCGGTCGAGGCCGGCCGCTTCACCGTCGAGCGGGTCGAAACCAAGCCCGCGACGCGCAACCCGCCGCCGCCCTTCACCACCTCGACGTTGCAGCAGGAGGCAGCGCGCAAGCTCGGCTTCTCCGCCGATCACACGATGCGGATCGCGCAGCAGCTCTACGAGGATGGCGCGATTACTTACATGCGTACCGACGGCGTGCAGATGGACGGCAGCGCCATTGATGCCGCACGCGGCGCGATCGCCAATCGCTATGACGCGAGCTACGTCCCCGACAAGCCGCGGCAGTATCAGACCAAGGCCAAGAACGCGCAGGAAGCGCACGAGGCGATCCGCCCCACGGACTTCGGCCGCGATCGCGTCGGCTCGGGCGACCATGCCCGCCTCTACGACCTCGTCTGGAAGCGCGCGCTCGCCAGCCAGATGGCCTCGGCGCGGATGGAGCGCACCACCGTCGACATGGCCGACGGGACGGGACGCAACGTGCTGCGCGCGACCGGCCAGGTCGTGCTCTTCCCCGGCTATCTCGCGCTCTACGAAGAGGGGCAGGACGATAGCGCGGACGAGGATGCGAAGCGCCTGCCGCGGATGCGCGACGGCGATTCCCCGGCCAAGAAGTCGGTCGACGCCGAACAGCATTTCACCCAGCCGCCGCCGCGCTTCTCCGAAGCCTCGCTGGTCAAGCGCATGGAAGAGCTCGGCATCGGCCGCCCCTCGACCTACGCCTCGATCATCAAGACGCTGAAGGATCGCGCCTACGTCCGCGTCGAGAAGAACCGCTTCTTCGCCGAGGAGAGCGGGCGGCTCGTGACGGCGTTCCTCGAACGCTTCTTCGAACGCTATGTCGGCTATGATTACACCGCCGAGCTTGAGGAGGAGCTGGACGACGTCTCGGGCGGCCGCGCGCAATGGCAGGCGGTGCTCGAAAGCTTCTGGCGCGATTTCAAGCCGCGCACCGCCGAGGTGATGGAGTTCAAGCCGAGCGAAGTCACCGAACAGCTCGACGCCTTCCTCGCGCCCTATCTCTTCCCCGATCGCGCGGACGGCAGCGATGCACGGCTGTGCCCCAATTGCGGCAATGGCCGGCTCGCGCTGCGCGGCGGCCGCTTCGGCGCGTTCATCGCCTGCTCCAACTATCCCGAGTGCAAATACACCCGCCGCTTCGCGCAGGCGGGTGCCGAGGCCGGCGACAGCGGTGAGCCCGAGCAGCTCGGCCATGATCCGGAAACCGGCCTTCCTGTCGAGCGCAAGTCGGGGCGCTTTGGCCCGTATATCCAGCTCGGCGAGGGCAAGGACGCCAAGCGCGCCTCGATTCCCAAGGATGTCGGCGAGCTCGATCTGGAAATGGCGCTGAAGCTCCTCAGCCTGCCGCGCACGATCGGCCAGCACCCCGAAACGGGCAAGGACATCGTCGCCTCGATCGGCCGCTACGGCCCCTATCTGCAGCATGACGGGAAGTACGCCCGGTTGCAGAGCACCGCCGACGTGTTCGAAACCGGCATGAACGCTGCCGTGGTGAAGCTCGCGGAGGCCGCCGCCGGCGGCGGCCGCCCCCAGCGCGGCTCGCGCGAACCGCTCAAGGTGCTGGGCAAGCATCCGCGCACCGAGGCGGAGCTGAAGCTCATGGAGGGCCGCTACGGCCCCTATGTCACCGACGGCGAAACCAACGCCACTCTGCCCAAGACGATCGCGCCCGATGCACTGACGCTGGAGGAGGCCGCGCAGCTCATCGACGCGCGCGCCGCCATGCCGAGCAAGGGCAAGGCCAAGAAGAAGGCGCCCGCCAAAAAGGCCGCACCCAAGAAAGCCGCCGCCCCGAAGACCGCGGCCGCAAAGAAGGCACCGGCCGCGAAGACGGGCGCCAAGAAGACGGCCGCCAAGAAGGAAGCCGCGGCGGAATAAACACCGGCCGGCCGGCCCCTGCCCCGCAGGGCCGGCCGTTCCGGCGCGGGAAAAACCCTTCCCATGCAAGAAAGGTCACCCCGCCGCCGCGCCGATCGGCAAACGCCCGATCCGCGTCCGCTGCCCCGCGAAGCTGCCCCGCTCCGGGCATGATCCTCTGAAGAGCTACGGCGCTCGCGACCAGGATCGAAGTCGGCGGACAGCCGACCCCGATCCACGCAGCCCGACCCGGCCCGGCGGCCCGCCTTCCCTCGGCACGCCCGCGCTCTTGCATCTACTTGCGCCGCCCTGCGCTGCTGCCACGCGCCCGTGACAGGAAATCGGGCCGGCAGGCTCGACACCGCGCTGGCAATTGGCGTCCTACGCGTCGTCATCGGACAACGCACACCCGATCCGCGCAGCGCTACCCGACACCGGGCCCACCCGCCCTCGCCACCTACGCCCGCTCTTATCTGCATTCGGGCCCGCGCGGTAGCTACGCGTCGCGCGATAGGGGGTCGGCTCCGCGGGATCGTCACGCCGCATACGGTCGCAACCTCGCCGTCGCCGCCACTCATCCGCGCGGCCCAGCCCGGACCAACCCAGCCCAAACCGGCGACCCGCCGGGCCTCACCGCGCCCGACCGCCTGCATCTGCTTTGGCCGCCCCCACGGCTGTCACCCTCTTATGAGGGACGGATCGGCTGGCGCGGTTCGTCTCGCGCGAGCGGATCGTCGCGGTGGCTATCGGCCAGCTCCCCCCTACCCGCGCCCGTCGACGCAGCGGCCCGTCCGGGCGCGCCATACAGGCACGCATCCGCTTGCGCTGGCTTGCGCGGCTGTTACGCTCCGATGATGGGGGATCGGATCGGCTGGCTCGATACGGCGCGCGCGATCGGCATCGTCGCGGTCGTCATCGGTCATTTCACCAGCGATCCCGCGGTGCGCGCGGCGATGTTCCATTTCCACATGCCGCTGTTCTTCATGCTGTCGGGCATCGTCTTCGGCACGCCCGCCCCCGCGCGCCTAATTCGCCGCCGCGCGGCGACCTTGCTCCTGCCCTATGCCGCCTGGCTGCTGGTGATCGCGCTGTCCGACGCGGCGATCGCGGCGGTCGCCGGGCATCGGGCCTATCTGCCGTGGGATCATCCCCCGGCGGCGCTCGCCCGGTTGCTGCTCGGCGGCACGTTCCTCGTCGCCCCGTTCGGCATCTTCTGGTTCGTCACCTGCCTCTTCGTCACTCAGATCCTCGCCGCCCTCGTGCTGCGGCTGCCCGCGCGCTGGCTCCCCGCCACCGCCGCTGCGGCCCTCGCCGCGGCGTTGCTGATGCCCGCCCTCCCCAATCCCTGGGGGATCATCAGCGTGCCGCTGGCGCTGTTCTTCTTCCTCGCCGGCATCCTCCACCACCGTCACGCCGACCGGCTTGGCGGGCCGCTGACGCTCGCAGCGATCGCGCTCGCGCTCCTCGCGCCGCTGTCGCGCCCGCTCGACCTCAAGGTCGCGGACGCCGGCACGCCGCTCTTCAGCATCCTCGCCGCGCTCGGCCTGTGCCACCTGATCCTGCTGGCCGCGCGCCGGCTTCCCCGCTCGCCCGCCATCGAACGGCTCGGTCAGGCCAGCCTCGTCATCATGTATGTCCACCTGACGCTTTATTACGCGTTGCGCGACGTGCTCAGCGCGCCGCTGCTCGTCCCCCTCGCCCTTGGCCTCGGGGTAGCCTTATGGATGCTGCTGGACCGGTTCGATGCGACCCGCTGGCTGATGCTGGGCAAAGCGCGGCCGAATGACTCCGCCAACAGGCCGGTTGTACCCCGCCTCCACCACGAGCGTGCGTAATTCGCGGCCAAACTGCTCCAGGATTTCGCGCTTGTCCCAGCGCGCCGCGGCAAGCCGCCGTCCCGCCGCCCCCATCGCCGCGCGCCGCACCGGATCATCGATCAACGACGCGATCGCGTCCGCCAGCGCGCGCGCGTCATGCGGCGGCGTCAGCAGCCCGGCCCCACCCAATTCTCCAGCAATTCCCGTACCTTCGTCCGCCGTGGCAATCACCGGCCGCCCCGACGCCAGCATGTTGGGCAGCTTTGACGGCAGCACCAGATCCGCCGCTCCCGCGATCTGCGGCAGTACATGCACACTCGCCAACGCCAGAAGATCGCCCAGCAGTTCGGTCGGCTGCAGGTCATGGATCATCACCCCACTCCCCCGCGCCGCCTCCTCCAGCGCTGCCCGGTTGGCGCCATTGCCGCAGATCACGAACTGGATATCGGTCCGCCAGCCAAGCAGCCGGGCCACCTCGACGACGAGCTCAACGCCTTGTTTTGCCGCTATATTCCCGGAATATAGCACCACATGCGGCCGCCCGATGCGCCATTCGCGACGATAGGGCGACTCAGCCTCCGCCCGATGGACGACCGCCGGATCAGCCCAGTTCCTGAACTCGAACACGGCTGCACCGCGCCCCAGCTTCGCCGCGAGCCGCTCGCACATCGCCGGCGAAATGCTGCTCACCCGGTCCCCCGACAGCGCCCAGCGCTCGACCGCGCCCAGCAGCGCGGCGGTTCGCCGGCCACCCGGCAACTGCCCCGTCGCCAGCGCAACCTCGAGCTCGAGATCCTGGACATGGATCCACAAGGGCCGCCGCACGCATGTGGCGACGAGCCGCGCCACCGCGGTCGACAGGATCGATGGCGCAATTGCGACAATCACGTCGGGCCGCCGGCGCCAGCACGCTCGCAGCATCGCCCAAGTCGCTAGCAGGGCGAAGCTCAGATGATGGAGGATGCGTCGCCAACCACGCGGGACCGAGGGCACGAAGTGCGGCAGCCGTGTCACGGCAACCCCGCCCTCGCACCGGTGCGTCACCTTGTAGTGGGAGTAGCCCGGCAGCACCGACCAATGCGGGTAACAGGGCGTGCCACAGATGACACGAACTTCATGGCCATCCGCCAGCATTTCGGCCATGCCGCTGGTATAAACAGCAATGCCGACCGGTTCGGGCGCGTAATTGTGACCGAGCACAAGGATGTCGAGCGGCGTCTCGGTCATCGGATCTGACCAAAGTCAAAGATCAGGCGCTGGCGTGCCCCCGCCGCCCCCGCGTCTCCATTGCCCATCAAGCTGCCCCCCGGCGCCGTTGCTTCGGCAGGGGCAAGCTTCACTGATTACTGACAAATGTCCAGAGCGGATTAACCATCTTCGTGCGGCAAGGAAATGCGAGCAATTCTGCTCCTTGTGATGCTAGAACTTCGGGCCCGCAACTGCCCGAACCGCCCGCTTCGGCTTTTCATCGATCAGCTTTGCGATTGCTGGGGACCGCGCATCCGCATGGGCGTAATCACGCGCCGACATCCCGGCGATATTGTCGGTCTGGTCGGGGTTTGCGCCCGCGGCAAGCAGGCTGCGGACCATCGGCAGATCACGCTTCTGCACCGCGCGGATCAGCGGCGTCTCGCCCCCGCCATTGCCCAAGTTGGGGTTGGCCTTGTTCGCGGTCAGCACGTCGACGATCGCGTTCTGGCCATATTGAACCGCCAGCAGCAGCGGCGTGTCGCCGCGGCCATCGCGCATGTTGGGATCGGCGCCACGCTGCAGCAGGAAGCGCAGGTACGTCGAGTCACCGCGCTTCACCACGATGTGGAGGGCCCCTTCGCCGGTCGTGATGTCGCGCGAGTTGACGATCCGCTGCCCGGGCTGGTCGAGCATCTTCACCACCGTGTCGCCATCGGCTTTGCGCACCGCTTCCAGGAACTTGTAGCCCTGCGACTGCTGCTGCGCAGCGGCCGGTACGGCGGCGGTGATCAGGAGGGGAACGAGCAGGCGGCGCAGCGTCTTCACAGGCAGAAGGTCCATCCGATGGTTGCGATCGCGGCCTTAACAGATCAAGGCTGGCGATGCCATGAACGTCCGCCTTCTCATCAGCCTAGCCCCCCTCGCCCTCCTCGCCTGCTCGCCCGCCGCGACCCCGACGCGCCCGCCGCTGGAAGGCGCGCGGATCGGTGGACCGATGAGCTTGATCGATCAGGATGGGAAACCGTTCAGCGATCAGGCGCTGAACGGCAAATATCGCATCGTCTATTTCGGCTACACCTTCTGCCCCGACGTCTGCCCGGTCGACGTGCAGAATATCGGCGCCGGCCTGAAGCTGCTGGAGAAGAGCGATCCCGCGCTCGCCGCACGGATCGTGCCCGTCTTCATCACCATCGACCCGGAACGCGACACGCCCGCGGTGCTCAAGCAATTCGTCTCCGCCTTCCACCCGCGGATGATCGGACTGACCGGCACGCCGGAAGAGATCGCCAAGACCGCAAAGGATTACGCGATTTTCTACCAGCGTGGTAAAGGCACGTCCGGCGGCTATCTGATGGATCACAGCCGTCAGGCCTATCTGATGTCCCCGGACGGCAAGCCGCTCGCGCTGCTGCCGCAGGAGGGACCGCCACAGGCTGTCGCCGACGAGATCAAACGCTGGGCCGAATGACGCGCTTCTGGGAAGACACACCGCTCCACAAGCTTGACCGCGCGCAATGGGAGGCATTGTGCGACGGCTGCGGCAAATGCTGCCTGCACAAGCTTGAGGACGAGGAAACGAACGAGCTTTACCCGACCAACGTCGCCTGCCGCCTGCTCGACCGGCGCACCGGTTTCTGCTCGAACTACAAGCACCGGCATGCCTATGTGTCGGAATGCGTGCGACTTTCGATGCGCAATGTCGACGCGATCGAGTGGCTGCCCTCGACCTGCGCCTATCGCCTGCGGCTGCATGGCGAGCAGCTGCCCGAATGGCATTACCTCGTGTCCGGTGATCGCGAGGCGGTGCATCGTGCGGGCGAATCCGTGCGCGGCTGGACGATCAGCGAAGATGACGCCGGCGAACTGGAATATCACATGGTCGATCGCAAGCTGTGAGCGGATCGTCTCGGCCGGGTAGGCCGGGAGACGCTGGATCATCGATGGCGCAGAACGCCCACCTTGCCGATCCAGGAAACGCGATCGAGGTGGTTCGGCACCCGACCGCCCGGCGCGTGAAATTGAGCTTCGACCCGCTGAGCGGCCGCGTCCGCCTGACCATCCCGAAACGTGCCTCCGCCGCAAAGGCACTGTCCTGGGCAATGGGCTATGGCGACTGGATCGCGGCTCAGCGCGCCCGCCTTCCCCAGGCCCGCCCCTTCGAGGATGGTGGTCAATTTCCGTTCGACGACGACCTGCTCACCATTGCCTGGCAACCCGGCTGCTCGCGGATCGTGCGGCGCGAGGGCGACCTGCTGCTCCTCTCGGGGCCGCCCGAAACAATCGCGCGCCGCGTGGAGACATGGTTGAAGCGCGAGGCGCTGTCATTGCTGGAGGCGGACACGCGTCTTTATGCCGATCGCGCCGGCATCGCTGTGGAGCGCGTTTCGATTGGTGATCCTCGCGGGCGGTGGGGCAGTTGCAGCAGCACGGGCGCGATCCGCTACAGCTGGAGACTGGCGCTCGCCCCCGTGGCGGTACGCCGTGCAACCGCGGCGCATGAAGTGGCGCATCGCATCCACATGGATCATTCGCCCGCGTTCCACGCGCTGGTCGAGCAGCTATACGGCAGCGACCCGACGCCACATCGCCGATGGCTGCGCACCCATGGAGCGACACTTCACTGGTATGGTCGTTCCTCGACGGGCGGCGGCGCCGGGTAGCGACGCTCGCCGCGGGGCTCCCGCGCGGGCGCGCGCGGGTCCCTGCCGGTCACGCGGTCGATCCAGTCCTGATCCAGCCGTTGCGGCGGCGCGGGCTGGACCGGATCGCCATCCTCGACCACCGGACGCTCGGCGCGCGGCGACGGACGCTCAATGCCGCGGCCATAATCGTCCTCCGGCAGCGGCACCGCGTCGCTGGGCAGCGGCTCCCCATTGTCGTCGACAAAGACGCTGTTGTCCGGCTCCCCGAAATAGCTCTCCTCATCGGGTTCGAGCTGCCATTCGGGCAGGGTCACTTCGGTCTCGAACTGCTCGATCGGACGATTGGCCACCGCCTTGGTCATGAACTGGGCGAAGGCGCGGGCCGGCGCGGCGCCGCCCTGCAAGCCGCCGATCGGCCTGGCGTCATCCCGGCCCATCCACACGCCCGTCGTCAGGCCGGAGGAGAAGCCGAGGAACCAGCCGTCCTTGGAGGATGAGGTGGTACCGGTCTTGCCCGCCACCGGGCGGCCGATCTGCGCCGCGCGGCCGGTACCGGTATTCACCGCCGTCTGCAGCAGGTCGGTCATCTGCGCCGCCACATAGGGTGCGACCAGGACGCGGCTGCGATCGACCTCATGCTGATAGATAACCTCGTTGTTCGCCGTCACCTTGGTGATTCCGTACGGCATCACAGCGACACCCTTGTTCGCGACACTGGCAAACGCCCGGGTCATGTCGATCAGGCGCACGTCCGACGTGCCGAGCACCATCGACGGCTGGGTGTTGACTGGGGTCGTGATGCCGAAGCGGCGCGCCATGTCGGCGACGGTGGTGAAGCCGACCTGCTGGCCAAGCCGCGCCGCAACGGTGTTGAGCGAATAAGCAAAGGCGGTCCTCAGCGTCACCTGCCCCGAATAGCGGCGCGAGCTGTTGCGCGGGCTCCATCCGTCGATCGTGATGGGTTCATCCACCACCGTCGTCTCCGGCGTCATCCCAGCCTCGAGCGCGGCAAGATAGACGAACAGCTTGAAGGCTGAGCCCGGCTGCCGCTGCGCCTGAGTCGCGCGATTGTAGATCGACGACACATAATCCTTGCCGCCCACCATCGCGCGCACCGCGCCATCGCGATCGAGCGAGACCAGCGCGCCCTGCGCGCCGCCCGGCGCATTGGCGCGCACCGCGGCATCCGCCGCGCGCTGCATGTTGAGATCGAGCGTGGTCCACACCTCGAGCGGCTTTTCCGTCTCGTCGATCAGCAGCTCGAGCTGAGGCAACGCCCAGTCGGTGAAATAGCGCACGCTGTTCTGCTTGGGCTCGGGCGCGAGCTTGACCGCCTGCGGATCGGCCTCGGCCGCCTCCGCGGCGCTGATCACGCCATTCTCGGCCATGACATTCAGCACGACCTGTGCGCGGTCCACCGCGGCCTGCGCGTCAGCGGTCGGCGAATAGTTCGACGGTGCCTTGACCAGCCCCGCGATGATCGCCGCCTCGCTCAGCGTCAGGCGATTGGCGCCATGGCCGAAGAACTTGCGCGACGCAGCGTCGATGCCATAGGCGCCGCCGCCATAATAGACCTTGTTCAGGTACAGTTCGAGCACTTGTTCCTTGGTGAACTTGCGCTCCATCGCGAGCGCCAGAATCCACTCGCGGAACTTGCGGCCGAACTTCTTCTGATTGTTAAGGAAGACGTTGCGGGCGAGCTGCTGCGTGATCGTCGACCCGCCCTGCACCCAGCGACCGCGATCAAAGCGCACCTTCACCGATCGCGCGACTCCGATCGGGTCGACGCCGAGATGGCTGTAGAAGCGCTTGTCCTCCACCGCGATCGTCGCATCGCGCATGATCCGCGGGATGCGATCGAACGGCAGCCATTCGCCATAGCTCGGCCCGATCGACACCAGCACAGTGCCGTCGGCGGCATGGACCCGGATCATCTGGCCATTGGGCGAGGATTTCAGCTCATCGAAGGAGGGCAGCTGCGTCCGCGCGATGTAAACGGCGGTGAGCAGCGCACCAAAGGCAACGACGGCCAGCGCGATCAGGATCTTGATCGCGATCGACAGGCGTCGACGCCAGGGCGAGCGGGGAACGGGGCGACGGGCCATCGGATGCGATCTGGCGGATAGTAGCTTAGGCTGGGCTTAACAAGATGAAGGCGTCCACCGCAGCGAAAGAACAGGCTGGCGCCAAATATTTCGCTGGCGGAACGGTCACACGGCGGAAAACATGCGCCGCCGTGTGCCGGCGATTACTTGCCGGGACGGAAATCCAGGCTGACGGAATTCATGCAATAGCGAAGGCCGGTCGGCGGCGGACCGTCGGGAAAGACATGCCCAAGATGGCTGTCGCAGCGCGCACAACGCGATTCGATCCGCACCATGCCATGGCTGGTATCCCGGTGATCAGTCACTGCATCGGGCGCAATCGGCTGGGTAAAGCTGGGCCAGCCCGATCCCGAATCATATTTGTCGGCACTGTCGAACAATTCCAGCGCGCAGGCGGCGCAATGGTAGATGCCGTCCGCCTTGTAATCATTGTACTTGCCGGCAAACGCCCGTTCGGTGCCCGCTTCGCGCAACACATGATATTGTTCGGGGGTCAGCCGCGCTTTCCATTCGGCTTCCGACAGGTTCAACTGATCCATGGGCCATTCGTCTCCGTGATTGATCCTGAATCTGGGATCGCCAGATGCAGGGTACAAGTCAGTCGTTCGACCAGCGCGCCCAGATCGCGGTTGGCAGCACCAGGCCGCGTGCTTCCTCGCGCACGCCAAGCTCGCCGCATTCGACGGTGCCGGGCAGGTCGGCGAAGGCCTGGCGAAGCATCTCGCCGATCGCCAGCGCGGACATGCGCACGGCATAGGCCGTGAGGAACAGGGCGCGCGAATTCGCGTCGAGCAACTGGCGGCAGTCGGCGATCAGGGCCGGGAGATGCTCCTCCAGCCGCCAGATCTCACCGTCCGGTCCGCGGCCATATTTGGGCGGATCGAGCAGGATCGCGTCATAGCGGCGGCCACGGCGGACCTCGCGAGCGACGAACTTCGCAGCGTCGTCGACGATCCAGCGCACCGGGCGGTCGGTCATGCCCGACAACTTGGCGTTGGCGCGCGCGGCATCGACCGATTTTTTGGACGCATCGACATGGACCATCTTCGCGCCCGCGGCGGAGAGCGCGAGCGTGCCGACGCCGGTATAACCGAACAAATTCAATGCCTCAGGCTCAGCCACGCCGTCCAGCTGCTCACGTAGCCAGGACCAGACCGGCGCCATGTCGGGGAAGAAGCCGAGGTGACGGAAGGGTGTGTTCTGCGCGGTGAAGCGCACGGTACCGGGGCCGACGCCCCAGGCGAGCGGCCAGCCGTCTCGCGGGACAGGACGGGTATAATGCCACTGACCGCCACCCTCCTCGTCGCTGCCGGGAATGAATTCCCCGTGCGATTTCCAGTCGTTACTGGCCGGGGCCCAGAGCGCCTGCGGTTCGGGGCGGATGAAGCGATAGTCGCCGTAGCGCTCCAGCTTGCGACCATGGCCGCAATCGACGAGGCCATAGTCGCCCCAGGGTTCACCGATGAGCGTGTCGAGTTTCATGGGAGAAAAGTTACCGCCATGCTGATGTGCTTGGAACCGCCAGGCGGGACCAGGAAAATGCCGGGTTTGTCGGCGAATTCACCGACATAGCCCTCCGGATCGGCGATGCCGTGCCAAGGTTCGACGCAGATGTAGCGGGCGCCGGGCTTGGTCCAGATGCCGAGCATCGGGGTGTCCGGAAAGTCGATGCGCAGGTGCGGCCCGCCGGGCGCGCCATAGGTGACGCTGGAAGAGCGGACTTGGTCCCACACCAGGGCGTCATGCACAAACAGGTCGTCGGCGAGGTGGAGCGTCCGGCCGTCCAGCGGGGATGGGAGCGAACCGGCCTTGATCGTGCCGTCATCGGCGATGGGCCGGACGCCATCCGGCTCATTTTGGCCGAATGTGACGACGTGCTGGCCACGTTCTCCGCCGCCCGGCAGCGGCCAGGCGAAAGCGGGGTGAAAACCGAAGCTCGCCGGCATGTCCTGCGCGTTCGGATTGCTGATGACGATGTCGGTGTGCAGCGTCGCGCCGTCGAGGCGGTAGGTCGCGTCGAGCGTAAAGGCGAAGGGGTAATGGTCGCGCGTCTCGTCGCTTTCTGCCAGGCGGAAGGTCGCGTGCGTCGGGCCGCGATCGATCAGCGCGAAGGGCAGGCGGCGGGCGAAGCCGTGCTGCTTCATCGGATAGTCGCGGCCCTGGATGCGGATCACCTCGCCCGCTGGCTTGCCGACGACGGGGAAGAGCAAGGGCGCACGCCCGGTCCAGAAAGCAGGATCGGCGTCGGTCATCAGCTCGCGGCGGGCGGCGTCCTTGAGCGAGGACAGCTCCGCGCCGAGCGGGTTGATCGCAGCCGACAGATGGTCGTTCGCGATGGTGATCCAGTCGGCCATGCTCGCCTCCCTCACAATCCCGTCTCCCCGGAGCAGGGATGACGGACATGTATCAGCCCCGGAGCGAGGCGCCCAGTTTGGCGGCGGCGGCGACGACCTTGTCGGCGATCGCCTTCAGCTCGGCCTCGACGAACGCCTTGTCGCCCGGTTGCAGCACGACCTCGACCGCCATCGAGGTTTCGCCGTCCTTGGTGAAGACGTCGAACACGCGGGCGGAGACGATCGCGGCCTTGTCCGCGCCCTTTACCGCACGCGCCAATGCGTCGGCGGCGACGCCATCGGGGACCAGGAAGGCGAAGTCACGGCGGACGGCCTGGAGCGCAGGCGGCGTATAGGCCGGGCGCATGAAGCCGCCCCCGCCCTTCGGCTCGCGCTTGGCCGGGATCGCATCGAGATACAGCTCCACCGCGGCGACGCCGGCGTCGAGATCGAACGCGCGGGCGACATTGGGGTGGAGGATGCCGAAGGCGGCAAGCACCGTCTTTGGCCCAAGCCGCAGCGTGCCGGACTGGCCGGGATGCCAGGCGTCACCGGCTTCACCGAACACCTGCAAATTGTCGACCGGTGCGCCGGCGGCGGCGAGCAGTGCCAGCGCCTCCGTCTTGGCGTCGAAGGCATCGAAGCCCTGCGCCTTGCCCGTCTGCCAGTGCCGCGCGCGGCGGTCGCCGGCGAGGATCAGGCTGAGCGTCGGGCGCTCCTTGTCGGCGAGATAGCGGCGGCCGATCTCGAACAGGCGGATCGTGCCGGCCCCGCGCCGCACGTTGCGCGCGGCAGCCGACAGCAGGCCGGGCAGCAGCGACGGGCGCATGACCTTCAGGTCCTCGCTGATCGGATTGGCGAGCGTGAAGGCGCCGCCACCGAAGGGCGCAGCCTCGGCTTCCGAAATGAAGCTCCACGTCACCGCTTCGTCGAGGCCGCGTGCGGCAGCGGCGCGGCGGACGCGGCGCTCCAGCTTCTGCTCCGGCGTGGCGGTCGGCGTCGCGACACCCGGCGCGCGCGGCAGCGGCACGGAGGGGACGTTGTCGATGCCCTCGATGCGGATCACTTCCTCGACCAGATCGGCCGGGCCGTCCACATCTCTTCGCCAGGTCGGCGGGGTGACCTGCCAATCGTCGCTGACGGTGAAGCCGAGCGACTGAAGGATCGCGCGCTGCCGCTCCGGCGCGACGGCCAGGCCGCCGAGCGTTTCGGCGCGGGCGGGATCATAGGTGTAGCTGCGTGTGCCGAGCGGTGCCTCGCCCGCGCGGGTGATGCCGGTCGGCTGGCCACCGCACAGGTCGAGCACGAGGCGGGTGGCGATCGCGAGGCCATCGTCGAGGAAGGCCGGGTCGACGCCGCGTTCGAACCGCTGGCGCGCATCGCTGGTCAGCATCAGCTTCTGGCCGGTGCGGGCGATATGCTCGGGATCGAAAAAGGCGCATTCGATGATGACGTCGGTGGTCGTGTCCGACACGCCCGATTCCTCGCCGCCCATGATGCCGCCAATGTCATGGACATGGGCATCATCGGCGATGACCGTCATCGTCTCATCAAGCGTGTAGGTCTTGCCGTTGAGGGCAAGGACCGTCTCGCCGGCCTTTGCCTTGCGCGCGACGAGGCCGCCGGAGAGCTTCGCCTTGTCATAGACGTGCAGCGGGCGGCCGAGATCGACGGTGACGTAATTGGTGACGTCGACCAATGCCGAGATCGGCTTCTGACCGATCGCGCGCAGCCGCTTCGCCAGCCATTCGGGCGAGGCGCCGTTGCTGACGCCGTTCACGCCTTGCGCGAAGAAGGCCGGGCAGCCGGCGGGGTCATCGGTGCGCACGTCGGGGCCAGCACCTTCGCCGGCAACCGGCGCAACGCTCAGCGGCTTCAGCGTGCCGAAGCCGGCGGCGGCGAGATCGCGCGCGATGCCGCGCACGCCCATGCAATCCTGCCGGTTGGGCGTGATCGACACATCGATGACCGGATCGTTGAGGCCCGCCCATTCGGCATAGACTTCGCCGACCGGCGCGTCGGCGGCCAGTTCGATGATCCCGTCGTGATCGTCGCCCAGCTCCAGCTCGCGCGTGGAGCACATCATGCCGTTCGATTCGACGCCGCGGATCGCCGCGACCTTCAGCACCATGCCGTTCGCCGGCACGGTCGCGCCGGGCGAACCGAACACGCCGACGAGGCCGGCGCGGGCGTTGGGCGCGCCGCACACGACCTGCAACGGGCCGTCACCCGCGTCGACCGACAGCACCTGAAGCTTGTCCGCCTGCGGATGGCGTTCGGCGGTCAGCACCTTGGCGATGCGGAAGGCGGCGAGCTTTTCGCCCGGGTTCTCGACCCCTTCGACCTCAAGGCCGATGCGGGTGAGGCCGACGACGATCTCGTCCAGCGAGGCCGAGGTTTCGAGGTGATCCTTGAGCCAGGAAAGCGTGAATTTCATCTCTATCGTCCGATCACGCCGCGCCGACGCCGCCCGACAGGGTCGGGACGTCGAGGGCGGAGAAGCCATAATGCTTGAGCCAGCGGATATCGCCGTCGAAGAAGGCGCGTAGATCGTCCATGCCGTATTTCAGCATGGCGAGGCGATCGATGCCGCAGCCAAAGGCGAAGCCCTGCCATTCGTCGGGATCGAGCCCGCAGGCGGCGATCACCTTGGGGTGGACCATGCCGCTGCCCAGCACTTCCATCCAGCCGCCGTTGGGCACGTCACCGCCGCCGCCGATCACGCGCTTGCCCTTTTGCAGCGTGTAGCCGACGTCGACCTCCGCCGAGGGTTCGGTGAAGGGGAAATAGCTGGGGCGCAGCCGCAAAACGATGTCGTCACGCTCGAAGAACGCCTTGAGGAACGTCTCCAGCGTCCATTTCAGGTGACCCATGGTGATGCCCTTGTCGATCACCAGCCCTTCGACCTGGTGGAACATCGGCGTGTGGGTCGCGTCGCTGTCGCTGCGATAGGTGCGGCCGGGCGCGATGATTCGGATCGGCGGCTTGTTCGCCAGCATGGTGCGGATCTGCACTGGCGACGTGTGGGTGCGCAGCAGGCGGGGCCGCTCGCGGTCCTCGGGCACATGATCGCCAGCAAGGTAAAACGTGTCGTGCATCGCGCGCGCCGGATGGGTTTCCGGAATGTTGAGCGCGGTGAAATTGTGCCAGTCGGTCTCCATCTCCGGGCCGGTGGCGACCGCGAAGCCGAGATCGGCGAAGATTTCCGCCAGTTCGTCCATCACCTGGCTGACCGGGTGGATCGTGCCGGCGAGCGGCGCATCCACCGGCAACGTCATGTCGATCCGCTCGGCGGCGAGCTTCGCCTCCAGCGCGGCGGCCTCCAGCGTGGCCTTGCGGTTGGCAATCGCGTTGGTGACGGCCTCGCGCAGGCCGTGGATCGCGGGACCCTTCACCTGGCGTTCCTCGGGGCTGAGGCCGCCCATCGACTTCAGCAGCGCGGTGACCCGGCCCTGCTTGCCCAGCGCGTCGACGCGCACGGTTTCCAGCGCCTCGAGCCCGGCCGCGGCATCGATCGCGGTCAGCAGGTGCGTCTTCAGGTCGTCAATCTCGGTCATGCTTTCCCGTTCCGTCATTCCACCCCGCCACATCGTCATTCCCGCGGAGGCGGGAATCCATACGCATTGTCTTCTCTACTCGAGCGAAACCGAGGTCGATCGCCAGATCGCGCCATTCGGGATTGCCCTCCTCGATCAGCCGCAGCTTCCAGTCGCGATTCCACTTCTTGAGCTGCTTCTCGCGGGTGATCGCCGCTTCCATCGTGTCTGCCATGTCGAACCAGACCAGACGATGGATCCCGTAGCGGGTGGTGAACCCTTCGATCAATCCTTCGCGGTGCTGGTGGAGGCGGGCGACGAGGTTCGAGGTCACGCCGATGTAGAGCGTGCCATGCCTGCCGCTGGCGAGGATATAGACGCAGGGTTGTCGGGACATCGGGTTCTCCGCTCGCGAGCGTTCGGAGAATATGGATTCCCGCCTTCGCGGGAATGACGGAAATCTTGTTATATGACCGACACGCAAAGGGCGCGGGTGTTGCCACCCACGCCCTTTGTGTCGCTCTGGAAGAAGAGGCTCAAGCCTCGGCCGGCAGCGCCTTCTTCACCTGAGCGATCAGCGCGCTAAATGCTTCACCTTCGTGCATCGCAATGTCGGCCAGGACCTTGCGGTCGAGGTCGATGTTGGCGAGCTTCAGGCCGTGCATGAACTGGCTGTAGGTCAGACCCTCGGCGCGGACACCGGCGTTGATGCGCTGGATCCACAGGCCACGGAAGGTCCGCTTCTTAACCTTGCGGTCGCGATACGCATACTGGCCAGCCTTTTCGACGGCCTGCCGCGCGATGCGGATCGTGTTCTTGCGACGGCCGCGGTAACCCTTGGCCTGTTCCAGAATGTTCTTGTGCTTGGCGCGAGTGGTTACGCCCCGCTTGATGCGTGCCATGTGCTAGTTCCTCTCGCTCAACGCAGGCCGTACGGGGCCCAGGCCTTCACCGTCGCGGTGTCGGCCTTCGACAGCACCTTGGTGCCGCGGTTCTGGCGGATGTACTTGCTGTTGTGGCTGATCAGGCGGTGACGCTTGCCAGCGACGCCGTGCTTGAGCAGGCCGGATGCGGTGAGCTTGAAGCGCTTCTTGACGCCGCTCTTGGTCTTGAGCTTGGGCATTTTGGTCCTTTCAAATCGAGCGAGACTGGAACCGCCGCGGCAGCCCTGATGGCCGGGCGATTCTTTTCACCTCGCTGGGAAGAAGCGGGGCGCATAGCGGGCGGACCGGCGAAATGCAACCAACGCGTGCGCCATGCGATTCCCGCTTTCATGGACATGGCGACGAAGCGTGATGGGCAGCCCGCGCTGTCCACGGCGAAGACCCCGCCCGACACCGGCTGGCGCGACCCGCGGCGGCGGCGCCATATCCTGCGCAACACGATCATCGCCATCCTCGCCGTACCCGCGCTCATCTGGCTGGTGCTGTTCATCACCAAGGGCCGGTTCCTGAAGGGGCCGTTCGAAACGATCGTCGGGCGGATGACCAACCGCGAGGTCCGCGTCGGCGGCGATTTCCAGCTGTATTTCGCGCCGCTCAGGATCAAATTCTACGCCGAGCGCTTCACCATCGCCAATCCGGCCTGGGCAACGCGGCCCTATCTGTTCCGCGCCGACCGGATCGACACGCGCATCGCGCCCTTGTCGCTGCTGTTCGGCAAGCGGCGGCTCTATTGGCTCGACCTGGAGAATGGCGCAGCGGACCTGGAGTGGAACGCCGGGCACACGACGAACACCTGGACCTTCAGCGAGAAAAAGGGCGGCAAGCCGCTGGAGTTCCCGCGCATCGACGTGGCGACGGTGCGCGGCACGAGCGTGCGCTATCTCGATCCCCGCATGCGGCTGCTCGCGGACCTCGGGATCGAGGATATCCGCTCGGAAGATGCGCAGATCGGCAAGTCGGTGCGGGTCGGTGGCACCGGGCGGATCCGCGACACGCCGTTCCGAGTCACCGCGCAATTGCTGTCGCCCGACGCAACGGTGAACCGCGGCGAGAACAAGCTGACCGCGCGCGCCTGGGCGGCGAACAATGTAGTCGACGTGTCGGGCACACTTCCCTCGCTCGCCGAGATCGAGAAGGTGCCGCTGGAGACGCGGGCGCGCGGGCGTGACCTGTCCGAACTGCTCGGCATCATCGGCGTCGTCCTGCCGGAAACGCGGCGCTATGCGCTGAAGGGCCGGATGGTGAAGGATGGCGAGGTCTATCGCTTCACCAATATCGCCGGCACCGTTGGCGAGAGCGACGTTGCGGGCAAGCTGACGGTAACGAATGGCGAGCGGCTGCACCTCGATTCGGTGATCCGCACGCGCAGCCTCGATATCGTCGATGCGTCGGTTCTGGTCGGCTACAATCCCGACATCGTGGAGACCAAGGGCGCGGTTGCCGCAGCGGCCGCCACCGGCTCCGGCCCGCGCAAGCTGCTGCCGGACGATGACATGCCGGTCGAGAAGATGCGGACGTTCGACGCCGACCTCGTCTGGACGGTCGATCAGGTGAAGTCGCGAAAGGTGCCGATTTCCAACATGGAACTGACGCTCGATCTCGATCGCGGGCGGCTGGCGCTGTCGCCGTTCAGCTTCTCAATGTCGCGCGGCAATGTGTCGAGCGACATCGTGTTCGACACGCGCCAACGGCCGAGCGCGGTGAAATACGACTTCCGCCTCGCGCCGACGCCGATGGGGCGGCTGTTCGCTGGCTGGGGCGTGTCCGAAGCGGGCACCACGGGGACGATCAAGGGCCGTGTCCAGCTGAACGGGCGCGGTGATTCGATCGCCGATTCGCTGGCGACGTCGAGCGGCCGGATCGCCTTCATCATGCCGCAGGGCGCCTTGTGGACGCGCAACGTGCAGCTGGCGGAGCTCGACATCGGCACGTTCGTGCAGAAGATGTTCGCCGGCAAGCTGAAGGAGCCGGTCAGCATCAACTGCGGGCTGGTGGCGTTCAGCGTGCGCAACGGCATCGCGGCGGCTGACCCGATCCTGATCGATACGCGCAAGAACGTGATCCTGGGTCGGGGCGGGTTCAGCTTCCGCACCGAGGCGGTCGACCTGGCGGTCCGCGCCGATGCCAAGAAGTTCAGCCTGTTTTCCGGCCAGTCGCCGGTCGGCCTGGGTGGCTATTTCTCCGCGCCGGCGCTGAGCGTGATCAGCCCGGACCTGCTCGCCCGCGCAGGCGCCGGGCTCGGCCTTGCCGTAGCGGCCGCACCGCTCGCCGGAGTGCTGGCGTTTGTCGACATCGGCGACGCGAAGTCGGCCGCGTGCGGACCGGTGCTCGCCGGCGCAACCGCAGCGGCGCAGCGCACGACCAAGGGCGAGAAGCGCGACGACGTGGGCCGCGGCACGACGGCAAAGGACGAAAAGGGCAAGGAGAAGCCGGGCAAGGAACAGCGCAAGAAGTTCCTCGGCATCTTCTGATCGCGCGATGCGCAGGTGCGCCACGCGCGCGGCTGATCAGTCGCCGATCTGCATCGCCGCCGTCGGTGCCGTATCCGACTCATCGGCAAGCGCGTAGAAGGCGCGCAGCAAGTCGCGCTCCTCCGCCGTGATGTACGGGTTCCACACATCGAAGATCAGGATCGCGCGCATCTGATCCGAGCGATTCCACGCCTCGTGATCGATCGTGTCGTCGAACGCCCAGGCCTTGCCCTCTTCCCAGCGGCGCGTTTCGCCACCGACGCGGAATTCGCACCCCTGGGGCACGATCAACGGCAGATGGATGATCGTGCGCACGTTGCTGACGCCGGTATGCGCGGGGAGATGCGTGCCGGGCTTGAGCAGGGAGAAGAACACCGTCGGTGTGCGTCCCGGCAGGTCGCTGAGCGGCAGCCGCTCGACCGCCGCGGCAGTGCGCGGGAAGCGGGCGCAGACGGCATCGTCGCGCTTGCCGTCCTTCCACAGGTGCATCGCGCCCCAGGCGAGCGATCGATCAAGCGCCGACCATTTGTTCTGCGGTGTGCCCGGCTCCATCGCCACATAGGGGCGGATCGGCGCCGCATCCTCGGCCAGCACGGCTTCGAGCTCGGCACGGATCACGTCGGTCTCAGCCTCGATCTCCCCCAGCCACGGGAAATGCGCGCGGTCAAAGAACTCGTCGGCGGGCAGAAAGGGAAAGTGCAGGCCGTGACATTCATTGGCGTAAATCCGCCGGCGGCCCAGCACATGATCGACACAGGCGTCGAAGCGCCGCCGGCCCGACGGACCGGCCGCCGCGCGCGCCGCAGCGAGCCCGCTGTCGAGCGCGTCGGCGAAGCTTGCATGCTGCCGCGCCACGACCTCGCGTGCATGTTCCAGCATCATCTCCAGCGCCGGCGAGCGTTCCGCAATGCCTGCGGCAACCGCCAGCACGTTGGACCAGCGTTCCGCCGCGCGCCGCAGATCGCCCGTGCGCTCGTGCAGTTCGGCCAGCCGGACCAAAGCCATGAAGTGCGTCTGGTCGACCGCCAGTGCGCCGAGCAGCGCCCGTTCCTCTCCCGCGACATCGCCCGCCTCGCGATAGGCCTTGGCAAGGTTCATCTGCAATTCCGGCGCGCGCGGGTCCGCGGCAATGGCCCGATCGAAGAAGGCGGCGGCTGACGCAAAGTCCCGGCGACCGAGCGCATCCATGCCGAGTGCGTTCAGGGCAAGCGGCTGTTCGCCCGCGCGATCCAGCAGTTCGTGAAACAACGCCACCGCCTCGCCCTGCCGACCTGCCTGTTGGGCAGCCATCGCGCGGCTGATCATTTGTTGTATTGCTGCCTGTTGCACGACCAACGCATAATCACAGGGCCCGTGCTAGACAACTAACCTTGTTTCAGCCCACATCAGCCGGATCATGACGGCTGCACTTGCTTCTTCGACAGACTTCATCGGGATCGCGCGCGACCCGCAATGGCTCCCGCATCGCTATGATCCCGGTCACGATGCCATCCATTTCATTCCTGTTCCCCGCGACATGCATCGTGCGACCACCTTCCTCATCGACGATCATTTGCCCGCCGGGCTGAACCCGGTGGTGCTGCGGCGGGATCATGTGATGGCGACCGGGCCACAGGCGGCGCCGATCCACTTCCTGTTCCACTCCGGCTATTGCTGTTCGACGTTGCTGTCGCGCGCGGTCGATCGACCCGGCTGGGCCATGGGGCTGAA
This sequence comes from Sphingomonas sp. Ag1, assembly GCF_000980895.1. Taxonomy (GTDB): domain Bacteria; phylum Pseudomonadota; class Alphaproteobacteria; order Sphingomonadales; family Sphingomonadaceae; genus Sphingomonas; species Sphingomonas panaciterrae. The sequence goes on along the minus strand of NZ_LAZX01000083.1, from coordinate 50,962 downwards.
GGAGCCGATGATCCTGAACGACATGGTGGGCTGGCGCCGCCGTGGTGGACAAGGCCCCGACATGGCGAGCGTGCTGGACAACGTCTTGACGCTACTCGCACGCCCCTTCGCGCCGGGCGAGACGGTGGTGGTGAAGCCGTCGACCGTCATCAACGCGCTTGCGCCAGCGATCCTGGCGCTACGGCCCAATGCCTGCGCCATCATGATGTATGCGCCGCTGCGTACCTATCTCGCCTCGATCGCCAAGAAGGGGATCGATGGGCGGCGCTGGGTTCGCACGCTGCTGACCGGGATGCTGGACGACAATATGGTCCAGCTGGGCTTTTCGACGCGCGACTATCTCGAGCAGACCGACCTGCAGGTGGCGGCGCTCGGCTGGCTGGCGCAGCAGCAGCTGTATGCCGGGATGGTCGACCGCTATGGCGCGGCGCGGGTGCGGACGCTCGACAGCAGCCGATTGCTGGCCGATCCCGCTGCCGCAATGGCGCAGCTGGGCACGCTGTTCCGCCGGTCGCTGAGCGCCGAGGAGGCGCAGGCGGTGGCACGTGGGCCGGCCTTCACGCGGCATTCCAAGTCGGGCGAGGCATTCGGGACAGCGGAGCGCGATGCGGAACATCGTGATGCCGCCGCGGTCCATGCCGACGAGATCCACAAGGTCGCCGAATGGGCGGCGGCGGTCGCACAATCCGCGGGGATCACGCTGGACGCACCGGCGCCGCTAATCGGCTGACCGTCACCCGGCGCGGGCGCCCGACCGCGATCACGGTTGAGGTTGGGTGGGCTAGGACCAGCGCGGCCCCGCCGGCGCGAGCCGCACGCGGCGGCGTTCAGCAGCGTCCGGTCACATCCGAGGGCCGGCACGAGATCGCTGGGCTCCACTGATTAAGAGCCTCGCGCTCGACATCCCAATCCCGCTTCGTCTTGCAGACACGGTTGGTCCCGACCAGCGAGCCGATCCGCTGGAACCGCTTGCAGATCATCTTGTCCGCGGGATCGGCAGAGCGCTCCGCCACTTCGCGCTTGCTTGGCTTGTCAGGCACCTGGCCGGGAGCGGCGACGAGGAGGGTAAGCAAGAGGGTCAGCATCGATCATTCCCTTCGCTTCTGGCCGCTGCAGGATGGGGCAGCTGGGTGTCAGCAACCGCCCGGGGCACCCGAGACGCCGCACGCCCCCCCATTGCCTTGCTGGCGAAGGGCGTCGCGCTCACGATCCCAATCACGCTTCGTCTTGCACACGCGCTCCGTGCCAACGAGCGTGCCGATCCGCTGGAACCGCTTGCAGATCACCTTGTCCGCGGGATCGGCAGAGCGTTCCGCCACTTCGCGCTTGCTTGGCTTGTCAGGCACTTGGCCGGGAGCGGCGACGAGGAGGGTAAGCAAGAGGGTCAGCAACGAACCATTCCTTTCGCAAGGATGCGTGCCGGGCGGCCGCACCGTTCCGGCGGTTGTCAGCACGGGAGCCTGTCATGCTAGCCGCGGTCCGAAGGACGGGGCCGGGCGAAACACCTTCGCGATAGCGGCGAATAGTACAGCGGACAGGATCATGTACCGTTGAGCGAAGTAGAACCGGTTTCACGAAGACTGTCAATTGAGCGCAAGCACTTCTTTTACGTAATCTTTTCCCAGGGGACCCTCACCGGCGATTATGGGCTGAGCTTGATCGATGGCCCTCATTCTTGGCGCTGCCGCCCGCGTCGCGCTGACAAAAGAAAAGGGGCCGGCCTTTCGGCCCGCCCCTTCCCTTGTTTCGGTCTGATCGCGGGGATCAGAACTTCAGACGTGCACCGATCGCATAGCGGCGGCCCAGCGCGTCGAAGGTCGACGGATAGGTGTTGCCGCTGTTGAACGACGTGGAACCGGCGCTCGATCCGACGATCGGCGGGTCCTTGTCGAACAGGTTGGTGACGGTCAGCGTGAAGTCGAAGTTGTCGGTCACGCCCACGCGGGTGGCGAGATCGATATAGTCCGCCGACTTGATGCGCGTGAAGTCGTAAGTACCGCCACCCAGGCTCGGGACCGGACCCGTCCAGAAGGCACGCTCCTGCGCGTCCAGCGGCTCCTGACGGAAGCCGTCGATGTGACGCCACAACACCGAGAAGTCGACGTTCTCGAAGCCGAAGGTCGCGCGGGTGTTCCACGAGAACTCCGGCTGCAGCGAACCGGTGTACGAGCAGTTGACCGAGTAGAAGCCGACGCACTCACGATTGATCGAGGTCGGCGTCGCCTGGAACTGCGACCGGTTGGTCCAGTTGCCCTGGAAGCTGAGGTTCAGCTTCGCAAAGCCCAGGTCACGACGGTAGTTGACGTTGAGGTCGATGCCGTCGGTCTTCAGGACACCCAGGTTCGACAGCACGCCGAACAGACCCGGTGCGAGCGCCGGGAGACCGTCGAGGCCGCCGGTGACCGAGTTACGGCGGATGCTGGTGCAGGCCGGGTTGGTCGGGCTCAGGCTGTCGAAGCAGGCGCTGATGAGGTCGCCCACGGTCGGCGTGGTGATCGCGCCGTCAACCTTGATGTTGTAATAGTCGAACGAGACCGAGAAACCAGGGATCTGGTTCGGCTGGATCACGGCGCCGATGGTGTACGAGTTCGACGTTTCCGGACGCAGGTTCAGGTTACCACCGGTGGTGATATTGGCCTGACCCGAGGTCGGATCCTGGATCGAACCGATCGTGCCGGCGGGTGCACCCTGCGCAAGGCAGACGGCGCGCAGCGCGGCGTTGGTCACCGGTGCCGAGCCTGCGCACGGATCGGTGCCCAGGTTGGTCAGCACGGTGTTCAGCGGCGAGAACAGCTCGCTGATGTTCGGCGCACGAACCGCGCGCTGGTAGTTACCGCGGATCTTGAGGCCGTCGAACGGCTCCCAGCTACCGCCGGCCTTCCAGGTCGTGGTGTCGAACTTCGGCGCGGTCGGCGTCTTGATCTCGTAGCTGGAGTAACGGATGCCAGCTTCGAGGGTCAGGCTGCGGAAGCCCGGGACGTCGGCGACGAGCGGCGCGATGATTTCGCCGTAGCCCTCATACACCTTGTAACCGCCGTCGATGTTCGGCGAGGCGCCGCCGGCACCGCCGAGGTCGTTCGCCTGGGCGAGCGAATCGGCGCGCTGCGAGGCCTGGTACTCACGATATTCCGCGCCTGCCGCGAAGCCGATCGGCTCAGCCGCCCAGGGGCTGGAGAAGCCGAGATCGCCCGACAGAAGCGCGCGCGCCTGCGTCAACGTAGTGCGGATCGTGGTGGTGCTTTCCGCCGTCAGGTAACGCGTCTGATCCGGCGTGATCGAGCCTTCCGGACCGAAGAGATTGACCGGAACGCAGCCCGAGCCTGCGCCGATCGATGCCGCGGTCGCCGGACGCCCCGGACCCGAGGCAAGGCAGGCCGTCGTGCTGGTCGCATAGGCCGCAGCCGCGAAGCGCGAGTTCAGCGTGTAGTTCTGCGAGGTGTTGTCGAGCTCCGACTCACCATAGGCGCCCGACACGTCGAGGTTGATCGAGTCGGTGATGCCGAGACGGATGCCCGCCTTATAGTCGAAGATCGTCGTGGTGTAGCGGCCGACACGCGGACCGACTTCCGGGGTACGACGCGACACGTTGATGTTCGCGGTGCGGAAGTTCGGATCGTTCGGGTCGGTCGCAACCGCGGCAGCGGCGCACTCGGCGGCCGTGAAGCGCGGGACGTAGCCGGTCACGACACCATTGACGACCGGCGCAGCGTTGAAGGCGCAAAGCTGGTTGCGCAGCGCGGTCGGCAGGTACGGGTTGGACAGCGGCACAGCGACAGGCACGCCGAACGCGCCCGACGGTGCGATGATCGTCTCAACGGTGTTCTTCGAGAACAGGCCGCGGCTGTACACTTCGATGTTGTCCGCCAGTTCGTAGCGGCCAGCACCGTAGATGTTGTAGCGCTCAAACGGCGTCTGGAAGATGTTGAACGGGCTGAAGTTGTACGGCGCGTACGCCGTCACTGCGCGGCCCGTGGTCGGATCGATCTGGCGCAGGCCGCCGTTGGCGACAGCCGGATCCGTGCTGGGCAGACCGGTTGCCGGGTCGATCGGGCGCGTGCCGGAGATCGACGAGGGGACCGCGGTGCCCGAGCCGGCGAGGGCCAGATTGTTCGGCGTGAAGGAGTTCAGCGCGAGGATCGAGAAGTCGCGATCGCCCTGATAGACGGGGTCGGCCTGCTGGTAGCCAACCGACAGAACCACGTTGCCGCGGCCGTCGTCCATGTTGGCACCGATGGTCAGGTCGGCACGGAAGTAGGCGCCATCGCCACGCTCGGTGATCTGGTTCGAGACGTTCGCCTCGATGCCCGAGAAGTCGGAGCGGGTGATGAAGTTGATGACGCCCGACACGGCGTCGGCGCCGTAGGTGGTGGCGGCGCCGCCGATCAGCGAGTCAACGCGCTCGACGAGGGCGAGCGGGATGTTGTTGAGGTCGACGCGGCCGACGAGGCCCGAGGGGGCGATGCGGCTGCCGTCGAGCAGGACGACGTTACGGAACGAGCCGAGACCACGAAGGTCGGCGTAGGACGAACCGCCGTTGCCGTTGTTCACGGCCGAACCGATCGACGCAACGTTGCCCGGAAGGTCGCGCAGGACCTGCTCGGCGGTGTTGGTCTGACGCAGGCTCAGCTCTTCCTGGCCGACGACGGTAATCGGGCTGGATGCCACAAGGTTGGGGTTGCGGATCAGGGTGCCGGTGACGACGATGTCGCCGGTGGTGTTTTCAGAAGCCGGGGGAGCAGCGTCCTGGCTCGAAATGCCGGCGGCAGGCGCAGCAGGATCGTTGCTCTGGATACCAGTCTTCGGCTGATTGGCGGGATCGGCGTCCTGCGCGAACGCGGTGCCCGACGCCATCACGGCGCCGACGAACAGCGTCGTCGTCAACAGGCGCGAACGAAGATTTGTGCGCATGCATTTTTCCCTTTTTGTTGCCCCGGTCCAACCCGGTTTTGCGGCATTCCCAATGTGCAATCGACCAAGATCGACCCACATAGGTCAGGGGGCTAGAACGCTATTCATCGTGCCGCAATGTTTGCTCTGCGCAACTGCAACATTGCGGCGCATGTGTAACAGGAAGGCAACAGTTTAGTGTCTGCCTTGTCCGTTTTCGCGACACACTCTATCCCCAACCAGGGTTTGGGAGATGCAAAATGGCACGGTGGGGCATTGTGGTGGCGGGCGCAGGCGCCATGATGATTGCAGGAACTGCAAGCGCGGCCGGGCAGGATGCTGCGGGGGAGCGCGTGCTACAATCCTTCGCGCAATGCCGGACGCAGGCCGACCCTGCGCAGCGGCTCGCCTGTTTCGATTCCGCCGCAGCGGCGCTGGAGCAGGCGGTGAAGGCGAAAGACGTGCGGATCGTCGACCGGACCGACGTGCGAAAGGCACGCCGCTCGCTGTTCGGGTTCACGCTGCCGCGCATCGACCTGTTCGGTGAGCCCGATGAAAAGGATCAGAAGGAGGACTTCGCTGAGGTGAATACCACCGTGGCGAGCACGCGATCGCTGGCGAACAATCGCGTCGAGATCCGGCTGGGCGATGAATCGGGAGCCGTGTGGGTGACCACCGATCCGATGCCCTTCCCGCCCAAGCAGGGCGAGGCGATCCGCATCCGCAAGGGCGTGATGGGCAATTACTTCCTCGCCGTGGACGGCAAGACCTATCGCGGCATGCGCGTGCGCTGACCGGGAGCGGCCGGCGCACGCGTCGGCCGGCTATCCGGCGGCCAGGGCCGGTAGCACCTGCGCGCGGATCGCCTGTTCGATCCGCTGCGCATAATAATCATAGCCGATTTCCGGCGGATGGACGTCATCCCCGGCGATGTAGAGCGCGGCATTGGCGGTGCCGGGTGGCACCCCGAGGGCATTGTTCCAGCCGCCGAGCACCCAGGGCGGCGTGGCGGTGGTGACCGGGACGAAGAACGTCAGCGGGTCGGCCATAGCGGCGACGGCGGCGGCGAGTGCCTGCTCCGTCGCACGCGCGCCAGGCAGATTGATCGACGGCACGCCCGCGACAACGATCGGCGCGGGCGTGCCGCCACGCAATGCGCGCAGCATGGCCACTGCCGCCGCCTCCACCGTCGCGGGTGAATAGCCAACGTCATTGGTCGATCCCATCACCAGCACCGCATCCGGCCGAAGCGCCAGCGCCTGCGGGACGCGATCGACAAAGGTGCGCAGGCCCGCACCCGTGTTGCAATAACCAGTCCCGCCGACCGACAGGTTCCAGGTGTCACGCCAGCCGAGCCGCTTGCCCAGCAGCTGCGCGATCGACCCGCCGGCCAGCCACGGGCCGTAGGACGAGCCGGCATTATAGCTGTCGCCGATCACCACCAGGCGCGGGTCCGATGCCGGCGCCGCAGTGACCATCGCCGAGCTGCCGGTCTGTGCGCAGCCGAACTGCGCCGCGCTCTTGCCGGTTTCGAGCTCATACCGGCGCATCCGGCGGCCGCTGCTCATCGTCCAGTCGATCATCAGCCACTGATCCTGGCCTCCGATCACGATGCTGCCGGGATGGAGATACCGCTCCTCCACCAGCACGCGCAGTTGCGCCGAATTGGCGGGAAGGAAGAGCGCCAGTCGATCGGCATCGCTGTCAAAGGCGACCGAGGCCCCCGCGCACGTCATCATATCCGGCTTCGCTTCCAGCGTTTCCAGCGACCAGAAACTGGTGCGCAGCGGCACCGGGCGCGCGCCGCGCACAGCGTAGGCGCCGGGGACGAGCGCGGGCAGCCAGTTGGCGCCGAGCGCGGGATTGCTGGTCAGCAGCGTGACCACCGGGGCGCCATCGGCCGCATCGGGATGCCGCGCCCCGCCAAGGCAGGTCCAGTAGAGGCCGCCCGTTCCGTCGGGGAGATATTGCCCATGGTGCCGCCCGGTCGGCCCGGGGCCAGTCGCGGGGGCCACCCCGCCGATCCCGCACATGTACCAGGCGCCCGCATGCGCGACGACCTGCCCCGGCGCATAGGCGCTGCCCGGCGCATAGGCTGGCGGCGCGAGCCAGGGCGGCGCGGTTGCAGGATTGCGCCCCTGCGCGCTGTCCGCCGCACGAAGCAATCGCGCATGCCGCGCGGCGGCGCGCTGAGTCGCCCGCGCCTGCACCGCCAGGCCGCGCGCGATCAGGTCCGGGCCGCTCATTGCGCCACCCGATAGGTCAGCGCGCCACCCAGCAGCGTGACGGCAAGATAATAGGTCGCGCCCGCCTCGCTCTCGTCCGCCACCGCCTCGTTGGTGCTGCCGACAAACCGCCCCCAGCGCTCACCGGCGATCGTCAGCGGCAGCATGGTTGCCCCGCCATCGGCCGAGCGGAGGAAGTCGACCTGCCCATGCCATTGGCCGGACAGGCTCAGCCAGATGGGCCGATCCAGCTCCGGCACGAATGGCCCCACGATGGCGCTGCTCACGATCGTGCCGGCGAGCGGCGCAGACTGCGCCGGGCGGGGCACCGCGCGCACCGGCAACGGATTGTCCGCCTGCACCGCCACCGCGGGCCCATCGACGGCACCGAACGCCACCGCATATTGCGGGACGAACCCCGCTGGTACTTCCACTTCCGCGACCATCGCACGCCTCCTGCTGTTCGTGCTATGTTCTACAGCGGGCAGGCGGATGTAGGACAGGCGTGCGTCAGGCGCGGTGCTGATCGATCAGCTGCAGGAGGTGATCGGCCGCCGCCTCGATACGAAAGCGGGTGGCGAAGCAGTGGCGCGCGCGCCGCCCCATCACGCTTCGCTGGCGGACAGGAAGCGCGCAAAATCGGGACAGCATCGTCGCCGTATCGGCGGCAGTGGCCGGGGCCACCATCCCGGCGCCATCGGCCAGGATCTCGCGCCAGATCGCGACCTGATCGCTCACCAGCACTGGCGTGCCGGCGGCCAGCGCCTCCGCCACGGCGATCCCGAAATTCTCCTGATGTGACGGCAGCACGAACGCCGCCGCTGCGCGCAGGGCGCCCGCCTTTGCGGCGCCCGAGAGCATGCCCGGGAAATGGACGCGGTCGCGGATTCCCAGCCGGGCAACGCGGTCGCGAAGCCCGGCGACCAGCGCCGCCTCGTCGGGGCCGGCGATCACCAGGTCGATGCCGGGGTCATGCCGCGCGATCGTGGCGAACGCCTCCACCAGCAGGTCGCACCCCTTCTTGCGGTGGATGCGGCCAAGAAACAGCAGAAAGGGGCGCTGGCCCAGCGCTGGGATCTGCTGGCGAAACGCTTGGATCTGCGTGGCCGGATCCCCCGCCAGGTCCGCCGTGCCATAAGGCGTGATCACCGCATTCATGCGCCACGGCCGGAACCCGCCCTCCGCCCGCCGTCGTTCCTCCTCCGTGGTGAACAGCACAGCACGCGCGCCGGCCAGCAGCGGACCTTCCGCCCACCACCAGCTCAGCTGTTTGCCGACATGCTTGAGCGGCATCGTCCGGCGAAACCATGGGTCGAGCATGCCATGCGGAAAGACAAAATAGGGCACGGGCCCGCCGGCCAGCGCCTGCGCCGCGCCGCGCGCGCCATAGCGCCACAGGCCCGAGACGATCACCGCGTCATAGTCCCGCGCATGGCGCTGCAGCCAGGGGACCATCGCGGGCGAATAGCGATACAGCTGCCGCGGATTGCGGCCGCGCGGCGGGCCGAGCGGCACGATTGCGCCTGGGTAATCCGGCAAGTGAAATTCGTCCGGCGGATCGAGCGTCAGCAGGTCCTGCCGATGTCCCTGCCGCGCCCACACTTCGCCCAGCCGGCGCGCGCCCTCGATGGGGCCGCCGGCGCGCGGGTCGGCGCTCGTGATGATCCGCAGCACGCGGGTCATGCAGCCTCCACGAAGCGGATCGTGCGCGCTCGGATCGCGGCCGCAGGATTGCCGCGATAAACGGTCCAGGGCGCCAGATCGACGAAGGCACAGCCCCGCGCGCCGAGCACCGCACCCTCGCCGACGGTAACGCCGGGGCCGACGAACGCCTCGGCCGCCACCCAGGCGCGCGCCCCCACGACGATCGGCCGTGTGTGCAGCGTGAAGGCGGGATCTTCGCTATCGTGCGTGCCGGCGCACAGATGCGCGCGTTGCGAGACGATGGCGAACCGCCCGATCGTCACCTTTCCCATCGAATAGATGTGCGCGCCCGGCCCGATCGTCGCATGATCGCCGATCGCCAGATTGGCCGGCGACCAGATGCGCGCGCTGCCATAGACATTGGCGGTCGGTGCGACCTGCGCGCCGAATGCCCGCAGCACCAGCCGGCGCCATGCGCGCAGCGGCGGCGGGGTCCATCTGACCAAGAGCAGCCAAGCGACGATCCAGCCGGCACGATACAGCCGGTTGCGGAGCGGAAAGCTGGCGCCCCCCTCCCACATCGGCGCGCCACGCGCGTCGTGCGACTGAGTCATCGCCCCTGTTCCCCCTGCTCCCCGACACGAACGCTAGGGGCTGCGCGAAGCGCGCGCAATCATTCAGGTTAACCATGTTCCGCGCTTGCTCATCATGCTCTCGACGGGCGACCGCGCGCTGCCTAGGCTGGGCACAGACAGGGAGGAGAGGGCACGGTCGTGAGGGGGCTCGGCTGGCTATATCTGCTGGCGCTCGCTGGGCTTGGCGGCGTGCAGCTCGCCCTGCGCGCCGACGTCTGGCTGCTGGCGATCCTGCTGCTGATCGCGGCCGCGGCGCTATTGCCGCTGACGCGCGGCGGATGGCGGGTGTCCGACGGCATGTACGCGATCATGACCGTCTATTTCGGCAGCGGCGCCCTGGTGGTGAAGACGCTGGCGGGGCAGCCGGTGCAATCCAACCTGCATGTGCCGGATCTGTCCGCCGCCTATCTTCTGGCCGGCTTCGGCTCGATCACCATCGGCTACGGGCTGAGCCAGGGGGTGCGCCGGCCGCTCCGCTTCGCCCGCGCGCTGCGCCGCGTGACCGGGCACGAACCCAATCTGCGCCGGTTCGCGGTACCGATCTTCGCGCTGGGTGCGATGTTCCTGCTCCTCCAGACACAGTTTCGCGCGATCGCCGTGTCGGGCGGCTTCACCGCTGGGGGATTTGGCGGCTTTGGCACCTTCTACCCGCTGCTGATGCTGGGCGCGGCAATGCAGGCGGCGCTCGTCATCCGGCGCCCTGACCAGCGACGCCACGGGCTGGTCCTCGCGGCGATGGCGGCGACGATCCTTGCGCTGACGCTGGCCGACAACACCAAGCGGACCTTGTTCGATTTCCTGTTCGTCGTCGCGCTTGCCTTCGTGGCGCTGAACGGGCGTGTCCGCTGGCGTTGGGTGGGGCCGGGCAGTGTCGCCGCCGCCTGTATATTCGCCCTGCTCCTTCCCGCGATTCAGATCGTGCGCACCGATCCGGACGTGCGTGGCACGGCGCGGATCGCGGCGACGTGGGACGTGCTACGCGCGAATGGTTTCAGCGCATCGCGGCTCAGTGCAGCACAGGCGCGGGTCGCCACCGGCTATCGCTTTGCCTGGATCGATAGCTACGTCCACCCGCTGACCTGGAACAGCGAGCGTTTCACCATGATCCAGCCGATCGACCAGGTCGCGCGCGGGCTGGCGGAACACGGCACGATGGGCAGCGCTGACCTGTGGCGCGATCCCGCGGAAGCGCTGCTGCCCGGCTTTCTGATCAGGAAATCGCTGGTGACCGCGCCAGACCGGATCGCCTGGCATTACGGCTTCCGCGCCAAGGGGTCGATCGCGCGGCCGGTCGTCGGGCTGATCGCCAGCAGCCTGGCGGCGTTCGGGCTGGCCGGCGTGCTGCTGCTGCCGGGCGCCATCGCCGCGATCAGCTTCACCCTGCTCGACCTCGTGGGCGGGCGCCTCTCCGGCAACGTCTGGGCGGTGTTCCTGCTCGCTGCCACTGCCTTCCTCGCAGAGCGCGAGGCGAGCACCATGCTGGCCTTCTTCTGCCGCAGCTTTCCCTTCATCCTGATCGTCGGCGGGGCGCTGCTGCTGGTCGCACGGCGGCCGCGACGGGCGGCGGCGGCGGGCGATGGGCGGGACTATGCGCCGATCAGCGCGCGGAGATTGGCGACAAACGCGGGCGCGGAATAATGCTGCGCGACGCGGGCGCGCCCGGCGGCGGCCATTGCCTGGGCGAGCCCGGGATCGTCGAGCAGGCGATGCAGCCGCTCGGCAAGCGCCGCTATGTCCGCCGGATCGATCGTGAAACCATCGATGCCATCGCGGATCACCTCCCCCGCCGCGCCGTGGCACGATCCGACAACCGGCAAGCCAGCGGCCCACGCCTCCAGATAGACGATGCCGAATCCCTCCTTTGACGAGGGAAGAGCAAAGACGCTGGCGACGGCAAAGGCATGGGCCAGCGCGGCAGGATCGAGCGCACCGTGCAGGTCGACACGCCCGGCGACGCCCAGCATCTCGGCCAGCCGCCGCAGAGAATCGCGCAGCGGCCCCTCCCCCACGATCATCAACCGGGCGTCGGGGATGAGCGGCAAGGCGCGGATCAGCGCATCGAGGTTCTTCGCCCCCTCCGCCGCACCCAGTCGGCTGACCGCCAGCACCAGCCGCTCGCGCTTGCCCGTTGCTGGCGGGGCATCCGGTGGCAGATCCACGGCGTTGGGGAAGATCGTGAAACGTGCATGGGGCAACCCGAACGCCGCGGCCATGCGATCGCGCGAATAGCCGCTCACCACCGCCACCTGGCTGATCGTGCGGGACAACAGCGCCGGTTCCCAGCGACGCACCGCGCGATAGGTGGGGTCGCCCCACACCTCGATCCCGTGCGCGAACAGGATGCGCCGGCCGCGCGGGCGGACCAGCCGGTGAAGCGCAGCCAGCGGCAGCAGATTGACATGGCCGATCAGCAGCAGGTCGGAGGCGGGGAGCAGGCGAAGCGCCCTGCGGGCGAAGCGCCAGTCGCCCTCGTCCGCCCGCATCACCACGTCGGCAGGCACCGCAAGGCTGGCCAATGCCGCGGCGACGCGACGGTTGAACGCCTGGATCCCGCCATGGCCATGCGCGGCAATGCCGACAAACAGCGCGCGGCCTTGGCCCGGCGGGTTACCCATGCCGCCGCCGACCCGTGAACAGGCAAAGCGCGACCATTGCGAGATGCGCGGCCGCCAGCGCCCCGGCGACCCCGCTCAGCCCGTAGCGCGGCGCGAGCAGCCAGGCGGCACCCACGCCCGCCAGCGCGAGTGCCGCGAAGCCGATCGCCAGCCGCGCGTGGCGGTTGATCGCCGCGCTGGGGCTGAACAGCGCCGACCAGATCATCTCGGCGACCACCGCCAGCACCAGCCACAGGAGGAACGGCGCGGCGACGCGGACGGCATCATGCGTCAGCAGCGCGACCGCCGCGGGGGCGAGCAGGATGATGGCGGCGGCATAGCAAAAGGTCGCGACGAGCGTTGCGCCAACATGCCAGCGGAACAGCACGGATGCCGCCGCCCGCGCGCCCTTGCCGTGAAGCGCGGCATATTCGCTGACCACGCTGTTGTTGATCATGTTGATCGCGGCCGTCCCGAGCCGCACGACCGTGCGGGTCGTGGCAAAGGCCACCGTCGCGCCGGCACCCAGCAGGCTGCCGGCCACGAGCACGGGCCCTTGCAGCAGCAGGGCGTGGCCGACCGGCATCGCCATATACGCCAGCGCGGGTCGCCAGAGCGCGGACGCCGTGGCGCGATCGGCCGCCCGCCAGCCCAGCGCCAGCCAGCCCGCGGTGCCGCGCAGCCAGCGATAGGCGGCGAAGAGGAACAGCAGCCTGATCGCGACCATGGCGGCTGCCGCCGCCACCAGCCCGCCACCGGCCAGTGCGGCGCCGGCAATCGCCGCGCCCTCCCCCAGCCGTGCCGTTGCCGCCCAGGTTACTTCGCTCGCCGGACGATTCTCGGCCCTGATCCCGGCGCAGACCAGCAGGAACAGCTGGTAGGCGGCCATGCTCAGCGCCAGCAGCAGCAGCGCCGCTCGCGCGGTGCCGGGCGCCACCCCCGCCAGCCCTGGCAGCATGTCAGGGTCGAACAACAGGATCAGCGCAGCGCTCCCCATCAGCAGCGGCGGCAACAAAGCACACAGCAGCGCAAAGACCGTGTGGAAGATGCGCAGCGCCTCATCCCGCCGCCCGCCCGCGACGGCCATGACCATCGCGTTCTTGGCGACGAACGTCAGGCCGAAGTCGCTGAAGCTGAGGTAGAAGGGCACGGCCGACAGCACCAGCCACGCGCCGTACAGCGACGTTCCCCAGGCGCGAAGCAGCACCGGGACCAGCGCCAGCTGAACCGCCAGCGTGACCAGTTGGGCATAGCCCTGCGCAGACAGCGTGCGCCCCAGGCGGCGCGTGATCGACCGGTCAAGCGCGCGCAGCACCGCGCCCGCCCCGATCCGCCGCGCCCGCGCCCCCCATCCGCCGCGTCACCCGAGGCGGCCGAGCCACTCCACCAGCAGGCGATTGACCACATCGGGGCGCTCCTGCTGCGTCCAATGGCCGCAGCCCTCGAGCAAATGGCCCTCGACGCCCGGCACATGCGGGCGCATCAGCGCGATCGGATCGGGCACCGCCCCGAACAAGGTGGTCGCGGGGTCGCGGGTGCCGCCGATGAACAGCGCGGGCTGCTCGATCCGGCGATCCTTGTACGGCTGCAGCCAGGCGAAATCGCGCTCGTGGTTGCGGTAACGGCTGATCGGCCCGAAGAAACCCGAGCGGACGAACTCACCGACATAATAATCGAGGTCCGCCGGCGTCAGCCACGCCGGGAAAGGATCGGGATCGACCATGCCATCGAGCAGCGTCGAGCCGGCCGGCTTGTTGGGCCAGGTGCCATCGGGCGCGTCGCCGGAAATGCCGTAATAGAATTTGCGCAGGAAATCGCGCACATCGCGCTGCGCCTCCTCCTCGGCCGGGCCCACTTCCTGGAACCATTCCTGATAGAAAAAGCGCCCCTTGTTGGTGAAGGCCTGCCGGAACACCTCGGTGAACGGCCGCGCCGGCACGCCGGCATAAGGCACCGACAGCGCGGCCACCGCGCGAAAACGCTCCGGCCGGGTCAGTGCCGAATTCCACACCTGCGGCGCGCCCCAGTCGTGCCCGACGAGGATGGCGGGGTCAGGCTGAAAGGCGTCGGCCACGGCCGCTATGTCGGAAACCAGATGCTCCATGGCATAATCCTCGACCAGCCCCGGCCGGTCGGACTGGCCATAGCCGCGCACGTCGATCGCCGCCGCGGTGAAGCCGGCCGCCGCGACGGGGCCCAGCTGATGCCGCCACGAATACCAGCTTTCGGGAAAGCCATGCACCATCAGGACCAATGGACCCGCGCCTTCCACCGCGACACGCAGCCGTACGCGGCCCGTATCGATCATGCGAAATTCGGGCATCCACTCTCTCCTGACGTTTTATTGCTGTTGCGCGTTGAACCATGACAAGTTGCGGAGGGCGAGGCTAGAGACCGCGCCATGTCGCGTATCCTTGTCCCGACCCCCGCCCTTGCCCTGTTGACCACCATCGCCGCCGCGCCGGTCGCGGCACAGACCAATCACGACGAGGCGCTGTGGGTCAATGCCACGGTGATGGGCCGCATTTCCGGACCGCTGGTATATTTCGCCGAAGTGCAGCCGCGCGTGACGGACGGTGTATCGCGGCTGTCGCAGGTGCTGCTGCGCCCGGCGATCGGCTATCAGATCTCGCCGGCGGTGACGGTGTATCAGGGCTATGCCCATGTCATCGAGCCGCTGGAAAACAGGCCCGACCGCAGCGAGGACCGGTTGTTCCAGCAAGTGACGTGGAATGTCGGCAAGATCGGCCAGCTGGAGGTGCAATCGCGCACCCGGCTGGAACAGCGCTGGCGCTCCGACGGTGACGGCATGTCGCTGCGCGCGCGGCAGATGATGCGGTTCGAATATCCGCTCGCGCCGGGCACCAGACGAGTCGCGGCGCTGGGATCGGTCGAGGGCTTTGTCGGCCTGAAGTCAGCCGATTGGGGCGGCGTCACCGGGTTCGATCAGGTGCGCACCTTTGTGGGGCTGGAAATCCCGCTGCCGGGCACGTCGACGCTGGAGGCGGGATATCTCAACCAGACCCGCGACGCGTCCGGGCGCCGCGTCGACATGGCGCACGTCGCTTCACTGACGCTGTTCGTTCGCCTTTGACCTGAACGAAGGGCGCGGAAGCTCAGCTGCTGCGCTTCGCCTTCGCCCCCGCCAGCGCCGACAGCACGCCGCGCATGGTGCGCACTTCCTGGCTGGTCCATGCCGGCTTGGTCAGCAACGTCCGCAGCGTGCGGCGTGTCGCAGGCGTGCGATCGGGCGGAAAGAAGAAATTCGCCTGTTCCAGCATCGTATCTAGCTGGCCGATCAGCCCCTCCAGCTCCTCCTGCGGGGCGGGCGGATCGAGCGTCACTTCCGGCGGTGACGCGAGCGCCTCGCCCTTTGACCATTCATAGGCGACCAGGATCACCGCCTGGGCGAGGTTGAGGCTGCCGAATTCGGGATTGATCGGCACCGTCAGGATCGTGCGGGCGAGCGCGACGTCGTCGGTTTCCAGCCCCGATCGTTCCGGCCCGAACAGGATCGCGCTGCGCCCCGCCGCGCCGCGCATGTCGGTCGCCGCCTGTTCGGGCGTTACCACCGGCTTGGTGATCCCGCGCTTTCGCACCGTCGTCGCATAGACGTTGGGGCAGTCGGCCACCGCCTCCGCCACGCTGTCGAACACCCTGGCCTGTGCCAGCACGATGTCCGCGCCCGAGGCGGCGGGGCCCGCGGCGGGATTGGGCCAGCCGTCGCGCGGCGACACCAAGCGCATTTCGGTCAGCCCGAAATTGAGCATCGCGCGCGCCGCCTTGCCGATATTCTCGCCCAGTTGCGGACGGACGAGAACGATGACGGGGGGTTGGGAAGAAGCCATGGTGCTGCGCCTATCCGCCAAGGGTCGCGTTCGACAAGTATCGCAGCGGCGCTCGGGCGCCTCAGCCGCGCGCCGCTTCCTCCACGGTGCCGGCGAACTCCTCGAAATCGCGCGCCTCGCTGAAATCGCGATAGACGCTGGCGAAGCGGATATAGGCGACCGAATCGAGGCCCTTCAGCGCCTCCATCACCATTTCGCCGATCCGCTTGGACGTGACCTCGGCCTCGCCGCTGGTTTCCAGCTGGCGCTGGATGCCGCTGACCAGCCGCTCGATGGCGAGGCCGTCGAGCGGCCGCTTGCGCGCCGCGATCCCGATCGATCGCAGCAGCTTCTCGCGATCGAACGGCTCGCGCCGATCCTCCGACTTCATCACGGTCAGCTCACGCAGCTGGATCCGTTCAAAGGTGGTGAAGCGTGCGGCGCAGCCCTCGCACTGACGACGGCGGCGGATCGCGGCGCCATCGTCGGTCGGGCGGCTGTCCTTCACCTGGCTCGCATCATGGCCGCAGAAGGGGCAGCGCATCGTTCAACTCTTCTGGTTGGACGCCCCCGCCGCAGCCGCGACAGGGACGCAGGATGACAGGATCAGATCTTGTCCCGCCGGGCATAAGCGACGCCGGCACCGACAAGCGCGCCCAGCACCGGGCCGACGAACGGCACCGGAATGGCGATGACCGCGCCGATCGCGCCGTACTTGGCCATCTTCTTGCCGAGCCCCGGCGTGTTCTGGACGGTGGTCTGGACTTCCTCGATCTTGGACACGTTCACCTCACTTGTAGATGGGGAAACGAGCGCACAGCGCGCGAACTCGTTCCCGCACGGCCGCCTCGACCTCGGCATCGCCCTTCTCGCCCTTCTTGGCCAGACCGTCGAGCACGTCGGCGACCATGTTGCCGATCTCGCGGAACTCGGCCGTGCCGAAACCGCGGGTCGTGCCCGCCGGGGTGCCGACGCGGATGCCGCTGGTCTTCACCGGCGGCAGCGGATCGTTGGGGATGCCGTTCTTGTTGCAGGTGATGCCGGCACGCTCCAGCGCCTCGTCCGCATCCTTGCCGGTGACGCCGAGCGGGGTGAGATCGACCAGCGCCAGATGCGTGTCGGTGCCGCCGGACACGATCGCCGCGCCGCGCTCCTTCAGCGTTGCCGCCAGCACCTTGGCATTCTCCACCACCGCGGCGGCATAGCTCTTGAACTCCGGCTGCAGCGCCTCGCCGAACGCCACTGCCTTGGCGGCGATGACATGCATCAGCGGGCCACCCTGGAGCCCCGGGAACACCGCCGAGTTGATCTTCTTCGCGATCGCTTCGTCATCGGTCAGGATCATGCCGCCACGGGGGCCGCGCAGCGTCTTGTGCGTCGTGGTGGTGACGACATGGGCATGACCGAACGGGGTTGGGTGGACGCCGCCAGCGACGAGGCCCGCGAAATGCGCCATGTCGACCATGAAGAACGCGCCGACCTTGTCAGCGATCGCGCGGAAGCGGGCGAAATCGATGTGACGGGGATAGGCCGAACCGCCGGTGATGATCAGCTTGGGCTGTGTCTCGATCGCCTGACGCTCGACCGCGTCATAATCGATCAGGTGCGTGTCCGGCGTGACGCCATATTGCACGGCGTTGAACCACTTGCCGCTCATCGCCGCGCGCGCGCCGTGCGTCAGGTGCCCGCCCGAATCGAGGCTGAGGCCCATGATCGTGTCGCCCGGCTTCACCAGCGCCAGCATCACCGCGCCATTCGCCTGCGCGCCCGAGTGCGGCTGCACATTCGCAAAGCCGCAGTTGAACAGCTGCTTCGCGCGATCGATCGCGAGCTGCTCCACCTCATCGGACGGGTGGCAGCCCTGATAGTAACGCTTGCCGGGATAGCCCTCGGCGTACTTGTTGGTGAAGACCGAGCCCTGCGCCTCCAGCACCGCCTTAGAGACGATGTTCTCGGACGCGATCAGCTCGATCTGAGTCTGCTCACGGTCCAGCTCATGCTCGACACCGGCGAACACCGCGGGATCAGCATCGGCGAGACCGCGGGTGAAGAAGCCGCCCTCGACAGCATAAGGCGTCTGAACCTCGTTCAGCGTGGTTGGGTTGGTGCTCATGCTGGCTCCTTCTGGAAATCAGGCGCGCCGAGCTTGTCGACGCGGGGGGCGTGGCGGCCGCCGGCAAAGGCGGTGTCGAGGAAGGCGGTGACGCAGGCCTTGGCCATGTCCTCGCCGATCAGGCGGGCACCAAGCGCGATGGCATTGGCGTCATTATGCTCGCGCGACAAAGCGGCGGCGAGCGGATCGGACACGAGCGCACAGCGCAGCGCGGGATTGCGGTTCACCGCGATCGAAATGCCGATGCCCGAACCGCACAGCGCGATCCCGCGCTCGGCCTTACCCGCGGCGACCGCTTCGGCCAATTTGTATCCGTAATCGGGATAATCGACCCGCGCGTCGGTGTCGGGCCCGAGGTCCAGCACATCATGCCCGGCCTCGCGCAGCCAAGCGACAAGCGTCGCCTTCAGCGACACGGCGGCGTGATCGGAAGCGACGGCGACTCGCATGAGGTTCAGCGATGCTCTCGGCAGTGGTGGATGCGCGGCCCTTTAGCCGCGGTGTCACGATAATGCCACCGTCGCGATCGCCATGCTCGCCTCCCCCGCGCCGGGACATGGCCGGGCGCGGGGGACAGGGCGCGGATCAGGCGGCCTTGGCTGCCTGGCGGAAACGATGGAGCAGCGGCTCGGTGTACCCCGACGGCTGCTCCACCCCTTCAAAGATCAGCGCGCGGGCAGCGCGGAAGGCATGACCGTCCCAGTCGAGCGGGCGGTACAGCGGGTCGCCGGCATTCTGCGCGTCGACCTTCTCCGCCATACGGTCGAGCGCCGCGTCCACCTCCGCCTCGGTGCACACGCCGTGAAGCAGCCAGTTGGCGAGATGCTGCGAGGAAATGCGCAAGGTCGCGCGATCCTCCATCAGCCCCACGTCATGGATGTCCGGCACCTTGGAACAGCCGACGCCCTGGTCGATCCAGCGCACGACATAGCCAAGGATGCCCTGGCAATTATTGTCGAGTTCCTCGCGGACCTCCTCCGGCGTCCAGTTCCGCCCAGCCGCCGCGAACGGCACCGTCAGCAGCTTTGCGAGCGGCGGCGGTTCCTCCCCCGCAATCTCCTTCTGCCGCGCGAACACGTCCACCTGATGATAGTGAAGCGCGTGAAGCGTCGCGGCGGTGGGCGACGGCACCCAGGCCGTATTCGCGCCGCTCTTGGGGTGCGCGATCTTCTGCTCCAGCATGTCGGCCATCATGTCGGGCGCGGCCCACATGCCCTTGCCGATCTGCGCCTTGCCACTGAGGCCACAGGCAAGGCCGATGCGCACGTTGCGATCCTCATAGGCCTTGATCCACTCCGCGCCCTTCATCTCCGCCTTGCGGATCACCGCGCCGCCGCGCATCGCGGTGTGGATCTCGTCGCCGGTGCGATCGAGGAAGCCGGTATTGATGAAGGCGATCCGGTCGCGCACCGCATGGATGCAGGCGGCAAGATTGGCCGAGGTGCGGCGCTCCTCGTCCATCACGCCGACCTTGATCGTGTGGCGGTCGAGGCCGAGCAGATCCTCCACCGCATCGAACAGCCGGTTGGTGAACGCCGCTTCGTCCGGCCCATGCATCTTGGGCTTCACGATATAGATCGATCCGGTGCGGCTGTTCTGCAGCGTGCCGAGCCGCTTCAGATCATGCAGCCCGATCAGCGAGGTGACGATCGCGTCGAGGATCCCCTCCGGCGCGTCGCTGCCATCTTCGAGGCGCAGCGCGGGCGTCGTCATCAGATGGCCGACGTTGCGCACGAACAGCAGCGAACGGCCCGGCAGCGTGAAGCTGGAGCCGCTCGGCGATTGATAGGTCCGATCGCCGGCCAGCTTGCGGGTCAGCGTCGCGCCGTTCTTCTCGAACGTCTCGACAAGATCGCCGCGCATCAGGCCCAGCCAGTTGCGGTACGCCGCGACCTTGTCCTCCGCGTCGACCGCGGCGACCGAATCCTCGAGGTCAACGATCGTCGTCAGCGCCGATTCGAGGATCACGTCGGCGATGCCGAACGGATCGGTCTTGCCGATCGGGGACTCGCGATCGACCACGATCTCGATGTGCAGCCCGTTATGGACGAACATCACGCCCTTATCGAAGCGCGCGAAGCGATGCGGGCAGTCACCGCCCGTCAGCGCCGCTTCCCAGCCCGGCAGCGTTTCATCGAGGAACGCCCGCGCCCGCGCGATCACCTGCGCGCCGCGATCGGCATCATAGCCGCCCGGCTTCGCCTTCCCCGGCAGCGCATCGGTGCCGTAGAATGCGTCGTAAAGGCTGCCCCAGCGCGCATTGGCGGCGTTCAGCACGAAGCGCGCGTTGAGGCTCGGCACCACCAGCTGCGGCCCGGCCATGGTGGCGATTTCGGGATCGACGTTCTCGGTGCCGATGGTGAACGGCGCCGGCTCTGGCACGAGATAGCCGATCTGCGTCAGGAACGCCTCGTCGACCGGTTCTCCGGCCATATAGCGCGCGTCGATCGCCGCCTGCAGCTCCTCGCGCCGGGCAAGCAGCGCCTTGTTCTCCGGCGTGAAAAGATCGAATATCGCCGCCGCCCCCTGCCAGAAGGCGTTAGCCGAGATGCCGGTGCCGGCAAGCGCCTCCTCCTCGACAAAGGCGGCGAGGCGATCATCGACCGAAAGGCCGGCGCGGGTCTGCATGGGGATTCCTCCTGACGTTACCAACAGCGCCTGGGGAGGGCACCGCCGCGATTAGTCGATGCCGCGGTGGGAGTGCAACGCCCAATTCCGCCCCGAGGTCCGCCCGGGGAGGATTGATCGGGCCGGATCAGGAGGCGCGTTTCCACACCATCAGTTCGCCCTCGGCAACCACTTGGCCGGCCGTTCCGACCGGTTCGGAACTGCCATCGCTGAGGAAAGCGATCGTCGCCGCGTCGCTCGCCGGCACCTGCGCCAGCGTGCGCTTCCCATCCGGCAGCTTCGCCACGACCACCCCGGCCTTTGCCGAACCGTCACGGTTGTAGAACACGGTGTAGGTCTCGACCTCAGCCGGTCCGCTATAGTCCTTCACCAGTTCCGGCACCGCGCCGCGCGCAGCATCCGCCTCCGCCTGCAGGTCGAACGCATGCGCCTCCCCCGCGCCCGGCAGCGGCTTTGTGCCGAGCACGATCGCGTGATTGTGCGTGGCAAAGCCGCCATTGGCGAACAGCAGCCCCTTCTCGCCCTCGCCGGCGCGCAGGGCGTCGACCATCTCGGCCACGGCATGCGCCATGTAATTGCCGATCGGCCCGCCGCCGAAGGTGAGGCCACCGAACACCGTCGCGGGCTTCTCCACCGGCCAGCCGATCACCCGCCGCGCCATCTTGGGCACGCAGGGGAAGCAGGAATAAAGCTCGACCAGGTCGAGATCGTCCGCCGTCACCTCGTTGAACTCGAGCGTGCGGCGGAGGCACACTTCCATGCTGGGCGACGTGTCGTAGCGGTCACGAGCGAGAAAATCGTCCGCCTCATGCGCGCTGGCGCCGCGCCCGACATAGATGATCCGCTCCTCCGGCACGCCGCGCCGTCGTGCTTCGGCAAGGCTGGTGACGATGAAGCCGGCGCCCTGATTGACGCTCGAATTGGCCACCATCAGCTTGGTGTAGGGGAAGGCGATCGGGCGATTGTCCGCGGTCGGCTCGACGATCTCCTGCGGTGACTTGGGCGCATGGATCCACGCCGCCGGCGTCTGCGCCGCGATCTCGGAAAAGCGTGACCAGATCTCGCCTGACTCACGCTGCCCTTCGTCCAGCGTCTGGCCATAAGCCGCACGCGCGGCATTCTCGTAGAGCGGATAGACGTCGACCGGCGTCGCCAGGCCATAGATCTGGCGATAACCGGGCTTCGCGCCCTTGCTGAGGGTGCGCAGCGGGTTCTGGTCCGCCACGCTCGTCTTCGCCGCGATCGCCGCACGCTGGCTGGCGGTGCGCAGCGCCTCGCCGCCAGTCACCGCCGCGATTTTGATCTCGCCGCGCGCGATCCGGTTCGCCGCCTCGTTCAGCAGCAGGATCGGGCTGTCACCATTGGGACCGACCGATTCATAGACGATCGCCGCCGTCGATCCGATCCCGTCCGCCACCTTCTGCGCCAGCGGATTGTCCTTGCGGAAGCTGATCTGCTGCACGACCGCGACGGAATCGACATCCGCCAGCCAGCCGCCGCCCGCGTCCTTGTCGGCCTCCTCCAGCGCGGCGATCATCAGGCCCAGCGCATCCTTGCCCGCCATCGGATCGGCCGGGCGGTCATTGACCTGCCCGACCCCGACGATGACGGCGACCTTCTCCGGATCAGCCGCCATGTTCAGCGCGCCTTCCACACCGGGGCGCGCTTCTCGGCAAATGCCTTCGGCCCTTCGCGCGAGTCCTCGCTGGTGAAGACGATCTTGGTTTCCTCGCGGTTCTGCGCCCAGGCCGCTTCCTCGCGCTCGACCCGGCCGTTCGAAATGCCCTGCGCCATCCGCTTCGACGCCTGCACCGACAGCGGCGCGTTGACCGCAATCCGCTCGGCCAGCGCGAAGGCGGTGTCGAGCAGCTGCTCACGCGGGGCGACGGCGTTGATCAGCCCCAGTTCCAGCGCGCGATTGGCGTCGATCGGGTCGCCGGTCAGGATCATTTCCATCGCGATCTTCTTGGGCAATTGCTCCGGGAGCCGGAACACGCCGCCAGCGGCCGCAAACAGGCCGCGCTTGGGCTCGGGCAGGCCGAACTTCGCCTCATCCACTGCGACGGCAAGGTCGCAGGCCAGCGTGATTTCCAGCCCGCCGCCCAGCGCCATGCCGTTCACCGCGGCGATCACTGGCTTGGAAATGGCATGGCTGACGATGCCGGCAAAGCCCCATGCGGCCTTGGTCTTGTCATCCGGCGCCAGGCTCTCGCCACGCGACAGCGCGACGAGGTCAGCGCCGGCGCAGAACGACTTGTCGCCAGCCCCGGTCACGATGACGACGCGGATCTCGGGATCCTTGTCCGCCGCCTCCAGCGCATCGCCCACGCCCTCATGAACGAAGCGGTTGACCGCGTTGCGCGCTTCCGGGCGGTTGATCGTGATGAGCATCACATTGCCGCGCGTTTCGACGGTGACGGCTTCATTGCCAAGGTCGGCCATATTGATCCCTTTCATGCTGCTTGTTCGATGATCTTCCCGGCCAGCAGCGAAGCGACGCGATCGTCGCTCCACCCCAGCCAATCCTTGATGACGGTGGCGCTGTGTTCGCCGATGCGGGGCGCGGGCCGCTGGTCCGGCGGCGGTACGCGGTCGAAGCGGGTGAGCGCGCCCTCTACGATGAACGGGTCGGGCAGCAGCGGGTGATGCGCGGTGCGAAACGTGCCGAGGGCGCGAAACACGGGAAGGTCGGGAAGGTCCACCACGCGGACCATCATGCCCGCCGCCAGCCCCACCGACTGAAGCTGCGCCATCACGTCGTGAGCCGGCTGGGTGCGCGACCATTGTTCGGGCTCGTCGCCGGCGATCGCGTGCAGGGCCCGGCGATCCGTCGCGTCGCGCAGCGTCACGGCGCACCATTCGTCCTCGCCAGCGCACGGAAGAAGACGATCCTCCGCCGGATCGCCGCTGACCGTCAGCCCCTCCGCGCGGGCGGCGGCCGCGGCGATCTCCACTGCCTTGTGCCCCAGCATCACTTCCGCCTGGCTGACGCTCGCCGTCCCGCCGGTGCCGGTGCGCATCCGCCGGATCAGCAGCGCCAGCGCGCCGATCGCGCTGATCCGGCCAGCGACGTGATCGGGATAAACGGTGACTGTGTCGGAGAAGCTGTCGGGCTCGCCCGGATAGGTCCATTGCGTGCTGAGCCCGGCGGAGGCGCGCACCAGCGGGCCATAGCCCAGCCGGCGCGACCAGGGCCCGGTCGGCCCGAAGGCGGAACTGTCGACGCTGACCAGCCGCGGATTGGCCTCGACCAAGGTCGCGGCATCCAGCCCCAGCGCATCGAGCGTGCCGGGCTTGAAGTTCGACAGCAGCACATCGGCCTGCCGCACCAGATCGAGGAACAGCGCACGCCCCTCCGGCGCCTTGAGATCGATCGACAGCCCGCGTTTGTTGCGGTGGCCGGCCGCAAAGGTGAGGCTCACCGGATCGTCGTCGCGCGACTGGCGCTGCCCGTCGGGGAAAGCGGCATTTTCCACCTTCACCACGTCGGCGCCAAAGTCGGCGAGCAGCCGCCCGGCCTCTCCCCCGACGACGATGATCCCCATGTCGAGCACGCGCAGGCCGGCGAGCGGGTAATCGGCCGCTGGCGGAGGATCGAAGCGCGGCCGCGCCGTCGCGAACGCCGTATTCTCGCCCGCCAGAGGGTCGCGAGCGGCAGGCGACACCCCGGCGCGCTCGCCGTCGATCTCGATCGTGCCGTTGGGGAAGGACAAGGTGATGCCGGGCGCTATTTCCACCGGCACGAAGGCCTCGCGCGCCGTCATCTGCGCCGTCGCGATCGCTTCCTCGACGGTGAGCAGTCCGGCGGCCGGGATTCCGCGTCCCGCCGCCTCTTCCTCGATCTCGGCGCGGGTCTTGTCGGCAAAGAAGCGCGTGATCGCCGGCAGCAAGGTGGTGGAGCGGAAGCGGGTCATCAGCTTCTCCCACTCCGGCCCGGCAAACTCGTCCGGCTCCCCCAGCCACACGAACATGCTGCGCCACTGGCGGGGCGCGAGGACGCACAGCCGCACGAAGCCATCAGCGCAGGGCAGGATCGGATAGCGATAGCGTTCGTCGGTGCGACCGCGCGGCTGCTTCCAGCTTGGCACCCCCGATTGCGCGCTGCCGTTCAGGCCGAAGCCCGGATCAAGCGCCTGCATCGCCGCCTCGAGCAGCGTCATGTCGAGGTGATCGCCCTCGCCGGTGCGCAAGCGGCGGATCAGCGCGCCGAGCGTCGCGACCACCATTTGCGTCGCTGCGGTTTCCAGCGTCAGGCGGCCCGGCGGCAGCAGCGGTGGCCGGTCCGGCAGGCCGGAGCGCGACAGGCTGCCGGTCAGCGCGTGCAGCACCGCGTCGCTCGCACGCCAGTCCTTCCACGGGCCGACGGTGCCGAAAACGCTCAGCGTGACATGAATGATCTGCGGCGCCGCATGGCGTATCGCCGCGTGATCGAGCCCGGGGAGCTGCTCCTCGAGCAGGATGTCCGCCCCCGCCGCCAGCGCCAGGAAGCGATCCTGATCGCGCGGCAGGTCGATCGTGACGGCGCGCTTTCCAAGGTTCGCCGCAACAAAGTCGAGGCTGATGTCGCCGGCCATCGCACCGTTCCGCCGATCCGTGCCCCCGCCGCGGGGCTCGATGCGGATGACCTCGGCGCCCAGTTCCGCCAACAGCCGCCCCGCCGATCCGAGCACGCCGGGAACGGCATCCAATACGCGTATCCCGGTGAGCGGCAGGTCGGTCATAGCGGCCAGGCGAGTTCCCGCCGGGCGGCGCTTTCGCGGTAGAAATCGAGCAGCGGCCGCTCGTCGCCGCGCGTCCGCGCGACCTCGTCATGATGCGCGATCAGCGCCTCGGCCAGCGTCGCCCAGGCGCCGTCCAGCGCGTCCAGCGTCTCGCCCTCATTGGTGACCGGAGCATCGTCGCCGAGCAGCCGGCGCATGTCGGCAATATCGGCGCGGCGCCAGGCGGCGGCCTTTTCCGCCTCCTGCGCGCCGAGCAGCGCGAGCAGCGCCGCCACCGTCAGCGTCGATCCGGCGAAGGCATCGCTCGCACCCACCTTCTCCCCCGCCCCGGCCGCCGCGATGCCAGCACCGATCAACACCTGCGCCAGATCGCTGGTGGGGAGGACCGGCACCGGATCGAACACCGATCCGCCAAGCTGCGCGGCGATGATCGCCTCCTGCCGCCGCGCGGTGTACCAGCCCGAGACCGCCAGCACCGGATCCTGCCGCCCGCCGTCGACGAACTCGCGAAAGGCGGAGATCCAGATCGCCATTCCCTTCACCGATGCGAACAACGACCACCAGCGCATTGCCGCGGGATCGACCGTCAGCCCGCTGGCGCGCTCCCAGATCGCGATCGCGTCCGGCCGCGGCAGCATGCCGCTGGCCGCGCCGGGGATGAAATGATCCCAGATCGGGTCCAGCGCCCAGCCCAGATCCTCCAGCGGATCGCCGAGATGCGCCATTTCCCAGTCAAACATGGCGCGCATCCCGCCCGCGCCGTCGTGCATGACGTTGCCGGAGCGGTAATCGCCATGAACGATCGCAACACGCTGCGCCGGCGGCGGCGGATTGGCGCGCAGCCAGCGGATCGCGGCGCGCGCGATCGGCTGCGGCTGCAGCGCGTCCTCCTCGATCACCCCTTCCCAATAATCGAGCGCGATCCGCCAGCATTGGTCGGGCTCGGGCATCGGTACATGGTCGGCGAGCGGCGTGCCGGCCGGATCATGCGCCGCCAGCCGGCCCAGCGCACCAAAGAACGCCTCGCCCAGCGCCGCGCCATGCACGCCGAACGGATCGCGCGCGAAGCTGCTCGCGACTTCGCCGCCCTCGATCCGCTCCATGATGAAGAACGGCCGGCCAAGCTCGGCGCCATCGGGCTCCAGCGCCACCGCACGCGGCACGGGAACGACCCCTGCTGCACTTTGATAAGCGCGAAACTCGGTCGCGCTTTCGGTGTCGATCAGGCCCTTCGCCGGCTCGCGCCGCAGGATCAGCCGGTGGATGTCCGCCCCGGCATGGGCATCGAAGCGATAGGTCTCGCGGCTCGCGCCGCCGGGAATCCGGGTCAGATCCGCCACCCGCACCGGCTGTTCCCAGACACGCGAGAGATAGGCCTCGATCTCGGTTGCGGTCAGCGTGGTCATGCCGGGTCGAGCACGCCCTTGAAGCCCGACGGCGCGTGCGGCCCCATCACGAGCTGTTCGAGCACCCCCTTGCCGCGCCGCACCTTGCCGTCAGGTCCCGTCATGGTGACGGTGGCCAGCGCCTGGACGTGCAGATGGTGCGGCTGCATCGGGTCCATCTCCGCGGGTACGAAATCCTCGCGCTCCACCGTCAGCCCGTCGCCCTGGTGCCGGCCGTGGCTCCACTTGGGGTGGGTATAGCCAAGGCCAAGCATCATGAACTGCTGGCCCAGGTCGAACTCGACCTTCGTTTCCTGACCCTCTTCGTCCTTCAGCGTGACGCTTGCAGCCTGGGCGTGGCGTGATCCCTGCTTCCACTGCACCTGATAGTCGGATTCGAAATGCGTTTCGTCCTCGATCCCGCCGCCCAGCGGCTTCCACGCCGCGCGGCGATTCCAGAAGCGGCCATGCTCGTCGTCGTTGGTGTGAAAATAGAAGTCGCCGTCCTCCATCGCGGTCGGGCTCCACAGCCAGAAGAATTGCGGTGCAATCGGCGGGCTGGCGGGCTGCGCATCGGGCGCACCGATCGGGCGCACACCCCAGGAGCGGTCGCGCGTGCCCAGCCAGCCGTTCACCTCAGTGCGATCGCCATCGACCTCGATCCAGCCCTGATAGCTGCCGTTCTGCGTCATCCGCGTCACGTCCATCAGCACGCGCGGGCCGTTGCGGCGGGTGAAGCGCGGCTCCTCCAGCGGGAAGGCGCGGCCGGTGAAGGTCAGCTCGGCGCGGATCTTGTGCTCGGGCGAATTGACCGTGAGCTTCACCGACTGCAACGGCTCAAGCACCTCGACCGCGATCCCGCCGACCTGCGTGTCCATCCGCTCCATGTTGAGGCCGCGGCTGGCGTGCAGATTCACCTGCTTGCCGTCCTTCAGCCAGCAGAAGCTCGCGTCGATGATGTTGATATGCGGATAGACGCCCATCGCGGCGGCGAAAAAGCCGTCTTCGTCCGCGCCGGGGGCATAGCCGTTGAAGAAGAAGCGATCGTAGAAATTGCGGTCCGTCCCCGCATAAGCGACCGGCTCGGCGGTCTGGTGGATCGGATATTCGTCGCCCTTGGTCAGCACCATGCCCGCTCTCTCCATCACATCCTTGGCCGATCTGTCGTCGGCTCAAGGGCGGAGGTGGACCAGCGGCGGCGGCCCTGTCAACGCCAAGATAACAGAAGTTACGTTACGATGACGCGCTGGTGCGGGCGGGTGCGTCAACCAAGCAGACACTGGCCCAACCACCCGGCGACACGGGCGGGGCAAAGCCGCCACCCGTGCGCCTCCGGTCTGGCTCAGCCGCGCGCGAGCGGTGCGAAGCGGGCGACCTGCTTGCCCACCATGCGCAATTGCTCGACCACCGCCGGGTCGTTCGCCCCGCCCTCGGCATCGAACTTGGTGATCGCGCTGTTGATCGCGGCGGCGAAAGGCGTCGGCCAGCCGCGCAGCGCATGGACGATCGATCGCAGCGCGGCGATCGTCGATCCCGTCGCCTGCCAGCCATAAGCAGTCGCGATCAGCCCCACCGGCATGTCGGCAAGATAGGTCCGCTCGGCATCGCGCGCGGTTTCCTCCAGCAGGTCGAGCGCGTTCTTCACCACGCCCGAAATGCTGCCGTGATAGCCGGGCGAGGCGATGATCAGCGCCGACGCGCCGCGCACCGCGTCGACGAATTCCTGCTCCTCGGCGGTGCGGCCGGGCGCCTTGGGGTCATAGAGCGGGAATTTCGCCATGTCGGCACCACCGAACAGGCGCGTGCGGAAACCCTGCTCGCCCGCCGCGTCCAGCGCGATCCGAAGCGCGCGTTCGGTGGAGGATATGCCACCAATGGTGCCGCCAATGCCCACGACCAACGGTCTGTCGTCCAATTGAAATGCTTTCTCTTCGCCGCTCATGCGCCTATCCCTCGCACGGTGCGCACCCTTGCGGCAACTGTCATACTGAAGTAATACGCCCGATGGCTGACCGCCGAGATGATTCCATGCGCCCGAGCTCCATGCGCCCTGACCCCTTCGATCCCAGCCAGCACGACGGTGGCCGCATCCGCTATCACCATGCCCCCGGCGAGGCGCGTGATCCCATGCCCGATTTCGCGGCGTGGCGCGACGGCGACCTGCCGGGCGAGGACGGAGCGGCGACACGCCGCGCAACGCGCTTCCGCCTGCCACGGGTGTCGATGCGCTGGATCATGCGCGGGCTCGGGGCAGCCGTCATCCTGCTGGTGCTGGCGATCATCTGGCTGGCGATCACCGCGCCCTTGTCGCAATCGCTGAAACCGCCGACGCCCCCGTCGATCACGCTCACGGCGTCCGACGGCACGCCGATCGCGCGGCGCGGCGCAATCATCGCCCAGCCGGTCGATGCTGCGAAGCTGCCCGCGCATGTCCGCGAAGCGTTCATGGCGATCGAGGACCGGCGCTTCTATTCGCACTGGGGCATCGATCCGCGCGGCATTGCGCGTGCCGCCTGGGCGAATTTCGGCTCCGGCGGGGTGCGTCAGGGTGGCAGCACGATCACGCAGCAGCTGGCCAAGAACGCCTTTCTCGATTCCGATCGTACCGCCGCGCGCAAGATCCGAGAGGTGTTCATCGCCTTCTGGCTGGAGGCGTGGCTGAGCAAGGACGAGATCCTCTCCCGCTATCTGTCGAACGTCTATTTCGGCGACAACGTCTATGGCCTGCGCGCCGCGTCGAACCATTATTTCGGGCGTGAGCCAGAGAAGATGAACATCGGCCAGGCGGCGATGCTGGCCGGCCTCGTCAAGGCGCCGTCGCGGCTCGCCCCGACCAGCAACCTGAAGGGCGCGCGCGATCGGCAGAAGGTGGTCGTCGCGGCGATGGTCGACGCCGGTTTCCTGACCAAGAGCGAGGCCGCCGACGTGCAGCCGCAGCGCGTCAAGGCGCGCCGCGCACAGCAATTGCCCACCGGCACCTATTTCGCCGACTGGGTACTGCCCGATGCGCGCGACCAGGCCGGCGAGGTGCAGACCGAGGCCACCGTGCGCACCACGCTGGACCGCGATCTGCAGCGCAACGCCGAACGCGTCATCCGCCAGGCCGGATTTCGCCAGGCGCAGGCCGCGCTGGTGGCGATGAAGCGCAATGGCGAAGTCGTCGCGATGGTCGGCGGGCGCGATTACAAGAAAAGCCCGTTCAACCGCGCCACCCAGGCGCGGCGCCAGCCGGGATCGACGTTCAAGCTGTTCGTCTATCTCGCCGCGCTGCGCGCCGGCATGTCGCCCGACACGATCGTGGACGATTCGCCGGTCGAGATTGCCGGGTGGAAGCCAAAGAACGACGACGGCCGCTATCTCGGCGACATCACGCTTCGGCGCGCCTTCCAGCGATCCTCCAACGTCGTCGCCGCGCGGCTGACGCAGGAGGTCGGCGTGCGCAACGTGATCCGCGCCGCGCGCGACCTCGGCATCACCACCCCGATCGCCAATGAGGCGACGATTGGCCTGGGCACGTCGGAAGTATCGCTACTGGAACTGACCGCCGCCTTCGCCGGCGTGTCCGAGGGGCGCTATCCGGTGCAGCCGCACGGCCTGCGCAACGTCGCGGACAAGAGCTGGTACCAGGCGCTGACCGATGGCCAACGCACGATGCCGCGCCGCATCCATGACGACATGCTGACCCTGCTTGCCGCCTCGGTGCGCGGTACGGGCCGCGCGGCGGCATTGTCGGTCGATGCCTATGGCAAGACGGGCACGTCGCAATCGGGCCGCGACGCCTGGTTCATCGGCTTTGCCGGCGATCTGGTGGTCGGCGTGTGGGTCGGCAACGACGACAATACGCCCAATCCCGGGCTCCACGGCGGCGGCATCCCGGCGCAGATCTGGCGCAATTTCATGGTCAGCGCGCTCGATCTCGCGCCGGTCGTGAAGGCGCCGGTGGTCGAGGATATCGATCCCGACGCCGGGCTGATCGCCGACGTCGAAAACGAAATCGCGCCGATCACCGCGCCGATCGAGGGGTTGGGGATGGATCTTCAGATCGGGCCGGATGGCTCGGTCAGCATCGCCCGTCCCGAGGGCCCGCCCCCGCCGCGCCGGCGCGAGGAACGCGAACCGGTCTTCGAGGACGGACCGCCAGGCTTCTACTAGTCGCGCCGCTCGCCGCTCGGGTCACGAGCGGCGGGCGCGTCCCTCATTCGGCCGCTTCCATCACGAGGCTGTCGTCCAGCGGGTGCGACAGCCGGTCCAGCATCTCGCGCGGAACCACCTGCCAGAACCGGCCGACGCTGCGGTCCCAATCCTCCAGGATGCCGCGCGACCATTTGGAATCGGTCGCCTTTGCATGACGCGCGATCAGATCGTGCAGCACCTGCGTCCAATGCGCTGAGGACAGCCGCTGCCAGGTAATGCTTTCCGGATTGGCGCGCCGGGCGAAGCTGTCGTCATGGTCATAGACGAACGCCATGCCACCGGTCATGCCAGCGCCGAAATTCTGGCCGACGGCGCCCAGCACCACAGCCGTGCCGCCGGTCATATATTCGCAGCCGTTCGCGCCGCAGCCCTCGACCACCACCGTCGCGCCCGAGTTGCGGACCGCGAACCGCTCGCCCGCCTGTCCGGCCGCGAACAACGCGCCGGAGGTCGCACCATAGAGGACGGTGTTGCCGACGATCGTATTTTCCTGGCTGCGCAGCGGTGACGACACCGCCGGGCGCACCACGATGATGCCGCCGGACAGGCCCTTGCCGACATAATCATTGGCGTCGCCGAACACCTCCAGCGTGATGCCCTTGCACAGGAAGGCGCCCAGGCTCTGCCCGGCCGAGCCGCGCAGGCGGATCGTCACGTGATGGTCGTTGAGCGCGCTCATCCCGAAGGTGCGCGTGATCTCGCTCGACAGCCGCGTGCCGACCGCGCGGTGCGTGTTGCGCACCGAATAGGTCAGCTGCATCTTCTCGCGGCGCGAGAAGACGGCGGCGGCATCCTTGATGATCTGCGCGTCCAGGCTGTCAGGCACCTCGTTGCGGAAGGTGCTGAGCGAGAAGCGCCGCTCCGCATCCGTGGCATCCACCTTGGCGAGGATCGGGTTGAGATCGAGGTCGTCGAGATGCTCCGCACCGCGGCTCACCTGCCGCAGCAGCTCGGTACGCCCGATCACTTCGTCGAGGCTGCGCACGCCCAGCCGCGCCAGGATGTCGCGCACTTCCTCGGCGATGAAGGTCATCAGGTTGATGACCTTTTCGGGCGTGCCGACGAACTTCTCGCGCAGCCGCGGGTCCTGCGTGCACACGCCGACCGGGCAGGTATTCGAATGGCACTGGCGCACCATGATGCAGCCCATCGCAACGAGGCTCAGCGTCCCAATGCCGAATTCCTCCGCGCCCAGGATTGCGGCGATCACGATGTCGCGCCCAACGCGAAGGCCGCCGTCGGTGCGCAGCTTGATCCGGCCGCGCAGGCCGTTCAGCGTCAGCACCTGGTTGACCTCGGAAAGGCCCATTTCCCACGGCGTGCCCGCATATTTGATGCTGGTCTGCGGGGAGGCGCCGGTGCCGCCGACATGGCCGGATACCAGGATCACGTCGGCATGCGCCTTCGCGACGCCCGCCGCCACCGTGCCGATGCCGGCGGAGGAGACGAGCTTCACGCACACCCGCGCCCGCGGATTAATCTGCTTCAGATCGTAGATCAGCTGCGCCAGATCCTCGATCGAATAGATGTCGTGGTGGGGCGGCGGGGAAATCAGCGTCACGCCCGGCGTCGCATGGCGCAGCTTGGCGATGAACTCGGTCACCTTGAAACCCGGCAGCTGCCCGCCCTCGCCAGGCTTGGCACCCTGCGCGACCTTGATCTCGATCTCATCGCAGGCGTTCAGATATTCCGCCGTCACGCCGAAGCGCCCCGACGCGATCTGCTTGATCACCGAATTGGCGTTGTCGCCATTCTCATACGGCTGATACCGGCTCTTGTCCTCGCCGCCCTCGCCCGACACGGCCTTGGCGCCGATGCGGTTCATCGCAATCGCCAGCGTCTCGTGCGCCTCCGGCGACAGCGCGCCCAGGCTCATGCCCGGCGTGATGAAGCGTTTGCGGATCTCGGTGATCGGCTCGACCTGATCGACCGGCACGCCCTCGGCCGGGAAGTTGAACTGCAACAGGTCGCGCAGATACACCGGCGGCAGATCCGCCACCCCGCGCGAAAATTGCAGATAGGTCGAATAGCTGTCGGTGCTGACGGAGGTTTGCAGCAGGTGCATCAGCTGCGCCGAATAGGCATGCGCCTCCCCGGTATGCCGCTGGCGATAGAAGCCGCCGATCGGCAGGTTCACCACCGCGTCGTCATAAGCGGCATCGTGCCGCCCCTTCGCGTTGACGTGGAGCGAGGCATAGCCCTCGCCCGAGATCTTCGCGGGCATCCCCGGGAAGAAATCGTTCACCAGCGCGCGGGACAGGCCCACCGCCTCGAAATTATAGCCGCCACGATAGCTGGAGATCACCGCGATCCCCATCTTCGACATGATCTTCAGCAGCCCTTCCTCGATCGCCTTGCGATGCCGCTTCAGGCATTCCTCCAGGCTGAGGTTACCGAACAGCCCGCGTGACTGACGATCGGCGATCGCTGCTTCCGCCAGATAGGCGTTCACCGTGGTCGCGCCCACGCCCACCAGCACCGCATAATAATGCGTGTCGAGACATTCGGAGGTGCGCACGTTGATTGAGGCGTAGGAGCGCAGGCCCCGCCGCACGAGATGCGTGTGCACGGCCGCGGCCGCCAGCACGCCGGGGATCGCGATCCGCGCCGGCCCGACATGTTCGTCGGTGATGAAGATCTCGCTCTTGCCCTGGCGCACCGCCTGTTCCGCCTCGTTGCGGATGCGCTGGATCGCGGCGCGCAGCTTTTCCGGCCCACCGTCCGCCTCGAACGTGGCATCGATCTCGGCCGCGGCGTTGTTGAAATAGGTCTTCAGCCGTGCCCAGTCCGTCGACGTCAGCACAGGCGAATCGAGCACCAGCACGCGCTCGCGCCGATCCTCGGTGTCGAGGATGTTGGCGAGATTGCCGAACCGCGTCTTGAGGCTCATCACATGGCGTTCGCGCAGCGAATCGATCGGCGGGTTCGTCACCTGGCTGAAATTCTGCCGGAAGAACTGACTGATCAGCCGCGGCTTGTCGGAAATGACGGCGAGTGGCGTATCATCGCCCATCGATCCGATCGCTTCCTTTGCCGTTTCCACCATCGGCGCCAGGATCAGCTCCATGTCCTCCAGCGTCTGGCCAGCGGCGACCTGGCGCCGCGCGAGTTCGGCACGGTCATAACGCGGCACCCCGGCGGCGGGCGGCGGCGGCAGATCCTCGATCGTCGCGAAATTGCCGATCATCCCGGCATAATCGGCCTCGCCGGCGATCCGGTCCTTGACCTCGCGATCATGATACAGCCGCCCCTCGGCCAGATCGACCGCGATCATCTGCCCCGGCCCCAGCCGGCCCTTGGCGACGATCGTCGATTCGGGAACGACCACCATGCCGCTTTCGGAGCCGACGATCAGCAGGCCGTCGGCGGTCTGGGTGTAGCGCAGCGGGCGAAGTGCGTTGCGGTCCATCCCCGCCACCGCCCAGCGGCCATCGGTCATCGCCAGCGCGGCCGGGCCGTCCCACGGCTCCATCACCGAGGCGAGATATTGATACATCGCGGCATGCGCGGGCGGCATGTCACCGCTGACGTCGCCCTGCCATGCCTCGGGTACCAGCATCAGCTTCGCGGTCGGCGCATCGCGGCCCGAACGACAGATCGCCTCGAAGGTCGCGTCGAGCGCCGCCGTGTCGGATGCGCCCGCCGGGATCACCGGCTTGATGTCCTCCGAATGCTCGCCGAACGCGATCGACGCCATGCGGATCTCGTGGCTGAGCATCCAGTTCTTGTTGCCGCGGATCGTGTTGATCTCGCCGTTATGCGCCAGGCACCGGAACGGCTGGGCGAGCCACCATTGCGGGAAGGTGTTGGTGGAATAACGCTGGTGGAAGATCGCGACCCGGCTTTCGAAGCGCTTGTCGGTCAGGTCGGGGTAGAACACCGACAGGCTCTCGGCCAGGAACAGCCCCTTGTAGATGATCGACCGGCAGCTCAGCGAACAGATGTAAAATCCCTGGATCTGCGCCGCGATCACCCGCTTCTCGATGCGGCGGCGGACCAGATACAGGTTCTTCTCGAACTCGGCCTCGTCGACCGCCTCGGGCAGCGGGCCGGCGATCATGATCTGCTCGATCTCCGGCCGCGTAGCCTGCGCCTTCAGGCCGATGACGCTGACGTCGACCGGAACCTGGCGCCAGCCATAGATGGTGTAGCCCGCCTCGATGATCGCGCTCTCGACGATGGTGCGGCACGTCTCCTGCGCGGCGAGATCGGTGCGCGGCAGGAACACCATGCCGACGGCGAGCCGATTGGGCAGCACCTTGTGCCCGCCCATCGCGATCGCATCGTCGAAGAACCGCACGGGCAGGTCGACATGCAGGCCGGCGCCGTCGCCGGTCTTGCCATCGGCGTCGACCGCACCGCGATGCCATACCGCCTTCAGCGCATCGATCGCGGACTGGACGACGCGGCGCGACGGCTTGCCATCAGTCGCCGCGACCAGGCCAACGCCGCAGGCGTCGCCTTCGAACTCGGGACGATACATGCCATGGGTGGCGAGATATTCGCGCTGATCCATCACGCGGCCTCCTTCGCGGTCGATGCCGCGGCCTTGCTCTTCAGATATTGGTGCATCGATGCGGCCACGTCGCGCCCATCACGGATCGCCCACACCACCAGGCTGGCGCCGCGCACGATGTCGCCCGCCGCGAACACCCCGTCGAGGCTGGTCATCAACGTCCTCGAATCGACCAGCACCGTGCCCCAGCGGGTGACGCCCAGCTCAGGCGCATCCCACAGATGCGGCAGTTCCTCGGCATCGAAGCCCAGTGCCTTGATCACCATGTCCGCCGGCATGTCGATCGGCCCGCCCGGGTCCACCTCCGGCGCGCGGCGGCCACTTGCATCGGGCGCGCCCAGCCGCATGCGATTGGCGCGCACCGCCGTGACCTTCTCGTCTCCCACAAAGGAATGCGGCGCGGACAGCCAGACGAATTCGGCGCCTTCCTCTTCCGCATTGGCCACTTCGCGCTGCGATCCCGGCATGTTGGCGCGGTCGCGGCGATAGAGGCATTTCACGCTCTTCGCGCCCTGGCGAATAGCGGTGCGCACGCAATCCATCGCGGTATCGCCGCCACCGATCACGACCACATTCTTGCCCGCGGCATCCAGCCCGCCATTGTCGAAGGCGGGCACCGAATCGCCGAAGCTCTTGCGGTTGGAAGCGGTGAGATAGTCGAGCGCGGCGATCACGCCGGCGGCATCGTTGCCCGGCACGTCAATCGCCCGCGCCTTATAGACACCGGTCGCGATCAGCAGCGCATCATGCCGCGCGCGCAGGTCCGCAAGCGAGGCATCATCGCCGACTGTAAAGCCCTCGTGAAAGACGATCCCCCCCGCCTTCAGCCGGTCGACCCGGCGCATCACCACCGGCTTCTCCAGCTTGAAGCCCGGGATCCCATAGGTCAGCAGCCCGCCGGCGCGATCGTGCCGGTCATAGACATGCACCTCATAACCATTGGCGCGCAGATATTCCGCTGCGGTCAGCCCGGCCGGACCGGCCCCGATCACGCCGACCGACTGGCCGCGCGCGGGGCCCGGCACCAGCGGCTCGACCCAACCTTCTTTCCAGGCGGTGTCGGTGATGAACTTCTCGACCGAGCCGATCGTCACCGCGCCATGGCCGGAGAATTCGATGACGCAATTGCCTTCGCACAGGCGGTCCTGCGGACAGATCCGTCCACAAATTTCCGGCATGGTGGAGGTCGCGTTGGACAGCTCATAGGCTTCGCGCAGCCGCCCTTCCGCGGTCAGCCGCAACCAGTCGGGGATGTGATTGTGAAGCGGGCAATGCACCGTGCAGTAAGGCACGCCACATTGCGAACACCGCCCCGCCTGCTCCTCGGCGCGCGGCACCGCATAGCGATCCGCAATCTCGCGAAAGTCCTCCGCGCGCGCGTCCGGCGCCCGCTTGTCCGGGTAGGATTGCGGGGTGACGACGAAACGAAGCATGGAATCAGCAGCCATAAGCCCTCCGCCGACGTGGTTCTCACATCGGCCGGATGCCATCAAGTCAGCATTGCTGTCCTATTTTCCAGCCTGCCCCGTTAGATCGTCAGCCCGCACGTATTTTTCCGGAGATAATAGTGCTGTTCCGGACCTACTTTGCTGCGAGCACCAGCAGAGCAACGCTCCCGGCGACGATTCGGTACCAGGCGAACGGAGCGAAACCGTGCTTCGTCACCACAGCCATGAACGCTTTCACCACCACCAGCGCGACGACGAACGACACCAGCGCGCCGACGCCGATCAGCTGCAGGTCATTGGCGGTGATCGCATCACGATGCTTGTACATCTGAAGCACCGTGGCGCCGGTCAGCGTCGGCAGCGCCAGGAAGAAGGAGAATTCCGCAGCCGTGCGGCGATCAATGCCGAACGCCATCGCACCCATGATCGTCGCGCCCGACCGGCTCACGCCCGGGATCATCGCCATGCACTGGACCAGGCCGATCTTCACCGATTGCGACACCGAAACGCCCGAGATGCCCCCGACGTCGCGGGTTTTCGCCAGTCGCTCGACGATCAGGATCGCGACCCCGCCTATGATCAGCGCCCAGGCGACGACGACGGCATTTTCCAGCAGCGCCTCGATCTGGTCGTTGAAGGCGAGGCCCAGCGCAACCGCAGGGATGAACGCGATCAACAGGTTACGGACGAAGGCGATCGAGTGTTTCTCGCCCTTCATCAGGCCGGACAGCACCGCCATGAACGTGCGCCAGTACAGCACCACGATCGCCAGGATCGCGCCTGGCTGGATGGCGATGTTGAACACCGCCCAGCGCTGCGGATCATAGCCCAGCAACTCGGTGGCGAGGACGAGATGGCCGGTGGAGGATACCGGCAGGAATTCGGTCACGCCCTCGACAATACCGAGGAGGATGGCGGTCAGCAGATCGGACATGGGTGCCTTTCAGGTCACGCGCCGCCCAGGTCCGGGCGCGCGCGAAAAAACGCGCGCGAAACGATGCTCAGGCGGCGGTGGGACGGGCAAAGCGGCCGTTGCGCTGGTAGCGCACCAGCCAGCCCGGCGCGACGCTCGCCAGCGGCGTTGCGGTGATGCCCAGCGCGGTCAGCCCCTCGGCACCCGGCATCACCACCGTGTCCTTCTGCAGCAGCTTCCACTGATCGGGCGAGACCGGGATGAACGGCACCGCCGCCAGCACTCCGCCCAGCGCGTCGGGCACCCGGACGAACGACGGACGGCGGCCGATGGCGCGCGCAATCCACTGATTCAGCTCCATCATGGTGAACACGTCCGGTCCGCCGAGCTCGAAGGTGCGCCCACCGTAAGTCGCCGGATCGGAGAGCGCGGCGACCACCGCGTCACCCACGTCGCCAGCGAACACCGGCTGGAAACGGGTGTCGGGCTTCAGCACCGGCACCACGGGCAGCCGCGCGATCATGCCGGCAAACATGTTGATGAACTTGTCCTCCCGCCCGAACACGGTGGACGGGCGCAGGATCGTCGCGGCCGGGAACGCCTCGCGCACGGCCGCCTCGCCTTCGCCCTTGGTGCGGGCGTAATAGGAATCGCCATCGGCATTCGCCCCGATCGCCGAAACGTGCACCAGCGCCTGGACGCCCGCCTCGCGCGCCGCGCTGGCCAGCGCTTGCGGGCCATCGACATGGATGCGCAACAGGTCGCCGGTGAAGCTGCCGACCAGATTCACCACCGCGTCCGATCCCGCGACGGCGCGCGCCAACGTATCGGGGCGGGTGATATCCGCCGCCACGAACTGGGTCT
The DNA here is from genome assembly GCF_000980895.1 of Sphingomonas sp. Ag1. GTDB lineage: Bacteria > Pseudomonadota > Alphaproteobacteria > Sphingomonadales > Sphingomonadaceae > Sphingomonas > Sphingomonas panaciterrae. The sequence continues at coordinate 12,368 of NZ_LAZX01000083.1, read as the reverse complement.
GCCCCAGGCCGCCAAGCGGCTTCAGAAACCAGGCCTCGCGCGGATCACGCTGCGCGATGCGCACGCGGGCGCCAGCGGCAAGCAGGGTCTGCGCGACGTACCGACCGAGAAAACCGCCACCGCCGATCAGCGTGACCAGTTTGTCCTTCATGTAACGCTCCGCCGAGGAAAAATTCGCTTTGCCCCTAGCCGTGCGATGTACCTGTTGACAAGGCTGCCACCTGGGCCCTAGAGGCGCCGGCCTACCCCGTGCCCAGATGGCGGAATTGGTAGACGCACCAGCTTCAGGTGCTGGCGATCGCAAGGTCGTGGAGGTTCGAGTCCTCTTCTGGGCACCACTTTTCCGGTCAGGGATGGGCGATGCGCCCTCGCTGACGGAAAATCACGGCGAGCTTCGCCTTTCTTCCTCCGATCGTCTATCCGGAATAACCACCGCTCCAGCGCCAGCGGCGGTGAACCGACGGTTTTTTTGCACCTGGCATGGCGCGGCGTCGGCGCCTCACATTTCGCCGCCAGCCCCCGCCCGCTCCAGCAGTGCCGCGTCGATCACCCGGACATGGCCGTAGCCCCTGCCGATCGCCCCTGCCCGCTCCAGCGCCGCGAGATGCGCATTCACCGCTTTTCGAGAGAGGCCGCACAGCTCGGCTAGATCCGATTGCGACAGCGCCGCCTCCCCCGCCGCGGCAAACGGCAGCAGCCGCCGCGCGATCCGCGCGCGGGGCGGCAGCGCCAGCATCTGCGCCAGCGAATGAACGCTCGCGTCCAGCTGCGCATAGACGAGCGTGCTGACCGACTGCCACAACAGCGGCTCCTCGGCACCGACGCGCGCCAGCGCGGCATCGCTGACCGTGAACACGCGGCTCGGCGGCCCGGCGCGCGCGGTCACGATCCGTGGGCCGCCGCCATGCCGCTGTGACTGGCCAAAGGCGCCGCCGGCCTGCGCCACGCCGACCAGGATGGTGCGATCATCGACCATCGCCTCCAGCCGCAGCATGCCGCTGAGCACCATCACCAGCCCCGTCGCATCATCCCCCTCGCCATAGACCCATTGCCCCGCCCCAAGCGCCCGCAAGCGGCCAGCCGCGGCAAGGCGGTCCCGCAGCGTACCCGGCTGGCGAGCAAACCAGCGACTGACCCGAAGCTCCTCCAGCAGCATGCATCGAATGTAACCGGCGGGACATTTTCAGGCCAGCCGCGGCGGTACGGTCAGCAGCAACCAACAAGGAGAGGATCAATGGCGATACCCGAAATGCACCCTCTGGCGGAGCACGTCGGCGTAGAGGCGCACGGCGTCGACCTGAACACGATCGACGACGCGGGGTTCGACGCGCTGCGGCGGGCGGTGGCGGACCACGGCGTCCTGTTCGTCCGCGACCAGACCCTGACGCCCGAACAGCATATCGCCTTCGCCCGGCGCTGGGGGCCGATCGACGTCAACAAATACTTCCCGGCGAACGGCGGCCATCCCGAAATCGCCGAGGTGCGAAAGGCGGAGAATCAGCAGACCAATATCGGCGGCGGCTGGCATACCGATCACAGTTATGACCAGGTGCCCGCCATGGGTTCGATCCTGCTGGCGCGCGAAACCCCGCCGGCCGGCGGGGACACGCTGTTCGCCAGCCTCGGCGCGGCCCTCGACAGCCTGTCCGACGGCCTGAAAACGACGCTGCGCGGCCTGCGCGCGGTCCATTCGGCCGATCACATCTACAGCGCCGACGGCATCTACGCGAAGACCGATCAGGCCGCCGATCTGAAGGGCCATGACGAGCGTACCCGCGCCGTCCACCCCGTGATCATCCGGCACCCGCAGACCGGGCGCGAGATCCTGTACGTCAATCCCGCCTTCACGCTCCATTTCGAAGGCTGGACGCGGGAGGAGAGCATGCCGCTGCTGACCTACCTCTATCAGGTGGCGATGCAGGACCGGTTCCACTGCCGCGTCAGCTGGGCACCGGGGTCGCTGGCCATCTGGGACAATCGCTCAACCTGGCATCTCGCCATGAACGATTATCACGGGCACCGGCGGCTGATGCACCGCATCACGATCTCGGGCGAGCCGCTGCACTGATCGCCCCGCGGCGCCCGCCCGCGGCTGGATCAGATGGTCATGCCCTGCAGCAGCCGCGGCAGCGCGCCGCTCTCGCCGCGCGCCTCCGCCATGAAGCGGTCCTTCAGCGGCGGAATGGCGTTGACCGCAGAGATGCCGAAGCGACGCACCGTGCTCGCCGTTCGCCCCGGAATGCCAAACAGGCGGGTCAGCACGTCGGTCGCGCCCGCGACCATCATCGTGTCGAGGCTGCGCCAGCGGCGATAGCGGTCGAGCAATTGCGCGTTGCCCGCCTCCAGCCCGAGGCGTCGTCCCTCGACCAGCACTTCGGCCAGCGCCGCGACATCGCGGAAGCCAAGGTTCAGCCCCTGGCCCGCGATCGGGTGAATACCATGGGCGGCGTCGCCGACCAGCGCCAGCCGCTCGGCGGTGATCGTGGCGGCATGGTGAAAGCCCAGCGGATAGCTCGCGCGCGGGCTCGCCTTGTAGAGGGTGCCAAGGAACCCGCCCATCCGCTTCTCCGCCTCCGCGAGGAAGGCGCGGTCGGACAGTTTCAGCACCGCCGGGCCCTGCGCCTGCTTCACCGACCAGACGATGGCGCAGCGATGCCCGTCATCGTCGTCGACCAGCGGCAGCAGCGCGAAGGGGCCGGTGGGATAGAAGATCTCGAACGCGATGCTTTCATGCGGCCGCTCATGGTGGAACGCACCGATGATCGCGGCATGATCGTAGCGCCAATTGGCGGTGGTGATGCCCGCCGCGGCGCGGGTGGGCGAGTTGCGCCCCTCGGCAGCGACCAGCAGCGACGCGGTGACCATGCTGCCGTCGCTCAGCGTCGCGCGCACGCCACTGGCAGAGCGATCGACCTCGACCGCACGGGTCAGCGGGCGGAAGTCGACATTGCTCTCGCTCATGCTGTCGGCCAGCGCGCGGCGCAGCGCGCGATTCTCGTACATCGTGCCCAGCGCGCCATCATCGGCATCGGGAATGAAATCGAGCGCACCCGGCTCCAGCCCGTCGCTGACGCGGATCTGCCGGATCGCGCACCCCTGCCCGCGTAGCCGGTCGGCGACGCCGATCGCCTCCAGCATCCGGTGGCTCGCGCTGGCGATCGCGGAGGCGCGCCCGTCGAACCCGGCCGACAGCGTGACCGCCGGGTCCGCCGGATCGACGACGATGGTGGAGATGCCATGGCGATCGAGCGCCAGCGCCAGCGTCGCGCCGACCAGCCCGCCACCCAGGATCAGGACGTCCGCGTGTTGCATGTGAGTCATTCGATACGCTCTTTTCCGCCGCCAGCCTGTCGCCGCCGCTTATGACAAGTCACCCAGGGCTCTAGCGGTTGCATCGCCCCGGCGAAAGCACAGGCCCAGCGAAAGCAGAGCCGGGGCCGGCGCGGCGCTCAGCGCAGGCCGATGATCGCGATCTGCCGGCCGTAATCGGGCTCGCCCCTGTGCGTGGCGCGGCGATAGCTGAAGAAGCGGTCCTCATCGGCATAGGTATCCAGCCCCAGCGCCTCGATCCGCTGCACCCCCGCGCTCGCCAGCCGATGCGTGACATAGGCCTCAAGGTCGAACTTGGCGTGGCCCGCGCGGGCATCGACGAAGAACAGCTCATTGGCGGGATCCTCCTCCTCGAAGCGGCGGCGGAACGCCTCGTCCACCTCATAGCTGGCGCGCGCGATGCACGGGCCGATCGCGGCGGCGATCCGATCGCGCCGCGCGCCGAGCGCCTCCATCGCGGCAATCGTCGTGTCGGTGACCCCGCCGATCGCGCCTTTCCACCCCGCATGGGCGGCGCCGACGACGCCCGCCTCCCGGTCGGCCAGCAGCACGGGCGCGCAATCGGCGGTCAGGATGCCGAGCGCGAGGCCCGGCCGGTCAGTGGCCATCGCATCGGCACGCGGGCGTTCGGCCACGTCCTGCGTGATCGTCACGCAATCGGCCGAATGCACCTGGAAACAGGTGACGAGCGGCGCGCCCCCCAACACCGCCGCCACCGCGCGTCGGCGGTTTTCATCGACCGCGGCACGATCATCGTCGGAGCCAAGCCCGACGTTGAGCCCGCCATGCAGCCCCTGCGACACCCCGCCGCGCCGACCGAGGAATCCATGCGCCACGTCGCCCAGACTGCGCGCCCGGATCAGTTCCACACCGTTCCCGTCGCCGCCGCTCAAACCTACGCCGCTATCCATATCAACTCCGCTCACAATTCGCGCCGCATGATGAGGTCGCGGTCGATCTGCGACCCGGTCTGGAACGCATAATCGCCGACATGGACGAAGCCGTGCTTGGCGTAAAAGGCGCGCGCTCGGCCATTTTCTTCCCAGACGGTCAGCAGGACCGCGCTCTTTTCGCGGCTGCGCGCGACGTCATAAGCCCAGTCGAGCAGCCGGGCGGCCACGCCGCTGCCATGCCGCGCGGGATCGACGTACAATTGATGGAGATGAAGCGCGTCGTCGGTCGGCACCTCGCCCGCAAAGAAGGTCGGCTCCAGCTTGCAATAACCGACCACCGCCGCCCCATCGACCGCCAGCTGGAAGTCGAACGCGGGGTCGAGCAACTGGCGGCGCAGCGTTCCCGCCGCGCCATAATGCTGCGCCACATAGGCCGCGATGTCGTCTGCGGGCGCCGAATGGCCAAAGGTCGCCAGCCACACCGCGCGTGCCATCGTGTCGAGCGGCTCGGCGTCGGCGGGCGTCGCCGGGCGATAGTCGATCATGCGAAACCGGCCGGCTCGGGCCAGTCGGGATGGCGCATCGCCAACACCTTGAACAAGGTGCCCATGGCGACGACCAGCCGCTCGCGATCCGGCGCCACCCTGGGCCCCAGCGCCGCGGCGCGCGCATCGATGCCCAGCCGCGTCAGGAAATCGCCCTGTCCCACGGGCCCGGAGACGATCGCGCCGCTCGCCGTGCCGACCATGCCCAGCGTCGCGAAATCGACATGCGCGGTCAGATCGCGCTCGCCCGGCTCCTCGAACGGATTGGCAAAATCGTGGCCGCGCACCGCTTGCAGCGTCTCGCCTACCGCCGGGCCCTCATAGCCATAATCGATTGCGAGCAGCGCGCCGCCCTGCGCCACGATCCGCGCGGCGAGCACACGCATGATGCCGACGCTGGCGGGCGAGGTCTCGATGATCGCACCAACCGGCGAATCGCGCAGATGCTCGGGGATGATGCTGTCCGGAACGGTCGCGCCGCCGATCGGCAGGAACAACGTGTCCTGGCAGGCGACCAGCCGCTCGCGCCATCCCGCCGGCCCGCGCACCAGCTGGCGGATCGGCAACGCGTCGAAGAATTCATTGGCGATGATGATCAGCGGGCGATCGGTCGGCAGGTCCTCGACATCGTCATGCCACACCGCCTGCGGCACCGCCGCCGCCTGCCGCGTGCGCAGCGTCGGGCTGGTCTCGACGAAATGGACCGGCGGGGTGAAGCCGGCCTTTGCAGCGGCGCGCAACGCATCGGCGGTCAACGTGCCGCGCCCCGGGCCCAATTCCACCCAGCGCACCTCGGGCCGTCCTGCGCGATCCCACAGGTCGGCGGCCCACAGGCCGATCAGCTCGCCGAACATCTGGCTGATCTCGGGCGCGGTGGTGAAGTCGCCCTCCGCGCCCAGCGGGTCACGCGTCGCATAATAATGCGCGTTGGCGGCGGCCATGAACTGGCTGACCGGGATCGGCCCGCCCAGCGCGATCGCGCGGGCGAGGCGTTCGGGAAGGTTGCCCTCCATCGGGTCGGGCGAAGCGGGAACGGCGGGGTCACTCATCAGCCCGGCGACATGCCCGCCGCCGCCGCGCGCCGCAACCCGGGCGCATACGGGCAGGCATTGCTCAGGCGGCCGCACCAGCCAGGCGCAGGCGTGCATTCTCGAACGGCATGCCCTCGTCGTCCAACACCCGCCGCGACACCTCCTGAAAGCCGATCCGCCGATAGAAACGCATCGCTGCCGCGTTCAGGACATAGACGTCCAGTTCCAACTCGCCCCGCAGCCCCATCGCATGGGCGATCAACCGGCGGCCGATCCCCCGCCCCTGCATCTGCGGCGCCACGAAGAGCCCACCGACAAAGGAATCGAGCAGGCTGATGAACCCGACGGGGGCGCCCTCGATCGTCGCCACCCATGTCTCGGAATGCGGAAGGTACTGGTCCTCGATCAGCGAACGCTGCTCGATCAGGCGCTGCTCCCCGATGAAGGAATGGGCGATCAGGCAGGCGTCGAGCCAGACCTGCGACAATGTCGTCGTGTCGGCTGCTCCGGCGAAAGGGCGGATGATGATGGGCTGACTGGGCATGATATCCGCGCGAATGGGTTTAGCCGGAAGATTGATGGCAATGGGATCCCCCTTGCCGTTCAGGTCGCCAGCCGATCGATCATCGCCATTGCCCCATGCGGCGCGCGCACCTTGGCGCCGTTGATCCTGCGTAGCACACCAGCACATAACGTCTCGCGTGCCGTTTTGCATTAGCGATCAATAACTTAGCCCCGCAGCTTGGCCACCGCGCGCTTCCACGCGCTCTCATCTTTGGGGAACCTGTCGGAAGCCGTTGGTGCGTTACTGGCTGGTCGAATATCGTTGGGGCGGCCACCGCAGCGAGTGCATCGCAGATGGTCCCGGATCATGTGTTTCCGGGTGTCCCACATATGAATGAAGAACCACCGGGCTAGCTTCTCGCCGTCAACGACGCTCCGATGCCCGCACGAGCATCGCACCTCCAGATTGCGCGCCACTCTGAGGTAATCGCTGAGATTCTCGATCTTCGTGTTCGCGCTCATGCCCACGCAGGTACTTGGAACAGAAAGAGAACATCAACCCTATATGTCGAGGTTTCGGCGTTCTATCTCCGCCAGCAGAGCATCGGCTTCGGGATCGCCGGGTTCGCCTGTCGTGCGCTGATATGCTGCGAGCAGGTCTTTGTCGCTGAGCGTGCTGGGATCGTCAGTCATGCGAGCAAGCTATGCTGGCTCAGGCGAGTCGTCCACTCATGGCAACAGCGCCGGTTGCCCGACGCTGCGCTCGTTTCAGTTGGGTGCGAAGCCAAAGCGCGTCATCACCTCAAGGGCTTCACGCTGGGTCTTCTCTTCCTTGGTCTCGAACCAGCAGAACAGCCCATCTTCGATCGCCATCGGAGCATCATCGGCCTGCGCGATCTTCGTCACCGGGCGAGTGCCCTCGTACTTTCGAGCGTTCAGGCGCTGGTAGAGCTTCGCGGTGCGCTTGATTTCGGCTTCGGGGTTCATCGTTTTGCCTGCAACCACAACGGTCAATGTAGAGCGATGCACCTGAATGATATGGGTAGCGGCGAGACAGCCATGCTCCATGCCGTACTCGTCCATTTCTTCAGCGAGGATGGAAGCTAGGCGAGCATACTGCGCCTGATTGATCGTGCTCGTCATGGGCCAAACAACCGTGATGGTGTTGCCGCCCTTGGTCTCGGTCTCAATGAGGAAGAACGACCAGCCGAGTGCCTTGGCCTTGTCGTGCAATCGGGTGACGATCTCCGCATCATCGCGCGTGCGGGCATATTCAAGCATGATCGCGTTTGCGCCGATCAGGTTGGATGCGATGTTCGTTCCCTTGCGCCAATCAGCAAATGACCAGCCCGTTGGTTCGTCTGCATGGTTGCGTAGCTGCCTAATCAGGCCGTCCATGTAAGTGCCGATCGGGTGGCAGTTATCGTTCTCGTTGCAGAGACATGCCTTGTAGCTGTCGATAGCAGTGAATGCGCGGGTGCTCTTTTCGAAGCGCGTAAGCGTGATGGTTTCCATGTTGTTCTCCGAGTCAATAAAACAACAGCGTTGTTGCTGTCCTGATATTTAATCGAAGGGCCGGAAAACCTGCTTCGTATAGCATCAAAACGCGTCAAAACGGATTTTCGCTCTCGTGCTAACTAAGTGATGACCAATCTATCTCCCCATTTCACACTGAGTGAGATGACCGTCACCTCGACGGGTCTCAACAATCAGCCAACCCCTGCTCACCTCGCTAACCTGAAGGTCGCAGCCGCCGGCATGGAGAAAGTCCGCGCTGCGCTGGGCAAACCCATTCTCGTCAACAGTGCCTATCGGAGCGCCGCAGTGAACCGCAAAGTCGGTGGTGTGCCGACCAGCGCGCATTGTCAGGGCTATGCCGTGGACTTCCGTGTGAAGGGCATGACGCCACTGGAAATCTGCCGTGCGCTCGTCGCAGCTGGGATCAAGTTCGACCAGCTAATCGAAGAGGGTACTTGGACCCATATCAGCTTCGCACCGGCTATGCGTGGTCAGGTTCTCACCATGCGAAACGGCAAGTATTCCGCTGGCTTGAGGCCGTAAATACTCTGTCCCATTAGGACATTCACGGGGCTGCTCGCTCAAGCAGTCAAGACACAGAAAAGCCCCAGCGGGATTACTCCTACTGGGGCTTTTTGCTCTAATTCAGGCTGCGCTCAGTTCCTTGCCAAGCTGATAGTAAAGAGTCGGAGCGTCGTCATTGCTGACTTGGCTCTTCATCACTTCCAGCTTGCCGTCCTTCACGACACCCCACAGAAATACAACGTCGTCATCGTCGCACCCAAGGTCCGTATCGAGAATCGCAACGGGACGAGCCTTGCGACCCTTCTCGCGCGCATCCTCAACACGCTTTACCGAAGATGCATTCGGTCGCTCAAAACGATCGCGAGCTTCCAGAGCGCCCAGCTTGGAGCGCCCGTTCCACTTGTAGCTTTCGATGTGAGCAACGACGCTCCCGCTAATCCGCCCCGCGCGCTTGTCCTCGACCAACTGGCGAACGATGTTCGCGTACTTGGCAAAAGACGCCTGCTTGGGGTTGAACTTCCACTTGCCGTCTTCTTTGACCGCGCAAACGGCCTTGACGAACGGCGCGTACGGATTGTCACCTTCCTTCGCGACCCGCTGCCCACGCTTGCGGTAGAATTCCACAAGCGGGGTAGTGACCACTTCGGGATCAAGCGACAAAGCGAGATCAAGCAGACCGGCTGCGAACTTGTACGCTTGCGCGTCTCGCTCGCTTGCAGCCCGCTTTACGTTCTCCTGTTCGGCAACCAACAAAGCCTTGAAGTCGTCGTTGAACTTCTCCGCGGCGTCGATGATTGCCTGAACTTCCTGTTTGAATTCTTGATTTGCCATTTACGCTTGCCTTTCCTTACAGAATGGCGGGCAGCTTAGAGTGCCATTACTGACACAACTCCCGACCTTCAGCGTATGGTGAGGACAAGCCTCGTCGGCCTCGGGCACGGCCCGTAGGTCTCAGACCAACCGCTGCGCTGGACTGCAAAGGATCGATGATCCCAGACATTGCCGGTCACTTGGAGTGAACGACTGATGATCCCGCGAAGGCAGATACAAGCATGACGTCTTCAAAGAGCGGCTGAGCCTAAACCCAACGGGCTGGCGATATCCGGCCGACCGTCAATGAGCGGTTAACGCGAGCGGATCAGGGGCAGGCATTGCGACACAAGAGGAACCCAGCCCAACCCCGGCGTCGTGCTCGTCCAGGTGTCGCTCCATCTTTCCCTCTCTCCTCTATTATAGCACTGTAACTTCTGATGTTACCGCACTGCAAGAGCCGGAAAGCCGCAGAAATGCGCGGTTTCTAGCGCACTGTAAGTTCGGTTCTAGCGCACTGTGACTTTTCGTTAAGCCGTGCTCGCGTAGGCTTCGCACGTCACAAGCAGGCATAACCGATCCCGACCCCGCCCGCCCATCGCTTTCCGGTCCTCTTCTCTCTCCTCTATTATAGCACTGTAACTCTGGCTTTTTATCGAGTTTAGCGCACTGTGATTTTGAATAATGACGCAAAACGCTCGTTTTGCTACTGTTTGAGCAAGATAAACGCTTTTTGCGATAAATACGATACGAAGTGAAGCAGGGCTTGCAACGCTGTCCACTTCGACAGCGGAGTCCTATTCACTTCAGAATAGAAAAGCCAAGACCCGCTGAGAGCAATGCAAGCCCGCTCTCAGCGGGTTTTTCTATTCCGAGGTTTAACGATGTACGATCCGATCACAATCAAGAGACAGCAAAAACTCAATAGGGAGCTTGGCACGATTGAGGTGCCCCAAGCCTTTCTCGACAAGTTCCCCGATATGAAGCGTGAAAGAGCTGAGAAGTATTTCGCAACCTACGTGAGCGCGGTTTTCCGAGTTTTCGTAATCCGCCTTGCATTCACGTCAGACGGCGAAACCAACGTCAGCTTTGAGAAGCTATTCAATGCGTGCGGTACGTTCAACTATAACAAGGTCCGCTACAGCATTTGGAACGCGTTCAAAGAGATATACCCCTTTATGGTGGTGGTGAAGCTGGGCAGCAATCTAAACTCGAAAACAAACTATAATGAAAAGAACACAAGGGTGAAGGTCGTGAACGAGAGAATGCTTGAAATGCTTTTCGCTGAGAAGTCCCCGCAAGAGGTTTATGACCAGCTGTTCACGGCTGCTGACGAGAATGCTGCGACCGCTGCTGTCCACATCGACATGGACAATTTGGCTCGGTTCATCGGCTGTACGCAATACGAGCTGGAAAAGGCGCCGGCAGAGGCAACGAAGCTCCGCTCAAAGCTGAACAGCAACTTGTGGCAGGCCCAGCTGATACAGAAGGTCGGGATCGTCACCGAGAAGAAGTTCGGCGCGGCTATTCTGCCGATGATTGAAAGCCCGAGCGCGTTTGGTCGCACATATTACAAGGGGCTGAATATCCAGAATGTGTCCAAGCAGGTGCGCTCTGCGGTAATCGGCCACCATTATCAGTACGATATGAACGCGGCGGTCTTCGCTACGAAGCTGTACCTCTACGGTGTTGCAAAGGGTGGTGATAACGCGCTCGTCGGTTCGCTCGATGGCACTTACACACGCCAGTATCTCGCGGAAAAGAACCAGATCAGGAACCGGCTTGCGAAGCACTGCTTCGAAGGCGTGAACCTGCCGTGGGACAGCAAGGTCAAGGCGATCAAGGATGCCCTGACTGCAATCGGCTTTGGCGCACGAATGCAGGGTCGCACTTGGATGGGCAAGAACGGTCTTGAGGGCACCGCGCTTGCCGATATCCTGAAGTCACCAGCGGTGCGCGTCACGTTCGAGCAGGACGCTTGGGTGAAGGCGTTCGCGGCAGAGCAGATTGAGATTGAAGACACGATCCTTACTCACGCCGAAACCCTCGACGGCTTCGATGAAATGGTGGAGGCGATCCGCGCTTCGAACGAGGTGAACGGGCGTGTCACTCGCGCTGGCAAGCTGGCATATATGTATCAGCACTACGAGACGTTCATCATGGACATCGCTGTGGGTGTGATGAAGCGTTACGGCATTGAGCCGGTTGCTCGTATCCACGACGCGTTCATTGTTCGCGAGAAGCTGCCCGATCGCGTGCTTGACGATGTTTATGCTGAGTGGGGCTTGCGCGATTACATGCGTCTGGACTGCGACGAGGTTCGGGAGTGGGCAGAGGCTTCGTACAAGCGCGCCATTGATGATGCCGCCCGCGAGCAGGCCGAGCATCACGAACGCATGAAGAAGGCTGAGACATTTGCTCGTATGTACGCAATCAAGAAGACAGGTGTCGCGTGAGGGGCGGGATCAAGGTGACAGCGACCGTCGATCACCGCGACTACAGCGGCTTCGTCAGTCATCTCCTTGAGGCAGTCACTTCGATGGGATGGCTTGTAACTAGCGATTTCTGCCAGATGAACTATTTCAAGCACTTGTACCATGGCTGGCTTGAACAGCACTCGACTGTAGATGCCGACCTTACCTGTACGCGCGCCAAGATGGAGCGAGAGGGAACGAGTTTTCGTTTCGTGGTCCGATTCGAAACCACTGACAGGGATTGTGCAACCCTGTTCCAGCAGACGTATGGTGTGAAGTGACGGCTAGTTGGTCACTCTAAGTGACGATTGGATCAAGCGTCGGATCGCTTCGGGACGAGACACATATGGAGGGCCAGACGATGCTATGAAGGCGTCGATCTGGCTCAGCTCGTCTTTGTCGAGCTTGACGCTGACGTTCATGGTGCCCTGGCGCGGCAAGCCGCGTAGCGGACGATCGAGGTCTTGCCCCTTGTTCACTGGACGTCGTTTAGCCATGCAGGTGGCCCTAGCGATTAGGTCACTTCGTTGGAAGGGTGGTCGTTTGCTCCACCGTTGTGCTGACCTTGGCCTGTGCTTTGGGTTCCACGCTGATCTGCCAACCCATCACAGCCAGCAACATCGCACCCGCTCCCAGCGCCGCTGTCCACAACTTGTGGACGATGCCACCTCCCTTAGTTGCGCCCTCAAGTTGCTGAAAGCGGTTCTCGTGCCCGTGGACCGTCTTTTCAACGGCCTC
>NZ_LAZX01000082.1 GCF_000980895.1 Sphingomonas sp. Ag1 | reverse complement strand
TGACGGCCGCCGGCATTGAGCGCGCCCAGCGCTCCGCCAGCTTGCGCGCCGCCTGCGCCTTGGGCGACCGATCGCCGCGCCAGCGCCGCAGCCGAAGCTCGAGATCCGGGTCATTGCCCCCCAGCCCGCGCTCGCCAAGCAGCACCGCGACCTCCGCCGCCACGCCGCCCAGCCCCATCTCGCCCGCGCGCACCAGCATGTGTGCCAGCCGCGGCGGCATCGGCAGCGCGGCGATGGCGCGGCCATGCGCGGTCGGCCGCCCGTCCGCATCGATCGCGTCCAGCGCGCCGAGCCGCGCCCGCGCCTCGCTGACCGCTGCCTCGGGCGGCGGATCGATCCACGACAGGTCGCGCGGGTCAGCCACGCCCCAGATCGCGCTGGCCAGCACCAGCGCCGACAGGTCCGCCTCCACTATCTCGGGCGGGTCGAACCGCGGCAGGCCGGCGGTCGCCGCTTCCTCCCACAGGCGATAGGCAACGCCCGGCCCCTGCCGCGCCGCACGGCCGGCGCGCTGAGTCGCCGACGCCTGGCTCGCGCGCTCGGTGACCAGCCGGGTCATCCCCGCCGCCCGATCATAGCGCGGCCGCCGCGCCAGCCCCGAATCGACCACGATGCGAATGCCATCAAGCGTCAGGCTGGTTTCCGCGATCGAGGTCGCCAGCACCAGCTTGCGCCGCCCGTCGGGCTCGGCCCGGATCGCCGCGCGCTGGGCGGCGGGATCAAGGCTGCCGTGCAACCGGTGCAGCGCCACGCCCGGCAGCCCCTCCAGGCGCTCCGCCGTCCGCTCGATCTCGGCCACGCCGGGCAGGAACGCGAGCACTCCGCCCTCCGCCTCGCCAAGCGCCAGCCGCACCGCCGCCGCCACCGCATCCTCGATCCGGTCGTGCGTCCGCCCGATGTGACGCAGCGTCAGCGGCCAGCTTCGCCCCTCGCTCTCGATCACCGGCGCGCCGCCCATCAACGTGGCAAAGCGCGCCCCGTCGAGCGTCGCCGACATCGCCACCAGCCGGATGTCCTCGCGCAGCCCGGCCTGTGCATCGAGCGCCAGCGCCAGCCCGAAATCGCCATCCAGGCTGCGCTCATGCACTTCGTCGAACAGCACCGCGGATACGCCCGCCAGTTCGGGGTCACGCTGGATCCGCGCGGTGAAGATCCCCTCCGTCACCACCGTCACCCGCGTCTTTGCCGAGCGTTTGGTGTCGAGCCGCGTCGCATAGCCGAACGTCTGCCCCACCGGCTCGCCCGCCAGCGCCGCCATCCGCTCCGCCGCCGCGCGCGCCGCCAGCCGCCGCGGCGACAGCAGCAGCACCTCGCCGGTGCACCATTCCTCGGCCAGCAGCGCGGGCGCGACCGCGGTGGTCTTGCCCGCCCCCGGCGGCGCGACCAGCACCGCATTGGCGCGGGTGCGCAGCGCCCCGAGCAGATCGGGGAGGACGGCGTGGATCGGCAGGTCGTCGACCATCACGGCAGCGCCATCACCTCGGGCGACCGGAGCGCCGCGTCGATCAGCGCCTCGTCGGGCTGGCGCGCGGGCGGCGTGTAGGCCGGCACCTCCACCGGCGCGCCGACCGTCACCGCGGCGAAACGCGCAGGATCGCCGCCGGTCTGCCGCAGGATCGCCTCCAGCATCCGCACCGGTGTCTCGCGCCCCTCATAGCTCAGGCGGAACGTCCCCCAGTGGATCGGGATGGCATGTGCCGCGCCCAGCCGGTTGAACACCCGCACCGCATCGGCCGGGCCGATATGGCTGCCCGTTCCCATCTGCCCGGGCACGAAGCGGAATGCGCCGACCGGGATCAGCGCCAGTCGCACCGGGCCATGCGCCGCCGCCTCGCGCGGCCAGTTTCCGTCGCCCATCCCCGTGTCGCCGGCGAAGAACAGATTGCCCCCCGGCAGCGTCACGGTGAAGGCGGACCAGAGCGCGCGGTTGCGATCGCTGAACCAGCGGCTGCCCCAATGGTGGTTGCGCGACACCGCCACGGCGACGCCCGGCTTCACCGTCACCGACTGCCCCCAGTCGAGCGCCGTTGACGGCACCCCCGCCTGCCCGATCACGCTGTCATTGCCGAGGCTGGTGACGATCAGCGGCCGGTCACGCTCCCACAGCCGTTTCAGCGTCGCCTTGTCGAGATGATCGTAATGATTGTGGCTGACCAGCACGAGGTCGATCCGGGGCAGGTCCTCCAGCCGCACGCCCGGCGCGGTGACCCGGCCGGGGCCAAAGCCGAACGGCCCGGCGCGATTCGACCAGATCGGGTCGGTCAGGATGTTCAGCCCCTGAGTCTGCACCAGCACGCTGGCATGGCCGATCCAGGTGGCGCGCATCCGCTCGCCCTCGACTTGCGGCAGCGGCCGGGTCTGGGTCACCGGCACCGCCGCCGGCCATTCGGGCCGGCCGTCGCCACCCGTCAGGTACCGCCAGAAAAAGCCGCCACGGCTGCCCCCCGTCGGTGGCCGCACGGTATCGGCGTCGCCATCGGGGTTGAAGAATCGCGCGCCATTGAAATGGTCGCCCGCCGGCCCCTCATAATAGATCCGGTCCAGGAACCGCGGCACGATCGTGATCGCCAGCAGCCCGCCGATCACCAGGAACAGCAACCCTGTCCCCGCCGCCTTCAAAATCGTCTTCAACCCGGTGGCTCCTCAGCGCAGCAATTCGTCAGGCACCCGGATCGCGCGGATGGACATGTGAACTTCGACCATGAACAGAACGAGGCTGGCGATCAGAAGGACCATCGCCAGGATGAAACAGACCGCCAGATACTGGCCGATATGAAGCCCCGCCAGCACCGCGACGAACAGCAGCGCGACGACCAGGCAGGTCATCACCGCGGATGATACCGCCAGGAACAGCGCATGGTTGATGTTGTTCATCCGCCGCGCCAGCAGCCGCAATTCCATGACGTGCCGGTCATGCTCGGGCCCGGTCGTGCGCGGATGCAGCGCCTGCAGGCTGCGCGACCGATCCACCACCCGCGACAGTCGCCCCGCCAGCACGTTCAGCAAGGCGCCGATGCCGGCCAGCATGAACACCGGGCTTACCGACAATTGGATGGTCTGCGCGATGGTGAGGACTTCGGGCGAATAGGGCATCGTCATGGAGTCTGGCCTGTTCGGGGCGGCGCAACAAGCAGCAATGGCTTGGTAACCTGGATCAGGATAGGCAACGAAGCATGACCAGCCATGCCGCGCGTGCCCGAATCAACCGTGCGCCGGGGCCGTGGCATGTCCGTCTGGCGGAGGGCCTGCCCTCGGCAATCGATCACGTCGCCGCCGCCGCGCCTGCCAGTCATGGCTTTCTGCGCCGCGCCTGGTTCGCCGCCGCCATGCAGACCTATGGCGGATCGGTACGCACCATGATCGTTGAGGCGGGCGACACGCCCGTCATCGCGCTGCCGCTGCGCACCGTCGGCCCGAGGCTGGCGCGCCTTGCTGCCGTGCCGGGCAGCTTCTGGCCGTTCCGCAGCTTTCCGGTGGCGGAGGACACCCCGCCCGCCGCTTTCGACACGCTGCTCTCAACACTAGCGCGCACCGTCCGCGTGCTGCGTATCGGCCCGGTCTATGATGGCGATCCTGCCGCAACGCCGCTGATCGATGCGGCGCGCGCCAGTGGCTGGCGCGTGATCGACCGCACCATCGCCACCAGCTTCCTGCTCGACATGGCGGCCGCGCTGGCGGAGGGGGTGTGGCCGCGCAATTCCACGCTGCGCAAGAACCGCTTCCACGAAAAGCATTTGGCCGAACACGGCACGCTCGGCTGGTCGTTCCTGACCGGCCGGGACTGGCCCGCCGCGTTCGATGATCTCGCCGCGATCGAATGGTCCAGCTGGATCGCCGCCCGCACCGACGGGCGCGACGCGAAATTCACCCGCGCGGGCCACGGCGCCTTCTGGCGTGCCGCCGCCGCCGATCCGGTGCTGGCGGGCATGTTCCGCGCCGCACTGCTGACGGTTGACGGCCGCCCCGCCGCCTTCTCCTTCGACATTGACGCCGGCGACCTGAAGTACGCCGTCGCCAACAGCTATGATCCGACGTTCGGCAAACATTCGCCGGGCAAGCTGCTTTATTACCGCAACCTCGTCGACGCGCTCGACCGCGGCATCACCCGGGTCGATTGGGGCGCCGGCGACAGCGGCTACAAACGGACGATCGGCGCCGCGCCCGGCCCGGCGATCCGCGATTATCTGCTGATCCGCCCGGGCGCGTCCACCGCGCTCGCGCCGCTGATCAGGCTGGCGTGGCGGAAACGCTAGCAGCGGCGGGGCGCGATGCCTCCTCGGCTGGCGGTGGCCCCATCAATATTGCCTCCACCGCATCGATCATCCCGTCCAGCGCCACCGGCTCGCCCCAATAGGGATGATCCGGCCCCGCCCCCGCATCACGCGCCGCCTCGCGCCCCGCCAGCAAGGTGCGCAGCGACAGGCCGGCGAACAGCAGCCGCTGATTGACCAGCGCGTGCGGCAGATGCGCCAGCAGCCGGTGGAAATGCGCCAGGCAGCGGACATAGCCTTCGGAATGTTCGCCGCCCGCCCATTCGTCGAACATCTGCCGCCGCTCGGTCTGCATGCTGGTCATGAAACGGAAATAGGTCTCGCCTTCCCCCGTCTCGCCTTGCAGCTCGGCATTGGGCACGACCAGCGCACGCACCACGTCGCGCAAGGACATCTCGCCCTTCGCCTCCGCCTCGTCCAGCATGGTCATGCGCGATGCGTCGATCAGGTCCGCGCCCTCGACCACCAGCTCGCGCAGCAGGTCGTCCTTGCTGCCGAAATAATAATGCACCGCCGCCGCGTTGCGCTGCCCTGCGGCTTCCACGATCTCGCGCATGCCCACCGCCGCGATGCCGCGTTCGGCGAACAGGCGGCGCGCGGCGCGCTTCAGCTCGTTGCGGGTGGAGCCGCCACGGCCGGCGGAGGGGGGACGCACCATGTTCATGCGGCAGGACCATCGGCCATGCGCGCCCGCGGTTCAAGTCACATGGCTTAGATTGACGCATCCCGGCCCCGCCGCCATGCTAAGGCGACCGACTTAGAAGCGGCGACCTGACAACGGCGGAGCGGGAGAGAGATGGCGGCATTGGCGCATGATCGTGAGGCATGGGCGGAACTCATCGATCTCGACGTGCTCGCGCGCTGGATGGATCGCCAGGGGCTCGGCGACGGGCCGATCACCGGCGCGCAGACGCTGGGCGGCGGCACGCAGAACATCCTGCTGCGCTTCGACCGGGCCGGCCGCACCTATGTCCTGCGCCGCCCGCCGCGCCGCCCGCGTCCCGAAAGTGACGAGGTAATGCGCCGCGAGATGAAGGTGCTCGCCGCGCTCGCCGGATCGGACGTGCCGCACCCCGGCTTCATCGCCGGCGAGGGCGATCCGGCCGTGCTGGGCACCGCTTTCTACCTGATGGAGCCGATCGACGGCTTCAACGCCACCGTCGGCCTGCCCCCGCTCCATGCCGAAAGCGCCGATGTGCGCCGCCGGATGGGCGAGGCGATCGTCGACGGCGCCGTTGCGCTTTCGCGGGTCGACCCGCATGAGGCGGGGCTGGACGATCTGGGCAAGCTCGACGGCTGGCTCGAACGCCAGGTGCCGCGCTGGCGCGCGCAATTGGATGGCTATGCCAAGTTCGACGGCTGGACCGGGCTCGACGCGCTCCCCGATGTCGATGCGATCTGCGCCTGGCTGGAGGCGAACCGCCCGACGACGATGCGCCCCGGGCTGATCCACGGCGACTATCACCTCTCCAACGTCATGTACCGGCCGGATTCGCCCGCGCTCGCCGCGATCGTCGACTGGGAACTCGCCAGCCGCGGCGATCCGTTGCTCGATCTCGGCTGGCTGACCGCCACCTGGCGCGACCCCGATGACGCCAATCCGCGGCTGTCGGTCACGCCGTGGGACGGCTTCCCCACGCTGGCCGAAATCGCCGATCGCTATCTCGCCGCCACCGGCCGCACCGCGGCGGAGGCGCGCTGGTACACCGTCCTCGCCCCGTTCAAGCTCGGTGCGATCCTGGAGGGAAGCCACGCCCGCGCCTGCGCCGGCCTGACGCCAAAGCCGATCGGCGACGCGCTCCACGCGCACACCATCTCGCTGTTCGACCGCGCGCTGCGCCGCATCGACAAGCCTTTGCTCTAGGCCCTCACTCGCCCCGCGCCAGCCGCTCCTCGGTCAGCGTCAGCGCCGATCGCGCGCCCGGCTCAGGCGTCACATTGGTCGCGAAATAGGCGATTCCGGTGCCGGCCGCGCGATCGACCCACAGGCCCGACCGCAGGCCATAGGCCTCGCCCGCATGGCCGATCCGTGGCCGCTTGTCGCCCACCGGATCATCACGGCAGGCCGGCAGCGGCGTCGCGGTAAAGCTGACCGCCAGGCCATAGCGGCAGTTGAAGCCGCCCGCGCGCACCCCGCTCTCCGCCTCCTCATTCTGCACGCCATTACTACCGTCGAACGTCCATTCGGGCGTCGTCAGCACCCGCATCGACGCCGGCGACAACAATCGCACGCCATCCACCGAGCCATCGCTCAGCAGCAGTCGCCCGATCTTGGCCAGCCCGCGCATCGAGATGCGAAGCCCACCCTGCGGCGAGAACAGCGCGCCATTGCGCCCCGCCTGCCAGGTCGTGAGGTCGCAGCTGCCATCCTTTGCGGGCGTGACCGGACAGCCGGCGATGAACGCCTGTTCGTCGCGCACCGGTTTTCCCTCGTCATACAGCACCACCGCGCGCGCCTTCGCCTCCGCACTGCACCCGGCCCAGTTGAAACAGGCGTCGAGCTTCAGCGGCGCGAGCACCAGCCTCTCCATCAGCCGATCGAACCGCTCACCCGTCGCCCGCTCCATCACGCTCGCCACCACGGGAAAATTGAGGTTGGTGTAGCGAAAGAACCGCCCTGGCGGGTTGGCGTCATCCCACGCCTTCGGCTCCGCCACCGCCGCCTGGATGCCTTCGTCCAGCGCGATCAGATAGCCGGCATGGTCGGTCAGGCCCGAACGGTGCGACAGCAGCAGGCGCAAGGTGATCGGCACGTCCGGGTAATTCGGATGGCGCAGCCGCCAGCCAAGCCGCTCCGACACATCGGCATCAAGGTCGAGCACCCCTTGCTCCACCAGCCGCATCACCCCGATCGCCACCACCAGCTTGGAGATGGAGGCGATGCGCACCGGATCATCCGCCGTCACCGCCCGGCCGCTTGCGGCGTCTGCCAACCCGCGGCTGTCGACCGTCGTCACGCCGTCGCGGTCGAACGCCACCCGGACGCTCGCCATCGGCGCACTCGCAGCAGCCAGCATCATCAGCAGCATCGGCATTCCCCCTCACCCTCCTCGATCGCCCGCCCAAAAGAAAACGATCGACTTAGTTGTGCACAACGGTAATCCTCCCGCTCATGCTGCCGCCCACGAGCAGCAACCGGAAGAGGACCGCCATGACCATCCTGCTGCACCAGTATGACAGCTCGCCCTTTTCCGAAAAGGTTCGCGTGTGCCTCGGCATCAAGCAACTCGCCTGGGCCGCGATCGACCAGCCGGTGATCATGCCCAAGCCTGATCTGCTGGCGCTCACCGGCGCCTATCGCCGGATCCCGGTGATGCAGATCGGCGCCGACATCTATTGCGACAGTGTGCTGATCGTGCGCGAGCTGGAACGCCGCTTCCCGAGCCCCTCGCTCTTCCCCACCGGCAGCACCGGGCTCGACCAGGCGCTGGCACAATGGACCGACCGCTCGTTCTTCCAGGCGGCGGTCGGCGTCATCTTCGGCGGCCTGGGTGACAAGGTCGATCCCGCCTTCCGCGCCGATCGCGAGAAATTGAGCGGCGCGCCCTTCAACCCGGAGGCGATGGCCGCCGCGGTCCCCTATATGGCCGCGCAGCTGCGCAGCCACGCCGCGCTGGTGAGCGATCAACTTGCCGACGGCCGCGCCTTCCTCACCGGCGACCGCCCCGGCCTCGCCGATGCCAACGCCTTCTACAATCTGTGGTTCGTGCGTTCCTTCCACGCCCCGTCGGCAGACGCCTTCCTCGATCTGCCCGGCCTCGCCGCCTGGTATGACCGGGTGGTGGCGATCGGCCATGGTGATCGCAGCGCGGCCACGCGGCAGGATGCGATCGCGGCCGCGCGCGACGCCACGCCCGCCCCCGCCAGCGTCGATCCCGCCGATCAGGCGCTCGCCGGCCGCACCGTCACCGTCGCCGCCACCGATTATGGCCGCGATCCGATCGCGGGCCGACTCGTCGGATCATCGCCGCACCATTGGTCGATCGCGCGTGATGACGACCGCGCGGGATCGGTGGTCGTTCACCTGCCCCGGCTCGGCTTCGCGCTAACACCCGCCCACTGATTGTTGCGCCATTTCCCTGATACACAGCGGAAAGGATGCGCGCATCACGGCGATGGAAACGATAAATAAACCCTGATCGTGTCATCCGGGTGTCGTGAAACTGCCGTTCAGCCCTGGTCCGGTCCCCGTGCCTTTATGGCAGCTGCTGGGTATCCGGAATGGTGACGACCCGGAATTGTGGGGGCGGTTGCGCGCGACTCAGCTGTTTGTCGGCCGCCGACTCGCGCTGTTCCTGCTCGCCGCCAACCTGTCGGGCGCGGTTGCGGTATCGATTCTGTTCAACGGGCGCGTACCGCATTGGTGGCTCGCGACCTGGTTCGTCGGGCTGGTCGCGGTATCGACCCTCATCACGCTTCGCCGCCTCAACACGCGGCATCTGGCGGAGGGGCAGGCCTCGCTGCAGGAGATGCGGGACACCGCGCTCGAAGGGCTCGCGCTTGCCGCGATCTGGAGCTTCCCGCCGCTCGTCTTCGCCGCCACCGCGCCGGCGGCGACCTTCGACCTGTGGATGATCCTGTCGGTGCTGATGACCGCGGCTGCCTTCGCCATGGCGCCGCTGGTCCTTGCCGCGCTCAGCTTCATCGGCGGCGTCGCGGCCTCTGCGATCCTCCTGCTGCTGCTCCAGCAAGCGATCATCCCGGCGCTCGCGACCTTGATCTTCGCCGCGCTGCTGGTCGCCGCGTGCATCACGCGCGCCCGGTTCCATGTCATGCTGCGCGCGATCGAGCTGAACCTCTCCGACAGCAATGAAACCGTCAGCCTGCTGCTCGGCGAGTTCGAGGATTCGCGCGCCGACTGGCTGTGGGAAACCGATGCGCAGCGCCGGCTCTGCCGCGTCAGCACTCGGGTTGCCAGTGCGCTCGGCTACACCCCCGATCAGCTGGAGGGTATGTCGCTGCTCCAGGCGCTGGCCGGCCCCAGCTGGGACACCGGCGATTTCAGCCCCGGGCTCCGCCTGCTCGCCGACAAGCTGAAACGGCGCGAGCCGTTCCGCGACCTCGTGCTGCCGGTGATCGTCGGCGGCAAGCAGCATTGGTGGGAAATCACCGCCAGCCCGCGCCACGACGAAAGCGGCCGTTTCGTCGGCTTCCGCGGCGTCGGCTCCGACGTCACCGAACAGCGCACGTCGGCCGACAAGATCAACCGGCTGGCCCGCTTCGACGCGCTCACCGGCCTTCCCAACCGGCTCTACGTCAACGAGGCGCTGGCCCGCGCGCTGGCGGAGGCGGAACGCTGGGGCAGCCGCGCCGCGTTCATGATGATCGACCTTGATCGCTTCAAGGCGGTCAACGACACGCTTGGCCATCCGATCGGCGATCGCCTGCTGGGCCGCGTTGCGGAGCGGCTCGGCCAGCTCATCACCGAAAACGAGCTGATCGGCCGGCTCGGCGGCGACGAGTTCGCCGTCGTCGTCAACGATGCGACCGATCCGGCGCGGGTCGAGTCGCTCGCCCGCACAATCATCGACACGCTGTCGCAACCCTATGAGGTCGATCAGCACACGCTCTACATCGGCGCCTCGGTCGGCGTCGCCACCTCGCCGCGTGACGGCCGCGCCGCGGAAACGCTGATCCGCTCGGCCGATCTTGCGCTCTATCGCTCGAAGGACGCCGGCGGCGGCGTCTTCCACGCCTATGAGCCGCAGCTTCATGTCGATGCGGAGGAGCGGCGCGTGCTCGAAATGGCGCTGCGCAAGGCGCTCGACCGCGGCGAGCTGCAGCTCGACTATCAGCCCGTCGTCGATGCGACGAGCGAGCGCCTGTCCGGCTTCGAGGCGCTGCTGCGCTGGCACAATCCCGAATTCGGCACGATCTCGCCGGCGAAATTCATCCCGCTGGCGGAGGAGACCCGGCTGATCGGGCCGATCGGCGAATGGGTCGTGCGCACCGCCTGCGAGGAAGCGACCCGCTGGCCCGATGACGTGCGCGTCGCGATCAACGTCTCGCCCGAACAGCTGCACAATCCCAATTTCGTCGCGGTCGTCGCCCGCACGCTCGCCAGCACGAAGCTCGCGCCGCACCGGCTGGAGCTGGAGGTCACCGAAAGCGTGTTCATGCGCGAGGGGACCGGCGCGGTGAAGGTGCTGGACCGCATCCTCGAACTGGGCGTCCGGCTCAGCCTCGACGATTTCGGCACCGGCTATTCCTCGCTCGGCTATCTGTCGCGCACGCGCTTTTCCTCGATCAAGATCGACCGCAGCTTCGTGACCGCCGCGGCCAAGGGCGTGCCGGAGGCGCTGGCGATCATCCGCGCCGTCGTCGCGCTCGCCGGCAGCCTCGGCATGGCGACGACGGCGGAGGGGGTGGAAACGTCCGACGAACTGACGCTCGTACGCGCGCTCGGCGTCTCCAAGATCCAGGGTTTCTACTTCGGCCGCCCGCTGCCGGTGAGCGAGGCACGCGCCCTGGCCGGCCGTACGGGCCCCGCGTTTCGTGCCGCTTGAACCTTTGCGCCAGGGTCGCTAAGGGCCGTGTCGCTGCAGGGGTGTAGCTCAGCTGGTTAGAGCGTCGGTCTCCAAAACCGAAGGCCCTCGGTTCGAATCCGAGCTCCCCTGCCAAGCATCCGGTGGGGCCAGGCCGCACGATCCGGCGGACATATCCGGCGCCCCGATCTCCCGCGCGCCCTGCCGCCCCTCACGACCCGTCCCTTTTGCGCGGCATGCCGTGCGCCCTTGCTCTTGACGGCGCGCATCGCTATTTCGCTGGACGCATCCGACAGCGCGGACGGCTTTTACCACCGTTTCCCCCCGGGGACGCGGTAGAAGGCACATGCCCCGCTCGCGGTATCGAACGATTAAAAGGCTAACGCACGTGGCGAAGACGTCCCCGATCGAGTTCATCAACCAGGTTCGTGCCGAGACCAGGAAGGTCGTGTGGCCGAGCCGGCGCGAAACGATCATGACCGGCGTCATGGTGATGATCATGACGACCATCCTGGCGCTCTTCTTCCTTGGCGTCGACACGGTCTTCAACGCGATCGTCAACGCCCTGCTCAGCCTGGCCAAGTAAGAAAAAGGACGCGCCCGCAACATGCCACGCTGGTACATTATCCACGCTTATTCGGGCTTCGAGGGCAAGGTTCGCGACGCGATCATGGCCGAGGCCAGCCGCATGGGCCTCGAACAGCTGGTCGAGCGGATCGAAGTGCCCACCGAGACGGTGCAGGAAGCGCGTCGCGGCAAGAAGGTCCAGGTCGAGCGCAAGTTCATGCCGGGCTATGTGCTCGCCAAGCTCGAGATGACTGACCAGGTCTATCACCTCGTCAAGAACACGCCCAAGGTCACCGGCTTCCTCGGTTCGTCCGGCAAGCCGCAGGCGGTGAGCGAGGCGGAAGCCGCGCGCATGCTCAACAGCAAGGAAGAGGCCGCCGCCGCGCCGAAGACCAAGATCAAGGTCGATTTCGAGATCGGCGATTCGGTCAAGGTGCTCGACGGCCCGTTCGCGAGCTTCAACGGCACCGTCGAGGAACTCGATTTCGACAAGGCGAAGGTCAAGGTGTCGGTGTCGATCTTCGGCCGCGCCACCCCGGTCGAACTCGACTTCGAACAGGTCGAACGCAGCAAGTAATCGCACGGCCACGCTCTCCTTCCCCCCATCCGGCCGGGAGGGAGAGCGCCGTCACGCAGCGGCGATCATTGCCCTGCCGCCACCGCCGTCATCGGCCGCGGCCAAAGCGCCGCTCCAGCCACGGCCGGACGATCAGCGCATTCACGTCGACCACCGCATGCAGCAGCATCGCGGCCCATAACAGCCCGGTCGACAGATACAGCCACCCCAGCCCCGCGCCGATCAGGCCGACAGCGATCATCCCGCCGCGCCCCTGGTAGCGATGCGCCAGCGTGAACAGCGCCCAGCCCAGGACGCAGCCGATCGCCGCGCTCCCCGTCACGATCGCCGCCAGCAGCGGCACCGTCAGGCGGAAGAACAATTCCTCCGCCACTCCCGCACTTGCCGCCAGCAGCAGCGCCGCGCCCGTCTCCCGGCGTGATCGCGCAATCGCGGGCGAACGGTACGTCGGCCCGATCACCCGCCACCGCCGCCACAGCGACACCGCGACCAGCCCGGCGCCCAGCAGGAAGCCGCCGCCGATCGACAGCGCCGTCTCGCGCAGCGCCACGCCATCAAGGGGAAGGATGCCAAAGGCGCCGTACAGCTCGGGCGGCAGCACCGCTACCGCCTTGATCCGCCCGATCAGCGCCAGCGCCACCAGCGAGGTCGCGCCATACATGCCGGCGATCCCGGCCGCCCAGCCTAGCGAGGCGCGGGGCCGCGAGGGGGAAGCGCCGCGCACCGCGTCAGCGATCCGCGCGGCGATGCTGCGCCGGCTGCGCAGCGCATGGGCGATCAGCGCGATCGCCCCGATCAGCAGCGCCAGGGCCGGCAGCACCCCCGCCGACATGCCCGCCGACGTCCCCGCCAGCATCAGCGCGGCCGGTTCACCGCCGCCCGCTCACGCCCGCCGCATCAGCGGTTCAGGCGGTGCTCGCCGCGCACCCAGCGCACCGTGCCCGACGAGGCGCGCATGACGACGCTCTCGGTGGTCATGATCTTGCCCTTGCGCTTCACGCCCTCCAGCAGCGACCCGTCGGTCACGCCGGTCGCGGCAAAGATGCAGTCGCCCTTGGCCAGCTCGGTCAGGTCATATTGCTTGTCGAGGTCGGTGATGCCCCATTTGCGCGCCCGGGCCCGCTCGTCCTCGTTGCGGAACAAGAGCCGGCCCTTGAACTGGCCACCGACGCAGCGCAGCGCCGCGCAGGCCAGCACGCCTTCCGGCGCTCCGCCCGACCCCATGTACATGTCGATCGTGGTGTCGGGATCGGTCGTCGCGATCACGCCCGCGACGTCGCCGTCGCCGATCAGCACCACGCCGCACCCGATCGAGCGCAGCTCGGCGATCATCTTCTCGTGGCGCGGGCGATCCAGCACGCACACGATGATCTCGTTGGGCTCGACGCCCTTCGCCGCGGCCACTGCCTTGACGTTCTCGGTCGGCGACTTGTCGAGGTCGATCACGCCCTCGGGCAGCCCCGGGCCGACCGCCAGCTTTTCCATGTACACGTCGGGCGCGTTCAGCAGGCAGCCTTCCTCGCCGATCGCCAGCACGGCCAGGCTGTTGGGGCCAGCCTTGGCGCAGATGGTGGTGCCTTCCAGCGGATCGAGCGCGATGTCGATCTTCGGCCCGGTGCCCTGCGCCGCGCCGACCTTCTCGCCAATGTACAGCATCGGCGCCTCGTCGCGCTCGCCCTCGCCGATCACGACCGTGCCGTCGATGTCGAGCGTGTTGAGCGCCTCGCGCATCTTCTCGACCGCGGCTGCGTCGGCAGCCTTTTCGTCGCCGCGCCCGATCAGGGTGGAGGCGCCGATCGCCGCCGCTTCCGTCACGCGAACCATTTCAAGCACCAGAACGCGATCAAGCACCTTGCTGGGTGTCGGCATTCAATCCCCCAAAGAAAAATCGTTGTTTCGCCGATGCGATAGGCATCAACCGCGACCGTGTCGAGACGCCGCTTGCCCGCCCGCCGTCGCCGAGCGACAAGTGGCCGCATGGCGAAGCTGAAGGTCTATCGCACCCCCGCTGGCTTTCACGACGCCTATGTCGCGGCGACCAGCCAGAAGGCGGCACTCGCGGCATGGGGCAGCGATGCCAATCTCTTCGCGCGTGGCATCGCGGAGGAAGTGACCGACCCCGCGCTGATGGCCGCCCCGCTCGATCGCCCGGGTGAGGTGATCCGCGTCGCCCGCACCATGGACGACGCCGACGAGCCCCCACCCCGCCGATCGACGCGCGCCCCGTCGAAAGCGAGCGCGCCGGAAACCCCCGCCGCAAGGGCCAAGGGCCGGCCGCAGCCCAAGGCAGCACCAAAGCCCAAGCCCAAGCCCGAGCCTAAGCCGAAACCTAAGCCAAAACGCACCAAGCTCGATCAGGCCGAAGCCGCCCTCGCCGCGGCCGAGGCGCGTCACAAGGCAGAACGCGAGGCGCTGCGCCGCGAGGAACAGGCGCTCGCCGCCAAACGCCGCGCGCTCGACAAGGCGCAGGCCGCCGAGCGCACCCGGCTCGATCGCCGCCGCATCGACGCACGGGAGGCGTATGAGGCCGCGCTCGATCAATGGCGCGAACCATGATGACCAATGATGCCGGGCCGCCCGCGACGTCGCCGCTCACCCGCACCCCCGCCCTCTGCTAGCACCGGCGCGATCATGGAAAGCGACACGATCCTTCCTGCCTTCGCCGCCTGGTTCGACCTGGCAGGGCTCGCCGTCTTCGCCGCCTCGGGTGCGTTGGCCGCGGCGCGGCGGGCGCAGACGCTGGTGACGTTGCTCTTCTTTGCTCTCATCACCGGGGTTGGCGGGGGCACGATGCGCGATCTCCTGATCGGCGCGCCGGTGTTCTGGATCGTCGACAGCCGCGCGTCGACCGTGTGCCTTGGCGTCGGCCTGCTGATCTGGGTCACGCCCGAACGCTGGTGGCGCGGCCAGGCGCTCGACTGGTTCGATGCGGTGGGGCTGGCGGCCTATGCCGTCTACGGCGCGGCCAAGGCGATCGGCTATGGCGTGCCGCCCGTTCCGGCCTTTGTGATGGGAGTGGTCACCGGCTGCGTCGGCGGCATCATCCGCGACGTGCTGGCCAACGAACCCTCGATCCTGATGCGGCCGGAGCTCTATGTGACGGCTGCCGCGCTCGCCGCCGCGCTCTACGTCGGCCTCACCTATGTCGCGCTCCCCGGCTGGGCCGCGGCGATGATCGCCGCCTCTGCCGGCTTCGCGCTGCGCGCCGCGGCGATCCACTGGCAGATCCACCTTCCCGCCTATCGCGGCCGGCGCTGATCCTCAGTTGCCGCCTCCCGGCAACCGCACCCCGACCTCGGTGAACGGCAATATGTCGGCGGCAGGCGCATCGCGCTCGCCCAGCGCGCATTGCCACAGACCGACGTCGATCCAGCGGCCATATTTGTGGCCCACCGCCTCCAGCACGCCGACGGGGCGAAATCCGACCGCCTCGTGCAACCGCACCGATCGGTCGTTGGGCAGCGTGATGACCCCCATCGCCTGGGTGAAATGCTGCACGCGCAGCGTCTCCAGCAGCGCCTGGTACAGCCGCCGCCCGATGCCGCGCCCGCGCGCCTCGGGCGACAGGTAGATCGACGTTTCCACCACATGGCGATAGGCCGCACGCTCGCGGAACCGGCCGGCATAGGCATAGCCGGCGATCGTCTCGCCCGCCGGCCCGGCCACCGTCGCCACCAGCCAGGGATACAGCCCGTCCGTGCCCGTCATGCGCAGCGCCATCTGCGCTTCGTCGGGCGCCTCGGTCTCGAACGACACGACGTCACTGGTGACGAAGGGGGCGTAGATGGCGGCGACCGCAGCGGCGTCTCCCGGCCGCGCCGCGCGGATCGCCAGCGTCACCGCTGGACCGCGACCGTCAGCGCGCTGATCCGCCCACCCTCCAGGATGCCGCGCAGCCGCGCGCGTCGCGGTCCGGCACCGGCGACGCCTTGCGTGCCATAGATGCTGAGCTCGCCGGTGCCGTCGCTGCGGCAGCGGACGTCCAGCGATTGCGCATCGGCCAGTCGCGCCGCCATCCGCCGCACCTCCGCCAGCACGCCGGCATCGACCGGCTTGCTGCCCGCCGTCAGCCGGTCAAGCATCACCGGATTGCCCGTCGCCGGCGCGGCGGTCAGCTGCAACTCATAGGTCACGGTACCGCAGGTGAACCGTCCCGACAGGCTGCGCGGCGAGGCCACCTGCACCGTCACTGCCGCGGCCGGCTCCGGCGCGCCGCCGGCGGGCGCCGCCGCCTGCACCAGCAACAGCGCCGCACCCATCATGGTTACAGGGCCGACGATCACAGACCCAGCCGCGCCAGCAGCAGGTCCATCAGCCGTGCGTCGCTCGCCGTCGCCTGCTGCGGCCCCAGCCCGCCGCACTCCAGGCAGCGTGCCTGCACGCCGCCGCCCGCGGCCAGCCGCCGCAGGTCGCCCGCCGCCTGCGCCATCGCCTGGCGCTGGACCCAGCCGATCCGCGCAAAGGCGTCGGCCGGCGCTGCGCCGCTGTCCTCCTCGCGGCTACCGATCTGCTGCACGATCTGGCTCGCCCAGGTCGGCTTCTTCTCCAGGTAGTTGGGCTTGGCTGTGTCGGGGTCCAGCTTCGCGCGGCGCGCCGCTTCCTTGATCGCGTCGTTCAGCGATCCGAAGCGATCGACCAGCCCGATCTGCCGCGCCGTGCCGCCATCCCACACGCGCCCCTGCGCGATCTCGTCGACCCGCGCGACGGGCAGCTTGCGCGATTGCGACACCAGCCGCACGAACTCGCGATAGCCATGCTCGATGGTCGATTGCAGCACCATGTCGGTCTGCTCGTTCAACCCACCCAGAAGGTCCGGCTGCCCGGCCAGCGGCGTCAGCTTCACGCCGTCCGTGGTGATACCGATCTTGGCCAGCGTTTGCTCGAACGTCGGGACGAGGCCGAAAATGCCGATCGATCCGGTGATCGTCTGCGGCTCGGCAAAGATCACGTCGGCCGGGGTCGATACCCAATATCCGCCCGACGCAGCCAGCCCGCCCATCGACACGACGATCGGCAGCCCCTGCCGCTTGGCCTGCAGCACCGCGGCGCGGATCTGCTCGGACGCCATCACCGACCCGCCCGGCGAATCGACCCGGACGACCAGCGCCTTCAGCTTGTTCTGCGCCAGCCCGTCGAGGATGTACTTGGAAATCGTCTCGCCGCCGGCGGTGCCCGGCGCGGCCTTGCCGTCGACGATCTCGCCCGCCACCGTCACGACGCCGATCTCGCCGCCATTGGGCGCCGGATTGGCGCTGACATAGGCGGCATATTTGATCTGGTTGAACCACCCGGCGGGCTTGCCGCTCTCGGTACCCGCCAGCTCGGCGACGCGGCGGCCGAACGCCAGGCGATCACCGATCTTGTCGACCATGCCGGTCGCCAGCGCCACCTTGCTGATGTCGCCCTGTGCCGACCGGGCGAGCTCGGCCGGCTGCTCCAGCCAGCGGGCGATCTGCGCCTTTGGCCGGGCGCGGGCGACGCCGTCCTTCCACTGGTCCAGCAGCGATCCGTACAGCGCCTCCGACGCCGCGCGCGATTCCGCGCTCTCGTCGGTACGGGTATAGGGCTCGACCGCCGACTTGAACTTGCCGACGCGGAACACGTGGACGTCGACGCCCAGCTTGTCGATCAGCCCCTTGTAGTACAGCCGGCTGCCGCCCGGACCGGATAGCGCGATCCCGCCCAGCGGCGCTGTCCAGATCTCGCTCGCCGCCGCCGCCAGGCGATAGCCGCCATCGGTATAGGCAGTGGCAAATGCCAGCACCGGCTTCCCCGCCTGCCGCGCGCGCAGCAGCGCATCGGCAACCTCGGCCAGCGTCGCGGGATAGCCGCCACCGAACCGGTCGAGGTCAAGGACGATCGCCTTGACCCGCGCGTCGTCCTTCGCCGCGTCGATCGCGCGCACCACGTCGCGCAGCCGATATTGCTGGCCGATCTGCTGCCCCGACACCAATGCCAGCGGGTCCACTTCCTGGGGCTGCTCGACGATCGGGCCGTTCAGCGCCAGCACCAGCGCGCCGTCCTTGATCGACGGCGCGCTCGGCCGCGAGTTCAGCGCCGCGAACAGCAGCGCAAAGAACAGCAGCATCGCGACGAGCACCAGCGCGTCCTTGATGCCGACCAGCAATTTCCACGCGCCGCGAACCAGCTTCATCATGTTTTCCCGGGATAATCGTCGATCGGTCTAGCCGATGGTGTATGGCATCAGCAATACGCGCCCTCACTTAGCGCGCGCGCCGCGTCCCGGCCCGGAACGTCCCCGGTCACAGCATCAGGGTCACAGCATCAGGGCCAAAGCGCCTGCGCCGCCGCCCAGCCGCTCGCCCAGGCCCATTGGAAATTATATCCGCCCAGCCATCCGGTGACGTCAACCGCCTCGCCGATCACATACAGCCCCGGCACCTTGCGCGATTCCAGCGTCTGCGACGAAAGGTCCGCGGTCGATACCCCGCCGACGGTCACTTCCGCCTTGGCGAATCCTTCGCTGCCGTTGGGCACGAAACGCCACCCCGCCAGCGCCTGCTCCGCCGCCGCCAGCTTCGCATCGGGCAGGTTGGCCAGTTCCCCGCGCAGCCCAAGCATCTCCGCAAGCGCATCCGCCAGCCGCTGCGGCAACGCCCCGGCGAGCAGCTTGCCGACACCCGCCCGCGGCGTCGCCCGCTTCGCCTCGCGCAGCCAGCCCTCCCCGCGATCGGGGACGAGGTCGACGATGATCGGGTCGCCATGCCGCCAATAGGATGACACCTGAAGGATCGCCGGCCCCGACAGCCCACGGTGCGTGAACAGCATCGCCTCACGGAACGCGGTCTTGCCCGCGCGCGCCACGACCGGGGTCGCGACACCCGCCAGCGCGCGAAACGGATCGTCCCCGCCCAACGTCAGCGGCACCAGCGCCGGGCGTGGCTCCACTACCTTCATCCCGAACTGCCGCGCCAGGTCATAGGCAAAGCCGGTCGCGCCCATCTTCGGGATCGACGCCCCCCCGGTCGCCACCACCAGCGCGCGTGCCGTGACCGGAACGTCCCGTCCCCCGCCGATCGCCACGCGAAACCCGTCAGCCCCATGCTCGACCCCGCCGACCGGCCGGCCAAGCGTGAAATCGACCCCGCCCCTGGCGCATTCCTCCAGCAGCATCGCCACGATCTGCCGCGCGGAACCGTCGCAGAACAATTGCCCCAGCGTCTTTTCGTGCCAGGCGATGCCATATCGCTCGACCAGCGCCAGGAAGTCGGCCGGCGTGTAGCGTGCCAGCGCCGATCGCGCGAAATGCGGGTTGGCCGACAGGAAACGGTCGGGCGCGGTACCGATGTTGGTGAAATTGCACCGCCCGCCGCCGGAAATCAGGATCTTCTTCCCGGCCTTTTCGGCATGGTCGATCACCAGCACGCGCCGCCCGCGCTGCCCGGCGACCGCGGCACACATCAGCCCCGCCGCGCCGGCCCCCAGCACGATGGCGTCATAATCCTGCGCGGTCACGTCCGGTCAGTGCAGCTTGGCGATCGACAATCCGTCGCGCTTCGCCTGCTCCTTCACCGATTCCTCGCTACGGGTCAGCGCCTTGGCGATCGCCTTCAGCGCCATGCCCTTCTTGGCCAGCGTGTGCAGCTTCTGGATTTCGTCCGGCTTCCACGGCTGGCGATGTCGTTCAAAGCGTTCGGCCATGGCCATATCCTACTCTATCCAGCGTCCACCGTCATCCCGCGCGGGATGAGCGGCGCCTGTCACCGCTCGCGAGTCGCCGCGAAGGTGACCTTGGAATAACGATCGGCGATATATCCGACTTCCCACGCGCTCTTCGCCAGGAACACCGGATTGCCGTCGCGATCCTTGGCCAGCGCGCCGCGGTTCAGATCGGTGAATTCCTTCAGCGCGGCGGGATCGTCCGAGGATATCCAGCGCGCGGTGTCGAACGGCGATGGCTCCAGATTGGCGGCGACCTTATATTCCGCCTCCAGCCGCGACAGCAGCACTTCCAGCTGAAGCTGCCCGACGACGCCGATGATCCAGTTCGATCCGATCTCGGGATAGAACACCTGGATCACGCCTTCTTCGCTGAGGTCATCCAATGCCTTGCGCAACTGCTTGGTCTTGGTCGGATCCTTCAGCGCGACGCGGCGCAGGATTTCCGGCGCGAAGTTCGGCAGGCCGGTGATCCGCACCCCCGGCTTCTCGCTCAGCGTATCGCCGACGCGCAACGTGCCGTGGTTGGGAATACCGATGATGTCGCCCGGAAACGCCTCGTCGGCGATCTCGCGATCCTGGGCGAAGAACAGGATCGGCGAATGGACCGCGATCGGCTTGCCATGCCCGGTCGGGGTCAGCTTCATGCCGCGCTTGAACGTGCCCGAGCACAGCCGCATGAACGCGATCCGGTCGCGGTGCTGCGGGTCCATGTTCGCCTGCACCTTGAAGACGAAGCCGGTGACGTCCTTCTCGTCGGGCTGCACCGGCGCGGGCTCCGCCGGCTGCGGGCGCGGCGGCGGCGCGTATTCGGCCAGCGCGGCGATCAGCTCGGCGGGGCCGAAATCCTTCAGCGCCGACCCGAAATAGACCGGCGTCAGGTCGCCGGCGCGATACGCCTCGGGGTCGAACGCGGCATAGCCCGCCTGCGCCAGCTCGATCTCCTCGGCGATCTCGGGCGGCAGTTCGGGCGCATCCTCGACCCGCCCCTGGAACGTGCGGCTGTCGCCATCCGGGCGGCTGATGCGGTTGGTCTTCAGGTCAAGCACGCCCTGGAACGTGCCGCCCATGCCGACCGGCCAGCTCATCGGGCACACGTCCAGCGCCAGCATGTCGGCAATCTCGTCGAGCAGCTCGAACACCGGCCGCCCCTCGCGATCGACCTTGTTGACGAAGGTGATGATCGGCACATTGCGCAGGCGGCACACCTCGAACAGCTTGCGCGTCTGCGCCTCGATGCCGCGGGCCGCGTCGATCACCATCACCGCCGAATCGACCGCGGTCAGCGTGCGGTACGTGTCCTCGCTGAAATCCTCGTGCCCCGGCGTATCGAGCAGGTTGAAGAACACGCCGTCCTTCTCGAACGTCATGACGCTCGACGTCACCGAGATGCCGCGCTGCTGCTCGATCTTCATCCAGTCCGATCGCGCGCGCCGGTTCTGCCCCCGCGCCTTCACCTCGCCCGCCAGATGGATCGCGCCGCCGACATACAGCAGCTTTTCGGTCAGCGTCGTCTTGCCGGCGTCAGGGTGCGAGATGATCGCGAAGGTACGGCGGGGGGATGGCATCAATGAATCCTGCGAACGTAAGGGCGCGCTTCGACTTTGCGGTTCGGGCAGACCCCGCGTGGCACGCAGCCGATCGGAGCGTGGCTGGCACGCCCCTTCAACATGCGAACGGCAGAAGGGTCAGGAACGCGGAGTCGCGCGCTCGGCTATATAGGCACTCACCGCGTCAAAGGTAGCGTCCAGCGTCACGAACGCTTCCTCGCGCTCGAACAGGTCGCCGACGCGCGCCGGCAATGCGGGGCTGAGGCCCGTTGCGCGCTCCACCGCCTCGGGGAATTTGGCCGGGTGCGCGGTCGCCAGCGTCACCGTCGGACAGTCGAACGCGGCGCTGCGCGCGGCGGACAGCGCGATCGCGGTATGCGGGTCGATCAGCTCGCCGGCATGTTCATGCGCC
This sequence comes from Sphingomonas sp. Ag1, assembly GCF_000980895.1. Lineage (GTDB taxonomy): Bacteria > Pseudomonadota > Alphaproteobacteria > Sphingomonadales > Sphingomonadaceae > Sphingomonas > Sphingomonas panaciterrae. The sequence continues at coordinate 62,945 of NZ_LAZX01000082.1, read as the reverse complement.
CAGCGCATGGCCAGCGCCATCCCGTCGGCATCGACGCTCGCGCTCGCCAGATGCGCCGCCGCGCCGCCATGCTGCGCATTGGTCAGCCGCATCGCCCTGGACGCCTCGAACCCCTGCATCTGCGCCGCCAGCGCCGCGCCGTCGCGATCGCCCAGGTCGAACAGCAACCGCTCGAAATTGGACGACACCTGGATATCCATCGACGGCGTGGCGGTTGGCACCACCGTGGCGGAGGAATAATCCCCGGCGGACAGCGCGCGGTGAAGGATGTCGTTGACGTTGGTGGCGACGATCAGCCGCTCGATCGGCAGGCCCATGCGCGCCGCGACATAGCCGGCGAAGACATCGCCGAAATTGCCCGTCGGCACGCTGAACGCGATCGGCCGCCCCGGCGCGCCCAGCCGAACGGCGGCGTAGAAATAATAGACCACCTGCGCCATCAGCCGCGCCCAGTTGATCGAATTGACCGCGCTCAGCCGGAACCGCCCGGAAAAGGCGGGGTCGTTGAACATCGCCTTCACCAGCGCCTGCGCGGTGTCGAAATCGCCGCGGATCGCGATATTGTGGACGTTGGGCGCGCGCACCGTCGTCATCTGCCGGCGCTGCACGTCGCTCACGCGGCCGGCGGGGTGGAGCATGAAGATGTCGATCTTCTCGCGCCCGGCAACCGCGTCGATCGCCGCCGACCCGGTATCGCCGCTGGTCGCGCCGACGATCGTCAGCGGCGCGCCGTCGTCATCCTTCAGGAACCGCTCGAACAACAGACCCAGCAGCTGCAGCGCCACGTCCTTGAACGCCAGTGTCGGGCCGTGAAACAGCTCCAGCACCCATTGGTCGTGGTCCAGCTGGCGCAGCGGCGTGACCGCGGCGTGCGAAAAGCGGCCATAGGCCTGCTCACACAGCGCGCGCAGCTCGTCCCGGCTCAGCGAATCCCCGATGAACGGCGCCATCACCGCCACCGCGGTATCGACATAGGACAGGCCGGCCAGCCCCGCGATCTCGTCGGCGCTCAGCGTCGGCCAGTGATCGGGCACGTACAGGCCGCCGTCCGACGCAAGCCCCGCGAGCGTCGCGCCGCGAAAGTCGAGCGTAGGGGCTGCCCCGCGAGTGCTGATGTACCGCATGGACGTGCGCGTTAGCCCGGCGACCGCCCCCTCGCAACCGCGCCCTCCTTGCCCGCCGCCTAGCTCAGCTTCGCGCTGTCGGTCAGCGGCGTGGCCGGGTCAGGCGCGGCTCGCCAGCCGCCGGCGCAGCGCGACGAGGTAGATCAACGCGGCGACCGCGGCGAAGAAGAACCATTGCCCGGCATAGGCCAGGTGATTGTTGGGGACGAGGCCGATGTCCGGCCGGCTGTTGGCGGTCAACCCCGCGGCTGGCTCGGCCGCGACCAGCAGCATCTCCTTGGGCGCTGCGCGGAACAGCGTGGCGATCAGCGGCGTCTGGTCGGGCGCATGGCTGATCCAGCCGCGCACCATGCCCCCGCCCCATTCGACCATCTTCGTCGGATCGCGTGTCGTGCCCAGCTGTACCTTGATCGGCGCGCCCCCGCCCGGCGTCAGGCAGGTCGCGATCAGGCGATAGCCCGCATTGCCCGCCCCCGCGCGGGTGATCCCGGTCACCTGCGCGCATTCGGCGACGCTGGCGCGGAACAGCAGCGAATCGTCCGGGCTGCGCGGAAACGTCACCGCCGGCCGCGACGGGTTGGCGGCGAGCTGCGCCAGCTGCGCCTCCTTCTGCGGCAGGCGCACGCGCAATTGCCACAGGCCAAGGCCGATCATCGTGGCAACCGCCAGCGCGACGATGATGGTGGGAAGGATCGGCAGCCGCCTCATGCCGCCCGCCCTGCCCTGCCGCCGCCCCCGCTGGCAAGGTCACATCGCATGGCGGGGCTGGTGGCATCCCCAAACGCGAACGGGCGCGGCTCCGGTGGAGCCACGCCCGCTTGCTTGTCGATCCAGTGGATCGGGTCGTCGGTCAGCCGTGGACCGGTGCGCCCCAGCCGCCCCAGATGTAGATGGAGACGAACAGGAACAGCCACACCACGTCGACGAAGTGCCAGTACCAGGCGGCCGCTTCGAACCCGAAATGCGCCTTGGGCGTGAAGTCGCCCTTATAGGCGCGCATCAGGCAGACGATCAGGAAGATCGTGCCGACGATGACGTGGAAACCGTGGAAACCGGTCGCCATGAAGAACGCCGCGCCATAGTTCAGTCCCTTGAACGGGAACGGCGCGTGCATGTACTCATAGGCCTGGATCATGCTGAAGATCAGGCCGAGGACGACCGTGACCCACAGGCCCTTCAGCACGCCGTCGCGGTTGCCGACGCCGATCATGCCCCACAGGCCGGTCTTCTCGCCGCCACGCTGGTTGTGGATCAGCGCATGGTGCGCCCAGGTGATGGTGGTGCCCGACAAAAGCAGGATCAGCGTGTTGAGCAGCGGCAGTTCGAAGGCGTTGATCACCTCCATGCCCTTGGGCGGCCACTGCGCGGCCAGCGCCGCACCCTCGGTCACGCGCTCCACCGCGCCGTCGACGAAGACGATCGCATCGGGGAACAGCGCGAAATCGAAATAGGCCCAGAACCAGCCGACGAAGAACATCACCTCGGAGGCGATGAACAGGATCATGCCATAGCGGAAATGCAGCTGCACGACCGGCGTGTGATCGCCCGCGCGGCCTTCGCGGATGACGTTGCGCCACCAGCAGAACATCGAGAACAGCACGGCCGCCAGGCCGGCGAAGAACAGCCAGCCGCCGCCGTTCGGCTTGTCGACATGGCCTCCGTGCATCCACATGATGCCGCCAGCCGCCATCGCCAGCGCCGAGAAGGAGCTGATGATCGGCCAGGGATCGGGTGGGAGAATGTGGTAATCGTGGTTCTTGGCGCCGGCCATCGGGCTCTTCCCCTGTTGGTACCCTGTGTTTTGCGTTCGCTTAGCTGGACGGCTTGCCCGAATCTACCGGGTAAAACGTATAGCTGAGCGTGATGGTCTCGATATCCCGCGTGTCGGGATCCTCAAGGATTTTCGGATCGACGAAATAGATGACGGGCATCCGCATCGTCTCGCCGGGCTTCAACGTCTGTTCGGTGAAGCAGAAACATTCGATCTTGGTGAAATATTGCCCCGCCTGCCCCGGCGTCACGTTGAACGTGGCGGTGCCGGTGGTCGGCACGGCGGCGCGGTTGGTCGCGGTGAAGAACGCCATGTTGCGCGCGCCGATCACCACCCGCTGGTTGGGCTGTTCGGGCGTGAAGCGCCACGGCAGCTTGCCGTTGGTGTTGGCGTCGAAGTCGATCTTCATCTCGCCGGCGACGGCGCCCGGCGCCTCCAGCCCGCGCTGCGTGGTGCCGTTGAACCCGGTCACCTGGCAGAACAGGCGGTACAGCGGCACGCTGGCGAAGGCGAGACCGGTCATGAACAGGAGGCCAAGCACGGCAAAGGCAGCGGTCCGCCCCTTGCCCGAAATACGTGCCAACATCAGTGCGCGAGACCCTCTCTGATCTTCACGATGGAAATGGCGAACACCAGCACCACGAACGCGCCCAGCAACACCGCCATCACGACCGCACGGCTTTTCTGCCGGCGCCGGATCAGATCCCGATCATCAATCATGCAATCCACCGATCGGCGACAAGCGCGCCAAACACCACAAACAGGTACAATATGGAAAATTTGAACAGCGCCTTTTCGGGCAGCATCTTGTCGTCCGCGGCCGTGGTGCGCCGCGCGACGCGCCACGCCAGCACGCCGAACCACGCCGTCATCACGCTCGACACCACGCCATAGATCGCACCGGTCAGCCCCAGCGGCCACGGCGCCACCGCCACGATCGCCATCGGGATGGTGTAGAGGCCGATCTGGTGCCGCGTCACCTTCTCGCCCGCCACGACGGGCAGCATCGGCACGCCGGCATTGGCGTAATCGGTCTTCACGAACAGCGCGAGCGCCCAGAAATGCGGCGGCGTCCACAGGAACACGAACATGAACAACAGCAGCGGCAGCAGCGCGACATCGCCCGTCGCCGCGGCCCAGCCGATCAGCGGCGGAAACGCGCCCGCCGCCCCGCCGATGACGATGTTCTGCGGCGTCCGCCGCTTCAGCCAGACGGTATAGATCAGGACATAGAACAGGATGGAGATGGTCAGGATCGCCGCCGCCGCGACGTTCAGCGCCAGCCCCATCAGGATGACCGAAAACGCGCCCAGCCCGACCCCGAAATGCAACGCCGACTGGCGATCCATCCGCCCGGCGGGCAGCGGCCGGCCCATCGTGCGCTTCATCACCGCATCGATGTCCGCCTCATACCATTGGTTGAGCGCCCCCGCCGCGCCCGCGCCCAGCGCGATGCACAGGATCGCGGTGAAGCCGAGCACCGGGTGGATCGTCACTGGCGCCGCCAGCATGCCGCACAGCCCGGTGAACACCACCAGGGTCAGCACGCGCGGCTTGGTCAGCGCGAGGAAGTCCCGCCAGTCGGCAGGCGGCAAAAGGGGGCTTGCTGGAGTCATGGAACTGGGGGCGGGCATAGTCTCTTGTCGCGCCTGGGGAAAGTGCGGATGCGCGCACGCGCCGGCGATCACGTCTGGCGGATCACCCGTGCGGCGCGCGATCCTGCCGGCGATCAGCCGTGCAGCACATGGTCCTTGTCGCGCACGGTACGCGCGCTGTTCGCCGGATGCGCCGGATCCTCATAGCCAAAGGCGATGCCGAACAAGAGCTTGTGGTCGTCGCCCACGCCCAGTTCGCGGTGCACGATCTCGGCATGGTGGCTCAGCGCCCCTTGCGCGCACGATGCCAGGCCATTGGCGGTCAGCGCCAGCATGAACGACTGCGCATACATGCCGCAATCGGCCGCCTCGCGCATCCCCGCCCAGGCCGGGATGAACAGGAACATGGCGTGCGGCGCGTCGAAGAAGCGGAAATTGCGCAGGAACGATTCGGTCCGCGCCGCCACATCCTCGCGCGCCACATTGGTCGCCGCGAACAGCGATTTGGCCGCATCGATCTGCCGCCCGCGATAATGGCCGGGATAGGCGCCGGTCAGCGGGAAATCGGGCGTCATCTTGGTGCCGCTCTTGGCCGCATCGTGCAGCACGGTGCGCATCCGCTCCGCCGACGCCCCCGACACGACATGCGCGGTCCACGGCTGGACGTTGCAGTTGGACGGCGCCAGCTGCGCCATCTCCATCACCCGCTCCAGCAGTTCGGCGGGCACCGGATCGGGCTTGAACCCGCGCACCGAACGCCGCTCGCGCAGCAGCCGCTCCAGCGTCGCACTGTCGCCGGACGGGGCATTTGCCTGCGCGCCCGCCTGCTCGTTTCTTGCCGCCGCTGCTGTCGTCGCCATCACCCACTCCTAAGTCACTCGTTCGAATCTCCTTGCCTCACCGCCGCCGCGAAGTCACCATCGCCGGCAAAAGACGTAGAAAATGGAGAGGCACGATGTACGACCTGATCATTCGGGGCGGCACGATCGTCGATGGATCGGGCGCGGCCCCCACCCGCGGCGATGTGGCGATTTCCGGCGATCGCATCGTCGCGATCGGAACCGTCAGCGACCCGGCGCGCCGCGAAATCGACGCCACGGGAAAGCTCGTCACCCCCGGCTGGGTCGATATCCACACCCATTATGACGGCCAGATCACCTGGGCCTCGCGCATGGACCCGTCCTCGACGCTCGGCGCCACCACGGTCGTCGTCGGCAATTGCGGCGTCGGCTTCGCGCCGGTCCGCCCGCAGGATCACGACACGCTGATTCGGCTGATGGAGGGGGTGGAGGACATTCCCGGCGCCGCGCTTCACGAAGGGCTGTCGTGGCAGTGGGAAAGCTTCGGCGAATATATGGATGCCGTCGACCAGCTCCCGCACGACATCGACGTCGCCGTTCAGGTGCCGCACGGCGCGCTTCGCGTGTACGTGATGGGCGAGCGCGGCGCTAACCGCGATCCGGCGACCCCGGAGGAGAATGAGGAAATGCGCCGCCTCACCGCGGAGGCGATCCGCGCCGGCGCGCTCGGCTTCTCCACCACCCGCACGATGGTCCACCGCACCGCCGACGGCGATCTCACCCCCACCGTGCGCGCCGCGCGCGAGGAGATGGAGGCGATCGCCCGCGGCATCGCCGACGCTGGCTCGGGCGTCCTCCAATGGGTCTCCGATTTCCAGGAAATGGACGAGGAGTTCAGCCTCGTCCGCGACCTCACGAAGATCGCCGGCCAGCCGCTGAGCTTCTCGATGGTTCAGGCCGATGTCGTGCCCAACCAATGGCGCGAACTGACCCAGCGGCTCGATGCCGCCGTCGCCGAAGGCTATCCGCTGAAGGCGCAGATCGCCGGCCGCCCGGTCGGGCTGATGCTCGGCCTGCAAGGGTCGGTCCACCCCTTCATCAGCCGGCCGAGCTACCGCGAGATCGCCGACCTGCCGCTGGCGGAGAAGGTCGCCCGGATGCGCGATCCCGAGTTCCGCGCGCGCCTCATCGCCGAGGCGCCGATGAAGGATCATCCCTTCGTCAATTCGGTCGCCGGCGCGCAGCACAAGATGTTCCGCATCACCGACCGCGTGGACTATGAACCCGATCCCTCGACCAGCCTCGCGGCGGAGGCAGAGCGGCTCGGCGTCCACCCCGACGAACTCGTCTATGATGCCTTGCTCGAGGACGAGGGCCGCGCCTTCCTGTTCTTCCCGATGCACAATTACGTCGAGGGCAATCTCGACAACGTCCACGCGATGATCACCAATCCCAACACGCTCTCGGGCCTGTCGGACGGCGGCGCGCATGTCGGCGCGATCTGCGACGTCAGCCTGCCGACCTTCATGCTGACCCACTGGTGCCGCGATCGCACGCGCGGGCCTCTGCTCGACCTCGCCGGCACGGTGAAGCAGCAGACCCGCGACACCGCGCTCGCCGTGGGGCTTGCCGACCGCGGCCTGCTCGCGCCCGGCTATCTCGCCGACGTCAACGTCATCGATTTCGACCAGCTCGAACTCGGCAAGCCGTACATGATCTACGACCTGCCCACCGGCGCGCGCCGCCTGATGCAAAAGGCGAAGGGCTATGTCGCGACGATCAAGTCGGGTCAGGTCATCTATCAGCACGGCGAGCCGACCGATGCCCTCCCCGGCAAGCTGATCCGCGGTCGCCAGCCGGCGCCTGCCCCCTTGCAAGAGGCGGTCGCCGCCTGACATGCCGCCGCTCATCATCGAGGCCGCGCTGAACGGCGCGACGCCGAAATCGCGCAATCCCAACGTGCCGATCACGCCGGACGAACTCGCCAGCGAGGCGCTGGCCGCGATGGAGGCCGGCGCCGCGATCGTCCACACGCATATCGAGCGGATGGACATGACCGGCGACGCCGCGGTCGATCGCTATTTGGCGGCCTATGCCCCCGTGCTGGCGGCGCGGCCCGACGCGATCCTCTGGGGCACCGTCGCCACCGGCCCCGATGTGGAGGCGCGCTTCAGCCATTATCGCGGCCTCGCCCGCGCCGGCGTTCGCATGGGCGCATTCGATCCCGGCTCGGTCAATCTCGGCACGCACGGCCCCGACGGCCTGCCCGGTGCCTCGGTCCTCTACGCCACCACCTACCGCGACATCGCCTGGCTCGCCGATCTGCACGAGGCGGAGAAGCTCGGCCCGGCGATCGCCATCTACGAACCCGGTTGGCTGCGTACTACGCTGGCCTATGAACAGGCCGGCCGCCTCCCCGCAGGCACCTTCGTGAAGCTCTATTTCGGCGGCCGCTACAATTTCCTCGACGGCAAGCGCAGCAACGTCACCTTCGGGCTTCCGCCAACGGAGAAGGCGCTCGACGCCTATCTCGAAATACTTGAGGGCTCGTCGCTTCCCTGGGCCGTCGCCGCGATCGGCGATTGCGTCGTGGAAACCGGCCTTGCCAAGCTCGCGATCGAACGCGGCGGCCATGTCCGCGTCGGGCTGGAGGATTTCGGCGGCGAGCGTCAGCCCGGCAACCTGGAGCTGATCGCGGAGGTCGTTGCGCTGGCGAAACAGGCCGGCCGCGCGGTCGCCACACCCGAACAGGCAGCCAAGATTCTCGGTCTGCCGCGATGAGGCCAGCCCCGTGTCAGACGTGGCCAATCGTCTCCGCAGACAGGCCAATGTTCTCCGGCAACAGGCCGGACTGACCCCATTACAATTCCAGGAGAGGCCACATGTTCGATCTGTTGGTGAAGAACGGCACGGTCGTCGACGGCACCGGCGCCCCCCGCTTCCGCGGCGATGTCGCGGTGCAGGGCGACCGGATCGTCGCGGTCGGCCAAGTGTCTGGAACGGCACGTGAAACCATCGACGCCGACGGCTGCATCGTCACCCCCGGCTTCGTCGATATCCACACCCACTATGACGGCCAGGTCTCCTGGGACCAGATTCTCGCCCCGTCCTCGATCAACGGCGTCACCTCCGCCGCGATGGGAAATTGCGGCGTAGGATTCGCCCCCGCCCGCGCCGACAAGCACGACTGGCTGATCCAGCTTCTGGAGGGGGTGGAGGACATTCCCGGCACCGCTCTGGCGGAGGGGCTGACGTGGAATTGGGAAAGTTTTCCCGATTATCTCAATGCCTTGAGCGAGCGTGAATATACCATCGATCTCGGCGCCCACATGCCCCATGCCGCGCTACGCGCCTATGTCATGGGCGACCGCGGCGGCGACCATCTGGCCCGTCCGACGCAAGGTGAGGTGGATCGCATGGCCACCCTCACCGCCGAGGCGATGGAGGCCGGCGCGCTCGGTTTCTCCACCTCGCGCACCCATGCGCACCGCAGCCGCGATGGCCTCAACATCGGCACGCTGACGGCGGAGGATCCCGAACTGCTCGGCATCGCCGCCGCGCTGCGGCAGACGGGGAAGGGCGTCATCCAGTTGATTTCCGACGCTTATCTCACCGCCGACGATGATTTCGCCGCCGCCGAACTCCAGCTGATCCGCCGCCTCGCCACCACCAGCGGCCGCCGAGTCTCCTTCACCGTGCAGCAGACCGACGACGCGCCCGACCGGTGGAAAAGCATCTATCGCGAGATCGATCAGATGGTGGCCGACGGCCTCCCCGTCAGCGCGCAGGTCGCCCCTCGCCCGATCGGCGCGATCCTCTCCTTCGCCTCCACTACCAACCCCTTCGTCGTCGCCCCCACCTACCGCCGCATCGCCGCGCAAAGCGCCAGCGTCGACGCGCGGCTGGAGGCGCTGGCCGATCCGGACGTGCGCTCGGCAATCCTCGCCGAACATGCCGGCTTCCACGCCAGCGAAGGCTTTATCGCGCTGATCACACGCGGTTTTTCGCGCATGTTCCGGATGACCGATCCGGTCGATTACGAACCGCACGAAAGCCAGTCGATCGCCGCCGAGGCCGCCCGCGCCGGCGTCGATCCCGCCGCCTATGTCTATGACGCACTGATGGAGGAAGGCGGCCGCCGCCTCCTCTACATGCCGCTGATCAACTATGCCCGCGGCAACCTCGACGACGTACACGGCATGATGACCGGCAATCATGTGCTCTACGGCCTGTCCGACGGCGGCGCGCATTGCGGCACGATCTGCGACGGCAGCCTCCCCACCACCACGCTCGCGCTCTGGTCACGTGGCAACAAGGCCGGCCTCAGCACGCCGATCGAATCGCTGGTCCACGGCTACACGCAGAAGAACGCCGCGCACGTCGGCTGGCACGATCGCGGGGTTCTGGCACCCGGCTATCTCGCCGATCTGAACGTCATCGCGCTCGACGACCTCGCGCTCGCCCCGCCCGAGATCGTGCAGGATCTGCCCGCCGGCGGCACCCGCCTCCTGCAACAGCCACGCGGCTACAAATGGACGGTGAAGTCCGGCGTGCCGACCTTCGCCCGCGGCGAATGGACCGGCCGCACACCCGGCCGGCTGGTACGCGGCGCCCGCAGCCTGAGCTGAGCCGCCCCTTGCCTTCTGGCCGATGGCCGGCATAGGCGGGCGGCGAAGCTGCTGCCGGCCATGCCGCGCCGGCGTGCGGCTCGTCAGGCGGCCATGATCGCCGCCACCCGCCATGTTGGACAGCGCCGCCAGATATGAACGTCGACCTTTTTGATTTCGATCTTCCGCCGGAACGGATCGCGCTCCGGCCCGCGGCGCCGCGCGATGCCGCTCGCCTGCTCGTGCTAGACGGCGCCGCCACCCGCGACCGGATCGTGGCGGATCTGCCCAGCGAATTGCGCGCCAACGACATCCTGGTCTTCAACGATACGCGCGTGATCCCGGCCCAACTTGAGGGCACCCGCGGCGAGGCGCGGATCGGCGCAACGCTGCACAAGCGCGAAGGGCCGCGTCGCTGGCGCGCCTTCATCCGCAACGCCAAGCGGCTTCGCCCTGGCGACACGATCGACTTCGGCGCAGGCGTCTCCGCCACCGCAAGCGATCGCGCGCAGGACGGAAGCTTCGCGCTCGACTTCGCCGGCGACGAGCCCGTCGAACTGCTGCTGGAACGTGCCGGCCGCATGCCGCTGCCACCATATATCGCCGCGAAGCGCCCGACCGATGCGCGCGATGCCGATGATTACCAGACGATGTTTGCGCGCGAAGCCGGCGCCGTCGCCGCGCCCACCGCCGCGCTGCATTTCACGCCTGACCTGATCGCGGCGCTGGACGCAGCAAAGATCGCCCACACCACGCTCACGCTGCATGTCGGCGCGGGCACCTTCCTTCCGGTGAAGGCGCAGGACACCGCCGACCATCAGATGCATGCAGAATGGGGCCGGATCGACGCGCCGACCGCCGATCGGTTGAACGCGGTCCGCGCGTCCGGCGGGCGAGTAATCGCCGTAGGCACCACGTCGCTTCGCCTGATTGAAAGCGCCACCGATGCGGACGGCACGATCCGGCCATTCGAAGGTGACACCTCGATCTTCATCACGCCCGGCTACCGCTTCCGCGGGATCGACGGCCTCCTGACCAACTTCCACCTCCCGCGCTCGACCCTGTTCATGCTGGTATCGGCACTGATGGGCCTCGATCGGATGCAGGCGGCCTATGCGCACGCGATCGCAAACGATTACCGCTTCTATTCCTACGGTGACGCCTCGCTGCTCCTGCCCTGACCGCAGTGCGGATCAGCTCGCCGCGATCAACGCGGTCGATTCCGCATCGGCCCAGTCACGCGCCCCGCTGACCCGCCACAGTTCGCGCCCGTTGGCGTCGAGCATGATCGTCATCGGCAGGTTCGCCTTATAGGCCAGGCTCAGGCCGAGCTCGGGATCGACATAGGGCACCAGCCGGGTCAGCCGCTGCTCGGCGAAGAAGGGGGCGACCTTCTCGCGCTGCATGTCCTGGCTGACCGCGAGCACATGGACCTTGTCTCCGGCGATCGCGGCGGCGGCATTCAGACTCGGCATCTCCTTGATGCACGGCGCACACCACGTCGCCCACAGGTTCAGCAGCACCGGCTTGCCGCGGAAATCGGCGAGGCTCGTCTTCTTGCCCGCGGCATCGAAGAAGGTCACCGACGGGGCTGCTTCGCCCTGATGCGTGCGGTCGATCTTACCGGCGACGCTGGCGGCTGACTTGCTGCCGACCGCTCCGTCCGGGGAAACTTCGTCGGGACTGGCGTTGCTCGCCCCTGCGACGTTCGCTTGCTCACCGGCGGGCGTTTGCTTATCGCAAGCCGAGGCTGCGAGCGCAGCCGCAAGGAGAAAGACAGTTCCCGAGCGCGATGACATGAGCGGTTCCAACCAGATGTGGGGCGGACGATTTGCCGAAGGGCCGGCCGCGGTCATGCGCGAGATAAATGCCTCCATACCCTTCGACAAGCGAATGTGGCGGCAGGACATCCGCGGCAGCCAGGCGCATGTCGCGATGCTCGCGAAACAGGGCATCATCGGCGCCGATGACGCCGCGGCGATCGCGCGCGGGCTCGAGACGGTCGAGGCACATTACGAACAGGCTGGCGTTGCCGAGGATCTCGCGCTCGAAGACATCCACATGCAGACCGAGGCGCGGCTGGCCGACGCGATCGGCCCCACCGCCGGCCGGCTGCACACCGCGCGCAGCCGTAACGATCAGGTGGCGACCGATTTCCGCCTGTGGGTGCGCGACGCGATCGATCAGACGCTCGCCGCGCTCACTGCCTTCCAGCGCGCCTTGCTCGACCGCGCCGAGGAACATGCCGCCAGCGTGATGCCCGGCTTCACGCACCTTCAGTCGGCGCAGCCGGTGACGTTGGGCCATCATCTGATGGCCTATGTCGAAATGGCGCGCCGCGACGTCAGCCGCTTTGCAGACGCGCGGGTGCGGATGAACCTGTCGCCGCTCGGCTCGGCCGCGCTTGCCGGCACCGGCTTCCCGGTGGATCGTCATGCCACCGCGGCGGTGCTCGGCTTCGATGGGCCGACGCGCAACTCGCTCGACGCCGTCTCGGATCGCGATTTCGCAATCGAGTACCTGACCTGCGCGGCGCAATGCGCGCTTCACCTGTCGCGGCTGGCGGAGGAGTTCGTCCTCTGGGCCTCGCAGCCGTTCGGCTTCGTCGCGCTCAGCGACCAATGGTCGACCGGCAGCTCGATCATGCCGCAGAAGCGCAATCCCGACGCGGCCGAGCTGGTGCGCGGCCATGCTGGGCGGATCACCGGCTGCCTCGTCAGCCTGATGGTGACGATGAAGGGGCTCCCGCTGGCCTATTCAAAGGACATGCAGGACGACAAGCCGCCGGTGTTCGAATGCCACGACCTGCTCGGCCTCTGCCTCGCGGCGATGACCGGCATGGTCGAAAGCGCGACCTTCCGCACCGATCGCATGCGCGCGCTGGCGGAAAGCGGCTTTGCCACCGCCACCGATCTTGCCGACTGGCTGGTGCGCGAGGCGGGTATTCCCTTCCGCGAGGCGCACCACATCACCGGCCGCGCGGTCGCCCGGGCGGAAGCGACGGGCGTCCGGCTCGACCAGCTGCCAATCGAGGATCTCACCGCCATCGATCCGCGGATCGACGCGCGCGTCTATGACGTGCTGTCGGTCGATGCGTCGGTGGCCAGCCGAACCAGTTTCGGCGGCACCGCACCCGACAATGTGCGCGCCGCGATCCGTGAAGCACGCGAGGCATTGGCATGAAGGCAGTTGTTCTCCTCGCCGGCACGCTCCTGCTGGCGGCCTGTGGCTCGTCGCGCGGGTTGCGGCCGGCGGAGGGAGAACATCTGCCCGTCGCTCCTTATGGCGCGACCGCCACGCCAACCCCGGCCGACCTTCTCACCCCCTCGCCGCAAGCCCGTCCCGGCCGCAGCGACGAAGTGCTGCGCAATTCAGAACAGCGCCGCAGCGACGAATTCGACCTCCCGCCAAGGTAAGCAATGGATCATTTCGCACTCGTCAACGGCGAGCTTCACTGTGAAGCCGTCCCGCTCTCGCGCATTGCTGCAGAGGTGGGCACGCCGGTCTATGTCTATTCCGCCAACACCCTGCGCACCCAGGCCCGCCGCTTCCGTGATGGCCTGAAAGACGTGGCGCGGGTCCATCTCGCCTACGCCATCAAGGCGAACCCGAACATCGCCGTGCTGAAGGTGCTGGCGAGTGAAGGCTATGGCGCCGACGTGGTGTCCGGCGGTGAAATGGCGCGCGCGCTCGCCGCGGGGATGCCGGCAAAGGACATCGTCTTCTCCGGCGTCGGCAAGACACGTGCGGAGCTGGTGAAGGGGATCGAGGCCGGCATCGGCCAGTTCAATATCGAGCTGGAAGAGGAAGGCGTCGTCCTGGCAGAGTTGGCGGCAGCGCGCGGCAAGACGGCCAGCGCGGTGCTGCGCGTCAATCCAGACGTCGACGCTGGCACCCACGCCAAGATCTCGACCGGCAAGCGCGAGAACAAGTTCGGCGTCGCGATCGACGAGGCCGCGGGCATCTTCGGCCGGCTGTCGCAGCTCGACGGGCTGAACCTGCGCGGCGTCGCGATCCACATCGGCTCGCAGCTGCTGAACCTCGCACCGCTCGAGGCGGCCTTTGAGCGGATCGGCGCCTTCGTCGCCGAGCTGCGCGCCGCCGGGCACACGATCACTCATGTCGATCTCGGTGGTGGCCTGGGCGTCACCTACAAGGACGGCGACGTGCCGCCCGACCCGGCCGATTTCGGCGCGATGGTCGCACGCATCACGCGCGACTGGGACGTGACGCTGATGTTCGAGCCTGGCCGTGTCATCGCGGGCAATGCCGGCGTGCTGTTGACCGAAGTCATCTGGGTGAAGCCGGGTGTCACCAACCCTTATGTCATCGTCGATGCGGCGATGAACGATCTGGCCCGCCCGGCCCTCTACGATGCCTGGCATGATTTCGCGGCCGTTCATCCCACGGGTGAGCGGATGGTCGCCAATATCGCGGGGCCCGTATGCGAGACGGGTGACACGTTCGCGCGCGACCGCGAGATCGACGTGGTGAAGTCCGGCGATCTGGCGATCTTCCGCACGGCGGGCGCCTATGGGGCGACCATGGCGTCGACCTACAATTCGCGCCCGCTGGTGCCCGAGGTGCTGGTCGACGGCGACCGGTACGCCGTCGTGGCGGACCGGATTTCGGCCGAGACGATCCTCGCTGCCGAGCGCGTGCCGGACTGGCTGTGACGCTCCACAGCCTGCCGATCTTCGTCCGGCTGAGCGGCCGGGCGGTGATATTGGTGGGCGAGGGAGAGGCGGCGGCCGCCAAACGGCGGCTGCTGGAACGCGCCGGCGCCGTCATTCTGACCGAGAGCGAGCGCCCGGCATCGCCTGGCGACGATCCGCGACTGGCCATCGTCGTGGATGATGAGCCGGCCGTCGCGCGGCTGAAGGCGCGCGGCATCCTGGTCAACGCGGTGGATCGCCCCGAGCTGTGCGACTTCACCCTGCCGGCGATCGTCGATCGCAACCCGGTCCTGGTGGCGATCGGTACGGGCGGCGCATCGGCCGGGCTGGCGGCAGCGCTGCGCCAGCGGCTGGAGGCGCTGCTACCGATGAACCTTGGCCGGCTGGCTGACGCCCTGTACGCGGCGCGCGGCGTGTGGCGCGGGCGCTTTCCGGATGCCACCGCCCGGCGCCGGGCCATCGCTGCGGCACTCGCGCCCGGCGAAACGCTCGATGTGCTGCGCGACTTCGCCGATGATCAGGCACTACCGCCCACGCGGGAACCTTCCGATGGCGGGGAACGTCGTGTCGAGCGCATGGTCCTCACCTCCCCCGAACCCGACGATCTGACGCTACGCCAGGCTCGGCTGCTGGCGAATGCCGACCGGGTGACTCACGGCGCGAACGTGCCGTCGGCGATTCTCGATCGTGCCCGCGCCGATGCCGACCGGCTGCCATGCGCCGTCCCCCCGGTCGATCTGCCCGGCCTCACCGTCGATGTGAGAATGGCGTGAGCGGCTTTGGCTATCGCGTCGGTGCTGACGAGGCGGAGAAGGTTTCGGTCCGCGACGCGTTGGCCAGCGATGCCACGATGGTGTGGGTGCACCTGACCGATACGGCGGAACATGCGCAGGCGTGGCTGCGTGATGAGGCAAGGCTGCCCGACTATATCGTCGATCCGCTGACGGCGCAGGAAACGCGTCCGCGGTGCGATGCGATCGACGAGGGCGCCTTCCTGAACCTGCGCGGCCGCACCGACGAGGAGCTCGATTCCTCCGACATGCTGGCCTCGGTCCGGATCTGGGTCACCAGGGGCCGTGTGATCTCTGTCACGCGAAAGCATCTCTTGGCGACCGACGTGGTCGAACGCGACGTGGCGGGCGGCCGGGTGCGCGACCCCGGTGACCTGATCGCAGCCTTCGCAACGGCCATCACTGGCGATCTCGACCCGGTAGTCGCCGATCTCGGCGACGATCTCGACGATTGCGAGCAGCAGCTGGACGCCAAGAAGGTGTTCGCCCTCCGCCGCAACGTCACGCGGGTCCGGGTGGAAGCGATCAATTACCGGCGCTTCCTCAACCCGCAGCGCGCCGCGCTGGAGCAGATGGCGAAGATGGACGGCGACTGGTTGCAACCCGACGACCGCGCCCACCTGCTCGCTGCCGCCGATCGTGCCGCGCGGATGGCGGAGGAGGTGGAGGCGATCCGCGAACGGTCAAGCCTGATGCACGAGGCATTGACCGATCTGCGCGCCGAGCAGCTCGATCAGCGCAGCCTGATGATCTCGATCGCAGCAATGGTGTTCCTGCCGCTCACGTTCATCACCGGTCTATACGGCATGAACGTGGAGGGTCTGTGGCTCGCCAAGGAGCCCTGGGCCTTCAACGCCATCGTCGCGTTGTGCGCGGCAATCTCGATCGCGGTCGTCGCCTGGTTCGCCGGACGGCACTGGCTGCGCTAGGCCCTACCCCTGCCGGTCAGGCCGCGCGTGCCGCCCGCCACGCTTCTGCGATCTCCGACAGGGTATCCGCCACGTCGCGAAACGGCTTGCCATCCTGGCCAAGGCTCGCCTCGATCACCTGCTTGCGCGCGCCGCTGTAAAGGCGGGCGAGCGTCACGGACACCTCGCCCCCACGCTCGAAATCCAGGTTCGCCTCCAGCGCGAACAGGATCGCGGTGGCACGCGTCACCCGCTCGCTCTTGACCGCGAACTTGCGGTTCTCCGCCGCCCAAGCCGCCACGCGCAGCGCCTGGCACAATTCGTCGTAGAGCAGCTGCACCAGCGCGGGGCCATCCGCGTTGGCGGTACGGCCGGCCAGGTCGATGCGACGGTACGTCTGCGCCGGATCGCGCAACAGGGCGGACGCATAGGCCATCAATTATCGCTCTTGGTCCACGCCTTGATCTGGTTTTCCATGAACGTCTGCGTCGATTTGTAAGCGGCGACGCGCGCGTTCATCGACGCGAATTGCTGGGTCAGCCGCGTCGTCATCTTTTCCTGCTGCAGCGTCAGCTTGTCCTGCTGATCGACCAGGTCGCTCTTCGCCTGATTGTAGCGCGTCGTCGACGCACCCAGGCCGTAGAGGGTGCTGGTGGCATTGAGCTTGATCGAGTTCATCGCCGCAAGCGCGCCGGTACCATCGGACGAGTTGGAGAACATCGCCTCCAGCGCGCCGGGAAACTGGTTGATCGCCTGCGTCAGGCGGTCGGTGCCGACCGACAGGGTGCCGTCGCGGTTAGTCCCGACTCCGATCTCGGCGAGCGTGCGCGGCGTACCCGGCGCGGCGTTCGGCAGGAGGTCACGCAGCGACAGCGACTTCAGGCTGTTCAGCATGTTCTTGGCACCGGTGTCGCTGCGCAGTTCGCCCGTGATCGGGTCCGTCTGCTTCTTCAACTCGGCGAACACCTGATTGTAGGTGAAGACAAAGTCCTCGACGGCGTTGGTCAACGCTGCGGTGGGCGTGGACGAGGTGAGCGACACCGGCGCGGTCGAGGTCGACAGCAGGTCCAGCTTCACGCCCTCGACCAGGTCCGTGATGGTGTTGGACGCGCGCTCCACCCGAATGCCATCAACCGTCAGCACGGCGTTGCCGGCCGTGCTGGTGATCTGCATGCCGCTGCCGGTCGGGCCGACCGCGAACTGCGACAGCTTGGTCGACGGGTCGATCGACGTTTCCAGCGTGAACGCCTTGGCGCTGCCCGTGTCCCCCTTCAGCGATAGATAGGCGCGGCCATCGGCATCGGTGACGACGGACGCAGTGACGCCCGCCTTGCGCGCGTTGATCGCGGCGGCGATGGTGGTGATCGACGCGTCCTTCACCTCGATCTCGATCGGATCGCCCACCGCGTCCACACTCGTCATCTCGCCGGTGACAGGATCGAGCACCGCACTGCCGACCTTCAGCACGAAGGTGCCCGATCCCAGGACCTCGGTCTTGCTGGCCACGCTCGCCTTGGACACCGCCGCCTGGCCGGTCGCCAGCCGCTCCACCCCGATGCTGGCGCTGAACCCCGTCAGCTTCGCACCGGTGATCGGTGTGGCGGTCAACACGCCCGGGCTGGAGCTGACCGGCTGCGACTGGAGCGTCCCGCTCTTCACCAGCGTCTCGAGCGCCGTCGTGAAATCGGTGATCATGTTCTTCAGCGTCGACACGCCGGACAATTGCGCGGTCAGTTTATCGGACCGGGCGGTAATCGCCGCATTCTTGGCGGCGAACTGCGCCTGAACCAGACTGGTGACCAGCGTGTCGGTATCGACGCCAGATCCGGTGTTGAGCGAGGTCAGCAGCGCGCTCGCCGCCGACTTGGTCACGCTCGTCGTGCTGGGCGTCGGGGTCGGGGTCGGCGTGGCGCCGCTGCTGGAGACGGTGGTCATGACGTCGGATTAAACGGCCGCGCAACGCAAAGATTTAGCGCTTTGCGCCGGACCGGCGGCTGTCCCCTGCTCTAGTGCAACGCGACGCCATTCTCGTCGAAGCGCGCGCCGGCCGGAACGTCGATCGGCGGCAGCGGCGCACCGCCAGCGGCCGCGTTCAGATTGAAGACGAACGCCAGCACCGTCGCGATCGCCATATAAAGGTCATCGCGCACCTCCTGATTCTCGCGGCTGGTGTAATACACCGCACGCGCGAGCATGGGATATTCGAGGATCGGCACCGCCATCTCGCCCGCCAGCTCGCGAATCGCCAGCGCGGTCGCGCCGCGGCCCTTGGCGACCACCACCGGCACCTGGTCGCGTCCGCGATCGTAACGCAGCGCCACCGCAAAATGCGTCGGGTTGGTCAGCACGACATGCGCCTCGGCAACCGCACCGCGGGTGGAGCGGGACAGCATCGCGTGCTGGCGCGAGCGGATCTGCGCCTTCACCTCGGGATTGCCCTCGCTCTCCTTGTGCTCGTCCTTCTGTTCCTGCTTCGACATGCGCAGCTTCTTCATGCGCTGGAACATCTGCAGCGGTACGTCGAGCAGCGCGATCGCGACCAGCCCCATGGACATGACGATCATCAAGGTGGTGAGCGTACCGCCCAGCGCATCAACCGCAGCGCCAAGGTCCGATCGGGCAAGCCCCAACGTCGTGCGCGCACTGCTCATCAGCAGCCACACGCCGATCGATCCCAGCAGCGCCACCTTGAGCAGCGACTTGCCCAGCTCGATCCAGCCATTCATGCCGAAAATGCGCTTCAGCCCGGAGGCGGGATTGATGCGATTGCCCTTGGGCGCCAGCAGTCCGGCGTTGAACTGGAGCGAGCCGAGTGCCGCGGAACTGGCAACGCCAGCCGCCATCACGATCGCGAAGAGCGTCCCGAACGCAGGCAGCAGCTTCCACCCGGCCGCGGCAAGCGGGCGAAACGGCTGAAAATCCTCCACGTCGCCGCGGGTGAACTGGAAGCTTTCCGCCATCACGCCCTTGCACGCGGTGATCAGCATCGGCCCGAAGAAGACGAGCCACGCCACCCCCGCCAGCGCGACGAGCGCCGTTGCGAACTCACGTGATTTGAGGACGTCACCCTTTTTCCGCGCGTCCTTCAGACGCTTGGGTGTCGGGGCTTCTGTCTTTTCGCCGAACTCGTCAGCCAAGTACCAGGCTCCGTGCCGCTTCCAGGCCCTCGCGCACGACGACCAGCATGTAATCCCCCATCGCCGGGAAGGCCGCCGCCATCGCGATGACGCCGACCGCTAGACTCGCCGGCAGACCGATCGAGAACAGGTTCAGCGCCGGGGCCGACCGCGAGATCATACCGACCACCAGATTAAGGCAGAGTAAAAGGAAGCCGACCGGCAGCGCGAGGAGCAGGCCGGCAAAGAACGCATAACCGCCAAACAGCGCAATATCGCGCAGCTGGGCGGGCGCGAGCCAGGCAGCACCGGGCGGCAGCGCGGTATAGCTGCGCGCCACCGTGTCGACGAGGACGAGGTGCCCGTCGACTGACAGGAACAGCAGCGTCAGCAGGATCGACAGAAACTGGCCGATGGCGGGCGAGGAGCGGCCCGTATTGGGATCGACCATGTTGGCAAAGCCGATGCCCATAGATCCGCCAATGACTTCGCCGGCAATCAGCGGCGCCGCAAAGGCGATCTGGAGGATGAAGCCGAGCGCCAGCCCGACCAGCGCCTCGGCCGCGATCGCCAGAAAGGTCGCGACCGCGAACACCTGCGGCGGCGGTGTCACGTCATGCATCCCCAGCACCAGCACGCCGACCGCCCCCGCCAGGACGACGCGCACCTGTACCGGAACCGAGACGTTGCCGAACACCGGCGCCGCGACAAAGGCCGCGCCGACGCGCACCATGACGAAGATCAGCGCCCACAATTGCGGCTCGATTGACAGGCCCAGCCCTAGCATCGCCGCGCCGCCCCGCCGGCCATTGCCGCCGCGTGCAGATCGAGAACCCTCGTCACCGGCCTATCGAACCAGGTCGGGAATGCGTTCGAAGATCGAGACGGTGAAATCGCTGAGCAGCCCCAGGATCATCGCGCCGAAAATGACCAAGGACAGGCCGACCACGATCAGCTTGGGCACAAAGCTCAACGTCTGTTCCTGGATCGAGGTCGCGGCCTGGATCATGCCCAGGATCAGGCCGGAAACCAGCGCAGGGATCAGGATCGGCGCCGCGGCGAGCGCCAGCACCCAGAGCGTCTGGTTCGCCACGGTGAGGAAATAATCTGCGTCTACCATGCTGAAATCCGACTTCTCACCTGCACCATGCGCTCGGTCAGCGCGGCTTGCGTGATCGCGCTACGTGGCGAAGCTGTTGGCCAGACTGCCCATCGTAAGCGCCCAGCCATCGACCAGCACGAACAACAGCAGCTTGAACGGCAACGAGATGATCGTCGGGCTGAGCATCGCCATGCCCAGCGCCATCAGCACGGTGGCAACCACCAGATCGATAACCAGGAAGGGCAGGAAGATCAGGAAGCCGATCTGGAACGCAGTCTTCAATTCGCTGGTTACGAACGCGGGCAGCAGCACCGAATAGGGAATGTCATTGGGCGTCGCATAGGGGCCCGACTTTGCCATTTCGGCAAACATCGTCACGTCCTTCACCCGCGTCTGCTTCACCATGAAGGCATGGAGCGGTGCACCGGCGGTCTTGATCAGGTCGGTGCCGCCCATCTGCCCTGCGGCATAAGGCTGGATCGCGGTGGTGTTGATCTGGCTGATCACGGGCGCCATCACGAACAGTGACAGGAACAGGCTGAGACCGATCAGCACCTGGTTGGGCGGCGTCTGCTGGAGGCCCATCGCCTGGCGCAGGATCGACAGCACGATGATGATCCGGGTGAAGCTGGTCATCATCAGCAGGATGCCCGGCAGAATGCTGAGCAGGCCCATGATGATAAGGACCTGCAGCGACAGCGACATCGAGCCCGAGCCGTTCGGCCCGCCGCCAAGCTGCCCCAGCGCGCGATCCACCGCATCCCCTGCTCCCGGTGCGGCAGGTGCCGGCGCGACCGGCGCGCCCTGTGCCAGCGCAGGCATGGCGACCAGCACCGCAACCAGGAAGGCAAAGGCGATCAACAGCACCTTGCCCCACGGGAACGCCACCGGGCGGCGGTGCTCGACATCGCGGAACAGGGCCGGGCCGTTGCCGACGCGGGTCACGCTCACGAAAGGGTCCTCGGCGCGTCGGCACGATCGACCAGCGTCACCCCGCCGCGGCCGACCGACACCAGCAGCCGCTTGCCTTCAAATTCCACCACCGCGAGCCGCAGCCCCGGCGAGATCATCATCGTCTCCTTGACGTTGATGAGGCGCGTATCGGTACGTCCCGGCATGCGGCTTTCCAGCCGCCGCCACAGGTACAGGCAGCCGATCATCAGGCCGCAGACGAGCGGCAGCAACACGATCAGCTTCAGGATATAGGACCACATCATCGCAGATGATCAGCCGCGCTTGTCGGGATTGACGAGCTCGGTCATGCGCACGCCGAAGCGGTCGCCCACCGTCACCACTTCGCCCCGGCCGATCAGCGTTCCGTTGACGAACACGTCGAGCAACTCGTTCGCCTGCCGATCCAGCTCGATCACGCTCGATTCACCCAGTGCCAGCAGCTCGCGCAGCGTCAGCTGGGTGGAGCCGATCTCGACCGTCAGCTTGACGTCGACGTCCTGCAGCAGGCGGAAATTCGCGGCGAGGGCGCCATCGCCCATGTCCTTTGGCGGGAAGCCGCCGCTCATGTCGTTCACTGGGTCAATCCTTCGAGAGAAGCGAGCGAGGTCAGTTTGATCGCCGCATGGCCGTTCGACGTCCCCACCGTGCCGGTGCCGAGGCGATCGTTGCCGACCATCACCGGCACGTCCTGGCCGAAGCTGATCGGGATCACGTCACCGGGCTGAAGCGACATCAGCTTGGACAGGCGAATCGTCGGTTCCGCGAGGACCGAGCGCACCGGGAAGCGGATGTTCATTGCCGCGCGGGTCAGCGCCGTCTGCCACAGGGCATCCTCGGCCGCCGCCTTCGCCACGACCTTGCCGGTCAGCGCGGTGCCGTGCGGCTTCAGAGCACTGACGGGATAGACGATGTCGACAAAGGCCGGCTTTTCCTGTCCCGGCGCGATACCGAACCGGGTGACGATCATCGCGTCATCGCCGTCGAAATCGGCGAGCATTGAGGCATTGGCCTCGCACCGCCCGATCGAGAATGACACGCGGGCCAGCGGCTCCCAGGCGGCGGTCAGCGGGCGCGCGATCATGTCGCCCAGCCGCGCGACCATCGCCTCCGCCGCGGGTGAGAATTCGCGCGGCATGTCGGCCGGCGCGGCGCCCGTGCCACCGAAGAACAGGTCGAGCAGCTCCAGCACGAACTCGCCGTCCAGCACCAGCAGCGCGGTGCGATCGTCCATCCCCATCGGCAGCCACGCAGTCAGCCGGTCAGGGCGCTCCGCGCGATAATCGGCGAACCGCTGCACCGCGAGCGGCTCCGCCCAGGCCCGCACCTCTTCGCGCAGCAACGGCTCGAACACGCCGCGCATCCCCCGGGCGAGACGCGCCGAGAGATGCTGCAGCGTGTGCAGGTCGCCGAACGGATTGAGCTTTGCTTGCCCGAGCACGCCGGCCTGAACCGGCCGTGCGCGGGATCGCTCGCGCCGTTCGCGCGGAGGAGAGGACGTGGCGTTAACCATGCACGTTCACTGAACAACGAAATTGGTAAAGTAGACGTTACCAACGCCGCCAAAGCCTTCCTTTTGCTTCAGCGTCGTGTTGATTGCGCCCTCCAGCCGCTTGGCCAGCGCCATCTTCCCGGCGGACGAAAAGACCTGGTCCTCGGTGGTGTCGCCCAGCGTCATCAGGATCGCGGAGCGGATCGCGATATCGTTCGCCTTCAGGTTCTGGATGACCTTCTCATCATACGGCGTCGAGATGGCGATGCCGACCTGGATGAAATGCACCGAATCCTGGAGATTGGCGGTAAACTCCTTTTCCAACGCGTAATAATTGGACGCGTAGGGGCCCGCCGCGCCTTCCGGCGTCGGCTTTTCCTCGCCACCGCCATGCCCGCCTTCGTCGCCCTCTGGCGCGGGCTGGGCACCCTTGGGCACCAGCTTGGGCTTGTTCGGATCTTCCGCATGTGCAGCGCCGACGAGGCCGGATCCGGCCGCATAGAGGCCGGCACCGACCCCCCCGCCGACCAGCACGAGGCCGCCGACTGCCATCACAATGATCTTGCCCAGCTTGCCCTTCTTCTTGGGCGCGCCCTCGGCCTGTTCCTTGTCACTCATTGGTCAAACGTCCCTGGTGTTCACGC
The DNA here is from genome assembly GCF_000980895.1 of Sphingomonas sp. Ag1. GTDB lineage: Bacteria > Pseudomonadota > Alphaproteobacteria > Sphingomonadales > Sphingomonadaceae > Sphingomonas > Sphingomonas panaciterrae. The sequence goes on along the minus strand of NZ_LAZX01000082.1, from coordinate 39,368 downwards.
GATTCGGTCGTCGTCCCCGCCACCGGCATCGCTGGTGGCGAGATGGGTCGAACGGTTGGATGTGGCTGGCGCGCCGGTCGGCGTGCGCTGCGCCTGTGGCTGCTGCTGATGCTGCTGCCCGGTGCTGCTGCCATCGCCGAGATGCGCCGACAGCTTCAGCCCGCGCGCCTCCGCAAGCTCGACGAGCCGCGGCTGTGCCTCGGCTAGGATCTGCCGGGTTTCGGGGCTCTGTGCGATCATCTGCACCGCGACCGCATCACCCTCGCGGCGCAGCGACACGTCGATCGCGCCGAGCTTGTCGGGCACCAGCCGGATGCTGGTATCCACAGCGTCCAGCGCGTCGCGGATCATCTCGATCCGGCCGATCATCTTCATTGGCCAGTCGTTGCTGGTCATGACGATCGGCGCAGCCGCCATAAGGTCGCTTCCGGCTGCGGCCGACGAAGCAATGCCCGCCCATGCGATCAGTCCTTCCGCAGGATCAAGGCGGCGTTCGTCGCGCACTGCCTGGTGAATGGCAGCGGCGAACACCTGCGCCGCCGGCGCGATCGCCGGCACGGCTGCAGGTTGCGGCACGGCCTGAGGCGCGAGCGATGGCACCTGAACCACCGGAGCCGTCGGGGTCACAGCTGAACCGCGCCCCGCCTGGCCCGCGCGGTCCGAGATGATGGTGACTGGCGACAGAAACGGCGCGTCGCTCTCGAGGGCCACCTTCTCCGGAGATTGAACACCGACAGTGACCGGCGGCTCGCCTGCTGCGCCCAAACTGGCGCGAGGAACGGCGGCCGCAGCGATTGACGCCGGTGAAGGAGTCACGACCGCGTCAACAATCGCCGGCCTGCCAACCAGTGGCTCGACGTTCTCGGTGTCTGCTGCCCCGACCATCAGAGCGCCGCGGACGGCTGGCGTCGCGTTCGCGGCAATCACCGGACGATCAGCTAGCAACGGCGCCATCACCGGATCTGCGTCCGACGCGGCATGCCCCTCGCTGACCTGAGGTGCAGCGACCATGTGGTCCGTCGATTTCAAGGGATCGTCGCGGCCCATCTCATGCAACGCCGCATCTTGAGGCGTCGAGGCCGCGGCGGGCGCAACCAGCGGCGGCAGCTCCACGGCGGGAAGAGCGACCGACACCATGAGCGACGCCCTGCCACTGGTAAGCGTGGGCGCAGCCATCTGACCGCCGTCACCTGCAATCGCGGCCAGGTCGGGCGTGGGAGCCGCCTCTCTCGCCACCGACACTGCGCGTTGCGACAACGCGGCGACGCCGGCGGCGGCGACGGCCGCAGTATCGACATCTCCTGCACCGGGAATCGCACCCGGCAGCTCAATCGGATCAACCTCGTCAGGCTCACACATCAGGAACGGCAGCGGCGCTGCAATCGCGGCCGTCGCAGCAGCGCCACGGGTAACCGGCGGCCCAACCCCTGCCGCATCGAACGACGGCGGCACCAGGTCACACATCGGCATCGCGAGCCACAGCGCAAGCAATTCGCCGTGCGGCAGCTCCTCGCTGCCGGGGCTTGCCGGCAAGGTCTTGCCGCCTGCCGCCTCGGCTTGCCGCGTGCCGCCGGTACCCAGTTCGATCATCGGCGCCATCTGCAACAACGACGCGAACAGCGCCGCCTCAGCCGGCATCGCCACGCCTGGTCCCGCCATCGGCACCGACAGCGCGCCAGCCACTGGGGCCTGAGAATGGAAGGAGATCAACGTCATCGCGGCAGTCGGTCACTCGTCGTGAAGAACCGACCTAATGATCAGCAAGGATCGTGCCGAACCTTGCGCGTCGGAGGCGCATCTTGCAGCGCCCGGATGGCGCGCAGCGCCGCCTCTGCCTCGCCACGCGCGATCAATTTTTCCACCGCACTCTGATCGCGCTTCGCAGATCGCGTGGCTTCGCTCGCGCGGTCCGCTTCCGCCGCCGCCGTCCGCACGCGGTTCTCGATCACCTCGGCATTGCGGTGCAGCTTTTCGCGGTAATGCGCCATCGCCGCAAAGGAGACGGCAGCGCCCGGCCCTTCTCCCGGTGCCACGGCGGAGGCGAGCTGTGCGATCCGCTGCGACAGCGCGGTCTCGCTCGCGACCTGCTCATGCGCACGGCTTTCCGCCGCCCGCGCCATGCCCAGTTGCAGCGTGCGGACGCGGTGGAGGCGCTGGAGCTTCTTGTTATCCATCGCCGAAGACGCCGGTCAGCTCGGTCACCGCATCGTCCAGCGAGACGCTGGCGTCAGAATCCTGCCGGATGAACTCCATCACTGCCGGGTGATAGGCGATCGCCGCATCGATCGCGGGATCGGCGCCCGCGCGATAGGCTCCCATCAGCACCAGATCGCGGTTTTCCTCATATGTCGCCAAGTGCCGGCGCAGCACGCGCGCGGCCTGAACATGCGCCTTTGCCGCAATGTCGGTCATCACGCGGCTGACCGACTTCGACACGTCGATCGCGGGATAGACGGCATGTTCGGCCAGCGCGCGGCTCAACACGATATGGCCGTCGAGGATCGAACGGGCGGAATCGACCACCGGATCATTGCCGTCATCGCCATCGGCCAGCACCGTGTAGATCGCGGTGATCGCGCCGCCGGTGTTCACATCCGTCCCGGCGCGCTCGATCAGGTTCGGCAGCATCGCGATTGCCGACGGCGGATAGCCGCGCGCCGACGCCGGCTCGCCCAGCGCGAGCCCGATCTCACGCCCGGCATGCGCCACGCGGGTCAGCGAATCCATGATGAGGAGCACGTTCTTGCCCTCGTCACGAAACGCCTCCGCAATCGCAGTCGCGCGAAGGGCGCCGCGGATGCGCAGCACCGGGGAATGATTGGCCGGCACCGCGACGACCACCGAACGCTGGCGCGCCTCGCCCGCCACCTTGGTCTCCAGGAAGTCGGCAACTTCGCGGCTGCGTTCGCCGATCAGGCCGATGACGATCACGTCCGCCTTGGCCGCGCGCACCATCATGCCCAGCAGCACCGACTTGCCGACGCCCGAACCCGCCATGATGCCGACGCGCTGGCCCTTGCCGATGGTGAGAAGCCCGTTGATCGCGCGCACGCCGACATCCAGCGGCTCGAGCACGCGGCCACGATCGAGCGGCGACTGGAGCTTGCCGGCCAGCGGCCAGCGGCCGGCGCCGCGGATAGGACCCAGCCCGTCGATCGGATTGCCCGCGCCGTCGACCACCCGGCCGAGCAGCGCCTCGCCCACTTCCGCCTCGCCCGGCGCGCCGGTCGGGCGCACCGGCATCTGCGGCAGCAGCGCGGCGGGGCCGCCAAGGTTCATCAGAAGGGTGCGGCCATTGCGAAAGCCGATTACCTCCGCCTCCACACCGACACCCGCATCACCGATGCGGCAGACCGTGCCGACCGGCAGCGTCAGCCCGACCGCCTCCATCAAAAGGCCGTCATAGGACGCCAGCCGCCCCGCGACCTTCGGCGCAGGCCGGAAATCGGCATTGCCCAGCGATTCCAGATAATCGGCAGTGAAGCGGTGGAGCATCTACTATCCTGGAAAAAAGCGGCCCGTCCAAATGGTCGCTGCCAGCGAGCGGACGGGTCAGAGCGCGGGAACGGCAACCTTCTCGAGCGTGCTGGTCAACTGTTCGAGCCACAGGTCAGGGCCATCCTCGACAATGGTGGAAGCCGCCTCGAGCACGAAAGACCCGCGCCCAAGCGACGCGTCACCGACGGAAAAGATCGTGTCGGGAAGGCGTCCGTCCAGCAGCGCGACATCGTCCGGGTGCACGCGCAGGATGGCGCTTTCCGACTGGTCGGCCAGCAGATCCGACGCCGCGTCCACCCGCCCGGCGAGCAGATCGCCCGAAATGCCGACCTGGTCGATCAGCCCGCTGACAAGGTGCAGCACCGTCTGGCGCAGCTGCGCGGCGGTCCGCTCGCGATCGACGCGCTGGTCAGAGCGAAGCGCCGCAAGGATCCCCTGCACCAACGCCGAGTCACGCTCGACCGACGCGGCATATTCGGCCCGGGCAGCAGCATAGCCGGCATCAAAACCGGCCTGATGCGCCTCCGCCAGCCGATCGATCATCGGCACGTCCGCCATCGCGGCGACGACCGGATCGATGTGCGCCGTTTCGTCCAGAGCCTCAGCAGCCGCTGCCTCGGCGTGATCCTCTGCCCCATCCGCCATGCCATGCGGTTGCGACGAGGCGCAGAACGCCTCCTCGATCCGCGCGATCATGTCACCGGGCGAGAAGCCCGGCGCGCGTTCGGCAAACACCCTCTGCAGGCGAAGCGCGGCATCATCCTGGCGCGGCGCGAAGCCGGCGACGAACACATTGGCCCCTGTCCCCGACGTGGCTGTCCCCGACGTGGCCGTCCCCGACCTGGCTGCCTCAGACATAATCGTCCTCGCCCCCACCCATCATGATCGTGCCATCCTTGGCGAGCGTACGGGCAATGGCGATGATCGCCTTCTGCGCGTCGAGCACTTCCGACAGGCGCATCGGGCCACGCGCTTCCATCTCGTCGCGGATGCCGTCGGCCGCACGGGCAGACATGCAGCCGAGGAAGCGGTTGCGCGCCGCCTCATCCACGCCCTTCAACGCGCGGGTCAGGATGTCGCTGTCGATGTTGCGGATCAGCGTGCCCAAATTCTTGTCGTCCATGTCGAGCAGATTGTCGAAGACGAACATTGCCTCCTCGATCGCCCGTGCGGTTTCCTTGTCCAGCTTGAACAGCTTGGGCATGACGCGCTGCTCGGTCGCCTTGCGTGCGCCCTGCAGGATCTTCGCCGCCTCGCGCGTACCGCCCAGCTTCACCTGCGTGCCCTGCGCAGCGCTCACCGCGCGGCTGCCGATCATCGTCTTCAGCGTCTCGACCGCTTCGGGCGTGATCGGGCCAAGCTTCGCGATCCGGTGCAGGATCTCGGGTTGCGCCGCGTCGGGCAGCAATTCCAGCACCTGCGCCCCGACCGCCGGATCAAGGTTGGCGATCAGCAAGGCGCAGACCTGCAAGTGCTCCTTTTCGATCATCGCCGCGATGTCCGTCGCGTCCAGCCAGTCGAGCAGCTCGATCTCGCATGCCGCTTCCGGCGGGGTAATGCGCGCCAGCACGCTTTCCGCCTTCTCCTGACCCAGCGCGCGGTGCATCACCGCCTCGATCTTGGGCTTGGGGTCGAAGGTGATGCCGGTCCGCTCACGCGCGCGCCCGACGAAATCGTCGAGCACGCCCTCCACGTCCGCCTCGCTGACGTCGGCGACGGTGTACATCGCACGGCCCAGCTCGCGCACCTCGTCGGGCTCGAGCTTCTGGAGGATCGCCGCGGCCTCCTCCTCGCCCACCAGCATCATCAGCACCGCGGCACGTTCGGTACCGGTAAAAGTGCGCAGCGCGATCTCGCTCACTGCGCGGTCGCCTTCATCATGTCGCGCACCGCCAGCGCAGCGCGCGCCGGATTGTCGCGGGTGAAGCCGCGCACCTTGCCGATCCGCTCGTCGTAATTGCGGCTCGCCTCGATCTCGTCCAGGGTCACCGGCGGTGCCACGGCGATCTCGGCGGCGCCAATCGTGCCCTCCATGCCGTCACCGCTGCCCTCGCCGCCCGCGGCAAGCATCGCGCGCGACGGTGCCTCCGCCTCTTCCTTCTTCTTCATCAGCGCCTTGGCGAGCGGGCGCACGCCCAGCAGCAGGACCAGCAGCGCGATCAGGATCGCGGTCACGTTGCGCGCAATCACCGGCATCCAGCTATTGTCGTACCAGGCGGGACCATCGCTGGCGCCCTCGCCTTCACCGGCGAACTTGCGGCTGATCACCGTCACCTGATCATTGCGCCCCTGATCATAGCCAACCGCGGAGCGGACCAACTGGGTGATCTGGTTGATCTCCATCGCGGTGCGCTTGCCCTGTTCAGGCTCGCGCAGCAGCACCGCTACCGACAGGCGCTTGACGCCCCCCGGTGCCGCACGCGTCACCGACACTTCGCGGCCCAGATCGTAGGAGCGGGCGAACTGATCGGATTGCTTGTTCGGATTGGGGGCCGGGCCGCCAGCGACCGGCTGGCCCGGAGCGACGGGCTGACCGTTCGCGCCCGTCGCGGCCTGCGGCTGCTGCAATGCTGCGGCGGGCGGCGGCGTGTTGCTCAGCGCGCCGGGGATGCCGCCGGGTGCCTGGCTGTCGGGCGCCTGGTTGCCGGTCCAATTGCCGGTTTCGGCGCGCAGCGCGCCTTCCTTCTCGTAGCTTTCGCGGGTCGCGGACGTCTCGTCCATGTTGACGTCGGCCTGCACCTCGGCGGTGAAGTTGCCGGCGCCCACCAGCGGCGTCAGCAGCTGGATCAACTGCGTGCGGTACTTTTCCTCCACCTGCCGCTGCAGCGCGATCCGCTGCTCGGTGCCGCTCTGCCCCATGCCGCCGGGCTTGGAGAGCAGGCCGCCCATCTGGTCGACGATGGTCACCGCCTCGGGCTTCATGCCCGGCACCGATGAGGCGACGAGGTTGATGATCGACTGCACCTGCGCCTCGCTCAACGCACGGCCGCCCTGCAGCTTCACCACCACGGAGGCCGAAGGCTGGGCATTGTCGCGCACGAACACGCTGGATTCCGGCATCGCGAGATGAACGCGCGCCTCGGTCACGACATCGATCTCCTGGATCGATCGCGCCAGCTCCGTTTCGCGCGCCTGGCGCAGCCGCTCGCCCTCGACGGCGCGGCTGACGCCCATCGGCAACTGATCGAGGATAGCGTAGCCGCCCGGCGCTGCCTTGGGCAGGCCCTGGCCCGCCAGCAGCAGGCGCGCGCGGGAATAATCCTCCTCGTTCACCGTCACCGCATCGGTTGCTTCGTCGATGTGGCTGGTGATGCTCGCGGCGGACAGCGCCTGGGTGACGGCCGCCTTGTCGGCGTCCGGCAGCCCCGAATAGAGCATCTTCTGCGGCGGCGTGGACAGCGCCGACCATGCCAGCGCCGAGGCGCCGATCAGGCTGACCATCAGCGCCATCGGGCCGGCACGGCGCACCGCGGGCTGTGCGAACACGCCCTGGATCTGCTTCAGCGGGTTCGCGAAGCGCTCCGGGATCACCGAGTTCGGCTGGCCGGGGTTCGTAGGGGCAAGTGCGTTAGCCATATCAGACCGGCATGCTCATGATGTCCTTGTACGCGGACAGGATCTTGTTGCGGACTTGCAGCGTCGCCTCGAAGCCGACCGAGGCCTCCTGCCGGGCAAGCATCACCTTGGCGATGTCGACCGTCTCGCCACGCTCATAGGCTTCGGTCAGCGCGGAGGATTTCTGCGACTGCGCGTTCACCGATTGAAGCGCGCTTTCCATCGTCGCGGCAAAACTTCCCGCCTGTTGCGCGCCGGAAGCGGGCGCGCTCTCCGCCGCGATCGTTGCGTTCGCGCGGCTCAGCGCAGCGTTGCGCTCCAGGATCTGGGCGCGCAGCGCCATCACCCGGTCGACCCCGCCTACACCACCAACACCGCTCATGCCGTCAGTCTCCGATCATGCGGCGCGGCGATCTCTTCACCCTGCTCGCGCGCCTTCGCGAGACGGTAACGCAAGGTTCGTTCCGAAATGCCGAGCCGGCGGGCAGTTTCGATACGATTTCCGCCGCACGCCTTCAAAGTCTCGCGGATCGCGGCAAATTCGGACAGCCGAACGACCGACCCGAGCGTCGTGGCGCCCGGTGCCGCAGGCTCATCGGCAAAGACGAACGGGCGCGGCGCGCTGGCGCGATCGAACACGATGTGATCGGCCTCGATCGTCTCGCCACCGCAGAACAGCAGGGCGCGCTGGATAACATTCTCGAGCTCGCGGACATTGCCCGGCCAGTCATGCGCAACCAGCTTGGCGATCGCCTCGTGGGAGGGCCAGGGCACCACGGCGCGAACGCCGGCATGGCGCAGGATCATCGTCGCGGCGAGCGCCGGCACGTCCTGCGCACGATCCGCCAGCGCCCGCGTGGTGAGCGGAAACACCGACAGGCGGTAGTAAAGGTCGGCGCGGAAGCGGCCGGCGGCCACCTCTTCCTGAAGGTCGCGGTTGGCGCAGGCGACGACGCGCACGTCGATCGGCACCGGATGCGTCGCGCCGATCGGAACGACTTCGCGCTCCTGCAGGACACGCAGCAGCTTGGCCTGCAGCGGCAGCGGCATCTCGGCGATTTCGTCGAGCACGATCGTGCCGCCATTGGCCGCGCGGAAGAAGCCCTCGCCCCCCGACGACGCGCCCGTGTAGCTGCCCTTCACATGGCCGAACAGCATCGCTTCCAGCATGGTTTCGGGCAGCGCGGCGCAATTGATCGCAATGAACGGGCCGTCCGCGCGCCCCGAATTGCGATGGATCGCGCGCGCCAGCACTTCCTTGCCGGTACCGGTCGGCCCGTTGATCAGGACGGTGATGTCGGCAGCGGCAACGCGCTCGGCCAGCGCGAACAGCGCCAGCGTCTCGGGATCGGCGGCGGTGGGAAGGTCGGGGCCGCCCGCCAGCGCGCGGGCAAAGGCATTGCCGACCACCGAATCGGCATGATCGAACCGCAGCCGCGCGGGCGCGCCATCGCGAAACGGCGTCACCTGCGGCGCGCCGCGCGACAGGATGACAGTGCGCGCCGGCACGGGAGAGGCCTCGCCCTCGGCCACCAGCCACGCAGTATCCGGCTGCGGGCGCCCGGACGGCGCGGCAACGACAAAGCCCTGCGCGCGAAGCGAGGAAACCAGCGTGACATGCGTATCGGCAACAGCAGCGGACGGAACGATCGAGCGCAAAACTTTTCCCCCACGGAATGATCCTGTCTCTAGGCGTTAGTTGGTTAACGACCTCTTGAGCCGGCAGCCGGCCGGCAGAATTTTTCCGGGTGCGCATCGCGCGCGCAAATGCGCCCGAACGCGCCGCGCATACCCGAACGGGCGCGCTCCTGCCCGGACCCGCGCGCGAGGAAGCCGGCTCTGGCAGCCGCTTGCCGCCTTGCCGGAATGCCGGCCAACTCTTGCCGGCTGCCGGCAATCGCCCCCCATCGTCAGAGCGCGCGGGCCGCATTTCCGGCAGTCCGGACGGCCTGCAAAAAAGTTCTAAAAGCTTCCGTGCCTTGGCCGTTTCGTATGGCGACGGCTCGGCCCTCCGCTCTGGGGGCGGCGGGGCGGTCGTAACCACAAAGGAACGTACGATGACCGTGATCAACAGCAACATCTCGTCGCTGCGCGCCAGCAACGCTTCAAACAAGGCGCAGTCGGCTCTCTCGACCGCCATGGAACGCCTGTCGACCGGCAAGCGCATCAACTCGGCCAAGGACGACGCCGCCGGCCTCGCCATCGCCAGCTCGATGACTTCGCAGATCCGCGGCATGAACCAGGGCATCCGCAACGCCAATGATGGCATCTCGATGGCGCAGACTGCCGAAGGCGCGCTGGACGAGGTGAGCAACATGCTCCAGCGCATCCGCGAGTTGGCGGTTCAGTCGGCCTCTGGTACTTACGACGACGACGATCGTAAGAACATCACAGCCGAAGTTGACCAGCTTACCGCCCAGATTGGTCAGGTTATCAAGAACTCCGAGTTCAACAAGGTGAAGTTGTTCGACGGCACTGTCGAAAAGGTCACGATCCAGACCGGCTCGACGGCTGAAGACACTGTTGACCTAGCCATGGCGGATCTTACCACTCTCGCGGCTGATGGCGGCGCGGCAGGCTCGTATGATATTTCGGACGCCACCAAAGCAAGCAACCTGCTTGCTACGCTCGACACCGAGCTTGAGAGTGTTGCAACGGCGCGCGCTACGCTCGGCGCTAGCCAGAACCGCCTTGAGTCCGTGGTCAGCAACATGACCTCAAACATGACCAACCTGTCGGACGCGCGCAGCCGCATCGAAGACGCAGACTTCTCGGAAGAGTCGACCGCTCTCGCCAAGGCGCAGATCCTGTCGCAGGCGTCGACCGCGATGCTGGCTCAGGCCAACCAGTCGCAGCAGGGCGTGATGAAGCTTCTCGGCTAATCCGTCGGCGGCACCGGCATCGCCCCCAAATGGGTGTCGGTGCCGCTCCGCTCAGCGTAGCAGAGACAGACGGAGGAACCCGGTGGCCGCGTGCCGCCGGGTTTTTCGGCGTGTGGCGCGGGTGGGACCCAAAGCTGGCGTCCGTACAAAAAGCATCGTCACCCCGGACTTGATCCGGGGTCCCGCTAGCTTTGCGGCGATCAAGAAGAAGAAGAAGTGGGATCCCGGATCAAGTCCGGGATGACGGTCGTGCGGTGTCCCGCACATGTCCGGGATGACTCGCGGCCGGTTCAGCCTTCCGCGATCACCCGATAGTCGATTGGTTTGAAACTGCCGCCGTTGGACGAATAGGCCGAGCAGGCGGTCAGGCCGATGACGAGGTCCATCGCCGCGCGGAACACGATCTTGTCGCCCGCCTTGCTGATCGGCGGCAGCACCTCCAGCTTCCCCGTCTCGCCGTTCACCGGCACGTTCATGAAACAGTTGAACGCGCACGGGATCATGTCCTCGGTCACGCCATAAGGCGCCAGCGCCTCCGCCAGATTGCCGAAGCAGCCGCGGTGGAGCGGCTTGTCCGGGTAGAAATGCCGGAACGTGTCATAGCTGCACGGCGTCAGCAGGAAATCGTGCCGTCCGACATCGTCGGCGATGATCTCCAGCATCGGGCGCGATCGGTTGGAATACAGCACATGGCCGGTCGTCAGGTAGATCGTCTCGGCATAGTCGAACGTCCGCCCCGAGGAGATCGCCTCCCCCACGTCATCGGCGTTGAAGGCGAGCAGGTCTGACACCTGCACTCCCATCGGGTCGATCACTTCGAGAATGGCGCCCTTGTCGAGGCGAAAGGCCGTGCCGCTTCGTTCGGGAATCCGTGTCGCTTCAGTCATCAGCACCGCGATAGTGGAAGGGGCAGGCCCAGGCGTCATCGACCACGCGACCGCTATATTGCCGCGCCTCGCTAGCTGTGCCGTGGCGCGCCAGCATCGGGTTGCGCGATCCGGCCAGCGCCTCGTCGCGGATCAGGATCTTCTCGCGCATCCCCTCGTACCGGCCCTCGGCGCGCAGGATCTCGAACTGGTCGTGCAGGTTGAACACCAGCGCCGGCTTGGCAAAGCGGCGCGCCGGGCGGCTGGCATGGGGGTGAAGCCCGACGACGAAGAACGCCTCCCCGCCGAAGCTTAGCGAGAAATGCGGGTCCTCCGGATCATGGCTGACGCGATGGTCATATTCCTGGCCGCGCCACACGTCCTTGTCAGACAAGGATTGCACGCGATCCCACAGCGCCTGCTCGAACGCCGGCTCGTCGAGATCCTCGGGGCCGTTGAACACCACCGCAAAGCTGCGGAACAGTGCCGGCTCCTCGCGATAGGCGGAGGCAAAGCGCAGCAGGCCATCATGGATGCGCAGGTCGTCCCACCCGCTGTCGATCCGGTTGCAGGCCAGGACGTTCAGCGTCCCCTTGGCGAGCGCCGCCTTGGCACCGACGCAGGGAAATAGCCGATCCTCGACATGGACCTGAAGCAGGCGCTCGAATCGATCCTGATCCTCGTGGCGCCAGGGAAACAACGGTGTAGCGGGCTGAGGCATGGGCCCGAGATACGCGCAGCCCGGCGGGAGTGTTCCCAGCGAACCGCTTGATATCGATCAAGAGCCGCCTCGTCGCGGCTCGTTGCCTCAGCCGCGCAGCAGCGTCTTCTTCAGCCGCGCGTGTGCCGCGCTCTTGATCTGGCACACCCGCGCGGCGCCGACACCGAGCACTTCGCCGATCTCGTCGAGGTTCAGTTCCTCGACATGATAAAGCTGGATCACCAGCTGTTCGCGTTCCGGCAACGCCGCGATCGCCGCAATCAGCCGCTCGCGCTGCTGCCCCTCGGCGAGCTGGTCGAACGCGTTGGGCTCATCGCTGGCGAACCAGGGCTGGTCGTCGACATAAACGTCGTCGATCGATTCGAACTTCACCGCCTCCGCGGCGGCGTAATCCAGCCGAAGCTTCTCCACCGTCACCCCCAGCCGCTTTGCCGTCTCGTCATCCTTGGGTGGGCGACCAAGCTCGCCGGTCAGCGTCTGCACCGTACGGGCATAGTCGCGCCGCCGCTTGATCGCCCCGCGCGTCATCGCCGCGTGGCGTCGAAGCTCGTCGATCATCGCCCCGCGCAGCCGGGTGGTGAGATATTGCTTGAAGGTCACCTGCCCGCGATCCTCGAACGATCCCGCGGCCTCGACCAGCGCGACCAGCCCGGTCTGCACCAGATCCTCCACCTCGATCGCGGTCGAAACGCTGCCATGGACATGCCACGCCAGCCGGCGGACGAGCGGGAGGTGTTCGCGCACCAACGCCCCTTCGTCACGCGCGCGCTGCCGCGGCGAGTAGGTCAGCGGCATCGCCTCGGCAAAGGCGGCGGCCATCGGCATCGCGCTCACGCCGCCACCGCCATCTGCGGCTGGCCCGCACCAATTGCAGGATGCGTGTCATTCGCGCCGATCACGGCGACGACCTCGACGGCCTTGTCCTCGGGGACTTCGAAGAAGCTCATGACGGGGGTATCCGGCAGACAGGTTTTGACCAACTTGCGGATCGCGACGCGGATCGCGGGCTGAACGACGAGCGCGAAGGGCTTGGCCTCGGCGATCATCGGCTGGGCGGCGCGCTGCAGCGCATCGACAATGCGGCGGCCGAGTTCCGGCTCGACAACATGGCGGCGCGACGGGTCTGACCGCATCGCCTGGCCAAGCAGGCCCTCGAGGCCACCCTCCAGCGTCATCACGCGCAGCGGCTCGCGCACGCCGCACAATTTCTGGATGATCAGCGGGCCCAGTTCCGGGCGGATCAGCTCGACGATCTCCTCGGCATCCTGCGTGCGCTGCGCGACGACCGCGATGGCCGACGCGATACGGCGGAATTCCTTCAGCGTGATGCCTTCGTTCAGCAGCGCCTTCAGCACGCTGGTCAGCGTGGTGAGCGACAGCGGCTGCGGCACCATCGAGGCGACGAGCTGCGGGTTGCGCTCCTTCAGCCCGTCGAGCAGCGCCTGAACCTCGTCCGCGCCCAGCAGATCGGCGGCATTGGCGCCCAGCGCATGGTTGAGGTGCGTGGCGATCACGGTGCCGCTATCGACCACCAGGTAACCCGCGCCGGTCGCGGCATCGGCATCACCCGGCGCGATCCACGTCGCGTCGAGGCCAAAGGTGGGGTCCTTCGCCTTCTTGCCCTGCAACTCGCCGAAGCCGGTGCCGGTGTCGAGCGCCAGCATCTCGTCCGGCGACACCTGATCCTCGCCGACGACCACGCCGCCCACGAGGAGGCGATAGGTGTAGGGAGCGAGGTTGATGTCGTCGCGCACCTTCACCTGCGGCACGACGAAGCCGAGTTCCTTCGACAGCTGCCGGCGCACGCCAGTGATCCGGCCCATCAGCGGCGCACCCTTGCGCTCGTCGACCAGCGGCACGAGGCCATAGCCAATGTCGAGGTTGACCATCATGCCGTCGGTCACTTCCTCCCAGCCGATGCGCGACTGGTCGACCGGCTCGGGCGCGGCGACTTCCTCGATGGGCGCCGGGCGCTGCGCGATCTTGTGCAGCTTCCACGCGGTGAAGCCGGCGATCGCGGCGGCGGGCAGCAGAATGAGGTGCGGCATGCCCGGCATGACGCCCAACAGGCCAAGGATGCCGGCCACCGGCGTCCAGGTGCGCGGGCTACCGAATTGGCTGCCGATCTGGCCGGCAAGATCCTTCTCGCTCGACACGCGGGTCACGATCGCGGCGGCAGCGATCGACAGCATCAGCGCCGGCAGCTGCGCGACCAGCGCGTCGCCGATCGCGAGCAGCGTATAGGTCTTGGCCGCTTCGGCGATCGACAGCCCGTGACTGACGGGGCCTAGGATCAACCCGCCGATGATGTTCGCCGCAAGGATCAGGATCGCGGCAATCGCGTCGCCCTTCACGAACTTCGACGAACCATCCATCGAGCCGTAGAAATCCGCCTCGGTGGACACCTCGATGCGGCGCTTCTTCGCTTCGTCGGGCGTCATCAGGCCGGCGTTGAGATCGGCGTCGATCGCCATCTGCTTGCCGGGCAACGCATCCAGCGTGAAGCGCGCCGACACTTCGGACACGCGGCCAGCACCCTTGGTCACCACGATCAAATTGATGATCATCAGGATCGCGAAGACGAAGATGCCGACGATATAGTCGCCGCCGATCAGGAAGCTGCCGAACGCCTCGATGACATGGCCGGCCGCCGCCTCGCCCTCATGTCCGTGCACCAGCACGACGCGCGTCGACGCGACGTTGAGGCCCAGGCGAAACAGCGTCGCGAACAGCAGCACCGTCGGAAAGGACGAGAAGTCGAGCGGCTTCTGCGCGTTCAGCGCGACCATCAGCACGGCCAAGCTGATCGCGATATTGGCGACGAAGAAGATGTCGAGGAGGAAGGCCGGGATCGGCACGACCATCACGAGCACCAGCAGCAGGATCGCGGCGGGCAGCGCCACCTGGCGTGAATTGGCGAGCAGCTTCACTTAGGTCAGCCCCCCATGCTCGCGAGCATCATGTACGCCAGCCGCGCATTGTCCGGCGACGGGCGCAGCAGGTTGGCTGCCTGCGCGGATGCCTGATTGGCGGTCCGGCCCATGGCGGCATTGGCCCAGGTCATCGCGTCGGATGCGGACTGGTTCGCGCCGGTGACCACCGTCGCCCCCTCCATGTCGAGCATCTGGGCGGCAAATTGCAGACGCGGCAACGAATTGCCGGCATTGCCGGTGCTGCCGGCAGGCCCCGCCCCGTCGCCCAGCTTCGCGCCGAACCGCTCGTACACGTCGGACAGCGAGCGGGCGGAGCCGTCACGGTTGAAGAACACGTTGCGGTTCGCGCCGGCCGCGGCGGGGAACATGCTCGCCGCGGTGCGATCGGGCGATACCTGCATTGCCTTCAGGAACTGCTTGGCGCCGCCCAGCCCCAGGAAATGCGCCATGTAGAGGTCAGTGCCGGTCGCCTCGCGGCCAAGGCTCGCCTCCAGCGCATCCTTGTTGTCGGACGCATGTTCGGCCGCCATCAGCGACGCGGCTTCGGGGTTGTTGCGCAGGTCGAGGATCGCGCGGCGCAGGCCGGGATCGCTCACCGTCAGCCGGCCGGCGCCATTGCGCTGGATGCCGTCCGCGGCCCAGCCCATGCCATGCTCCGCGCCATGGTTCTTCACCACGGCCAGCCAGCTCTGCTCGATGAACTGATACAGGCCGCTCGCCGACGAGGTGCGCGCACGCGCCGATGCGTTGAAGCCGCTTTCCACCTTCGCCTGGCCAAGCAGGTAATCGAAATCGATCCCGGTCTTGGCAGCGGCGCGCTGGATCGCGGTCTGCACCCGCCCAGCGGCGGCATTGAGAGCGTTGACGGTCATCGGTGCTGAAACATTCCCTGTTCGCAGGAACGATCAGCAAGGAGTGTGCCAGAAGGCGTGTGCGTCAGCGGGGGATCAGGGGCACGCCAGGTCGAACGGCAAACAGGTGCTGCGCGGCCGAACGCCGCCCGCACCACAGAACGATGACAGGTCAGGCGTAGGCCGGCGCCCGACGATAGGAATTGCTGTCCTCACCGGTGAGGAGCTGCAGGCGACGGCGCACATTGGCCGCCATCAGGTTGACGTAAATCCGGCAGGTGTCGTTGAGCCGGTTGGCCTCGTCGGCGAGATCGCGAAGCTCCGGCCCCGCGGGCCCCTCGCCCAGACCGCGCAGCGTCTCGATCGCGGTCAGCTTTGCCGAGGTCGCCTTTTCCAGCTCGGCGACATTGTTCGCCTTCAGCGCGGCGATCTCGCCGTGCAGCGTGTCGATCACGCGGATAAGGGCATCACGCCTTGTCATTCGACATCCATTCGTAGCGGGCGGCGATCAGCGCGTCGGCGATGGTGGAGGGGGAAAGCGGAAAGGTGCCCTTGGCGATCGCTTCCTTGATCTTGGCGACGCGCTCCACATCGACCGGCGCGCTGGCCGACAGCTGCGCCGCGACGGTCGGCGTCGGCGCGGTCTGCGGCTGTTTCGTCACGCTGGCGGTGGCCGCCGGCGTCGCTACGCGCGACACCCCGGCGATGCGATCGCGCGGTCTTGTCCCGATCGGTTCGACCATAAAAATCCCCGTTGCACCTCGATCCCACCGGCATAAACGGCCGGCGGCGAGGCACCTTTAGGAATTTTTTCACTCCACCCATCCGGGCAGGGTCGCGCGACCAGCGGCAACGGCCACTGCCTGCACCGGCATCTTGCCGCCATCGATTCGCACCATCAGGCGCTGGCCCTCTGCCGCGTCGGCCATGGCGATGCCCTCGCGCGTGATCGAAAAGCCGTCGGATCCCGCCTCGATCACCAAAGGATCGCCGCGCTTGATGACCTTTTCCGCCATCGCGGCCGGCGCCGCGGCGGCGCCCCCCGGCCGGGTCACTACCGTCGCGCCGGCGGGCATGCGGATCGGCACGAACAGCCGCCATTCCGGCGCGGCGCACGACACCACCACGGCATCATGCGCATCGGTGCGCCAGGACAGCGCCACGGTGGAACATTGCTTCAGCCGCAGCCGCGGGTCGATCGCGGCACGCGGGCCGCCATCCTCGCCGATCGACTTGCCGGCAAAGGCGGCGACCGCCTTGTCGAGTGCGGTCGTATCCTGATGGGCAGTGGCGGTGGCAGGCGCAGCGAGCGCCAGGACGAGCGCGATCACATGGATTCTCCGGTAAGGGACAAGGTAACGACGACCTGCCGGCGCGATGGCCGGTCGGCGGTCAGGATGATGATGCCGCCATTCGCCACCGGGGCAAGCGCGGCCGCGACGGCGCGCGCGCGATCGGCGGCAAGCACCGCAGCACTGCCGGTCGCGCGATCGACATCGGCGGGTGACCCGTCGACCGCGCCCGTGATGCGCAGCGTCACACGCGGGTCGCGCGCCGCTTCTTCAGCCCAGGCGACAAGGCTGCCCGGCGAGCCCGGCAGGCGCGCAGAGCCGGGTGCGAAGTTGAACATGCCGGCGGCAGCCAGCGGCAATGGATCCGGCCTTGGTGCCGGGGCCGGCTCGCCAAAGGCGGCCCGCACCCCCTGCATCAGCGCGGCGCGGTCGAGATTCTGATTGGCGTGGAGCAGCACGAAGAAGCCGACCAGCAGCAGCGCGAGGTCTGCCAGCGTGATCAGCCACAATGGCCGATGCGCCGCCGCAACGGGAAAGTCGTCGGCTGTCGTCATGCCGCCTCGCTCCGCCGCGCGGGCGAGAAGCTGACCGGCTGCGGCTCCTCGCGCGCGGCCAGCGCGACGAGCGGCGCCTCCAGCCGCTGGCGCTCGAACGCCTCGATCCGCGCCGCCGTCCGCAGCCGCGCGGCAATCGGCAGCGCGACGAGATTGCCCAGCAACGCGCCATAGAGCGTCGCCAGCAGCGCCACCGCCATCGCCCCACCGATCGCTTGCGGATCGGTCATCTGCACGAACATCGCGACCAGCCCGACCAACGTTCCGACCATCCCCATCGACGGCGCGGCTTCCGCCATGCCGGCCCAGATGTCGGCAACCGACACGTGACGCTCGATCCGCGCGCGACGCAGATAGTGCAGCCGTGCGGCGACCTGCGCCGGGCCGTGCCCGTCAACGATATCGGCGATCGCCGCCGCAACATCGGGGTCGGCAATGACCGATCGGTCCAGCGCGAGGACCCCGTGCCGCTTCGCGATCCGGCTGAACGCTCCGATCTGCTCGATCAGCGGATCGGCGCTGAACGGGCGACGCGGCAAAGCGCGCAGCGCGACGATCGCGCGGCCCACATCGCGCAGCGGACTGCGCAGGATGGCCGACGCCACCGTGCCGCCGCCCACGATGGCAAGCGCTGTTGGATCGAGGAAGGCACCAAAGTTCATCCCCGCGCCTACGCAAGCGCCGGGCCAGTTCCGTCGCCCACGGGCCAAGTCCTTGTTGATACGGCAATCGCGCCGGCTCACCGCCGCCACCCGGCAACCTTGCCGGCCGCCCGGCAACATCTTGCCGCCCGCGCCTTGCTGGCGGGTGGCGCTCTGCCGGCAAGGCGAAGTGGCACACACCTTGCTGGGACACTGCGCGCACAGGCACGTGCAGGAGATTTCAGGCCAATGGCCAACGGCAGTCTTTTCGGGGTTCATGGCGCGGCGCTCGAGGTGCGGGCGCAGCGCATGAACGTGCTCGCCTCCAACATCGCCAACGCCTCCACGCCGAACTTCAAGGCGAAGGACATCGATTTCACCAAGGCGCTCGCCTCGGTGGAGCGGCAGGGCGGCGTCGAGCAGGCGACACTGTACCGCACGCCCGACTCGCCCTCGATGGACGGCAACACGGTCGAGCTCAGCAAGGAGCAGACCGCCTTCGCCGAAAACGCCGTCCAGTATCAGACCACGCTGTCGTTCCTGAACGGCCGCATCAACCAGCTCACCCGCGCGCTGAAGGGAGAATAACCCATGGCGAACCAGCCTCTATCGATCTTCCAGGTCGCTGGCCGCGCAATGTCCGCGCAGCTCGTGCGGATGAACACGACCGCCTCGAACCTCGCCAATGCCGGCGCGGTGACCGGCTCGTCGGAAACCGCCTATCGCAGCATGAAGCCGGTGTTCCGGACACAGTTCGATCAGGCGAGCGGCATGGCTACCGTCAACGTGGAACGCGTCGTCACCGCCGGTGAGGACCCGATCAAGATCCGCGATCCCAACAACCCGATGGCTGATGCCGACGGCTTTGTTTACCAGTCGGCGGTCGATGAAACGCGCGAGCTGGTCGACATGATGGAGACCGCGCGCAGCTACCAGAACAACGTCGAGGTGATGAACACCGCCAAGTCGTTGATCGTCGACACGCTGAAGCTGGGGCGCTGATAGATGGCGACCTCCTTCGACGCCACAATCGGCAACCTCGGCCTCAGCACCGCGAACACGGCGGCAAAGAACGCGGCCAAGTCCCCGACGATGGGCCAGGCCGATTTCCTGAAGCTGATGACCGCGCAGATGAAGAACCAGGATCCGTTCGATCCGGTCGACAATACGCAGATGGTTGCGCAGATGGCGCAATTCTCCTCGCTCGCCGGCATCACCGAAATGGGTTCCACGCTGAAGGCGATCGCCGACAAGCTGGGCGCGACCAGCATGCAGGATGCGGTCAGCTATGTCGGGCGCACCGTGCTGACGCCGGGCAATGTCGCTTACGGCCGCGCCTCGGGCGGTATCGCGGGCGCGATCGAGCTTGGCGCCGATGCCAGCAACGTTACCGTCGCGATCTCGGATGCCAACGGCCAGCTGCTGCACAGCGCCGATCTCGGCGCGCAAAAGGCAGGCACCGTCAGCTACGACTGGGACGGCAAGACCGCCGCCGGCGCCGATGCCGGCGCCGGCCCGTTCACGGTCAGCATCAGCGCCAATGACGGCAGCCGCTCGGTCGCCGCCAACAGCCTTGTCTGGGCGCCCGTCACCTCCGTTTCGACCACCAGCGGCGCTGCCGTCCTCACCTTGCCGGGGATCGGTGAGGTTCCCGCCACCGCCGTTCGCCAGATCGGCTGACCTCTCCCCTCACCTATCCCACGTTCCAGGAGCTTCCCTCATGTCCTTCTACACTTCGCTTTCCGGCCTCCAGGCTGCGCAGACCGACATGTCGACCATCTCGCACAACCTCGCCAACGTCTCGACCAACGGCTTCAAGAAGAGCCGCAGCGAATTCACCGACATCATGGCATCGAACTTCACCAGCGATCCGCGCCGCCTGACCGGCTCGGGCGCCGCGCTGGCGCAGAACAAGCAGATGTTCGGCGCGGGCAGCCTGGTGACGACCGGCTCGTCGCTCGACCTCGCGATCGCCGGTGACGGCTTCTTCCCGGTCAAGACGACCGCGCCCGGCGGCACCACCATCGCCTACACCCGCAACGGCAGCTTCGGCGTCGATCCCAACCGCTTCATCACCGATGCGCAGGGCAGCCGCCTGCAGGCCTATGCGGTCGAGACGGACGGCACCGTGCCGGGCGCAGGCACCCTCATTGACGTGCGCGTGCCCGACAGCAGCGGCGCGGCGATCGCGACCAGCAAGCTGTCGCTGAAGGCCAATCTGAACGCCGGCGCCGCCGCATCGGACGTCGAGTTCGACCGTACCAATCCGGCCAGCTACGGCAGCGCGACGACCACCACCATCTATGACGCGGCCGGCAATCCGCAGACGCTGACCAACTATTTCGTGCGCAAGGCACCGGCCGATGCGACCAGCACCGCGAGCGAATGGACCGTCCACAGCTTCGTCGGCGACGTCGAACTGAACGAGGGCGGCACCGACATCGCCTTTGATTCGAGCGGCAATCTGCTGGGCAGCGGCACCTTCTCGCTCGCCTTCCCCGACGCTGGCGACGCGACCCGCGCGCCGATCAGCTTCG
This sequence comes from Sphingomonas sp. Ag1, assembly GCF_000980895.1. Classification (GTDB taxonomy): domain Bacteria; phylum Pseudomonadota; class Alphaproteobacteria; order Sphingomonadales; family Sphingomonadaceae; genus Sphingomonas; species Sphingomonas panaciterrae. Next base: position 19,038 of record NZ_LAZX01000082.1, on the reverse strand, counting down.
ACCTGACCGGCACCACCGCCGGAAAGCAGCCGTTCAGCGTCGCTTCGCGCGCGCAGAACGGCGCCGCGCCCGGCGAATTCGCCGGCATCACCGTCGACAACAGCGGCATCATCACCGCCAGCTATTCCAACGGCGACGCGGTGAAGCTGGGCAAGGTCGCACTGGCGAACTTCGTCAACCCGACGGGCCTGCGCCAGACCGGCGGGCAATATTGGAGCGCGAGCGGCCTTTCCGGCACGGCAACGATGGGCGCCGCGAACGAGAACGGCTTCGGCAAGCTGATGTCGGGCACGATCGAGGGATCGAACGTCGACATTACCGAGGAGCTGGTCGAGCTGATCGCTGCTCAGCGCAACTTCCAGGCGAACGCCAAGGCGCTCGATACCTCCAGCCAGATCTCGCAGACGATCTTCAACATCCGCGCGTAATTCTGGCCTGACTCTTGCTGTGTTCCGTCTGCGCTTCGGCGTGAACGGAACACCTTTGGATCGATCGAACGATGGACAAGCTGGTCTATACGGCGGCGACGGGCCTCAAGGCGCACATGGCGGCGCAGGCCGCCATCGCCAACAACATGGCAAATGCCTCCACGACCGGCTTTCGTGCCGATCGCGTGGTGTTCGACCGGATCGAACTGAAGGGCGGCGGCGCACGCTTCGATGCGCGCGCGCCGGCCGCGCAGGAAGTTACCGATGCCGACCGCAGCGTCGGCGCGATGATCCAGACGGGTCGTAATCTCGACGTGGCGCTGACCGATGCCGACACCTGGCTGACGGTACAGGCGCCCGACGGTACCGAAGCCTATACGCGCCGCGGCGACTTGACCGTCACTGCATCGGGCACGTTGCAGACGGGCGACGGTTACCTGGTGATGGGGTCGGGGGGCCCCATCACCATCCCGCCGTACAATTCGCTCTCGATCGGGTCGGACGGCTCGATTTCGATCGTGCCGCAGGGCGGCGCTGCCACCGACGTCACGGTGATCGACAAGCTGAAGCTGGTATCGGACCGCGGCTCGTCGACGGTGAAGGGCCTCGACAATCTGATGCACGTGCGCGGGGGCGGCGTGCTGCCGGAGAATATGGACGCCAAGATCGCGTCCGGCACGCTCGAACAAAGCAACGTCAACATGACCCAGGTACTCGTCGACATGATCGAGAACCAGCGCAGCTACGAGGTCCAGGCGAACCTGCTGAAGGAAGCCAAGACCATGGACGAAGGCGCCGCCTCCGTCATGCGGATGCCCGGCTAAGCCCGCGCGCGATTAGAAGGAACTAGACCATGACCACCGCCGCCATGCACATCGCGCGCACCGGGCTCGACGCTCAGGATACGCGCATGCGGGTGATCTCGAACAACCTCGCGAACGTGAATACCACCGGGTACAAGCGTGATCGCGCGGCGTTCGAGACGCTGAGCTATCAGGTGATCACCGCGCCGGGTGCGCAGTCGACGCAGGAAACGCGCTACGCCACGGGCCTCAATCTCGGCACCGGCGTGCGCGTGCAGAGCACCGCCCGCATCGATACGCAGGGCTCGCTCGCCACCACCGGCAACAGCCTCGACATGGCGCTGGACGGCGACGGCTATTTCCAGGTGCAGCTGCCCGGCGGACAGCTTGGCTACACTCGCGCCGGCAATTTCTCGCGCTCGCCCGAAGGCCTGCTGGTCACCAGCGAAGGCTATCAGGTGATGCCGGGCATCAACGTGCCCGAAAACGCCACCGCGATCACCATCGGCATGGACGGCACGGTGTCGGCATCGATCCCGGGCCAGGCGGAGGCATCGAACCTCGGGCAGATCCAGGTCGCCAGCTTCCCCAACACCGCCGGACTCCAGTCGATCGGCGACAATTACCTCGTCGAAACCGCCGCATCGGGCACCGCCAACATGGGCGTTCCGGGCGAGGACGGCCGCGGGAAGATCCGCCAGGGCATGCTGGAGGCAAGCAACGTCAACGTCGTCGAGGAGCTGGTCGACATGATCGAGACTCAGCGCGCCTATGAGGTCAATTCCAAGATGATCTCGGCCACCGATGAAATGCTCAAATACGTCAATCAGAACATCTGAGGACTGACCGGCCATGACGTCGCGCACGCTCCCGCTCGCCACCGCATTCGGCACTTTGGCGCTTCTCGCCGCGCCTGCCCACGCCGGCCTGTTCGGCAAGAAGGCACCGGCAGAGGATTTCACCGCCGTCCACCCCCTGCCCGTCGCTTCGGCGCCGGCCCCGGCGACAGGCGCGATCTTCCAGGCGGCGGATGGCTATGCCGCGCTGCATGAGGGCTGGCGCGCACGCCGCGTCGGCGATCCGCTGACGATCGTCCTGGTGGAGCGGACCGCGGCGTCCAAGTCCTCGACCTCGAAGCTCGATTCGGGCGGCGGCTTCGGCATCACCCCGCCGACCACTGGCCCGCTGAACCTGTTCAACACGACCGACGCCAGCGCCAGCGGCAACCGCAATTTCGCCGGCACCGGCACGGCCGGTCAGGCCAATTCGCTCTCGGGTGAAATCTCGGTCACCGTGGCGCAGGTCTATTCCAACGGCACGATGCTGGTTCAGGGGCAGAAGCGCGTCACGCTCAACCGCGGCGACGAATTCATCCAGATCAAGGGGCTGGTGCGCACCGCCGACGTGGACCGCGACAATCGCGTGGCGTCGACCCGCGTCGCCGACGCCCAGATCGCCTACACCGGCAAGGGCGATGTCGCGCGCGCCGGGCGGCAGGGCTGGCTCAGCCGCTTCTTCCAGGTCGTGAGCCCCTTCTGATGATCATGTTCCGCACCCTCCTCGCCCTTCCTGCGCTGCTGATCGCGGCGCTGTGCGTCGCGGCGCCCGCTACCGCCGACCGGATCAAGGATCTCGGCGGCTTCCAGGGCATCCGCTCGAACCAGCTCACCGGCTATGGCGTCGTCGTCGGCCTGCCCGGCACGGGCGACGACAATCTCGAATATACCGTGCAGTCAATGAAGGCGGTCGCATCGCGCTTCGGCCTGCAACTGCCGCCCAATGCGAACCAGGGGCTGAAGAATGCCGCAGTGGTGATGATCACTGCCGAGCTGCCCGCCTTTGCCAAGCCCGGCCAGCGGATCGACATCACCGTCTCCTCAATGGGCAAGGCGAAGAGCTTGCGCGGCGGCAGCCTGATCATGGCACCATTGCTCGGCGCGGACGGACAGATCTACGCCATGGCGCAGGGCAATCTCGCGGTCGGCGGGCTTGGCGCGGAGGGCAAGGACGGCTCGCAGATCGTCGTCAACACGCCCTCCACCGGCCGTATCCCGGAGGGCGCCACCGTCGAGCGCGCGGTCGCCACCGGCTTTGCCGATTCACCCAATCTCACCTTCAATCTCCAGCGCGCCGATTTCACCACCGCGCAGAATGTCGCCGCGGCGATCAACCAGCGGCTGGGCTTCGGCGTGGCGCAGGCGGTCGATGCGGTGTCGGTCGCGGTGCGCGCGCCGGTCGGCGCCGACGTGCGCGCGACGCTCATGTCGACGATCGAGAATCTCGACGTCGTGTCGGCAGAGCCGCCGGCCAAGGTCATCGTCAACGCCCGCTCGGGCACCGTCGTCATCAACTCCGCGGTCCGCGTCGGCCCCGCCGCCGTCACCCACGGCAAGCTCACCGTGCGGATCGACGAGAACCAGCGCATCAGCCAGCCCGCGCCCTTCAGCCAGGGCCAGACCGCGCGCGAACAGAAATCGGGTGTCGCGGTGGATGAGGAGCATCGCCCGATGTTCCTCCTCGCCCCCGGCCCGAAGCTCGCGGACATCGTCAAGGCAGTGAACGCGATCGGCGCCTCGCCGGCCGACCTCGTCGCCATCCTCGAGGCGCTGAAGGAAGCCGGCGCGCTCAAGGCGGAGTTGATCGTCCTGTGACCGGGCCCGTTCAGATCGGCCGCGTCTCCGGCACCACAGGCATCGACTCGGGCCTGAAGCGCGAGGCGTCCAGCGAAAACCTGAAGGCCGCGGGGCAGCAGTTCGAGGCGGTGTTCACCGGCATGATGCTGAAATCGATGCGCGCGGCGAAGCTTGCCGAGCCATTGTTCGACAGCCAGGCGATCGACACCTTCCGCGACATGCAGGACCAGAAAATGGTGCAGCAGATGGCGCAGCACACGCCGCTCGGCATCGGCAAGGCAATGACCGAATTCCTGTCGCGTGGCCTTTCGGCAACAAGCGCCGAAAATCAGAACGTCGGCCAAAAAGACGCGGAACCGGCGCCTGCGCTTCAACCGCCCCTTAACCACGACTGATCCACAAGGCCCGCGTGAGCGACCTTCTTTCCATCGGCGCATCGGGCGTCCGCGCGAATCAGACCGCCCTTGGCGTGGTGTCGGAGAACATCGCCAACGCCGGGGTCACGGGCTATTCGCGCCGGACGATCACGACGACGGAGATCAGCAGCGCGTCGGGCACGACGGGCCGCGCGACCGGCCACGGCGTCTTCGTCACCGGCGTCACGCGCGCCGCCGACCAGTTCAAGGCCGCCGCCGTGCGCACCGCCGGCGCCGACCTTGCCCGGACCGAGGCTGGCGGCGTGTGGATGGACCGGATCCAGTCCTCGCTGACCGGCGCCGGTCTGGAGGGCCGCCTCACCGCCTTCTTCAACGCCGCGAAGGGCGTCGCCGCCGATCCGACCGCCACCGCGCCGCGCGCGGTGATGCTGGAACAGGCCAACGCCCTCGCCGCCTCCTTCACCGCCACCGGCGTCGCGCTCGCCAATGCCACGGCGGAACTGGATGCGACCGCCGATGGCGCCGTCGCCAATCTCAACAGCCTGTCTGCCGCGCTCGCCAAGGTGAATGACGGGCTGAGCCGAGTCACGCCCAACACCAACGCCGCCGTCAATCTCGCCGATCAGCGCGACGCCATCCTCGAACAGATGAGCGGCCTCGTCGACGTCACCGCCACCTATGACGCGGCCGGCCGCGCGACCGTGCGCGCCGGGGGCGGCGCGGGCACGACGCTGGTGAGCGGCAATCAGGTCGCGACCGTCAGCTACGCGCGCAATACGCAAGGCACCGTCGCCTTTGCCGTCACCAATGGCGACACGGTTTCGGTGCTGGCCCCGCAAGGCGGTGCGCTCGGCGGGATCGCCGACGGGGCGCAGCGGATCGCAGGCGCGCGGATCGAGCTTGCGGAGCTCGCCACCGAGTTTGTCGCCGGCGTCAACGCGGTGCAGGCCGGCGGCCGCACGCTCGACAATGCCGCCGGCGCGCCGCTGTTCATCGTCGGCGACTCCCCCACCGACATCACCATGACGATGACCGACCCGCGCGGGATCGCCGCGGCGGCACCGGATGAGGGGACACGCGGCAACGCCAATCTCGCCGCGCTGGAGAATTTGCGCACCAGCGCGCGCTTTGAAGGCACGATCGGCAACATGGTCTCGACCAATGCCGCCGCGATCCAGGCGCGCGGTATCGTCGCGGAGGCGCAGGGCGCTATCCACGACGGCGCGATCGCCGCGCGCGACGCGATCTCGGGTGTCGATCTCGATCGCGAGGCAGTCGACCTCCTCCGCTTCCAACAAGCGTATCAGGCGTCCAGCCGAGTCATCTCGATCGCCCGCGACACGTTCCAGACCTTGCTGGATATCCGCTGATGAGCGTCAATCTTTCCACCAACCTGTTCTACAACCGCTCGACCGCGTCGATGCAGAAATTGCAGGCGCAGTTCGATCGGCTCAACGAACAGGTGGCGACCGGCAAGAAACTGCTCGCCCCCTCGGACGACAGCGTCGGCTACCAGCGGCTGCAGGTGATCAACCGTGCCAACGCCGATGGCACGCAGGACGCCGCAAATGTGAAGCTCGCCCAGGCGACGCTGCAACAGGCCGGCACCAACCTGTCCTCGATGACCGAGCGGCTGCAACGTGCCTCCGAACTGGTGATCCAGGGCCGCAATGGCACCAATTCGCCCGCCGCCAAGCAAGTGATCGCGACCGAGCTCGACAGCATCATGGAATCGATCGTCGCGCTGGCGAACGGCAAGGATGCACGTGGCCTCCCGCTGTTCGGTGGCAAGGATGACGGCGCCGCCGTCACGCCCGGTGCCGCCGGCGCCCTGACCTTTGCCGACGGCAAGGCTGCACCGATCCCGATCGGCGACGGCCAGAGCGTCGAGGTGACGGTCAACGCACGCGAATTCCTTGGCGTGAAGGACGGCGCCGACCTCGGCACCGCCATGGCGGCGATCATCGCGGCGCTGCGCGGCGACCAGCCGATCCCTGACGAGGCGGTCGATACGCTCGGCACGATCGGCGATCAGGTGACGGCGATGCAGACGTCGCTCGGCGCGCGCGAGGTGCGCGTCGACCTGCAGCTCGCGCAGCTGAAGACCAGCGCCGACGACCGCGAACTGGTGCGCGCCGATATCGAGGATGCCGATCCGACCGAAACGATCGTCCAGCTGCAAAAGACGATGACGATCCTGCAGGCGACCCAGGCGAGCTTCTCCAAGCTCTCCAGCCTGTCGCTCTTCGACTATCTGCGCTGACCCGCCCGCCCCTCACGGGGCAATTTTTGCGGTAAAGAAATCGCCCGGCCGGTCGTTTGACAGATAGCACCTTATGTAGCGTCCGGGGATAAAGATGTTCGCCGCCATCGGCCTTGTTGTTCTTATCGCCATGGTCTTCGGCGGCTTTGCCTTCACGGGCGGTTCGCTGGGCCCGGTGCTCCACGCCCTGCCGCACGAAATGCTGATCATCGGCGGCGCCGCTGCCGGCGCGCTGATCATCGGCAATTCGGGCAAGGAGCTGAAGGCGATGGGCGGCGGCCTCGCCAAGGTGTTCAAGGGGCCCAAGTACAAGAAGCAGGATTATCTCGACGTCATCTTCCTCGTGTCGAAGCTGATGAAGATGCTGCGCATGGAAGGCCCGATCGCGCTGGAGCCGCATGTCGAGGATCCGAAGTCCTCCGCCATCTTCGCCGAATATCCGCGCCTGCTGGCCGATCACACGCTGGTCAATCTGGTCGCTGACACGCTGCGGCTGGTGGTCGTCTCCTCCGGCACGCTCGATGTCCATGCCGTCGAGGAGGTGATGGATAACGCCATCAAGACCCACCATCACGAGGTGGAGGGGCCGCACACCACGCTGACCTCGCTCGCCGACGCCCTCCCCGCGCTCGGCATCGTCGCCGCCGTGCTTGGCGTGGTGAAGACGATGGGCTCGATCGATCAGCCGCCGACCGTGCTGGGCGGCATGATCGGCTCCGCACTCGTCGGCACGTTCCTCGGCGTGCTGCTCGCTTATGGCATCGTCAGCCCGCTCGCCTCGCGGCTGAAGCAGGTGATCGATGCCGATGCCGCGATCTATCACGTGGTGAAGCAGATCATCATCGCCTCGCTCCACGGCCACCCGCAGCCGCTGGTGATCGAGGCCGCCCGCTCGGGCATCGCGCACAGCAACCAGCCCGGCTTTGCCGAGGTGTTCGACGGCCTCCGGGGCAAGTAAGCCATGGCCGCGCGCGCACCCCATGGCAGCAACCAGCCGCCCAAGATCATCGTCAAGAAGATCTACGTCGAGGGTCACGGCGGCCATCACGGCGGCGCGTGGAAGGTCGCCTATGCCGATTTCGTGACCGCGATGATGGCGTTCTTCCTCCTGATGTGGCTGCTCGGCGCCACCACGGAAAAACAGCGCAAGGGCATCGCCGACTATTTCGCGCCGACCATCCTCAACACCAAATCGCTTGGCGTCGGTGGCGGTGGCCTCTTGGGCGGCAACTCGGTCACCACCGACGAGAAGACGGGACCACTCGACGGCAATTCGCGCATGCCGATGATCGTTGCGCGCGCTGACGGCGCTGGCGGGCCGCAGATCGGCACCGGGGCCAAGGGCTCGCTGCGCAGCCGCCAGGCGATCGCGGAGGAGGACCGCCGGAATTTCTCCAAGCTGAAGCAGCAGGTGGAAAAGCAGCTGCGCGAGCGGCAGAATCTGGCGAAGCTCGCCAAGCACATCCGCTTCACCATGACGCCCAACGGCATGCGCATCGATCTGGTCGACGATGCCAATTATTCGATGTTCGCGCTCGGCACGACCGCGCTGGAAAGCGATGCGTCGGCGCTGATCGGCATGGTGGCGGAGGGGATCCGGGAAACGCAGAACCCGATCATGATCCGCGGCCATACCGACAGCCTGCCCTATGGTGATCCGCGCGCGATGAACAACTGGATGCTCGCCACCGGCCGCGCCGAGGCGACCCGCCGGCGGCTGGCACTCGGCGGGCTGCCGGAAAGCCGCTTCCACCGGATCGAGGGCGTCGCCGATCGCGAACCGATGATCACCGACAATCCGATGGATCCGCGCAATCGCCGGGTGGCGATCACCCTGCTCTATCGCGCCGGCTCGTTCGGCCAGTAAGCGGCGCCGCGCCGCCGTGGCACGCGCGGCGCTCGCTCGTCAGGGTTCGTCGCGATAGATCGCCACCAGCGGCGCGCTGCCCGCGCTCACCCGCCCGCGATACATGCCCGGCGTGTTATAGCTCCAGGCAGTCGTCCCCGACGGCGTGTTGACGATGACGCCGCCGTCGCCGCCCAGCCCCTGTACCTCAGCCATCACCGCATCCGCCGCCGCCTGCGGACTGTCGCTCTTGAAACGGATGCGCGCGCAAATCTCATGCGCCACGCCTTCGCGGATGAAATATTCGCCGGCGCCTGTCGCGGATACGGCGCAGGCGCGATCATCGGCATAGGTGCCCGCCCCGATCACCGGCGCATCGCCGATCCGGCCCCACCGCTTGCCCGTCACGCCCCCGGTTGAGGTCGCCGCCGCGACATGGCCGTTGGCATCGCGCGCCACCGCGCCGACCGTGCCATACTTGCGGTCGACGTCGATCGCCGACAGCTTCTTGGCCTTCAGCGTCTCCAGCTGCCGCCGCCGCTCGGGCGTCGCGAACCAGGCGGGATCGGCCTGTTCCAGCTTCTGCGCGCGCGAAAAGGCATCCGCCCCCGCGCCCGCCAGGAACACATGGTCGCTCTTTTCCATCACCGCGCGCGCCAGGCTGACCGGGTGGCGCGTGGCGGTCACACCGGCCACCGCGCCCGCGGCACGGGTGCGCCCGTCCATCACCGCCGCGTCCAGCTCGTTGCGGCCCTCCCAGGTGAACACCGCGCCGCGCCCGGCGTTGAAATGCGGATCATCCTCCAGCACGTGGATCGCCGCCTCGACCGCGTCCAGCGCGCTGCCGCCCTTGTCGAGCACTGCCGATCCGGCGGCCAGCGCCTGCTTCAGCGCGGCGCGGATCGCCTTGTCCTGCTCGGGCGACAGCTTGTCACGCTCGATCACCCCGGCACCGCCATGGATCGCCAGCGACCAGCGCGGCGCCTCCTTCGCCATGGCAGGGGTGGCGAGCAGAGCGGCAAGAACGGGCAGCAACAGGCGCATGATGTTCCTTTTCGTCAGACAATTGGCGTGTTCAGACAATGGCAGGTCGGGGATCGGGAATGTCGGCGCGCGGGCGATGCAGGCGAAGGCCGATCAGCGGGCGCAGCCACGGCACGCGCCGCCCGCCGAGGTAAAAGGCCCAGCATCCCGCCACCGTCGCCGCCACCAGAATGACGAAGTCGAGCGTGAGCGGCAGACCCGCCAGCAGCAACCAATAAGCGACGACGACGATGATCGTCTGGTGGATGATGTAGAAGGGAAACACCGCCTCGGTCAGCATCGGGCGCCAGCGATGGTCGCGGTTCCAATAGGTCTCCGCCACGCCGATCAGCGCGGCGATCGTCATCCAGCCTTGCACCCCGCGCGCCAGGCTGAAGATCGTGCCGAACGGCCGCGGCGTCACCCGATAGCCGGCAAAGACGATCTGGATCGTCGCCACGGCCAGGAACGCCAGCAGCGCCGCCAGTGCCGTCACCGTCCACCACCGCGCGAAAGTGGCCAGCATCCGCTCGCTGCCGGCCATGGCGTATCCCAGTACGAACATCGGAAAATAGGTCGCATGCGCCACCCAATCGCCGACCATCTCATGCGTCTCGCGCGCACCGGGGAACAGCACGCCGCTCACCAGCATCAGCCAGGCCATCGGCAGGATCAGCGCGCCGACGCCGCCGAACAGTCGCTCGAACGCCCGCTGCGCCGCCGCCCGAACACCGCCCGGCGTGATCGTCAGCACGGCAGTGAAGGCGAGCGTATAGACCCACAGATAGGCGACGAACCAAAGGTGGTTCCACGTCGGCAGCGCGATGCCGTCGATCCGGCGAAACGCGAAATAATCGCCGGTCCAGAAGGCGAGGAAGCCGCCCGTCCAGCCATGCTGCGTCACCAGCTCGACCCATGGCTGCGGCGGCACGATCACCGCCATGCCGAAGGCGAGCGGGATCAGCAGCCGCGCGGTGCGGTTGCGCACGAACGGCCACGGCCCCGGATGCCGCACGAATAGCGCCCGGCTGGCATAGCCCGACACCAGGAACAGCAGCGACAGTCGCCACGGGTTGGACAGCATCATCGGCACCGTCACCCATTGTTCGGCGCCAAGCTTCGCGTGAAAGCCCCACGGCACGAACACCATGCCGATGTGATACAGGATCAGGATCGCGAACGCCCCGATCCGAAGCCAGTCGAGGCCGTAATGCCGCTGCATCGCCGGGGAACTAGCAGGGCGGATACCGCTAGGCCAGCCGCCGCGCTGGCCGGGGTGTCGCTGGCGCCAGGCCGATCAGCGGGCGCAGCCAGGGAATGTCGCGGCCGATCACGTAACAGGCGACGCAGGCGGCGGCGGTCGCGCTCAGCAGGAAGACAAAGCCGTCGCCCGCGCTCATTCCCCAAGACGGGATCACCCACGCCAGGACGACCAGCACCGGATGATGGATCAGATACGCCGGGAACACCGCTTCCGCGAGCGGCCGGCGCAGCGGGTGATCGCGGTTGAGCATCCCGTCCGCCAGTCGCAGCAGCGCGATGATCACGCCCCACGCCATCGCCCGCCGCGCCGCGCGGTTCGCCGCCATCAGCGCGTGGCCCGGCACGTCCAACCCCTGGTAATGCAGCTCGACCCCGACGACGACCAGCGAGCAAAGCCCGGCGATGACCAACGCGCCCACCCAATGCTGCCTGATCGCGCGCCACAAGGCTAGCGATCCGCCCAGCGCGAAGCCGAACAGGAACAGCGGCAGATAGCCCACATGGCCCGACCAGTCGGTGGTCAGTCCCTGCGTTTCCGGCACGACGAACATCAACGCGACCTTCGCGCCGGCCAGCGCCAGCATCGGCGCCCAGATGATCCGCCGTCCCACCGCCAGCCACTCGAACCACGCCTGGATCCGCCCCGCGCCGACCCGCGCCAGCAGCAACGCGAGGACCATGGTATAGGCCCACAGATAGACGACGAACCACATATGCTCCCATTGCGGAAAGCCGCGGCCGTTCTGCGCCCAGGGGCGCCAGTAATCGTGCAGCCAGAACCTAGCGAGGCTATCGGCATCCCCCGCCAGTTGTGCCCGCACCCACAATTCGGGCGGCAACAAGACCAGCATGGCGAAGGCCAGCGGCACCAGCAGGCGAAGGCTGCGCTGATGCGCGAACGCACCGATGCTGGGCATGCGCGCGATCAGCCGCCGCGTCGCAAACCCTGCGACCACGAACAGCAACGGGATCCGCCACGGCGTCAGCAGCGCCATCGGCACGATCAGCGACGGGAACGTCTCGGGCCATTTCACCACCCACGGCCAGGGCGCGAACACCATCGCCACATGATAGATGATCAGCAGCCCGAACGCGCCGATGCGCAACCAGTCGATTCCATAATGGCGCGCAACCGGCGCAACGTCGTCCATGGCGCGGCGCTATAGCGCCCGCGGATTGTTTCGAAACGTTGCTGGAGATCAGTCCCGCGCGCTGGCCGCACGCTTCACCGCTTGATGCGCAGCGCCCCCAGGAAATCGCGCTTGCCGATCTTCATCCCCTGCGCGCGCAGGATCCCGTAGGCCGTCGTCGCGTGGAAATAGAAATTGGGCTGCGCGAAGGACAGCAGGAACTGCGCGCCGGTGAACGGCATGCGCAGCTCACCCATCGAAAACTGCGTGTCGCGGTCCGCCAGCGCGTCGAACTCGGCCCGGTTGACCGCCTCCAGCGCGGCGATCGCGCCCTGGATCCGCTCGTGCAGGCCGGCGAAGTCGGTCGGCCACGGCGCCATGCTGGGCGAGAAATTGCCCCCGCGCACGCCCTCGATCCCGCCGATCGAATGTTCCGCGACCGATTTCACCTGATAGCCGAACGGCAGCATGTCGGGCGCGAGGCGCGCGTCGATCAGCTCGGCGGCGGTCATCCCCTTCTCGGCCGCGAACGCTTCCGCCTTGTCCAGCAGGCGGTCGATCGCGCCCAGGATCTGGATGTTCGACGGGATCACCGCGTCGTACAGCGAAAGTGTCATCGTCCTGCCCCACGTTTCGTTTATGTGTGGGAGGCGCTATATCGATGCCAAAGCCGATAGGAAGCCCTTCGATGTCCCTACGCCCCTGGCGCGATATTCACCGCCGCGCGAGCCGCCAGATCATGGTCGGCAACGTGCCCGTCGGCGGCGACGCGCCCGTCACCGTGCAGACGATGACCAACACGCCGACTGACGATGCCCGCGCGACGATCGACCAGATCCGTCGCTGCGAGGATGCCGGCGTCGACATCATCCGCGTCAGCTGCCCGGACGTCGAATCCACCGCCGCGTTGAAGCAGATCGTGCGCGCCGCGCGCGTGCCGATCGTCGCCGACATCCATTTCCACTATAAGCGCGCGCTCGAGGCGGCGGACGCCGGCGCCGCCTGCCTGCGCATCAACCCGGGCAACATCGGCTCGGCCGATCGCGTCAACGAGGTCGTCAACGCTGCCAAGGCGAACGGCTGCGCGATCCGTATCGGCGTCAACGCCGGCAGCCTGGAAAAGGACCTGCTCGAAAAATACGGGGAGCCCTGCCCTGAGGCGCTGGTCGAGTCCGCGCTCGACCATATCAAGCTGCTGCAGGACCGCGATTTTCACGACTTCAAGGTCGCGGTGAAGGCATCCGACGTGTTCCTCGCCGTCGCCGCGTACCAGCAGCTCGCCGAGGCGGTCGATTGCCCACTTCACCTCGGCATCACCGAGGCGGGCGGCTTCGTCGGCGGCACGGTGAAGAGCGCGATCGGCATCGGCTCGCTCCTCTGGTACGGCATCGGCGACACGATCCGCGTCTCGCTCTCGGCCGAACCCGAAGAGGAAGTGCGCGTCGGGTTCGAGATCCTGAAATCGCTCGGCATCCGCAACCGCGGCGTCCGCGTGGTCAGCTGCCCCAGCTGCGCGCGTCAGGGCTTTGACGTCATCCGCACCGTGCAGACGCTGGAGGAACGCCTCCAGCACATCCGCACCCCCATGTCGCTCTCGGTGCTCGGCTGCGTCGTCAACGGCCCGGGCGAGGCGCGCGAAACCGACATCGGCCTCACCGGCGGCGGCAATGGCAAGCACATGGTGTACCTCTCGGGCGTCACCGACCATGTCGTCCAGGACGAGGGCATGATCGACCACATCGTGCGCCTGGTCGAAGCCAAGGCCGCCGAGCTGGAGGCCGCAAGCGACGCCGTCAAGGTGGCGGCAGAGTAACACTCGCGCACCAAAGTGGTGCTTTGGTGCGGCTTCTCGCAATCCAGCCGTCACGTCATGCCGGGCCCGTCCCGGCACGACGTGTCAGGCCTCAATGCGGCACGGCGCCTAGCTCGACGCCGGTCTTGTCGTGCAATGCGAAGCGGTCGATCAGATCGGCGCTCGCGCGATTATAGCCGATCACCTCGACCACCGACCCGTCGCGCCGCAGCCGCGCGACGATCTTGTCCAGCGCGCCCACCCCCGAAATGTCCCAGAAATGTGCCGCCGACACATCGATCGTCACCGCGCGTCCCGCCTCGGGCGCAAAGGCGCGGGTGAAGCGATCGACCGAGGCAAAGAATATCTCGCCGCTCACCCGGTACAGCACCCGCTCGCCCTCCACCTCGCGCACGACGGCGAACATCCGCCGCACCTTGCCCGCGAAGAAGATGCCCGACAGCAGCACGCCGGCCAGCACGCCCTGCGCCAGGTCATGCGTGGCCACCACCACTGCCACCGTCACCAGCATCACCGCCGATGACGTCGGCGGATGGCGGCGCAGGTTCGGGATCGAATTCCAGCTGAACGTGCCGATCGACACCATGATCATCACCGCGACCAGCGCCGGCATCGGGATCTGCCCCACGATCGGGCCGAGCACCGACAGCAGGAACAGCAGGAACGCGCCGGCGATAAGGGTCGACAGCCGCTTGCGCCCGCCCGACGTCACGTTGATCACCGACTGCCCGATCATCGCACAGCCACCCATGCCACCGACCAGCGCCGCGACCATGTTGGCGCCGCCCTGCCCCATGCACTCCCGCCGCTTGTCGCTGTCGGTATCGGTCATGTCGTCGACGATCTGTGCCGTCAGCAAGGATTCCAGCAGCCCCACCGCCGCCATGGTCAGCGAGAACGGCAGGATGATGCGCAACGTCTCGAGCGTCAGCGGCACGTCGGGCAGCGCAAGGCTCGGCAGCCCCTGGGGCAGCCGCCCCATCTCGCCCACCGTACGCACCGGCAGGCTCATCGCGATGCTGACGATCGCCAGCATGATGATCGCCACCAAGGGCGACGGCACCGCCTTCGTCACCCGCGGCAGCAGGTAGATGATCGCCAGCCCCGCGGCGATCATCGCATAGGTGTGCCAGCTGACGCCGATCAGCTGCGGCACCTGCGCCATGAAGATCAGGATCGCCAGCGCATTGACGAACCCGGTGATGACCGATCGCGAGACGAACTGCATCAACAGGTCGAGCCGCAGCAGCCCCGCGGCGATCTGGATCACCCCCATCAGGATGGTCGCGGCAAAAAGGTAGTTCACGCCATGGTCGCGCACCAGCGGCGTCACCACCACGGCGACCGCGGCGGTGGCGGCGGAGATCATGCCGGGCCGCCCGCCGAGCAGCGAGATGATGATGGCGATCGCGACGGAGGCATAAAGGCCGACGCTGGGATCGACCCCGGCGATGATCGAAAAGCCGATCGCCTCGGGGATCAGCGCCAGCGCGACGACGATGCCGGCCAGCGCCTCGCGCCGCACATCGCCGGCGCCAGCGAACCATTCAGTCCGGAAACGGGAAAGCATGAAAAGGGGAAACCTGTTCGTTGAACGCAACACAGAACACCGCGTGCAGCATCGGGCAGGCGGCAAAAGGATGATGTCTGTGCAGGTTGCCCGGCGGATCAGCGGCCGGGATAGCCACCCGGGCTTTCACCGGGTCCTTGCGAATGCGCGCGTCATAGCGTTGCCGATGCGCCCGGCGCAAGATGCCCCTTTCCGCTCCCCGCCGCGGCATTCAACGGGCTGAAAAGCGGTCCATGTGGTTGAAACCGGACCGGCCATCCGATAGGCGCAGACACAGTAAGGAGAGCGCCCGGACACCTGCCGTCGCATCTCCGTTTTTGACAGGAGTTGCCCCATGTCCGCCAGCACCGGCCTGCGCCGCGCCGCCATCGTCGCCCCGATCCGCACCGCCGTCGGCAAGTTCGGCGGCAGCCTCTCCTCGCTCACCGCGGGCCAGCTTGGCGCGACGATCCTGAAGGCGCTGATGGAGCGCACGAAGATCGATCCGAGCCGCGTCGACGACGTCGTCTTCGCGCAAGGCTATGGCAATGGCGAGGCGCCGGCGATCGGCCACTGGGCATGGCTCGCCGCAGGCCTGCCGATCGAAGTGCCGGGCTATCAGCTCGATCGCCGCTGCGGCTCCGGCCTTCAGGCAGTGATCGACGCTGCGATGATGGTGCAGACCGGCGTCAGCGACGTCGTCGTCGCCGGCGGCTGCGAGAGCATGTCCAACGTCGAACATTACACCACCGACATCCGCAAGGGCGTGCGCTCGGGCAATCTCACGATCCACGATCGCCTGACGCGCGGCCGCCTCATGTCGCAGCCGGTCGAGCGGTTCGGCGTCATCAGCGGCATGATCGAGACCGCCGAGAACCTCGCCAAGGATTACAACATCAGCCGCGAGGAGGCCGACGCCTATGCCGTCCGCTCGCACCAGCGCGCCACCGCCGCCTGGGAAAAGGGCCTGTTCGCTGACGAGCTCGTCCCCGTCTCGGTGCCGCAGAAGAAGGGCGAGGCCGTAGTGTTCGATCACGACGAGGGCTATCGCCCTGACGCCACGCTGGAGACGCTCGGTCGCCTGCGCCCGATCGAGGGCGGCGTCGTCACCGCCGGCAACGCCAGCCAGCAGAATGACGCCGCGGCCGCCTGCCTCGTCGTCGCCGAGGACAAGTTGGAGGAACTGGGGCTTGAGCCGATCGCCTGGTTCCACAGCTGGGCCGCGGCCGGCTGCGACCCCTCGCGCATGGGCATCGGCCCGGTCCCGGCGGTCGAGCGGCTGTTCGCCCGCAACGGCCTCTCCTGGTCCGACATCGACCTCGTCGAGCTGAACGAGGCGTTCGCGCCGCAGGTGCTCGCCGTGCTCAAGGGCTGGGCTTGGAGCCAGGACGACAGCCGCAACGAAATCCTCAACGTCAACGGCTCGGGCATTTCGCTCGGCCACCCGATTGGCGCCACCGGCGGCCGAATCCTCGCCAATCTGACCCGCGAACTCGTCCGCCGTGACGGCCGCTATGGTCTGGAGACGATGTGCATCGGCGGCGGCCAGGGCATCGCCGCGGTCTTCGAGCGCGCATAATGCTGGGGGAGGCACTGGCGGCGGCGCAACGCTATCGCGACGACGCCCGTGCCGCCCTCGCGGCCCGGCTGGACGCCGCGCCGATCGACACCGAGCAGCGCGCCGCCCACGGCTTCGCCTGGGTTGCCACGACGGTCGCCGCGCTTGAGGCGGTGGCCGACTGGGCCGATCGCAACGCCGGTGAGGTCAACGCCCTCGTCGCCCGCCTCGCCTTTGGAGAAAGCATCGCCCAGCTCGTCGGCGGGCTGCCGATGGGCCAGAACGAGCTGTTCCGCCCCGTCGACCTCGGCCTCACCACCGCCGCCCACACGCTGGCGACCGCCTGCTCCGACCTCCTCGATCACGACGCCGCCGCGGATCGCCGCGCGCTGGTCGATCGGCTCGCCGCCGGCGAATGGCCGAGCGAAACACTCCACGATGCCGAGCTCGACGCGATCCGCGACCAGTTCCGCCGCTTTACCGATGCCGAAATCCTGCCCCACGCCCACAGCTGGCATCTCGCCAACGACCTGATCCCCGACGCCACCGTCGCCAAGATGGCGCAGCTCGGCACGTTCGGCGTCTGCATCCCCGAGAATTACGGCGGCCTCGGCCTGTCGAAGCTCGTCATGTGCATCGTCACCGAGGAATTGTCGCGCGGCTGGATCGGCGCCGGCTCGCTCGGCACCCGCTCCGAAATCGCCGGCGAACTCATCGCCGGCTCCGGCACCGAAGCGCAAAAGGCCGAGTGGCTCCCGCGCATCGCCAGCGGCGAGGTGCTGCCCACCGCCGTCTTCACCGAACCCGATGTCGGCAGCGACCTCGGCTCGCTGCAAACCCGCGCCCGGCGCCAAAACGACGGCTGGCGCATCGACGGCGCGAAGACGTGGATCACCCACGCCAGCCGCTCGGACCTCATGACCCTGCTCGCCCGCACGCTGCCGGATGCGAAGGGCTATGCCGGCCTCTCAATGCTGCTCGTCCCCAAGCCGCGCGGCACCGAAAGCGATCCCTTCCCTGCGCCGGGCATGTCGGGCAGCGAAATCGAGGTGCTCGGCTATCGCGGGATGCGCGAATATGCGCTCTCCTTCGACGGCATGTCCGCCCCCGCCGACGCCCTGCTCGGCGGCGAGGAAGGCCAGGGCTTCAAGCAGCTGATGCGCACCTTCGAGGGCGCCCGGATCCAGACCGCCGCGCGCGCCGTCGGCGTCGCCCGCCGCGCGCTCGAACTCGGCCTGTCCTACGCGGTCGATCGCCAGCAGTTCGGCCGCGCGATCATCCACTTCCCGCGCGTCGCCGACAAACTGGCGATGAGCCTCGTCGATCTCATCGCCGCGCGCGAGCTCACCTATGCCGCCGCCCGCGCGAAGGATTCGGGCAAGCGCTGCGATATCGAGGCCGGCATGGCGAAGCTGCTCGCCGCCCGCGCCGCGTGGAGCAATGCCGATGCCGCGCTCCAGATTCACGGCGGCAACGGCTATGCGCTCGAATTCGAGATCAGCCGCATCCTGTGCGACGCGCGCATCCTCAACATCTTCGAGGGCGCGGCGGAAATCCAGGCGCAGGTGATCGCACGCGGGCTGGTCGCACAGCGCAACTGACGCCCCCTTGCGCAACGCCCGCTGATCGCGCCAAGACTGCGCGACTGTGCAGATCAAGCGGCTGCGCCTTTCCGGCTTCAAAAGCTTCGTCGATCCGGCCGATCTCAGGATCGAGCCGGGGCTGACCGGCGTCGTCGGCCCCAACGGCTGCGGCAAGTCCAATTTGCTCGAAGCGCTGCGCTGGACGATGGGCGAGAATAGCGCAAAGTCGATGCGCGGCGCCGGCATGGAAGACGTGATCTTCGCCGGCACCGCCACCCGCCCCCCGCGCGACTTCGCCGAAGTCTCCCTCCTCGCCGAAGTGAACGGCGACGAGACCGAAATCGTCCGCCGCATCGAACGCGGCGCGGGCAGCGCCTATCGCATCGACGGCAAGGACGTACGTGCCAAGGACGTGTCGCTGCTGTTCGCCGACGCGGCGACCGGCGCCCACTCCCCCGCACTCGTCAGCCAGGGCCGGATCAGCGCGGTCATCGCCGCCAAGCCCACCGACCGCCGCGCCATGCTGGAGGAAGCCGCCGGCATCGCGGGCCTCCACGTCCGCCGCCGAGACGCCGAACAGAAATTGCGCGCGACCGAGGCCAATCTGTTGCGCCTCGACGAAGTCATCGCCGATCAGGAAGCCCGCGCGGCCGCGCTCCGTCGCCAGGCACGCCAGGCGGAAAAATACCGCCTCCTCTCCACCCAGATCCGCGTCGCCGAAGCCCGCATGATCTTCGCCCGCTGGCGCGAAGCTGCCGCCGCCGCCGAT
>NZ_LAZX01000086.1 GCF_000980895.1 Sphingomonas sp. Ag1 | reverse complement strand
CGGCGGCGGCGGTGGCGGCTTTGGCGGTGGTAACCGCATGCCGCCGCAGGTCGTCGGCGAGGGTACCGGCGTGGTCAAGTTCTTCAACGCGCAGAAGGGCTTTGGCTTCGTGGTCCGCGATGACGGCGGCGAAGACGTCTTCGTTCACATCTCCGCGGTCGAGCAGGCCGGCCTGTCGGGCCTTGCCGAAGGTCAGCCGCTTGGCTTCACCCTCGTCGATCGTGGCGGCCGCATCTCGGCGACCGACCTCAAGATCGAGGGCGAGCCGATGCCGGTGACCGAGCGCGCACCGCGCGAGGGCGGCTTCGGTGCCGAGCGCGCGCCGCGTGCCGGCGGCGCTGGCGCCCCGCAGCGTCAGCTGACGGGCGAGAAGGCGACCGGAACGGTCAAGTTCTTCAACGCGATGAAGGGCTTCGGTTTCATCCAGCGCGATGATGGCCAGCCGGATGCCTTCGTGCACATCTCTGCTGTCGAGCGTGCCGGCATGTCGAGCCTGAACGAAGGCGATCGCCTGTCGTTCGAGATCGAAGTCGATCGTCGCGGCAAGTATGCAGCGGTCAACCTGTCGACGTCGAGCTAACACCCCGCTTCTGCCATAGGAGAGGGAAGGGCCGTCCGGGGCAACCGGGCGGCCCATTTTCGTTTGCGCCTTCCCCCGCGATGCGGCGTACGACTCAGATGGCGCTCCGGATGAGGGGAGCGACGAGCGGGCCGTTCTGCCTGGGTCCCGCCATATCTTCCCCCGAGAATCGGGAGGCGATCCCCGGATCCGGCGATGCGAGCGATTGTATGACCCGCGACCATTGCCGCGGTGGGGGGACAGGCTCTAGGTGACGCGCAGCCCCATCGAAAGGTCGTCTGTTGCGCCTCGTCCTCCCGCTCCTGCTGTCTGTCGCTATCCCCACGCTCGCCATCGCTCAAACAAGCCCCGCCGCGGCTCCGCGGGCTGCCGTGCCCACCGCTGCACAGGCGGCGGAAGGTGAAAAGCTGCGCCGCTTGTTCGAGGAGAGCAACGAGGCGGCGTTGCGTCGCAACCCGATCGAAGCAATCTCGCG
This sequence comes from Sphingomonas sp. Ag1, assembly GCF_000980895.1. Lineage (GTDB taxonomy): Bacteria > Pseudomonadota > Alphaproteobacteria > Sphingomonadales > Sphingomonadaceae > Sphingomonas > Sphingomonas panaciterrae. The sequence goes on along the minus strand of NZ_LAZX01000086.1, from coordinate 116,663 downwards.
CGGCGACCTGCGCTACGCCGACCGCCTCGGCGACTATTACACCCGCGCCTATGACGAGGCTGAGCGCCAGGCGCTCGTCGACGATCTGAACGCGCTGCGGAAGGTTGACCGTTCCAAGCTGGGTGCCGTCGACCGCATTGCCTACGACGTTTTCGAAAGTGATCGCGCGCGCGACCTGAAGGCGTTTGATCCTGCCTTGCGCCGGATCAGCGACGTCCTGCCGATCAACCACTTTCGCGGCTTTCAGACCTTCTACCCGGAATTCGCCTCGGGTCAGGGGGCTGCTCCGTTCAAGACGACCGAGGATTACGACAACAATCTGAAGCGCAACGCGCAATATGCGGCGTTGGTTGATCGCATGATCGTGCGTGCCCGCGAGGGCATGGCGCAGGGCATCATGCCGCCGCGCCTGGTGGTGCAGAATGTGATCGGGCAGCTCGACAATCTGCTCGCGCCGTCGGTCGAAGAATCCTTGTTCTACGAGCCGGTGACCAAGTTCCCCGATGCGGTGCGCGCGGCGGATCGTACGCGGCTGACGGCGGCTTATGCCAAGCAAGTGCGCGACGTGCTGAACCCGGCCCATCAGCGCCTGCGCGCGTTCCTGCAGCAGGAATATCTGCCCAAGGCGCGCGACACGATCGGCACCTCTGCATTGCCCGGTGGCGCCGCTTATTATGACTATCTGATCGAGAGCAACACGACCCTGCCGCTGAAGGCGGAGGAGGTGCATCAGCTGGGCCTGCGCGAAGTCGCGCGGATCCTGGCGGAGATGGAAAAGCAGAAGGAACACGCCGGTTTTCAGGGCAGCCTTCCGCAATTCTTCCAGCATCTGCGGACCGATGCGCGCTTCCAGCCCAAGTCGGCGGAAGAGATTGCCGCGGGCTATGCCGAGATCGGCAAGAAGGTTGACGCGCGGGTGCGCGAGCAGTTCGCGCTGATCCCGGAAACGCCGCTCGACATCCGGCCGGTGCCGGCTTTCCGCGAGAAGACCGCCGCCGCCGGCTCCTACCAGTCGGGGACGCCCGACGGTTCGCGTCCGGGCATCTTCTATTACAACACTTATGATCTGGCGAACCGTTATCTGTGGGGCATGGAGACGCTGTACCTGCACGAGGCGGTCCCCGGTCACCATTTCCAGATCAGCCTGGCCCAGGAAAACGAGAGCCTTCCCGCCTTCATGCGCTTTGGTGGCAACACGGCCTTTGTTGAGGGCTGGGGCCTCTATGCCGAGACGCTCTATCCCGAACTGGGCGTCGAGACCGATCCCTACCAGCGGATGGGCGGGCTGAACGACGAGATGCTGCGCGCGATGCGGCTGGTGGTCGATACCGGGATCCACGCCAAGGGTTGGACGCGCGAGCAGGCGATCCGCTACATGATCGACAATTCGCCGATGCCGGAGAGCGACGCGACGGCAGAGGTCGAGCGGTACATCGCGATCCCCGGACAGGCGCTTGCGTACAAGATCGGGCAGCTGACGATGTTGCGGCTGAAGGCGGACGCGAAGCAGAAGCTGGGTGCGAAGTTCGACCCGCGCGGCTTCCACGCGACGCTGCTGGATACCGGCGCGCTGCCCATGCCGGTGCTGGAGCGCAAAGTCGCCGACTGGATCGCCAGCCAGCGCTGACCGGGATGGCGATCTTCCACGCAATCCTTGCCGGTGGGACATTGCGCGACCGTTTGGTGGCGAGCGCCGGCGGCGTGATCGGCATCGGGCTAACCGGGGCGCTGGCGCTTGCGCTGCTTCACCCGGTCGGCCTGAGCCCCTGGCTGGTCGCCCCGATGGGCGCGGCAGCGGTGCTGGTGTTCGCGGTCCCGGCGAGCCCGCTGGCGCAGCCATGGCCGGTGATTGGCGGCAACACCATCTCAGCGTTCGTCGGCGTCACGGCGGCCAAGCTGATCCCCGATGTGGCGCTGGCCGCCGGGGTGGCGGTGGGCGGCGCGATCCTGATCATGTCGCTGTGCCGCTGCCTACACCCGCCTGGCGGCGCGGCCGCCCTGACCGCGGTGGTGGGTGGCCCCGTGGTGCTGTCCACCGGATATTGGTTCGCCGTGGTGCCGGTGGGGTTGAATGCGGTGCTGCTGACGCTGGCGGCCGTCGCCTTTCACCGCTTTTCCGGTCATTCCTACCCGCACCGGCCGCCGGCGGTCGTCCAGCATGGCGCGCCGGACCGGGAGGATGTCGACCGCGCGCTGGAGGATCTGAGCGAAACCTATGACATCGATCGCGAGGATCTGACGTTTCTGGTGCAGCGGGCGGTCCATCATGCCGCCGTCCGGCGAGCGGCGCCGCAACAGCGCCGCACGCGGTAGGCCGCTTCGGCTATTTTCCGCGCGCGCGGGCCGCGGCGACGGCGTCCTGCAGGCGGTCGAGCGGCAGCGCTCCGGACAGGACGCGGTCGCCCACCACCCAGGCCGGGGTGCCGGAAATGCCGAGCTTTGTCGCAAGGCCGATGTTGCCGGCGATCTCGGTATCGGCGTCGTCCGGGATCTTGCCGAGGTCGACGCCGGCCGTGCGTGCCGCCGCGGCGATGCTGTCGGCGGTGACCGGCCCGGCGGCATAAAGTGCATTGTGGAACGGCACGAACCGGCCCTGTGCGGCCGCCGCCAGCGATGCTCTGGCCGCATCCCGGCTTTCCTCGGCCAGAATGGGAAGCTCGCGGAAAACGACCCGCACCTTCGGATCGCGTTCGATCAATTGTTCGATGATCGGAAGGCTCGCGCGGCAGTAACCGCAATTGTAGTCGAAGAATTCGACCAGCGTGACGTCGCCATCGGGATTGCCCATCACGGCGCCCTTGTACGGCGTCTCGATGCGCGAGCGATCGGCCGCGATCGCCTTTTCGCCTTCGCGTTCCTGCAGGCGCTGCATGGCCTGGGGGATGATTTCCGGGTTGGCGAGCACATAGTCGCGCACGATCTGTTCGACCCGGCTGCGGTCAGCGCCGGAGAGTTCGCCGGGAGCGGCCCGTTCGGCGAGCCACATGCCGCCCGCGCCGAAAGCGGCGCCGAGCACCACGAGAAGCAGCAATTGAAGGCGGTTCATCGACGCTTCTTCTTGCCGTCTTCGAGTGCGTGCTGAGAGGTCATCGAGATATCCTGTGCCCGGATCCAGTCCGGCGTGTTCTGGGGAATGCCGCCCATCGCATAGCCGGCGCTGATCGCGGCCGTCCGGGCGTCGCCCATCATGCTGGCGCGTTCGGCGGTGGCGAGGGCGGCGCGGGCGGGATCGCCCATGCGGTCATAGACGGTGCCGAGCTGCTGCCACGCGAAGGGGTTCTGATCGTCGCGCGCGACCGCGATGCGCAGCACCTTCTTCGCCTCGTCGTAATTGGCCTTGTCCTCGGTCGCGATCAGCGCGTGGCCGAAGGTGGTGGCGATCAGCGGATTGGTGCGCGAGCCTTCGGTGGCGGCGCGCAGCGGGGCCAGCGCCTCGGTCGGCTTGCCCGCCTCGAGCAGGATCTGGCCCTTGATCTCGAGGAAATAGGGATCGGTCGGCTTTGCCTGCACCAGTGCATCCGCCTCCGCATCAGCCTTCTCGGGGAAGCCGCCGCGATGATAGGCATAGGCGCGCGCATAATGGGCGTAGATGGTCTGGTTGCTCTCCGGATATTTCTGCAGCGCTTGGGCGGGCGGCAGGAGATAGCCGTCGAGCTTTGCCTGCACCCGCTTGAACCGTTCCTCCCAATCCTGGTTGAGCGGCTTGTTCCAGGCGGGCGACGCCTGCAGCGATTCGGAGATGGCGGCGATACGCTCCGACGAGACCGGGTGGCTGAGCATATACTCAACCTTGCGCGTGATGCCGTAGCGATATTCGAGCTGCTGCATCGTCTTGAAGAAGTTGAGATACCCCTTGCCGCTGATGCCGGCGCCGTTGAGGTATTTGACGCCGGCGGCGTCGGTGGACGCTTCCTGCTGGCGCGAGAAGGACAGGTATTTGCCGACGGCGGCCTGCTGGCCAGCGGCGAGGAGCCCGGCGCCAGCCTCGCCCGCGCCCGCCGCCATTGCCGCAAGGCCGAGCACCATCGACAGGATCGTGATGCCGGTCGCTTCCTGATAGCCGCGGCCGGCGAGCGTGACGTGCCCGCCGGTGATGTGGCCCAGTTCGTGCGCGATGACGCCTTGCACTTCGTTGGCAGTCTTTGCCGCCTGCAGCGTGCCGGAGTGGACATAGACGATCTGGCCCCCGGCAACGAAGGCGTTGATCGAATCGTCGTTGACCAGGACGACGCGAACGTCGCTCGGCGACAGGCCCGCGGCGGTGACCAGCGGCGCCGTCATGTCATGCAGGAGCGATTCGGTTTCGGCGTCGCGCAGGATCGACTGCGCCTGAGCCGGCTGTGCCAGCACCATGCAGGCAAGCGTGGCAGCGGCGGCGAGCCGAAGGGCAGACAGGCGCCGCGGGGCGGGAGCGCGACGCGCGGTCGCGTCGCCGCCCCCAGCCTGTTGCTGGGTAGGAACAGCCATGCGCCGGACCCATGCCGATGGCGTCTGAACCATCGCTGAAGCCCGGCGCATCACTGTCCTCACCCGATCGTCATGCGCCGAAGGTGCGCTGCCACCAGCCACGCCGCGGCGTTGCCTCAGCGGCGGACTCTTCGTTGCCCTCGGCAGCCTCGTCGGCCGGCGCTGCGCCATCCGGGCCGCTGCCCGGAACGGCGGCTTCCTCGGTCGCCTGCGGCGGCGGCAGATCGGCGGAGGGCACGTCCACGACCGGCACATCGGCCTTCTTGCGGCGGGTGCGCTTCGGCTTGGCCGGCGCCTCTTCGGCAGCCGGGGCCCCGGCCGGTGCCGCTTCGGCAGCGTCGGCGGCTGGTGCCGCGGCATCGGCCTTCTTGCGGCGGGTGCGCTTCGGCTTGGCCGGTGCCTCTTCCGCGGGCGCAGCCTCTTCGGCGGCCGGCGCGATCGCCTCGATGCCCGGGGTCGGGATCGGTGCGGCGTCTTCCGCGGCCGGTGCGACCTCGACCGGTGCCTCGATGGCCTTCTTCGCGCGTGGACGACGGCGCGTCTTGGGCGCGGGCTCAGCGACGGGCTGCTCAGGCTCGACCGCGACTGGCGCTGCCTCGACGACGGCGGGCGCCTCTTCCGGTGCTTCCTCGGTCGCTACCGGAGCCTCGACCGACGCGGCGTCCTGCTGGTCGCCGTTTTCGGCACCGGCATGCTGGCCATCACCATTCTCACGGCGACGGCGACGTCCACGACGGTTGCGGCGGCGGCGTCCACCCTCGCCCTCGCCATCGTGCGACGTCTCAGCGGCTGCCTCGAAGGCCTCGCCCTCGTCATCCGCCTCGACCGGCTCGTCTTCGGCAAGGTCGGCGTTGGAGGCAGGCACCTCGATCGCCTCGTCGGCGCCCTCGGCATGTTCGCCGCCTTCGCCACCCGAGCGGCCGCGGCGACCACGGCGGCGGCGGCGCTTGCGACCACCCTCGCGCGGTTCATCGCCACGATCTTCCGAGGAGCGCGGCGCCTCGTCCTCGACGAGCACCTCGTCTTCCTCTTCCTCGATCTCCTCGGGGATATCCTCCTCGATTTCCTCGACGGGGGGATCGAACTTAGGCGCATAGGCCGGCGGCGGGCCGGAGGCGATGACCTCCATGCGGGCGCCTTCCTGCTCGCCGTCGGGCAGGATCTCGACCGTCACGCCGTAGCGATCCTCGATCTCGGCAATGTCGGCGCGCTTGCGGTTGAGCACGTACACCGCCGCCTCGACGCTGGCGCGCAGCGTCAGGATCGAGCCGCGGCCGCGTGCGGCCTCGTCCTCGATCAGGCGAAGCGCGCTGAGGCCGGCCGACGACGCGGTGCGGACGAGGCCGGTGCCTTCGCAATGCGGGCAGGGGCGGGTCGACGCTTCGAGCACGCCGGTGCGCAGGCGCTGGCGGCTCATTTCCATCAGGCCGAAGCTGGAGATGCGGCCAACCTGGATGCGGGCGCGATCGTTCTTCAGCGCCTCCTTCATCGCCTTCTCGACCTTCCGGACATTGGAATTGTTGTCCATGTCGATGAAGTCGATGACGACGAGGCCGGCCATGTCGCGCAGGCGCAGCTGGCGGGCGATTTCCTGCGCCGCCTCAAGGTTGGTCGCGGTCGCCGTCTGCTCGATATTGTGCTCGCGCGTCGAACGGCCGGAGTTGATGTCGATCGAGACCAAAGCCTCGGTCGGGTTGATGACGAGGTAGCCACCCGACTTCAGCTGCACCACCGGGTGGTACATGGCGGCGAGCTGATCCTCGACATGGCAGCGCTGGAACAGCGGAATGGGATCGCTGTAATGCCTCACCCGCTTCGCGTGGCTGGGCATCAGCAGGCGCATGAATTCCTTCGCCTGGCGATAGCCGTCGTTGCCCTCGACGATGACCTCGTCGATGTCCTTGTTGTAGATGTCGCGGATCGCGCGCTTGATGAGATCGCTGTCGCCATAGATCAGCGCGGGGGCCGCGCTGGTCAGCGTCTTTTCGCGGATCCCGTCCCACAGGCGGGCGAGGTAATCGAAGTCGCGCTTGATCTCGGTGCGGGTGCGGCTGAGGCCCGCGGTGCGCACGATGCAGCCCATCGAGGGCGGCAGCTCGAGCTCGGCCATGATCGACTTCAGGCGCTTGCGATCGGACGAGTTGCTGATCTTCCGGCTGATGCCGCCGCCGTGCGACGTGTTGGGCATCAGCACGCAATAACGGCCGGCGAGCGACAGATAGGTGGTCAGCGCCGCGCCCTTGTTGCCGCGCTCTTCCTTCACGACCTGGACCAGCAGCACCTGGCGGCGGCGGATCACGTCCTGAATCTTGTAGCGGCGGCGCAGGTTCATGCGGCGCTGGCGCAGTGCCTCGACCTGATCGTCGTTGATGCCGGTGGTCGGGGCCGGGGCGCCTTCGCCCTCCTCGCCCTCGACGGCGTCGAGATCGCCGGCGTCGTCGCCATGCGCATCGTCGACATCGTCATGGATGTCGCCGTCATCATCCTCGGCCGCTTCCTGCTCGGCGCGCAGCTTCGCTTCCTCGGCGGCATGCTCCGCCTCCTCGCGCAGCAGCGCCTCGCGATCCTCCTTGGGGATCTGGTAATAATCGGGATGGATTTCGGAGAAGGCGAGGAAGCCGTGGCGGTTGCCGCCGTAATCGACGAATGCCGCCTGCAGCGACGGCTCAACGCGCGTCACCTTGGCCAGATAGATATTCCCCTTGAGCTGCTTGCGCTCGGCACTCTCGAAATCAAATTCTTCGATGCGATTTCCCTTGACGACGGCCACGCGGGTTTCCTCCCGGTGGCGTGCGTCGATCAGCATGCGCATGGTCATTAGTACGTCTCCACGCGCGCCTCACGCCGCCGGACGGCGGGGGCGCGCGATGATGAATCGGTGCCGGCGCAGTCTGGCCGGGCACGCGGATGGTGGTGGACTGTGCCTTCGTCTGCCGCGCATGGCCGGGCGACACGCCCTGGACCGCTTCCACGCCCGCGCCGCCGGCGAAGGCCGGTCGGAACTGCGGTGCGGGGATATGCAACATGCAAACGTCAACCTGATGGCCCGCACCGGCGCGAATGCCGGCTGGGCGGTGGGTCGGAGGCGGGCGCAATAGGCGACCGCACGCCGATCAATTCAGGAGGTAGCAACTAAGTCATCCTTCGGCAACCGGAACAAGATTGCCGACCGGTCGGCAATAACTTGCCGAACGCGGCGTTAACCGTGGTATGAAACGGTGCCTTGAGAAGCGGCGATTATCCCGACCCGACAGGGAAGAAGGGTTTGCGTACCATGGCTTTTCGCTGGACCGAGAAGCGGCCGGCACGGCATGTACGAGGTATGTCGGTGTTGTTCGCGTTATTTGCCGGCCTGTTGCCGGCCCTGCCCGCGTGGGCGGCACGGGTGGAGCGTGTCGAGGTCGGCGACGACCGGATCACCATCCGCTTTGACGAAGCGGTGCGTGGCGCCTCTAGTTTCATTCTGGATGGACCGCAGCGGATCGCGATCGATATTGATGGCGCGCGGCCGGGCGGGCCGAGCCGCGGCAATGGCGCGGTGACGGCGGTCCGGCAGGGGTGGCGCGGCGCGGATGGCGCGCGCGTGGTGCTGGATCTGGCGCAGCCGATGATCGTGACCAAGGGGTCGTTCGACGACGAGGGGCGCAAGCTGGAATTGTCGCTGCGCGAGGTCGACGGGCGGCGCTTCACCGCGGCGAGCGCGGCCTCTCCGCTGAGCTTCCTGCCGTTCGGCTGGGGAGAATCGCGGCCCAAGTACAAGGTCAGCGTTCCCGTTCCGAAGGCGAAGAAGGCCGTGCTGCCGCGGGTGCAGGGCGATGACAGCCGCCCGCTGGTGGTGATCGACGCGGGGCATGGCGGCAATGATCCGGGCGCGATCAACCCGGAAACGGGGCTGCGCGAGAAGGACCTGACGCTGAAGATCGCCAAGGCGATCCGCGACGAACTGCTCGATTCGGGGCGGGTGCGGGTCGCGCTGACGCGGGATGACGACCGCTATATCCTGCATCGCGAGCGGTTCGGCATCGCGCGGCGGCTGGGCGCGGATCTGTTCATTTCGGTGCATTGCGACAGCGCGGGCAATGTCGAGGCGACCGGCGCGACCGCCTATACGCTGTCTGACGTCGCGTCCGACAAGGAAGCGGCGCGGCTGGCCGCGCGCGAGAACAAGGCGGACATCATCGCCGGCGTCAATCTGGACGAGGATTCCGACGTGTCGTCGATCCTGATCGACCTGACGCAGCGGGAGACGATGAACGCATCGGCCGGCTTTGCCCGGTTGCTGGGGCGCGAGGCCAAGCCGTTGATCCCGACCAAGCAGAATTTCCATCGCATGGCATCGCTGCTGGTGCTGAAGGCGCCGGACATGCCGTCGGTGCTGTTCGAGACGGGCTATATCTCCAACGCGCAGGACGCAGCCTTCCTCGACAGCCGCGAGGGGCGCGAGCGGGTGGCGCAGAGCGTGCGGCGCGCGGTGGAGGTGTATTTCGCGCGGCGCATGACGCAGACGGCGGCGCGCTGATCACCGTCGCAGGCGCCCGCATTGTCGTAGTTTTCCGCGGCCTTGTTGCCAGCCGCATGGCCGCTGCCTAAACACCGGCGCTGCGTATGGCGTCTGACTCTCCCGAACCGATCAAGCTGGCAAGTCGCGGGCCCGGCTTTCGCCAGACCCTGTCCGACCTGTGGCAGCGGCGCTGGTTCAAGGCGCTGGCGGTGCTTGCCGCGATCGGCCTGCTCCTCGCGGGCGGTGGCTGGTGGTTCATCACTCGCGACCTGCCGTCGGTGGAGCAATTGCGGACCTATGAGCCGCCGTTGCCGACCAACGTGCGCGCGATCGACGGCTCGCCAATCTATTCCTATGCCCGCGAGCGCCGGGTCGAATTGTCGTTCAACGAATATCCCAAGATGCTCGTCAACGCTTTCCTGGCGGCCGAGGACAAGACCTTCTTCGAGCATCATGGCGTCGATTATCCCGGCCTTGCCGGCGCGGTGATCGACTATGTGTCGAAGCTGGGCAGTGGGCAGCGCGCGCGGGGCGGATCGACCATTACCCAGCAGGTCGCCAAGAACCTGCTGATCGGCAACGAATATTCGCCCACGCGCAAGATCCGCGAGGCGATCTTGGCGTGGCGTATCGAGGATACGCTGACCAAGCCGCAGATCCTGGAATTGTACCTGAACCAGATCTTCCTGGGTCGGAACGCTTATGGCGTGGAGGCGGCGAGCCATGCCTATTTCGACAAGGAGCTGGACCAGCTGAACCTTGCGCAGATGGCGTATCTTGCCATCCTGCCCAAGGGGCCGGCCAATTACGATCCGATCCGCGATACCGAGCGGGCGATCAGCCGCCGCAACTGGGCGCTGGGCGAGATGGAGCGCAACGGCTTCATCACCGCGGCGCAGCGTGCGGAGGCGCAGGCGCAGCCGATCGGCGCGATCGTCACGCGGGTGCCCAAGTTCGAGCGGGTCGGCGGCTATTTCGTCGAGGAGGTGCGCCGCGAGCTGATCGACAAGTTCGGCGAAACCGCCCGCGACGGGGCCAACAGCGTCTATTCGGGCGGCCTGTGGGTGCGCACGTCGATGGACCGCGGGGTGCAGGAAGCGGCGGCGCAGGCATTGCGCGACGGCCTGCTGCGCTACGATCGTGGCCGGGGTTTCTCCGGGCCGCTGCGCAAGGTCGAGATCAAGGGCGACCGCTGGCAGTCGGCGCTGCTCAATACCAACGTCACGCTCGACTATAATGACTGGCGGCCGGCGATCATCATCTCGCGCGATGCGTCCGCTGCCCGAATCGGCTTTGCCAACGGGACGGAGGGCGTGCTGCCGCGCGCGGCAGCGCAGATGCCGGTGCGTGGCCAGGCGACGCCGGCGTTCGGCACGCTGGAGCCGGGCGACATCATCGCCGTGGCGCCGCAGGGCGGGCAGTTCGCGCTTCGCTCAGTGCCCAAGATCTCCGGCGGGTTCGTGGTGCAGGAACCGCAGTCGGGCCGCATCCTGGCGATGCAGGGCGGGTTCGACGCGTCGCTCCAATCGTTCAATCGCGCCACGCAGGCGATGCGCCAGCCGGGGTCGACCATCAAGCCGATCGTTTACGCCGCCGCGCTGGAGCATGGCATGACGCCGGCCTCGATCATCGTCGATGGGCCGTTCTGCGTCGACCAGGGCGCGCGGCTGGGCCAGAAGTGCTTCCGCAACTTCGGCAATTCGCGCGGCGCGGGTCCGCGGACGATGCGCTGGGGCGTGGAGCAGTCGCGCAACCTGATGACGGTGCGCGCCGCGGCGCAGACTGGCATGGCGAACGTCGTGCGGCTGATGAAGGCGATGGATATCGGCGACTATCAGCCGTATCTTTCCTATGCGCTGGGTGCCGGCGAGACGACCGTCATGAAGATGGTCAACGCTTATGGCGTGCTGGCCAACCAGGGGCGCTGGCATTCCCCGACGCTGATCGATTTCGTGCAGAACCGTCGCGGCCAGGTGATCTGGCCGGAGAATTGGCGCGCCTGCGACCGCTGCAACATGCCCGATTGGGACGGCAAGCCGATGCCGCGGCCGATCGCGCGCGGCAAGCAGGTGCTCGACGCCATGTCGGCATTCCAGATGGTGCATATCGCCGAGGGCGTGATCCAGCGCGGCACCGCGACGACATTGCGCGACCTGAACCGCCCGATTTTCGGCAAGACCGGCACCAATTCTGGGCCGAAGGACGTGTGGTTCATCGGCGGCACGCCGCAAATGGTGGCGGGCGTTTACATCGGTTACGATTCGCCGGTGAACCTGGGCGGTTATGCCCAGGGTGGCACGCTGGCGGCGCCGATCTTCAAGCAATGGGCCACCAAGGCCTATGAGGGGATGGAGGTGCTGCCGTTCCGCGCGCCGCAGGGCATTCGCATGGTGCGCGTCGATCGCGCGAGCGGACGCCCGGTGTTTGGCGCCTGGCCGAGCGGCAACGATCCCAAGCCGGCGGTGATCTGGGAAGCGTTCAAGCCGCAGGCGGAAGGCCGCCGCGCGGTGCGCCGTACCGGGGGCGCGCCTGCCGTCAGCGCGTCCGCGACCGCCGAGGCGAAGAAGCAGGCCAGTGACAGCGACTTCTTGCAGCGAGAGGGCGGCATCTACTAAGTCGCCGCTTTGTTATTTAGATCGTCATCCCCGCACCACGGGAATTCAGTGGCCGACCGCGCCATATCGCTGGATTCCCGCACCCCGCTGGTCTGACGGATGATTGGAGAATCACCATGCGCGCCGAAGCGCAGGCCCATGTAGCGACGATCAACGAGGCGCTCGCCCTGCTGCGGCGCAGCCTCGACTGGGATCGTGCGCTCAGGCGCCTCGACGAACTCAATGCGCGGGTCGAGGATCCGACGCTGTGGAACGACCCCAAGGCCGCGCAGGACGTGATGCGCGAACGCCGCCGGCTGGACGAGTCGATCACCGCGACGCGCACGATCGAGCGCGAGCTGAGCGATACCGCCGAGCTGATCGAGATGGCCGAGGCCGAGGGCGACGAGGAGATGGCGTCCGAGGGCACTACCGCACTCGCGCAGCTCGCCGAGCGGGCGCAGAAGGACAAGGTGAAGGCGCTGCTGTCGGGCGAGGCCGACGCGAACGACACCTATATCGAGATCAACGCCGGCGCCGGCGGCACCGAAAGCCAGGACTGGGCCGAGATGCTGCAGCGCATGTACACGCGCTGGGCAGAGCGGCACGGCTACAAGGTCGAGCTGATCGACTATCACGCCGGCGAACAGGCGGGGATCAAGTCAGCGACGCTGCTGGTGAAGGGCGAGAACGCCTATGGCTATGCCAAGGTCGAGAGCGGTGTTCACCGCCTCGTACGCATCAGCCCGTATGACAGCTCCGCGCGTCGCCACACCAGTTTCTCGAGCGTGTGGGTCTATCCGGTGATCGACGATTCGATCGATATCGAGATCAACGACAGCGAGCTGCGTATCGACACTTATCGTGCGTCGGGCGCGGGCGGGCAGCACATCAACACGACCGATTCGGCGGTGCGTATCACCCACTTGCCCACCGGCATCGTGGTCGCCTGCCAGAACCAGCGGTCGCAGCACAAGAACAAGGCGGAGGCGTATAATCAGCTGCGTGCCCGCCTGTACGAGCATGAGCTGCGCAAGCGCGAGGAAGAGGCCAATACGGTCAATGCGGCGAAGACCGACATCGGCTGGGGCCACCAGATCCGGTCCTATGTGCTGCAGCCGTATCAGCTGGTGAAGGACCTGCGCACCGGCACGACCTCTACCTCGCCGGGCGACGTGCTCGACGGTGATCTCGACGATTTCATGGCGGCGGCGCTGGCGCAGCGCGTGACGGGTGAGGCGGTCGAGGTGGAGGACGTCGACTGAGCGTGACCGACGCCCATTCTCCCACCTTCCGGCGCCGCGGGGGCGCGATGGCGCTCGCGCTGCTGTTGCTGGCGGCGTGCGACGGTGGCGAGCCGCTGATCCGCAAGGACCCCAAGGAGCCCGGTCCGTTCCCGGTCGCCGACCGGCCGGTGGCGACGATCGTCTCGTCGCGCTGGTCGAACGAGGAGGCGCGCGACCGGTTGAACGAGGCGGGGGCGGTGATGGCCAAGGCTGCGATCAAGCCGGGCATGACCGTCGCCGACATTGGCGCTGGCGAAGGCTATTACACCATCCGCCTGGCGCAGAAGGTGGGTGAGGACGGCCGCGTTCTGGCGCAGGACGTGATCCCCGCGGTGCGCGACATGCTGGCGGAGCGCGTGGCGCGCGAGCGGCTGGACAATGTCAGCGTCAAGCTGGGCGAGGGGGCGGACCCGAAGCTGCCGGAAAACAGCTTCGACCGTATCTTCATGGTGCACATGTATCATGAGATCGCGGAGCCGTATGAGTTCCTCTGGCGGATGCGCCCGGCGCTTCGCCCCGGCGGTCTGGTGGTGGTGGTGGATGCGGACCGCCCCACCGCCAATCACGGCACTCCGCCCGCCCTGCTTCGCTGCGAATTCGCCGCGGTCGGTTATCAGATGGTGACGATGACGCCGATGGCGTCGGCCGGCGGTTATTTCTCGACCTTCCGCGCGGTCGGCGAGCGGCCCGAGCCGAAGGATATCAGGTCGTGCCGCCTGTCGCCGTCACAAAAGGCCGCGGGCGCGGAAGCTGACCATGGCGTCGCCAGCCAGCACGAGATGGTCGACCAGCCGAATCCCTAGGCTGCTCAGCACGTCCGCGACGCGGCGGGTGGTGCGGAAATCCTCCGCCGTTGGCTCTGGATCGCCCGAGGGGTGATTATGCGCCATCACGATCTCCCGCGCGCCCATGGCGAGCGCGACGCCGACCACGGAGCGAAGCGGCACCTCGACCGAGGCCATTTCGCGTGAGGACACATGCTGGAGCCCCAGGGTTGCCCCGGCGGTGCTGAGAAAGACGAACGCCACCGATTCGTGCCGCGCCCCTGCCAGGCTTTGAAGGTGCTGCACCGTGGCAGGGTCGAGATTTTGCATCTCCTTCGTTTCTGGAGCGTGCAGAGCATGGCGCAAGGCCATGTCTCCGTTCCGGTGCAATCCCGTAACGATCGTGCGATGCTTCCAACCGTCGTTGCGGGGATGTAGGCCGCTGTCATGCGCCAATACCTAGACCTCATGGCCCGCGTGCTCGATTCGGGCGCGGAGCAGATGGACCGAACGGGCACGGGGACGCTCAGCGTCTTTGGTCATCAGATGCGCTTCGATCTGGCCAGGGGCTTTCCGGTGCTGACCACCAAGAAGCTGCACCTGCGATCGATCATCATCGAGCTGTTGTGGTTCCTGCGCGGCGACACCAACGTCCGCTGGCTGCAGGATCGCAAGGTCAGCATCTGGGACGAATGGGCCGACGAGAACGGCGATCTCGGCCCGGTCTATGGCAAGCAATGGCGCGACTGGGTGACGGCCGACGGGCGGCACATCGACCAGATCAAGGGGGTGATTGAGGACATCCGCACCAACCCCGCCTCGCGACGGCAGATCGTGACCGCGTGGAACCCGGGCGACCTCCACGCCATGGCGCTGGCGCCGTGCCATTGCCTGTTCCAGACCCATGTTGCGAACGGGCGATTGTCGCTGCAGCTGTACCAGCGGTCGGCGGACATCTTCCTTGGCGTGCCATTCAACATCGCGAGCTACGCGCTGCTGACGCACATGCTGGCGCAGCAATGCGGGCTGGAGCCGGGCGAGTTCATCTGGACCGGGGGCGATTGCCACCTGTACGCCAACCACCTCGATCAGGCGCGGCTTCAGCTGACGCGCGAGCCGACCGCGCTGCCGCGGCTCGAAATCCTGCGCAAACCGCCAGCGATCGACCAATATGAATATGAGGACTTCGTGCTTCACGGCTACGAAGCACAGGCGCATATCAAGGCGCCGGTCGCGGTATGACCTTGCAATTCACCTCCGGTTCAGCGATATCGACTACAAGCGTAGTCGAAGGCTTGGGAGGTCAGGATGCGCGAATATCTCATTACCATCAGCACGGCGACCCTGGCGGCCCTGCTGCTGCAACTTGGCAGCCCGCCGGCACCGTCGAACGCTGCCGACCCGGCGCCGGCGCAGGGCCATGCCCGCTAGCATGACCGTGCCGGTCACCTTGTCGCTGCATCTGGCGCGGGCGGCCAATGGCGTCATCGGCCGGGATGGCGCGCTGCCGTGGCATCTCCCGGCGGACCTGAAGCGGTTCAAGGCGCAAACGATCGGGCGGCCGATGATCATGGGGCGCAAGACGTTCGAGAGCTTTCCCGCGCCGCTGCCCGGCCGCCGCCACATTGTCCTGACCCGCGACCGCGCCTGGCAGGCTGCAGGGGCGGAGGTCGCGCACAGCCCGGAGGAGGCGCTGGCGCTCGCCGGGGGCGATGCGGCGGTGATCGGCGGGGCGGATGTCTTCGCGCTGTTCGCCGACCGTGCCGAGCGGGTCGAGCTGACCGAGGTTCATTCAACGCCCGAGGGCGATACGATCGTCCCGCCCTTCACCGGGTGGCGGGAGATATTCCGCGAGGATCACCCGGCGGACGGCGATCGTCCCGCCTACAGCTTCGTGACACTGGTGCGCTGAGGCACGTGCCGCTATGCGCCGCTGCAATGGAGCGGCAGGGACCCATCAGGCTGGACGCGCGCGAGGCGTTGCCCGAGGCATTGCGCGGCGCGATCGTGGCGCTGGGCAATTTCGATGGCTTTCACCTGGGGCATCAGGCGGTGGTGGGCCGCGCGGTCGAGCGTGCGCGTGCCGAGGGGCGCCCCGCACTGGTCGCGACGTTCGATCCGCATCCGATGCGGTTCTTCAAGCCCGATACGCCCTGGTTCCGCCTGACCACGCTGGAGCAGCGGGCCGAGCTGATGCAGCAGGCCGGGGCCGACGCGCTGCTCGTCTTCACCTTTGACGCGGCGCTGGCAGCGGAATCGGCCGAGGCGTTCGTTCGCTCGCGCCTGCTCGAGCAGATCGGCGCGGCGGGCGTGGTGACCGGCGCCGATTTCACCTTTGGCAAGGGGCGCTCGGGCGATGTCGGCCTGCTGGCGACGCTGGGGCAGGAGCTCGGCTTTTCGACCGATACCGTCGGGGCAGTGACGCTGGATGGCGAGAAGGTGTCGTCCACCAGCATCCGCGCCGCGCTGCGCGAGGGGCGGCCGCGCAACGCCGCCCGCTTGCTGACCCGGCCCTTCACGATCCGCGGCGAAGTGCGCCATGGGGACAAGCTGGGGCGCGAGATCGGCTATCCCACCGCCAATGTCGATCTCGGCAATTACCTGCGCCCGGCGTACGGCATCTATGCGGTGCGCGTGACGCTGGAGAATGGGCGCGTGGTCGATGGCGCGGCCAATCTGGGGATTCGGCCGAGCTTCGATCCGCCCAAGGAGCTGCTGGAGCCGTACCTCTTCGATTTTTCCGGCGACCTGTACGGCCAGACGATCGACGTCGCGCTGATCGACTATCTGCGGCCGGAGGCGAAATTCGACTCGCTTGAGGCGCTCAAGGCGCAGATGGCGGCGGACTGCGACCGGGCGCGCGAATTGCTCGCGCGCTAACCCTTCTTGCAGGGAGGGGAGGTAAAGCCGTAATGCGCGCGGCACCCATGGCCGACGATACACCCTCCGCACCGACTGCCGATCCCAAGGATTGGCGCGACACTGTCTTCTTGCCGAAGACCGACTTCCCGATGAAGGCGGGCCTGCCGCAGAAGGAGCCCGCGATTCTCGAGCGGTGGCAGCGGCTGGGCCTGTACCAGCGGCTGCGCGAGCAGCGCGCCGACCGTGAGACGTTCATCCTCCACGACGGCCCGCCCTATGCCAATGGCGACATGCACATCGGCCATGCGCTGAACCATATCCTGAAGGACATGGTGGTGCGCACCCAGACGTTGCTGGGGAAGAACGCGCCTTACGTTCCCGGATGGGATTGCCACGGCCTGCCGATCGAGTGGAAGGTCGAGGAAGAATATCGCAAGAAGAAGCTGAACAAGGACGAGGTGCCGCCGGCCGAATTCCGCGCCGAATGCCGCGCCTATGCCCAGAAATGGGTCGATACGCAGCGCGAGCAGCTGAAGCGGCTGGGCGTCAATGGCGACTGGGACAAGCCGTATCTGACGATGGACTTCGCCGCGGAAGCGACGATCGTGTCCGAGCTGATGAAGTTCGCCGAGACGGGGCAGCTGTATCGCGGCGCAAAGCCGGTGATGTGGAGCCCGGTCGAGAAGACCGCGCTGGCCGAGGCCGAAGTCGAATATGAGGATGTGGTGTCGACGCAGATCGACGTCGCGTTCGAAATCATTGAGGCGCCGAACGCGCCGGAGCTGGTCGGCGCACATGCGGTGATCTGGACCACGACGCCGTGGACGATCCCGGTGAACCAGGCGCTCGCCTATGGTCCGGAGGTCGAATACGTCCTCGCCCGCTTTGACGACATGGTCGAAGGGCCGCGCACGCTGCTGGTGGCGCGCGATCTGCTGGAAAGCTTCGGCGCGCGGATCGGGCACCCGGTGGTGGTGAAGATTGGTGATGCGGCGGGCACGGTGACGGTGCTGGCGGCGTTCAGCGGCGAGAAGCTGGCGGGCGCGGTCGCGCGTCACCCGATGCATGAACTGGGCGGCTTCTTCGCCAAACCGCGCCCGTTCCTGCCGGGCGATTTCGTCACGACCGATGCGGGCACCGGCCTCGTCCATATGGCGCCTGACCATGGCGAGGACGATTTTGAGCTGTGCAAGGCGCATGGCATCGATCCGGTCTTCGCGGTGGATGCCGGCGGCATGTACCGTTCCGACTGGCTGTGGCTCGGCGGGCAGGGCAGCGTCATCAACAAGAAGTTCGTCGCCAGCGATGGCCCGATCTGCGCCGACCTGCGTGAAGCCGGCGCACTGGTCGCAGCGAGCGACGATTTCAAGCACAGCTATCCGCATTCGTGGCGCTCCAAGGCGAAGGTGATCTTCCGCTGCACGCCGCAATGGTTCATCGCCGTCGACAAGCCGATCGAGGGTGGCGACACGCTGCGGCAGAAGGCGGTGGCCGCGATCGCCGCGACTCGCTTCGTGCCCGAGAAGGGGCGCAACCGCATCGGCGCGATGGTCGAGGGGCGGCCGGACTGGGTGATCAGCCGGCAGCGCGCCTGGGGCGTGCCCATCGCCTTGTTCGTGCATCGTGCGACGGGCGAATTGCTGGTCGACCCGGCGGTGAACGCGCGCGTCGTCGAGGCCTTCCGCGAGAAGGGCGTCGATGCCTGGACCGACGAGGCGACGGCTGGCTTCCTTGGCGAGGGGCGTGATCCGGCAGATTACGAGCGGGTCACCGACATTCTCGACGTGTGGTTCGATTCGGGCTGCACCCATGCCTTCGTGCTGGAAAGCGGGCGCTGGCCGGAATTGTCATGGCCGGCGGACCTGTATCTTGAGGGGTCGGACCAGCATCGCGGCTGGTTCCAGTCCTCGCTGCTGGAAAGCTGCGGCACGCGCGGGCGGGCGCCGTACGATGCGGTGCTGACGCACGGCTTCACGATGGACGCCAAGGGCATGAAAATGTCCAAGAGCCTCGGCAACACGATCAACCCGCTTGATCTGATGCGCGATTACGGCGCGGACATCCTGCGGCTGTGGGCGCTGTCGGTGGATTTCACCGAGGATCACCGCATCGGCAAGGAGATCCTGGCCGGCGTCGCGGACCAATATCGCAAGTTGCGCAACACGTTCCGCTACCTGCTCGGCGCGCTCGACGGGTTCGACGAGGCGGAGAAGCTGCCGGTCGCGGAATGGCCCGAGCTGGAGCGCTATATGCTCCACCTCGTCCATGCGCTGGACCAGCAGCTCAAGCGCGCGATCGCCGATTACGACTTCAACGGCTACGTCCGCCTGCTGAGCGATTTCGCCAACGAGGACCTGTCGGCCTTCTTCTTCGATATCCGCAAGGATTCGCTTTATTGCGACGCCCCGGACGACGTGAAGCGCCGGGCGTATCGGACGATGCTCGACGTGCTGTTCCACGCGATGGTGCGCTGGGCGGCGCCGGTACTGGTCTTCACCGCCGAGGAAGTGTGGCAATCGCGCTTCCCGAGCGAGGATAGCTCGGTGCACTTCCTCGACTGGCCCGAGCTGCCGGCGGAAGCGGGCGAGGACGTCAGTGCGCGCTGGCTCGAGGTGCGGCGCCTGCGCGAGCGGGTGACCGAGGCGATCGAGCCGCTGCGCCGCGAGAAGATCGTTCGCTCCAGCCTGGAAGCGGACGTGACCGTCACCGACACGCCGCTGCCGGTCGACCAGCTGGCCGAGGCGTTCATCGTGGCGAAGGTATCGCCGGGCGATGAGGTGACGGTGAGCCGGACCGATTATCACAAATGCGGGCGCTGCTGGCGCCTGCTGCCCGAGCTTGTCGAGGACAATGCGCTGTGCGCGCGCTGCGCCGATGTGGTGAGCGACGAGGTGCCGGCGTGAAGCGCAGCGTGCCTGTTGCCGGCCTGGTGCTCGCGGCGGCGGTGTTCGTGCTCGACCAGCTGATCAAATGGGTGGTGACCGGGCCGCTCGGCATCAACTTCCTGGGTGCATCGCGCGAGATCGTGTCCTTTTTCGATCTTCGCTTCGTACAGAACATGGGCGTGAGCCTGGGGCTGCTGCGCGCGGAGAGCGAACTGGCGCGCTGGGGGCTTGTGGTGATGACCGCGGCGATCGCCGGTGCCGTCACCTTCTGGATGTGGCGCGAGGAGAAGGCGGCGGACAAGCTCGCGCTTGGCCTGGTGCTGGGCGGGGCGCTCGGCAATATCGTCGACCGGGTGCGGTTCGGCTATGTCGTGGACTTCGCCGACCTGCATTTCGGCGAGTGGCGGCCGTTCCTGGTGTTCAACGTGGCGGATGCGGCCATCACCATCGGCGTGCTCATTCTGCTGGTGCGCGCGCTGCTGATTCGCGATAAGCCCACGGCAAAGCCTGACAAGATGGCTTCGGAGAATGTGAATGCGTAAGTCGATTGTCATGGGCGCTGGCCTTGCGGTGCTGCTGGCCGGATGCGCGAGCAACGGGCTCAATCGCGACCGTCCCGACGAATTCGCGGTGGCGCGTCAGCCCTCGCTGATCATCCCGCCCGATTTCGCGCTGGTGCCGCCGACGCCGGGTGCGGCACGCGTCCAATCGGCCACCGCCGCGCAGGCGCAGACGCTGGAGGCGCTGTTCGGCAACGCTCCGCGCAGCGCGGGCGAGACGGCGGTCATCCGGGCGGCAGGTGACGATTCGGCCGAGGCGGGGATCCGCTCCTCCGCAGGTGATCCCGAGACCAACGTCGTCGACAAGGGGCAGACAACCCGCGACATCATCGCCGCGCCGGAAGGCGACGGGCAGGACGCGCGCGCGAACGCGCCCCGCTGAGCGATCATGCCGCTGTCCGGGTCAGCCCCGGACGGCGGCGAATCGCTCCAGGCCGGCCGCGAGGTCGGCGATCAGATCATCGCTGTCCTCCAGCCCGATCTGCAGCCGCACGACGGGGCCGGCGAAGTCCGGCCGTGTGGCCGTGCGATAATTGCCGGGGTCGACCGGGATCGCCAGGCTCTCGAACCCGCCCCATGAATAGCCGATTCCGAAATGCCGCAGGCCGTCGATCAGCGCGGAGCGTGCCGCTTCGCCGCCGCCGGCGAGCACGAACGAGAACAGGCCGCTCGACCCGCGAAAATCGCGCGTGAAGATGCCGTGCCCCGGACACGACGGCAGCGCCGGGTGCAGCACCCGGTCGACCTCCGGCCGGCCCTCCAGCCATTGCGCGATCTTTAGCGCGCTGGCCTGATGATGGGCGAGGCGCACGGCCATGGTGCGCAGTCCGCGTGAACCAAGCCAGGCATCGTCGGGGCTGACCACCTGGCCCAATTGGAAGCTCGTCTCGCGCAGCTTTCGCCAGTGCGGCGCGGTCGCGGTGACGCTGCCCAGCATCACGTCCGAATGGCCGACCACATATTTGGTGCAGGCGAGGATCGACAGGTCGACGCCCTGTTCGATCGCGCGGAAATGCAGCGGCGTGGCCCAGGTATTGTCCAGCAGCGTGGTGACGCCGCGCGCCCTGGCGGCGGCGACGATGGCGGGCACGTCCTGCACCTCGAAGGTGAGGCTGCCTGGGCTTTCCATGAAGATCGCCCGCGTGCGCTCACCGATAAGGTCGGCGATCCCGGCACCGATCAGTGGATCGTAGAAGCGCGTGCTGATGCCGAAACGCTTCAGCAGGCCGGTCGCCATCGACCGCGTGGGATCATAGGCCGAATCGGTGAGCAGCAGTTCGTCGCCGGGCGAGAGCACCGACAGGAGCGCCGCCGCGATCGCCGCTACGCCGGAGGGATAGAGGAACGTTGCCTCCGCCCCCGGTTCCAGTTCGGTCAGCGCCTCCGCCAGACTCCATTGTGTCGGCGCGCCGCGCCGCCCGTAGAACAGGCGGTGGTGCGTGTCGCGCCCGCCGGCGGCGCGCAGATCGCCCACCGTATCGTAGAGGTGAGTCGACGCGCGCCAAACCGGCGGATTGACCACGCCCTGCGTCCATTCCGGCCGTCGGCCGGCAGTTACGACGCGGGTGGCATCGCCGATCGGTTTGTGGTTGCCCTCGTGATCGTCGTCCAAGCGATCGGCGCTCACTGGCCGGTTTCCTTCGGCGTCGTCGGATCGGCGCCCCATTCCGCCCAGCTGCCGTCATAGACGGCGATCTCGCGGCCAAGCAGGTGTCCGGCGAAGGCGATCACCGAGGCGGTGACCCCCGATCCGCAGGTCGCGACGGTCGGCCGGTCGAGATCGATGCCGTCATCGGCGAAGATCTGCGCGAGCTCGGCGCCGCGCTTCCACGTTCCATCGTCGTTGAAGAAGCGCGTGTAGGGAAGGTTGATCGATCCCGGGATGTGCCCCGGCGTCACGCCCGGGCGCGGTTCCGGTTCCGCGCCGGCAAAGCGGCTGGGCGTGCGGGCATCGAGGATCTGTTCGCTGCCGTTCGCCACGATATCCTTCATGTCGGCGAGCGTGCGGATCAGCGCGCCCTGCGTTGGCGGGGTGAGGTGGCGTGCCTTGGGCGGGGCGGCCTCGCTGATCACCGGGCGCCCCTCGGCGCGCCACTTGGCAAGGCCACCGTCGAGCAGCGCCACGTCGGTGATCCCAAAGCTGCGCAGCATCGCCCAGCCGCGCGCCGCCGTGTGGTGCGGCGACTGATCGTACAGGATGATCCGCGTGCCATCGCCAATGCCGAGCCGCGAGAGCCGGCTGACGAATTTCTCGCGCGGGGGCAGCATCATGGGGGCGGCGGCGTCGGTATCGACGATCTCGGCGAGGTCGAGGAAGACCGCGCCGGGGATGTGCGCCTGCGCATATTCCGCGGCGGCATCGCGATCTTCGGTGGGCAGGAACCACGTGCAATCTGCGATCCTGACGTCGGGGTCAGCGATTGCGGTGGCGAGCCATTCGGTTGAAACCAGTGCGTCCATGGCGTTCCCTTAGCGAGCGGGCCGTGCGAAGTCGAAACAGCCGGTGGCGGTGCAGCGATGCCCCGGAACTGGCGCCGCCGCGCGGGTGCCACTATCTCGCGGCGCATGACACTCCATCTCGGCAAGGCCACCCCGCTCCCCCAGGCTCCGGAAGAAGCGGTGCTCGACTATGTTCCCAACCCGCGTCCCGGCCGCAATTACCTGATCCGCTTCGTGGCGCCGGAGTTCACTTCGCTCTGCCCGGTGACGGCACAGCCGGACTTCGCGCATTTGGTGATCGATTATGTGCCGGGCGAGACGATCGTCGAGTCGAAGTCGCTGAAGCTGTTTCTCGGCAGCTTCCGCAATCACGCGGCCTTTCACGAGGATTGCACCGTTGGCATCGGCGAGCGGCTGGTCGCCGAGATGAACCCGGTATGGCTGCGCATCGGCGGTTACTGGTATCCACGCGGCGGGATCCCGATCGATGTTTTCTGGCAGACCGCCGCCCCGCCGGCCGGGCTGTGGGTGCCGGATCAGGGGGTCCCATCGTACCGCGGGCGCGGCTGAACGGTATTGGTAGCTTCCGCATCTTGCACCGCAGCATAAAACGCAACCAAGCTGCGGTTCGCCCGTTGTTGCGGGTTGAACGCTTTGTGAACAGGGCGTCTTTCTACCAGCGAAGGCAAGTGAGATGAATCAGGCGGTCGCACTCGACGGCATCAAGCGCATTGCCCTCATCGGTAATTTCCTGCCGCGCAAATGCGGATTGGCGACCTTCACTACCGATACCTACAATGCGATGATCAGCCGGTTCCCGGATCTTTCCGTGGACGTCTATGCGATGGATGATCATGTCGGCCGGTACGATTATCCGGCCGCGGTGACGGGGACGATCCCGCAGCAGGATCGGTCCGCCTATCTGGAGACGGCGCGCAAGATCGAGGAATCGGGCGCGCAGGCGATCTGGGTCCAGCACGAATATGGCATCTATGGCGGTGCAGCGGGTGAGCACATCCTCGCGCTGCTCGACCGCACCACCTTGCCGTTGATCGTGACGCTTCATACCGTGCTGGAGAAGCCCAGCGCGGACGAGCGGTCGGTGATGGAGGGGCTGCTGCGGCGCGCCTCCAAGGTGATCGTGATGGCGGAGCGCGGCGTGGACATCCTCACTCGGGTCTATGGCGCCAATCCGCGTTCGATCGTGATGATCCCGCATGGCGTGCCCGACCGCGAATTTGCCGACCCCGACAGCTTCAAGCCGCGCTTCGGCTGGGAAGGGCGCAAGATCATCCTGACCTTTGGCCTGCTGGCGCCGGGCAAGGGGATCGAGACAGTCATTGAGGCGATGCCGGAGGTGGTCGGCCAGCATCCCGACGCGATGTACGTGGTGCTGGGCGCCACGCACCCGAACCTTGTCGCGCATGAGGGCGAGCGATACCGTGATTCGCTGCGTGCTCTGGCGTCGGAGAAGGGTGTCGGCGACAATGTCGCCTTCATCGACGCCTTTGTCGAACATGACGAGCTGATCGACTATCTCCAGGCGGCCGACCTCTACGTCACGCCCTATCTGAACCCGGCGCAGATCACGAGCGGAACGCTTTCCTACGCCGTAGGCGTCGGCAAGGCGGTGATCTCCACTCCCTATGTGCACGCGACCGAGATCCTGGGTGATGGGCATGGCGTGCTGGTCGATTTCCGCGACGTCGGTGCGTTCGCGCGCGAGATCAACAACCTCCTCGGCAGCGAGCGTAATCGCACCCGTCTGTCGCAGCGCGCCTATGAGCGTGGCCGCACCATGACGTGGTCGCGGCTGGCGGAGCGCGCCATGAGCGAGATCGCGAGCATCATCGACGGTCGACCGCAGCGGATCGGTGCGCCCGCGCCGATCAATCCGCTCGCCCCCGACATCGCGGCGGTGGAACGGATGAGCGATTCGACCGGGATGCTGCAGCATTCGATCTATTCGGTGCCTGATCGCCGCCACGGTTATTGCATCGACGACAATGCCCGCGCGCTGATCCTGATGAGCGCGATCGACACGCTGGACGAGGCGACGCGCGACAAATGGACGACCGTCTATGCCTCCTTCGTCCAATATGCCTGGAACCCGGAGAAGCGGCGCTTCCGCAATTTCATGAACTTCGACCGGACCTGGTGTGAGGAGACCGGTTCGGAGGATTCGAACGGTCGCGCGCTGTGGGCTCTGGGGGTCACGGCGCGCGACGCGCGCACGCGCAAGCATCGCGACTGGGCGACGATGATGTTCGACATGACCGCGAGCCTGGCATTCGATCTGGGCAGCCCGCGCGCGCAATCCTTTGCGATGCTGGGCGCGGCGGCGATGTTGGAGGCGTCGCCCGGACACCAACTGGCACATGCGATCCTGTCGCGCTTCCCTGACGAGCATATGGCGCTGCTCGACACGGCGCGCCGCCCGGACTGGGTGTGGTTCGAAGTGGTGCTGGCGTATGACAACGCCCGCCTGCCCGAAGCTTTGATCCGCGCGGGCAAGGCGCTGGGCCGTCCGGAGGTGGTGGAGACCGGCCTCGAGACGCTCGACTGGATCATCTCGCAGCAGAAGAGCCCGGAAGGGCGCTTCCGCGCGGTGGGATCGGAGAGTTTCGGGCGCGCCTATGAGGCGCCCTTGCCGTTCGACCAGCAGCCGCTGGAGGCGCAGGCGACGATCGAGGCCTGTTGCGCGGCGTATAGCGCGACGCGTGACGAGAAATGGCGGATCGAGGCGGAGCGCGCCTATGGCTGGTACCTTGGTCTCAACGACCTCGATCTGCCGCTGGCGTCGGTCCATGACGGCGGTTGTTTCGACGGCCTGATGCCGACCGGGCTCAACCGCAATCAGGGTGCCGAGTCGATCCTCGCGCTGCAATTGTCCAGCTGCGCGATTTCGGGGCTTTCAAAGGTGGCCCCAAGCGTGGCAGGGACGGGCCGCGCCGTCGCTTAAGTCACCGCTTTTCCACGGCGTCGACCAACGGACCGCAACGCGAGGCCTTTTTCTCTTGGACTTGTACAATCACCGGCTCCGGCTGCACGCCGATCCGTCTCGCGTCGTGGTACGCCCGTTTCATATTTCGAGCACTGCCCTGAACGGGCAGGGGCAAAGCCGTGCGCAGCGCATGATCGACGAAGTGCTGGCGATGTCAGCGGTCGAGGCGAGCGAGCAATTGAGCCTTGTCCTGCGCGATTTCGAGGCGCGTCACTGGCAGACGCGGCGCGTGTTCCTGACCCGCTATCGCGAGATTGCGGAGACCCACGGGATCGACGACAGCGCATTGGGCGACGAGAAACGCCAGTTGATCGGTGCCTATTTCTGTCACGAATATAGCTATGCGGCGGCGGCGCTGATGAACCCCAGCGCCGTTCCACATTATGACCAGTCGGGGATGCCCGAAGGGTCGCAGCGCATCCTGATGAGCCTTCGCGCCGTGGGGGAGGGGCATATTTCCTCCGTCGCCTTCCGCGAAGGCATCATCACGGACGAGAATGAGCTGATTCTGGCGCCCGAGCCGCCCTTTGCCACGGCCGCGGATGCCTATGGCATCGATGGGCCGGAGATGCCGAGCGGCCCGGTAACCGTGCACCGTGACCGCGATTCGACGCTGTCCGGTACGGTGATCTTTCCGATTACCGAGGCCCAGTCGAAGGGCCTTGAGGACCTGCGGCTGGTGCATTTCACCCATGAGGATGGATCGCAGGAGTGGCTCGGCACCTATACCGCCTATAATGGCGCGAGAATTCAGTCGGAGCTGATGCGCACGCGCGATTTTCGCGCCTTCGATCTGGTGCCGATGACCGGGAGTGCGGCGCGCAACAAGGGAATCGCGCTGTTCCCGCGCACGGTGAACGGCGAATATCTGTCGATCGGGCGTCAGGACGGTGAGAACCTCTACCTGCTCCGTTCCGATCGGCTGGATCATTGGGACGACGGCGAACTGATCCTGACGCCGGTCTATCCGTGGGAGCTTGTGCAGATCGGCAATTGCGGTCCGCCGATCGAGGTCGATGAAGGCTGGCTCCTGCTCACCCATGGTGTGGGCGCGATGCGCAAATATTCGATCGGCGCCGCGCTGCTCGACAAGAACGATCCATCCAAGGTGATCGGGCGCACGCGCGAGCCGATCCTGGCGGCTGCCGATCAGGATCGCGAGGGCTATGTGCCCAATGTCGTCTACACCTGTGGGGCGATGCGCCATGGGGACAAGCTGTTCATCCCCTATGGCATCGCCGACAGTTCGGTGGGCTTTGCCTTCGTCGAGATCGAGAAGCTGCTGTCGCTGATGTGAGTTGGCGGCTGCTTGCCGCAGGCCGGCGCGCTTTGCCACGGATTGGCGGATAATCCTGCTTCCTGGCAGTCGGTTAGCAGCCCGCTAGGCCTAAGTCATTGTATTTGCTTGTGTCCGGTAATTGGCACGGTGGCTGCAATGCGTCCGGTAACAGGCGGTTCGCCTGCATATGGACCGGAGCAGATATGATGACCGACGTTTCTTCGCGCGCAGCCCCCAAGGACAATCTGCTGGGCATCTGCAATGCGGTGGGAGAGGATTTCGGCTTCAACCCCTTGTGGTTGCGACTGGCGCTGGGTGCTTCGTTCGTGCTCCAGCCGGTCGCGATCATCACCCTCTATTTCGTTCTGGGCGCCGGGGTGTTGATCTCGCGCATCCTGGTGCGGCCGCGGTTCGCTGTCGCTCCGCACGTGCCGGTGATCGCGCAGGATCAGGCGGCGCTGGAGGATGAGCAGCTATTCGCCAAGGCTGCCTGATCGCGGGTGGCGCGGCCGAGGAAGGCTCGGGCTGCGCCACTGCTCGTGATAGTCGACACGCCCGCCCTGACCGCTTAGGCCGACCGGCTTGAGGAAAGGGGTAGTCATGACGACAGCGTTGCGAGTGGCTTTGGCAGGATTGGGGACCGTCGGTGGCGGGGTGATCCGGGTGCTGGAGACCAATCGCGAGTTGATCGCGCGGCGCGCGGGCCGGCCGATCGAGATCGTTGCCGTGTCCGCCCGTGACCGCACCAAGGACCGCGGTGTTGATGTCAGCGGCTATGAGTGGGTGGACGATACCACCGCGCTTGCCCGCTGCGACGCGGATGTGGTGGTCGAACTGGTCGGCGGGGCCGATGGCCCGGCACTGGCGCTCGCCCGCGCGACGCTTGGCGGTGGCAAGGGGTTCGTGACCGCGAACAAGGCGATGCTTGCGCATCACGGTGCCGAACTGGCGGAGATGGCGGAGGCCGCGCGCGTTCCGTTGAAGTTCGAGGCCGCGGTGGCGGGCGGGATCCCTGTCATCAAGGGGCTACGCGAGGGGATGGCCGCCAATGCGGTGTCGCGCGTCTATGGCATCCTCAACGGCACCTGCAATTTCATCCTGAGCAAGATGGAATCGGAAGGACGCGACTTTGGCGACGTGCTGGCCGAGGCCCAGGCGCTCGGCTTTGCCGAGTCCGATCCGTCCTTCGACATCGATGGCGTCGATGCCGCGCACAAGTTGTCGATCCTTTCCACCATCGCCTTTGGCACGCGGCCGGCGTTCGCCGATGTTGCGATCGGTGGCATCCGAAACGTCACCGCGGCGGATGTCGCGGAAGCCGAGGCGCTTGGCTATCGGGTTCGGCTGGTCGGCATGGCGCAGGCCGATGCGAGCGGCCTGTTCCAGCGTGTCCATGCACATCTCGTCCCGCACGCCCATCCGCTGGCGCATGTCACCGGTTCGACCAACGCCGTCGTTGCAGAGGGCAATTTCGTCGGTCGCCTGTTGTTCCAGGGTGCCGGCGCGGGCGACGGCCCGACGGCGAGCGCCGTCGTCGCTGACCTGATCGACATTGCGCGCGGCGAGGCCGGCCCGCCGTATGCGATGCCGGTCGCCGCGCTGGCCGAAGTCGCGCCCGCAGCCGCGGGGGCGCAACGTGGACGCGCCTATCTGCGCTTCGCGGTGGCTGATCGGGTCGGCGTGCTGGCGGAAATCGCCGCGGCGATGCGAGATGCCGGTGTCTCGATCGAGAGCCTGATTCAGCGCGCCGTGCCGGTTGAAGGCACCGCGCTGGTCGTGATCGTGACGCATGAAGCGCCTGATGCGCACATCGAAGCGGCGCTGGAGCGCCTACGGGGTTCGCAGAGCCTCGCCGGTGAGCCCTTGTGGATGCACATTCTCGATTGATCCACGCCGTTGGCGGGTAAAGCGGGACAGGCTGACGGTGCGTTCACCCGGATCGCGTCGGTTAAGGCTCGATCTGTCTGCTCTTTTGCTGTATTAAGGCAGCATGACAGCGCTGAGCAACGAAGACAGCCCGGTCTATATTCGACTGCGTGGCACGATCGCCGCCGCGATCCTGCGCGGCGATTATCGGGCCGGGGATCAATTGCCGTCGGTTCGAGCGCTTGCCGCCGAACATGGCGCGAACCCGCTGACGGTGGCCAAGGCTTATCAGTCGTTCCAGGACGCCGGCTATGTCGAGGTTCGGCGCGGAGTCGGTATGTTCGTGCTGCCGGGGGCGGCGGATCGACTGCGCGTGGCCGAGCGCGACATGTTCGTCACCCAGCAATGGCCGCGGATCCGAGCCTATATCGAGTTGCTGGATCTCGACCCCGCCGCCTTGCTGGCCGATCAGGAGGTATGAGCGCGCGCGCCTCGTGAGGGGTAAAGCGGCCAAGTCATAGGGGCCCGGCAGCCGCCGGCACCCCCCACCCTCATCGGTTCTGCATCGCCTCCAGCAGCGACTTCACTTCCTGGCTGCGGCCGCGCGGCAGGATCAGGATGTCGTTGCCCGAGGCCACGACGATCAGGTCCTTGACGCCGACCATCGCAATGCGGGCACCGTCGGTGCGCACCATGCAGTTGGTCGAATCGAGCGCGATCACCTCGCCGCGGATCGCATTCCCCGCCTCGTCGCACGTGCTGATCGAATGCAGCGCGTCCCAGCTGCCGACGTCGTTCCATCCCATGGCGACGGGGACGACTGCGACCTGGTCGGATTTTTCCATCACCGCATAGTCGATCGACTGGTTGGGCGCGTCCGCAAAGGCCTGGGCGGCCGGCCGGATATGCGGGCCGGACCGTTCTCCCTCGGCCAGCGAACGACGGACAGCATCCAGCATGGCTGGTTCGAAACGGGCGAGCGCATCAAGATAGGCATCGGCCCGGAACAGGAATATGCCGCCGTTCCACACATGGTCGCCCGAGGCGAGCATCGCTTCTGCGACATCGCGCGGCGGCTTCTCCACGAACCGGTCGACGCGGTGCACTCCTTCCGCGACGGGGGTGCCAACCTTGATATATCCATAGCCCGTTTCCGGCGCATCGGGGGTGATGCCGAAAGTGACCAGCCAGCCCTCCTCAACCATCGGGCGTGCCGCCTCGATCGCGGCATGGAAGGCGGAGACGTCGTGGATCACATGGTCCGACGGCATGACCAGCAGCGGCGCGGCGCTATCGCTGGCGCATAGAGCGGCGAGCGCGATCGCAGGAGCAGTGTTTCGACCGAGCGGTTCAAGAATGACCGACTCCGGGCGGCACCCGATGGCGCTCAACTGACTGTCGATCATGTCGAGGTGGCGAACGTTCGCCACCACGATCGGGCAGGCGAACCGATCACCGACCGCGCGCAGTGCCGTCAGCTGCAGCATGGTCTGGTCGGCGGTCAAGGGCAGCATCTGCTTGGGACGGTCCGACGTGGACATCGGCCATAAGCGCGTGCCCGATCCGCCAGACAGGATCACGGGAACGATTGGCGACATGCGCGCTGTTTCCTTTGCAGATGGTGATGGTCCGCCGGTCAGGGGCGCGGCAGACGTACGGTAAGTGAAGGTTCCCCCGTTCTTCAATGCATATCCCGCGAAAATGATCCACCCGCTTCCGTATTCAGCCTTTCTTTGTCATTTGCTGCGACACGATCCTGTCGGATTTCCTTACACCGATCGGCGAGCGCGGGCATGATCAGGATTTTCAAACATTATGTGCCGAATGCGGTGGCGCTGGTCGGTCTGATCGACTTCGCCATCCTGCTGTTCGCGGCCGAACTCGGCTGGCTGGTGCGGACGGCGCAGCTGGACATGCTGCCAGGTGCCGTGACCACGCGCGTGCCAGCGCTTTTCGCTTTCGCGATGCCCTTGTTCGCGGCGATGGTCGCGGTTGGCGCCTATCATGCCGACGTCCTTGTCTCCGTCCGGCAGGCGGTCATGCGGCTGATCGTCGCCGTGTGCGTCGGGGTGATTTTCCTCAGCTTGCTCTATTTCTTCATGCCCTCGGTCAGCTTCTGGCGGTCGAGCCTGTTCTACGCCATGCTGTTCTCCATCGCCGGCCTGGTCGCGGCGCGGCTGCTTTTCCTGCGCATCCTGGGCGGCGAGCGATTCCGCCGCCGAATCGTCGTGCTGGGCGCCGGATCACGCGCAGCGCGCTTGCGACAGCTGGAACGGGCCAATGGCGCCAGCTTCGTCATTGCCGGCGTGGTTGCGATGAGCGAGGGGGCGCGGGAGGTGGAAGATGCCGTGTCGCGCGCCGATATCGCGAACCTTGCCGCCTTTGTCGTCGAGCGACGCGCGACGGAAGTGGTTCTTGCCATCGAGGAACGGCGGAAGGCGCTCCCGCTCAAGGATCTGCTGCGGGTCAAGACGACGGGCGTGCACGTCAGCGACTATTCCACCTTTCTCGAGCGCGAGACCGGTCGGATCGATCTGGCCAGCCTCAACCCGTCCTGGCTGATCTTTTCCGACGGCTTCTCGTCCGGGCGCATGTTGTCCGGCGTCGCCAAGCGCGCGTTCGACATTGTGGTGAGTTCGCTGCTGTTGCTGATCGCGGGGCCGCTTATCCTAGTGACCGCGCTGGCCATCCGGCTCGAGAGCCGCGGTCCGGCCTTCTATCGTCAGCGTCGGGTCGGCCTGTACAATGAGCCCTTTGACATCCCGAAGCTGCGCTCGATGCGGCAGGATGCCGAAGCCGCCGGCACCGCGGTCTGGGCGCAGGAGCGCGATCCGCGGGTGACGCGCATCGGCCGCTTCATCCGCAAGGTCCGGATCGACGAATTGCCGCAATGCTGGAGCGTGCTGAAGGGCGAGATGAGCTTCGTCGGCCCGCGCCCGGAGCGCCCGCAGTTCGTCGCCGAACTGGAACAGCAGCTGCCTTATTATGCCGAGCGTCACATGGTGAAACCGGGGATCACGGGCTGGGCGCAGATCAACTATCCCTATGGTGCCTCGATCGAGGATGCGCGGCATAAGCTGGAATATGACCTCTATTACGCCAAGAATTACTCCCCCTTCCTCGATCTGCTGATCCTGCTGCAAACCTTGCGGGTCGTCCTCTGGCCGTCGGGCGCCCGGTGAGCGGCCGCATCTCGGCCGCCCCGGCAGATAACTCGGCCTCGGCGAGTGCGTCCGCGGGTAAGGAGCGGCCAGCATTGTTGTGCGCCACCGCGGACCCCGCGGGGTTCGAGCCGGTGATCGGCGCGCTCGCATCCTGGCCAGTTCACCTTGGGACGACGGGTGCGTGTTCGGTCGAGCTGGTAGCGACGACGCCGACCGGCGTCGCGGTCATCGACGGCGCGATGCTGGAGGCTGGTGATGACGCTGGCGATCCCGAGTTGATCGCCGCGCTTCTTCAAGCGCGTCCGACGTTGAAGGTCATCGTGATCTGCCGGGCCGGGTCGTACGCGGCCGCGCAGGCGGCGGTCGCGGCCGGAGCGTGGGACGTGTGCTATCTGCCGATTGATCCGCAGGCGCTTCGCCAGATCGTCGCGCGTGCGTTTGATGTTCACGCGCTTCACGCGGCGGCGTCCGCCGGAGCGGGCGGGGGAGAGGAGGCTGGTGGTGACAGCGGTGTGATCACTGCTGCCCCCGAAATGACGCAGGTACTGAGGACGGTGAGCCGTATCGCACGCACCGACGTGTCGGTTCTGCTGTCGGGTGCGAGCGGCACGGGGAAGGAATTGCTGGCGCTGCACCTCCATGCCGCCTCGCCGCGTGCCGAGGGTGCCTTTGTCGCGATCAACTGCGCCGCGATTCCCGACACGTTGCTGGAAAGCGAGCTATTCGGCCACGAAAAGGGTGCGTTCACCGGCGCGATCCGTACGATGCCGGGTAAGATCGAGCAGGCGGCGGGCGGGACGCTTTTCCTGGACGAGATTGGCGATGTGCCGCTGCCGTTGCAGGTCAAGCTGCTCCGCTTCCTTCAGGAACATGCGATCGAGCGGATCGGCGGACGGCGCCCTATCCTGGTCGACACGCGGATCGTTTGCGCCACCCACCGCGACATCGACCAGATGGTCGCCGACGGCCAGTTCCGGGAGGATTTATATTATCGGCTGGCACAGATCGTCGTGGCGATCCCGCCGCTGGCGAAGCGGCCGGGCGATGCCCTGTTGCTCGCGCGGCATTTCGTGGCAAAGTTCGCGCCCGTGATGAATCCAGCGGTACGCGGGCTCGCCGCCGACGCCATTGCGGCGATCGATGCCCATGACTGGCCGGGCAATGTGCGCGAGCTTGAGAACCGGATCAAACGTGCCATCATCATGGCTGACGCGCGTCTGATCACGTCGGCGGACCTGGACCTGGTCAAAGGGGCCGAGCGGCCGACCAGCCTGCGCGCCGCGCGCGAGGCGGCCGATCGCGGTGCCATCCGCCGGGCGCTGGCACGTACCGAAGGCAACATCTCGCAAACCGCGAGGCTGCTGGGCGTCAGCCGCCCGACATTGTACGACCTGCTGAAGAGCTACGACCTGCATGCATGAAGTGAGCGCACGCTATCCCATGCTGCGCCGGCGGCGGCGCAGGTCGACGGGCACGCGAAGCCGCGTACGTGTTGTCTCGCGTCGCGTGGTCGCGGTGCTGCTGCTTGCGGCGCTGGTGCTGGGCGGGCTTGTCATGCTTGCCCGGCGGGCGAGTGCTCCCGATCCGGCGCGCGCCTATGCGGACGGCATCGCGGCCCTCAAGCGCGGCAATTACAGCGCGGCGCGAAACCACGCGCTCGTCGCGGTGACCGGAAGCGAGCAAGCCCGTTCCAACGTGCTGCTCGGCCAGGTCGACCTGCTGATGGAAAACGGGGCGGCGGCAGAGGCGGCCTTCAGCCGCGCTGTTTCGGCCGGAATGCCCGCCGGGCAGGTGAGGCATCTGTTTGCGGAAGCCTATCTGCTGCAGGGGGATGCCGATCGCGCGTTGGCAACCGCGGGCCGGGTCGCGGGAGCGTTCGCGGCAGACGGACAGCGGGTTCGCGCCCGCGCACTGGCCGCCAATGGCGATCCCGCCGCGGCAAGCGCGCTGCTGACCGCCATCACCCGGGCCAATCCGCGCGACAGCAAGGCCCTTGGCGATCTGGCCCGCCTGCGCATGGATGCGGGCGATGTCCTTGGCGCCGAGGCGGCGGCCCGGGCGGCGTTGACGATCGATCCATCGAACCTGAGCGCGATCGTGACGGCCGGGCAAGTGATCCGCAGCCGATATGGCCTTGTGGCGGCCCTGCCGTGGTTTGCCCGCGCGCTGGAGGCCGACGCTTATTATTATCCGGCACTGATCGAATATGCCGCCACGGCCGGAGACGCCGGGCGCTACGCCATCATGCTCGACGCGAGCAGGAAGGCGCTGGCAGCGCGGCCCGGCAACGTCCCGGCCCTGTACCTGCAGGCGGTGCTTGCCGCGCGGGCGGGCAAGCGTGACCTGGCGCGCGCCATGCTGTCGAAGATCGGCGATGCCGGCGTTGAGGTGCCCGGGGTGGTCATGCTGGCGGGGCTGCTGGCGTATGCCGATGGTGCCTATGAGCAGGCCGTCGTCAGTTTTCGGGAGATCGTCGGCCGACAGCCGATGAACCTTGTCGCGCGGCGCCTGCTCGGCGCCTCGTTGTTGCGTTCCGGTGACGTGCGCGGTGCGCTTGATATCCTGCGGCCGATGGCGCTGCGCGCGGATGCGGACAGCTACACATTGATGCTGGTCGCCA
This sequence comes from Sphingomonas sp. Ag1, assembly GCF_000980895.1. GTDB lineage: Bacteria > Pseudomonadota > Alphaproteobacteria > Sphingomonadales > Sphingomonadaceae > Sphingomonas > Sphingomonas panaciterrae. The sequence goes on along the minus strand of NZ_LAZX01000086.1, from coordinate 82,372 downwards.
GAGCCTTCGAGGCGAACGGGGAACGTGACTGGGCCGCTCGCTACCTGGATCGTGCGAGCCGCCCGACGATCGGCGAACCGGCGCCGTTCGCGAGCGATACCGGGGTGGCTGCGGCGGCGGCAGCGGTGGCGCGCGAGCCTGAAGACCCCGCCTTGGCGGTGACATATGTGCGCAGCCTGCTGGAGGAGGGCGACCCCGGCGCGGCAGTGCGCGCGGCGGAGGCGGTGGCCAATGTGTCGCCGGGTGCGGCGGACGCCCAATTGCTGGCGGGGGACGCCCGCGCCGCGACGAACCAATGGGCGGCGGCAATGGAGCGGTACCGACTGGCCGCTGACCTGAGGTTCGACGGCCCGGTCTTGCTCCGCCTGTCGGAGGCGACCGCGCGCACCGGCCGGCTGCGTGACGGCGCGGCGGCGCTGACCTTGTACCTGTCGCAAAATCCGCAGGCGCTGCCGGCCTATCGCCTGCTGGCGAACCTGCAGGTGGCAAGCGGTGAGTGGGAGTCGGCCGCCGCCACGCTGGAGACGCTGCGCGGTGCGGGCGCGCAACGCGACGCGTTCGTCCTGGCGCAACTGGCGCGGGCCCATACCGAGGCGGGCGACCCAAGGACCGGATTATCCTTTGCCCGGCGCGCCTACGCCTTGTTGCCGATGAATCCCGGCGTTGCCGATGCCTATGGCTGGGCGCTGTACGAGACCGGCGACCTGGAGGGGGCGGGGCAATTGTTGGCCAAGGCGGTGGCGCTGGCACCCGATGCGCCGGAGGTTCGCTGGCATCAGGCGCAGGTGCTGGCGGAGGCGGGCGACAAGGCGGCGGCGCAGCGGCTGCTGCGGCAGCTGCTCGGAGACGCCCGCTTTTCGCAGCGCGCCGCGGCGCAGGCGCTGCTGCGGGCGATCAGCGGCTGAGCGACGCGGCATTGCGCCGCCAACGCGGCGATCGTAGCAGCGGGCAGATGGACGACCTTGCCCGCATTGCCGCTGCGCTGGAGCGGTTGGCGCCCGCGCCGCCGGCCGGTGCCGATCCGCTGGCGCATCCTGCCTATGTGTGGCGTCAGAACGTGCTGGTGGCGGCAAGGGCCTTTGCTCCACTGTCGCTCGACCTGCTGCACGGGGTGGAGGCGCAGAAGGATGCGCTGCTGACGAACCTGGAACGACTGGCGGCCGGCCATGCGGCGCAGGACGTGCTGCTGTGGGGCGCGCGGGGCACGGGCAAGTCGGCACTGGTGAAATCGGTGGTTGGCGCGGTGCAAGGCGCCGGCGGGGCGCTGGCGATCGTCGAGGTGGCGGCCGACCACCTCGACAGCTTGCCGCAGCTGTTCGACGCGATCGCTGAGGTGCCGCGTGCCTTCGTCCTTTTCCTCGACGATCTGGGCTTCGATGCCGCGGCGGATGCGCGCACGTTGCGATCGTTGCTGGAGGGCGGGGCGGAGGCGCGGCCGGCAAATGCGCGGCTGGTCGTCACGTCAAACCGGCGCCACCTGATCCCGCGCGACATTCACGAACAGGAAAGCGCCATCAACCCGCGTGATGCTGTGGACGATCACCTGGCGCTGGCCGATCGATTCGGCCTGAGCCTTGGTTTCCACGTGGTCGACCAGCCGCTCTATCTCGAGATCGTGCGTGGCTATGCCGAGCGCTACGACCTGCCGTTCGAGCCGCAGGATGCGCTTTTGTGGGCGACGAAACGCGGCAGCCGGTCGGGCCGCGTCGCCTGGCAATATGTGGTCGACCTTGCCGGGCGCGCGGGGAAGTCGGTCTAGGCCAGCCCCTCGACCATCTCGGCGAGTTCCAGCCAGCGCATCTCGGCCGCGTCCTTTTCATCACGGGCGGCGGCGATGGCCTTCATGAGCGCGTCGAAGCGGGCGGGATCGCGGGTGTAGAGTGCGGGATCGGCGAGCAGCGCCTCGTCGCGCGCGATCGCGGCATCGAGCGCCTCGATGCGCGCCGGCAGCTGATCGAAATCGCGCTGGTCCTTGTAGCTGAGCTTAGTGCGGGCTGGCGGCGGGGCGGCCGGTGCGGGCGCGGATTTCGCCGCGGCCTTGCGCGCGGGCTCGGTACGGACGGCGCGCTGGCGCTCCCAATCCTCATAGCCGCCGGCGACGATATCGACCTTGCCCGAGCCGTCGAGGCCGAGCGTGACCGTGACGGTGCGATCGAGGAAGTCGCGGTCGTGGCTGACGATCAGCACCGTGCCGTCATAGTCGCCGATCACCTCCTGCAAGAGATCGAGCGTTTCGAGGTCGAGATCGTTGGTCGGCTCGTCAAGGACGAGGAGGTTCGAGTGGCGGGCGAATTCGCGCGCGAGCAGCAGGCGCGAGCGTTCGCCGCCCGACAGCGAGGCGATCTTCGCCTCGGCGAGGCTGGGATCGAACAGGAATTCCTTGAGATAGCCGTGGATGTGCTTCTTGGTGCCGAGGACGTCGATCCAGTCGCCGCCGTCGGCCAGCACATCGCGCACCGTCTTCTCCGGCGCCATCAGCTTGCGCTGCTGATCGATGATGATGCCGTCGAGCGTCTTGGCGAGCTTCACGGTGCCGCTGTCAGGAGCAAGCTCGCCCGTGAGGAGGCGCAGCAGCGTGGTCTTGCCTGCGCCGTTGCGGCCGACGATGCCGATGCGGTCACCGCGCGTCACCCGGAAGGTGAAGTCGCGGATGATCGTGCGGCCGTCATATTCCTTGGTGACATGCTCCGCGTCGATGACGACCTTGGTCTTGTTGTCATCATGCCCCATGGCGAGGGCGGCGGCGCCCTGCGGGCCGATCATCGCGGCGCGCGCGGCGCGCATTTCCTTCAATTTGGTCAGGCGGCCCTGGTTACGGCGGCGGCGGCCGGTGACGCCACGCAGCAGCCAATGTTCCTCCAGCTTCAGCCGGGCGTCGAGCCGTTCTGCGGCGCGCTGTTCCTCGGCATAGACCTGTTCGGTCCAGGCGTCGAAGCCGCCGAAGCCGACCTCGGCACGGCGCAGATTGCCGCGGTCGAGCCATAGCGTCTGCTTGGTCAGGCGGGTGAGGAAGGTACGATCGTGGCTGATGACGACGAAGGCGCCGCGGTAGCGGTTCAGCCATTCCTCCAGCCATTCGATCGCGCCGATGTCGAGATGGTTGGTCGGCTCGTCGAGCAGCAGCACGTCGGGATCCTGCGCCAGCGCGCGGACGATGGCGGCGCGGCGGCGCTCGCCGCCCGAGGCGGTGGCGGCCTCGCGCGAGAGATCGATGCCGAGCTGGTCGGCGATCGCATCCGCCTCGAAATGCTGAGGGGCGTCGTCGCCTGACAGGACGTAGTCGGCGAGCGTGGCGAAGCCGGCGAGGTTCGGATCCTGTTCGAGCAGGACGACGCGGGTGCCGGGCACGATGGTGCGGCGGCCCTCGTCACTGTCGATCGTGCCGGCGATCAGCTTCAGCAGCGTCGTCTTGCCGGCGCCGTTGCGGCCGATTAGCGCCAGCCGATCACGCGGACCGACATAGAAATTGAGGTGGCGGAACAACCAGCCGGCGCCCTGGATGAGGCCAAGGTCTTCGTACGCGAGAATAGGGGCTGCCATGAGGGCGGCAGATAGGGGGCCCGGGGCGATGCGCCAAGCGCGCAATGGCCGCGAGGGCATAGTTATGATGGCTGGAGGTATCGCACGCAAAAGCTTGGCTCTCTGGCATCCGCCGGGTGCCTCTGCCACGGGGGCGACATGAAGATCCGCGACTTCCTGCTCCTCGTCCTCATCTGTCTGGTCTGGGGATACAGCAATGTATTGAGCAAGATCGTGGTCGGGAATTGGGCGGTGCCGCCCTTGTTCTTTGCGGCAATCCGTTTCCTGGTGGTGATCGCGGCGACCCTGCCATGGCTGCTGCCGATGCCGCGGCCGCGCTGGCGGATCGTGGTGATCGGGATCCTGATGGGGGCGGGCAACTTCGCTTTGCTGTTCATCGGGCTGCAGACCGCGTCGCCAAGTGCCGCAGCGGTGGTGATCCAGATCGGCGTGCCGTTCACGACATTGCTGTCGATCGTGATGCTGGGTGAGCGAATCCACTGGCGCCGCGGGCTGGGCATCGCGCTGACGCTGGCGGGCGTGCTGCTGGTGGTGTGGAATCCCGATGGGATCGATCTCTCCGCCGGGCTGTGGTTCGTCGTCGGCGCGGCGTTCACCGGATCGCTGGGCGCGGTGCTGATGAAGCAGGTGGAGGACGTGGCGCCGCTGCGCTTCCAGGCGTGGGTGGGGCTGGTTTCCTTCCTGCCGCTGGCGGTGGCGTCAGCCGTGTTCGAGGAGGGGCAATGGACGAGCGCCGTTGCGGTCGGCTGGCCGTTCGTCGGCGCGGTGCTGTTTGCCGCGTTGGTCGTGTCGGTGCTGGGACACACCAGCTATTACGGGCTGATCCGCCGTTATGAAGCCAATTTGCTGGCGCCGCTGACGCTGATGACGCCGCTGTTCACCATTGCCTTCGGAGTCGCGCTGACCGGGGACAAGCTGGACATGCGGATGATCGCCGGGGCGATGCTCGCGCTGGCGGGGGTGCTGGTGGTGGCGCTGCGATCGAAGAAGGCGACGCAGTTGCTGGCGGAGCGGGAGCAGGCCTGAGGAACCTGCCGCTCGCAGGGGTGCGGATAAGAAAAGGGCCGGGACGCTGGTGCGCTCCGGCCCTTTCTTTTTGGTCGGGTGGCAGCGGCGGGGCCGCTGCGGATCCGATGTCGTGCCCGGGGCGGCGGGTGCCGCCCCGGTCCGAAATCAGAAGTCCATGCCGCCCATGCCGCCGCCCGGCATTGCCGGCATTGCGGGCTTGTCTTCCGGCAGCTCGGAAACGGTCGCCTCGGTGGTGATGAGGAGACCCGCCACCGATGCGGCGTTCTGAAGCGCGGTACGAACGACCTTGGTCGGGTCGATCACGCCGGCCGCAACCAGGTTCTCGTAGGTGTCGGTCGCAGCGTTGAAGCCGAACGCGGTGTCGCTCTGGTCGAGCAGCTTGCCCGAGACGACGGCGCCGTCCTGGCCAGCGTTCTGCGCGATCTGACGCACCAGCGCGGTGAGCGACTTGCGAACGATGTCGACGCCGCGCGTCTGATCGTCATTGTCGCCCTTCAGGCCTTCGAGTGCCTTGGTCGCGTACAGCAGCGCCGTGCCGCCGCCCGGAACGATGCCCTCTTCGACGGCAGCGCGGGTTGCGTGCAGCGCGTCGTCAACACGGTCCTTGCGCTCCTTCACCTCGACCTCGGTCGCACCGCCGACCTTGATCACGGCAACGCCGCCAGCGAGCTTCGCGAGACGCTCCTGGAGCTTCTCACGATCGTAGTCGGACGTGGTGACTTCGATCTGCTGACGGATCGCCTCAGTGCGGCCCTTGATCGCTTCGGCATCACCGGCGCCATCGACGATGGTGGTGTTGTCCTTGTCGATCGTGACGCGCTTGGCGGTGCCGAGCATGCCGAGCGTGACGGTCTCGAGCTTGATGCCGAGATCCTCGGAGACGACTTCGCCCTTGGTGAGGATCGCGATATCCTCGAGCATCGCCTTGCGACGATCGCCGAAGCCCGGTGCCTTGACCGCTGCGACCTTCAGGCCGCCGCGCAGCTTGTTGACGACGAGCGTGGCCAGAGCCTCGCCCTCGATGTCCTCGGCGATGATGAGGAGCGGGCGGCCCGACTGCACAACCGCCTCAAGGATCGGAAGCATCGACTGCAGGTTCGACAGCTTCTTCTCGTGGATCAGGATGTACGGGTCGTTCAGTTCGACCTGCATCTTTTCCGGATTGGTGATGAAGTACGGCGACAGATAGCCGCGGTCGAACTGCATGCCCTCGACGACGTCGAGCTCGAATTCGAGACCCTTCGCCTCTTCGACGGTGATCACGCCTTCCTTGCCGACCTTCTCCATGGCCTCGGCGATCTTCTCGCCGACTTCACGGTCGCCGTTCGCGGAGATGATGCCGACCTGGGCAACTTCCTGCGAACCCGAGACGGGCTTGGAGCGCGCCTTGATGTCGTCGACGACCTTGTGGACGGCGAGGTCGATGCCGCGCTTCAGGTCCATCGGGTTCATGCCGGCTGCAACCGACTTCATGCCCTCGCGGACGATCGCCTGGGCGAGAACGGTCGCGGTGGTGGTGCCGTCACCGGCGATGTCGTTGGTCTTCGAGGCCACTTCGCGCACCATCTGGGCGCCCATGTTCTCGAACTTGTCCTTGAGCTCGATTTCCTTGGCGACCGACACACCGTCCTTGGTGATGCGGGGCGCGCCGAAGCTCTTGTCGATGACGACGTTGCGACCCTTCGGGCCGAGCGTCACCTTCACCGCGTCGGCGAGGATGTCGACACCCTTGAGGATGCGCTCGCGTGCGTCGCGGCCGAATTTCACGTCCTTGGCTGCCATGTGGCTACCCTTTCAAATGAACGAATGTTGAGAGAAGTGCAGGTACGAACGATCGCTCAGGCGATGATGCCGAGGATGTCCGATTCCTTCATGATCAGCAGGTCTTCGCCGTTGACGCGGACCTCGGTGCCCGACCACTTGCCGAACAGGACGCGATCACCGGCCTTGACGTCGAGCGGTGTAACCTTGCCATCCTCGGCCTTGGCGCCAGCACCGGCGGCGACGACTTCGCCCTCCTGCGGCTTTTCCTTGGCGGTGTCCGGAATGATGATGCCGCCAGCGGTCTTTTCCTCGGCCTCGACGCGGCGCACGAGCACGCGGTCGTGCAGCGGACGGAAGTTCATGCGGATTCCCTCTCTTTGAGCGGAGTATGACAGTTCGTTGGCACTCCCCTGATGCGAGTGCCAGCCGGGGGGATATGTGGACGAGCCCAGGCACCGTCAACGGGGCCGATCACAATTTTTTGGAACTATCCGTCAGACCGTGCGTGGCAGCAGGCCAAGGCGTGCGCGGGCGTGCCAGCGCCACATCAGGAGGATCGAAACGACGAGCAACCCGACGGCCAGGCCGAGCCACACGCCGACGCCCGCCAGGCCGAAGTAGAAGCCCAGCAGCCCTGAGGTGCCGAAGCCGATCACCCAATAGCCGAACAGCGCGATGATCATCGGCACGCGCGTATCCTGCAGCCCGCGCAGCACGCCGGCGGCCACGGCCTGCGCGCCGTCGACCAGCTGGAACATGGCGGCCACCGCCAGGAACTTCACCGCCAGCGCGACCACCGCCGCGTTCTGCGGCGCGTCGACGTCGATATAGGCGCTGACGAACAGCCGGGGGGTGAGCCAGATTGCCGCCGCGGTAAGGCCCATGAAGCCGATGCCAAGAATGAGCGCGACGCGGCCGGCACGCGCGATCCATGCGGCGTCTGCCGCGCCATAGGCCATGCCGACGCGAATGGTCGCGGCCTGCGCGATGCCGAACGGTACCTGGAACGCGATCGCGGCGATGTTCAGCGCGACCGCATGGGCCGCGACGGAATCGACGCCGATCAGGCCCATCAGGATCGCCGCCCCGCCGAACAGCGCGCCTTCAAAGGTCCAGGTCAGCATGATCGGTACGCCAAGGCGGACGATCTCGCGGAAGCGCGACCATTCGGTGACCCACCAGCGACCGAACAGGCGATAGCGCCGCAGCCGCGGGTCGAAGAAAAGGATGGCGACATAGGCCAGCGCCATCGCGACAAGGCTGATGACGCTGGCCCAGGCAGATCCTTCGAGGCCAAGCGCCGGCGCGCCGAGGTTGCCGAACAGCAGCATCCAATTGGCCAGGATGCTGACGCCAAGCGCCAGTCCGGTGACCACAAAGGCCCAGCCGGGCCGGCCGAGCGCGGCGGCAGCGGTGCGCATCACGCCAGCGGCGACGCCCGCGGGAATGGCCAGCAGGATGATGTCGAGGAAGCTGCCGGCGCGACGCGACACCTCTGGATCCTGGCCGAACAGCAGCAGCACTGTTTCACCATGGGCGAGGAGGATGATGACGGGCACGCAGCCGGCGGCACCGACCCAGAACGCCATGCGGACGCTGCGCCGCACCTCACGCACCGCGTGGCGGCGACGGCCGAGTTCGGCCGCGATCAGGGGCGCGGCGGCGCTGGTCAGGCCGATCAGCGCGTACATGCACAGGTTGAAGAGAAAGACGCCGAGGGTGGCGGCGGCGAGATCAAGGGTGCCGAGACGTGCGACGAAGATCACGTCGACCGCGCTGACCGCCATCTGCAGAAGGTTCGCGCCGACCAGCGGCCCGGCAAGCCGGACCAGCGCCGACATTTCCGCACGATCGCTGGCGGGGCGAGTCTCGGTCAGCGGAGGATTGGCGGCGATCTCCATGATGATCGCGCGTTAGGCCGCTTTTCGGTCAAGTGAAAGGCGGCGGGCGGCAGTGCAGGTCAGCGATAATCAATTAGTTTACGATGGGTGCCGACAGGAGTTGTGCGGTCTTCTTCTTGAAGGCGCGCAGCTTTTCACCCGACAGCGTGGCGACGCTGGAGAGTGAAATGGAACGCGGATTGACGTTCTTGCCGTTCTTCCACACTTCCCAATGAAGGTGCGGGCCGGTCGACATGCCGGTCGACCCGACATAGCCGATGATCTGGCCGCGCGACACTTGCTGGCCTGCGCGCACGGCAAAGCGGCTGAGGTGGCCATAGCCGCTCGAGATGCCGCTGGAGTGATCCAGCTTGATGAAATTGCCGTAGCCGCGATTGCGCGCCGCCATGACCACGCGGCCTGCGACGGGGGCATAGATCGGCGTGCCGTGCGGGGCGGCAAGGTCAAGGCCCTTGTGCATCCGCAGGAAGCCCAGCAGCGGGTGGCGCCGCATCCCGAAAGTGGAGGAGATCCGGCCGGAGACCGGCATGCCCATGAAGCCCTGACGCTTCACCTGGCCGCTGGCGTCCCAGAATTGCCCGCCATTGCCGTCGCCATCTTCCCAGCGGACGAGCTGAAGCTTCTTTCGCCCCTGATCGAGGCCGGCATATTGCAGCTGGCCGACCTGGACCTCGCCCGTCGCCGCGCGGGCGTGATCGGCAATGATGTCGAACGTGGCGCTGGCGGGAATCGCGCCGACCGAGGTGCGCGCGGCGATCGCCTTGATATATGCCTCGACCAGCTTGGCCGGGGCGCCGGCGGCGCGCGCCGAGCGGTAGAGGCTGGAGCCGACCTGGCCCTTGATGCGCAGCGGCGTGTTGTCGATCGCGATCGGATGCCGCTCCAGCGTCAGCCCCTCTGCCTGGCGATGCAGCTCGAGGTTGAGATCGAAGCGGGCGCGGAAGGCGAGCTTTTCCAGTGGGCGCGCGGTGCGGCGGTCGTGGCGGCGGCCGAGCGTCAGGTCCAGAACGGTGCCGGGCTTCAGATCCTTCAGCCCGACCTCGCTGGCGACCAGTGCTGCGGCGCGGGCGGCATCGGCGCGGCCGACCCCGGCGCGCTGCAACGCCGCGCCGAAGCTGTCGCCGTTGCTGATCGACGCCGATAGCTCGATCGTTGGACGCTCGGGCGTTTCCGACAGGGGGCGAACGAGATCGTTGGCGGCCATGCGTCGCCCGCTGGAGGCGCCGAGGCCGAGCGGGGCGATCGACAGCGTGCGTGCCTCTTCGCGCTCCGCGCCGATCATCTGGCTGGTGATGGTGCCCGGCACGGGGCGGATGCCCGGCGCCGACAGCAGCGCGGCGGCGATGAGGCTGCCGCAGGTGGCCAGCCCGCGCCACCATTCCCGGCTGCCGATGCGCGCGCCAAGGTCAGGTGCCCAGTCGGTCTGATGCAGCGTGTGACGAATGCGGTCCGGCCAGGGGATCGTGCGCACGGGCGCGGTCGCACGTCCGAAGCGACGGGCGCCTGCGGCGCCGGCCAATTCCAGTCCAGGCTGCTCACGCAAGAACACGAGGAGAAAGGCGCCCCCAAGCACATGATGTCGCCGACCACCCCCGGCGCAGGCCAAGGCGTTGTGGGGGCAAGGTCCTAAAGTCAAATTAACCCGGGATCAGGCGAGTCGCTGCTGCGCCGGCCCGTTCCCTGAACGCGACGAAACGGAATGGTTGATTCAGAGGTGCTTGCGCCCGATGTTGCCGGGACCATGTCCTCCCACGACAACCTCCGCGTCACAGCGGTTCTCGGGCCGACGAACACCGGCAAGACACACCTCGCGGTCGAGCGGATGGTGGCGCATTCCAGCGGCATGATCGGTTTCCCGCTGCGGTTGCTGGCGAGCGAGGTGTATGACCGCGTCGTCGCGATGAAGGGGCCGGAGCGCGTCGCGCTGATCACCGGGGAGGAGCGGATCGTCCCCAAGGACGCGCGCTGGTTCCTGTGCACGGCCGAGAGCATGCCGGTCGACCGCGACGTCGCGTTTGTGGCGGTGGACGAGGCGCAGCTGGGGGCGGACGCGGAGCGCGGGCATGTGTTCACCGACCGGCTGCTTCATGCCCGCGGACGCGAGGAGACGATGATCCTGGGATCGGCGGCGCTGAAGCCGGTGGTCCGGTCGCTGATTCCGCGCGCCGAAATCGTCGAGCGGCCGCGCTTTTCCGACCTTTCCTATGCTGGCGCGAAGAAGATCAGCCGGCTGCCGCGCCGCTCCGCGATCGTCGCGTTCAGCGCCGAGGAAGTCTATGCCGTCGCGGAAATGCTGCGGCGGCTGCGTGGCGGGGCGGCAGTGGTGATGGGGGCGCTGTCCCCGCGCACCCGCAACGCGCAGGTGGCGATGTTCCAGGCCGGCGAGGTCGATTACCTGGTTGCGACCGACGCCATCGGCATGGGGCTGAACATGGATGTCGCGCATGTCGCCTTCGCCGGGCTGCACAAGTTCGACGGAAAGCGGCGGCGGCGGCTGACGGTGGCGGAGATGGCGCAGATCGCGGGGCGCGCCGGGCGGCACCAGCGGGACGGCACCTTTGGCGCGGTGACCGAGGAGGGGCCGGACGCGTTCCTGCCCGAGGAAGTGCTGGCGATCGAGGAGCATCGCTTCCCCGCGCTCGACTGGCTGTACTGGCGCAACGGTCGCCCCGACCTTCGCAGCGTGGACGATTTGCTGGCCTCGCTGTCGGAGCCGCCGGATCACGAGCGGCTGCGTGCGGCCCCGGAGGCGGTCGACCTGGCCGTTCTGCGGAGACTTTCGGCCGACCCCAAAATCCGGGCGCAGGCGCGCGGGCAGGTGGAGCGGCTGTGGGCGGTGTGTGGCATCCCGGATTTCCAGAAGCTGGGTGTCGAGCCGCATGCCCGTTTCGTGACGCGGATCTTCGATCACCTGTCGACCGGCTATCTGCCGCACCAATGGTTTGCCGATGAGGTTGCGCGGCTCGACCGGGTCGATGGTGACGTCGAGACGATCGCCGGGCGCGTCTCCGCGATCCGCACCTGGGCCTATATCGCGCAGCGCAAGGGCTGGCTGGCCGACCCTGACCATTGGGCGGCGCGGACGAGCGCCGTGGAGGAGCGGCTGTCGGACGCGCTGCATGCCAGCCTGACGCAGCGCTTCGTCGACAAGCGGACCAGCGTGCTGCTGAAGCAGATCGGCGCAGGTGCCGGCGCGTTGCCGATCGAAATCGGGGCCGAGGGCGAGGTGACGATCGACACCCATTCGATCGGCCGCCTCGACGGTTTCCGCTTCGTCGTCGCGCCCGAGGCGCGGGCGGCGGACAAGAGGTTGTTGCTGTCGACGGCGGAGAAGCAGCTTTCCAAGGAGCGCGATGCGCGTGGGGCGGCGCTGATCGGTGCTCCGGACGACGCCTTTGCGTTGGGCCCCAAGGGCACGATCAGCTGGCAGGGGCATGAGGTCGCGCGGCTGGCGCGCGGGCGATCGCTCGCCCGCCCGGCGATCGTGCTGGACGAGGCGCTGAACTGCCTTGCCGCGCCGCTGCGCAAGGCGGCGTCGGCCCGCGTCCAGCGATGGGTGGAGGATGCGATTGCCGCGCATCTGCCGGTGATCGCGCGCCTGGCCGAAATGGCGGGTGATGCGGCCGCGACAGGCGCGCTGCGCAGCGTGGCGCGGGCGATCGAGACCGGCGCCGGCATCACCCAGCGCCTGCCGATCCGCCCGGCGGTGGAGGCGCTTACCCCGGATGAGCGGCAGCGGCTGCGCAAGGCGGGCGTGACGATCGGCGCGCTGGACCTGTTCGACCCGCGAATGATGAAGCCGCGCGCGCTTCCCTGGCGCGCCGCGCTGCTTCACGCCGCGGGGCAGCCGCTGACGGGCACCCCGCCGGGCGGGGCGACCGTGCTGATGCGGGGCGCGCCCGGCGCGGTTCTGTCGACCGGTTTCCGCCCATTGGGAAAGCAGGCGGTGCGCATCGACCTGGTCGAGCGGATCGCGAGGTCGGCGCATGAAGGGCGCAAGGGGAGGGGCGCGTTCACGCCCGACCCGGCGCTCGCCACGTCGATGGGGTTGGAGCCCGCAACCATCGCGCGGCTGCTGACCGAATTGGGCTTTCGTGCACTGTCCGAGGGGCGCTGGACATGGCGTGGCCGACCGCCGGCCCGCGCGGTTCGCCCGCGCAGCGACAATGCATTTGCCGTGCTGTCGGACCTGAACCTTGGCTAACCCGCCGGGTGGCGAGGCCACGATGCGGCTGGACCGTTATCTGTGGTTCGTCCGCCTGGCGAAGACGCGGGAGATCGCGCAGGACATGGCGGCGCAGGGGCGGCTGCGCATCGACGGCCGCGTCATCGACCGGGCGCATGCCCCGGTGCGGGTCGGCAATGTGCTGACATTCGTGAAGGCAGGCAGCGTTCGCGTCTTGCAGATCGAGGCTTTGCCCTTACGTCGCGGGCCAGCAGCAGAGGCGCAGGCCTGTTACCGCGAGCTGGGTGTAAAGATCGAGAACGCACCGCCCAAGTGCGACGACGATTGACGCTGGCCGACAGCGCGCATAGCAGCGGCGCCCGATCTGCTGATCGATGGAGGAGTTGAACCGGCCATGACCTATGTCGTCACCGACGCATGCATCCGTTGCAAGTACATGGATTGCGTGGAGGTGTGTCCGGTCGATTGCTTCTATGAGGGCGAGAACATGCTCGTCATCAATCCGAGCGAATGCATCGATTGCGGCGTGTGCGAGCCGGAATGCCCGGCGGAAGCGATCCTGCCCGATACCGAGAGCGGGCTTGAGCAATGGCTCGAGCTGAACGCGACCTTCTCCGCGCAATGGCCCAATGTCACGCGCAAGGAAGACCAGACGCCGCCGGATGCCGACGAGTTCAAGGGTGCCGAGGGCAAGTACGACAAGTATTTCTCGCCCGAGCCTGGCGCGGGCGACTGATCCCCGATGGCCGATCTGGTCGCCTGACGGCGGCCGCGGCCGTGAGCGACAGCCTAGGTGAAATCCCGGATATCGCCGCGGCCCGTTCCTCGTCGATCGTGGGATGGCGGCGAAATGCCAGCCATGCTGCCCGATCGACGCTGGTAATATTGTTGCAACGCTGCTATATGAGTCCGTGACGGGCGCATTGTTTTCGCGCGTCCGCTGGAGTCGCTAACCCTTCACGTCAATGGTGCACGGGCTCAGACGGGCGGTTGTCCGCACAAAGCTCTGCCTCGGCGTGATTCAACCCGGAGGATCCGGATCCTATGGCTGCCAAGGCGCTGCATTTCGATGTCGGTGATTATGTCGTTTATCCCAAGCATGGCGTGGGCCGCGTAATCGAGCTGCAGAAACAAGAAATTGCCGGCATGCAGCTCGAGCTCTACGTGCTGCGCTTCGAGAAGGAAAAGATGACGCTGCGCGTTCCGACCAACAAGGCGGAAAGCGTGGGGATGCGGAAGCTGTCGTCGGACAAGACGATGCGCGAGGCGATGGAGACGCTGAAGGGCAAGCCCAAGGTCAAGCGCACCATGTGGTCGCGCCGCGCCCAGGAATATGAAGCGAAGATCAACTCGGGCGACCTGGTGTCGATCGCCGAAGTGGTCCGCGACCTGTTCCGTGCCGACGATCAGCCCGAGCAGAGCTATTCCGAGCGGCAGATCTTCGAAGGTGCGTGCAGCCGTCTGGCGCGCGAACTGGCCGCGATGGAGCAGATCGACGAGCCGGCGGCGCAGGAGAAGATCCTCGAGATCCTCCGCGATGCCGCCGCGATCTACAACAAGGACAAGGTTCCGGCCTGATCCAGCCAGACCGACCGCGCTTGCGGCCGGTTTTCGAAAAGGGCGGTCTTCCCGACGGAAGGCCGCCCTTTTCGCATGTGAAACGACCGTTGCGTTCGTTCCTGCCTGGTGTATTATCTAGCAAATACACCGGGCAGGCTGATATGATGCAATCTGATCTACTTTTTTCGTCGAACCGAGTTGATCACAGCAATGAGGCGTCGGAATCTAAGCGCAATCGTTCGCGCGGGCGATCGATCATGCGCTGGCTGGTGATCGGCGCGCTGATCCCGACCGCTGCCTGTGGTGGCACGTTGTCGGGCGACGACGACACGCCGGGGGTGCGCGGGCAGGGTGATGGATCCAGCCGCACCTATGCCGTGACGGATTTCACGCAGATCGATCAGCGCGGGCCTGACGATGTCGACGTCCGGGTCGGGGCCGGCTTTTCGGTGCACGCGGAGGGTGATCCCGACGCGCTGGAGCGTCTGAAGATCGTCCGCGAGGGTGACCGGCTGCGGATCTCCCGAAAGACGACGGGCGGCATCGGCTGGAGCTCCGGGTCGGCGAAGGTCTTTGTCACCATGCCGCGGATCGAGGCCGCGCGGCTCGCCGGGGCGGGCGACGTGGCGATCGACCGCGTCGACGGCGCCGCCTTTACTGGCGACATTGCCGGGGCGGGGTCGCTGGGCCTGAACCGCGTGACGGTGGACGCGCTGAAGCTGTCGATCGCCGGGTCGGGCACGGTCACCGCCGCGGGGCAGGCGCAGGAAATCGACGTGTCGATCGCCGGTGCGGGCGACGTCGACGGCAAGGATCTGCGCGGATCGCGGGCATCGGTGAAGATCGCCGGGACGGGCAATGTCCAGGCGCTGATCGATGGCGAAGCCAGTGTGTCGATCATGGGCACGGGCGATGTCGATCTGGGGCCCAAGGCGCGCTGCAAGGTGAGCAAGATGGGTACGGGTGACGTGCGCTGCGGCGGATGAGCGCTTGCAGCCAGCGGTGAGTTGGTGCCACCTCATCGCATGAGAACAGGCGCGCTCGCTCTTCCGCTGTTGCTGGCCCCCTTACCCGCCCTGGCCGCGGAGCGGGTGTTTTCGGTCGGCAGTTTCGAGCGGGTGCGGGTCGACGGGCCGTTCGAGGTGCGGATCGAGGCCGGCGCGTCGCCCGGCGCCACGGCCAGCGGCGAGCGCCAGCTGATCGAGCGGATCGCCGTGGCGGTGAATGGCGGGACCCTGTCGGTACGGCTGGGTACTGGCGGATGGGGCGAGACGTTTCGCGCTGACAATGCCGCGCCCCCCGTCATTGTGCTGCGCACGCCGCGGCTGAATTCGCTGGCGGTGAGTGCCGGCGCGAATGTCACGGTCAACCGCATGGCGGGGCAGCGCGTGGAGCTGTCACTCGCCGGGTCTGGCAGGGTCGAGGCCGCGCGTGTGGACGCGGATCAGCTGGCCGCGTCGCTGGTCGGCGCCGGGACGATCACCGCCGGCGGGCAGGCGAACCGGACGCGGCTGATCACCGATGGTCCGGGGACGATCGACGCCTCCGGGCTGCTCACGAAGGACCTGACCGTTCTGCTGACCGGGCCGGGGGAAACACGCGCACGCGCGCGCTATACCGCATCGGTGACGAATACCGGGCTGGGGAAGGTCACCGTCGCGGGTGACGCCACCTGCACCGTACGCTCCGCTGGAGGTGGTCCGGTGAGCTGTGGCAAGCCGGCCGCGAAATAGGTGCGGCTGCTGGAAAGGCCCTGCTGTGACAGGGCCTGGGCGGTCCCCGCAAGCGGGGTACCATCCGGCGGCGCCCATCAATCGGGCGTGCCGCCGGCCAATCGATCGATTGACGTCATGCCCACCGGGAGCATGACGAATCGCGACTTACTTGATCTTCGCTTCCTTGAACTCGACGTGCTTGCGCACGACGGGATCGTACTTGTTGAAGCTGAGCTTCTCGGTCTTGGTCCGCGGATTCTTCTTGGTGACGTAGAAGAAGCCGGTATCGGCCGAGCTGACGAGCTTGATCTTGACGGTGGTCGGCTTGGCCATGACCCGCGAATCCTGTTCTGTAGCAAACAAAAAAGGAGCGGCGAGCGTGGGCGCGCCGCTTCCAACGGTCGGCGCAATGGCCGATGGGGCGGGCGAAGTCAAGCAGCGGCGTGGCTTAACGCCCTCTTGAGCCCCTATCTGCCACGGTGAATGCGACCATGGAATGGCCCGCCGGCATGCACCACAAGGCGCGCGTGGCGAATCGGACGGCAGACGGGGGACGACGAACGTGGATGCGCTGATGGCCGCGCTGGTCCTGGGCGCGATCTGCCAGGCGGGGGACAAGACGCCGTGGCTGGCGGCGATCCTGGCCGACCGTTTCCGATCGCCCGCGCTGGTGATTGCCGCCGCCGCGGTGGCGCTGGCCGGCAATTATGCGCTGGGGGTTGTCGCGGCATCGTGGATCGCGCCGCTGCTGACGCCGGAGGCACGCCAGTTGCTGCTCGCGCTGGCGCTGGTGCTGGCGGGGCTGAGCACGACGCTGCGATCGCGCACGCCCGACCGGCTGAGCGGCTGGCGGCTGGGGGCGGTGGCGACCAGCGTGCTGGGGCTGGCGATCATGATCGTGGGTGACCGGATGCAGTTCATCGTGCTGGGGCTGGCGGCGCGGAGCGAGCTGCCGTGGCTGGCGGCGGTCGGTGGCACGCTGGGCGCGCTTTCGGTGGTGGCGCCAGCGGCGGTGATCGGCGAGCGGCGCTGGCTGGCGCTGCCGCAGCCCGCGATCCGCATCGCCTCGGCGTCCGTGCTCGTCGTGACGGGGGTGATCGCCGGGCTGAATGCGGTGCGGCTGCTGTAGCGCACACGGCTGTCCGGGATTTCACGGGGAGGGATAGATTCGGCGATCAGGCCGTTGTCGCAACGAAATCCCAGCTTTGTGGAGGTATGTACCGTGGCCGACATCGCGCCTGACCTGAAAACCCCCTCCGACCTGCCGCGCAACGACACGCGCACGGTGGCGGACGCGCTCAATTCGTCGCTGGCAGATTGCTATGCGCTGTACCTGAAGACCAAGAATTTCCACTGGCATGTGTCGGGGCCGCATTTCCGCGACTATCACCTGATGCTCGACGACCAGGCGGCCCAGATCCTGGGCGTCACTGACGCGATCGCTGAGCGCGTGCGCAAGACGGGCAACGTCACGCTGCGCTCGATCGGCGACATTTCGCGCCGCCAGACAATTTCCGACAATGATCGCGATTTCGTGCCGGCGGACGAGATGCTGGCCGAGCTGCGCGACGACAATCTGAAGCTGGTCGAGAGCTTCCGCGCCGTCAAGGAAGCGGCAGAGGAAGCGAAGGACAATGCCACCAGCGGCATCGTCGACGAATGGACCGATCAGGCCGAGGAGCGCGCCTGGTTCCTGTTCGAGGCCAGCCGCAAGGGTCGGGGATAAGCCGCGATGCTGAAATGGGCGCTGATCTTCCTTGTCGCGGGCCTCGTGCTCGGCGCGTTGGGCTTTGGCGGGATCGGCGGCGCCTTCGTCGGCATCGCCAAGGTGCTGTTCTTCATCGCGATTGCGATCTTCGTCGTGCTGCTGGTGCTGGCGCTGATGACCGGCAGGGCCATCAAGGACGCGATCGACTAGGCTGATGCGCGTCGGTGCGGGGCGGAAGATTCCTCCTGCGCCGGCGCGTACGGCCCGTTGCTTTAGTTCTTCCCGAGCGACGGTTGTTCGTCGCTGCGCAGGGTCAGGATCTCGACCCCGTTTTCCGTAACCGAGACCGTGTGTTCGAACTGTGCCGACAGCTTGCCGTCGGCCGTCACGACGGTCCATTCGTCGTCCAGCGTCGCGACCTTGCGGCTGCCCTGATTGATCATCGGTTCGACGGTGAACACCATGCCGGGTCGCATGCGGGTGCCCGTGCCGGGGCGGCCGTAGTTCAGCACCTGCGGCTCCTCATGCATTTCCCGCCCGATGCCGTGGCCGCAATAGTCGCGCACGACCGAATAGCCGTTCTTCTTGGCATGGCGTTCGATCGCAAAGCCGATGTCGCCGATGTGCGCATCGGGCCGTACCTGCCGGATACCCTGCCACATCGCCTCCTGCGCGACACGCACCAGCCGGCGCGCCTGGGGAGAGACGGTGCCGACCATATAGGTCTTGCTGGAATCGGCGATGAAGCCGTTCTTTTCCAGCGTGATGTCGAGGTTGATGATGTCGCCGTCGCGGATGATCTCGTCAGCGCTCGGCACGCCGTGGCAGACGACTTCGTTGCGCGAGCAGTTCAGCACATAGCCATAGCCATATTGCCCCTTGCTGGCGGGACGCGCGGCGAGATCGACGGTGATGAAATGTTCGACGAGATCGTTGACCGCGAGCGTCGACATGCCGGCGAGATCCTGGCGATCAAGCATTTCGAACACGCTGGCGAGCAGCCGGCCGGAGATGCGCATCAGCGCCAGTTCGTCCGGAGTCTTGATCAGGCCATTCTTCGTCATGGGAGGCTTTCAGGCGACCGAGAGGCGCGGGAGGTCGGCGGGAACGGCCGCGAGCTGCGTCCGGATGATCTCGTTGAACGACATCGTGGGATTGGTTTCAGCCAACATGCCGATCTTCATCCAGAATTCCGCCTGGGCATTGATCGAGCGGCACATCACGGCGCTGGCGCGGCGGACATCCTCGTGCAGGGCGTCGTCGATCTTCACAATTCCCATGCCGGCCGCTCCAAAGTGATGAGTCGTGCGTATATGAACCGTATATGAATCGTCAATCCGCGCCGAGCCGAAGCAGCCACACGTCCGGCGGGGCGCGGTAGCGGAGCGGCAGTAGGCTGGTGCCGAGCCCGGCGCTGGTGACGACGGTGCGCGCGCCCTCGCGGATGATGCCGCAGCGGTAGCGATCGCCGAAGCGCGAGGGGACCCACAGCGCGCCGACGAGCGGCAGCACGACCTGGCCGCAATGGGTGTGCCCGGCGAGCAGCAGCGATATGTCCGCCGGCATGTCCGGCGCGATATCGGGCGAATGCGTGACGAGCAGCCGTGGGCCGGAGAGGCGGGCGAGCGCGCGCAGCGTCACCGGCAGATCGTCGTTGCCGCTATAGGCGTCGCCCACCACGCCGATCGCCAGCGGGCCGCGCTGCGTGGCGGCATTGTCGAGCACCGCGATGTTTGCCGCGGCAAGCGCGGCGGCGATCCTGGCGGGATCGCTGTCATGATCGTGGTTGCCCAGCACTGCGATCGTGCCGAGCGGCGCGCGCAGCCCGCGCAGCGCCTGGGTCAGAACGGGCGCATTGTCGCGCGCGGTCTCAGCGTCATGCCCGTCGATGAAGTCGCCGGCGAGGACGATCAGGTCGGGGGCGGCGGCGTTGATCTGCGCCACGATGCGGGCGAGGCGGTCGCCGTCCATCGCGCCGCCGCCGATGTGGATATCGCTGGCGAGGGCAATGGTGAGCGGCGGGTGGCCGGCGGGCCAGCCCGACAGCGCGATCGAGCCGGGGCGGATCACCGGATCGCGATGCGCCTCCTGCCAGCCGAGGACGGCCAGCACGCCGCCGGCTGCGACGAGGAGGAGAAGGAGCGCGACGATGATGGGATGCCTGCGGATCATGCCGGTGTCGCTAGCGCCAGTGCGCCGCCGAGGCCATCGCCGGAGCGGTTCGCCGATGCCGTGCGTTGGAGCGGCCATGCACGCCTTTGCGCAGCTTCTCGATTCGCTCATCTACACCCGGTCGCGCACGGCAAAGCTGAGGCTGATCGGCGATTATCTGAAGACCACGCCCGATCCCGACCGGGGCTGGGCGATGGCCGCGCTGACCGGCGACCTCGACATCCCGGGGGTCAAGCCGGCGGTGATCCGCGCGCTGATCGAGGAGCGGGTCGATCCGGTGCTGTACCGGATGAGCCGCGATTATGTCGGCGATTCGGCGGAGACGGTGGCGCTGCTGTGGCCGACGCCGGAGACGCCGATGGCGGCTGAAGCGCTGTCGGTCGGCGCGGTGGTCGAACGGTTGCTGACGCTGCCGCGCGGGCAGGCACCGGCGGCGCTGGCGCAGATGCTGGACCAGCTGAACGCCGAGGAGCGTTTCGCGCTGCTGAAGATGGCGACGGGCGCGCTTCGCGTCGGGGTGTCAGCGCGGCTGGCCAAGCAGGCGCTGGCCGATGCCTTCGCGATCGACGTCGATGCGGTCGAGGAGGTGTGGCACGGGATCGACCCGCCCTACGAAAGCCTGTTCGCCTGGGCCGAGGGACGCGGCGCGCAGCCGACGCCGGCCAATGTGCCGGTGTTTCGCCCGTTCATGCTGGCGCACCCGCTGGAAGACCTGCGCGTCGACCTTTCCGATTATGCCGCGGAGTGGAAATGGGACGGCATCCGGGTCCAGATCGTCCATGTCGCAGGCGATACGCGGCTGTACAGCCGCACCGGCGATGACGTGACCCGCGCCTTTCCCGATGTCGCCAGCGCCTTTGCCGAGGCGGGCGCGGTGGACGGCGAATTGCTGGTGAAGGGCGAGGCGCAGGGGATCGCACTGGGCGCCGCACTGGGCGGCAAGGGTGATGAGGAAGGCGGCGGGGCGGCGAGCTTCAACGCGTTGCAGCAGCGGCTGGGGCGCAAGGTCGTCTCCGCCAAGATGCTGGAGGAAGCGCCGGCGTTCGTGCGGCTGTACGATATCCTGCTCGACGGGGAGGAGGATCTGCGCGCGCTGCCCTGGCACGAGCGGCGCGGGCGGCTGGAGGATTTCGCCAGCCGGCTGAACCCGGAGCGGTTCGATGTTTCCGCGTTGATCGAGGCGGAGGATTTCACCGCGCTGGAGGGCATCCGCGCCGGCGCGCGCGATGCGGCGATCGAGGGCGTGATGCTGAAGCGGCGCGATTCGCCCTATGTCACCGGGCGGCGCGTGGGCCTGTGGTACAAATGGAAGCGCGATCCGCTGACCGCCGATTGCGTGATGATGTATGCGCAGCGCGGCAATGGGCGGCGATCGTCCTTCTACAGCGACTATACCTTTGGCTGCTGGACCGAGGATGGCGAGCTGCTGCCGGTGGGCAAGGCCTATTCCGGGATCACCGACGAGGAACTGAAGCAGCTCGACAAGTTCGTGCGCAACAACACGCTCAACCGCTTCGGCCCGGTGCGCGAGGTGGAAAAGACGCTGGTGCTGGAGGTAGCGTTCGACTCGATCCACGTATCAAAACGGCACAAATCGGGCGTCGCGATGCGCTTCCCCCGTATCGCGCGGATCAGGACCGACAAGCCGGCGGCGGAGGCGGATACACTTGCGGGATTGCGGCGGCTGGTGACATGAGCGGCTGACCGACACGCAGCAGCGCGCGGGGCGGGGGATGAGATAAGCGCGGCGGAGAATGTGGCCCGATGTCGCCGATGCTGCTCGCCTCGCTGATGATGATCGCCTCGGGATCGATCCATGCGCTGGTCAACGGGATCGTGAAGGGTGGGCGCGACAAGGCGGCGGCGCGGGCGCTGACCGACGGGTCGGGCGCAATCATCATGCTGCCGGTGCTGCCGTTCGTGACGCCGCCCGATGGCGCCTGGGGCTGGCTGGCGGCGAGTGCGCTGGTGCACGGCGTGTACCTGTATGCGCTGATCCGCGCCTATGAGCGAACCGACTTTTCCACCGCTTATCCGGTGCTGCGCGGGACGGCGCCGGTGCTGACCGCGATCGTGACGATCGGCCTGCTGGGGGAGCCGGCGAGTGCGGGGGACCTGATTGGCATTGCGCTGATCGCGGGGGCGATGTTCCTGCTGGTGATCGGGCGGCATCTGGATCGCACGTCGCTTGGCTGGTCGCTGCTCACGGGCGCGATGATCGCGACCTATACGGTGATCGATGCCTGGGGCGTGCGCGCGGCGCCGACCACGATGGGCTATATCGCCTGGCTGTTCGTGATGATGGGCGCGGTGACGCCGGTGATGTTCGGGGTGGCGACGCGGGGCCGGGTGTTCCGCTCGGCCAGTAGCCAGTGGCGGCCGGGGGCGATCGCCGGGGCGCTGTCGATCGTCACTTATGGGCTGGCGCTGACCGCCTTTGCGCTGGGGCCGACCGCGCCGCTCGCCGCGCTGCGTGAGACGGGGATGGTGACGGCAATGGGAATCGCGATCTTCGCGCTGGGCGAGCGGGTGTCGTGGCAGCGCGGGGTGGCGGTAGGCATGATCCTGGCCGGGGCGGCGACGATCCTGGCGACGTAACGCGAATTATCGCGCGGGCGTTACGGTGAGGCTGCCGGCGGGGAGTGGCCGGCACAGATCGGCGGAGGGGACGGAAGGGTCGAGCCATGCCGCCCAGGCGTCGCGGCCGAGCACCACGACCTGGCGCGAATGATACGGGGCGACGTCGGGGCCGGGCTCGCAGGTGAGCATGGTGAAGGCCTCACCGACGCTTGCGTCCTTGCGGCACAGGCCGGCGATGCAGAACCAGTCGTGGCCCGCGAGGCGAAAGGCCCATTTGTCCTTGCGCTTCGCCTTGGGATCGGCGGGCTTGGTGAATTCGAAGAAGCTGTCGACCGGGATCAGGCAGCGGCCGGAGCGCAGATCGCGGCCGTCGGAGCGGAAATTGTACACCGGGCGACCGCCGGTGCCGGGCCAGCTCCAGCGGCGGGTGACGCATTCCGCCTCGTCCGCGCGGCCGTTGACGCCGCGGATGATGATCGTCGGATCGGTGATGCGGAAGCTGTCGAGCGGCGCCATGTTGGGCACACCTTCGGGGAAGACGAGCGGGATTCGCGTCTCGCCCCAGTCGTTGCGCAATTCGCCGATGGCGATGCGGCGGGCGGCCTCGTTGCACATGGTCGTGAGGGTAGCGGATCGGCGCCGCCGGCGCCAACCTCCCGCTATGTGGGAGATTGGCGCCGGCTGCCGGTATCACTTGGCCGCGGCGAGCGCCTCGGCGATCAGGCGGCGGGTGTTGGCGACACCGTAGAGCTTGATGAAGCTGCCCATGCGCGGGCCTTGGCTGGAGCCGAGCAGCGTTTCGTACAGCGCCTTGAACCAATCGCGCAGCTCGGCGAAGCCGCCGGTCTTGCCGATTTCATAGACGGCGTTCTGAATATCCTCGGCCGAGGCATCCTCGCCCAGCGTGGCGAGATCGGCATCGAGCCGCTCGAGTGCGGCCACCTCGACGCCCTCGGGCGCGCGGCGCTTCAGCGTGGGGGCGATGAAGTCGCGGTGATAGGCGAGGGCATAGCCGATCATCCGATCGAGTTCGGGATGCGCGGCGGCGTTCGCATCGGCGAGGTAATTGCCGAGATAGCCCCAGACCTGCTCCTTGGTGGCGCCTTCGCCCATCACGCCGACGAGGTTGAGCAGCAGCCCGAAGGTGACCGGGAGCGTTGCCGCCGGCACGTTGCCGGTGTGGACGTGGTGGACCGGGTTGCCGTGCTTCTCCTTCCAGCCCTGCGCCGGATAATTGGCGCGGAACTGCCAGTAATCGTCCACCGCGCGCGGGATCAGGCCGAGGTGAAGCGACTTCGCCTTCTTGGGTTCGCGATAGATGTAGAAGGCGAGGCTTTCGTCAGGGCCGTAGGTCAGCCATTCCTCGATCGAGAGGCCATTACCCTTCGACTTGGAGATCTTCTCCCCCTTGGCGTCGAGGAACAGCTCGTAGATCAGCCCCTCCGGCTTACGGCCGCCGAGGATCTGCGCGATCTTGCCGCCGAGGATGCCGGAATCGATCAGATCCTTGCCGTACATCTCGTAATCGACGCCGAGCGCGGCCCAGCGCATGCCCCAGTCGGGCTTCCACTGAAGCTTCGCCTTGCCGCCGAGGATCGACTGTTCGACGACCTTGCCTTCATCCTCGAAGCGGATGATTCCGGCTTCGGCATCGACCACCTCAACCGGGACCTGGAGCACGATGCCGGACGTGGGGCTGATCGGCAGGACGGGGGAATAGGTCGCCTGCCGCTCGGCACGCAGCGTCGGCAGCATGACGGCCATGATCTTGTCATAGTTGCGCAGGACGTCGCGCAGCTTCTCGTCGAAGCGGCCGGAGGTGTAATAGTCGGTCGACGAGACGAATTCGTAATCGAAGCCGAAGCGATCGAGGAAGTCGCGCAGCATGGCGTTGTTGTGCGCGGCGAAGCTGTCGAACTTGCCGAAGGGATCGGGGACGCGCGACAGCGGCTTGCCGAGGTTCGCCTCCAGCAATTCCTTGTTGGGCACATTGTCCGGCACCTTGCGCAGGCCGTCCATGTCGTCGCTGAACGCCACCAGCCGGGTCGGGCGGCCGGTCATTTCCTCATAGGCGCGGCGGACCATGGTGGTGCGCAGCACTTCCTGAAACGTGCCGATGTGCGGCAGGCCCGACGGGCCGTAGCCGGTTTCGAACAGCATCGGTTGCCCGTTCGGCTTGCCTTCGGGCCAGCGCTTCAGAAGCTTTCGCGCTTCCTCATAGGGCCAGGCCTTGGACTCGAGCGCTGCGGCGCGCCGTTCGGGATCGTATGCGTCTGTCATAACGCGGTGCGACGTAGCGACGCGGGCGCGCGATGGCTATATGGGCAACGCATGTCGATCTGGTCCGGCCTTCTCCTGTTCTTCCTCACCGTTGCCGGGATGGAGGTTTTCGCCTATGTCATGCACCGCTGGGTGATGCATGGGCCGGGCTGGTTCCTGCACGAAAGCCACCATCGGCCGCGCACCGGACGGTTCGAATTGAACGACCTGTACGGTGCGATCTTCGCCATCCCCTCGATCGTGCTGATCTATGGCGGCGTGCAGGGCGGCTGGTGGGAAGGCTATGCCTGGATCGGCGCGGGGATCGCTGCCTATGGCGCGATCTATTTCGGGTTCCACGACATCATCGTTCATGAGCGGGTGCGCACGCGCTACCTGCCCAAATCCAGCTACATGAAGCGGATCGTGCAGGCGCACCGGCTGCACCATGTGGTGAACACCAAGGAAGGCACGGTCAGCTTCGGCTTCCTCGTGGCGCCCAAGCCGGAGGATCTGAAAGCCGAGCTTAAGCGGCGCGGGCGGGCGGGGGTGCGTGCCCCGGCCGGTGCGGATCGGACGTTTGCCGAAAAGTAACCTTCGCAGGGGATAAGGGCGCCATGGACCACGCCATCCCACTTCCCGGCCCGGGTGAGGGCGATGAGAATCGCGGCGCGCTGCGCAAGGCGGTGAAGATGCGCGCGCATCTGCGTGATCGCGGCACGACCCGATTCGAGATCGAGGTGGTCGACCTGTCCACCACCGGTTTCCGCGCGCAGACCAGCTTCACGCTGTGGCCGGGCACGACCGTGTGGCTGACGCTGCCGGGGCTGGCCGGGCTGGAGGCGGTGGTCGCGTGGCGCGACAAATATCGCTACGGCTGCGCCTTCACCAAGCCGCTGCACCCGGCGGTGTTCGATCACATCGTGGCGCTGAGCAACAGCTAGGCCCGACCCCCGCCATCGCGCGCGGGCGCCATGGCGGTTATCGTGCGCGAACGCGTCAGGCGGCGGTGCCGCCGACAGTCAGGCCGCCCACCAGCAACGTCGGCTGACCAACGCCGGCCGGCACGCTCTGCCCGCCCTTGCCGCACATGCCGATCCCTTCGTCGAGCGCGAAATCGTTGCCGACGCCAAGCACCTTCGTCAGCACGGTCGGGCCATCGCCGATCAGCGTCGCGCCTTTGATGGGGGCGCCGATCTTGCCGTTCTCCACCTTATAAGCCTCGGTGCAGGAGAAGACGAACTTGCCCGAGACGATGTCGACCTGACCGCCGCCGAACGACTTGGCATAGATGCCGTTCTTCACGCGGGAGAGCAGCTCGGCCGGATCGTCGTTGCCGCCCTTCATGAAGGTGTTGGTCATGCGCGGCATGGGGGCGTGCGCGAAGCTTTCGCGGCGGCCGTTGCCGGTCGCCTCCACGCCCATCAGGCGCGCGTTGAGGCGATCCTGCATGTAACCTTTCAGGAAGCCGTCCTCGATCAGGATCGTCTCGCGAGTCGGCGTGCCTTCGTCGTCGATCGTCAGCGAGCCGCGGCGATCGCGGATCGAGCCATCGTCGACCACGGTGACGCCGCGCGCCGCGACCTGTTCGCCGATGCGGCCCGAGAAGGCGCTGGTGCCCTTGCGGTTGAAATCGCCCTCAAGCCCGTGGCCGATCGCCTCGTGCAGGAGGATGCCGGGCCAGCCGGGGCCGAACAGCACGGTGAACTCGCCCGCCGGAGCCGCAACCGATTCAAGGTTCACCAGCGCCTGCGCCAATGCCTCGTCAATCGCCCGGTTCCAGGTCGCCGGATCGAGCAGCGAATCGTAGAGATAGCGCCCGCCGATCCCGAAGGTGCCGGTTTCGCGGCGGCCGTTCTGCTCCACGACGATCGAGACGTTGAGGCGGACGAGCGGGCGAACGTCATTAGCGACGAAGCCGTCGGGGCGGACGATTTCCACCACGCTCCACGTGCCTGACAGGCCGACCGATACCTGCGCGACTCGCGGATCGCGCGCACGGGCGGCGGCGTCGATCGTCTGGCACAGGTTCACCTTGTCGGCGAAGGGGACGAGATCGAGCGGATCGCCATCGGTGTAGAGCCGCTGATTGGTGCCGGTGGGCGGCGGCGCCTTCGCGCTGGTCGAGGGATCGATCAGCTGCATCGTTTCCGCCGCGCGCTTGATCGCTGCCTCGGACAGTTCGCTGGCGTGGGCGAAGGCCGTCATCTCACCCGAGACGGCGCGCAGGCCGAAGCCGGAATGGGTGTCGTAGCTGGCGGTCTTGAGCCGGCCATCGTCGAAGCCGAACGCCTCCGACTTGCGATATTGCAGGAACAGCTCCCCGTCGTCGGCGCGCGAGAGAGCGCCCGCGGTGAGCGACAGCGCGGCCTCCGGATCCAGCGAGTCGCGGTACAGGAACGAGCGGGGATCGATAGCGGTCATGATGGGAATGTAGGGCGCGGGGGGCGTCGCGGAAAGGCTGTGGATAAAGTTGTGGGCAAAGCTGTGGGGGCGGCCGGAACAAGCTGCGGACAATCTGTGGGCGAGCTGTGGATAAGTTGTGAGCAGGTTGTGGACAGGCCGTGGGAAGGGTGTGGGCAGCGTGTGGATTAGCTGTGGACTGGCTGTGGATAACATTGGCGTGCGTTAGCAATCCTCAGCGGGGTGACGAGCTGGGGTTGCGTTGGCGAGGTATGGCTGGAGGCGCGCGTGGCCCAAGGTGACGCAACGGCGCTGTTCGGCGGCTGCGCTGACTTGCCGGATCGAGGAAGGGGTGGCGTCAGCCCGGTAGGACTCGCGTCAAGGCGCTGGCGTGATGGCCGGGAGGCGCGTGTCGGCGCTCACGCCCGGTGGTGCGGCGCCAATGGGCTGTTCGTTCCGCTGATCTGACGCAGCCGCAAGTGCCGCGGCTGCGTACCGGTGGTGGGATGTTCAGGCGCCCGAGGGGGCGGTGACGCGATCGAGCAGGTTTGCGTGCTGTCGCGTCAGGAGGCGACTTAGCGCCCGGCGCCGTCGCCGTGGTCGGGAAGGGTGGCCGGGTCGACGCCATCGGCCGGGCCGCCGATCAGCACGAAGCGGCGATCGCAATAGCCGCAGTCGACATAGCCGAGTTCCGAGATTTCCAGCCACACGCGCGGGTGGCCCAGCGCGGCGGGGATCCCGTCATGCGCGCCGTCACAGGCGACGCGGTGGTGCGAAACTCGGCTGATCTGGGGCGGCGGCAACATGGCGCCCGCGTTAGCAAGGCCGCGCCGCGCTAGCAATCACCTGCCTAGCATTCGCGTGCGGGCGGGCGTAACGATCGCCGCCATGACCGACGCTGCCATCGCCATACGGGATCTTTGCAAGACCTATCAGGGGGGGAAGCGCGCGCTCGACGGGGTCAGTTTCGACGTGCCGCAGGGCACGATCTTTGGCCTGCTGGGGCCAAATGGCGCGGGCAAATCGACGCTGATCAACATTCTGGCCGGGCTGGTGAACAGGACCAGCGGCACGGCATCGATCTGGGGCTTCGACATCGATGCGCAGCCGCGCAACGCCAAGGCGTCGATCGGGATCGTGAACCAGGAGATCCTGTTCGATCCGTTCTTCACGCCGCTCGAGACGCTGGAGATCCAGGCCGGGCTGTACGGCATCCCGAAGCGGGAGCGGCGATCGATGGAATTGCTGCGCGCGGTGCATCTGGAGGACAAGGCCAAGGCTTATGCCCGCACCCTGTCGGGGGGCATGAAGCGGCGGCTGATGGTGGCCAAGGCCATGGTCCATTCGCCGCCGGTGCTGGTGCTCGACGAGCCGACCGCTGGCGTCGATATCGAGCTGCGCCAGCAATTATGGGCCTATGTGCGCGAATTGAACGCCGGTGGCGTGACGGTGGTGCTGACGACCCATTACCTCGAGGAAGCCGAGGAATTGTGCGATCGGATCGCGATCATCAACCATGGCCAGGTCGTCGCCAACGAGCCGACCCGCCAGTTGCTGAGCCGTGCGCAGGAGAAGGTGGTCGAGGTGACGGTGGAGCGCGACGTGACGGCGGTGCCCAGCGCGCCCTGTTTCGAGAAGATCGTGCTCAAGGGCGAGCGAACGCTGGAGATCACCTATTCCAAGGACCGGGTGAACGCTGGTGAGGTGCTGGCGGCGGTTCAGGGTGCGGGATTCGGCATCGTCGATGTGTCGACGCGCGAAGCTGATCTGGAGGACGTGTTCCTGAGCCTGACCCGCGCGGCCTGACCGATCGGGTCGCGGTCCGCCAGCGCTATCAGTGCTTGGCGGCCTTCCTGGGCAGGAGGTGAAGCACGCCGGCGACGATCGCGCCGACGATGATGCCGAACACCGCCGAGAGGGCGGCGTTGACGATCCAGGAGGCGACGCCCCCGGCACCGGGAACGGCGTGGCGCGCGGCTTCGGCGGCGTGCTCGATCCAGCCGGGGATCGGCGCCAGGTGAAATTCGTGCAGGCCGTGGACGATGATCTGGCCGCCGACCCACAGCATCGCCGCCGTGCCGATGATGCCGAGCCATTTCAGGACAACGGGCATCGCCGAGACCAGCCCCCGGCCGATCGCGCGCGTGCCGCTGCCCTCCCGCTCTGCCAATGCGAGGCCGATGTCGTCCATCTTCACGATCAGCGCGACGACGCCATAGACGCCGACGGTGATGGCGAGGCCGACGAGCGCAAGCGCGATCGCCTGGTTGACGATCGTCTGATCGGCCAGTTCAGACAGGGCGATGGCCATGATCTCACCGGAGAGGATGAGGTCGGTGCGGATGGCGCCCGACACCTGACGATCCTCCAGCTGTTTGGGATCGGTCACCGCGACGGCTTCGTCGCCATGGTGCGCGCCGGTCAGCGCCTCGATCACCTTTTCCGCGCCCTCGAAGCACAGGAAGGTGCCGCCCGCCATCAGGATCGGGGTGATTGCCCAAGGCGCGAAGGCCGACAGCAGGAGTGCCGCGGGCAGGAGCAGGATCAGCTTGTTGCGGATGGAGCCCAGCGCGATCTTCCAGATGATCGGCAGTTCGCGCGCGGGGCTGAGCCCGGTGACGTAGCGCGGGGTGACCGCGGTGTCGTCGATGACGACGCCCACGGCCTTGGTCCCAGCCTTTGCCGAGGCGCCGGCGACGTCGTCCAGGCTGGCGGCGGCGAGCTTCGCCAGCGCCGCAATGTCATCAAGCAACGCAACCAGGCCACCAGCCATCTGATCTGATCCTTCAAACCCTGCCCGCCGCTATTGGGCAATGCGCAGTGCGGCAAGTGCCGGCAAACGCGGCGCACAAGAAAAAAGGCCGACCCCCGGAGGGATCGGCCATGAAAGTTTTTAGGAGAGGATGCCTGAAAGGCCTGATGCTTGTGCACTGCAGCATGATTCGCCGCAAGTGCAAAGTTGCATGTAACCGGTTGCATAAATTGCATCGCAACCCGTTGGCATCGACTTCGCCCCGATGCGGGTTAAGGAAGCGACATGACGATTTCCCCGCCGATCGCCGCCACTCGTCCGCACTCCTTCACCGCCCACGGGGTCACCATCGAGGATCCCTGGGCGTGGCTGAAGGATGCCAATTATCCTGACGTCAATGACAAGGACGTGCTCGCCTATCTCGAGGCGGAGAACGCCTATTTCGAACAGGCGATGGCGCCGCACCGCCCGCTGGTCGACCGGCTGTACGAAGAGATGAAGGCGCGCATCAAGGAGGATGAATCCTCCGTGCCGCAGAAGGATGGCGACTGGCTGTACTGGACCGCGTTCGAAACGGGCGGGGAGTATCGCAAATGGTGGCGCCGCCCGGTCGGTGCGCCCGACGATGGCAGCGCCGACGAGCTGCTGCTGGATGAAACGGCACTGGCGGCGGGGAAGGAGTATTTCCGGCTGGGCGCGTTCGCCGTGTCGAACGACGGCATGAAGCTGGCCTATGCGATCGACGACAATGGGTCCGAGCGTTTCACCATCCATGTGAAGGATCTGGCCACGGGCGCGCTGCTGCCCGATACGATCCCGGGGATGCTGTCCGACATCGTGTGGACCGCGGATGACAGCGCGTTCCTCTACGGCCTCGCCAACAAGGAGTGGCGGACGGACAATGCGCGGCTTCACCGGCTGGGCAACGATCCGGCCGAGGATGTCGAGCTCTACCACGAGGATGACGAGGGTTATCGCGTCGCCGTGGCGGAGACGAGCGACCGGCGCTGGATCGTGATCGCGACGGGCGACCATGTGACGAGCGAGGTTCGCCTGCTGCCGGCGGACAATCCGCTGGCCGAGCCGATCATGGTCGCGCCGCGCCAGTCGGGGCGGGAATATGACGTCGACACGCATGGCGACACGCTGTTCATCCACACCAATGACGTGGACCCGATGTGGCGCCTGGTCACGGCGCCGATCAGCGCCCCGGGCGAATGGACCGAGTTGATCGGACCGAGCCGCCATTTCTACATGACGGGCGTCGAATGCTATCGCGACTTCTTCGTAGTGGAGGGGCGCGAGGACGGTCTCGATCAGGTGGCGATCCACCGCTACGACGCGCCGACCGTGGCGGAGCGGATCGATTTCCCCGAGGCGAGCTATGCCGCCGGGCTGGGGGACAATCCCGAATACGACCAGACGGTGCTGCGCGTAGGCTATGAATCGATGGTCACGCCGGGGACCGTCTACGATTACGACACCGCGACACGCGGGCTGACCGTGCTGAAGGTGCAGGAGATCCCGTCGGGTTATGAGGCGGGCGAATATAGCACCGAGCGGCTGCACATCACGGCGCGCGATGGCACCGAGGTGCCGGTGTCGATTGTCTATCCGGCCGATTTCCCGCGTGACGGCAGCCGGCCATTGTTCCTTTATGCCTATGGTGCCTACGGCCATGCGATCCCGCCGGGCTTCTCCACCGGGCGGCTGAGCCTGCTCGATCGCGGCTTCGCCTATGCCATCGCGCATATCCGGGGCGGCGACGACCTGGGGCAGCAATGGTACCATGACGGCAAGCT
The DNA here is from genome assembly GCF_000980895.1 of Sphingomonas sp. Ag1. Lineage (GTDB taxonomy): Bacteria > Pseudomonadota > Alphaproteobacteria > Sphingomonadales > Sphingomonadaceae > Sphingomonas > Sphingomonas panaciterrae. Next base: position 51,001 of record NZ_LAZX01000086.1, on the reverse strand, counting down.
GGCGAAGCGGACCAACACCTTTACCGATTTCGTCGATGTCGCACGCGGCCTGATCGAGCAGAAGTGGACCAGCGAGGGGCGGATCGCGATCGCCGGGCGGTCGGCCGGCGGCGAGCTGATGGGTGCGGTGGTCAATTCCGATCCTGAGCTCTGGGGGGCGGTGATCGCCGACGTGCCGTTCGTCGACGTGCTGAACACGATGATGGACGAAAGCCTGCCACTGACGCCGGGCGAATGGCCCGAATGGGGCAATCCGATCACCGACCCGGCCGCGTTCCAGCTGATCCGCAGCTACAGCCCGTATGACAATGTCCGGGCGCAGGATTATCCGCCGCTGTTCATTTCCGGCGGGCTCAACGATCCGCGCGTGACCTACTGGGAGCCGGCGAAATGGGCCGCCAAGCTGCGCGCGACCAAGACCGACGACAATATCCTGCTGCTCAAGACCAACATGGGCGCGGGGCATGGCGGCAAATCGGGTCGGTTCGAAAGCCTGCGCGAGGCGGCGGAGGAACATGCCTTCGTGCTGTGGCAGCTGGGGGTGGAAGAGTGACCCGCACGGCGCGCGGGGCCGTTCGCACGTGACGTTTGAATCGATCATCGCGCAATGGGGTGCCGTCGCGGTGTTCCTGGGCGCGATGCTCGAAGGTGAGACGGCAGTGCTCGCCGGTGGTCTGCTGTCGCACCAGGGCCTGTTGCACTGGCAGTTAGCCTTTGTCGGGGCGGCGGCGGGCTCCTTCCTGTCGGACCAGTTCTTCTTCGCCGCGGGCCGGCGCTATCGCGACAGTCCGACGGTGCAGCGCTGGACGCAGAAGCGCGCCTTTGCCAAGGCACTGCGCCTGCTGGAACGCTATCCGACCAGTTTCATCTTCGGTTTCCGCTTCCTCTACGGATTTCGAACCGTCAGCCCGATCGCGATCGGGACCAGTCAGGTGCCGGCATCGACCTTCCTGGTGATCAACGCGATCGCCGCGACGGTGTGGGCGAGCCTGTTCACGGCGCTAGGCTATTGGTTTGGCGAGGCGGTGACGGAACTCGCCGGGCGACTGCGGCCCAGTCGCGAAACGCTGCTGATGGGCGTGGCGGTGCTGGGCGGTATATTCGTGCTGTTCCAGATCCTGCGATGGTGGCGAAAGCGATGACCTTTACCAAGACCTTTGTCGCCGATGCGGCCGACATCGACGAGCTGGGCCATGTGAACAATGCGGTGTGGGTGCGCTGGATCCAGGACTTGGCGGTGGCGCATTGGGAGGCGGTCGCGCCGGAGGAGCAGCGCGCGGCGCATGTGTGGGTCGTGACCCGGCACGAGATCGATTATCGCGGCAATCTGGCGGAGGGGCAGCAGGCGACGGGCGAGACATGGGTGCCCGAGCCGCCGCGGGGCGCGCGGTTCAACCGCCATTTCCGTTTCACCAGCGCCGACGGCCGGGCGCTGGTGGAAGGCGTGACCACCTGGGCGCTGCTCGACCGGGCGACCGGGCGGCTGCTGCGGGTACGTGATGAGGTCGCCGCGCCATTTCGAAGCGACGGGCCGGCGTGACGCTGGATCGCCGCGCGGTCCTTGCCGCCGCCCCGCTGATCCTTCCGGCATGTGCCACGACCCGGACGCGCCCGATTGCGGCGCCAGCAGCGGCCTGCCTGGCGCCAGTCCGGGTGGCGCCGGACCGCGTGATCCGCACCATTGCCGGCCTCAGGCCCTATCGTTCGAGTGGGTTTGTGGTCCGCGCCGACACGCTGGGTGATAAGCGCGTGGTGCACAATTACGGCCACGGCGGCGCGGGCATCACCCTGTCCTGGGGCACCTCGCGGCTGGCGGTGGATCTGGGGCTGCCCGGCCATCACGGAGGCGTGGCGGTGATCGGTGCCGGGATCATGGGCCTAACCACCGCGCGGCTGTGCCAGGAAGCCGGCTTTCCGGTGACGCTTTACACCAAGGCGCTGCCGCCCGAGACGACGTCGAACATCGCGGGCGGGCAATGGGAGCCGGCGAGCCATTTCGCCGACGATGCGGTGACGCCCCAATGGCGCGCACAATATGCCCGGGCGCTGGACTATAGCTGGCGCCGGTTCCAGATCATGGTGGGCGAGGATTACGGCATTCGCTGGGTTCCCACCTATCAGCAGACGCGCACCCCGCCGGGGCAGCCACGCGCGCTGGTGCGCTACATGCCCGGCCTGCGCTACCTCGATGCGGCGGAGCATCCCTTTCCCGTCGGCGGCCACGTCATCCGGTTCGACACGATGTATGCCGAGACGGGTCGGTTGCTGCGCAAGCTGGAACAGGATGTGCGGATTGCCGGCGGCCGCATCGTAATTCGCGATTTTGGCACGCCTGCGGACCTGGCGGCATTGCCAGAGCGGTTGATCTTCAATTGCACGGGGCTGGGCGCGGCGGCGCTGTTCGGTGATGCGGAGTTGATCCCCGTGCGCGGGCAGTTGGCTGTCCTGCTGCCGCAGCCCGAGGTGAATTACGCTTTCGGCGGCCGGATGGGATATATGTTCCCGCGCCCGGACGGGATCATCTGCGGTGGCACGTTCGAACATGGGGAAAGTGCGGCGGAGCCGCAGCCGGAGGATATCGACACCATCCTGGCGCGGCACGCGGCGTTCTTCACCGGATTTCGCTGCCGCGCGTGAAGAGCCGGGCAGCCGATGTGCCCGGCACGTAACGCACCCGTCCTAGCTTAGCGAGGCGCCCGGCGGGGTGGTGTTGATGGCGGCCTCTCCGGAAGCCACGATGGCAGCGGCATCATCATTGTACACCTTGTCGAGATAATAGCCGGCCAAAGTGTAATGAGCCTTCACTGCTTCGGGGTTTTCGGTCCGCTGCGCCATTTCGAGCTCCGACTCGGCGCGGCGGTAGTAATATTCCTTGTCGTCGTCCACGAAACTCACTCCATCTCCCGACTTCCGACATAGCCCTTCTGCCGGGAGTGCGAAATCAACCACATTAATAATCAACCGTTAAGCGCATGAAAGCTGCGTCTCTTGTTGCTGAAGCGTAATCTTCTATTACTCTCCGTCTTGTAATTGCAGACAAGGAAACCCCGCCGCGGGCATGCGACGAGGCTGGTTTATCACTTGCACCAATGGCCGCTTTCGCAGACCATCAGGCGGTCCGGTTTTCTCCGGGCCTCACCCCACAACATGCGGGCTGGCGGATGGTTCCTGCACGGCCCGCTACGTCCGGAGATGCCATGTCGCTGATTGCCCTTCTGTTTGTCGCCCAGGCAGCAACAGCTTCCATGCCCTCCACACCGGCCGCGACCAGCGCCGCAACGGCCGAAGTTCCGGCGCGGATCACGCGATTGCTGCAGCGCTATCCGGTGATCGACGGGCACAACGATCTCGCCTGGGAAATCCGCGATCGGCATGACGGCAAGGTCGAGCAGGTCGATCTGATGCGCGATACCTCCACGCTGCCCTATCCCTTGCAGACCGATATCCCGCGGTTGCGGCGCGGCGGCGTGGGCGGGCAATTCTGGTCGGTGTGGATTCCGGCTGCCACCACGGGGCCGCGCGCCGTCGAGATGACGCTGGAGCAGATCGACATCGTACGCCGGGTGGCGGCGGCAAATCCGGACGCCTTTGCACTGGTCACCACCGCGGCCGAGGCGCGGGCGGCGCAGAAGGCGGGGCGGATCGCCTCGATGATCGGGATCGAGGGCGGGCACCAGATCGACGGCCGCCTGTCCGTGCTGCGCCAGATGAAGGAGCTGGGCGTCGGCTATATGACGCTGACGCATGGCAAGAGCCTGAGCTGGGCGGATTCATCGACCGATGCGCCGCGCGCGAACGGGCTGACCGATTTCGGCCGATCGGTGGTGGCGGAGATGAATCGCATCGGGATGATCGTCGACGTCAGCCATGTGTCGGACGCGACGATGGCGGCGGTGCTGGACATCGCCAAGGCGCCGGTGATCGCCTCGCACTCGGGCGCGCGCGCTGTGGCGGACGTGCCGCGTAACATTCCCGACAACCTGCTGGCGCGGATCGGCCAGGCGGGCGGGGTCGTGATGGTCAATGTGTACCCGGCCTTCGTCTCGGAGGAATGGCGCGCGTGGGATCGCAAGCGATCGGACTTCGGCAAGGCGCAGGGTCTGGCGACCGATGTGTACGGGCCCAAGGCGCCGGCGCCGATGGTCGCGTGGGACGCGGCGAACCCGATGCCGCATGTCACTGCCGCCAACGTCGCCGACCATGTCGAGCATATCGCGCGAGTCGCCGGCAAGGGCGCGGTCGGGATCGGCGGCGATTATGACGGGATCGGCGGTACGGCACCGGCGGACATGACCGGGGTGGACGGCTATCCGCGACTGTTCGCGGAACTGGCGCGGCGCGGCTGGACCGACGCGGAGCTTGGCGCGCTGGCGCAGGGCAATGTGCTGCGCGTGATGGAGCGGGTGGAGGCGGTCGCCGCCAGCCAGAAGGCGATAAAGCCGGTCAACGCGACTGCGACCGACTGAGCCTGGAAGGGGACGGAGCCGCCGCCTAGAGGCGCCGCAGCTGCGGCGCGAGGCGGCGGACATCGAGATTGTCGACGCCCAGGATCAGGATCGTGCCGAGGCGCCAGTCGCGCGTCGCCACCCGCAACCCCTCACGCGTGGCCTGAACGTCGCGCCATTCGACCTCTCGGGCGGCAACGCCTTTTCCGCGCACCTTGAGCACCGCGACGCGCCGGCCATCGCCGACGATCAACGCGGCCTGCCCGTCATCGCCAAGCACGGCGGACACCGGCGCGAAGTCGGTGAGGAGCTCTGCCGATGCGGACAACGCCTGCTCGGGTGTGGTCAGCCGCTGCCCGCCCCCACGGTGCAGCAGCCACATGATCAGCGCCCCCAGCCCGGCCAGCGCAGCCCCCGCTGCGCCCGCCACGACCCAGATCATCTGGGTGGCGCGACCGCGTCCATCAGCGGACGAAGGGCGGAGAGATCATAGCCGGCGCCGCGCGCCTGCTGTGTCAGTTCGTCCGGGTCACCGCCGAGGCCAGCCTGCGCCAGCGCCCACAGGTTGCACGACCGGGTGCCCGACCGGCAGTAAGCGAGCACCGGGCCATTGGCGGCGCCGAGCGCGTCGATCATCGCCGTGACCTGCGGCATCGAGAAGCCGGCGTGAGTGACCGGGATGGCGGTATAGGCCAGGCCCTGATCCTCGGCCGCAGCACGGATCGCGTCGCCGGTCGGCTGCCCGTCCTCTTCGCCATCGGGCCGATTGTTGACGATCGCCGCGAAGCCGGCGGCCTTGATCGCCGGAATGTCCTCAGGGGCGATCTGCGGGGCGACCGAGATGCGGTCGTCGATGCGGCGGATATCGAGCATGGCGCCAGCGATAGCGCAGCTTCGCGCACGGGAGAACCAGCGCCGGCGCGTTATCCACGGCTTTTTCAGCGGCTCAATGCTCGCGGATCACGCGCAGGAACGGTTCTCCATAGGCATCGAGCTTTCGCTGTCCCACGCCGGTCAGGCGGCCGAGCGCCGAGAGGCTGGCGGGGCGGGTCGCCGCCATCTCGCGCAGCACCGAATCGTGGAAGATCACATAGGGCGGCACGCCGGCCTCCTGCGCAAGTTCGCGCCGGCAGGTGCGCAATGCCTCGAACAGCGGGTCGTTGACCGGATCGGCCGCCTGATCGCCGCGGCGACGGCGGGCGCGCTTGGGCGGGATGACGAGTTTGAGCGTATCCTCGCCCTTGATCAGCCCGCGCGCGGCGGGGCCGAATTCCAGCCCGCCATGCGGATTGGTGCGCAACGCGTCGCGCAGCAGCAGCGCGCGGCCGACCGGCTTGAGCATGGCCGCCTCCTCGCCGTCGACGATGCTCCACACCGACAGCGCCTCATGCCCGTTCATCAGGCTGCGTTCGGAGGATTTACCGGTCAGCACTTCCTCGACATAGGTCGCGCCATAGCTTTGGCCGGTGCGGAAGACGGCGGAGAGATATTTGCGCGCGGTTTCCGTCGCGTCGATCGCATTGGGGGGCGACAGGCAATTGTCGCAATTGCCGCAGGTCGCCGGCGGGCTCTCCCCGAAATGGGCGAGAAGGATGCGACGGCGACAACCGGCGGTTTCGGCGAGGGCGCCGAGCGCGTTGAGCCGCTGGCGTTCCCCCGGCTGGCGCTGCGGCTCGACCTCCGCGATGCGCTGTCGCGCGCGGGCGAAATCCTCCGCGCCCCAGAACAGGTGCGCGACCGCCGGATCGCCATCGCGACCGGCGCGGCCGGTTTCCTGATAATAAGCCTCGATCGACTTGGGCAGGCCGGCGTGCGCGACGAAGCGGACGTCGGGCTTGTCGATCCCCATGCCGAAGGCGACGGTGGCGACGATCACCATGTCCTCGCTCGCGACGAAGGCAGCCTGGTTGCGGCGGCGAATCTCGGGATCAAGCCCGGCGTGATAGGCGCGCACCGGGCGGCCGGTCGCCTCGCGCAGCGTGGCGGCGAGCTTCTCGGTACCGGCGCGGGTCTGGGCATAGACGATGCCGGGGCCCGGCGTGTCGCGGATGACGTCGGCGATCTGGCGCGTCGTATTGTCGCGCGGCGAGATCGAATAGCGGATGTTGGGCCGGTCGAAACCGGCGACGATCATCCCCTCTGTCGGAATGCCGAGCTGATCGAGGATGTCGGCGCGGGTATGTTCGTCCGCCGTCGCAGTGAGCGCGAGACGCGGCACATCGGGGAAGCGATCGAGCAGCGGGCGTAGCAGGCGATAATCGGGGCGGAAGTCATGGCCCCATTCGCTGACGCAATGCGCCTCGTCGATCGCGAACAAGGCGACCCGGCCGCGTTCGAGCAGGTCGCGGAAATCGGCCGTCGAGGCGCGTTCGGGCGCGATGTAGAGGAGGTCGAGATCGCCATCGAGGAAACGGCCGCGCGTCTCCGCCTTGTTCTCATCGACGCTGGTGAGGGTGGCGGCGCGGATGCCCACCGCCTCGGCCGCGCGCAGCTGATCGTGCATCAGCGCGATGAGCGGGGAGACGACGATGCAGGTGCCGTCGAGCATGGTGGCGGGCAGCTGATAGGTCAGCGACTTGCCGGCACCGGTTGGCATGACGGCAAGCGTCGATTGCCCCGCCAGCACGCGATCGACCACGTGGCGCTGAACACCGCGGAAATCGGGGAAACCAAACAGCTTCTGGAGGACGGAAACGGGGTCGGCGGCCATTCGCCGTGGCTCTACGCGTGCCGGGCGGGGGCGGCAACCGCGATGGCGTCGCTTGATCCGCAGCAGTTTACCCCGCGGCGCGACGCATTACATGCGGGGCATGAACAAGGTCCGCGACAATCGTGCCGAACAGGAATTCGAACTGGACGTCGGCGGTCATCGCGCGCTGGCCGCCTATCAGCGCGAGGGCGAGCGGATCGTCTTTACCCATACGCACGTCCCGGCAGAGATCGAGGGGCGGGGCGTTGCATCCAAGCTGATCCGCGCCGCGCTGGACAGCGCGCGCGACCAGGGGCTGAAGGTGGTGCCGCAATGCACGTTCGTGGCGGCATTCATCCGCCGGCATCCCGAATATCGCGATCTGGTCGCCTGATCGGGCGCGCCCGACAACAGATCAATAGTAGATCAGTCGGCGGTTTCGACCTCCGCCGCCTGCCGCTCGCTCGCCTGACGCGCCCATAGTTCGGCATAGGTGCCGCCGGCGCGGAGCAATTCGTCATGCGTGCCCTGTTCGGTCACACGGCCGGCCTCAAGCACGACGATCTTGTCGGCGTGGACGACAGTCGAAAGGCGGTGGGCGATGACGATGGTGGTGCGACCACGCTCGATCGCCTCCAGCGTCGCCATGATGTCCGCTTCCGTCCGGCTGTCGAGTGCCGAGGTCGCCTCGTCGAGGATCAGGACCGGCGGGTTCTTGAGCAGGGTGCGGGCGATCGCCACGCGCTGCTTTTCGCCACCCGAAAGCTTCAGCCCACGCTCGCCGACGCGCGTGTCATAGCCGCCGGGCTGCGCCTCGATGAAGCCGGCGATCGCCGCCCCGCGCGCGGCGGCGCGGATATCGGCGTCGTCGGCGCCTTCACGGCCGTAGGCGATGTTGTAGCCGATCGTGTCGTTGAACAGCACCGTATCCTGCGGCACGATGCCGATCGCGCTGCGCAGGCTGGCCTGGGTGACCGTGGCGATATCCTGCCCGTCGATGGTGATGCGGCCGCCGGTCAGATCGTAGAAGCGATACAGCAGCCGCGCGAGCGTCGACTTGCCGGCGCCGGACGGGCCGACGACCGCAACGGTGCTGCCGGCCGGAATGTCGAGCGTGATGCCCTTCAGGATATCGCGCCCGGGCTCATAGCCGAAGCGGACATCCTCGAAGCGCAGATGCCCCGGGCCGACGCGGAGCGGGCGGGCGCCAGGGGGATCGACCACCTCCGACGGGGTGTCGACCAGATCGAACATCGCGCCCATGTCGATCACGCCCTGGCGGATCGTTCGATAGACCATGCCGAGGAGGTCGAGCGGGCGGAACAGCTGCGACAGCAGCGTCGAGACGAGCACCACGTCGCCGGCGGAGAAGCGGCCGTCAGACCAGCCCCATACGACAAAGGCCATGCCAGCGCCGAGCATCAGATTGGTGATCGCGGCCTGGCCGATATTGAGCCAGGCGAGGCTGTTCTCGGACTTTACCGCGGCGGTGGCATAGGCCTGCATCGCGGCATCGTAGCGCCGGGCCTCTCGATCCTCGGCGCCGAAATACTTCACCGTTTCGAAGTTCAGCAGCGAATCGACCGCATGGGCGACCGCGCCAGTGTCGAGATCGTTCATCCGCTGGCGCAGGCTGGCGCGCCAGTCGGTCACCTTTCGGGTGAACCAGATGTAGACGACCACCATCACCAGGGTGCCGGCAACGAGCGGCCAGCCGAACTTCACCCAGAAGATGCCGAGCACCAGCGTCAGTTCAAGGATGGTGGGCGCGATGTTGAACAGGAGGAAGTAGAGCATCGTATCGATGCTCTTGGTGCCGCGTTCGACGACCTTGGTGACCGCGCCGGTGCGCCGTTCGAGATGGAAGCGAAGCGACAGATCATGGAGGTGGCGGAACACCTGGCTGGCGAGGCGGCGTGTCGCCTCCTGCCCGACACGTTCGAACACCGTGTTGCGCAGATTGTCGAACAGCGTGGTGCCGAACCGCGCCGCGGCGTACCCCACGACGAGCAGCACCACGAGCATCGCCGGCGAGCGGGGCAGCGTGGCCATGCCGTCCACCGCGCCCTGAAGCGCGAAGGGCGCGCCATAGACCTGGACCAGTTTCGACATGAGGACCAGCAGCATCGCGCCGGCGACGCGCAGCTTCATGCCCGGCGCGTCGGATGGCCAGAGATAGGGGAGGAAGCGGCGCAGCGTCGGGCCGAGCGGACGCTCGGCGCTGTTCCCGGTCGGGTCGAGGGGTGGCATTGTTGCTTATGTCGGGGCACGGAGCGGCGCGTGCAATGGGGTGGCGCGCGGTTGATGCGCAGGAGCCGTCACCCCGCGACGATGCGGGGTGACGGCGCTGACGCTACGCTGACCCGGGCGCGTTACCTTGCGGCGGATCGGGTGGAGCCAAGACCCTTCACATGATTGGCACCATGGCGGATTTCCGCGGTGGAGCCCTGCAGCGCGTCGCCGATCGGCTCGGCACGGCCGCCGAGGCAGGGGGCGAGGAAATTTTCTGTCACCGCGTTGAACGCGATGTTGTTCACCGGCCGGGCAAAGCCATGGCCCTCGTCCGGGAAGACGACATAGGTGACGGGGATGTTCTTCGCCTTCATTGCATCGACGATCTGATCGCTTTCGCGCACGTTGACGCGCGGATCGTTGGCGCCCTGGCCGATCAGCAGCGGCTTCTTGATCTTGTCCGCGGCGAAGAGCGGCGAGCGTTCCTTGAGGATTGCCTGACCCTCCGGCGTCGTCGGATCGCCCATGCGGCGATACATCTGCTGCTTACCCGCCTCCCAATAGGCCGGGATCGAGGCGAGCAGGGTGTTGAGGTTCGACGGGCCGACGATGTCGACGCCGCACGCGAAGGTATCGGGCGTGAAGGCGAGGCCGGCGAGCGTCGCATAGCCGCCGTAGGAGCCGCCCATGATCGCGACCTTGTCCTTGGTCGTCACGCCCTCGCGCACAGCCCAGTCGACCGCGTCGAGCAGGTCGTCGTGCATCTTCTTGCCCCATTCCATGTTCCCGGCGGCAAGGAACTTCTTGCCGAAGCCGGTGGAGGCGCGGAAATTGACCGAGAGCACCGCATAGCCGCGGTTCGCGAGCCACTGGTGATAGCTGTTATAGCCATAGCCATCGCGGCCCCACGGCCCGCCATGGACGAACAGCACCATCGGGACGGGCTTGTCAGCCTTGCCATCGCCGTTCGCGTCGACGCCCTTGGGCAGCGTCAGGTACGAGACGAGATCGAGCCCGTCGCGCGATTTGATCACCGTGGGGATCATCGGCACGAGCGGGGCGCCGACCAGCGCCGGACGCGAGACATAGAGCTGCTTCAGGGTCTTTGCGTTGCGATCATAGACCCAGGTGGAGGCGGGGGCGGACACCGGATCGAAGGCGACGAGCCATTTGTCGTCGGCATCAGTGCGGCTGGTGATCGTGAACTCACCCTTGTTCTGCGCCTTGAGGAAGGCGAGATCGGCCTTCACCGCATCGCCGACGGGCACATATTCGTTCTTGAGATAATCCGCGCGATAAGCCTCGATCACGCCGGTTTTAGGATTGAACAGGGCGTCGGCGAGATCGACGCGGGGGTCCTCGGCGATCAGCGTCATCTTGCCGCTGGTATCCTGTGCCATGAGCGCACCGGTGTTACGATCACGCGAGTCCGCCCAGTAGATCGTCTTGCCATCGGTGGTGAAGCCGATCGCACCGGTCGTCGCGCTATCGTCGAGGCCATAAGAGAGGATCGGGGTGGCTTCTGCCTTGCCGTCCACGATCCTGAACCAGTCGTCGCCGCCATCGGCGCGCGGGCGAGAGCCGATGCGGATGTTTAGCTGATCGTCGGCCATGAAGCCGGCATAGCCATCATTCTGCATCACCAGCGTCAGCTTGCCGGTCTTGAGGTCGAGGCTGTGGACATCGTGCCAGCGGGGATCGCGATTGTTGAGGCCGATGAGGACGCGGTCCTTGATCGTCCTGCTTTGGCCGTACGGGATCACGCGAACCTTCTCGAACGGCGTGTAATCGCGCGCCTCGCCGCCCACGACGGGAACGCCATAGAGCCGGAAATTCTCGTCACCGCCCTTGTCGTTGACGAACAGCACCTGGCTCGAATCCGGTGCCCAGAAGGTCTGGCGGATCGGGCGGGTCTTCTCCGCGGTCAGCGGCTTGGCCGCGGCGGGATTGTCAGCCGGGGCGACCCAGACGTTGAGCACGCCATCGCGCGGGGCGATGAAGCTGATCCACCGGCCGTCGGGCGACAGCTGACCGCCGGTCTTCTCCGGATTGCCGAACAATTTGGTGCGCTCAATCAGCGGCGCCGCCACCTGCGTCCGGGTGGCTGATGGTCCCGCGGCGACAGCCGCCGCCGCCAGTGCGATGCCTGTTGCCCCCAACAGCAATTTTGTCGCGATACGCATGTTGATTCTCCCCCTGAGCTATTGGCCGACTGTGTCATGCGCATAGGACACCGGCAAGCGCAAACGGAACAGTTTGAAGGCCTTGCGGGTTTCAGCAGGGAGTGGAGGCGATGATGCAACCGATCTTTTTCGTACTGGCGATCATGGGCTGCGGGGACGATCAGTCCGGCTGCGCAGAGGCGCGGATCGACCCGGTTCGCTATTCCACCGTGCAACAGTGCCAGGCCGCGGCGCCGGCGGCGCTGGCGCGCAATACGGACCTGATGTTCCCGGTGATCAGCGCGGCGTGCCGCGCGAGCGGACCCCGGTGGGTTGCCAAGGACAAGGGGCAGCCGAAGGGCTGATTGCGCCGTTAGGGCGCCTAGCGCCCGGTCAGTTCTGCGAAATAGATGGAATCAGAAAGGGCGCCGGTCGATCGACCGGCGCCCTTCTGGTTTATTCGACGGCGACCTTGGCCTTGCCGCCCTTGCGCTTCGGCTTCTTGGGCGCCGCGCCGACGATCTCGAACGTCAGCGCATTGTCCTTCAGCTTCACCACGACCTCGCCGCCATGGACGAGCTTGCCGAACAGCAGCTCCTCGGCCAGCGGCTGCTTGATCTTCTCCTGGATCAGGCGGCCCATCGGGCGCGCGCCATAGAGCTTGTCATAGCCCTTGGTGGTGAGCCACTGGCGCGCCTCGTCGTCGAGCTTGATGTGGACGTCGCGATCCGCCAGCTGGAGTTCCAGCTGAAGGATGAACTTGTCCACCACGCGCGCGACCACTTCGGTCGGCAGGTAGCTGAACGGCACGATGGCATCGAGGCGGTTGCGGAATTCCGGCGTGAACAGCCGCTGCACGGCCTGCTCGTCCTCACCCTCGCGGGAAAGATTGCCGAAGCCCAGCGTCTCGCGTGCCATGTCGGACGCGCCCGCATTGGTCGTCATGATCAGGATGACGTTGCGGAAATCGACCGTCTTGCCGTGCTGGTCGGTCAGGCGGCCGTTGTCCATCACCTGAAGCAGGATGTTGAACAGGTCCGGATGCGCCTTCTCGATCTCGTCGAGCAGCAGCACGCAATGTGGGTTCTGATCAACCGCGTCGGTCAGCAAGCCGCCCTGGTCGAACCCGACATAGCCCGGAGGCGCACCGATCAGCCGCGAAACCGAGTGGCGCTCCATATATTCGGACATGTCGAACCGCTGCAGCGGGATGCCCATGATCGTCGCCAGCTGCTTGGCAACCTCCGTTTTGCCGACGCCGGTGGGGCCGGTGAAGAGGTAATTGCCGATCGGCTTCTCCGGATCGCGCAGACCCGCGCGTGACAGCTTGATCGCGCTCGCGAGGTTCTCGATCGCCTTGTTCTGGCCGAACACCACGCGCTTCAGGTCCGTCTCGAGCGTCTCGAGCACCTTCTTGTCGTCCGTCGATACGCTCTTCGGCGGGATGCGGGCCATCGTCGCGATGACGGCCTCGATCTCCTTGGGCGTGATCGTCTTCTTCCGCTTCGACGGCGCCACCAGCATCTGCATCGCGCCCACCTCGTCGATCACGTCGATAGCCTTGTCGGGCAGCTTGCGGTCGTTGATGTAACGCGCCGACAGTTCCACGGCCGACTTGATCGCGTCGGGCGTGTATTTGACGTCATGATGGCTCTCGAACGCCGAGCGCAGGCCGGCGAGGATCTTGATCGTATCCTCGATCGTCGGCTCGTTCACGTCGATCTTCTGGAACCGGCGCAGCAGCGCGCGATCCTTTTCGAAGTGGTTGCGGAACTCCTTGTACGTCGTGGAGCCGATGCAGCGGATCGTGCCGCCCGACAGCGCCGGCTTCAGCAGGTTCGACGCATCCATCGCGCCGCCGCTGGTCGCGCCGGCACCGATCACGGTGTGGATCTCGTCGATGAAGAGCACCGCATGCGGCATCTTCTCGAGCTCATTGACGACCTGCTTCAGCCGTTCCTCGAAATCGCCGCGATAGCGCGTGCCGGCGAGCAGCGCGCCCATGTCGAGCGAATAGATGACGGCGGGCTTCAGCACGTCGGGCACGTCGCCCTCGACAATCTTGCGCGCGAGGCCTTCCGCAATGGCCGTCTTGCCAACGCCCGGATCGCCCACATAGAGCGGGTTGTTCTTCGACCGGCGGCACAGGATCTGCACCGTGCGATCGACCTCCGGGCCGCGACCGATCAGCGGATCGACCTTGCCGTTACGCGCCTTTTCATTGAGGTCGACGGTGAACTGCTTGAGCGCGCTTTCACCCTTGCCGGCCTTCTCGGCTGGCTTCTTCTCTTCCTTGTCCTCGGCTCCCTTGGGCGTCGCGGCTTCCGGCGCGGACACGCCCTTGCCGACGCCGTGGCTGATGTAGCTGACGGCATCGAGGCGGCTCATGTCCTGCTGTTGCAGGAAATAAACGGCATAGCTTTCGCGTTCGGAGAACAAGGCGACCAGCACGTTCGCGCCGGTTACTTCATCGCGACCGGAGGACTGGACGTGCAGGATCGCGCGCTGCACGACGCGCTGGAACCCGCTGGTGGGGGAGGGATCGGTCTGCTGGTCAACCTTCAGCGCGCCCAGCTCGGTATCGAGATAGTGCGCGACGGTGGTCTTGAGTTCGCCAAGGTCGACGCCGCACGCGGTCATCACCTGGCTGGCATGCTCGTCATCGACGAGCGCGAACAGCAGGTGCTCGAGCGTGGCATATTCATGGCGCCGGGACGACGCGGCCTCGAGTGCCTTGTGCAGCGTGGTCTCGAGAGCGCTGGCAAAGGATGGCATTCAGGATACTCCAACCGGGCAGCAGGCAGGCGCCTGGCCCTTTCTCACCATGTCGTGATTGCGGCGGCCGTCATCAAGAAGCGCAGCCAGGGACCGGCAGGTGGCGTGGCGCCGGGCGGGTGCCCGCCCGGTCATCGCTTGAACAAGGCGTCCGCAGAGGCGCGCGTGTTCGACGCCAGTTCGATCTTGCGCCGGCTGCGGGCGATTTCGCCCTCCAGCGCCGTGATTCGCGCCTCCAGCTCGGCAACCGAGAGGCGATCGAGATCCTCGCGCACCAGGGCGGTCAGCGGATCGTCGGGCCGGGACCCGAGGATATCATCCAGATCCATAGCCCCCATCGTTGACCGCTGCGGGTGCGAAGTCAATAAGGCGCGCAAAGTCCGAATGAGGGGGGACGCGAATGTACATCATTCCGGCGACAATGCGGGCGATCGATCCCGAAGCGCCCGGTGGGCCAGAGGTGCTGCAGATCGTGGAGCGTCCGGTCCCTGCCGTGCAGCCGGGCGAAGTGCTGATCCGCGTCGCCGCGGCCGGGGTGAACCGCCCCGACGTCATGCAGCGCAAGGGCGCCTATCCGCCACCGCCGGGCGCGCCCAGCATCTTCGGGCTGGAGGTGTCGGGCACGGTCGTCGCGCTGGGCGAGGGGGTTCACCAGCTGATGGTCGGGCAGCCGGTCTGCGCGCTGGTCGCCGGGGGCGGCTATGCCGATTATGTGACGGCGCCCGCCGGCCAGTGCCTGCCGGTGCCCGAGCTGCTGTCGATGGAAGAAGCGGCGGCGATGCCGGAAACGCTGTTCACCGTGTGGACCAATTTGTTCGAGCGGGCCTATGCCTCCGAGGGGGATATGGTGCTGGTGCATGGGGGCACGAGCGGCATCGGGACGATGGCGATTTCGCTGTGCAACATCTTTGGCATCACCATCATCGTCACCGCCGGATCGGACGAGAAGGTGGCGGCGGCCAAGGCGCTGGGGGCCGATCACGCGATCAATTACAGGACCGAGGATTTCGTCGAGCGGGTGAAGGAAATCACCGGCGGCGCAGGCTGTGCCGCGGTGCTTGACATGGTGGGCGGCGACTATGTTGCCCGCAATCTCAAGTGCTTGGCGCCTGATGGGCGGCATGTGTCGATCGCGGTGCAGGGCGGCGCCAAGGCGACGATCCCGATTTTCGAGGTGATGATGAAGCGGCTGACGCTGACCGGATCGACGCTGCGGGCGCGCGACAATGCGTTCAAGGCGATGGTCGCGGACGAGCTGGCGCGCAACGTCTGGCCGCATGTCGAGGCGGGGCGGCTGAAGCCGGTGATGGACAAGGCGTTCCCGCTGGAACAGGCGGCGGACGCGCATCGCCGGATGGAAGCCGGCGATCATGTGGGCAAGATCGTCCTGACGATGGGCTAGTCCCGGCCGCCTTTCGGAGAAGATCGGCCGATTTGCGCGGCGAGCCGGCCAGCAGCGATTTCGGGGGTCGATTTGTCCGTGTCGCGATCGACCTGGTAATTGGCGGCGCGCATCATCGCCGGGGTGATCGCGCCGATCAGCGGGCGCAGCGCATCGGCGAAGCGCGTGTCACCGGCGCGGCGCGGCGAGACCAACAGGATGGCGTCATAGCCCGGAATCGCACCGCGCGGATCGGGCAGCACGACCAGATCGTCGGCGGCGATCCGGCCGTCGGAGGAGAAGGCGCTGATCACATCCGCCCGGCCGCTGGCCAGCGCGCGATACATGAAGGTCGGGCTGTAGGGCGTCGCGGCGGCGAAGCGCATCGGATAGGCGCGGCGGATCGCGGCCCATTCGGCGCGGTCGAGAAATTCGAGGTCGGCGCCGAGCCGTAGCTGGGGCGACTGGCGGGCAAGGTCGTTCAGGTCGGCGATGCCGCGCCGCGCCGCATCCTCCCGCTTCATCGCAAAGGCATAGGCGTTTTCGAAGCCGAGCGGGCCGAGCAACGTCACCTGATGCTGCCGGCGTGCCCAGTCGCCGATCGCGCGCACCTGCTGATCGCGCGACGGGGTGTCGCTGCGCTTCATCTCACCGGTCCAGATCGTGCCGGCATAATCGACATAGGCGTCGATCGCGCCGCTCTTGAGCGCGCCGAAGGCGACCGCGGAGCCGAGCCCGTCGCGATAGTCGACGGCATAGCCCGCGTCGCGCAGCCGATCGCCGATCAGCCGGGCGAGGATGAATTGTTCGGAGAAGTTCTTCGCGCCGACGACCACCCGATCCTGATCGCTGCGCCACAGCGGCGCGGCGGCGGCGATAGTCGCGGCGACGATCAGCCCGAGCGACAGGGCCGCCAGCCAGCGGCGGCGATGCGCGATGCCCCATTCGGACAGGCCGAGCAGCGCGTCGGTGGCGAGCGCCAGCGCGGCGGAGGCGATGCACCCCGCCAGCACCAGCGGCCAGGATTGCGTCTGAAGCCCGGCGAAGATGAGGTCGCCGAGGCTCGGCTGACCGACCGTGGTGGAAAGGGTCGCCGCGCCGATCGTCCACACCGCGGCGGTACGCACCCCCGCCATCACCATCGGCAGGACCAGCGGTGCCTCCACCAGCCGGCGTTTCTGCCAGCCGGTCATGCCGATGCCGTCCGCAGCCTCGATCACTGCCGGGTCGAGGCCCTGGAGCCCGGTGACGACGTTCCGCAGGATCGGGAGGATGGCGTAGAGTGTGAGCGCCAGAACCGAGGGGAGGAAGCCGAGCGCGGGCAGGCCGCCGATCCACAGGAGTATGGGATAGAAAAGCGCGAGCAGCGCGAGGCTGGGGATCGTCTGGACGAGGCTGGCGGCACCCAGCGCGATCCGCGCCGCAGTGGGCCGGCGCGCGGACCAGAAGCCGAGCGGCACCGCGATGAGGATCCCGGCGGCGAGCGCAGTCATCGCCAGCAGGAAGTGCTGCGCGGCGAGATCGGGGACGCGCGCCCAGGCGTCGCTCATCCTGCTAGGCCTGCGAGGCGAAGTGCCTGGTCGCGGGGGACGGCGACCAGCGCCTGCGCCTTATCGCCGCCGCCGCCGGCGAGAAGCGCGGCGGGCGTTTCGTCGGCGACGATCCGGCCGTGATCCATCACCAGGATTCGATCGGCGAGGAGCAGCGCCTCCGCCATGTCATGCGTGACCATGATGGTGGTGAGGCCGAGCCGGCGGTGAAGCGCCTGCACCGCGTCGCCCAGCGCGCTGCGGGTGATCGGATCGAGCGCGCCGAACGGCTCGTCGAGCAGCAGCAGCTTCGGCCCGGTGACGAGCGCGCGGGCGACGCCGACGCGCTGGCGCTGCCCGCCGGAGAGCGCGTCGGGCAGGCGGCTGCCCAGCGCGCGCGGCAGATCGACGAGGTCGAGCATCTCGCCCACGCGCGCCTCGCGCTGCTCGCGCGGCGGGCCCTGGTCGGCGATGCGCAGCGGAAGCGCGATATTCTCCGCCACGGTCAGGTGCGGGAAGAGGCCGACGTTCTGGAAGACATAGCCGATCGCGCGGCGCAGGAGGTGCGGGGTTTGATCGCGGACATCATGGTCGCCCAGCGTGACATGGCCGGCGGTCGGCTCCACCAGCCGGTTGATCATCTTGAGCAAGGTCGATTTGCCCGAACCCGAGCTGCCGACCAGTGCGACGAAGCTGCCGCCGGCGATGGTGAGCGTCACCTCGTCGACCGCTGCGCTCCCCCCGGCGTAGTGTTTCGCGATGCGGTGGAAAGCCACCGCCGGGCCGGATAAGTCCAGGGGCATCGGCCGGGAGGATGCGGGATGCCGCCACCGGCGTCAAACATGAGGGTTGAGAGATGAAGGCGATCCTGATCACCGGCGGGGGTTCCGGCATCGGCCGGGCGGTGGCGCAATTGTTCGCCGACCGGGGGTGGCGCGTCGGGCTGGCCGATCGCGACAGCGCAGGGCTGAAGGAGACGGCTGCGCTGCTGCCGGCGGAAAGCACCAGCTGTCACGTCATGGACGTGCGATCGCCCGAGGATTGGGAGGAAGTGCTGGCGGAGTTCACGCAGCTGAGCGGCGGGCGGCTGGACGTGCTGTTCAACAATGCCGGGGTCGCGGTGGGCGGGCCGTTCGGCGCGGCGGGGCTGGAGGACATCGACCGCGCGGTCGACGTCAACCTGAAGGGCGTGCTGTACGGCGCGCGCATGGCCTATCCGTTTCTGGCGGCGACGCCGGGATCGTGCCTGCTCAACACCGCGTCGGCCGCGGGCATCTATGGCACGCCGGGGGCGGCGGTCTATTCGGCGACCAAGTTCGCGGTGCGCGGGCTGACCGAGGCGCTGGACGGCGAATGGGCGGCGGACGACATTCGCGTGCGCAGCCTGATGCCGGGCTTCATCGACACGCCGCTGCTGCAGGCCGGGGTCGGCGGATCGAACCGTAGCGTGCGCGAGACGGTGGTCGAGGCGGGGCTGGAGTTCACGCCGGTCGAGGTCGTCGCGCAAGCGGCGTGGGAAGCGGTGCATGGCGGGCGCGTCCACACGCTGGTGGGCAAGACGGCGCGGCGACTGTCCTTTGCGTCGCGGTGGATGCCGGGATCGTTGCGCAAGCGGATGCGCGGCGGGCGGGGGCTCTGACGGGCTGACGGGGTGAGGCAAGCGGACACCGTGCTTTCAGGCGGCCGCACGATGAGGTGCGATACGTGCTGGAGCTTGCTGCTGTCCCGATGGGTGACCGACGTGACATGAACCCGGCGGTAGCGCGGCGGCGGGCGCTCAGCTCGCCTTCTTCGGTTTGCGCGGCTTTGGGGTTGGCAGTTCAGCGGCGGTGATGCGCAGCAATTCGCCGAGCCATTCGGCGTCATCCCATCGATCGGCTTCGATCAGCAAGTTCGGCTTGGCGCCCGGATAGGGCGGCGCTTCCGACACCGGCGCGGCATGGCGGCGACCGGATGCGGTGGGCTTCAGGTAGAGCTGATCGTCGCAGACCGTGCCGATCATTTTGCCGTCGAGGTAGAGGCCGTATTCGCCGAACATCGGCCTGGCCAAGACCGTTCCGGCACCGGCAGCCTGTTCGAGCAGATGTTCAATCGTGCGGTGCTGCGTGGCCATCGGGCCCAGCGTAACAGACCCCTATCGCGGGGAACAGGGCGCGGGCACTGACGGCGGGGTTCTACTCGCCAATGGTACTTTTGTTGAGGAGCACGTCGACGCGATAGACGTGCGCCGGGCGGGCGAGGAGGTCGTTCATGCGCGGATTGTCGCGGAAGATGTCGCCGCCGCCACCCGCGACATGCGCGTCGCGGGCCGCGATGGTGGGGAATGCCTCGAAGATGCCGAACACCTGCGGCGAATAGCGCACCGCGAACCACGGGCCGGTCCCCGGTTCGCCAAGGACGCAGCCGTAGATGTCGCGGAGCATATCGACGACCGCGTCTTCCTTGCCCGGCCTTGCCTCGATGTGAATGTAGAAGGCCTTGTGCCCGTCCGCGCCGTTCTCGCCGGTCAGGATGACGCCGCGATGCGGGGCATCTGCGATGGAACCGTGCCGGGGGATGGGACCGGGAACGGTGGCCGGATCCTCCGGGCGGGCTGAGGGTGGCGTAGGGCTTGTCATGCGCGATCTTCCGACAGTGGAGCCGGACCGGGTCCGTCGCCGTTGAAGCTATGCGGTGAATGGGCCTGCCACCATTGCGAAGGTGCGCGGTACCTTTCACTTTTTGCAAGGCTGCGCCGCTGCTACCTTGGTCGGCGATGCACCTGCCTGCGCCCCGCACTCTCCAGGCGTTCGTCGCCGCTGCGCGTCTGGGAGGCCTTGCCGCGGCGAGTACCCGGGTGGCGATGTCGGTGCCGGCGCTGTCGCGGCGCCTCGCTGCGCTGGAGAAGGCGTTGGGCGTCCGCCTGTTCGAGCGTCTTCCCCGCGGTGTCGTGCTGACGGATGCTGGCGAACGCTACCTGGTGCATGCGGTCGCCATCCTCGAGCGGCTTGAGGTCGCCGCCGCCGAGGTGCGGCAGGATTCGGCGATCGTGCGGGTCACGACGATCCCGTCGCTGGCCACACGATGGCTGTTGCCGCGCCTGCCCGATTTCACCGCGCGCAATCCCGACATCCATGTCGATGTTCGCACCTCGATTACATTCGAGCGGCTCGACGGGGGTGAGTACGACCTGGCGATCCGCCTCGCGCCCGACGCCGAAATGGCGATCGCGCCGTTGCTGCCGATCCATCTCTTGCCGGTGTGGAGCGCGGGTCATTCGTTCGCGATCGATCGTCCCGCGGATATTCTGCGCCATGTGCTGCTGGGACCGGATCACCGGCCCGAATTCTGGCAGGAGTGGCTCGGCGGCGCTGGCTTGGACAGTTCGGCGGCGCGCATCCGAGGGATCGATCCGCTGCTGCTGTACGAGCATGCCGTCAGCGGGGCCGGCGTCGCGATCGGCATCGAGCCGTTGGTATCGGGTCTGCTGAACGATGGCCGGCTGACGGGATTGGCCACGCACCGGCTGCGATCGGGGCGCAGTTTCTTCCTGCTGGAGCCGCCCACGCCCTCGACCCGCGCGGGGTGCCTCTTGCGCGACTGGCTGTGGCGCCAGGCGCACGGCTGAGCGGGGGCTTGGGGGCAGGGCGACCGGCCCCGGCCGATGATCAGCCGATCAGCAGGCCGGCGAGGGCGGCGGAGAGGAGGTTGGCGAGGCTGCCGGCGAGGAGCGCGCGGATGCCGAGCTTGGCGATCATCGGCCGCTGGTTGGGCGCGAGGTTGCCGGTCACCGCCATCTGGATCGCGATCGAGGAGAAATTGGCGAAGCCGCACAGCGCGAAAGTGACGATCGCGACGGTGCGTTCGGACAGCTCACCGGCCTGGCGGCCGAGGTCGATGTACGCAACGAACTCGTTCAGCACGATCTTCTGGCCGAACATGCCGCCGGCGCGCAGCGCCTCGTCCCAGGGCACGTTGATGAGGAACATCACCGGCGCAAAGGCATAGCCCAGGATCTGCTGAAAGCTGAGATCGGGATAGCCGAACAGGCCGCCGATGCCGCCGAGGATGCCGTTGGCGAGCGCAACCAGCGCGACGAACGCCAGCACCATCGCGCCGACCGCGACGGCAAGGCGCACGCCGGTCTGTGCGCCCTGCGCGGCGGCCATGATGATGTTGGCGGGTGCCTCCTCGTCATGCGTCGCCTGCGGCATGGGTTCGCCGGGCGCGAGCTCGTTCGGGAGCGCGGCGATGTTGGCGCCGGCGAGCCGTGCCTCGGAGACCTGGATCTCGCGGTCAGCGTCGGGCAGGTCGCCGAGCGGCAGCTCGCCCTCCGGCGGCACGGTGCGGTCCGGCATGATGATCTTGGCCATCAGGATGCCGGCCGGCGCGGCCATGAAGCTGGCGGCGAGGAGATAGTCGATGCGGATGCCCATCGAGGCATAGGCGGCGAGGATCGTGCCCGCGACGCCGGCCATGCCGCTGGTCATCACGGTGAACAGCTGCGGCGGGGTGAGGCCGGCGAGGTAGGGGCGGATGACGAGCGGCGATTCGGACTGGCCGACGAAGACGTTGGCCGCCGCGCACAGGCTTTCCACCTTGGAGACGCCGATCACCTTTTCCAGCGCGCCGCCCAGCCAGCGGACGACGAACTGCATGATGCCGAGATAATAAAGGATCGAAACGAGGCTGGCGAAGAAGATGATCACCGGCAGCGCGGCGATCGCGAAGCTGTTGCCGCCGATCTCAGGCGAGGCGAGCGGGCCGAACAGGAAGTCGACGCCCGCCTTGGCATAGCCCAGCAGGTTCGAGACGCCCGCCGACATGGTGGCGAGCACGCGCTTGCCCCAGTCGACGTAGAGCACCATCACTGCGATGCCGACCTGAAGCGCAAAGGCGCTGAGCACGACGCGGGGACGGATGGCGCGCCGGTCGGTCGACAAGGCCACGGCCAGCGCAAGGATCACCAGAATACCGGCGATACCGATCAGAAAACGGCTCAACTGCAACTCATCCCCGCTACGGGCGGAGCTTGCCGCCTGATCACTTTTCGCGCGCTATCATAGGGAAAAGGCAGGCGGTTCGACAAGCAGTCAACCGCGCGGAAGGACAGGATTCCTGCAACAACGCCCTTTTACCGGCGCGCTGCACGATGTACCGGCGGCCGATGGAATCCCGCGCTCCCGCGCCGATCGCGCGCTCGCTCTTCGCCTTCTCCATCTTCTATGGCGGCATGGTCTGCATTGCCGGGGTGCTGGGCAACAAGCAGGTCGCGCTCGGGCCGCTGGCGGTGGAGGCGGGGATCTTCGCCTTCCTGCTGCTGGTAGTGACGTCGAGCGCGATCGCGGAGCTATATGGGCGGCAGATCGCGAACCGGCTCGTGCAGCTGGGCTTCATCCCGCTGATCGTGTCGCTGTTCCTGACGCTGGTCGTGCTGGCGGTGCCCGCGTCGCCGGCGATGGAGCCGGAGCGACTGAGCGCGTTCGAGCTGATGATGACCGGCACGCCGCGCATCTGGCTGGGCGGGATCGTCGCCTATGGCACGTCGCAGACGCTGAACGTCACCATCTTTGCCGCGCTGAAGGGGCGTGAGGGCGGGCGGTTCCTGTGGCTGCGCGCGGCGATCGCGAGCGTCCTGTCGCAGGTGCTGGACAGCCTGTTGTTCGTCACCATCGCCTTTTACGGCGTGTTCCCGATCGGCGAGCTGATGATGGGGCAGATCATTGCCAAGGTGGTGCTGTCGATCGTGCTGGTGCCGCCGCTGATCTACGCCTTCGTCGCGCTGGGCCGGCGGCTCGACCGGCAGGCCTGAAGGCGACTGCCGCTGGCCGCACGGCCGGGGACAGTGCCGACTTTCGCGCGCGGGGCGATATGATTAAGGGCACCGCCATGAACGATCATACGCCCGCGCCCGAACTGCTCGCGAAAGCCGAAACGCTCGTCGAGGCGCTCCCCTATCTGCAGCGTTATGCCGGCGCGACTTTCGTGGTGAAATATGGCGGGCACGCCATGGGCGACCCCGAGGCGCAGCGCGATTTCGCCGAGGACGTGGTGCTGATGAAGGCCGTCGGGATCAACCCGGTGGTGGTGCACGGCGGCGGGCCGCAGATCGGGTCGATGCTGAAGCGGCTGGGCGTCGAGTCGCGCTTCGTCGACGGGCTGCGCGTCACCGACGAGGAAACCGCGCAGATCGCCGAAATGGTGCTGGCGGGATCGATCAACAAGCAGATCGTGTCCTGGATCGCGGCGGCCGGCGGGCGTGCGGTGGGCATTTCCGGCAAGGACGCGGGGCTGGTGCAGGCCGAGAAGGTCGGCCGCAGCGAGCCCGACCAGTTGCAGGGGATCGAGCGCAAGGTCGACCTTGGCTTCGTTGGGGAGCCGGTGGCGGTCGACCGGCGAATCATCGACACGCTGAGCCGTGACGGGATCATCCCCGTCATCGCGCCGATCGGCATCGGTGCCGACGGCCACACGTACAACATCAACGCCGACACGATGGCGGGTGCGATTGCGTCGGCGCTGGGGGCCAAGAGGTTCTTCCTGTTGACCGACGTCGCCGGGGTGCTCGACAAGCAGGGGCAGCTGGTCACCGACCTGACGCCCGACGACGTCGCCGGACTGCGCGCCGACGGCACGATCTCGGGCGGCATGATCCCCAAGCTGGAGACGTGCGTGGCGGCGGTCCAGTCCGGCGTCGACGCGGCAGTCGTTCTGGACGGGCGGGTGCCGCACGGTATGCTGCTGGAAATCTTCACGCGGCGCGGTGCGGGTACATTGATCCGCCGGGCTTGATCGCGACTGGCGCGATGCCCAACTGTGCTATCGTAATGACACACCCGAACGGAGACCGCCCTTGCTGATGCTAACCCTCGTCCAGATCCTGCAGGTGCTGCTGAACGTGGTGTGGTGGGTCATCATCATCCAGTTCGTCCTGTCGCTGCTGGTGACGTTCAACGTCGTCAACATGCAGTCGAACTTCGTCCGTTCGCTCTACATGGGCCTCGATAAGCTGACCGAGCCGATGTACCGCCCAATTCGCCGCATCCTGCCGCAGACCGGCGGGATTGATTTCGCGCCGGCCGTGGTGCTGATCGGGATCGCCATCCTGACGATCATCCTGAACAACGTCGCCGCCAGCGTGGTGATGGGCGGCGTCTGAGCGCCTGGCGCCCGGTTCCCGAAGGGCTGGCGATCGCGGTCAGGGTAACGCCGCGCGCCTCGAAGGAGGTGCTGGCAGCGGGAACCGATGAACATCTGGCGGCGCGGGTCTGCGCGCCGCCGGTCGACGGTGCGGCCAATGAAGCGGTGATCGCGCTGGTCGCCAAGACATTCGGGGTGCCGCGCAGCGCCGTTCGGCTGGTCGCTGGCGAGACCGCGCGGATCAAGCGGCTTTTGCTCAGCGGCGACAGCGACATGCTGGCGCGGCGCGCGGCGAGCCTCTATGGCGCTCAACCATGACGGCACGGATCATCGACGGAAAGGCCTTCGCGGCGGATGTGCGCGCGCAGGTGGCAGAAGGCGTGGCTCAGGTCGCCCGCGAAGCCGGGCGCAAGCCGGGGCTGGCCGTAGTGCTGGTCGGCGAGGATCCGGCGTCGGCGGTTTATGTCCGGTCCAAGGGCAAGGCCACGGTGGCGGCGGGGATGGAGAGCATCGAGCATCGCCTGCCGGCCGATACGACGCAGGACATGCTGGAGCGGCTGGTCGACCAGCTGAACGCCGATCCGGCGGTGGACGGCATCCTCGTGCAGCTGCCGCTGCCGGGGCATCTCGATGAAAGCGCGATCATCACGCGCATTGATCCCGACAAGGACGTCGACGGTTTTCACCCGGTGAACGCCGGGCGGCTGGCGACCGGCCTGCCGGGATTCGTGCCCTGCACGCCTTATGGCTGCCTGTTGCTGCTGCGCGATGTGCTGGGGGATTTGAGCGGCAAGGACGCGGTGGTGATCGGCCGGTCCAACATCGTCGGCAAGCCGATGGCGCAATTGCTGATCGGCGAAAGCTGCACCGTGACGGTCGCCCATTCGCGCACCCGCGACCTGCCGGCGGTGGTGAAGCGCGCCGACATCGTCGTCGCGGCGGTCGGCCGTGCCAAGATGGTGAAGCCCGACTGGATCAAGCCGGGCGCGACGCTGATCGATGTCGGCATCAACCGCACCGACGAGGGGCTGGTCGGCGATATCGACCCGGCCTGCGCCGAAGTGGCAGGCGCGATGACGCCGGTGCCGGGCGGCGTCGGCCCGATGACGATCGCGGTGCTGCTGCGGAACACCCTGGTGTCTGCCGCACGCCGTGAAGGAATCACGCTGGCAACGGCGATCTGATGCCCGCGGCATCGCGGCCGCACGCATTGTTAAACGCCTGGACGATCTGCCTGGGGGGGCATCATCATGGTTGAGCTGTTCATCTCCTCCTTCATCACGTTTTTCGTGATCATCGATCCGCCGGGGTGCGCGCCGATCTATGCCGGGCTGACCGGCGACGCCTCGTCGGCGCAGCGCCGGTCGATGGCGATCCGCGCGGTCGGCGTGGCGACGACCATCCTGCTTGTCTTTGCGCTGTTCGGCGAGGAATTGCTGAAGGGCCTGGGGATCGAGCTGGCGTCGTTCCAGATCGCCGGCGGAATCATGCTGTTCCTGATCGCGCTGGAAATGGTGTTCGAGAAGCGCACCCAGCGCCGCGAGGATCGTGCCGCCGCCGTCGCGCTGGAAGAGGTGGAGGATGTGTCGATCTTCCCCATGGCGATGCCGATGATCGCGGGGCCGGGATCGATCGCCAGCGTCATGCTGCTGATGAGCGGCAGCAACGGGCTGAACCAGTCGCTGGTCGTGTTCGCGGCGCTCGGATCGGTGCTGCTGATCACGCTGGCCGCGCTGATCGCCGCCGGGCCGCTGATGCGGCTGATGGGGCACAAGATGGAGGCGGTTATCACGCGCCTTCTGGGAGTGCTGCTGGCCGCGCTGGCGGTGCAGTTCGTGATCGACGGGGTGCAGGCGCAGCTGGGCTGACCCGGCACCCCGGTCGCCGCGCGCCCGGCAATCGCGCCGCCGCGGGGTTTACCAAGACGGTTGCCAATCATCACCTTCAGCGGCCATCAGGCTCAAAAAAGGAGATGATGCATGGTCGAGCCGCAGCTGTACGCCGTTCCGGAACACTGGGCGGCCAATGCGAAAGTGGATCGCGACGGCTATGAGGCGATGTATGCCGCCGCGGCCGCCGATCCCGACGCTTACTGGCTGGAGCAGGCCAAGCGGCTGGACTGGATCAAGGCGCCGACGGTGGCGGGTGACTGGTCGTTCGACGAGGATGATTTCCACATCGAGTGGTTCAAGGACGGCGTGCTCAACGTCTCCGCAAATTGCATCGACCGGCATTTGCCCGAGCGCGCCGAGCAGGTCGCGATCATCTGGGAGCCGGACGTGCCGGAGGAGGAGCCGCGCCGCTTCACCTATCGTCAGGTGCACGAGGAGGTCGGACGGTTCGCCAATGTCCTGAAGGCGCAAGGGGTGCGCAAGGGCGACCGGGTGACCGTGTACCTGCCGATGATCCCGGAGGCGGCCTTCGCCTTGCTCGCCTGCGCGCGGATCGGGGCGATCCATTCGGTGGTGTTCGGCGGCTTTTCCCCCGACGCGCTCGCCGGGCGCATCCAGGATTGCGATTCAAAGCTGGTCATCACCGCCGATGCCGGGCGGCGTGGCGGCAAGCGCATCGCGCTGAAGGCCAATGTGGACGCGGCGGCGCCGCGCGCGCCGAGCCTGGAGCGGGTGATCGTCATCAAGGTGACCGGCGACGACGTGCCGATGCACGACCGCGACGTCTGGTATCATGAGGCGGCGGCCGCGGTGTCGAGCGACTGCGCGCCCGAGCCGATGAACGCGGAGGACCCGCTGTTCATCCTCTATACCTCCGGTTCGACGGGGAAGCCCAAGGGCGTGCTGCACACCACGGGCGGCTATCTGCTGTGGGCGAGCTACACCCATGACCTGGTGTTCGACCATCGGCCCGAGAACGTCTTCTGGTGCGCGGCCGATATCGGCTGGGTCACCGGGCATACCTATGTCGTCTATGGCCCGCTGGCGAACGGCGCGACGACGCTGATGTACGAGGGGCTGCCCAACTGGCCCGATGCGAGCCGCATCTGGCAGGTGGTCGACCGCCACCAGGTGCATACGGTGTTCACCGCGCCGACCGCGCTGCGATCGCTGATGAAGGAGGGCGACGCGCCGGTGAAGGCGACCAGCCGCGCGAGCCTGAGGCTGCTGGGCACGGTGGGCGAGCCGATCAATCCGGAGGCATGGCGCTGGTACCATCAGGTGGTGGGCGAGGGGCGCTCGCCGATCGTCGATACCTGGTGGCAGACCGAGACGGGCGGCGCGCTGATCGCACCGCTGCCGGGCGCGACCGACCTGAAGCCCGGATCGGCGACCAAGCCGCTGCCGGGGGTGCATCCGCAGCTGGTGGACGAGACGGGCGAGGTTCTGGACGGTGCGGTGAGCGGCAACCTGTGCATCACCGCGAGCTGGCCGGGGCAGATGCGCACCGTCTGGGGTGACCATGAGCGGTTCTTCCAGACCTATTTCACGACCTATCGCGGCAAGTATTTCACGGGCGACGGCTGCCGCCGCGACGAGCATGGCTATTATTGGATCACCGGGCGGGTCGACGACGTGCTCAACGTCTCCGGCCACCGCATGGGCACGGCAGAGGTGGAAAGCGCCCTGGTGCTTCATCCCAAGGTGGCCGAGGCGGCGGTGGTCGGGATGCCGCACGACGTGAAGGGGCAGGGCATCTATGCCTATGTCACGCTGAATTCGGGCGAGGAGCCGTCCGAGGATCTGACCGCCACGCTGCGTGCATGGGTGCGCAAGGAGATCGGGCCGATCGCGACGCCCGACGCGATCCAGTTCGCCCCCGGCCTGCCCAAGACGCGCAGCGGCAAGATCATGCGGCGTATCCTGCGCAAGATCGCGGAGGGCGAGGTCGACAGCCTGGGCGACACGTCGACGCTGGCCGACCCCGCAGTGGTCGACGACCTGGTGGCGAACCGGCAGCGATGATGGCGACGCCGGGCCGGCTTTTCGGCCGGGCCGGCGGGTCTCCCGGAGCGGCAAACAGGCGGTGATTGGGGAGCTATTCCCGCGCCGTCGCAGCAGTCGTGCAACTCACCGATGATTCGTCGAATCGGGGCGTCCGGCACCTGCGAATCGGTTGATTTTGTTAAGGGATCGTTGTCTTTCAGCCACAATAACGAGGGCTGCCGTAAACCCTTGGGGGGTCGCTTTGGGACAGCAAGATGATGGCGCTTGGCTGACCGCTGAGTTGCTCGAACGTATCCTGGGCTCCGCGCGAGCCGCGGGACCGAATCTCATGATTTCGCGCGGTGATTGTCCGATGACATTGAACGCGCTGACCCGGCAGGGCTGGGTGCAGGAGAAGCGCGGGCATATCGTGCTGACCGCGAAGGCGCGCGCGCACCGGCGCGAGCTGGACCTGCATATCGCCTGATCCATCGGCGTGCCCGGTGCCGGCGCCCTGACCGGGCCGCCGGCGCCGGGCCGCGATGCCTCAGGCGGCGACCGCGTAAGGCTTGATCTCACCCGACAGATAGAGGTTGCGCGCCTTGGCGCGGCTGAGCTTGCCCGAGCTGGTGCGCGGCAAGGTGCGCGGCGGCACGAGTTCGATCACGCAATTCATGCCCGTCACCGCGCGGACGCGATCGCGGATCTCGTCGCGCAGGCGGCTGCGTTCCTCCACGTCGGAGGTGCGGCACTGGACGAGGACGGCGGGGGTTTCCTCACCGCCCGGCGTGGTGATCGCGAAGGCGGCGATGTCGCCCTGCTTGAAGCCGGGGAGCTGCTCCACCGCCCATTCGATGTCCTGCGGCCAGTGATTGCGGCCGTTGACGATGATCATGTCCTTGGCGCGGCCGACGATGTAGATGTAGCCATCCGACATATAGCCCATGTCGCCGGTGTCGAGCCAGCCGTCGACCATGCAGGCGGCGGTCGCGGGATCATCGCGGAAATAGCCGACCATCAGCGACGGGCCGCTGCACCACACCTTCCCGATCGCGCGCTCGGGAAGGACGGTGCCGTCCTCCTCGCGGATCTCCACCAGCATGTCGCGCACCGGCTTTCCGCAATTCACGATCGCGCGATAGCGTTGCGGGCGATCCTGGCCGGCGGGGACGCCGGAGAGCTGCGTTTCCTCCACCAGCTCGACGCGGATCCCCTCGCCCGGCGGCATGATGGAGACCGCCAGCGTCGCCTCGGCAAGGCCGTAGGAGGGAAGGAAGGCGCTGGCCTGGAAGCCGGCATCGGCGAAGGCATCGACGAAGCCCTGCATGACGTCGGGCCGGATCATGTCCGCGCCATTGCCGGCGAGGCGCCAGCGCGACAGATCGAAGCGGTCGGCGGCCTTGGTCTGGCTCGACATGCGGCGCGCGCAGATGTCGTAGCCGAAGGTCGGCGAATAGCTGATCGAGGTGCCCGGGTTGCGGGTGATGAGATCGAGCCAGGCGAGCGGGCGGCGGGCGAAATCCTCGGTCTTGAGGTAATCGACCGACACCTGGTTGGCGATCGGCGACAGGAAGCAGCCGACGAGGCCCATGTCATGGTACCAGGGGAGCCAGGAGATGCAGCGGTCGCTTTCGATCAGCTGCATGCCGTGCGCGTGCGCGGCGAGATTGTTGAGCAGCGCATGGTGCGTGATCGCGACACCGTGGGGGAAGCGCGTCGAGCCGCTGGAATATTGCAGATAGGCGATGTCGCTGCCCGACGCCTGCGGCAGATCGACGGCATCGGCGGGGCGAGCGAGAAGATCGGCCCAGTCGAGGCCCTGCGTGCCGACGGCTGCCGCCGCCGCGCCGGCCATTTCCGACAGCTCGGGCGGATAGATCAGCATGACGGGATCGCAGCTCGTGAGCTGGACGCGCAGCTGATCGATGTAGGAATCCTTGCCGCCGAACGAGGTCGGCAGCGGCAGCGGCACCGGCCAGGCGCCGGCATAGACGGTGCCGAAGAACAAGGCGGCGAATTCGGCGCTGGTTTCCGCAACCAGCGCGACGCGATCGCCCGGCGTGATGCCCGCGGCGATCAGGCGATAGGCGGCCTGCTTCGCGTCGTCGCGCAGCTCGCGGAAGGGGTAGGGGCGCACCAGCGTGCCGCGCGCATCGTGGAAGTTCAGCCCGCGATCGCCCTCAGCGGCATAATCCAGCGCTTCGCCGAGCGTGTCGAAATCGGCGAAGCGGCGCGGTCGTGCGTCGCTGCTCGGGGTGGGGATCAGGGTCGCGCTCGTCATGGTCGGTTTGCTCAAAATCTCGTTAGTGTGCCTGTTTCGGA
Source organism: Sphingomonas sp. Ag1 (assembly GCF_000980895.1). GTDB lineage: Bacteria > Pseudomonadota > Alphaproteobacteria > Sphingomonadales > Sphingomonadaceae > Sphingomonas > Sphingomonas panaciterrae. Next base: position 20,469 of record NZ_LAZX01000086.1, on the reverse strand, counting down.
CCTGCACACCGGCTTTTTCCGGAGGCCGGCCAACTGACGGTTCGCCACGTTCAAATTCCGATGGCAGTGTGGCAACATAAAGGCGCATGACGAATAGCCGCCGTACGCCGCCCCCGCTCGACCGCCGTGCGCTGGAGGATCTGGCGCTGCGTTACGTGGCGCGGTTCGCGACGACCAGGGGCAAATTGGCCGAATATCTGGCCCGCAAGGTGCGCGAGCGGGGCTGGGACGGCCCCGCCGCGGCGGATCCGGCCGCGATCGCCGACCGGATGGCCGAGCTCGGCTATATCGATGACCGCGCCTTTGCCGAGGCGCGGGCGCGATCGCTCGCGCGGCGCGGCTATGGCGCTGGGCGCGTGGGCCAGGCGCTGAAGGCGGCGCGAATCGCGGGCGAGGATATTGCCGAGCTGGTGGAGCAGAGCGGCGAGCAGGCGCTGGAAAGCGCGCTGGCCTTTGCCCGGCGGCGGCGGATCGGGCCGTTTGCGAGCGCGCCGGCGGACGAGCGCGGCCGTCAGCGGCACATGGCGGCGATGCTGCGCGCGGGCCATTCCTTCGCCCTGGCGCGGCAGATCGTCGCGGCCGCGCCGGGCGACATACCGGAAGCGTGACGCACGCCTTGTTTTCGCAGGAAGATATTGTGCGCCGCCACAACCATGCTAGCGTCCCGCCCAGGGGAAAGAACAATGCAAAGCGAACCGTCCGAGGCCAGACAAGGCCCCGACGCCGCCAGTGCTGGCGAGGAAGATGGCGTACGTGTGGCCGGTGCGTTGAAGTGGTTCGACGTGACGCGCGGCTTTGGCTTTCTGGTGCCGGACGATGCGTCCTTTGGCGACGTGCTGATCCACTTTTCGGTTTTGCAGCCACTTGGCCGCCGCAGCCTGCCCGAAGGGACGCGGATCGACGCGATGGTGGTGCGGCGCGAGCGGGGGTTTCAGGCGCGCGAGATCCTGTCGATTGACACGACCACCGCGATCGAGCCCACACCGCGCCCGACCAGCCGCATCGATCCCGCCACCCTGGTCGACGAGGCGGGCGACTGGGAGCCGGTGGCGGTGAAATGGTTCAATCGGCTGAAGGGATATGGTTTCCTGGTGCGCGACGACGTGCCGGGCGATATCTTCGTCCATATGGAAACATTGCGCCGCGGCGACATCAGTGAAGTGTTGCCCGACCAGAGGCTGCGCGCCCGCATCGTGGACGGGCGCAAGGGGCCGATGGCCGTGAGCGTGACACGGGAGAATTGACGATGAAGCTGTTGGCGATGGCCTCGCTGGCGTTCCTGCTGGGCGCTGCGGCGTGTACCGGCCGTGACGCCGCCGCGACGGCCAGCGACGAGCGCGCGAAAGCGCCGCTGACCGAGGTGACGATCGCGAGCGCGAACGGGCGGCACGTGTTCCGGGTCGAAGTGGCGGACACGCCCGAGAAGCAGCAGCGTGGGCTGATGTACCGTACCGATATCCCCAAGGATGGCGGCATGCTGTTCGCGCCCTATCCGCCGGACGGCGGCGGCCCGCGTGAGGCGAGCTTCTGGATGAAGAACACGCCATCGCCGCTCGACATCATCTTCATCCGGCCGGACGGGACGATCGCCCGCATCGCGGAGAATACCGTGCCCTTCTCCGAGGCGCAGGTGCCGTCGGGGGAACCGGTGAGCGCGGTGCTGGAACTGAACGGCGGCCGATCGGCCGAACTGGGCATTGCGGAAGGCGACAAGGTTTCTTGGAACAAGTGACGGCCGGGCGCCGCGACGGAGGCGGCGCGGCGAATAGCGGCCAGCATGGCGCGATGATGGGCGAGCGCCTATCTCTCGCCCCATGCGCCTGACCGCGACCGCCATCATCCTGTCGAGCCGGGCGCATGGCGAGCATGGCGCCGTCGTCCGTGCGCTGACCGGCGATGATGGCGTGCAGGCCGGCTATGTCCGCGGCGGCCGGTCGCGCGCGCTGCGCCCCGTATTGCAGCCGGCCAACATCATCATCGGCGAATGGCGGGCGCGGACCGACAGCCAGCTCCCGGCGCTGACCGCCGAACTGGTGCGCAGCCGGGCGCCCTTGCATGGCGAGCCGCTGCCGGCGGCCGCGCTGGAGTGGCTGACCGCGCTGACCGCCGCCGCGCTGCCCGAGGCGCATCCCTATCCCTGGCTGTATCAGGCGCTGTCGGGGGTGCTCGACGCGATCGATGCGGCGCCGGCGGCACGCGGCTGGGCGGCGCCGCTGGCGCGGTACGAGCTGCTGCTGCTGTCGGAGCTTGGCTTTGGCCTTGATCTGGGGCGCTGCGTGGCGACGGGGGCGCAGGCGGATATCGGCTATGTCAGCCCGCGGTCTGGCGGCGCGGTGAGCCGCGCGGCGGCGGCGGGATATGAGGACCGGTTGCTGCCGCTGCCCGCGTTCCTGGCGGCAGGGGGCGCGGCGGATTGGCCCGACATCTTTGCCGGGCTGGCGATCACCGGGCGGTTCCTGGCGCGCAGCATCCTGCTTGATCGGCAGGCGGAAACGCTGGCGGCGCGCGAGCGGCTGATCGACCGGCTGCACAGAGCGGTTGCGTGAGACCCTGCCGGGCGGCAAGGAACGGTACCGTTCGCATCCCCGTTTCGCCTGGAGGCACGCATGGCCCTGATCGCAATCCTGCCGGGTGACGGCATCGGACCCGAAGTGACGGCGGAGGCGCGCCGCGTGCTGGAGGCGCTGGACCTGCCGCTCGCGTTTGAAAGCGCGCTGGTGGGCGGCGCGGCCTATCATGCGACGGGCGAGCCGCTGCCACCCGAGACGCTGGAGCTGGCGCATCGCGCGGACGCGATCCTGTTCGGGTCGGTCGGCGACCCTTCCTGCGACGCGCTGGAGCGGGGGCTGCGCCCGGAACAGGCGATCCTGGGATTGCGCAAGGAATTGTCGCTGTTCGCGAACCTGCGGCCGGCAAAGCTGTTCCCAGGCCTGGAGGATGCCTCCGCGCTGCGGCCCGAGGTGGCGCGCACCATCGACCTGCTGATCGTGCGCGAGCTGAACGGCGACGTCTATTTCGGCGAAAAGGGGATGCGCACCACGGCCGCGGGGCTACGTCAGGGTTATGACCTGATGAGCTATGACGAGGGCGAAGTGGCGCGGATCGCGGTGGCGGGGTTCGAGGCGGCACGCCGGCGCGGCGGGCGGCTGTGCTCGGTCGACAAGGCCAATGTGCTGGAAACGTCGCAATTGTGGCGCGACGTGGTGACGGAGGTGGCGCGGGAATATGCCGACGTCACGCTGACCCACATGTATGTCGACAATGCCGCGATGCAGCTGGTGCGCGATCCGGGGCAGTTCGACGTCATCGTGACCGGCAACCTCTTCGGCGACATCCTGTCCGACCAGGCATCGATGTGCGTCGGATCGATCGGGCTGCTGCCGTCCGCCTCGCTCGATGACACGGGCAAGGGGCTGTACGAGCCGATCCACGGGTCGGCGCCCGACATCGCCGGGCAGGGCAAGGCCAATCCGTGCGCGACGATCCTGTCCGCCGCGATGATGCTGCGCCATTCGCTGGAGCTGCCGGACGCGGCCGACCGGGTCGAGGCGGCGGTGGCGCGCGCGCTGGTGACGCATCGCACGGCGGACCTTGGCGGCACCTGTTCCACCCGGGAGATGGGCGACGCGGTGCTGGGGGCGTTGTAACCGGGGGTGAGCGACCTGCTCGACCTCGCCATCGTCATCCCGACGTTCAACGAGAAAGCGAATGTCCCGGTCCTGGTCGCGCGGCTGGACCAGGCGCTGACCGGGATCAACTGGGAAGCGATCTTCGTCGACGACGACAGCCCGGACGGGACGGCCGAGGCGGCGCGCGAGATTGCGCGGATCGACCGCCGCGTGCGCGTGATCCAGCGGATCGGGCGGCGGGGCCTTGCCACTGCCTGTATCGAGGGGATGTGCGCGACCGCCGCCCCCGCGGTGGCGGTGATCGACGGCGACCTGCAGCATGACGAGACCATCCTGCCGGACATGCTGGCGGCGCTTCGATCGGACGCGGCGCTCGACATCGTGGTGGGGTCGCGCTTCGTCGAGGGCGGCGGGACGGGCGACTGGGATCGCGACCGGCTGAGCAAGTCGGCGCTCGCCACGCGGCTGTCGCAGCGTGTGCTGGATGTGGGACTGACCGACCCGATGAGCGGGTTCTTCATGGTGCGCACCGACGTCGTGCGCGCGCGGGCACCGCATCTGGCGGGGATTGGGTTCAAGATCCTGCTCGACATCATGACCGCCGGCGGCCGGCCGCTGCGGTTTCGCGAGCTGCCCTATGTCTTTCGCGTTCGGACCGAGGGGGAATCGAAGCTCGATCATGTCGTGGCGCTCGAATATCTGATCGCGCTGTACGATCGCCGCTTCGGCCGGCTGGTGCCGGTGCGGTTTGCGATGTTCTCCGCCATCGGGGTGATCGGCGTCGGCATCCATATGGGCGTTCTGGCGCTGCTCCACCTGGTGGCCGGCGCGTCGTTCCTGATCGGTCAGATTGCTGCCACCGGCGCGGCGATGACGTTCAATTTCTTCCTCAACAATGCGCTGACCTATCGCGACCGGCGGCTGAGGGGCGCGCGGCAGTTGCTGGACGGATGGGTGTCGTTCTGCGTCGTCTGCTCGGTCGGCGCGGTCGCCAACGTCGGGGTCGCGGCGTTCCTGTACGATTTCCATTACGGCGCCTGGGCAGCGTCGGCGCTGGCCGGGGTGCTGGTGGGCGCGGTGTGGAATTACGCCTTGTCGTCGCGCTTCGTCTGGGGTCGCTATTGAGGCGGGGTCAGACCCAGGTCGGAAACCACGTCCAATAGCGGAAGGCGTTGGCGTCAGGCAGCGGCAGCGCAGCGAGCACCGGATAGAAATAGATCGCGAGCGCCAATGACGCGGCGAGCAGCGCCGTGTCCCACCCGCGGGTGCGTGCGCGCCAGTGATCGAGCGCGACCACGATGGCGATGACGATGAAGACGCTGGACGGATAGTAATAATAATAGAAGCCGAGAGACTTGGGGATCACCGCCCAGACGGCGAGGCTGCCGGTCCACAGGGCGGCGGCGGCGAGCAGGCGGGCCGAGCCGGAGCGGACCCAGCCCCACCAGCAGGCGACCACCGCGATCAGCCCGGTCCACATGATGACGGGATTGCCGAGCAGGAGGATGCCGCGCTGCGCGCCGTCCGCCGGCTCATAGAGATACCAGATCGGGCGGATCAGTAGCGGCCATGTCCACCAGTTCGACTGATAGGTGTGGGCGGGCAGCACCTGCGTCTGCCGGTCGAACATCTCCAGCTGAAACGGCAGCAGCGTTGCGAGCGTCAGCGGTGCGTCGCGATAGAAGAAGGCCGGCGCGAAGGTGGCGAGGTAGGTCACGGCCGAGACCAGCGCGAGCACGCCAAGCGCGACCGGCGTCGACAGGCCCGGGAAGCGGCGCGGATCCTCCCGCTTCAGCAGCACGAAGGCGAGGGCGGCAAAGGCGACATAGGGGGCGGCGAGCCATTTGCAGGCGGTGGCCGCGCCAAGCAGCGCCGCGGCCACGGCCCAGCGGGCCAGCCCGCCATTGCGCAGCGCGGCGGCCGCCATGGCGATGCCGGCGGCGAGGAAGGCGAGCATGAAGCCGTCGAGCATCGCGATGCGCGCCTGCACGAACACCGTGAAGTTCAGCACGGTCAGCGCCGCCGCGACGAGGCTGGGGCGGCGGCGATGGGTGATCTGCCACACGATCGCGAAGATTGCGGTCACGGTGACGGCACCCGCCAGCGTCGACATGAACCGCCAGCCGAGGGTATCGTCGCCAAACAGGCGGATGCCCTGCGCGATCAGCCATTTGCCGAGCAGCGGGTGTTCGATGTTGACCGGGCCGTCCAGCGTCAGCAGCGCGCGGGCTGCGGGCACGTAATGCACCTCGTCGAACACGAACTGGTGCGGCACCGTCAGGCCGATGAGGAACAATGCCTCCGCGACCAGGAAAACCACGATCGCGAGCGGCAGGGGGCGGCGCAGCATGGCCCGGACTTAGCCGGATGTGGGCAAAGCGCCAATGCGGCGCGTGGGTGGCGCGCGGCAAGACGAGCGAGCGTCGTGCTTGAAAGCCCGCAGCAATTGGCCGAAAGCGGCCGGATGAAGCGCCGCACCGGACAAGACCGCACGATCACCGACACCTGGCGCCCTGCGACCCGTGCCATTCGCGGGGGCACCGTTCGATCCGAATTTGGCGAAACGTCCGAGGCGATCTTCGTCACCTCCGGCTATGCCTATGACTGTGCCGGAGATGCCGCGGCGCGGTTCGCCGGTGAGCAGGAGGGGATGACCTATTCCCGGCTGCAGAACCCGACGGTGGAGATGCTGGAGCATCGCATCGCGCTGCTGGAAGGGGCCGAGGCGTGTCGCACGATGGCCAGCGGCATGGCGGCGATGACCGCGGTGCTGCTGAGCCAGTTGCAGGCCGGCGACCATGTGGTGGCCGGGCGCGCGGCGTTCGGATCGTGCCGCTGGCTGGTCGACAACCTGCTGCCCAAGTTCGGGATCGCGACCACGGTGGTCGACGCGCGCGATCCGCAGCAATTCATCGATGCGGTGCGGCCCGAAACCAAGGTGTTCTTCTTCGAAACGCCGGCCAACCCGACGATGGACGTCGTCGACCTGCGCGCGGTGTGCACCATCGCGCGCGAGCGCGGCATCACCAGCGTGGTGGACAATGCCTTTGCCACGCCCGCCCTGCAGCGGCCGATGGAATTCGGCGCCGACGTGACGGCTTATTCCGCCACCAAGATGATGGACGGGCAGGGCCGCGTTCTCGCCGGCGCGGTGTGCGGCACCAAGGATTTCATCGACAACACGCTGCTGCCGTTCACGCGCAATACCGGGCCGACGCTGTCGCCGTTCAACGCGTGGGTCGTGCTGAAGGGGCTGGAGACGCTGGACCTGCGCATCCGTCGCCAGTCGGAGAATGCGCTGAAGGTCGGCGCGTTCCTGGAAGGGCGTGTCGCGCGGATCCTTCACCCCGGCCTGCCCAGCCATCCGCAGCACGAGCTGGCCATGTCGCAGATGGAGGCAAGCGGGCCGATCTTCGCCTTCGAGGTGGAGGGAGGACGTGCGATGGCGCACGGCCTGCTCGATGCGCTGCAGCTGATCGACATTTCCAACAATATCGGCGATTCCCGGTCGCTGATGACCCATCCCGCCTCCACCACCCATGCGTCGGTCACGCCGGAGAAGCGCGAGGAGATGGGGATCGGCGAGGGCATGCTGCGGCTGAATGTCGGGTTGGAGGATCCGGCCGACCTGATCGACGATCTCGACCAGGCGCTGCGGACGATCGGCTTGTGAAGGCATTCTTCCCTTCGTCGCAAACGACGCGGGGAGTGACCGTGCGCGTGTCGGTCAGCTATCTACCCGAACAGTCGGAGCCCGAGCGGGGCCGCTGGTTCTGGGCCTATCATATCCGCATCGAGAATGATGGGCCGCAGGCAGTGCAGCTGCTGACCCGCCATTGGATCATCATCGACGGGCGCGGGGCGCGCCATTCGGTCGAGGGCGAGGGCGTGGTGGGCGAGCAGCCGCTGATCCTGCCGGGCGGAAGCTACGATTATGTCTCGGGCTGCCCGCTGGCCACGCCGGCCGGGTCGATGCAGGGCAGTTATCGCATGGTCGATGCCGCCGGCATGACGTTCGACGTCGCCATCCCGAAGTTCGCGCTGATTGCGCCCGCGGTGACCGGTGGAGAGCGTGGCTGAGCAGCGTCGCTTGCGATGCGGGCGGGAGCGGGGCATGGCACGTGGCATGGTGACCCGTCACGCCTATCATTCTGACCGATCGCCGCTTGCCAGGGGGAGCGCGGCGTGAAGCGTACGCATCTTCCCCTGAACGGTCTGCGCGTGCTGGATGCCGCGGCACGCCATCTGTCGTTTACCCGCGCGGCCGACGAACTGGCGGTGACCCCGGCGGCGGTGGGCCAGCAGGTCCGCGCGCTGGAGGATACGCTGGGCGTGGTGCTGTTCCGCCGCACGACCAAGGGGTTGGAGCTGACGCCGGAGGGCGAGGCCGGCCTGTCGGCGCTGCGACAGGGCTTCCTGCAGTTCGAGGAAGCGGTGCGGGCGATGCAGGCGGGGCAATCGTCCAAGTCGCTGACCATCGCCGCGCCGCGCGACTTGACGGAGAAGTGGCTGCTGCCGCGGCTGGCGACGATCGCGCAGCGCGACAGCGACCTGCGCTTCGTGCTGGTGACCGCCGACAGCGCGCCCGATTTCACCGAGGCGAACCTCGACCTTGCCATCACCTGGGGTGAGGGTCCGGGCCTTCACGAAGGCGAGGCGATCGAGAGCGAGGGCATGGTGACGGTCGAGCGGCCGGGCGGCGGCGCGGCGGCGATCATCGCCTGGCCGGGTGACGGCATGGATGAGGCCGGGGCGCTGGTGCGCGTCGGGGATGCGGGGCTGGCGCTGGACGCCGCGGCACGCGGGCTGGGCCGGGCGACGGTGCCCGAGCTGCTCGCCGCGCATGATATCGCCGCGGGCAAGGTGGCGCTGGTCGGTGAGCCGCGGCCGTCGCGGCTGGGCTATTGGCTGGTCGCGCCGCTGCCGCAATGGCGCCAGCAAAAGGTGCAGGCGCTGGTCGAGGCGCTGGCGGGTTGATCGTCGGCATGAGGGCGGACCCGTTTGAAAGCGAGCGGCTGCTGATGCGGGCCCCGACGCATGACGACGCGCCGGCGCTGTACGAAGCCTATCGCGACCAGCGGGTGATGCGCTTCTGGTCGAGCCCGCCGCATGAGAGCGTCGCGGACACGATCGCCTATGTGACCCCGCACGTCGACGACCAGTGGCGGCAATGGGTGATCGTGGAGAAGGCGAGCGACCGCGCGATCGGCACGCTGGCCGCGGGGGAGCGGCGGCGCGGCGTGATGGAGATCGGCTATCTGCTGGCACCGTCGGCCGCCGGCAAGGGCTATGGTCGCGAGGCGGTGGGCACGTTGATCGACCTGTTGTTTGCCGAGGGCGCGCGGCGCGTGTTCGCCGATACCGATCCCGACAATCAGCGATCGATCGCGCTCTTGATGGACTTAGGTTTCCAGCGCGAGGGATTGCTGCGCGCGGAATGGCACACGCATATCGGGGTGCGCGACAGCGTGATCTGGGGCCTGCTGCGCGATGAATGGCAACCGCAAAAGCGCGCGCGGGGGCAGCGCCTGCGCTCTAGTCGGGTGTGACCGCCGGCGGAGAGCTGCGGACACGACCTAGCCAGAAGGTCCCGTCGTAATCGGCGGCGTGATGAGCGGGGGGCGGATCGGTCAGGGCAATGAAGGGCGGGCCGTCGGGCTGTTCGGTCCTGCCGACAGCGTGAGGCCCGCACAGGACCGCGTCTGACGTGACGGGCGTGCCCGGCTGAGGCTTGAAGTCTGGCTTGATCTGGCAGCTCCACGCCGCGCCGCCGGCCGTCTCCATATCAAGGGTCACAAGGCGACCATGCCGCGCCAGATGCCGCGCCATCGGGTCGAACGTGACGCCGGAATGGTGCACGGGCCGCTTGCGCGCATGTACGTTACCCACCAGCACGAGCACATAATCATAGGGGCGGGAGGATGCGGCGCGCAGGATATTGTCTGCCTGTGCTGCCTCGTGCGGGCCCTGACCCGGCAGGTGCGCGAATTGCTGCGCCTGCGCCTCGTTCTTCATGCCGTTGAAGGGCGTTACGTCTATCGCTGCGCCGCGCCGCGCCGCGCCAGCTGATGCAGGCGCACCAGTAGGGCCATCATCGCTTCGCTGCCCGTTCCGTCGTCCATCTGCGCCCAGCCAGCCTTGCTCAACGCCTGTACGAACGCCGTTTCTGGGAGCTGCCAGGCATGTTGGTAGGCGGCGCTGAGATCAGAGGGGTGTTCGACGGCGACCAGGATCCTCTTGCCTTGCGCCGCCAGCGCGCAAGAGAGATCGCCGATGAAGGCCGGTGCCTGCTGCGTTCCATGCACTTCACCAAAGATGACAAATCGAGGTTCGCGCTCAGCGACCCCCTCCCAGCCGCGCGGGACCGCACAGGCCCGGGAAGGTTCGGGCTGCGTGGATGAAATCGGGAGCGACCGAGGACTGGGAATGGCGCCGGCCGGGAGCATTGGGTTCGAAAGCTGTGCCGCCAAGGTGACTGCGATTGCCTTGCTGATGCCCATGGAGCGTCTCCGGCGTGGCCCGCAAAAAAGCGGAGAGAAGGTGCCAGCGTAGCACCAATTGTTTCCTGTTCGCCCAGCAGTTTGTCTGATGGGGCTCGTCGGGGCTCACGGAGGTGGAGCGCGCGAGAAAATTGCTCCACGCGGCGCTCTCCTGTAGAAGCAGGCAAGGTTCAGGAGTTTTCGAGATGATCCAGCGTCACCGCTGAGGCGGCAAAAGACATCGATTGGTGGAGCGATCCGCCGTCCGGACTCTGTTTCGAGAACATTCATGCAAAGATTGAAGAACAAGACGTGCGTCGTCACTGGCGCGGCGCGTGGGATCGGGCGTGCGATTGCCGCGGGCTTCCATGATGAGGGCGCGCGCGTCTTCGTCACTGATGTGGACGCGGTGGCGGGCGCTGCGACCGCGGCAGAGATCGGCTGCCGTTTCGAGCCGCTCGACGTGCGCGAGGAGGAGGATTGGGACCGGCTCGCGCAGCTGGTTCCCGTCGCCGACGTCGTGGTCAACAATGCCGGCGTGACCGGATTTGAGAGCAATGCGGGGCCGCACGATCCGGAACATGCCAGCCTCTCCGATTGGCGGGCGGTGCATCAGGTGAACCTGGACGGCACGTTCCTTGGCTGTCGTTATGCGATCGGCGCGATGAAGGGCGCAGGGACTGGATCGATCATCAACATCTCGTCGCGATCCGGCATGGTTGGGATACCGGGCGCTGCGGCCTACGCCTCCTCCAAGGCTGCGATCCGCAATCACAGCAAGACGGTGGCGCTTTATTGCGCCCAGCAGGGGTGGCGGATCCGGTGTAATTCGATCCACCCCGCCGCGATCCTGACGACGATGTGGGAACAAATGCTGGGGGAGGGGCCGGAGCGCGAGGCGCGCATGGCGGCGCTGGTCGCCGATACGCCGCTCCGGCGCTTCGGCAGGGCGGACGAGGTCGCCGCGCTGGCAGTGACGCTGGCGTCGGACGAGGCGACCTATGTCACCGGGACCGAGATCAGCATTGATGGCGGGCTGCTCGCCGGGTCGGCTGCGGTACCCGGTTGACGCCGGCGCGGCACGTCGACGCCGCTGTGGGTATTTTCAAACAAAAAGCCCCGCCGGATCGCTCCGGCGGGGCTGATTGTGTCAGGCTGACCGGAACAATCAGTCGTTCAGATACTCGCCGGCAGCCTCGTCGCTGCCGTCGCCCGAGGGGACGACGGTGGCGAGCGGATCGTCACCGGTGCCGACGTCCTCACGCGGGCTGCGGGCGTTTTCGGCCGCACGCAGTTCTTCCGCGCTGGACGGCGCGACGATCATCGCATCGGCCAGCTTCTTCTGCTGGGCACGAAGCGCGGCGTCGCGCGAGGAAGCCGCCACGCGCAGGCGGTTCATGCCCGCGCCAGTGCCTGCCGGGATGAGCCGGCCGACGATGACGTTTTCCTTCAGGCCCATCAGCGTGTCCTGCTTGCCCTGGACCGCTGCCTCGGTGAGGACGCGGGTGGTCTCCTGGAACGACGCGGCCGAGATGAACGACCGGGTCTGCAGCGACGCCTTGGTGATGCCGAGGAGGATGGGCTTGCCCTGGGCCGGTGCCTCGTTCTTGCCGAGCTTCGCGTTGACCTCGTCCATCTCCGCACGGTCCACCTGCTCGCCAGGGAGCAGGGTGGTGTCGCCGGCTTCGGTGATCTCGACCTTCTGCAGCATCTGACGAACGATCGTCTCGATGTGCTTGTCGTTGATCTTCACGCCCTGCAGTCGATAGACTTCCTGGATTTCCGACACGAGATATTCCGCGAGCGGCTCGATGCCGAGCACCTCGAGAATGTCATGCGGATCCGGGCTGCCGCCGATCAGGTTGTCGCCACGCTTGACGTAGTCGCCTTCCTGAACGTCGATCACCTTCGACTTCGGGATGAGGTATTCCACCACCTCGCCGCCGTCCTCGGGCTGGATGCCGATCTTGCGCTTCGCCTTATAGTCCTTGCCGAACACCACGCGGCCCGAGACCTTCGCGATGATCGCATTTTCCTTCGGCTTGCGCGCTTCGAACAGCTCGGCAACGCGCGGCAGACCGCCGGTGATGTCGCGGGTCTTGGCGGACTCGCGAGCGACACGGGCAACCACGTCGCCGGCATAGACGACCGAGTTGTCGTCGACCGACAGCACCGCACCCGGCGCCAGCATGTAGCGGGCGGATTCACCCGAGCCTTCGTCGAGCAGGGTGATGCGCGGACGCAGATCCTCCTTCGAACGGCCAGCTGCACGATATTCGATCACGACGCGCTGGGCGATGCCCGTTGCCTCGTCAACCTGCTCGGTCAGCGTCTTGCCCTCGATGAGGTCCTGATACTTCACCGTGCCGCCGGTTTCCGTGATCACCGGCATGGTGAACGGATCCCATTCGGCGATGCGATCGCCGGCGCTGATGATGTGCCCATCGTCGCACAGCACGTTCGCGCCGTACGGGATCTTGTGCACCGCCAGCTCGCGGCCATCCATGTCGACGATCGCGACTTCACCCGAGCGGCTGAGCACCACGCGGCGACCACGCTGGTCGACGATGATGCGCAAGTCGCGATACTCGATCGTGCCGTCGACCGGCGCTTCGAGGTTCGACTGCTCGTTGAGCTGCGCCGCGCCGCCGATGTGGAAGGTACGCATCGTCAGCTGCGTGCCCGGCTCACCGATCGACTGCGCCGCGATGACGCCGACGGCCTCGCCGATGTTCACCGGCGTACCGCGGGCGAGATCACGCCCGTAGCACTTGCCGCAGACGCCGATCTTGCTTTCGCAGACCAGCGGCGAGCGGATCTTGACGGCCTGCACACCGGTTGCCTCGATCTTCGCCACCATCGGCTCGTCGAGCAGGGTGCCGATCGGGATCACGACCTCGCCGGTCTTCGCCTCGACGATGTCCTCCGCGGTCGTACGACCAAGGATACGCTCGCCGAGCGACGCGATGACCGAGCCGCCCTGAACGATCGCCTTCATCTCAAGCGCGCGCTCGGTGCCGCAATCGTCCTCGACGATGACGCAATCCTGCGACACGTCGACGAGACGGCGGGTGAGGTAGCCCGAGTTCGCCGTCTTCAACGCCGTATCCGCGAGGCCCTTACGGGCGCCGTGGGTGGAGTTGAAGTATTCAAGGACGGTCAGGCCCTCCTTGAAGTTCGAGATGATCGGCGTTTCGATGATCTCGCCCGACGGCTTGGCCATCAGGCCGCGCATGCCCGCGAGCTGCTTGATCTGCGCCTGCGAACCACGCGCACCGGAGTGCGCCATCATGTAGATCGAGTTGATCGGCTTCTCACGGCCGGTCTCCTCGTCGATGCGAACGGCCTTGATCTCGTTCATCATCGAGTTCGCCACCTGGTCACCGCAACGGCTCCAGGCGTCGATCACCTTGTTGTACTTCTCCTGCTGCGTGATCAGGCCGTCCTGATACTGCTGCTCGAAGTCCTTCACCTGCTCACGCGTCTCGTCGACCAGCTTGGTCTTGTCCGGCGCGATGATCATGTCGTCCTTGCCGAACGAGATGCCGGCGCGGAAGGCGTGGCGGAAGCCGAGTGCCATGATGGCGTCGGCGAACAGCACCGTCTCCTTCTGGCCGGTGTGACGATACACTTCGTCGATGACGTCGGTGACGTCCTTCTTGGTCAGCAGGCGGTTGACGGTTTCGAACGGTACCTTGTGGCTCTTCGGCAGGCACTCGCCGAGCAGCATACGGCCCGGCGTGGTCTCGTAGCGCTTGAGGTACTGGTTGCCGTCCTCGTCGGTCTGCGGAACGCGGCTGACGATCTTGGTGTGCAGCGTCACCGCGCCGTTGAACAACGCCTGGTGCACTTCCTCCATGTCGGCCAGCAGCATGCCTTCGCCCGGCTCGTTCTGCTTCTCCATCGAGAGATAGTAGAGACCGAGCACCATGTCCTGCGACGGCACGATGATCGGCTTGCCGTTGGCGGGCGAGAGGATGTTGTTGGTCGACATCATCAGGACGCGCGCTTCCAGCTGCGCTTCGAGCGACAGCGGGACGTGAACGGCCATCTGGTCACCGTCAAAGTCGGCGTTGAAGGCCGAGCAGACCAGCGGGTGAAGCTGGATCGCCTTGCCCTCGATCAGCACGGGCTCGAACGCCTGGATGCCGAGGCGGTGAAGCGTCGGCGCGCGGTTCAGCAGAACCGGGTGCTCGCGGATCACCTCGTCCAGGATGTCCCAGACTTCCTTGCGCTCCTTCTCGACCCACTTCTTCGCCTGCTTCAGGGTCATGGAAAGACCCTTGGCGTCGAGACGTGCGTAGATGAACGGCTTGAACAGCTCGAGCGCCATCTTCTTCGGCAGGCCGCACTGGTGCAGCTTGAGCTCCGGACCGGTCACGATGACCGAACGGCCCGAATAGTCGACGCGCTTGCCGAGCAGGTTCTGACGGAAGCGGCCCTGCTTGCCCTTGAGCATGTCGGACAGCGACTTCAGCGGACGCTTGTTGGCGCCCGTGATCGTGCGGCCGCGGCGGCCGTTGTCGAACAGCGCGTCGACCGCTTCCTGCAGCATGCGCTTTTCGTTGCGAACGATGATGTCCGGCGCACGCAGCTCCATCAGCCGCTTCAGACGGTTGTTACGGTTGATCACGCGGCGATACAGATCGTTGAGATCCGACGTCGCGAAGCGGCCACCATCGAGCGGCACCAGCGGGCGCAGTTCGGGCGGGATGACCGGCACGACCTCGAGGATCATCCACTCCGGACGGTTGCCCGATTCCAGGAAGCTCTCGACGACCTTCAGCCGCTTGATGATCTTCTTGGGCTTCAGCTCCGACTTGGTCGTCGCCAGCTCTTCGAGCAGCGCGGTCTTCTCGCCTTCGAGATCCAGGCTCTCGAGCATGATGCGCACGGCCTCTGCGCCGATGCCGGCAGAGAAGGCGTCCTCGCCATATTCGTCCTGCGCCTCGAGCAGCTCATCCTCGGTGAGAAGCTGATACTTTTCGAGCGGGGTGAGGCCCGGCTCGATGACGATATAGGCTTCGAAGTACAGCACGCGCTCGAGCTGCTTCAGCTGCATGTCGAGCAGCAGGCCGATGCGCGACGGCAGCGACTTCAGGAACCAGATGTGCGCGACTGGGGCGGCGAGCTCGATATGGCCCATGCGCTCGCGGCGAACCTTCGAGACGGTGACCTCGACGCCGCACTTCTCGCAGACGATGCCCTTGTACTTCATGCGCTTGTACTTGCCGCACAGGCATTCGTAGTCCTTGATCGGACCGAAGATGCGCGCGCAGAACAGGCCGTCACGCTCGGGCTTGAACGTGCGATAGTTGATCGTCTCGGGCTTCTTGATCTCGCCGAACGACCAGGAGCGGATGCGGTCCGGGGACGCAATGCCGATCTGGATCTGGTCGAAGGTCTCCGGCTTGGCGACCGGGTTCGCGAAATTGGTAAGTTCGTTCATTTTTCTACCTCTTCCCCCTCCCGCGCGGGCGGGAGGGGCTAGGGGAGGGATGGTCGATCGTCGGAGCGGTGCTGTTACTCAGCCGCCTCGGCCAGGTCGCCGTCGTCCGCGTCTTCCATGCTCTTCAGCTCGACGTTGAGGCCCAGCGAACGCATTTCCTTGACGAGCACGTTGAAGCTCTCCGGAATGCCGGCCTCGAACGTGTCGTCGCCCTTGACGATCGCCTCATAGACCTTGGTGCGGCCGACCACGTCGTCGGACTTCACCGTCAGCATCTCCTGGAGCGTGTACGCCGCGCCATAAGCCTGCAGCGCCCACACCTCCATTTCGCCGAAGCGCTGGCCGCCGAACTGCGCCTTACCGCCCAGCGGCTGCTGGGTGACGAGGCTGTACGGCCCGATCGAACGTGCGTGGATCTTGTCGTCGACGAGGTGGTGGAGCTTCAGCATGTAGATGATGCCCACCGTCACCTTGCGGTCGAACTGATCGCCGGTACGCCCGTCGAACAGATCCGACTGACCCGACGGATCGAGACCCGCCAGCTCGAGCATGTTGGCGACGTCCTGCTCCACCGCACCGTCGAACACCGGAGTGCCCATCGGAACGCCGGGCTTCAGGTTGGTCGCCAGCTCGATGATGCCCTGTGCGTCACGTGCCTCGATCTCGTCGACATAATGGTCGCCGTAGATCGTCTTCAGCCGGTCCTTCACCGCCTCGGGCATGGCGCCCGGGGTGGCATCCGGATTGGCTTCACGCCATTCCTCCAGCTGCTGCGCGATCTGCTGGCCGAGGCCGCGGGCGGCCCAGCCAAGGTGCGTCTCGAAGATCTGACCGACGTTCATGCGCGACGGCACGCCCAGCGGGTTCAGCACGAGATCGACCGGCGTCCCGTCGGCGAGGAACGGCATGTCCTCCACCGGCAGGATGCGGCTGATGACGCCCTTGTTGCCGTGACGGCCGGCCATCTTGTCGCCCGGCTGCAGCTTGCGCTTCACCGCGACGAACACCTTGACCATCTTCAGCACGCCCGGCGGCAGCTCGTCGCCACGCTCCAGCTTCTCGCGACGATCCTCGAACTTCTCGCGGATCAGCTTGGCGGCCTCGTCATACTGCGCCTTCACCGCCTCGAGATCCGACTGGACCTTGTCGTCGGCGACCGCGAACTTCCACCATTCGTGGCGGTCGACGCTGTCGAGCGTGTCCTGATCGATCACGGCACCCTTCTTGGGGCCGCCCTTCGGCACCGCGGTCGCGGTCTGGCCGATCAGCATCTCGCGCAGGCGCGACCAGGTGGCGCGGTTGAGAATCGTGCGCTCGTCGTCCGAGTCCTTCTTCAGGCGCTCGATCTCCTCGCGCTCGATCGCCATCGCGCGCTCGTCCTTGTCGATGCCGTGACGGTTGAAGACGCGAACGTCGACAATCGTACCGGCAACGCCCGGCGGCAGACGAAGCGAGGTGTCGCGCACGTCGCTGGCCTTTTCACCGAAGATGGCGCGGAGGAGCTTCTCTTCCGGCGTCATCGGGCTTTCGCCCTTCGGCGTGATCTTGCCGACGAGGATGTCGCCCGGCTCGACCTCGGCACCGACGTACACGATGCCCGCCTCGTCGAGGTTGCGCAGGGCTTCCTCGCCGACATTCGGGATGTCGCGCGTGATGTCCTCGGGCCCGAGCTTCGTGTCGCGGGCCATCACCTCGAACTCGTCGATGTGGATCGACGTGAACACGTCGTCCTTCACGATCCGCTCGGAGATGAGGATCGAGTCCTCGTAGTTGTAGCCGTTCCACGGCATGAACGCGACGAGCGCGTTGCGGCCGAGGGCGAGCTCACCGAATTCGGTCGACGGACCGTCGGCGAGGATGTCGCCGGCGTTGACCACGTCGCCCACCTTCACCAGCGGACGCTGGTTGATGCAGGTCGACTGGTTGGAACGCTGGAACTTCATCAGCGAGTAGATGTCGACGCCCGACTTGCCGGCATCGACCTCACCGGTGGCGCGGATCACGATGCGGCTGGCGTCGACCTGGTCGACGATGCCGGCGCGACGCGCCGAGATCGCGGCGCCCGAATCGCGCGCAACGGTCTCTTCCATGCCGGTGCCGACGAAGGGCGCTTCCGCCTTCACCAGCGGCACGGCCTGACGCTGCATATTCGAGCCCATGAGCGCGCGGTTGGCGTCGTCGTTTTCCAGGAACGGAATGAGCGAGGCGGCGACCGAGACCAGCTGCTTGGGCGACACGTCCATCAGCGTGATCGTCTCGGGCAGCGCCATGAGGAATTCGCCGGCCTGACGGGCCGAGATCAGTTCCTCGGTGAAGCGACCCTCGGCGTCGAGCTCGGCGTTCGCCTGCGCAACGGTGTGCTTCTGCTCTTCCATCGCGGAGAGGTACACGACCTCGCCGGTCACCTTGCCGTCCACCACGCGGCGGTACGGCGTCTCGATGAAGCCGTACTTGTTGACGCGCGCGAAGGTCGACAGCGAGTTGATGAGACCGATGTTCGGGCCTTCCGGCGTTTCGATCGGGCAGATACGGCCATAGTGCGTCGGGTGAACGTCGCGAACCTCGAAGCCCGCGCGCTCACGCGTCAGACCGCCCGGCCCGAGCGCCGAGACACGGCGCTTGTGCGTCACTTCGGACAGCGGGTTGGTCTGGTCCATGAACTGCGACAGCTGCGACGAGCCGAAGAATTCACGCACCGCGGCAACGGCCGGCTTCGCGTTGATGAGGTCGTTCGGCATGACGGTCGACACGTCGACCGAGCTCATCCGCTCCTTCACCGCGCGCTCCATGCGCAGCAGGCCGACGCGATACTGGTTCTCGAGCAGCTCGCCCACAGAACGCACGCGGCGGTTGCCGAGGTTGTCGATGTCGTCGATCTCGCCCTTGCCGTCCTTCAGATCGACGAGGGTCTTCACCACGGCCAGAATGTCCTCGGTGCGCAGCGTCGTCACCGTGTCCTCGGCATCGAGGTCAAGGCGCATGTTGAGCTTCACGCGGCCGACGGCCGAGAGGTCGTAGCGGTCCGGATCGAAGAACAGGCCGGCGAACAGCGCCTCTGCCGTTTCCAGCGTCGGCGGCTCGCCAGGGCGCATCACGCGATAGATGTCCGACAGCGCCTGCTCGCGCTCTTCGGCCTTGTCGGCCTTCAGCGTGTTGCGGATCCACGGACCGGTGGTGACATGGTCGATGTCGAGCAGCTCGATCCGGTCGATGCCGGCGCGATCCAGCTTCTCGAGATTGTCCGGGCCGATCTCATCGCCAGCCTCGACGTAGATCTCGCCGGTCTGCTCGTTGATGAGGTCATAGGCCGAATAACGGCCGTAGATTTCCTCGGTCGGGATGAGGAGGTCGGTGAGGCCGTCCTTCGCCGCCTTGTTGGCGGCGCGCGGGGTGACCTTGGTGCCCATCGGGAACACCACTTCGCCCGAATTTGCGTCGACCAGGTCGAACGTCGGCTTCACGCCGCGCCAGTTCTCGGCCGCGAACGGAATGCGCCAGCCACCCTCGCCGCGCACATACGTGACGCGGTTGTAGAAGTGGTTGAGGATTTCCTCGCTGTTGAGGCCCAGCGCGTAGAGCAGCGCCGTGACCGGCAGCTTGCGCTTACGGTCGATACGAACGTTGACAATGTCCTTCGCGTCGAACTCGAAATCGAGCCACGAACCGCGATACGGGATCACGCGGGCGGCAAAGAGATACTTGCCCGAGGCGTGCGTCTTGCCGCGGTCATGATCGAAGAGGACGCCCGGCGAGCGGTGCATCTGGCTGACGATCACGCGCTCCGTGCCGTTGATGAAGAACGTGCCGTTCTCCGTCATCAGCGGCATGTCGCCCATGTAGACGTCCTGCTCCTTGATATCGAGCACCGAGCGGGTTTCCGTTTCCGGGTCCACCTCGAACACGATCAGGCGAAGCGTCACGCGCATCGGCGCGGCATAGGTGATGCCACGCTGGCGGCATTCCTCAACGTCGAACTTCGGCGGTTCGAGTTCGTAGTTCACGAAGTCGAGTTCCGCGGTGCCGGCGAAGTCGCGGATCGGGAACACGCTGCGCAGCGTCTTCTCGAGGCCCGAGACATAGCCGATCGACGGGTCCGACCGCAGGAACTGTTCGTAGCTTTCGCGCTGCACCTCGATCAGGTTCGGCATCTGAACCACTTCGTGGATGTTGCCGAAAACCTTGCGGATGCGGCGCTTTGCGGTGCCGCCTTCGATCGCCTTGGTTGCCATGTAGCTGTCTGCCTTGGTCTAATTCGTCCGGGCGCAGGACAAGACGCCAAAAGGCCGCGCGTCATGTTCCGGATCCGGAACCAACGGCAGCCTTGCAGCGTCTTATGAACCCACCTGCTCCAATCCGTTCGACATAGTGCGCGACGCCATGTCATTTCCCGAAGCTGTGGTAACCGGCCGGATATAGGGGAGGGGTCGCCCTCCGTCAACCGGACCTGGCGACCGCAACGGGTCAAAGGCCTGATGCCGGGCGGTAAAGGCTGAAGAAGCCGCCACACCCTGCCACGCGGCGTTTGGTGGTGCGGCCGGTCCGCCGTACAGGCGGCGGCGCGGCAGCGATTCCGTTGCCCCGTGTTCAGGGTTCAGACGATAACGCGATGACGATGGCAGGGACGAAGAAGGGACGGCGCGTGGCGCTGGTGGCGGGCGCGTGGATCGCCTTTGCCGGTGGTGCGGCGTTGGCGCAGGACGTGCCGCCGAGCACCCCCGATCTCGGCAACTTCAGCCTGCCGCCCTCGCAGCCGTCGCCGACGCCGACCAGTGCGCCGGTCGGACCCGCCGACGAGGTGCCAGCGACCAACGCTGCGGCGCCGATCATCCGCCCACCCGCGCCGCGCCCCACGCCGACCGTGACGCCGACGCCGCGCGCCACCCCGACGCCGCGCGCCACCCCGACGCCGCGG
>NZ_LAZX01000059.1 GCF_000980895.1 Sphingomonas sp. Ag1 | reverse complement strand
TGATCGCCCAGCGCGGCGACGAGGCCATGGTCGTTCCACTCATGCACGATGACGAGATCGGCGCCGTCGGTAAGCTGGTCGGCCGGGGTCGCGGGATCGTAGGTGGTCGTGCTCAGCTCGGGATAGCGTTCGCGCCACGCCGCAAGCCCCGCCTCGCCATGGTCGGCCAGGAGGTTGGCGAGGCTCCACGCGCCCTCTGGCTCATAGGCGACCACGTCATGCCCGCGCGCGACCAGCTCGCTCAGCACCCCGCGCAGGAAATGGGCGTTGCCGTGGTTCCAGCAGGACGCCAGGCTGTGGGTGAAATAGATGATCTTCATGCGGCGACCCTTTCGCTGGTGCCGGCCGGGTTCTCGCCGGTGGCCGCGGCTCTTCGTGCGTCAGTGTAGAGGGCGCGCATCGCCTTTGCGGTCGCGCCGACGGTGAAATGCGCGCCGCGGGCGAGCGCGGCATCGGCAAGGCGGGCGCGCTCGGCATCGTCGCCCATTACCTCGGCAATGGCATCGGCCCAGGCGGCGGGATCATCGCCGGCGACGAAGTGCGCCGCGCCGTCCCACAGCTCGCGGAAGGTGTCGATGTCCGACAGGATCAGCGGGCAGCCGGCCTGCGCCGCCTCCAGCACCGCCAGCCCGAACGGTTCGAACGAAGCGGCGGAGACGAAGACGGGCTGTGCCGCCAGCATTGCGCCGATGCCGTCCGGCGTCAGTTCGCCGAGCAGGTGGAGATGTTCGACCGGGACCGAGGCACCATGCGGCGCGCGGGTGGGACCGGCGGCATAGAGTGGGACAGCGAGCCGGCCGGCGGCGGCATCAAGCAGCGGCGTGCGCTTCACCTCGTCCCACAGGCGGCCGGCGGTGAAGGCGATATGCCGCGTGGCGACCGGCGCGACCAACGGCGGCGTGCGGCCGTTGTGGACGGCGATCGGCGCGGCGGTGAGGCCGTAATGGCGCGCGATCGTGTGGGCGTAGCTCTCGCTCGGCGCGACCACGCAATCGGCGCGGCGCAGCCCGTCGGCAACGAGCGCGCGATGCCAGGCGAAGGCGGGGTCGAGCGGCGTGCCGGGGCGGGCGGCTTCCCACCAGGTCGAGACGCAGCCATGCGCCACCGCCACGACCGGAAGGTCACCGGTGAGGCCGGGGATCAGGGCTGGCTGGTTCACATGGAGCAGATCGACGCGGTGGCGGATCGCCAGCGCCGCGATCGTCGCCGCGGCGTGGCGGACGGCAACGGCATCATCGGTCAGCCAGTCGAGTGGTTCCCCCGTTTCCACGAGGGTGACCCGGCGGAGCGCCGCGACCTCCGCCCGCTGCGTTTCCGAGGGCGCGGGGCCAAGCACGGCAAGCACCGTCTCAATGCCAGTGTCGCCCAGTGCGCCGGCGAGATCGACGGCGTAGCGCCAGACGCCGCCCACCGCATCGACCGTCATCAGGATACGGCGCGGACGGTGAGTCACACCGCCACCTTGAGCGAAGGGGAGCTTCCCAGCGCAAGACCGCGCTCGGCCGAGAGCCAGCTGGCAAGGCGGCGCAGGCCGGTGCGCCAGTCGGCAGGCCGCGCAAGGCCGAGTGCGGCATCGACCGCGCGGCGATCGGCGACGAAATAACGCTGGTCGCCCGCGCGCCAATCACCAAAGCGCAGGTCGACCGGGTAGCCGACAACCGCCTCGATCTCCGCCAGCACGTTGCGCAGGCTGACGGCATTGTCGGGCCCGCCGCCCAGGTTGAAGACTTGGCCGGTGTGGCGGTCGATCTGCTGCCAGAGCGCGACATAGGCGTCGACTGCGTCGCCCACCTCCAGGATGTCGCGAACCTGATGGCCGTCGCCATAGATGTCGATCGTGCGCCCCTCGAGCGCGCGGATCAGGAAGTGCGCGACCCATCCCTGATCCTCGGTGCCCATCTGGCGTTCGCCGTAGATGCAGCTCATCCGCAGGACGGCGGCGGGGATGCCGTAGCTGCGCGCGTAATCGAGGACATATTGGTCCGCCGCGCCCTTGGAGCAGCCATAGGGCGTGTGGAAATCGAGCGGGCGCGTCTCGCCAATGCCGTAAGCGTTCACCAGCGGATCGACCGGCTGGTAGCCGTTGGCGGTTTCGTCAAAGGCAAGGTCGGCCAGATCGCCATAGACCTTGTTGGTCGAGGCGAAGATCACCGCCGGCGGCTGCGGCGCGAGGCGCGCGGCCTCCAGCACGTTCAACGTGCCCGCGATGTTGATCGCGAAATCGGCGCGCGGATCGGTGAGGCTGGTGGTCACCGCGACCTGCGCCGCCATGTGGAACACCGTCTGCGACGCCTGCACCGCCTCGGTCATCGCCGCCTCGTCGCGGATGTCGGCGATCCGCACGTCGATCCGCTCGCCATGGTTCGCCGTCAGCCATTCGAGGTTGCGCTTCACGCCCTCGCGCACGAGCGCGTCATAGACGATGACGCGGTGGCCTTCGCCGGCCAGCCGGTGCGCGATATTGCTGCCGATGAAGCCCGCGCCGCCGGTCACCAGGATCGGGCGCCCGTCCGCTCCCTGGGAAGCCGCGGTCATGCGACCAGCCCGCGCTTCTCGAGCTCGGCACGCGCATGGCTGACGCGGTCCTCAGCGGTCTGCTGCGCCACCCAGTCGGCCAGCACGGCGAGCTCGGTCTCGAAGTCGGCGGTGGCGCGGAAGCCGAGCTGCTGCTCCGCCAGCGACGTGTCGCAGAAACAGTGGCGGATGTCGCCGACGCGTGCCTTGCCGACGATTTCCGGCGATGCGTCATTCTGACCCATGGCGCGGCCCAGCGCCTCGGCCACTTCGGTGACAGAGCGGTCCTTGCCCGATCCGACGTTGAACGTGCCGCCGACCGCCTCTGGCAGGAACAGCGCCTCGGCAAAGGCGCGCGCCACATCGCCGACATGGACGAAGTCGCGGCGCTGCTCGCCATCCTCGAACACCATCGGGCGCTGCTTGTTGAGCAGGCGCGAGGCGAAGATCGCGAGGACGCCCGTATAGGGGTTGGAGAGCGCCTGGCCGGGGCCATAGACGTTGAACAGTCGCAGGCAGACGCTTTCGATGCCGTAGGGCGCGCCCATGATGTGCGTCGTGCGCTCCTGCACATATTTGTTGAGCGCGTAGATCGAGGAGAGCGCGGGGCGCTTCGTCTCGGGTGTCGCGACGGGGGTGAGCGGGCGGCCTTGCGCGTCGGTCGGATCCCATTGCCGCTGGCCATCGCGGATCATGCCGCGCGCGGCATCCTCCACCAGATGGCCGTCCGCGTCGCGATACAGCCCCTCGCCATAGATGCTCATCGAGGAGGCGGTGACGACGCGGCGGACGGGATTGTCGATCAGCCGCTCGAAGAGCACAGCCGTGCCGACGTCATTGACCGAGGTGTAGCGTTCCACCTCGTACATCGACTGGCCAACGCCGACTTCGGCCGCGAGGTGGACGACACTGTCGATCCCGTCGAGCGCCTTCGCCATCGCATCGCCATCGCGCACATCCGCGACGATCAGTTCCGCTTCGGGCGACAGGTTTGCGGGGCGGCCGCCATCGCCGTGGACTTGCGGCAGCAGATTGTCGAGGATACGAACACGGTGACCGCGGCGAAGCAATTCTTCGGTGACGAAGCGACCGATGAACCCGGCGCCGCCCGTGATGAGAACATGTTCGCTCATTGATCCCCGCTTTGTATTTTTGTTTTGAGTTTTCGCCCGCTTAGGAGCGGTCCCACCGGAGCTTGAACATCTTCATCTATCCTTGGTTCCCGTTAATTTCGCTTCCTCAACTACTTGTTGACGCAGGTTAATCGGTTTGCGCGGAACAGGGGCCGGTGCGGCCCGTTCAGGTCGCATCTTCAACAAAGGTTGAAATTGGGGCGGTGGCAGCGACGATCCATCTGGTGCGGCACGGCGCCCATGTCGAAGCAGGGCGCGTGCTCACCGGGCGTGGCAGTCCGCTCGGCCTTGCGCCGGTCGGTCGGGAGCAGGCCGCCTGGGCGGCGCGGCGGCTGACCGACGTGGTGCGGGTGGAGACCAGCCCGCAGCGGCGCACGATGGAGACGGCGGCGGTCATCGCGGAGCATTTCGGCCTGCGACAGCCGTTCGTCGCGGATGCCCTGGACGAGCTCGATTTCGGCGACTGGACAGGGCGGGCGATTGCCGATCTGGCCGATGATCCGCAGTGGGCGCGCTGGAATGAACAGCGCGCCGTGGGGCAGACACCGGGCGGCGAGCGGATGGCCGATGCCGTGGCGCGCGCGGTGACGCACCTCGAAGGATTGGCGCAGGCCGACTGGCCGGGGGCGATCGTCTGCGTCTCGCATGCCGACATCATCCGCGGTGTCGTCGCGAATTATCTGGGACTATCGCTTGACCGGGTGCTGGCGTTCGATGTCGATCCGGGGTCGATCACCAGCCTGGTGGTGGGCGACTGGGGCGGGCATCTGCTTGCGCTCAACGTCCACGCCGGATGACGGGCGTTAGTCGCTGTCCTTCTTGTCGAGGAAGTCGAGCACCTGCTCGGGCGAGATGTCGCGCTTGATCTCCTCGATCTCGGGATCGCTTTCCGCGCCCACCTTGACCGCGATCCGCTCCACCATGCCGGCCAGCCGGGTCAGTTCATGTTCCGCGAGCAAGGAGACGTGGAGGTCGAGGTCACGGCGCCGATCGGCCACCGCCGCCATCCGGTTCTGCGAGATGAGCACGAAGGTGGACAGGAAGATCGCTTCGACCGATGCCTCCATCGCCAGCACGACAAAGGTCGGGTCGAACGGCGCAAGGCCAGGGATCCAGCCGAGGTTCCAGACGATCCAGCTGCCAAAGAAGATGGCGTGGAGCACGACAAAGCGCATCGACCCGGCAAAGCGCGTGATCGCGTCGGCCAGCCGGTCGCCCAGCGGCGCGTTCCTCGCCTGTTGCTCGGTCCGCGCGTTCAGCCGCTCGATATTCTCGCGCAGCGTGCGGGTCATGTGCGCGTCGGCTGGCGTGTTCGCGGGGGGTGTGGTCATGGCGCTGATCATGGCGTGTCGGCGGGCGAAGAACACCAACATCGATCACGTAGGGTCGAACGAAAGGCGGAATGGATCGTGACGGAAATGATGCAGGCAGCGGTGCTTCAGGCGCCCGGCAAGATCAGCGTCGAGCAGGTGCCCGTGCCGCAGCCGGGCGCGGGCGAGGTGCGCGTGCGGATCGAGGGGTGCGGCGTGTGCGCGTCCAATGTCGAGCCGTGGGAGGGGCAGGAATGGTCGAGCTGGCCGGGCGCGCCGGGTGGCCTTGGCCATGAGGCGTGGGGCGTCGTCGATGCGGTGGGCAGCGGCGCCGACATCGCGATCGGCACGCGGGTCGCGATGCTCTCCGAACGCGCCTTTGCCGCTTATGACGTGGCGCCGGTCGAGAAGGTGGTGCCACTGCCGTCGGCGCTCGACGGGCAGCCTTTCCCCGGCGAGCCGATCGCCTGCGCGGTCAACATCTTCCGCCGGTCGCAGATCGAGGCCGGGCAGTGGGTGGCGATCATCGGCATCGGGTTCCTTGGTGCGGTCCTGACCCGGCTGGCGAGCGAAGCAGGGGCGCGGGTGATCGCGATCTCGCGCCGCGACGAATCGCTGGAGCTTGCGCGCCGCTTCGGCGCCGAGGTGACCGTGCCGATGATCGATCACTACAAGATCATCGGCCAGATCGGGCAACTGACCGGCGGCACCTTCTGCCCGCGCGTCATCGAGGCGGTGGGCAAGCAATGGCCGCTCGACCTGGCGGGCGAGCTCGTCGGATTCGGCGGGCGGCTGGTGATCGCCGGCTATCACCAGGACGGACCGCGGCAAGTGAACGTCCAGAACTGGAACTGGAAGGGGATCGACGTCGTCAACGCGCATGAGCGTGACCCGGCGGTCCAGCTGCGCGGATTGCGCGAGGCGATCGATCTGGTGGCAAGCGGGCGCCTTGATCCGACGCCGCTCTACACCGGGCGGTACACGCTCGATCAGCTCGATGAGGCGCTGGCCGCGACTCGCGACAAGCCGGGCGGATTCGTGAAGGCGCTGGTGACCCTGGGGTGACTACGTAGGCCTGGATGACCGCCCGGCCACAAGCAAGGATCGGGCCTTCGTCGGCGGACCCATTTTGTACGCGGCGACCCCGCTGCTGGAACGAAACGGGTCCGTTTCGAAAGGCTAGGAAATCTCGCGATTCGCGCGTCGCGGATTTTGCGTCGTTTCGGTTTTTCATCGCAAAAACAGCAACTTGTGCGTTTTTCGACGGATTTGCGCGGGCCGGATCGAGTCAAGGAGGTATATTTCAAAAATGCGGCACGAGCCGGACTTGATCGACTCACGCGGCTGTTCCTAAACCATTGTCAGTCGCCGCGGCTGTCTGCCTGCGGCGCTCATTTGACCATCGTCGTAGCCGACCGTGGCGGGGGCCACATCGGGGGACATTTTTGCTTTGTCGATCTGTGGCTGCGACCCGTGTCGCGGCCCGAGGAAGGGTGCGCGTGCCGTTGTCACAACATCGAACAACTGACGAAGGCAGTGACCTGGCAAGGGCATGGGCGCGGGTGCGCGCCAACC
The DNA here is from genome assembly GCF_000980895.1 of Sphingomonas sp. Ag1. Lineage (GTDB taxonomy): Bacteria > Pseudomonadota > Alphaproteobacteria > Sphingomonadales > Sphingomonadaceae > Sphingomonas > Sphingomonas panaciterrae. The sequence goes on along the minus strand of NZ_LAZX01000059.1, from coordinate 4,971 downwards.
TGCGCGAGTCCGCCGGCGTCCGCCTGTTCGACCAGTGGCTGAAGCCGATGCAGCTCGACGAGGCGGGCGATCCCGATCGCGTGCGGCTGACCCTGCCGTCGGCCTTTGCCACCAACTGGGTGCGTAGCCATTATGCGGAGCGGCTGTTCCGCGAGTTTCGCGCGATCCTGCCCGACATCCGCTCGGTCGAGATCGAGACGGCGCCTGCGCGCGCCGGCGCCGCCGTGGTGTCGCTGACCGCCGTGCCCGTCGCAGCGCCCGTTGTGGTGGCTGCGCCCGCCGCGCCGGCGAGCGATGTCGAGCGCCCCGCGCTGGAGCCGCGCTACACCTTTGACCGCTTTGTCGTGGACGCATCGAACAAGGTGGCGTTCAACGCCGCCAAGCAGCTGGCAAAGCCCGGCGCGGTCCGCTTCAGCCCGTTGTTCCTCCATGCCGGCACGGGGCAGGGCAAGACCCACCTGATGCATGCCATCGGCCACGCCTTCATGGCGGCGGTCCCCGGCGCGCGGGTGATCGCGATGTCGGCCGAACGCTTCATGTTCGACTTCGTCGCCGCATTGCGCGCCCGCGACACCTTTGCGTTCAAGATGCGGCTGCGCTCCGCCGACCTGCTGCTGATTGACGACCTGCAGTTCATTGCTGGCAAGGACGCGACGCAGGAGGAATTCTTCCACACCGTCAACGAGATCATGGGCGCCGGCAAGCGGCTCGTCATTTCGGCCGATCGCTCGCCGCAGGCGCTCGACGGAATCGAGCAGCGGATCATCGGCCGCATGGCGATGGGCCTGGTCGCCGACATCAAGCCGCCGTCTCTGGAACTGCGTCGCACCCTGCTTGACCGCAAGGTTGCCGACATGGCCGATGTGCGCGTGCCGGCCGAAGTGCTCGACATGCTGGCGGGTCGCATCACCAACAACATCCGCGAGCTGGAAGGCGCGCTGAACCGGGTCATCGCTTATGCGCAGCTGACCGGCGAGACGCTGGACCTCGACTTTGCGATCGCGACGCTGGGGGACGTGCTGCGCGGCAGCATGCGCCGCGTGACGATCGACGAAATCCAGAAGCGCGTGTCGCAGCATTTCGACCTGAAGCCGCTGGACCTCATCTCGGCCCGCCGCGCGCGTGCCGTGGCGCGGCCGCGACAGATCGCCATGTACCTCGCGAAGCGGCTCACCACGCGCTCGCTGCCCGAGATCGGCCGCAAGTTCGGTGGCCGCGACCATTCCACCGTGATCCACGCGGTGCGGCGGATCGAGGAATTGCGCGACACCGATGCCGACGTCGACGGCGCGGTGCGCGCGCTGATGCGCGACCTGGAGGCCTGAGCCTTCCACCCGGCGCAGCGTCGCACCACGCAGGCATGAAAAACCGCCGGGAGCCTCAGGGCTGCCGGCGGTTTCTTGTTCGGGTGGGCGTCAGACGTTAAAGCGGAAGAGCATCACGTCGCCGTCCTGGACGACATATTCCTTGCCCTCTTGTCGCAGCTTGCCCGCCTCGCGCGCGCCGGCCTCGCCGCCACAGGCGACATAATCGTCAAAGGCGATCGTTTCGGCGCGGATGAAGCCGCGTTCGAAATCGCTGTGGATCGCGCCGGCGGCCTGGGGCGCCTTCGACCCCGCCGGGATCGTCCAGGCGCGCGCCTCCTTCGGGCCGACGGTGAAGAAGGTGAGGAGGTGGAGCAGCTTGTACCCGGCGCGGATCACGCGGGCGAGGCCGGTTTCCTCCAGCCCTAGCTCGGACAGGAACTCGCCGCGGTCCTCGACCGGCATGGTGGCGATCTCCGCCTCGATCGCGGCGGAGACGACGACCGCCTCGGCGCCCTCGGCCGCGGCCTTGGCAAAGACGCGCGCGGACAGCTCGTTGCCGTCGGCGGCATGCGCCTCATCGACGTTGCAGACGTAGAGCACCGGCTTGGCGGTGATCAGCTGCGCCTGCGAGAAGACTCGCTCTTCTTCCGCATCCTTGGGCTGGGTGAGGCGGGCAGGCTTGCCGTCGCGCAGCAGCTCGAGCGCCTGGCCCAGCACGCTGGCGCCGATCTTGGCCTCCTTGTCGCCCTGCTGGCCCTTCTTGATAAGGTTGGGCACGCGTTTTTCGAGACTTTCGAGGTCCGACAGCATCAGCTCGGTCTCGACCGTCTCGGCGTCGGCGATCGGATCGACCTTCCCCTCGACGTGGGTGACGTCGCCATCCTCGAAGCAGCGCAGGACATGGACGATTGCGTCGACCTCGCGGATGTTGCCGAGGAACTGGTTGCCCAGCCCCTCACCCTTGGACGCGCCACGCACCAGGCCGGCGATGTCGACGAACGCGAGCTGAGTCTCGATCACCTTGGCGGACTTGGCGATCTCGGCCAGCTTCTGGAGGCGCGGGTCGGGGACGCCGACATTGCCGACGTTCGGCTCGATCGTGCAGAACGGGTAATTGGCCGCCTGCGCCGCGGCCGTCTCGGTCAGCGCGTTGAAGAGGGTGGACTTGCCCACGTTGGGCAGGCCCACGATGCCGCAGCGGAAACCCATGATAGATCCTTGAGATTAGGTGTTGCGGCGGCCTTAATGCGGCGGCGCGGCGGAAGCCACCCTCACCGCAGGCCTACCAGCGATAGTTGAAGCTGACGCTGATGCGATCCTGCTTGGCGCTGCTGGGCATCACTTCATGCCTGAGCCAGCTTTCCCACACGAAAATCGTGCCGGGGCGCGGCTCGGCATGGACGAAACTGCCCTCACGCGGCGGCGCTGCCATCATCAGGCCCAAGCGGGGGTCCTCCAGCCGGAGCACCCCGGCGCCGGGCGGCACGCTGACGTAGAAGGTGCCGGAGACGACGCTGTGCGGGTGGATGTGCCCCGAATGCGCGCCGCCGGGCTTCAGCAGGTTCACCCACAGGCTGTCGAGCTTCAGCTTGCGCCCGCCAAGCTGGAAGCCGCACTCGGCCGCGAAGCGCGCGACGTGACGATCGAGGTGACGCTTCAGATCGGCGAAGGCAGGGTCGCGCTGCGGCAGGTCGTCGAGCGAGGCGTAGGAGGTATAGCCGCGATAGCCATGCTCCTTCGACCAGCGCTTGCCGGCGGTATCGTCCATGGCAAAGGCGCGGACCGATGCCTCCAGCTCCTCGAGCAGCGCGGTATCGTCGATCGTCTCTTCGTAGAAGAGGGTCGGGAACAGGGAGCGGACGGGCATCGCGGCGAGGTAAGCCCGCGTCGCAGGATTGCCAAGGCGCGCGATCAGCCGCCGTGCAGGCGGTGAAGCAGCGTGAGCGCGGTGACGAGTAGGGTCAGCACCGCCACGATCATCAGCAACAGGACGTAGAGGACCCCCCAGGTGCCGACGTGGTTGTCGCGGCGGGCGACCCACCAGATCGACAGAAGTACTGCGCCGAGCAGAGCGATCCGCGGCGCCACCGGGGCGAGCGCCGCCACCGCCAAGGCCGCGATCGCCGGGGCGAACCGGCGGGCGCGGCGGCCTGGGATCAGACCGGAGACCACTCCACCGGTTCCTCGCCCTCGTCATCCTCGGACACGCGGGCGTGATCGGGGCCGATCTTCTCGAGCAACTTGTCCAGCACCCAGTCGACGCCGGTGCCGCTGGCGCCCGACAGCGGGATCACCTCGGCCCCGCTCGCTTCCTCCAGCTCGGCCGACAGCGCCGCGATCAGTTCCTCGTCGAGCGTGTCGATCTTGTTCAGCGCGATCACCACCGGCTTCTCGTCGAGCCCGGCGCCATAGGCCTCCAGCTCTTCGCGCACGATGCGGTAGCTTTCGCCCACGTCGACATCATTGGCGTCGATCAGGTGCAGCAGCACGCGGCACCGCTCGATATGGCCGAGGAAGCGGTCGCCGATGCCGGCGCCTTCCGCCGCCCCGGCGATGAGGCCGGGAATATCGGCGATGACGAATTCCTGACCCTTGTGCCGCACCACGCCCAGCTGCGGGCGGGTGGTGGTGAAGGCATAGGCGCCGACCTTGGCCTGTGCATTGGTCACCGCATTGATGAAGGTCGACTTGCCGGCATTGGGCAGGCCGACGAGCCCCGCGTCGGCGAGCAGCTTCAGCCGCAGCCACACCCAGGCCTCTTCATTGGGCCAGCCGGTGCCATGCTGGCGCGGCGCGCGATTGGTCGAGGTCTTGTAGCTGGCGTTGCCGCGCCCGCCATCGCCCCCGCGCAGGAACACCTCACGCTGGCCGACCTCGGTCAGGTCGAGGAGCAGGGTGCGCTCCTCATCGTCCGCCAGCACCTGCGTGCCGACCGGCACCTTGATGACCAGATCCTCGCCGCCCGCGCCGGTGCGATTCGACCCCGAGCCACCATGGCCGCGCTCGGCCCGGAAATGCTGGGTGTAGCGAAAGTCGATCAGCGTATTGAGGCCGGCGACGGCTTCGAACACGATGTCGCCGCCCTTGCCGCCATTGCCCCCGTCAGGGCCGCCATATTCGATGAACTTTTCACGGCGAAAGCTGACCGCGCCGGGGCCACCGGCGCCCGAGCGGACGAAGATCTTTGCTTGATCGAGGAAATGCATGGCGAGCCGCTTAGCGAATTCGCCGGCGCAAAGCGACAAGGACCACTGTCGGCCGCGGCATCACCGGGTGATTGCTTAACCGACGATGGGGCAGGGAGGGCAGATGGTCACGACTCTGCTGTTCGCCGCGCTGCTGATTAACGCCGCGACCTTTGCCGCATTCTGGTCGGACAAGCGCCGCGCCATTGCGGGCGAGCGGCGGATATCGGAGGCGAGCCTGCTGCAGCTGGCGTTGATCGGCGGGTCGCCGGGCGCGCTCGCCGCGCGCCACCTGTTTCGCCACAAGACGCGCAAGGAGCCGTTTTCGACCCGGCTGCTGCTGATCGTCGCGATTCAGGCGGGCGCGGGAATCGGGCTGCTGATCCTGTAGCCCCGAACCCGATTCCCCGGGCTTCCGGCTTATCGACCCCGGTCCGCCAGCAACATGCCGCGCGCCAGCTTGCGCGCGGTATCGCGCG
>NZ_LAZX01000060.1 GCF_000980895.1 Sphingomonas sp. Ag1 | reverse complement strand
GTAAGCGTGGCGTGAGGACCGCAGTTTATGCGGCTTGGGCTGTTGGCTGATCTGTCTGGGGCACCCAGTTCCACGGCATCAGCTCGTCCCAGCGGGTGGCGGGCCAGTCGCCGGCGACCCTGGCGATGACATCGGCGATATAGGCCTGCGGGTCGACGCCGTTGGCCTTGCAGGTCTGGATGACGGTGTAGATGGCGGCGGCTCGCTCGCCGCCTGCGCGCGAACCCGCGAACAGCCAGTTGCGCCTTCCCACGGCGACGCCGCGCAGGGCCCGCTCCGCGATGTTGTTGTCGATCTCCAGACGCCCGTCACCCAGGAAGCGGCACAGCGCCGGCCAGCGTTTGGTGCCATAGGCGATGGCTTTGGCCATGTCGGACTTGGGCGACAGGCGGCGAAGGGCAGCGTCGAGCACCTCGCGCAAGGCGTCGACCAGCGACTGGCTTCGTTCCTGTCGCGCTCGACGGCGTACATCCGGCGGCTGACCACGCACCTCCGCCTCGACGGCATAGAGCGCGCCGATGCGCTCCAGGATATCGGTGGTCAGCGGCGTGGAGAGGCGCTCGTGCAGGTCGAACACCTTGCGCCGGAAGTGTGCCCAGCATGCCACCTCTGTGACGCCACCGCGGTACAGGGCGTCATAGCCCGCATAGGCATCGGCCTGGAGAAAGCCGCGAAAGCCGGCGAGATGCGCCTGCGGGTGCGCCGCGGTGCGGTCGGGCGTGAAGCGATACCATGTTGCGGGCGGTGTCGTGCTGCCGGACGCCTGGTCGTCGGCGGCGTACACCCACAGCCGCCCGGTCGCGGTCTTGCCACGGCCGGGGTCGAGCACCGGCACCGGCGTGTCGTCGGCGTGGATCTTGTCGGCCTTGAGCACCTCGTCACGGATACGGCTGACCACCGGGTCGAGCAGTGCTGCAGCTTGCCCGGCCCAGCCCGCGAGCGTCGAGCGGTCGATCTCGAGCCCCTGCGCGGCCATCATCTCGGCCTGGCGGTACAACGGCAGATGGTGGTCGAACTTGGAGACGACGACGTGCGCCAGCGTCGCGAAGGTCGCCTTGCCCCGCGCCACAGCGCTGACCGGCGCGGGTGCCTGGACGATCTTCTCGCAAGACCGGCAGCTGTATTTGGGGCGGACGTTGCGCACGACCCGCCAGCGCACCGGCACGATGTCGAGCATCTCGTGCGCGTCCACGCCCAGCCGGCGCAGCGCACCACCGCAGTCCGGGCAGGTGCAGATACCGGACGCCGGCTCGTGGACGACCTCCTCGCGCGGCAGATGCTCCGGCAGACTGCGGACCGGTGCCAGGCGCGGCGCTACTCCAGGCGCCGCAGTCTCGACTTCGGAAACATCCCGCTCCGTTTCCAGCTCTTCCAGCGCCAGCTCGAGCTGTTCGATCTCGCGGCCCAACTTCTCGGAGGAGGCACCGAACTGCATCCGCCGCAGTCGGGCGATCTGCCCGCGCAACGTGTCGATGAGCAGATCGCGGGCGGCGAGCGCGGCATTCGCCCGGGCGAGCGATGCCTCCAGCGCGGCGATCCGCGCGGTGGCATCAGCAGGGGAAACAGGCGCTTCCAGCACCCGCATTTCATAACAGATCACGCATCGACGGGCGAGAAAAAGCGCCGCAAAACCGCCGTTTTCACCCCGCCAGCGTCGGCGTGAACGTCCGCTCTGGGCGACGCCAGTCGATGCCCTCCAGCAGCATCGACAATTGTGCCGGCGTCAGCGTCACCGTGCCCGTCGCGGTCACCGGCCAGACGAACCGACCCCGGTCGAGCCGCTTGGAGAACAGGCACAGGCCTTGCCCATCGAACCACAGCAGCTTGACCAGATGACCCCGCTTGCCCCGGAACGCGAACAACGCGCCCGAGTGCGGGTTCTGGGCCAGCACCTGCTGCACCAGTACCGCCAGGCCATCGAACCCTTTGCGCATGTCGGTGACGCCACACGCCAGGAACACCCGCGTCGGCAACGGCGTGGGGCTCAACGCAGCACCGACAACACTCGCGCCAGCGCGCCGGCGTCCACCGACCCGTCCACGCTCACTCGGACGCCACCCGGAAATTCGATGCAGATGAGGCCAGACGTGGATGTCGCCGGCTGCGGCGCAGGTGCGGCGACATCGGCCACGCGCACCTCGGCGAATGCCGGCAGCGCAGGCGCGACCCCGCCCAGCTTGCCCAGCCGCGCCTGCTTGCGCCACGTATAGATCAGGCTGCTCGACACCTCGCGCCGGGCGATGACATCACGGACCCGCACGCCCGGCCGGAACGCCTCGGCCAGGATCTCCAGCTTCTCCGCGTCCGACCAGCTCCGTCGGCCCGATACCCGGCCGACCACCTCCACACGACCAGTCGTACGAGCGCTCGTACGACCAGTCTCAGAACCGAAAACTTCCCGCACCGCCCGCGCCCTCGTCAAAGACGATAAGCATCCCGGCTACGGCCAAACGGGCAAGGCGGCCCTCAGGCCACGCTTACCCTTCCTCGCGACTCCCGCGGCCCACACCGTTTCATGCCGCTGCGGTGCTGCGCGCCGAATAAATGGGCGGGTAGTTTCGCGTTCGCAATTGGCGTGATCGGCTCTGATCGGAAGCATGCCTGACGGTTGCTCACCGACACGCTGCAACTTTGTTGGGTCAGGCGTTCACGTCGTCCAACCGGGCAGTGCCATCATCAGCCCGCCCGAGAAAAGCCCGGACAAAATTCAGGTCTGAGGGCTTGTCCACATCCACCGCGGCGAGCCCATCCGCGCATTCGACCACCGTTGCCGAGACACCTGCGCGCTGCCCCAGCGCCGTGATCGCCTCCACCAGCGTCAGCCGCCTTGTGAGATAACGTAGCAGCAAGCGGACCCCGAGGCGCCTGACGATCCGCCACGGCTGCTTGCGGTCACGCTCCACCGCCTGCCAAAGCCGAACTGCATCGATTGCGCGTGGCGTCGCCAGCAGGAAGAGGTTGCAGCCGGACCAATCACCATCGGCGAAACGCAGATAGGTACGCCGCGAGCCTGGCGCTGCCACTTCGATCGCTTCACGTCGGGCGAGCAGGACCGCAACGTCCGCCCCATCAGGCACCCGGGCCACGAAGTCCCGTATCCATTCAGAATTGAGAAGCGCATGGTCGCCCGTGGTGACAATCAGGGGGGCGCCAAGTTCTTCCAACGCGTTAGCAGTGCTGGCGCTCGGTCCAGCGGCCGCAGGAAAGGGCATTGCTCCATGCCGCTCTGCCTCCGCCAGTACCGCCGGACTATTCGCGGCCACTGACACATGCCCGATGCCAGCCGCGCGAAGCGCCATGATGACACGCTCCAGCATCGTTTCTTCGCCAAACGCGATCAATGCCTTGTCGGAAACGCCGGCGTGGACCGCCACGGGATCGGTGCCGTCGCGGGACCCCGCTAGCACGACGCTTGACGGAATCATCGTGCCACCGAATGCCGCCACAATTGCCACAGGACGCCGGGGGCGGCCATTATCGGATGGCGCTCCCGAAACGGCGTTAACGGCACGTGGAGCCCTGTGTGTCGTTCGATCTTCCAGACCGCGTATCGGGTTGCGCCGTCGAAGGTGAAGGCTGCCTTCAGCAAGCGCGCGAGGTTAAGCCACTTGCCCGCAGCTTGCGACTGCAGCCAGGCAGCAGCAAGCGCATTGATCTGGTCTCCGCTCATCCTTGGGGCGAGTTCGCCCTTTCCTTTAGTGAATTGTATGCCGCCGCGCCGCCACGCCAGCGGCAAAAGCTCATCGTAGCGCGCACGACTGTGGCCGATAATCTGATCCTCACGCCCCGGCGCTTCCACGCGCAATTCGGCGGCGTAGGTAGCGCGGAACAGGGCACGCCAGTACGATGACGGCCCGCCCTTCTCCGGTCCATGAAGCGCCGCAAAGCCAGCAGCAGTCGACGTCGCGCTCGCAACAGCGTCAATGACCTTTTGTCTGGAACCGAAGTCCTTGACCCACACGAGAGCCGCGGGCTGGACGAAGCGCGCCCATATTGTGGTGTCGATTGTCCGCCCGCTCGCCGCATTCTCGAAGGCGTCGATCGGCATTGACGCCACCTTGGCGCGGATCAGCTTCCCGCCGACGTTGATCTCGTGATAGCTGACGTCTGGCCACAACAGTCGGCCCATGACCCCGCTGTGCGTATTAGGGTCGCGAAGTACGTAGAAATCGAGCAATCCATCAAGGTCGCCCGTTCGGAGCACCGATCCGTAGAACAGCGCTGCCACGCCGCCCAGCCGGCAAGCGATCACACCTCCGGCACGGACCACCTCCGGTGGTACTTCATGGTCCATCTCGGCAGATATGAAGCTACGAAGCGCGTTCATGGCGTCACAAACCGGATCGGTGTTCCTGTGCGCAACTCGATCGTACCGCCCGGAAATTGCTCGCCGTCGAGAATATAGCCCTGCTGCAGCGTCAGTCTAACCGGGGGTACGTTGTGACTATGGTGATAACCCAGCCGCTCGAGCCAGCCGCCTTCACGCCCCATCACCACGGCACAGGCCGAAAGCGGTAGCAAGCGCGGCGGCGCGTCAACGGCGAGCACGTCAAACCCTGCTCGTGCCTTACCCAACGGCTTGATGCCCAAAGGCAAGCGGCTAAGTGTTGAACCAAGCAGCAGATAGAAGTCGCGAACGCTCGTCTCGCCTGTGGCGTGGTTGAAGATCTCAACCCTGTCACCCAACCGCCAGCGGTTGTGGGAACCGCCAAGACACGTCTGAGCCACCGCTCCGATCAGCGATAAGCCAACGGCAAGTCCGTCAATGGCCCCGAAGCGGTGCGTGCGTTGCGCAAATTCAGTCGCCATCACGAAGCCGCCCGCTCCGAAGATAAAGCCCCGCAGGGGCGTCTCGCCATCGCGAGAAACCTCGATGGGGCGCCGCGTCTGCACCTGGCCGATGGTATGGGCGGCGATCGCACTCTCCACGCTCCAGCCGAGCGGCACTCCGAGGTCCAGCGCCAGCGCATTGGTCTTTCCGGATGGCAACAGCGCCAGCGGAGGGAGGCTCTCGCCGAAGATCGCGGCGGCAGCGCTGATCACGTCGCGCACCGTCCCGTCGCCGCCATCGATGATCAGCAGATCAAGATTATGCGTCGCAAATGACCGCAGAGCCTGGGTCAGTTCCTCGTTGGTCGTTGGTGCGGCCGCGAGCACGCCCGGGCCGATCTTCTGTTTCAGGTTCACCGTCCAGTTGCGCCGGCTCCGAGGATTGGAGATGATCCCCACCCGCACTCCACTGCTTGCGAAGGAGAACGACGCATTTGGCAGTGCGGCAAGTCCGGTGGCAGACGACCATCCCATCACCTCTGCGCGCGCACTGGCCTTGCGATCTAGCGAAATACCCGGGGGAGAGAACATTCTCATAGAAAGCTAAACGCCTAAAAATCAAAATGTAACAACCGGTTGGTACGACCGACGAACACCTCCATAGAGCCAAAAGATGGCATGATTGTAGCGATCCCTACGATTGCGAGAACGCTATGTCTTAAGCGATAAACCCTCGCTTGAATGGCAATCGCCTAGCTGAACCCAGTAGCCTCGGCCTGACGACGCCCGCTACCCCCGCGCCACCGCCCGCGCGCTGAGAACAAACGCCAGCAGCGCCACACCCGAGGCAATCAGCGACGCCGCGCCCGCGCCCAGAATGCCAAGCGACGGCATGAGGAGGCCTACCGCCGCGAACAGGATCAACGTTGCCGCGATGCGTATGCGAAGAGCTCGTGCTGCGTGTCCGGTACCTAGGAGTACCGGCTCAAACCCCACCGCCATGATGTCCAAACCCGCCGCAAGCCCGAGCAGCACCAGCACCCAATAGGCGTCCAGATACGCCTCACCCGCGATCAGGCGCAGCGCTGGCTGGCCGAGCAGCGGCACCAGCACGCATGTCGCAAGTCCCACGCCCACCGCCAATCTTGAGGATTGCCGGATCAAGGTCCTCAGCTCTTCGGCGCGCGGGCTGGCGTGGACGCGGGTCATTTCGGGGAAGACCCCGCGCGCGAACAAGTCCGCCAGGCGCACCAATGACTGGCTTAGCTGATAGGCGAGCCGGTAATTGCCCGCCGCCGCCGCGCCGGTAAGTAGGCCGACCAGCACCACCACAAACTGCCGGCTGGCGGTATTCAGCGTTGCATTCATGTTAGTGGCAAACGCAAAATGCCACAGCCCGGGCGTCTCCCTTGCGGCCGCCAGCGTGCCGCGCCAGTGTCGCAATGTCCCGGGCGCCACCCGCATCGCGGCGATCCAGTAAACCGCGGCCGTCAGCAGCTCGGCCACCGCCCACGCGATCAGAAAGCCGGTGATCGTCGCTTCGTGCAACACCGCGATCACCGCACCGATGAAGCGCGCGATCGAGGTTACCGAATCGGCCGCAGCGCCCACTGCAAAGCGATCATGCAAGCGAAGAATGCCGACCGCGGTCGACCGTACTGACAGGAGCAACACTGCCGAAAAGGCAAACGCCTGACGCGTCAGTTCCGCCGACCAGCCGAAACTCGCCCTCATCAGCGGCAGCACTGCGCCCAGGATCGCCACACCGACGATCGCGCCCGCAATGTCGAGCGCCAGGCAGAAGCGGACCAGCCGCGCCAATGCATTTTGCTGCCCGGCCAAGCGATGCGCCATGCCGAAACGGACCACGATCTGCCACGTTTGGAAGCCGACAAACGCGGCCACCGCCTGAGCCGTACTCAGAATGAGCGTGAACAGCCCGAATTTGGCCACCCCGAGAGAGCGGGTGGCGAGCGCCAGGTAGACGATGCTCAGCACCGCTGCGACGCCCTTTCCTGTCAGCAGCCAGCCGACATTACGCAACGCGCGGCGAAAGGGGGTGATTGCGTCGATGGGGGGCGTCAATGGCTGTGTTCCAGGCGCGGCCGCGCTATGGGCCGACAGATGCGGATTGCCTTCCTCTATATCGCAGAAGCCTATCAGTGCTACCACGGCGCGGCGATCGCAATGGAGTTGGCACGCCGCACTGGGGTGACCGTCGTCAACTACTATAACGATCCGGCAACCCCTCATCACCTGTCGCGGATCACCGCGGCTTGGGGCGGGCCAGCCATCGAAACCCGCGCGTTGCGCAAATCGTCGCTGACGCGCGCGCTGCAGCGGATGCAGCGGCTCGGCATGTTCAAGGACATGGTAATGCGCGACAACGCAGCTGAGCTTAACGGCTACGACGCGATATTTGCGGTGGAGAACACCGTCGCCTCACTCCGCCGGCTGGGTGTCACGCACCCGCGCCTGATCTACAGTCCGCACGGTTTCGGTGACCGCGCGCGCGGTTTCATCCCGCGCATCGCCGCGTTCGATCTCGTGCTTCTCGCCGGGCGCAAGACGGCTGCCCGTATGCTAGAAGCAGGTCTGGTCCGCGACGGCGGGTATGCGCTCACCGGCTCGGTGAAGCTGGAGACGGCCGATCGCATCGATCGCACCTCTACGCTCCCATTCGGTGCCCCGCGCCGAACGATCCTCTACAATGCCCACAAAGAGCCGAAGCTGACCTCGTGGCAGCGCTTCATCGAGCCGATGCTCGCTGGCTTCGCCGCCGACAGATCGATGAACCTCATTGTCGCCCCGCACATCAAGATGTTCCGTCGCCAGAATGAGGCTCTGCGCGATCATTGGCGCGCCCGGAGCACCGACAACGTTCTGGTCGATCCCGGGTCTGACCGCTCGGTCGACATGAGTTACGCGGCCGCTGCAGACATCTATGTCGGCGATGTCAGCAGCCAGGTGTATGAATTTTTGGCGACGCCGCGCCCCTGCGTGTTCCTCAATGCAAACCGCATCGACTGGCAGGATGACCCGAGTTTCGCACACTGGCACCTAGGCGATGTAGTCGATGACCCGGCGGAACTCATGGCCGCAATCCGCGCTGCCGCCGCCCGCCACACGCTCTATCGCGATCGGCAACAGGCGATGGCGCGGGCGAGCCTGGGTGATACCAGCCCCGGCGCTGCAGCCCGAGCCGCAGAAGCGGTGATCTCCTTCCTCCGGTCCCGGTCCGCGGCATGAAGGTCGGCTTCCTCTTCAACCACGACGCGCTTCACCAGATTCGCCATACTGCCCCGGTGATTGCGGAAATGGCGCGCTTCCCCGGTGTTGAAGCCGTCGTGCTCACGTCCTCAGCTGCGCAGGAGCAGCAGGTCCGTGCCCTGCTGGGTTCAGTGGTAGCCAACGTCAGCTTCCTATCGCTGCAGGTTGGCCCGCTAGCTGCTGCGCTTGATCGCGCGTTGAGATTTGTCGCACCCTTCCGTCGGCTCGCAACCCTGCGCGAGAACCTGGCGATGTTCGCCACACTTGACGTGCTTGTAGTACCCGAGACCACCTCACTCCTACTGCGTGATCGTTTCGGGCTGGTCGGCCCGAAATTCGTCTGGATCCCGCACGGCGCCGGCGATCGTTCGGTCGGCTTCCGCCCCGTGATGCGCGGCTTTGATCTCGTTCTCCTATCGGGCCTAAAGGTACAGGAACGGATGCTGGCCGCCGGTCTGATCACCGCTGAAAACCACGCAATTGTCGGCTATCCAAAGTTTGATACAATCGCTCCGAGCCCGCCCGCGCGACTATTCCAGGACGACCGGCCAACAGTTCTTTACAACCCGCACTTCGACCCGAAGCTCTCCTCTTGGTACACGATGGGGGAGGGAGTGCTTGCCTCGTTCGCCGCTCAGTCACGATTCAATCTGATCGTCGCACCGCACGTGATGCTCGCCAAGCGCCGCATTCACGCATCCGTCGAGCATTGCGTCGTCCGCTGGCGCCGCGACTTCGCAGCGCGATATGCCGGTTTGCCACATATCCATATCGATATGGGCAGTGAGGCTTCAGTAGATATGACCTATACGCGCGCCGCTGACATCTATCTCGGGGACGCCAGCAGCCAAGTCTATGAATGGATACATCGACCGCGCCCGGTGATCCACCTAAACGCCGCCCGCTTCGCGTGGGAGAATGATCTCGCCTTTGCGCATTGGCGCCTGGGCGATGTCGTCGCCGATCTTGCCGATCTACCGGCAGCGCTGGATCGCGCCGTCGCGACACCCGCTCGCTACCGCGGCGTACAGGAAGCCGCCTTTGCCGCGACCTTCTCGGTTACTGATCAACCCGCCTCGCGCCGCGCCGCCACCTCGATCATGGGGCGGTTTGCCAAGGCCTAGCGTCGCCAATCCACGATCTGCCACCCCCGTTCGGTCGCCAGCCGGCGGAGCGGTGCATGGGGATTTACCGCGACTGGTTCGTCCACCCACTCGAAAGTCGGTTGATCGCTGGCATGGTCCGAATAGAACCTGATGTGCGTGGTCTGCCGGTTCAACCCGGTTTGCGAGAACCATCTGGAGATCATCGCATGCTTGGCGACGCCGTAACAATTCAGTCCATCCAGCCGCGAAAGAATTTGCCCGTCGGGCCCGCGCTGCGCCAGCGTGGCAAGCAGGTCAGCCACTCCGAGTCGCCGGGCGATCGGCTCAGCATAGAAGCGGTGCGCTGCCGTGGCGATCACGATCTGCCGCCCCTCTGCTCGATCCACCGCGATCTGAGCCGATGCGCCATCACGCAGATGATGGCCCACAATCCAGTCAGCAAATGCGTCGGACACGGCAGCCAGCCGCTTGGCCGGCACAGCGCGGCCCAGCAACATCGAATGCATCAATTCCTTCAGCTGATCCCGATCGATTGCGCCCAGCGCGCGCGCCAAAGCGCCCAGCGAAACCGTTGGGAGCAACAGCAGACGCGCTGGGCCCAGGCGCCAACCTGCGAACAGCAGATACGGCGTCCACGTGGGCAGGCTCGTGATCGTGCGATCGAGATCGTAGATAGCAATTCGGGTGTGTTTACTGTCTGTCATCGCCCAATTCTAAACTGCTAGCATGCGTTCCTGACTTGTTTCATCTCGAGGACGAGTTGAACGTTGCTGACGTGCGGCAAAGGTAAGGTACGCAACGCCTTGACGAACTCGTGGGTCAAAGCGAACCCATAAGAGAATTCCGAAATCAGTGAACGCATGAAGCCCCCGACCTTTGCGACCCCACGTTACTCCGTTTGGGTCATTTTCATCGCGATAGTGCGCATCGAAAAGGCGGAGCGCAATAATGGGGTTCAGTGAACAAATGGCGGTATGGTGCATCCTGACATCCTTACGCCGCAGTCCTCCCAGCACCATTTCGCGCACGTGAAGCCGAGATGATCGTCACAGGCCCATCATAAACGGATGGTCGCGTCACCTATTCGCGCGACATCCGCTCGGCTGCGACGGAGAGCTGCATTCGCCGATGATCATGTTGAGAGCAAGAACCACCTGTGCCCTCCTCACGAGATACCTTCCAATGCTTTCGAGTGGCGTGCCTTCTCGGGGTTCTAAACTCTCTGCTTGTGACCTCAGCAAGCCGAAGCGCTCGTGTGCGCGCTCGATCATCCGGCGCTGCGCGGTGACCTCGGCTTGGCGCACCGCCGTGGTCGCCTCCACGTCAACGATCACGGCATGATCGAGGTCGATCAGATATTTGGTCGAATAGGGGAAGAACGCCCGCCCACGCGACGCCGCGGTCCAGCGTGCGGCCGGATCGGCAACCGCCAACTGCTTGGGCACGACCGGTGTCGCC
This sequence comes from Sphingomonas sp. Ag1, assembly GCF_000980895.1. Taxonomy (GTDB): domain Bacteria; phylum Pseudomonadota; class Alphaproteobacteria; order Sphingomonadales; family Sphingomonadaceae; genus Sphingomonas; species Sphingomonas panaciterrae. The sequence continues at coordinate 2,924 of NZ_LAZX01000060.1, read as the reverse complement.
GCTCCAAACGCGGCATCGTCGAGGACAGCGAGATATTCGCGGACCGGGTGGCTGCCGTTTCCCGGCGGCAGATCGTCATGATTATCAACCGTGTGCTGGCGGCTGACATCGGCCCGGATCAGGCTGGCATCGACTGCGAAGCCTTCGCCGCCAACCAGGCCCTCGGCCATGCAGCGTGCCACCGTGGCCTCGAACAGCCGGCGCAGCAGGTCGCAGTCGCGGAAGCGGCCGTGCCGGTTTTTGGAGAAGGTCGAATGGTCGGGCACGTCGCCCTCGACCGTGGTCCACCTTGCGATGTTGCGGAGTCGATCACCGGTGAACGGACCGCTTCCGTCCGTTATGCGCAGCAGGTACGCAGGCACTCAGCAGCGATTTTGACGCCATGGTCGGTGATCCATGGCCAATCTGCGCCGCTGGTGAACAACGCTGCCGGTACATATTGCCAAGTGTGCCGGCAGCGATGTTCAAGACGAAGCCTACAGCTGGAAAACGAACATCCTCACCTGTCCTTCATGTGGCAAGCGACGTTTCGGGCTGGGATTGTCGACATCCCTAATCATCGTGTTGATCACCTCCGGCGTCGTGCGACGTGTTTGCCAGTAGGGGATCTTGCCCGCGATTGCGTTCGTGCGGATCATGAGCTGCCGAACATTGGCAGAGTGCCGCACGAAAACCTCTGCCGCGGCGACAGCATCGTTCGAAGGCTCGTCATACCCGTCGCCCAAGTGCACAGCGCTCCGATCTGCGGCCAACTTTTGCAGCAGATCGGTGAAGCTTGGCCATGCTGGCTGACCGGCGCGGCGCATGAAATAGCACGCCAATGCTGCCGGTCCGCAATTCCACGCCGACGGCAGAATTTTCCAAGACCGCGCTAGTCTACCGGCAGAATAGACGATGGCGAAGGACCGGGCGATATTCGTTGCCGTCAAGTCGTTTCGATCAACCTTTGCGTGGTCGAAGAACCTTTCGATGTCCTCGTCGATTTCAGCCTTTAGGGCGAGTGGATGAGAGGTTCGTTCATCAACAAGCTTACGGATGAACTGACCGACAACGCGACCATAATAGAGCCGCGAATTCGTCGTTAGCCGCTGCGCCAGTTCGCTGGCGCTGGCTGCGTCATCTGGCAACCGGTTGAAGATGCCCAGAGGTCGTTCGCCGCCGAGCGCGATGGAGATGGAGCGCTTCCGTACCTCCTGTCCGATCTCGGTCTCCTCGCCTACGAGCTCAGCCAAGCTGCGGCTTCCTAGCAGCAGAGTCAGCTGAGCCTTTCGCTGTGTTGTCCCTGCTGGCGCAGAGAGGAAGGAACGTAGGTTGGCGCCGCGCCGGGCCGCTCCGTCAGCCGCCATGGAGAGTTCGACATCGTTGGCCAGCAGCAACAAATCTGCATGTTCGTCGCGATAGCGGTTAGGGTCGGCCAGCAGTCGATCGAAAGGGATCACGCCGGGTACCCCGTGCGACGACACGACACCGTTCACCGAGAAAACGATTTGAGCGAGAAGGCTCTGATCGCTTCGGGAGGGAGCGATCAACTCAAACAGCAGATCCTCGGTCTGTCCGATGATGTCGAGCAAGGGAGGCGCAAGAACGGCCATAGCCACAAACATCAGGACCGACTGGCCGGTGAGCAACTCGCCGACGTTCGCGCGCCACTCCTCGGCACTGCAACGGAACGAAGGTTGCGGGAAGCGTGGCGAGAAGATGACGGGGCCGGACGGAGTGCTGGCAGCAGAGAAGACGCAACGGTCTGGCATGACAAAGTTCGGACCGTTCCAGCCAGATCGATCAATCGGAGCGGGTCCGTGATATGGTGTGATCTCGCTTAAGCATTGTGCGAGGCAATCGCGCTCCTGTTTCCCGTGGACAATCAGACCCTCTGCTTGCAGCCGCCGTAGAAGTTTAGGCTGAGGAAATGAAAGGACGTTTCGAGGCAGCCACAGCTCAGTGCCGTCGTTACACTTGAAATGCGCCAGTTTGGCACCGGAAGATGCAACGGCGCTCTGGATAGTATCGATGTGTTTTGCCATGGTAAGTTATCCCATCATGATGTGATGGCGAGACCACGGTCGTGGTCTGTCCCCAGAGTCCCCATGTTCCCCAGCGATAAGCATGCGAAGCTCAGCGGCCAGGCAGCGCTGATGAAGGGTGCAGGCGTGTGCCAATGGCCGCGTGACAGCGTTAAAAGCTAATCAGCTGCTAATTGGCATTAGCCCACCGGTACTATGGGTTCAGACACCGCAACACCGCGTCTCGCCATTAAGTTCGTGTACGAATGTTGAGCTATTTCGTAGGCGCCAAGCCCCGGGTGGTGTCGCGAACCCCGATCAGAAGACGCAGGTCCTCGAACCGGTGCTTGTGGAGCCACAGCAGAACCTTGGTGTGGATCGGTTCAGGGATGCTATAGCGCCGTCCATAGCGTACATGCCGGCCGTCCCCACTGTCCCCACTTGCGATGGCCGGCCAGTACGACTTCATAAGATAGGTCACCGCTGAGACGGCATTCTGGATCGGGCGGCGATCAATCTTGATTGGCAAATTCACCGGGGACTCTGGGGACGCTCCGGCCTTCACGCTGCGGTACTTGGTGCGGGTGCGCAGGCGATCCACGACCTCGATCATCTCCCCTTTCAGCAGCATGGGCAGGTGGGGACTGAACAAGCCGGTGGTGGGGTCATAGTCACAGTGGAAGTAGCCAATCAGATAGCCGCAGGCATCTCGCGCGCCTTCTCGGTTGAGTGCTGACCGTATGCGCGCCATGAAGCGGCCAACGTTCCATCCCGGAAGCTCCTGGGCCGTGAACTGCTCATTGTTGGGCACGATGGTGGCGCCGCGCCAATCATCCAGATCGCACCCGATAAAGTTCAGGACGGTAGCGCATTCGATGATGCGATGATCACGCCACGCCAGTAAGCGTGGCGTGAGGACCG
>NZ_LAZX01000081.1 GCF_000980895.1 Sphingomonas sp. Ag1 | reverse complement strand
GGCGGGCGGACGGCGGCGGGCGGCCTGGGCCCCCGCCCCGCCCCACCTGCGCTCAGGGCCGGTCGATCGCGCCGGCGTCGAGCAGCGGCGCGGCGTCGGGATCGCCGCCGCCGAGGAGATCGGCAAGCCGTTCGACCCCGGCGAGGATCATCGCCTGTTCCCATGACGGCAGCGCCGTGAAGCGCGCCGTGAACACCTCCTGCAGCATGTCGGGCGCGCTGGCGAGGCAGTCATGCCCCTTGCCCGTAACGGCGAGCAGCATCCGCCGCTTGTCCTCCTCGCTGCGCGCGCGCGTCACCAGCCCGAGCGTCACCAGCCGGTCGACGATCGCGGTGATCGCGGCGTGGCTGAACTGAAGCGTCTGCGCGATCTTGCCCGGGGTCACCCCCTCGCCGGCGTCGATTTCCCGCAGGACGAGCAATTGCGAGGGCGTGAGCCCGGTGGTGGTGGCAAGCTTTCGCGTGCCCCCTTCCGCCGCGCGAAGCACGCGGCGCAACGCTCTCAAAGTGGCGCTGGCGATCGGCGAATCCATGTCGCCGCGTAGCGCCCGGCGCGCGCGCTGCAAGCGGCATTTTTCACGATATTCATTGCGATATGTTTCACCCGATGAAACATATTTTGCTGAACGGGGTTGTGCTTGCGCCAAAGGGGCTTAGGTTTTTAGCGAGCAGCGCTGCATTGCCGTGCGCTTATAACTTCATGGAGTGAAACATTCTTGAGAGCGAAACGGTCGAAAAGGCGACGCCTTCGACCGCCAACGACCATCATGGCGGCGCCGCAGCCACGCTGCGCCTGCGCCGTCCCCGAGCCACCGACGGCCCTGCCGTCACCGCACTGATCGCGGCCTGCCCGCCGCTCGATCGCAACTCGCCCTATTGCAACCTGCTGCAGTGCGAGCATTTCGGGGACCATTGCGTTATTGCCGAGGAAGTGATCGCCGAGGAGGCGGGCCGGATGATCGGCTGGGTCTCCGGCTATCGCCCGCCGTCCGACCCGACCGCGTTTTTCGTGTGGCAGGTTGCCGTCGCGCCCGAGGGCCGGGGCAGGCAGCTGGCCAGCCGGATGATCAACCATTTGATGCAGCAGCCCGCACAGCAGGGCGTGACGCATCTGATCACCACCATCACCGCGGACAATGAAGCGTCCTGGGGGCTGTTCCAGCGACTGGCGCGGACCTGGTCCGCGACGCTGGAGCGGCGCACGATGTTCGACCGCGAGACGCATTTCGCCGGCGCGCACGCGACCGAGTTCCTCGCCCGGATTGGGCCGATCGACCACCACAATCTGACAGAACAGAGGGGATAAGACCTTGTTCACGACACCACAGCCGTCCGGCACCCGCCCGGACACCCGCCTGTATGAGCGCCGCGACTCCGCCGTGCGCAGCTACGCCCGCGCGATGCCGCGCCAGTTCAACCGCGCCGAGGGCGTGTGGATGCACGACGACCAGGGCGGGCGGTACCTCGATTTCCTGTCGGGCTGTTCGACGCTGAATTACGGGCACAACCACCCGATCCTGAAACAGGCGCTGCTCGATTATGTCGCGGCCGACGGGATCGCCCACGGCCTCGACCTGCACACCGACGCCAAGCACGATTTCCTCGACACGTTCGAGCGCGTGATCCTGAAGCCGCGCGGGATGGACCATCGCGTGATGTTCACCGGGCCGACCGGGACGAACGCGGTGGAGGCGGCGATCAAGCTGGCGCGCAAGGTGACCGGGCGGCAGATGGTGATCGCCTTCACCAACGGTTTCCACGGCATGACGCTGGGCGCGCTGGCGTGCACCGGCAATGCCACCAAGCGCGGCGGCGCGGGCGTGCCGCTGTCGCATGTCGCGCACGAGCCCTATGACGGCTATTACGGGCCCGACGTCGACACCGCGGACCTGCTGGAACAGCGGCTGTCCGACCCCTCGAGCGGGCTCGACGCGCCGGCCGCGATCCTGGTCGAGACGGTGCAGGGCGAAGGCGGGCTGAACGCCGCGTCGCCCGAATGGCTGCGGCGGATCGCGGGGACCGCCAGGGCGCATGGCGCGCTGCTGATCGTCGACGACATCCAGGCCGGCTGCGGGCGGACGGGCAGCTTCTTCAGCTTCGAGGACATGGGCTTCACGCCCGACATCGTCACGCTGGCGAAATCGCTGTCGGGCATGGGGCTGCCGTTCGCGCTGACGCTGCTTCGCCCCGAGCTCGACCAGTGGCTGCCGGGCGAGCACAATGGCACGTTCCGCGGCAACAACCACGCCTTCGTCACGGCGACCGCGGCGCTGCGCCATTTCTGGCAGGACGACCGCTTTGCCGGTGACGTGCAGCGGCGCGGCGACCTGCTCGCCAGCCGCTTGCAGCGCATGGCCGACCGCCATGGTTTCGAGACGCGCGGGCGCGGCATGATGCGCGGCATCAACGTCGGGTCGGGCGAGCTTGCCAGCCAGGTGACGGCGGCCTGTTTTGACGCCGGCCTCATCATCGAGACGAGCGGCGCGCACGACGAGGTCATCAAGGTGCTGGCGCCGCTGGTGATCGACGACGCCGTGCTGAGCCACGGGCTCGACATGCTGGAGGCGCGGCTGGGCGAGGCCATGCGCGCCGACCACGCCATCGCGGCGGAATAAATACTTCAGACCTAAAGGAGATCATTCATGATCGTTCGCAAACTCGACGACATTCGCGCATCGGACCGCAACGTGGAATCGGACGGTTGGGTCAGTGCCCGGCTGCTGCTGAAGGACGATGGCATGGGCTTTTCCTTCCATGTCACCACCATGTTCGCCGGCAGTGAGCTGAAGATGCATTACCAGAACCACCTGGAGGCGGTGCTGGTGCTGAAGGGCACGGGCACGATCGAGGACCTGGGGACGGGGGAAATCCACCGGCTGGAGCCGGGCGTGATGTATGCGCTGAACAACAATGACCGGCATATCGTGCGGCCGGAGACCGACCTCGTCACCGCCTGCACCTTCAACCCGCCGGTGACCGGCAATGAAGTGCATGACGAGACGGGGGCCTATCCGGCCGATGTCGACGCGCGGGCGCCGGTGGCTGCGACCGGGTGATCCCCGGCGTGCGCGCCCTCGCCCCCATGACATGAACCAATAAAAGGGAGACGCCTGATGCAGGACCTCTACCCCTCTCGCTTTGCCGCGGAGGCCGAACTGCGGCCGCGGCAGGACCCCGTCGTCCGCAGCACCTGGAGCCCCGTCGCGCCGGTCAGCGCGGCACAGGCGGTACAGTTCGAACGCGACGGCTATCTCGTGCTCGAGGATCTGTTCTCGGCCGCGGAGGTCGACTTCCTCCAGCGCGCGGCGGGCGAGCTGCTCGGCAATCCGGCCGCGCTCGACCGCGAGACGATCGTCACCGAGCCGCAGAGCGACGAAATCCGGTCGATCTTCGAGATTCACCAGCAAAGCGCGGTGATGGCGCGGCTGGCGCGCGATGCGCGGCTGGCCGATGTCGCGCGGTTCCTGCTCGGCGACGAGGTGTACATCCACCAGTCGCGGCTGAACTATAAGCCGGGGTTCAAGGGGCGCGAATTCTACTGGCACAGCGATTTCGAGACCTGGCACGTCGAGGACGGGATGCCGCGGATGCGCGCCTTGTCGATGTCGATCCTGCTGGCCGAGAACACGCCGCACAACGGCCCGCTGATGGTGATCCCGGGATCGCACCGCACGTTCCTGACGTGCGTCGGCGAGACGCCCGAGGACCATTATCTCAGCTCGCTCAAGAAGCAGGAATATGGCGTGCCGGACGAGCAGAGCCTCGCCGAAATGGCGCAGCGGCACGGCATCGTCGCGCCGACGGGGAAGCCGGGCACGGTGGTCCTGTTCGACTGCAACCTGATGCACGGGTCGAACGGCAACATCACGCCCTTCCCGCGCGCGAATGCGTTCTTGGTCTATAATGCGGTGAGCAACCAGCTGGAGAAGCCGTTCGGGGTCGAGAAGCCGCGCCCCTGGTTCCTGGCGCATCGCGGCAAGGCCGAGCCGCTGGCCGTCGAAAGCGGGCCCCTGTCCGAGCCGCTGGCAGAAATGGTGCCGGCATGAGCGCTGGCCACAGCGTGGAGAAGATCGGCGGCACGTCGATGGCGGCGACGGCGACGCTGTTCGACAATGTCCTGATCGCCGGCCGCTCGGGCGCGGACCTCTACAACCGCATCTTCGTCGTCTCCGCCTATGGCGGGATGACCGACCTGCTGCTGGAGAACAAGAAGACCGGCGAGCCGGGCGTCTATGGCCGGTTCGTCGCGGACGACGATGCCAATGGCTGGCGCGAGGCGATGGCGCGGGTGCAGGCGGCGATGCGCGAGCGCAATGCCGCGATGTTCGCGCGCGCCGAGAGCCGCGCCGAGGCCGACGCCTTTGTCGACCGGCGGATCGCATCGGTCGGTGCGTGCCTGGAGGATCTGGCGCGGCTGCGCAGCCATGGCCGCTTCTGCGTCAAGGAGCAGCTGGTGACGGTGCGCGAGCTGCTGGCCGGGATCGGCGAGGCGCATAGCGCGAACAGCACCGCGCTGCTGCTGCGCGACCGCGACGTGAATGCGCAGTTCGTGGACCTGACGCTATGGGACCAGGACGACCTGCGCAGCCTGGACCAAAGGATCGGCGACGCCTTTGCCGCGATCGACCTTTCCCGCGTGCTGCCGATCGTCACCGGCTATGCCGGCTGCGAGGGCGGCATGGTGTCGCGCTATGCCCGCGGCTATACCGAGATGACCTTTTCGCGGCTGGCGGTGCTGACCGGTGCGCGCGAGGCGATCATCCACAAGGAATTCCACCTGTCGAGCGCCGACCCCCGGCTGGTCGGCGTCGACAAGGCGCGCAAGATCGGGCGGACGAACTACGACGTCGCCGACCAGCTCGCGAACCTAGGGATGGAGGCGATCCACCCCGGCGCCGGGCGCGGGCTGCGCCAGAGCGGGATCCCGCTGCGCGTGCGCAACACGTTCGACCGCGAGGACGGCGGCACGCTCGTCACCGGCGACTATATGTCGGAAAAGCCACGGATCGAGATCGTCACGGGCATCCGCCAGCTGCAGGCGCTGCAGTTCTTCGAACAGGATATGGTCGGGGTGAAGGGCTATGACACCGCGATCCTCGACCTGCTCGCGCGCCATCGTCTGTGGATCGTGAGCAAGGCGTCCAACGCCAATACGATCACCCATTATCTGAACGCCAGCGCCGAGGCGGTGGCGGGCGCGATCGCCGAGTTGCAGGCGATGTATCCCGACGCGGCGGTTTCCGCGCATCCGGTGGCGATGGTTGCCGCGATCGGCAGCGACATCTCGCGCCCCGGGCTGGTCCCGGACGCGCTCGCCGCGCTGGGCGAGGCGGGCGTGACGATGCTGGCGATGCAGCACCAGATCCGCAACGTCGACGTCCAGTTCGTCGTCGATTGCAGTGATTTCGACGCCGCGGTGCGCGCGCTGCACCATGCGCTGATCGAGCGCGAGGCGCCCATCAGCGAGGACCGCCGCGCCGCGTGATGCGGCGGGCATGACACCGATGCTGGCGACCATCCTGCCCGTGCGAAGCCTGCTCGCCGCCATCTTCATGATGATGGCGGGCAGCGGTTTTCTGTCGACGCTGATCGCGCTGCGGCTGGAACGCGGCGGCAGCAGCACGATGGTCATCGGCCTTGTCGCCACCGCCTATTTCGGCGGGCTGGTGATCGGCGCGCTGCGCGCCGGCGCGATCGTCCGACGCGTCGGCCATATCCGCGCCTTCGCCACCTTCGTCGCGCTGCTGTCGGTCAGCACGCTGACCTATGCCCTGGTCCAGCAGCCCGCGCTGTGGGCCGCGTTGCGGCTGGTCGACGGCGTCTGCGTGGCGGGCGTCTTCATCTGCATCGAAAGCTGGCTGAACGACCGCGCCGACAGCACGACGCGCGGGTCGGTGCTCGCCTCCTATATGGTCGCGCTCTATTCCGGGCAGGCGCTGGGGCAGCTGCTGCTCAGGTCAGGCAATACCGCGCCGCAGGTGCCGTTCGAGCTGGCGTCGATCCTGATCACGCTGGCGATCATCCCGGTCTGCCTGACGCGCACCCATGCGCCGGTGCTGGAGGATGCCGCCTCGCTGCCGCTGCGCCGGCTGTTCGCCGCCTCCCCGCTGGGCGTGGTCGGCGCCGGCATCACCGGGCTGATGCTGGGCGCCTTTTATGGCCTCGCCGCCATCTATGCCGGGCGCGTCGGGCTGGACCTGAAGGGCACCGCCAGCTTCATGACCATCGTGATCCTGGGCGGCGTGGCGCTGCAATGGCCGCTGGGGCGATTGTCCGACCGGTTCGACCGACGGCTCGTCATCATCGGCTGCTTTGCCGCGACCCTGCTGGTGAGCCTGGCGCTGGCCACGGCGCCGGGCGGGATCCTGCTGTTCGTGCTGGGCGCGGCGTTCGGTGGCCTCGCCTTTGCGCTCTACCCCTTGTGCGTCGCCTATGTGAACGACCGGCTGGCGTCGCACGAGCGGGTCGCGGCGAGCGGCCAGCTGGTGCTGCTGTATTCGGCGGGCGCGGCACTGGGCCCGATGGGCGCGGCGACGGCGATGAGCCAGGCGGGGACGGGCGGCCTGTTCGGCTTCATCGGGCTTGCCGCGGCGGGAACGCTCGCCTTTGGCCTGTGCCGTCTCGCCATCAGCGCGCCCGTGCCCGCGCCCGAGCAGCAGGATTTCCAGATCCTGCCGCGCACCACGCCGGTCGCCGCGCTGCTCGACCCTGCAGGCCCCGAGCCTGCGCCCCACGACGATACAACAGGTGAACCATGGACACGCACGTGACGGCCGATACCGCCGCGCCGCCCCATCAGGGTGGCGACCGTTCGGAACTGAAGCGCGCGGTCGGCGCGTCGGCGCTGGGCAATGCGGTCGAATGGTTCGACTATGGCATTTACGCCTACGGCCTGACCTTCATCTCGGCCGCCCTGTTTCCCGGCGACACCGAGGAGGCGGTGCTGTTCGCGCTCGCCACCTTTGCCATCTCCTTCCTGGTCCGGCCGCTCGGCGGGCTGTTCTGGGGGCCGCTCGGCGACCGGATCGGGCGCAAGTCGGTGCTGGCGATGACCATCCTGATGATGGCCGGCGCGACCTTTGCCGTCGGGCTGATCCCCGATTATTCGACGATCGGCGTCTGGGCGCCGACGCTGCTGATCGCGCTCAGGCTGGTGCAGGGATTTTCCACGGGCGGCGAATATGGCGGGGCAGCGACCTTCATGGCCGAATATGCCCCCGACGACCGGCGCGGCTTTTTCGGCAGCTTCCTGGAATTCGGCACGCTCGCCGGCTTTTCCTGCGGCGCGGCGCTGATGCTCGGCTTTTCGCTGTGGCTGGGCGACGCGCAGATGCAGGGCTGGGGCTGGCGCATCCCGTTCCTGATCGCCGGGCCGATCGGGCTGGTCGGCATGTATGTCCGGTCGAAGATGGAGGACACGCCGATCTTCCGCGAGGAAATGGCAGCAATGGAGGAGCGGCGGCCGCCCGGCATCGCCACGCTGGTGCGTGAGCATTGGCGGCCGTTGCTGGTGGTCGGCGGGCTGGTGATCGCGCTCAACGTCGTCAATTATACCCTGCTCAGCTACATGCCGACCTATCTGCAGCGCCGCATCGGCCTCAGCAGCGACGAGGCGTTACTGGTGCCGATCATCGGCATGCTGTTCATGATGGTCTTCATCCCCTTTGCCGGCGCGCTGTCCGACCGGATCGGGCGGCGGGTGATGTGGCGCTGGTCGCTGATCGGCCTGCTGGTGATGGTGGTGCCGCTCTACATGCTGATCGGCACCGGATTTGCCGGCGCGATCGTCGGGTTCATCGTGCTGGGACTGCTGTACGTGCCGCAGCTGGCGACCATCTCCGCCACCTTCCCGGCAATGTTCCCGACCGCGGTGCGCTTTGCCGGCTTTGCCATCGCCTATAATATCTCCACCTCGATCTTTGGCGGGACGGCGCCGATGGTCGGCAGCGGGCTGATCAGCCTGACGGGCGATCCGATGATGCCGGCCTATTACATGATGCTGGCGTGCGTCGTGGGGCTTGTCGCGCTGCGCTTCATGCCCGAAACGGCGGGTCGATCGCTGCGCGAGGACCCCTTTGCGCGGCGTGACCAAGCGGCGGGCTGAGCCCGTTCACCCGCGCCTTCCCCCTCGCCCCAGCAGGACCCGGATCGTCCGGGCAGGATTGCCATGTATTCGATGACCGCCGCCCCTTCCCTCTCGCTGCGCGGGATACCCGTGCTGGCGCAGCTGCCCGCCTGGGCCGAGACGCTGATCGCGCTGGCGCTGCTGGGGGCGATCGCGTGGGGCGCGAACTTCGTCGTGAAGCGGATCGCGCTGCGCTACATCATGCGGCGGCTGCCGGTGGAGGGCGCGGCGCCGATCGCCGCACGGCTGGCCAATATCGTGCCGGCGCTGATCGTCGCTTACGGCATCCGCGCGGTGCCCAACCTGCCCGCGCCGGTGGGGGTCGCGATCGGCAATGTGGTGGCGGCGTCGATCATCCTGTTCCTGGCGCTGGCGATCGGCGCGGCGCTGAGCCTCGCCAACCAGATCTACGAGCGGCGGCCGGAGGCGGCGCATCGCCCGATCAAGGGCTATGTCCAGGTGCTGAAGATCGTCCTGTACCTGGGCGCCGCGATCCTGATCGTCGCGGCCCTGATGGAGCAATCGCCGCTGCTGCTATTGTCCGGGCTGGGCGCGATGGCGGCGGTGCTGATGCTGGTGTTCAAGGACACGATCCTGTCGCTGGTCGCGTCGGTGCAGCTCACCTCCAACGACATGCTGCGCGTCGGCGACTGGATCGACATGCCGCAGCTGCATGCCGACGGCGCGGTGATCGACATCGCGCTGCACACGGTGAAGGTGCAGAACTGGGACAAGACGGTCACCACCATCCCGACCCACCGGCTGATCCAGGAAAGCTACAAGAACTGGCGCGGCATGGCGGAATCGGGCGGGCGGCGGATCAAGCGCGCGCTGCTCATCGACCAGAATTGCGTGCGGTTCCTGACCGAGGCGGAGCGCGACCGGATGGCCGACATCGCCCTGGTGCACGACCATATCGATCGCAAGCGCGGGGAGCTGGCCGAATGGAACGCGAGGCTTGGGCCGGCGGCGCAAATCCCCGCCAACCAGCGGCGCGTGACCAACATCGGCACGTTTCGCGCCTATGTGCTCCATTACCTGCGCGCCAACCCGCGGATCGCGCAGGACATGACGCTGATCGTGCGCCAGCTGGCCCCCACGCCGCAGGGGATCCCGATCGAGATCTATTGCTTCACCGCGACGACCATGTGGGTGGAGTATGAGGATATCCAGGCGGATATCTTCGACCATCTGATCGCGATCCTGCCCGAGTTCGGCCTGCGCGCCTTCCAGGAGCCGAGCGGGGTCGATTTGCGGATGATCGGCGCGCGCGCGGACGCGGCCTAGCGTCAGGGTTCGGCGCGGGAGAGCGGGAGGACGAAGAACATCGTCGTCCCCGCGGGCGAGGTTTCCTCCACGCCGATGGTGCCGCGATGCGATTCGATGATCGTGCGGCAGATGGTGAGCCCGACGCCCATTCCGTTCTCCTTGGTCGAGCGGAAGGCCGAGAACAGCCCCGCCGCAACCTCGTCGGAGAGGCCGCCGCCGGTGTCGGACACCCGCACGCGGTGACGATCCCCCTCCGCCGTCGACCAGATCCGCAGCCGGCGCGTTGGCGCATGCTCCATCGCCTCGGTCGCGTTGCGGATGAGGTTGACCAGCACCTGCTGGAGCTGGACCGGATCGGCATCGACCTTGCCGGGGGCGAGATCCACCGCGATCTCGACCTGCGCCAGCGCCGGGTTGGGAATGGCGAGCGACAGCGCGTCATGGACCAGCCGGCCGAGCGCGACCGGCTGCACATCGGCGCGGCCGTGCGCCACCATGCGGCGCAGGCGACGGATCATCTCGCCGACGTTGTTGACCTCATCCGCGGCGAGCGAAAGCGCGGGCAGGACATCCTCCAGCGCGTCGGCGCCGCGCGCCTCGAGCAGGCGGCGCGCGCCCGAGACATAATTGGCGATGCCGGTGAGCGGCTGGTTGAGCTCATGCGCGAGCGCGGAGGCCATGGTGCCCATCGCGCTGACGCGCGAGACGTGGATCAGCTCGCCCTGCAGCCGGTTCAGCCGCTGTTGCGCCTCCACCCGCTGGCTGATGTCGGTCATCGCGCCGACCATGCGGACCGCCGCACCGCCATCGTCGCGCACCAGAAAGGCGCGGTGGAGGACGTGGGCGTGGCTGCCATCGGCGCGGGCGAAGCGATATTCATGCTGCCAATGCTCCCCGCCCGAAACGATGAAGGCGTCGATATCGGCGGTGACGCGCGGGCGGTCCTCGGGGTGGATCTGCCACCCACCAGCTGACGTGGTCGATTGCCGGGGCGCCGTGGAGCTGCTCGATCGCGTGGTTCCAGCTGACCTCGCCCGAGCGCAGGTCATGGTCCCAGATGACGTCGTTGGTGGCGCGCGCGGCGAGGTGAAGGCGTTGTTCCCGCTCGCGCAAATGCGCCTCCGCCTGCCGGCGGTCGGTGATGTCGGCGGAGACCAGGATAGTGCGCCGGCCAGCCGGCATGCTGCCCTCGGACGAGAGGCGCAGCGAGCAGTGGCGGATTTCCCCATCCGGGCGCACGATCCGGACCTCGCACTCGCCCGGCGCCGTCGTCGCCTGCACATGGCGCAGCCACGCCTCCAATGCCTTAAGGTCGGTCGGCATTATCCAGTCGGCCATCGGCCGCGACAGAAGATCGCAAGCGGAACGCGCGACGAGGCTGCAGAGCTGGTGGTTCGCATCGACCGGCCGCCCGCCCGCATCAAGCTGCATCACCCCGAGGAACGTCTGGTCGAACAGCGCATCAAGCATCGGCGCGGGCGGCCGCACCTCGCCCGGCGCGACGCGGGCGCCGTTGAGGTTGCGGAAGAACACCGCGAGGTTCCCGCCGGCCGGGACGGCATGAACATCATACCAGCGCTCAAGCGAGGGATAATAAGCCTGGAAGGTCTGGCTCATCTGCCGCTCGAGCGCGAGGCGATAGCGTTCCTCAAAGACCGAGCCGCGCGCCGCGGGAAATGTCGACCACAGGTGGCTCCCCTCCAGATCGGGGCTGCGCAACTCACGCCGGGCAAGGTCATTGCAGAATTTCACCGTCCAGTCTGAACCGACGACCAGAACGCACTCGCTGGTACGTTCAAGGAATTCCGTCGCCGTCAGGCTCAGCATTTTTCAGATCTCCCCCAACCTTGTTATGGCGCGCCGCCTCTATGCGCGTTAGTGCGCCGCCTGTCTCTGGTCCGTCCCCTTGCTTCCCGACGCGGAAGTCTTGATCGGGCGCCTTCTCCCCGATCACGGAAAAGTCCTCCCCATGGTTGCTGCTGCGCCCGCGCCTTCTTCTTCCCGCGCGGTGTACGTCATTGACGATGATGCCGGCGTTCGTCGATCAACGTCGTTCCTGCTGAGCGCGTCGGGCTATGCGCCGCGACCGTTCGTGTCCGGGACCGATTTCCTCGACGAGGCGCCCGGGCTGGCGCCGGGGTGCGCTCTGCTCGACATTCGCATGCCGCAGCTCGACGGGCTGGCGGTGCTGGAGCGTATCCCGCAGGACCTGCGCGCGCTGTTCCCGATGATCGTCGTGACGGGACATGGTGACATGCCGAGCGCGGTGCGCGCGATGAAGCTGGGCGCGCGCGACTTCATCGAAAAGCCGTTCGCCGAGGCGGTGTTGCTGGACATTATCGCCCGCCTGTCGGACGAACTGGATGAGGTGGTCGCACGGCAGAACGCGCGTCGCCAGAACGCGGCACGGGTCGACCAGCTGTCGCCGCGCGAGCGCGAGATGCTGACCGCGCTGATGGCCGGGGAAACGACCAAGAGCGCGGCGCACCTGCTGGGGATCAGCGTGCGCACCGCCGAGATGCACCGCGCCAACCTGTTCGACCGGCTGGGGGTGCGCACCGTCGCCGAGGCGATGCGGATCGGCTTTGCGGCGGGCGTGGCGGATGCCGCCGTGTTGGAGCCTGCCTGAAACAGGCAGCCGGTGCGGACGGGTGATTACAGGTCGCGCATCGAGCCTAGTTCCTCCACGCTCAAGCCCTCGGTGAGGACGACGCCGGCGAGCCCGGTCTGCGACCAGCGCACTACGCCGCGGCGCTCCAGCTCGGGGCTGAGCCGCACCTTGACCGGCAGGCCCGCGGTGAAGCGGCCGTCATGCGCCAGCTTCAGCCCCGATTGCGACACGTCGCGCAGCGTCGCGACCTGAAGGCCAAGCTCGCTTTCCACCACCACCGACTTCTGGTGGTTGATCCGCATCGGGCGCGCGTCGCCGGCGCGGCGTTCCTCGAACAGCCGCTTCAGCACCGCGCTGCTGTCGATCGGCGCGCTGAGCGCGATGCCGCATTGGTCGCCGTGGTGCCAGGCAACCTTGCCGCTCAGCGAGCAGCTGTCCGACAGGTCGACGCGCACCGGATCGCCGACGCACATGTCCATCGTCGTCGAGAGCATCAGCCCGCCGTCAGAGATGTTGCGCACCCGCGCGAGCCCGGTGTCGCCGCGCGCGAACAGCCGGGCGACGCGGTACACGGTGCGCAGGCGCTGCCCACGGCGCCGCTCCGGCGCGGACAGCGATCGTAACGACCGGGCGCCCTGCGCGATCGCGCCGCGGTTCAGATCATGAACGTTCATCTTCAACCCTCCTGCTCGCGAGGCGACCATTGCCGCGCGACCGGGGGCGAGGGGGAGATGGCAAATCTACGGTAGCGGCCGGTAACATTTTGGTAACCACAAGGGCCGCAGCACTCTTGACCGACACGGGTGCGATTGACGATGGAGCCGCCCACCTCTTTGAGATCAACACCCGCGCGCCGTCACCATCATGTTTTCTACCTGGTTATATTCAAGCGTCTGCACGCTCGACCGTGCCGAGGCTGGTGAGGCGATGCGGGCGATCCAAGCGGTCTCGCAATCGCGCAACGCGACGCTCGACGTGACGGGTGCGCTGATCTGGACCGGCGAGCGATTCTCGCAGTTCATCGAGGGGCCGGCGGCGAGCGTCGCTGCGCTGCGCCAGAGCATCCTGTCGGACCCGCGCCATCGCAGCGCCCTGACACTCGAGGCGTCGACCGCGGCCAGGCGCGCCTTTGCCGGCTGGTGGGCGGTGTCGTCAGCCGGCACGTCCTTCTTCGAGCGCGAGCTGAAGCGGATATGCGAACAGGCCGGCACCCGCGCCGAGGACAGCGCGCGCGACCTGAAGGCGCTGCTGATGGAGTTCGTCCGCACCACCGACCGCTGAACCGCGGCGGTTGACGGGAGGCAGGGCGAGAAGGGCGCGCGCCGGCCGGCACGCGCCCCGCCCCCGCCCCCCCATTTATCAGGCGGTCAGGCGCCGAAGCCGCCGTCGATCGTGTGCATCGCGCCGGTGACAAACCCGGCCTCCGGGCCGGCGAGCCAGGCGACCATCGCGGCGATCTCGTCCGGGCGGCCGTGGCGCTTGATCGCCATGAAGCTGTGCATCACATCCTTCATCGGGCCGTCGGCGGGATTGGCCTCCGTATCGACCGGGCCGGGCTGCACGATGTTGATCGTGATGCCGCGCGGGCCGAAATCACGCGCGAGGCCGCGGGCCATGCCCTGAAGCGCCGACTTGCTGAGCGCATAGGAGGCCATGCCGGGCATCGGCATGCGATCCCCGTTGACCGAGCCGATGACGATGATCCGCCCGCCGTCGGGCATCTGCCGCGCCGCCTCGACGGAGGCGTAATAAGGCGCGTGGACGTTGACGCGCAGCAGATGGTCGATCGCATCGGGATCCTGCGCCAGCGCGTCGCCGAAGATCGCATAGCCGGCGTTCACCACCAGCACGTCGAGCGGGCCGCTGTCGCGCACCCGGGCGATCACCGCGTCGCGATCCGCGCTGTCGGTCTGCACCGCCGTGGCGCCGGTTTCCGATGCCAGCCGCTCGGCCGCGTCGCGCGATCCGGCATAGGTGAAGGTCACCGCCGCGCCATCGTTCGCGAAGCGCCGCACGATCGCCGCGCCGATCCCGCGACTGCCACCGAGCACGAGAACCTTCTTTCCTGAAAACGCAGCCATGCGGCCTCTCCTTGATGGATAATGTACGGGGCGGTACATAATCCGGCAACGGCGTCCGTCAATGATGGGCGTACGCGTCGAGGACAGATGACTCAGAGCCGGGCCGTGGAATCATAAAGCGGACTGTCGGGTAGCGCCCCACTAGCGGTCCTTAGAGCCCAGTCCAAACTCGTACCCCTGCGAGGCGCTGCGCCTCCTTGCGATAGCCGGGGCGCAAAATGAAAGCGACTTCGATGCTTGGGAGGCGTGATCGGCCGCGACTCTTGACCTGCTGCAATTAAGCTGGAGTCCCGGCGACGAGTTTTTCGAGCGTGCCCGACAGATAAACCGACGGCGCACTGTCAGCGTTCGCTATCTGCCCCGATGCAGATGGGAGGGTGGCCGTACACTCAAGTCACGCCCGCTCGAGGCCCAAGTCGCAGGGGCTGAAGGCGGGGCAGCGGCGTCGACCGTTGATGATCAATCCGTGGTGCAGGCATAAACCGTCCTGCGCGCAGACCGAGGCGCTGGTCGAGGAGAGCGCCGTCAGCCCCGGCAATTCACGTTTCAGCCGCGCGGGATCGTCGCAGAAATGCGCGCACGGGCGGCAGGGCTTGTCTCGCGCCCCCGCCTCCAGAAGGTCCCGGAAGATCGTGGCGATGCTCATTGCCCCAGCGTCGCCCAATAGGCGCCGAAGACATAGACGGAGAGGACGAAGCCCAGGATGACGTTGACGACCACGCCGGCGGTGAATGCGCCGAAGGGCGTTCGGCCGGCGGCAGCCAGGTCACGGAAACGGGTCGTCAGGCCGATGCTGAAGAAGCAGAAGATGAATGCCCAGGTACGCAGGTCCTTGATCGGACCCGTCAACGTCGGCGCGACGATGTTGTCATACCGCTCCAAGCTGTAATGGGCGGTCGCGGCGGTGATGATCGCAGAGGCGAGGAACAGCCCGATCACGAACTTGGGGAAACGTCGCCAGATTTCGCCCACGTCGGGCGCGCTGCCGCCGGGGTGCGGGCCCCATCGCGTCGTCGCGATGATCGCGAGTCCCACAGCCCACACACCCACCCACATGTCGCGACCGACCACCTTCATCAGCGTGAAGGCAGAGATAGCTTGATCCGCGGTGCCAGTGATGCCCTGAACCTCGCCGGCGTAGCCGCCATAGGTCTGCGCCGCCGCGAACCCCGCCGCATCAGCGAATTCGGAGGTGCCGATCCATGCGCCCGCCACGCCGGTCGGGAGGCCCAGCGCGCGCCCGGCGAGCGGCAGGGCAAAGACCATGATCATGGCCCAGATCACGACGATCGTGATGACGACGGCAGTATCTTCCTTTTTGCCGCCCACCGCACCTGCGACCGCAATTGCCGCCGAGACCCCGCAGGCCGCGCCGCCCACCCCCAGCGTAGCCGCAAAGCGCCGATCAAGGCCGAGCCTGACCGCCACCGTGTAGATGACGGTGAAGGTCACGATCGACACGAGCGCCGCCTGCAACATGGCCACGGGCCCGGCCTGCACGACGAGCGAGAGCGGCAGGGTCGCGCCGAGCAGCACAATGCCGGTCTTGACGTAGAATTCGGTCTTCAGCCCCGCCTCGAACCAGGAGGGCAGGCGCACCGTGTTGGCGATGACGAGGCCGACCAACAGCGCGAGCAGCGGCGGCTCGAGATTGTAGGACGACGCCTCCTGCCACTGGCCGATGACGAAGATCGCGTAGGCGGCAAGATACAGCAGGGTGAAGGCGGGCAGGAAGGCGCGCACCCGCTGCCCCATCACCGCAAGGGCGAGCGAGAAGGCGGCCAGCCAGAGGACGTACAGGCCGATATAGCGCGGCCAGTTCGTCGCAATATCGTAGACCACCTGACGGAAATCTGTCCACCGCGGCGGCACCACCGCCAGCCAACGCAGGCTGCTGCCGCTCCAGAACAATGCGCAAGCGGCGAGGACGATCGAGAGGCCGATCCACGTCGCCCACCAATCCTCCTTCATCCATAGTTCGCGCCAGGCGGACCCGGGCTCAGTCGTGCTCGCGACCATTAGTGCAACGTCGGAATAGCGGGCGAACGGCCCGCATCATGGGCGCCGAGCCAGTGGGGGGACGCGCCGAGATTCCCGATCATATTCCGGCCTCCGACTTGGTGCTGGATCGCTGCTGTCGTAGCCCTACCCGTCCAAGCTTCGCCGGTGCCGATCAAGCTATGGATTAACCTACTTGAAATTCCGACATTACTCTGCGGTGCTCGCTCACGTAAGCGTGGCAGCGAAAACGGGATAGTGACCCTTGCCGAGCTTCGTGCGTTGGAAGATCAACCAAGCAATGGCGGCGGAAGCGTCTGCTCGAACCGGCCCGATCCTAAGTCAGCTCACCACCCATCTTCGTCCTTCAGCCGTTGCACGCGCAGCCCTCTTTTGTAGGTCCATGACTCAGCGGCGCTGGTCGGCACGGCTGAGCGACTGATCGGGTCACTTGTCGCGGGGTTGTCGGGGCGGGGCTGGAGCGGGCATGATCCCGGCGCGGCAATTCGAGGTGCAGGGCGGCATGACGTTGCCCTGCCGGAACAAAGTCATTGCCCCGGCCCTTGGGGAAGGGTCGCGCGATGGCGACGGCAGGGAGACACAATGAATCATCTGGCCATCGTGCTGACGCTTGTCGGGTTGCTCGGCATCGGCGCACAGTGGATTGCGTGGCGCACCGGGCTGCCGGCGATCGCGCTGATGCTGATCGCGGGGCTCATCGCCGGGCCCGCGACGGGGCTGATCCACCCCGAGGAAGATTTCGGCGCGCTGCTGGAACCCGCCATATCGCTGGCGGTGGCGGTGATCCTGTTCGAGGGCGGGCTGAGCCTCAATCTGCGCGAATTGCGCCATGCCGAGGGCGCGGTGCACCGGCTGGTGCTGGTCGGCGTGCCGGTCGGCTGGGTCCTGGGCGCGCTGGCCTGTTATTATGTCGCGGGGCTGGTGTGGCCGGTCGCGATCCTGTTCGCCGGCATCCTGGTGGTCACCGGGCCCACCGTCGTTCTGCCGCTGCTGCGCCAGTCGAGCGTCGCGGCGCGGCCGCGCGCGATCCTGAAATGGGAAGCGATCGTCAACGACCCGATCGGCGCGCTGTGCGCGGTCGTCACCTATGAGGTGCTGCGCCAGGCCGGCAGCGGCGCGACGATCATCGACAGCCTGGCGAGCCTGGTGCTGGCGGCGATCGTGGCGGGCCTGATGGGCTATGGCGTCGCCCGGCTGCTCGGCTGGGCGCTGCCGCGCGGCTATGTCCCTGAATATCTGAAGGCGCCGGTGATCCTGGTCGCGGTGATCGGCACCTTCGTGGCGTCCAACGCGATCCAGCAGGAAACGGGGCTGCTGGCCGTCACGGTGATGGGCATTGCGCTGGCCAATATGAAGCTGGCGTCGCTGCGCGATTTCCTGAGCTTCAAGGAGAATATCACGATCATCCTCGTCTCGGGGGTGTTCGTGCTGCTGTCCGCGTCGCTCGACCTCAGCGTGCTCCGGCAATTCGAGTGGCGGTTCGGGCTGTTCCTGTTCGCGCTGCTGTTCCTCGTGCGCCCCGCGACGGTGCTGATCAGCCTGGCGTTCAGCCGCATCCCGTGGCGCGAGCGGCTGTTCATCGGGTGGATCGCGCCGCGCGGCGTGGTGGCGATCGCGATCACCGGCCTGTTCGCGCTCAGGCTGGACGAGCTGGGCTATGGCGACGGCAGCACGTTGGTCGCGCTGTCGTTCGCGGTGGTGGTGGCGACGATCGTCGCGCACGGCTTCACCATCGGTTTCTTCGCCCGCGCGCTGGGGCTGACTGCGCCGAGCGGGCGCGGCGTGCTGATCGTCGGGTCGACGCGGTGGAGCCTGTCGCTGGCGCGCGCGCTGCGCGCGCTGGGCGTGGGCGTGACGATCAGCGACAACAGCTGGCAGCGGCTGACCGCTGCGCGCGCCGAGGGCGTGCCGATCTATCACGGCGAGATCCTGGCCGAGGCGACCGAGGAACGGCTCGACCTGCTGCAATTCGGGCTGCTCGCCGCGACGGCGGAGAATGAGGCGTATAATGCGCTGGTGTGCAGCGAGTTCGCGCCCGAGCTGGGCCGCGACAATGTGTACCAGCTGGGCGATGCGGCGGGCGACGATCCGCGCAGCCTGCCCGATGCGCTGCGCGGCCGGGCGATGTTCCGGTCGGGGCTGGGCGTCGAGGATGTCGCGTGGCGCGAGCGGATGGGCTGGACCTTCGCCGCCGCGACCGTCGAGGATGTCGCCGGCTTCACCGCCGCTGCCGCCACGCTGCCCGAAGAAGGAGGCCCGCTGCTGCTGCTGCGCAAGGACGGGTCGCTGCGCATGTTCTCGCACGCCTCCGCGCCGACGCCCACGGTCGGCGACACGGTGCTGCTCTACGTGCCGCCCGACCGGGTGGAGGACGATTTCTGGCATGCCATCCCGGCGCCCGAAGAGGCGACAGACGGGGCAACGGACAGCGCCGCAGACAGGGCCGGGCGACCGCAGGAGACCATCGCATGAACAAGACCGCCTTTCTGCTGCTGGGGGCGGTATCGCTCGCCGCCTGCGACAATCGCGCGCCGGCCCCTGCCCCCTCGCCCACGCCGAGCCCGGCCGAGGCGGCGACGGGCAATGAGCAGCGCGCCGCGCAGTCGATCATGCAGCCCAAGGTGATCGCCGAGAGCCAGGCGGTCGCCGAGCCCGAGCCGACGCCGCCGGTGCCGACCGAAGCGACGATCCTGTTCGAGCGCGGCGCGGCGATTGACGATGCGGCGCGCGAGGCGCTGGACGCGCTGCTCGCCAACCCGTCGCTGCCGGGCGAGGCACGCTGGGTGCTGCGCGGGAGCAGCGACAATGACGGCAGCCGGGCGGCGAACCTGCGCGTGTCGCGGCTGCGCGCGGAGGCGGTGCGCGATTACCTGACCGACAAGGGGATCGCCGAGGAGCGGATCACCGTCATCGCGCTGGGCGACGGTCGGCCGGCGGCGCCCAACGTCAGGCTCGACGGCAGCGACGATCCCGAGGGGCGGCGGCAGAACCGGCGCGTCGATATCGAGATCATCGTGCCGGAGGCAGCGGCGCCGGAGGGCGCGGACACGGCGGCACCGGAGACGACATCACCGGCGGCCAAGGCGAAGGAATAACGCCGGCACCGCCCGGCGGCGTCATTCCGGGGCGATCGGATAACCCTGGAACACCTTGGGCTTGTCCATCACGACATGCGTCACGACGCGGGCGAGCCCGACCTCGCGCGTCATCCGTTCCTTCAGTGCATTCCAGTCGGCCATGCCGCGCACCACGACCTTCAGCATGTAATCCGTCTCACCGCTGACGTGCGATGCCTCGACGATCTGCGGCAAATCGTTGACGAGGCGTTCGAAATGCTGCCGCTCCTCGCGGTGGCGGCCCTCCAGCGTGACCTCGACCAGAAGGACGAGGCCGATGTCGACGCGGAACGGATCGAGGCGGGCGTGATAGCCCTGGATGACGCCGGCGTTTTCCAGGTTGCGGACGCGCGCCAGGCACGCGCTTTCCGACAGGCCGACGCGCTGCGCCAGCGCGGCGTTGCGCAGCCGCCCCTCGGCCTGAAGCGCGCGCAGGATTCGCCGGTCGATCCGGTCGAGCGTACGATCCGTCGTCATGGCGCGATCAAACCGCAGAATCTGCGGCGGCGGTCAAGGTGTTTCGCGCCACCTGCGGCGGCGGCGATGCTAATCCGCGCCGACAGCAACCAGTCCGCCCCCCTGCCCGGCCCCGCCCGGCCGCGGGAATGGGCGGAGCGGTTGGGCCATGCGCTGGTGAAGAAGGATCGGGCGGTTGAGGAATTGGAAGCTTCGCAAGCCGTTCGACCGCGCGTTCGGTGAGGGCAGCGGCGCGCTGGCCCGCACGCTGGGCTGGCCGCACCTGATCGCAATGGGAGTCGGGGCGATCGTCGGCACCGGCATCCTGACGCTGATCGGGGTTGGCGCGGCCAAGGCGGGACCGGCGGTGCTGGTCGCCTTCGTCATCGCGGGCTTCGTATGCGCCTGCGCTGCGCTCGCCTATGCCGAGATGGCGACGCTCGTCCCCGCATCGGGCGGGGCCTATACCTACAGCTATGTCGCGGTGGGGCAGCTGGCCGCATGGATGATCGGGTGGAGCCTGATCCTCGAATACAGCCTGGTGGTGAGCGCGGTGTCGGTCGGCTGGTCCGGCTATGCCGCGCCGCTGCTGCACGACTGGCTGGGCGTGCCCTGGGCGTTGATGAATGGGCCGCACGCGGGCGGCATCGTCAACCTGCCGGCGGTGGCGATCATCGGCGGGGTCGCGGCGATGCTGATCTATGGCATGCGCAGCAGCGCCAGCGTCAATGCGGTGCTGGTGCTGGTCAAGGTATCCGCGCTGGTCGCCTTCGTCTGGATGGCCGCGCCGCATTTCGACAGCGCCAACCTTTCCCCGTTCAACCCGTTCGGCTTTGCCAAGTCGACCGGCGCGGACGGCGTCGAGCGTGGCATCATGGCAGCGGCGGCGATCATCTTTTCCGCCTTCTACGGCTTTGACGCGATCGCCACCGCGGCGGAGGAAACGCGCAACCCGCGCCGCGACCTGGCGATCGGCATCATCGGGTCGATGCTGGCGTGCGCGGCGATCTATACCCTGGTGGCGGGAGCGGCGCTGGGCGCGGTCGGCTTTCGCGACTTCGCCGACAGTCCCGAGCCGCTGGCGCTGGTGCTGCGCCGGCTGGGCGAGCCGGAGGCGGCGCGGTTCCTGGCGCTGTCGGCGGTAGTGGCATTGCCGACGGTGATCCTTGCGTTCTTCTACGGGCAGAGTCGGATCTTCTTCGTGATGGCGCGCGACGGGCTGCTGCCGCGCGGGCTGGCGCGCGTGTCGTCGAGCGGGGCCCCGGTGCGCACCACCCTGTTCACGGTGCTGATCGTCGGCACCATCGCGGCGTTCTT
This sequence comes from Sphingomonas sp. Ag1, assembly GCF_000980895.1. Classification (GTDB taxonomy): domain Bacteria; phylum Pseudomonadota; class Alphaproteobacteria; order Sphingomonadales; family Sphingomonadaceae; genus Sphingomonas; species Sphingomonas panaciterrae. The sequence goes on along the minus strand of NZ_LAZX01000081.1, from coordinate 59,976 downwards.
TCCGCTGAACGAGATCGTCGCGCTGGCCAATGCCGGGACGCTGGTCGCCTTTGCCGCGGTGGCGGTCAGCATGCTCGTCCTGCGCCGCCGCGCGCCGGACGCACCGCGTGGCTATCGCGCGCCTGCCGCGTGGCTGGTCGGGCCGGTGGCGATCGCTGGCTGCGTCTATCTGTTCGTCAGCCTGCCGAGCACGACCCATTGGTGGTTCCTGGTCTGGAACGCGCTGGGCGTCGCGCTCTACTGGGCCTATGCCGGCCGGGCGCGGCCTGACACGGATCACGCGGGCGAGGTGCGCGATGGTTGAGGGCGCCGCCGCCGGCGAGCTGCTGGTGACGCTGGTCCGCGTGCTGGACCTTGGCGGGACGTTCGCCTTCGCGCTGAGCGGCGCGACCGCGGGGGTGCGCCGGCGGCTCGACATCTTCGGGATCCTGGTGCTGGCGTTCGCCGCCTCGACCGCCGGCGGGATCACGCGCGACGTGCTGATCGGCGCAACGCCTCCCGCCTCGCTGGTCGACTGGCGGTACCTGGGCGTATCGAGCCTGGCGGGCGTCATCTGTTTCTTCTGGTCGCCGTGGATCGAGCGGCTGCACGCGCCGGTCAGGATGCTCGACGCGGTGGGGCTGGCGCTGTTCGCGGTGGCGGGCGCGCAAAAGGCGCTGGCCTATGGGTTGAGCCCGGTGATGGCCGCGCTGCTGGGCGTGCTGACCGGGATCGGCGGCGGGATCGCGCGCGACGTGCTGCTGGCCGAGGTGCCGGGCGTGCTGCGGTCGGAGCTTTATGCGGTCGCGGCGCTGGCCGGCGCCGGCGTGGTGGTGGCGGGCAACATGCTCGACCTGCCGATCGTGCCGACCGCGATCGCCGGGGGCGCGCTGTGCTTCGGGTTGCGGATGATGGCGATCCGGCGCGGCTGGCAGCTGCCGGTGGCGAACCGGCCGCCGGTGGCCTGACCGACTAGCGCCGCGCGCGGGCCGGCGCGGCGAGCCGGGCGTCGATCGCCTTGTGCAGTTCCTCCAGCGAGGCGACCTGCTGGATGCCGTAGCGCTCGGCCGTGATATCGACATTGCCCTTGCGCCAGAAACCGGGCGGGCACAGCAGGATGACCTTGCCCGACCGCGCGTGCAGCCCGAGTTCGAGCAGGCTGACCGGGCTTTGCGAGCCGGGCGCGAGGTAGAGGACGATGATGTCCGCGCTCTCCAGCGCCTCCAGCTCCCATTCCACCTGGCGGCGGAATTCGGGCTCGCTCGCCTCCGGGCGCCAGGCAGGGTTCCAGTCGGGGCGGCGCGGGTTGAGGATCACCACGTCGCGGTCGGCGAGGGCGGCGATGAGCTGTTTCTGCCAGTCGGGCGCGTTGCCCATGTCGATGCTGCCGCCGAGGAAGATGCGCGGGCGATCGGGCGTCGTCGCGGGCCGTTCGGGCGCGGTGACCACCGTCGCGCGCCCGGTCGCCGCCGCCTGGGTCGTCGCCTGCGGGGTGGGCGCGGTGCTGGCGGCGTCGGGGGTGGCCGCGACGGCGAGCGCGAGCGCAAGGGGATAGAGCATGGCGCGCCCCCTAGCCGACCCGGCGGCGGACGGCCACCATCGACAGCGCGCGCGATTTCCCGCCGTTTGGTGCGCAATTAAGGAGCTTTACTGACTGCGCCCCCAGCGAAAAGCGCAGATTACCTTGTCGTCGAGAACCATTCGGCGGGCGGGGACCAATCCATGGTGGAGGATGTTGGACACGCAAAGGACGGCGCGGGCCGGGCGCTGTGGACAAGCACGATCGCCTTCACCGTTTGCTTTGCGGTCTGGACCATCTTTTCCATCGTCGGGCTGGGCGTCAAAGAGGAACTGGGGCTTTCCGACACGCAATTCGGCCTGCTGACCGGCACGCCGATCCTGACCGGATCGCTGGTGCGCGTGGTCCTGGGCGTATGGTCGGACCAGATCGGCGGGCGGCGGGTGTTCGCCGCGGTCATGGTGCTGTCGGGCATCGCGACGTTCCTGATGTCCTATGCGCACACCTACCCCCAGTTGCTGATCGCGGCGCTTGGCGTGGGGCTCGCCGGCGGGTCGTTTTCGGTCGGCGTCGCCTATGTCTCCAAATTCTATCCCGCCGAGCGGCAGGGCACCGCGCTCGGCATCTTTGGCGCGGGCAATATCGGCGCGGCGGTGACCAAGTTCCTCGCCCCCTTCGTGATGGTCGCGATGGGCTGGCAGGCGGTGGCGCAGATCTGGGCCGCGGCGATCATCGTGATGGGGGTGATCTTCCTGTTCGTGACGCCCGAGGATCCTGACCAGAAAACGCGCCAGCACGGCGGCCAGAAGGCCGAAAGCATGGCCAGCCAGCTGAAGGTGCTGCGCAACGTCCAGGTGTGGCGGTTCTCGCTTTATTATTTCTTCGTGTTCGGCGGGTTCGTCGCGCTGGCGATGTGGCTGCCGCGCTACCTGATCGGGGTCTATGGCCTCGACATCCGCACCGCCGGGATGCTCGCGGCCTTTTATTCGGTGCCGGCCAGCCTGTTCCGCATCTATGGCGGCTCGCTGTCCGATCGCTACGGCGCGCGCAAGGTGATGTACGCCACCTTCATCGTCTCGGTGCTGTGCACGTTCCTGCTGTCCTATCCGCCGACCAGCTACGTCATCGAGGGGGTGAACGGCCCGATCACCTTCAGCACCTCGATGGGGCTGGTGCCGTTCCTGATCATCATCTTCGTGCTCGGCTTCTTCATGAGCCTGGGCAAGGCGGCGGTCTACAAGCACATCCCGGTCTATTACCCCAATCACGTCGGCGCGGTCGGTGGCCTGGTCGGGATGATCGGCGGCCTCGGCGGCTTCGTCCTGCCGCTCGCCTTTGGCGCGTTGCTCGACCTGACCGGGATCTGGACGAGCAGCTTTGCCCTGCTGTTCCTGATCGTGCTCGTCTCGCTGCTCTGGATGCATGGCGCGATCCAGCACATGGAGCGCGAGGCGTCGGCGGCGGCGCACGTGCCGCAAAGTCCCGAGCTGCCCGAGTTCCGCGGCATGGGCGAACCGGAAACCCGCCGCGCGGCGATGCGCGCCGGGCCGATCGCCGAATGGCGGCCGGAGGATCCGGATTTCTGGGAAAACACCGGGCGGTCAATCGCCAGACGTAACCTGTGGATTTCGACCTACTGCCTGCTCCTCTCCTTTGCGGTGTGGATGGTGTGGAGCGTCGTCGTCGCGCGGCTGCCCAGCATCGGTTACACCTTCACCACCGACCAATTGTTCTGGCTCGCCGCCGTGCCCGGCATATCCGGCGCGACGTTGCGGATCTTCTACGCCTTCCTGGTTCCGATCTTCGGCGGGCGGCTGTGGACCACCTTGTCGACCGCATCGCTGCTGATCCCCGCGTTCGGCATCGGCTATGCCGTGCAGAACCCGGGAACGCCGTTCTTCATCTTCCTGGTGCTGGCGCTGCTGTGCGGCTTTGGCGGCGGCAATTTCGCCTCCTCGGTCGCCAACATCAGTTTCTTCTACCCGGCGGCGGAAAAAGGCCGTGCGCTGGCGATCAATTCGGGCATCGGCAACCTTGGCGTCAGCGTGATGCAGCTCGTCGTGCCGGTGGCGATCACCATGGGGCTGTTCGGCGCGCTTGGCGGGCAGGCGCAGGTGGCGAGCGACGGGACTTTGCTGTGGCTGCAGAATGCGGGCTTCATCTGGGTGCCGCCGGTGATGCTGGGCGCGGTGCTCGCCTGGTTCGGGATGAACGACATCCTCAGCGCCAAATCCTCCTTCGCCGACCAGGCCACGATCTTTGGCCGGCGCGACAATTGGATCATGTGCTGGCTCTACACCGGCACGTTCGGGACGTTCATCGGCATGTCGGCGGGCTTCCCGCTGCTCTCCAAGCTGGTGTTCCCGGAGGTCGACGCGCTGCACTACGCCTTCCTCGGCCCGCTGGTCGGCGCGCTGGCGCGGGCCGGCAGCGGCGGCCTGTCGGACCGGATCGGCGGCGCCAAGGTCAGCTTCTGGGTCTTCCTGGTCCAGGCTGCCTCGATCATCGGCATGATCTGGTCGCTCGACGCGCGCAGCTTCGCCGGCTTCTTCGGCATGGTGCTGCTGCTGTTCTTCGTCAGCGGCGTCGGCAATGCCTCCACCTTCCAGATGGTGCCCGCGATCATGCGCCGCGTGTTCGACGTGGAACATGCCGACATGCCCGTCGAGGAGCGGCGGCTGCACGCCGATCGTGAATCGGCGGCGATCGTCGGCTTCATCTCGGCGATCGCGGCCTATGGCGCCTTCTACATTCCCAAGGGCTATGGCTGGTCGATCAGCAGCACCGGGTCTGCCGACGGCGCCTTGTGGGCGTTCTTCGCCTTCTACCTCAGCTGCGCGGCCCTGACCTGGGTCGCATACAGCGGGCCGCGCGGCATGTTCGGGTCGCGCCCCCGCCTCGGCGCCCCCCCTTCCGGCGCTGGCAAGCGCGACCTGACCAGCGGAGCCTATTCATGAGCCATTTCCTCGATCGCCTGACGTTCTTCCGCCGCGAGCAGGGCAAGTTTTCCGACGGTCTCGGCATCACCACCGATGAGACGCGCGCGTGGGAGGATGCGTATCGCAAGCGCTGGGCGGCGGACAAGATCGTGCGGTCGACGCATGGCGTGAACTGCACCGGATCGTGTTCGTGGAAGATCTACGTCAAGGGCGGGATCGTCACCTGGGAAACGCAGCAGACCGATTATCCGCGCACCCGCCCGGACCTGCCCAATCACGAACCGCGCGGCTGCCCGCGGGGTGCCAGCTACAGCTGGTATCTCTATTCCGGCACGCGGATCAAATATCCGCTCGTCCGCGCGCGGCTGATCCGCCACTGGCGCGAGGCGAGAAAGTCGCTGCCGCCGGTCGCGGCGTGGCAATCGATCGTGCAGGACAGCGACAAGCGGCGCGACTGGGTGTCGAAGCGCGGGCGCGGCGGCTTCGTCCGCATCGGCTGGGACGAGGCGACCGAGATCATCGCTGCGGCCAACGCCTATACGATCAAGGAATATGGCCCGGACCGGGTCGCGGGATTTTCCCCGATCCCGGCGATGTCGATGATCTCCTATGCCGCGGGCAGCCGCTATCTGTCGCTGATCGGGGGCACGCTGCTCAGTTTCTACGACTGGTATTGCGATCTGCCGCCGTCGTCGCCGCAGACCTGGGGCGAGCAGACCGACGTTCCCGAAAGCGCCGACTGGTACAATGCCGGCTTCCTGCTGGTATGGGGATCGAACATCCCGATGACCCGCGCGCCCGACGCGCATTTCTATTCGGAGGTTCGCTATCGCGGCGCCAAGAGCGTCGTCATCGCGCCCGATTATAACGAGGCGGCAAAATTCTCCGACATGTGGCTCCACCCCAAACAGGGGACCGATGCCGCGCTGGCGCTGGCGCTTGGCCATGTCGTGCTGAAGGAATTCTACGTCGATCGGCAGGTGGAATATTTCGCCGATTACACGCGGCAATATTCCGATTTCCCGTTCCTCGTCCGGCTGGTCGAGCGCGACGGGCGGCTGGTGCCCGATCGCCTGCTGCGCGCGGCCGATCTCGACGGCGCGCTGGGTGAGCTCAACAACATCGACTGGAAGCCGGTGGCGATCGACGACGCCAATGGCGAACTGGTCGCGCCGCGCGGCACGATCGGGTTCCGTTGGGGCGAGGTCGGCAAGTGGAACCTCGAGGAAAAGGACGCCGAGGGTAACCAGGTGCGGCTGCGCACCACGCTGGCGGCGCATAATGACGGCGTCGAGCCGGTCGCCTTCCCCTATTTCGGCTCCACCGCGCCGCACGATTTCGTCGCCACCAATCATGACGAGGTGCTGCTGCGCAACCTGCCGGTGCGGCGGATCACGCTGGCCGGCGGCGTCAGCGCGACGGTGACCACCGTGTTCGACTTGATGTGCGCCAATTACGGGGTCGATCGCGGCTTCGGCGGGGAGAATGTCGGCACCAGCTTCGACCAGGACGTGCCCTTCACCCCGGCCTGGGCGGAAAAGGTGACGGGCGTGCCGCGCCAGGCGATCATTCAGGTGGCGCGCGAATTCGCCGCCAATGCCGAAGTCACCAAGGGCCGCTCGATGGTGATCCTCGGCGCGGGGCTCAACCATTGGTACCATATGGACATGAGCTATCGCGGGATCATCGCGTTGCTCGTGATGTGCGGCTGCGTCGGCCAGTCGGGCGGTGGCTGGTCGCATTATGTCGGGCAGGAGAAATTGCGCCCGCAGACCGGCTGGCTGCCGCTGGCCTTTGCGCTCGACTGGACCCGCCCGCCGCGCCAGATGAACGGCACCAGCTTCTTCTACGCGCATACCGACCAGTGGCGCTACGAAACGCTTCGCATGTCGGAAATCCTCTCGCCGCTGGCGCCCGAGGGTGACTGGTCGGGCAGCATGCTGGATTACAATGCCAAGGCGGAACGGATGGGCTGGCTCCCCTCCTCGCCGCAGCTTCAGATGAACCCGATCGAGCTTGGCCGCCACCTCCACGACAGCAAGGCCGATCCCGGCAATGCCGTCGCCGAAGGGTGGAAGACCGGCGTCATCAAGCCCGCCAGCCTCGACCCCGACAATCCGCAGAACTGGCCGCGCAACATGTTCTTCTGGCGGTCGAACGTGCTGGGGGCGAGCGGCAAGGGCCACGAATATTTCCTGAAGCACCTCGTCGGATCATTGCACGGCATCGTCGGGACCGACAGCGATATCGAGCAGATCGACCGGCCGCGCGACGTGGTGTGGCGCGACGAGGCGCCCGTCGGGAAGCTCGACCTGATGGTCAACATCGATTTCCGCATGTCCACCACCAGCATGTATTCCGACATCGTGCTGCCGACGGCGACCTGGTACGAAAAGCACGATCTCAACACGTCGGACATGCACCCGTTCATCCACCCGCTGACCGCGGCGGTGGACCCGGCGTGGGAAAGCCGCAGCGACTGGAACATCTTCCGTTCGATTGCGGAGAAATTCTCGCAGGTCTGCCCCGAGGTGCTGGGCATCGAGCATGACGTGGTGCTGGCACCGATCCAGCATGACAGCCCGGGCGAGCTGGGCCAGCCCTATGAGCCGAAGGACTGGCTGAAGGGCGAATGCGATCCGATCCCCGGCAAGACCATGCCCTCGGTGCAGATCGTCGAGCGCAATTATCCCGAGACGTTCGCGCGCTTCACCGCGCTCGGCCCGCTGCTGGAAAAGCTGGGCAATGGCGGCAAGGGGATCAGCTGGGACACGGCGCACGAGGTGGAGCTGCTCGGCAACCTCAACGGGCGGGTGTCCGGCGGGCTGACCGAGGGGCGGCCGCGGATCAACACCGATATCGACGCCTGCGAGACGATCCTGATGCTCGCGCCCGAGACCAATGGCGAAGTCGCGCTGAAGGCGTGGGAGGCGCTGGGCCATACCACCGGGCGCGATCACCGGCATCTGGCGGAGGGCAAGGAGGAGGAGAAGATCCGCTTCCGCGACGTCGCCGCGCAGCCGCGCAAGATCATCTCCTCGCCGATCTGGTCGGGGCTGGAGAGCGAGAAGGTCTGCTACAACGCCGGCTATACCAACGTCCACGAACGCATCCCGTGGCGAACGCTGACCGGGCGGCAATCACTGTACCAGGACCATCAGTGGATGCGCGCGTTCGGCGAAAGCCTGGTCACCTGGCGGCCGCCGATCGACACCAAGACAGTGCATGACGTCGTCGGGCGGCTGCCCAACGGCAACAAGGAAATCCTGCTCAACATCCTCACCCCGCACCAGAAATGGGGCATCCATTCGACCTATTCGGAAAACCTCCTGCTGCTGAGCCTCAGCCGCGGCGGGCCGACGGTGTGGATCAGCGAGGATGATGCGACCGCCGCCGGCATCGAGGACAATGACTGGATCGAGGTGTTCAACATCAACGGCGCGGTGACCGCGCGGGCGATCGTGTCGCAGCGGATCATGCCCGGATCGGCGATCATGTATCACGCGCAGGAGAAGCTCGTGAACACCGTGGGGTCCGAAATCACCGGCCAGCGCGGCGGGGTGCATAACTCCATCACGCGGATCAACATGAAGCCGACGCACATGATCGGCGGCTACGCCCAGCTTGCCTATGGCTTCAATTATTACGGCACCGTCGGCGCGAACCGCGACGAATTCGTGATCGTGCGCAAGATGAGCCAGGTGAACTGGTTCGACAAGCGCGCCGACGATGCCGCCAATGTCACCGGCGGCACGGCCGACTGGGGCACCGGATCAAGCGTGGAGGCCGCAGAATGAAAGTCCGCGCACAAATCGCCATGGTGCTCAATCTCGACAAGTGCATCGGCTGTCACACCTGTTCGATCACGTGCAAGAACGTGTGGACCAACCGCGAGGGCGTCGAATACGCCTGGTTCAACAATGTCGAGACGAAACCCGGCATCGGCTATCCGAAGGACTGGGAGAACCAGAAACGCTGGAAGGGCGGCTGGATCCGCAAGAAGAACGGCAGCATCCAGCCGCGCCAGGGATCGAAATGGCGCATCCTGTCGAAGATCTTCGCCAATCCGCATTTGCCGGAGATCGACGATTTCTACGAACCCTATACGTTCGAATATGAATGGCTGCAGGCTGCGCCCGAGCTTCAGGCGCAGCCCACCGCCCGCCCGCGATCCCTGCTGACCGGCGAGGCGCTCAACAAGATCGAATGGAGCGGCAATTGGGAGGACATGCTTGGCGGCGAATTCGCCAAGCGCAGCCAGGATCAGAATTTCGACGGGGTGGAAAAGGAGATCTACGGCCAGTTCGAACAGACGTTCATGATGTACCTGCCGCGTCTGTGCGAACATTGCCTCAACCCGGCCTGCCTCGCCTCCTGCCCGTCGGGCGCGATCTACAAGCGCGCGGAGGACGGCATCGTCCTGATCGATCAGGAGAAATGCCGCGGCTGGCGGATGTGCGTGTCGGGCTGCCCGTACAAGAAGATCTATTACAATTGGTCGACCGGAAAGTCGGAGAAGTGCATCTTCTGCTATCCCCGGATCGAGACGGGGCAGCCCACCGTCTGCTCCGAAACCTGCGTCGGGCGGATCCGCTATCTCGGCGTCGTCCTCTATGACGCCGACCGGATCGAGGCCGCCGCCTCGGTCGAGGATCCGCAGGATCTGTACGAGGCGCAGCTTGGCGTGTTCCTCGATCCCAACGACATCGCCGTACAGGAAGCCGCGCGGCGCGACGGGGTGCCCGAATTGTGGCTGGAGGCCGCCACCCGCTCGCCCGTCTACAAGATGGCGGTGGAATGGCGCGTCGCCTTCCCGCTCCATCCCGAATATCGCACGCTGCCGATGGTCTGGTACGTGCCGCCATTGTCGCCGATCCAGTCGGCGGCGGAGGCGGGCAAGATGTCCTCGCGCGACGGGATGCCCGACGTGCGCAGCCTGCGCATCCCGCTTCGCTACCTCGCCAATTTGCTGACCGCGGGGAAGGAGGAACCGATCGCGCTGGCGCTCGAACGGATGCTGGCGATGCGCGCCTATATGCGGGCGAAATCGATTGACGGCCGCATCGACGAGGCGATCCCCGAGCGCGTCGGCCTCACCCGCGCGCTGGTCGAGGACATGTACCGCATCATGGCGCTGGCCGCCTATGAGGACCGCTACGTCATCCCGACCACCCACCGCGAGCTGGAGGAGGACGCCTATGTCCTGCGCGGCAACAGCGGCTTCGGCTTCCGCGAGGACAGCAACGGATCGACCAAGGTGAACCTGTTCGGCGGGGCGAAGCGAACGCCGCGCAAACGCTACATGGATGCCCCGACATGAGGATGACGCTGAAGGCGCTGGCCGCCCTGCTCGACTATCCCTCCGCCGAGCTGCAGGAGAATGCCGCCGCGATCGGCGCGCTGCTGCGCGAGGAAGGCGCGCTGCGCAAGCCGGTGCTGGCGCGGCTCCAGCCGCTGCTCGATGCGATGGCGAACGACGATCTGCTCGACCTGCAGATCACCTACAGCGACCTGTTCGACCGTTCGCGCCGGCTGTCGCTCCACCTGTTCGAACATGTCCATGGCGACGGGCGCGAACGCGGCCAGGCGATGATTGACCTCGGGCAGCAATATGCCGCCAGCGGGCTGCTGCTCGACACGCGCGAACTGCCCGATTTCGTACCGGTGTTCCTGGAATATGCGTCCAACCTGCCGCCCGGCGAGGCGCGCGACTTCCTGGGCCAGCCGGCGCATGTCTTCGCCGCGCTGGCCGAGCGGCTGGACGAGCGCGAGGCGCCTTATGCCGGCATCTTCCACGCGCTGCTCGCGCTGGCCGGGGTGAAGCCCGATGCCGGCGCGCTGGCGGAGCTCAAGGAACGGCAACCGTCCGAGGATCCGGCAAAGATCGACGAGGAATGGGAAGAGGCGCCGGTCAGCTTCATGGCCTCCGCCGCGCACGACATGGGCGGGCCGACCGGCGTCGTCGCCAAGATCCGCGCCTCCAACCGGGCCCAGAAGAGGGAAACGGGAGCATGAACGCGTTCATCAACCAACTCGCATTCGGCTGGTACCCGTATCTCGCCGTCACCGTGCTGATCGTCGGCAGCATCCTGCGCTTCGACGCCAGCCAGTTCAGCTGGCGATCGCAGTCGAGCCAGTTCCTGCGCCGCCGCCAGATGGTGCTCGGATCGAACCTGTTCCACATGGGGCTGCTGATCCTGCTGTTCGGCCATTTCGTCGGGCTGCTGACCCCGGCGACGGTGATCGACCGGCTGGGGATCGGGCATGAGTTCAAGCAGCTCGCCGCGCTGATCGTCGGCGGCATCGCCGGGGTCATGGCCTATATCGGCTGCACCCTGCTGCTGCACCGCCGGCTGGTCGATCCGCGCATCTGGCGCAGTTCGTCGTGGGGCGACATCGCGGTGCTGGTGCTGATCTGGTGCCAGCTGACGCTGGGCATCCTCACCACCTTTTGGACGATCCGCCACCTCGACGGCAGCGAGATGCTTCGGTTCATGAACTGGGCAAACGGCATCCTGACGCTGAACCCCGGCGCGCCGGAGGAAATCGCCGACGTGGCGCTGGTTTACAAGCTGCACATCATCCTGGGGCTGACGCTGTTCCTCATCACGCCGTTCACCCGGCTGGTGCATATCTGGAGCGCGCCGGTCTGGTTCCTGTTCCGCCCCGGCTATCAGATCGTCCGGTCGCGGATGCCGATCGGCAAACGCTATCTCTCGCCCACCCGCGGGCCGGCGGGCGGCGCGGCGAGCTATGGCGGCGACACGATGCTTCGTCAGCAGGCCGAGGAGAGCCAGGCGATATGACACGGCAGGCAGACACGCTCGATCTCACCCCCCGCCCGGCAATGCCGTCGGCCTGTGCCAGCGGCGGGTGCGGCGGGGCCGAACCCCTCCTCCCCCCGCCCCCCAGCTTCGGCGACGTGCGGGTCAATGGCGTGGAGATCGATCCCGAAAGCATCGCGCAGGAAATCCAGCATCACCCCGCGCCCGACATGGAAACCGCCTGGACCGAGGCGGCGCGCGCGCTGGCGGTGCGCGAATTGCTGCTGCAGGAGGCGCGCCGGCTCGATCTGGTCGCCGAACCCGAGGAGGATGAGGCCGGCCGCGTCGAGCCGGAGGAGGATGCGCTGATCCGCGGCGTGCTGGAACAGGCGGTCCGCCCGGAGCTTCCCGACGAGGCCGAATGCCGGCGCTATTATGCCGCCAACCGCCAGCGGCTGCGCACGCCGGACCTGTTCGACGCCGCGCATATCCTGATCGAGCCGGAGGGCGACGACGCTGCCGCCTGGACCGCGGCGGAGCGGCGCGCGTTCGAGATCGCGCAGACCGTCGGCGACGATCCCACCGCCTTCGCCGTCGCCGCGCGCGCCTGTTCCACCTGCCCCTCGGCGCAGCAGGACGGATCATTGGGCCAGGTGCGGCGCGGTGAACTGGTCAGCGAAGTGCACGAGGCGCTGGAGCGGCTGGCCGGCGGGACGATCACGCCGCGCCCGGTGCGATCGCGCTTCGGCTGGCACGTGCTGCGGCTGCATCGCCGCGTGCCGGGGCAGGTCCTTCCATTCGAGGTGGTACAGCCGAAGATCGCCGAGATGCTGGAGGCGCGCAGCTGGACCATGGCCTCGGCCCGCTACATCTCCGCGCTTGCCGAGCGCGGGAATGTCGAGGGCATCAGGATCGGCGCGGACTGATGCCGACGCTGGTCGAAACGGACGCCGGCTGATGCCGACGTTGGGCGACACGCTCGCCGCCGCGCGCCGCTCGTCGGCGGGGCTCGAACAATGGCTCGGCCGTACCGATCCGGCGCTCGCCGGGGAGGCCGCCGACGCGGCCGGGCGGCTGGGGATCAGCGTGTCGGGCTATGCGCGCATGGCGATCGCCGATTTCACCCGGCTGGCGGGCGAGGAGGATTGGGCGACGCTGATGTCTGGGCTTCGCGACAGCCAGGACCCCGGCACCACCTGCCTTGCGGCGATGGTCCACTGGCGGCTGACCGCGCCCGCCTGCCGCGCCCATTCGGACACTCATCAGGCCGGAGCGACCCATGGCTGACACCCCCAAGAATCAGATCAACCCCGCGATGAAGCGGGGCACCGAAACCCAATATGATACCCAGACGAGTTCGCCGGCGCCGATCGACACCGCATCGGCGACCGAGGGGGAGGGCGAAGGCTGGCCGGTGATCTGGCTGATCGTCCTGGCGATCTGCCTGGTCGTCACCGGCTATCTCATCATCTGAAGGCCCCCACCCCGCCCCCGCCCCGTTCCCGCGCCGGGGCGGCGCGGTGCGATCCGCTTCCCTGCCCGATCGAGGAGTTTGCCGTGAAGCACATCCCCGGATCGATCGCCGCCCTCGTTCCGCCCACGCTTGCCGCCTGCACGCTGGCCGCCGCCGCGCCGGCCACCGCTCAGCAGGTCGAGATGAAGCCGCTGGTCGATGCGCGGGTGCGCTACGAACATGTCGACGAGGACGGGCAGCCGCGCGATGCCGACGCGCTCACCATCCGCCTGCGCACCGGCGTGGAGGCGACCCGCGGCCCGTTCAGCGCGCTGGTCGAGGCGCAGGGCACGCTGGCCGCGATCGACCGTTATTATGACGGCGTGACCGGGCTCGCCAACCGCCCGCTGATCGCCGATCCGCAGAACATCGCGCTCTACCGCGCGCAGCTTCGCTACCAGGACGATGCCGTGTCGGTGACGGCGGGTCGGCAGGTCATCGCGCTCGACGACGAACGCTTCGTCGGCAATGTCGGCTTCCGCGACAATGCGCAGACGTTCGACGCGGTGCGCACGGTGCTGACGCCGCTGCCCAAGCTGAAGCTGGACGTGACCTATGCCTGGAACGTGCGGACCATCTGGGGGATCAACGGCACCGGCGCGCGCCAGCCCAGCATCGGCGGCGACAATGTATTCGCCAACCTCTCCTATGCGACGCCGGTCGGCACGCTCACCGGCTTTGCCTATCTGGTCGATCAGGACGAGGCGGCGGTGCAGGGCTATCGCCTGTCCAGCCAGAGCTATGGCGCGCGGCTGGCGGGATCGACCGCCCTGACGCAGGCGGCGAAGCTTGCCTGGCAATTGAGCTATGCGCGGCAAAGCGACTGGCACCGCAACCCCAATCGCTATGCCGCCAATTACTATCTCGCCGATGCGACGCTGTCGGTATCGGGCTGGTCGCTCAACGCGGGCTATGAAGTGCTGGGCGCGGACGACGGCGTGGCCTTCACCAGCTTCCAGACGCCGCTTGGCACCAATTTCAAGTTCCAGGGCTGGGCCGACAAGTTCCTGACCACGCCGCCCAATGGCGTGCGCGACCTGTATGTCGGCGGCGGCTATGGTGTGAAGGAGGTGCTGGGCGCGGATGCGATCTCGCTGTCGGGCACGTGGCATCGCTTTCGCAGCGACCGGCTGGGGCAGCGCTACGGGACGGAAATTGACCTCATCGCCAGCGTGAAGGTGCGCCGCGCGCTCTTCTCACTGCGCCACGCACGCTACCGCGCCGATACGTTCGCGACCGACACCGACAAGACGTGGGTGCAGCTCGACTGGGCCTATTGAGCCGGCCGCGTTGCGGTGAGCGCCCTAACGGCGGCCGTCGGTGACGCCGCAGCGCAGCCGGTCGCCGGCGCGGCAGGCAGCGACATCCGCCTCCCACCGTTCGCGGTCGGCACGGGCGGCCGCGAGCTGCGCCGCATAGTCCGACATTGCCGCGGCATGGGCAGCGGCCTCCGTACGATAGCGGGCCAGCCGCTCCTGCTGCGCGGCCTTGTCGGCGGCGATCCGGTCAAGCTGCGCCTGCGCGGCGGAAAGCTGCGCGCTGTTCACCTGGCGCAGCTTCTCCGCCTCGGCCGCAGCGATCGCCTCCATCGCGAGCTGTTCGGCGCTGGGGGCGGTGGGCGGCGGCGGCACGCGCGTGTCCGAGGCACCGGTGCGCGGCAGGTCGAGCACCAGTCCGCCGGCGCGCGGGGTCTCGACCGCGGCGGGCTGCGCCTCTGGGAAGGCTTCTGCTTCCTGCGGCGCGGCCTCCGGCGGCGCGATGCGCGAGGGCGGGATGTCGATGGTGCGGATCGCCGGCGGCGCGCCGATCACCTGCGCGGCGGCGGGCAGCGATCCGGCGGCAAGGGCAGTGACGAGGCAGAGCGAGAGCGGGGAAAGGCGGATCGGCATGAGGGATCGTAACGCAGGCGTCATGTCGTTTCGCTGAACGAGCGGCCGGAGGGCGGGGTTACAGTGAGGTGCGGAGGACGATCTAAGGACCGGGGAAAGATCGAATGAACACGACGCCCGTGCTTGAAACCGGTGCGCCAGGCTTCACCTCGGCCGCACGCGATTACTTTCCCGGTGCGCTCAGATCGTGATGGCGACGAACACCGCCCCGGTCTCCTCCTTGCGCTGTGCCGTGTCGAATGCCTCGTTGATGCGATCCAGCGGGAAACGGTGGGTGATCATCCTTTTTACGTCGATGCGCCCCTTGGCGATCAGATCCAGCACCATGCCCTGTTCGCGATAGATATCGTGCATAGCGAAGCTGGCGCTGAGGATCAGCTGAATCTCGCTCATCTGCAGCCGCTGCCATTCCAGCGGGATGCTCGTCTCGCCAGCGTCGAAGCCGCCGACGATCACCACCTTGCCCGCGCGGCGCACCATCTTCGTTGCCTGCGGCAAGGTCGTCGGCATGGCGTCGCCGCCTGCACATTCGAAGACGATGTCCGCCCCCTTGCCACCGGTGAAAGCCCTGACGCGCTCGACCGCATCCTCGCGGCCACTATCAACGACCGCATCCGCCCCAAGCTCGCGTGCCAAGTCCAGCGAACTCGCCACCTTGTCGCAGATGATCACGTCCGCCCCGCTCGCCTTGGCGAGCATCATCTGCCCGAGACCGATCGGCCCGGCGCCGATCACCGCGACCTTGTCGTTGATGCCCAGTCCCGAGAGATGCTGCGCATGCAGGCACACCGAGAAGGTATCGATCAACGATGCTTCCTCGAAGCTGACATGATCGGGGAGCGGGTAGAATTTCTCCGCCGGTCCCGACACATATTCGGCATAGGCGCGCGAGACGTACCTGGTGCGCACGTCATACAGGTGCTCGCAGATGTTGTAGCGCTGTACGCGGCAGTATTCGCAGACGCCGTCGCCCATCACCGTCTCGATGACGACGCGGTCGCCTGGCTTCACGTTGCTGACGTCCGCGCCCACCTCGACGACTTCACCCGCCAGCTCATGCCCCATGATATGGCATTCCAGCGCGGGATCGTGCTTCTTCCAGTGGCGCAGGTCCGTCCCGCAGATTCCTGCCACGCGAACGCGGGCCAATACGAAGTTGGGCGCCGGGATGATTGGGCGTTCCACCTCGATCAAAGCAAACGTGCCTTCGGCGGTCTTCAGTGCAGCCTTCATGGCGCGGATGCCTCCCTTGCCCGGTGCGTCTTCTTAAGCCTGAACGCCGGCTTTCACCGCGGCATCTGTCCGGGGAACAAACATTATTGTCCGCGCACGTTCCCGTATTGCAATCCAAGTTATCAAGTGCGTCTTGCTTGTTTTCCTGTCCCTTCGTTTACTTGGTCAGTCGCCAACCTAGTGCAACATACACTAGTCTCTATGATTTATGTTTCCCCGACCTGCCTGTCTTTCCGTCATGCTGATGGAGATCAGTGTTAATGTACCGGAACGAAGGCGCGCCCGTCCTGTTGGTCCCGAACAGGAAACTTCCGGCCTGAAAACATGAACTTGATCTATGTAAATGAGTCGGCGATCAATGACCAAAGCCACAGCGCGGGTGTTCTTGACGATGCGCCGCGCACCGCGTTGCTTGAACTTCTGGAGCATCTGCGCTCCATCCACTATGACTTCATCGCACCGACACCGGCATCGCAAGCCCGCGTCCTGTCACGGGCCGACCGACAGGTCGGCACCACCGTGGCGGACCTGCTCGGCTGGTCGCTGCCGTGCCGGCGGGACGACCTTCCGCACGCCATCGTCGATGCACTCGACGCGGCCGGGCTGCTGACACGTCGCCGCGACGGACTGCTGGTCGCCAAGGTGCGCGTGTCGAACGTGCTCGGCCGCCTGTTCGTGCATTCCAGCTACCCGACCAGCGAGCGGGATTCGGTCTTCCTCGGCCCCGACAGCTATCGCTTTGCCGACTATATCTCGCGCAACCTCGCCGGCCTGCCCAGCGACGCGCGGATCCTCGATTACGGCGCCGGCGCCGGCGTAGGCGGGATCATCGCCGCATCGCTGCACGGCAATGCCACGTTGACGCTGGCGGACATCAACCCGAAGGCGCTATCGCTCGCGTCGGTGAACGCCACCTTTGCCGCAATCGACCACCGCACCGCACTCGCCGGCACCCCGGCGGAAGTCGACGGCCGCTTCGACCTGATCGTCACCCACCCGCCCTTCATGATCGACCCCGATCGCCGCGCCTATCGCGACGGGGGCGACCTGTACGGCGGCAAACTCTCGCTCGACTGGACGCTGATGGCGATCGAGAAGCTGGCGCCCGGCGGCCGCTTCGTCATGCACACCGGCGTGTCGATCGTGGCCGGGCGCGACGTGGTGCGCGAGGCGCTGCGTGAGGCAATGCCGGCGACGGGCTATCGCTACGATTACCGCCTGCTCGATCCCGACATCTTCGGGGACGAACTCGAAAAGGAACCCTACGCCGGCGTTGATCGCATCGCGGCCATCGGCCTGTGCGTCCAGCGCGATGCCGCCGCCCATGAATGATCCCGCGCCCGCCATCCTCGCCGAGGTGAAGCGCCTCGTCGATGCCGGCCGCCTCGGACCGACGACGCAGGCGCTGGAAGGCCAGCAAGGCCGCCGCCCGCGGCCGGTGCGCTGACATGGCGCGCGCCGCCACCAGCCTGCCATGGTCCGGCTATCTGATCGGCTTCGCGCTGGGCGGGTTCTTCGACGGCATCCTGCTCCACCAGATCCTGCAATGGCATCATCTGCTCAGCCTGGTGGACGGCGTCACCGACCAGATATTGTTCGACGGCCTGTTTCATGCGCTGATGTATGCCGTCGCGGCGATCGGCCTCGTGGCGCTGTTCCGAACGCGCCGCAGCCTCGCTCGCTCGGGAAGCGGCAGGCGCCTGCTCGCGGCGGCGCTGATCGGCGCGGGCGTGTGGCACGTCGCTGACGGCATCGTATCGCACTGGGTTCTCGGCATTCACCGGATCAAGCTGGACAGTGCCAATCCGCTCGCCTGGGACCTGGGCTGGTTCGTCGCCTTCGGGATCATCCCGATCGTCGCGGGGCGGCTGCTGTATCGTGGCGGCGGCGGCAACGACGGTGGCAGCGGGCCGCGCGGCGGCATCGCAGCGCTTGGCCTTACCGCCACGGCGCTGATTTGCGGCGCCTGGGCGGCACGCGCACCGGCGGGCAGCGAGACCATGATCGTGCTGTTCGGACCGGGCACCAGCCAGGGCGCAGCGGTCAACGCCATCCGCGCCGCAAACGGCAGCGTGCTGTGGCAATCGCGCGGCCTGTGGGCGGTGCGTTGGAACGACCCTGCGCGCGTCGACACGCTCTATCCGCGGGGGGCGCTGTTCGTGAGCTCATCGCTGGTTGGTGCCGGCTGTCTCGCCTGGACCACAGCCGAATGAGCCCGGCGCGCAAGAACCGACGAGGCGCCAGGATGCTGTGCAGACAAGGCTGACGGCTGACCGGGCTTTCGCGCGCATGTTTCACCGGCCGCCGGCCGATCCCGTTCTCGTGAATCCGCCGTTTTCCTAACCCACTTCAATTCACTCCCCCTCCGTGTCGTGACAAGGTCGGCACGATGTTGAGCCGGCGGATGAGGACACTGTCAGATCTGACGCCGGAGGAAATCGAGGCGGTCGACGCTGTCCACGTCGAACCGGTCGCCACTTCGCACGGTGGCGTGATCCTGAAAGACGGCGCCGCGCCAAACCAGCTCTACCTTGTCCTCAACGGGTGGGCGGCCCGGGCGGCTGTACGGATGAACGGATCTCGCCGCATAACCGCTATTTTGCTCCCGGGTGACTTTTGCGGGCTCCACGCGGCTTGTGGATCAACGTTCGAGCATGATCTGATTGCGCTGACCGACTGCAAGATCGGCTGGATCCCGGGGGAGGTGATCGCAGGCCTCGCCACGCGTCACCCTGGTATCAACGCGGCATTGTGGCGCGCGTCGCTGATCGAGGCGGCGACCCTGCGCAAGTGGCTTACCATTTCGGATGATGCCTATCATGCGATGGCGCACCTTTTATGCGAACTGATCACGCGCGGCAGGCAGATCGGGCTGGCGACCGACAATGACATGCCCCTGCCGATCACGCAGGAGCACATCGGAGACGCGCTCGGCCTGACCTCGGTACACGTCAACCGCGTGCTCCGGCGGCTGCGACACGAAGGGCTGATCGCGTTGACAAACAAGACTTTGTGGATCGTGGATGAAGGAGGACTGCGCCGGGCCGGACAGTTTGATCCACGCTATTTACGTCCGTGGGAGAAATAGGGCGATGCCCGGGGTAACCAAGCCGCTTGCCGGCCAGCTCATCGTTCAGATCGAGGACGATTCATTCCTTGCCAACTATGTTGGGGAGACCGTCGCAAGCGCAGGCGCGCAGATCATCGGGCCGGCGCGGAACGCTGACGAAGGTGCACGCTTGATCCAGCGGCTCAGGGTGAAACCGAACGCCATATTGGTGAGTGCGACGATATTTGGCGTTGCGGAAACATGCCTGGCGCGGGCGCTGGCCGATCTTGATGCTCCCGTGCTGCTGGTGAGGAAGGACCAGCGTCGTCGTGAGCCCCCATTTCCATATGCAGCCGTTCTGACCCTCCCCTTCGCCGCTCACCAGGTCGTCGACAGCCTGTCAAAGTTGCGGGTGGTCGCGGGCTCCAGACCCGCCTGCCCCAAGGCAATCGGTGGATCGCTCACGCCAGCCTAGTCTGAAGCAGCCTAATCTAAAGCAGCCTAGTCTGAAGCCAGGGCCTTCAGCCGGCTCAAACGATAGCCGCGATGCCAGCTATCCTGCTCCGCGGTTCCGTGTCCAAAAGGACAGGCGGTGAAAGCCGCGCCGTCTGCATGGGCGGCGCAACCGGAGAGGAAGGCGTCCATGTTTTGCTGGCTCGTCAGGTCGTCGGCGCTAGCGCCATTTCGATCTGGCATTTCCATCGGCCGACATTCCCCTGCGCCTTTTGGCGCAGGGTCACATCCCTAATCCCTATGGGATCGTACCACCAAAGCGCCCGGCTGCTTCATCATAAGTGACTGATCGAGGTCATGTATTCGGCAGCAGACTGCGGACTAGACGCGCGGGGAAAGGATCTCCAGCAGGCGCGGTCTGGCACCCTCGAGCGGCGTGAGGTGCGGATATCGCAGGCCCCCGGGGTAGTGGACCTCGACCTCCCTTTCGCAAGTCCCCGACGTCACGCGAAGCCGCACCCTGCCGTTCGATCGCCCTGCCTCCTGAACCGCCGCCCGCAGCGCCTCCACCGAGAAGGGCCGCTCACCCGCTTCCAGGATTTTCGTGCCTGCAGTGATCGCCGCTTCAAAGGCGGGGCCTTCCCAAAGGACCTCTTCCACCTTGCCGTCATGGTCCACGGTCAGGCCAAGCGAGAACATCAGGTTGAGGTTGTCAGCTAGTTTCTCGGTGTTGGTCCAAACTCGCCTGGATCGTTCCGGAAGACCAGCTGATAGCCCGCTCGCTCAATGCCTTCGAGCGGCGCGCCGGTGTGCTTTCCGTCAATCCGCTCTCGCAGGAACCCGCCCCAGTCGAAGGGGGCGAGATCGGTCAGGGCGGCGATCACATCGTCCAGGGTGTACGTCAGCGTCTGCGCAGGTCCTTGCTGATCCGCCGCAAAGAAGGATCTGGCGAAATCGTCGAGCGAGCGCGTGTCACCCGAAAGCATGCGGATGCGCGTATCGATGTCGAGCCAGACGAGCGATCCTTCGGAATAATAGTCTTCGCTTCGCTGCCAGCTTGCCAGGGCAGCGGCGCGCGGGCGGCGATGATCGGGTCTCGCGTGGTGTCGCTGATGGGCCGCCATCTACTGCCAGCCCGCACTTGGTGCGTCGCTGCGGTGACAGCGATCGCCTGCAGCGTCTGGTCTGCGGTCCACAGCCCGGAACGCGCGCATAATACCCGGTCCCAATATTGGGTCTGCCCCTCATAGATCCATCAGGCTGTTCCGGATCGGCGTGTCGAAACTGGGCGTCCAGCTGTCAGCGCCGCGCCGGAACTTGCCGTTCCACGCATGGATGAACTCATGCGGCACGGTCTCGCGCAGAGAGAAGCACCCTTCCCAATCGGTGAAATAGTCGGGAACGGTAACGGCCTCGAAGGAGCGGTGATGCTCGACCCCTATACGGCCAAGCTCGCTGCTGAGCCCCAGGAGCATCTCGAAACGGTCGAAGGGAGCGGGCCCGAACAGCTTCCCCGCCTGTTCCACAACAGCCCGATGGGGCGCGATCTTCTTCTCGGAGATGTCGATCAGTTCTGCCTTGTCGGCAAAGATGCTCAGATGAACCTTCTCCTGGTCATCCAGCGGGACGCGGGCGGCGTACCGGCCGGCAAATACCGGTGAATCGACCAGCACGTCGAGGCTTACGGGCTCGAAACGGATGGTATCATCCTGCCGGTCGACAGCGGCGATTGCACATGAATGCTGCCAACCCGCCGGCACGGTCAAAAAGGCATGAAATTCGATCTGGCGCGCGTAATAGCCGGCCGGGTACAGAAGCACGCTGTTCCACTGAATGGTCAGGATTTCCTTGCCGACCACCACGCCGCCCTGCGAAGAATCGGTTGGTGTCAGGAAGTGAAAAGACACCACGATCTGCTCCGCCTCGGCGGGCACCTCCACCTGAAAGGCGTGAACCTGAACCGGGTGCCGCCGCCACGGCAGCTCCTTCTCACCCGCCTCGATGCGCAGGCCAGCGAACAGCGCAATCGATGCTCGCGGCGCATGATATCCCGGCAGCCACTCTGGAAACAGAAGCGTCAGCGGCCCGCCGGACCCGACAGGTACGACCTGGCGTACCTGCAAGATCCCGCGCAACACATCTTGCGCATCCACGTACAAATGGATGGGAGCAGGATAGGCGATGTCGCGGGGCGCCGGGACCTTGAAGTCCAGGTCCCGAAGGTTTTTGGTCATGAAGCGCCTTCACGTGATCCGCTGGAGGAGATCGGCCAGCAACAAGCGCGCCACCGGCAGGTTGCTTTCGTCGCGAACATCAAGCCGGGAGCGCAGCTGACATGCCTTACGCCCAACCCGTGAGCGGACCATGGCGATACCGATCCGGTTTGCCTCGGCCAGGGCCGAGAGACGATCGGGAAATTCAGAGCGCGATGTCTTGATCGGGCGACTTGTTGCGCCCGAACATAGATGGAAAGTATAAACGGGCATGTTGCAGGAATTCGCGGCGATTTTCCCGGTTCCTGAAGAACAACACCGGTTAATACGATCGCCGCAGGCATCCAGTAACTATGCGTAATCATGCAACGCGCTCGATAACGACGCCTGCTGATATTCTATATTGATCTTTGTCTATATCGGGCAGTCGGCAGCAGTGCTTGGCCAAGCGATCCGGGCAGTCTGTCACGTGCCCGGGGGGTATGGGAGGGGATCACCCCTGCCGTAAGCGGGGACTTCCCGCCGTCAGGCCGTGGCAGAGCGACGCTGCGGCGCGACGCCGACCGCCGGCGTAGCGCGAAGCAGATCTCTCGACCGGTGAACCAAAGCTATCTTGCCGTTAATTCCTACTGGTTCAGTATGGATTCAACGGAGGCCGCCCGACTGCGGCCCGCGGCGTTTGATGGGATCAGCTTGCTCCGCGTCACCAACGGCTAAAGCGCACCCGGCGTGTCGACTGGCGACACGGCGCGTGTCCCCGCATCTCGGGAGAACGAGCATGGTCGACCCGCCGCGCTAGGCCGCTTCACGCATTCATCGTCAGCGTCCGCCCACTCGCCAGCATGACTGGCGGGCAACGAGCGCGCGCGCCGATTAAAGATCGATAAAGGGACCATATCGCGATGCCCCTGCCCCTCACTGCCTGGCTGCTGGCCAGCGCAGGCAGCATTTCTGCGCCCTCCATTCATACCGCCACCGCCCCGGACACTCTTCGACCCGCGGCGGAGGCGGCCGCCCCGGGCAACGACCCCGCAACCACAACCCCATCCGCTGTCTCTGCCGACCGTGGTTCCGACATTCTCGTCACCGCGCGGCGCCGCGCGGAGAGCGTCCAGGACGTGCCGCTCGCCATCAGCGTGCTGGGCGGCGAGGCGCTGGAGCAGAAAGGCGCCTATCACCTCCAGCAGATCTATCAGGAGGTGCCGAGCCTGACGGTCTATACCTCGAACCCGCGCAACGTGACGGTCAACATCCGCGGCCTTGGATCGAACGTCGCCACGGCGAACAACGGGCTGGACCTCGGCGTCGGCTTCTACGTCGACGACGTTTATTATGCGCGCGTCGGCCAGTCCGGCTTCGACCTGGTGGACCTCGACAGGGTCGAGATCCTGCGCGGGCCGCAAGGCACCCTGTTCGGCCGTAACACCACGGCGGGCGCAATCGTCGTCACCACCAAGCGGCCCAGCTTCACTCCGGAGGCATCAGGGGACGTTTCGGTCGGCAATTACGGGCTGTTCCAGGCGCGCGGATCGCTTTCCGGACCGGTCGCGACGAACGTCGCCGGGCGCCTGTCGTTTGAAGCGACGAAGCGCGACGGCTTCCTGCGCAACATCTTCCAGGATCGCCGCGTCCACGATTTTCAGAACTATACCGTGCGCGGGCAATTGTTGTTCACGCCGACTGAAGCGCTGACCGTGCGCGTCATCGGCGATTATGCCCGGCAGGAGCAGAATTGCTGCGTTCCGGTGCTCCTCGGATCGCTCGCCGCTTATGACAATGGCGCGCCGATCGCCTTCAACTATGCCCAGCGGATCGCGCAGTTCGGCTACACCCCGCCGCTCGCCGACCCCAAGGATCGCATCACCGACAGCGACTGGCTGGGCCCGATCCGCATGGAACAGGGCGGCGTGCAGGTGAACGCGGAATATGATTTCGGCGGGGCTACGCTGACCTCTGTCTCCGCGGCGCGCTTCTGGAACTGGACGCCGCGCAACGACCCTGATTATTCGGCCCTCAACATATCGCTGGAGGGTAATCAGTACGACCACCAGCGGCAGTTCAGCCAGGAATTTCGTCTTGCCTCCAACGGCCGGCGAACGCTCGACTGGGTGGTGGGGCTCTATGCCTTCCACCAGAAAATTCCCGGTTGGTTCATCAACGAATATGGCCGCGACGCGGGCGAATTTCTCATTGCGCCGGGCACCGCCGGCCTGACGCCGGCACAACGCCGCGCCACGTTGGAAGGCACCTACACTTACGCGTCCTCGGAGCCAAAGACGACAAGCGTTGCGGCGTTCGGCCAGGGCGTGTGGCACCTGACCGACGCGGTCGATCTGACGGTCGGCCTGCGGTACACGCATGAGCGCAAATACGGCTTCTACGAGCAGGTGCGCGGCGGCGGGTCACCGCTTGCGACCTTGACCCCAGCGCAGATCGCGCTGCGCAACGCCTACACGCCCATTTACGCGCGCTACGATCTCGATCGCAGCTGGGGCGACCTTTCCGGCACTGCGAGCCTGTCGGGCAAGTTGGGCGAGGACGCGCTGGTCTATGTCACCTATGCGCGCGGGCAGAAATCAGGCGGGCTGAACTTCGCCACCCTGCCGCTATCTCCGGACGGTGCGCCGCTGCTGGATCTCGCAGTGGTCTCGCCGGAGAAGGTCGACAATTACGAGGTCGGCCTGAAGAGCGAATGGTTCGACCGGCGCCTCACGGCCAATTTCTCGGCGTTCCTGACCGACGTCTCCAACTATCAGTCGACGATCGTCGACGCGAGCGTGGTGCCGCCCCGCGCATATATCGCCAACGTCGGCGATGTCAGATCCTATGGCATCGAGGGCGATGTGCGGGCGCGTCCTGTCGCGGGTCTGTCGCTCTATGCCAGCGGCACCTGGAACCCGGCCGAATACCGCCGCTATTCCAACGCGCAATGCCCGTTCGAGATACGGGCGCCGGGGCAACCCACGGTGTGCGACCTGTCCGGCCGCCGCCTGCCCGCGGCGCCGCGCTGGGCTTGGTCGGCAGGCGCCAGCTATGACGCGGCGCTGAGCGACACCGTCACCGGCTTCGTCGGCGCGGACTATGCGTACCGTTCGTCCTTCTACACGACGTACAACCTCAGCCGCTTCTCACTGGTGGAGGGCTTTGGCCTCCTCAACGCGCGGCTCGGCGTGCGCGGCAAGGACGGCCGCTGGGAAGCGTCGCTGTGGTCCCGCAACCTGCTGAACAAGCTGTATTTCTACTCAAAGGGCATCAGCGAGAACGGCGCCGTCTTCTACGGCCAGCCCGGCGATCCGCGCACCTTCGGCCTCACCTTGCGTCACCGTCTCTGACCGGGAGAACAACCATGACCAAACGCACCGACACGATCCGCCTGGGCGCTTTCCTGATGGCAACGGGCCACCATGTCGCCGCGTGGCGGCACCCGCGCGCCGCCAAGGATGCAGGCGTCGACATCGAGCATTACGTCTCGCTCGCGCAAAAGGCCGAGGCGGCGAAATTCGACATGATGTTCCTGGCCGACAGCCAGGGCGGCTTCGTCGATCGGGACGATCCGGAAAGCATCGCACGCATGGCGGGCGTCGCCGGGTTGGAGCCGATCACGCTGCTGAGCGCGATTGCGGCTCGGACGCAGCGCATCGGCCTCGTCGCGACGGCGACCACGACCTACTATCCGCCGTTCCTCCTCGCTCGCCTGTTCGCCTCGCTCGACACTGTCAGCGGCGGCCGGGCGGCGTGGAACCTCGTCACGTCCGCCGCGGCGGGCGAGGCGCAGAATTTCGGGCTGGAGCAGCATCCCGAACCGGAGGTTCGCTACGCCCGCGCCGCCGAATTCGCCGCGGTGGTAAAGGGATTGTGGGAAAGCTGGGAGGATGATGCCTTCCCGCGCGATCGCGACAGCGGCCTCTTCGCCGATCCGTCGAAGCTCCACATCCTCGGCCACAAGGGCGCGCATCTTTCGGTGGCCGGGCCGCTCAACGTGCCGCGATCGCCGCAAGGGCACCCCGTCGTGGTCCAGGCGGGCTCGTCCGAACCGGGGCGCGAGCTTGCGGCCGCGACTGCCGAAGTGGTGTTCACCGCGCATCAGACGCTCGCCTCCGCCGCAGACTTCTACGCCGATGTGAAGGGCCGGATGGCGCGCCACGGGCGGCGGCCCGAGACGCTGAAGATCATGCCCGGTGTCATGGCTGTTGTAGGCGACAGCGAGCGCCACGCGCGCGAGAAGTACGAGGAGCTCCAGGCCCTCGTCCATCCCGAGATCGGCAAACGGTTCCTCGCCCGGCTGTTCGAGGACGATCGCCTGCTGGAGCATGACGAGAACCAGCCGCTTCCCGAGTGGGTGCAGGTCGACGGGCGCAAGAGCCGCCCGGCGCTGCTTCTGGACATGGCGCGGCGGGAGGACCTTACCGCCCGCGAGCTTCACCTGCGTGTCACCGGCGCGCGCGGCCATTGGACGATCTTCGGCGATGCCGGGCAGATCGCCGACCAGCTTGAATCCTGGTTCGATGGCCATGGGGCGGACGGCTTCAACGTGATGCCGCCGCACCTGCCGGACCATTTGGATGACTTCATCGCCGAGGTGCTGCCCGAATTGCGCCGCCGCGGCCGCTTCCGCACCGATTATGAAGGAACGACGCTGCGGGAGAACCTGGGCCTGCCCTTTCCGGAGCACCCCGCCCGAAGAGCGGCCGCGCTGGCGGAGGCGGCGGAATGAGGCGCCGTGCAGTGCTGGCCGGCACGCTGGCGCTGATGCTCGCCGCCTGCGGCACGGGTGACAGCACAGGCACAGGCAAGGGCCTGACCATCGGTGTCCAGAAGGGCGGCGTGCTGTTCGTCGCGAAGGAGCGTGGCGCGGTAGAGAAGACGCTCGCGGCACAGGGCATTGCGCCGGTACGATGGGTAGAATTCCCCTCCGGCCCGCCCCTGATCGAGGCGATGCGCGCAGGCTCGGTCGATATCGGCGCGGTGGGCGATACGCCGGTCGCCTATGCGCAGGCGTCGGGATCGGACATCGTCTATGTCGCGACGCACAGCTTCCCCAGCGCGATCACCGGCGGACTGATCGTGCCACGCCGGTCGCCGGTGCGCACCGCCGCTGACCTGAAGGGCAAGCGCCTCGCCTTCACCAAGGGCTCGGCCAGCGAGCTCAGCGCGGTCATCGCGCTGAAGAAACACGGGCTGACGCTGAAGGACGTGACGCCGGTGTACTTGGCGCCGGGCGACGCAATGACCGCGTTCAGCAACGGGTCGATCGATGCCTGGATCACCTGGGATCCCTACCGCGGGCTCGCCGAGGAGCGGCATGGCGCACGCGAGGTCCCGATCGACCGGGCCGGCCTTGCCTCCACCGTCTTCTACATCGCCCGCGGCGCGATAGTGAAGGAACGGCCGGAAGCGATCACCGCCACACTCGACGCGCTGAGAGGCGAAGCTGCCTGGGCGCGGGCGAACCTGGACGCGGTGAGCAAGCTGTCCGCCGCCGCGACCCGCCTCCCGCTCGCCGTCCAGCAGAAGATGCTGGCGCGCTACAGCGGGGCGGCCTTTGTCGTCGATCCGGTCACGCCAATCGACATCGCCAACCAGCAGCGTGTCGCCGATTATCTGACGGAGGCGGGCGTGCTGAACCGCAAGCTGGACGCCGGCGCCATCGCCTGGACCGGCTGGACCCCGAAAAGCTGAGGAGACGATCATGGCCAGTCTCGCCCCCATACTGACACGTGCCGATGCCCCTGCGAGCCCGCCTGGACCGTCACGCACCACTTCCCCGGCACCAGCGGGCTCATGGCTCGCCCGCACACGCTGGACCCCCGCGTTCCTGCCGGTGCTGCTGCTCTCCGCTTGGCAGCTCGCCTCGACGACCGGTGCGTTGCCGGCGACGATCCTCCCCGCCCCCACCGCAGTGATCGATGTCGGGGGTGAGCTGATCCGCGACGGCACGCTGATCGCCAACCTGGGCGTCAGCGCGGCACGCGCGCTGGTTGGTCTCCTGGCGGGCGGCACGATCGCCCTCGCGCTTGGCCTTGCCACCGCATTGTCGCCGGGGCTCCGCCGCCTGCTGGATCCGACGTTGCAGGCGGTGCGGACCATTCCGCACCTCGCGCTGATCCCGCTCGTCATCCTCTGGTTCGGGATCGACGAAGGGGCGAAGATCCTGCTGGTCGGGTGGGGCGTGTTCTTTCCCATCTATCTCAACACCTACCACGGTGTGACCTCCGTTGACCCGGGGTTGATCGAGATGGGGCGGGTGTACGGGATGCGGCGCATGACGCTGTTTCGCCGCGTGATCCTGCCCGGGGCGCTGCCGTCGATCCTGGTCGGCCTGCGCTTCGCGCTGGGCATCATGTGGCTGACGCTGATCGTTGCGGAGACGATCGCGGCCAATTCGGGCATCGGCTACATGGCGAACCAGGCCCGCGAGTTCAGCCAGACCGACGTGATCGTCCTCGCGATCCTGGTCTATGCCTGCCTCGGCAAGCTCGCCGACAGCATCACGCGCCTGATCGAACGGCGCTTCCTGCGCTGGAACCCGGCTTATGGAGTACGCTGACATGGCCACCGTCCATACCCTTGCCCGCGCGGCCGCGCAGGGCGGCGCGACGATCACGATCCGCGGCCTCGGCATTGCCTTCGGCAGCAATCGCGTGATCGACGCTCTCGACCTGGATGTCGCGGCTGGCGACTTCGTCTCGATCGTGGGCCGGTCCGGCTGCGGCAAGAGCACGCTGCTGCGCGCGATCACCGGGCTGGAGCAACCCGATGGCGGCGCGATCGACACCGATCGCGATCGCACCCGCGTCGTCTTTCAGGAACCGCGGCTGCTGCCCTGGGCCAGCGTGCTCGACAATGTCGTGGTGGGCGCTGAGGGCACACCCGCCGAAAAGCACGAGCAGGCGGTCGAGGCGCTCGCGCTCATCGGCCTGACCGAAAAGGCGGGCGAATGGCCCTCGCGCCTGTCCGGCGGCCAACGCCAGCGCGTCGCGCTGGCCCGCGCGCTCGTCAGCCGGCCACGGCTGCTGTTGCTGGACGAGCCGCTCGGCGCACTTGATGCGTTGACGCGGATCGAAATGCAGCGGCTGATCGAACGGGTCTGGCTGAACCAGGGCTTCACCGCGCTGCTGGTGACGCATGATGTGACCGAGGCAGTGACGCTGGGCAATCGCGTGGTGATCATGGAAGGCGGGCGGATCACGCTCGATCGGGCCATCCCGGCGGGCCGGCCGCGTCGCCATGGCGATACGGGGCTGGCACTGATCGAGGGTGAGATACTGGAACGACTGCTGGAGCAATAAGGCGGCAACGCGCCCCTCCTCCCTGCGGCGGAGGGGAGCAATTGCTTAGCTCGCCGCGGCCTGCCGCAATGTGGTGAAGGGGAATTGCGGCGCCGCTTCCTGCGCCTTCGGGCCGTTTACCAGATTGAGATGCGGGAACAGGAGCTCGGCCACCCGATAGGCCTCCTCGAGATGCGGATAGCCCGAACCGATCACGGTATCGATGCCGATCGCGGCATATTCCTCCAGCCGCTCGGCGATCGTTGCGGGGTCGCCCACCAGCGCGGTGCCGGCACCCGTCCGCACCAGCCCGATGCCGGCCCACAGGTTCGGGCTGACCTCCAGATCCGCGCGATTGCCCTTGTGAAGATCCCGCATCCGGGCTTGGCCTACCGACTCAGTGCGCGCCAGCGCCGCCTGAAAGCGGGCGATATCATCGTCGGTGACATGGCGGATGAGGTCGTTCGCCGCGTCCCATGCCTCGGCTTCCGTCTCGCGCACGATGAAGTGCAGCCGGACGCCGAAGCGGATGGTGCGCCCACGCGCCGCCGCCCGGGCGCGCACGTCGTCGATCACGTCCTTCAGTTGGGCAGGCGGCTCGCCCCACGCCAGATAAACGTCGACATGCTCGGCCGCGATCTCCCGCGCGATGTCGGAGGAACCCCCGAACCAGATCGGCGCATGCGGCTTCTGCACGAACGGGAATTCCAGCCGGCCCTTGCGGATCGACAGGTACTTCCCCTCGCGCGTCACCGTCTCACCGCGGCCCAGGGCGCGGAAGACATCGAGGAACTCGGCCGTCTGTTCGTATCGCTCGCGGTGATCGAGGAAGATCCCGTCCCTCGCCAGCAACTCGCTGCTGCCGCCGGTGACGACGTTGAGCAGAAGCCGCCCGTCGCTGATGCGATCCAGCGCCACCGCCTGCCGAACCGACTCCGCCGGCAGCGTGAGCCCCGGCCGCAGCGCAACCAACAACCGCAGCCGCTCGGTCACCGGCGCGAGGCTCGCGGCCGTGATCCACGCATCGGCGCAATGCGATCCGGTGGGCATCAGCGCGCCGGAGAAGCCGAGCTGGTCTGCGGCGATTGCCACCTGTTTCAGATAGCCCGGCGTCGCCGCGCGCGCGCCATCGGTAGAGGCCAGATACCTCTGGTCCCCGGCTGAGGGCAGGAACCAGAGGAAGTCGAGCGGGCTGCGGCCGGCGGCCGCGATCATTCTGCGGCCTCCAGCAAGGCCTCGTCGGCCTCCGGCCGAATTGCGCGGCTGCGGCGGCCGTCGATCGACACCGGAACGTCACCGGCAATCGTGACCCGGCGGACCGTGCGGCGCTGCAGGCCGAAATCGGCCGTGGCGCGGTGCTGGGTAGCCCGATTGTCCCAGATCACCACGTCGCCTTCGCGCCAGCGCCAGCGGACGATATTCTCCGGCTGGAGAATATGGTTCTGAAGGATCTGGAACAGCGCCAGGCTGTCGGACTGCCCGAGGCCGACGAACCGCTGCACGAAATGACCAAGCAGCAGCGTCCGTTCTCCGGTGACCGGATGAACACGTACCACCGGATGCTCGGTTTCGTGCACGACGCGGGCGAACACCTCGCGCTGGTAGCGGATCCGCTCTGCCGAGGATTCGGGACGCAGCGCCGCATAGTCATACGCGTTGGAGTGAACCGCCCAGAGCGTGTCGGCCAGCACGCGCAGCGGCTCCGGCAGCGCGTCGTAAGCAGCGGCCGTGTTTGCCCATTGCGTGTCGCCGCCCGCCTCCGGGATGGTTACGCCGCGCAGAATCGAGGCGGCCGGATAGGCCGGAACGAAGGTGACGTCGGTATGCCACGAGTTCGCGGCGCGCCCGTCGGTGGAATCGAGGTCGAGGATATGCTGCGTTCCCTGCCGCACCGGCACGGTCGGGTGGGACACCGGATCGCCAAAGCGCGCCGCAAATGCCTCTTGCCCGGCATCGTCCAGCTGGTGCTGATCACGGAAGAACAGCACCTTGTGCCGCGCGAGGGCCGCATGAAGGGCGTCATAGGTCTCGGGCGCAAGATCGGCGGAAAGCGCGATCCCGTGCACCTCGCCGCCGATGCGGCCCGCGACAGGGGTGATTGCCAGCGGGCTGGCAGGGTTGGGCGTGTTGATGAACTGAGTCGTCATTGGGCACCTCCTAATTCCTATCTTCTTGGTAGGATTAAGAGGAAGCCACGAAGAACGGCTTCATCCGTTGAAAGCCGAGCTAACGCGGTCGCAGCAGGGTGGGCGTGCCGCTTGCTGATGCGAGCATCCAGAGCGGCGGCCCGGTGGTTGTTCGCATCACCGCATCACCTTGGTCCTGCCGGTGCGGAGCCGGTCGCGGGATTGAATGCCGGGTTAGAGAAGTCCAGCGGCGCGGGGGTGATCTGCGCGGGCGGGCGGGCGCTTTCGGTCCACGCGCGCTGGAGCATGTCGCGCAGCATGGCGGCCCCGGCGGCGGTGCGTTCATAGACCAGCGCGCGCACCTCGCGATCGTTGCTGTCGGCAAAGCCGCTGCGTTTCTCCAGCGTGTAGACGTCGCGGACCTTGTCGCCGGATTCGTTCACGTAGCGCAGGACATGGTCGAACAGGTCGCCGCTCTGCCGCGCGGGCGCGCCGATGCGGGGGCCGATGTCGGCGGGCGTCAGCGCCATGGCGTCGACGAACCGGCTTTCGAACCGGCCATGAACGCTGCGGTCGGTGGTGAAGCCATCGGGATTGTCGCCGCGCCAGCCATCCGAATGGATCGAATTGTGCATCGGATTGGCCGCGTCGCCGATATAATGGCCGAGCCGCGTCACGTCGAAGGCGCAATTCTGCTCCGCAAAGGTGGGGTCGCGGCGTTCGGCCGTGAGCCGGCGCACATTGCGCATGCACACCACGATCCGGTCATAGGCCTCCATCGCGGCATAGGGCAGCGTGCCGGTCCAGCGTACGTTGGTGCGCGCGGCGCGTTCCGGATCGCTGGCCTTGATGCGCAGATGCTCGTCATACAGCGCCAGCACGAATTCGTAGCGGCTGCGCGGGATCGTCTTCATGAAGGTGAATTGTTCGCGGAACCAGCCGTGGTTGGGATCCTCGCTGATCTTGGAAAAGCCCTCGGCATTGCCGCGCCAGCCGTCGGGCTGAGAGGCGGAGGCGGCGATATAGTCGACGTGCTTCTTGAGGAAGACGGGCCCGTCGGCGGGGATCGCCGCGATCGCAGCGGTATCGATGACGGCGTGCCCACGCTCGCCCCAGGCAAGGGCGGGCTGGGACGTGAAGGCGAAGAGGCCGAGCGCGGCCGCGAGCAGATGGCGCATGAGGATTTTTCCGTGTTCAGGGGTCGAGCGGGTCGCGCGGATCGATCCGCGCCGCGGCGGCGGCGGGGCGCCATTCGATCGCGGTCGGGCTGAGCCGCTTACCGGCAATGCCGGGCGCATAGCCAAGCTCGCGCTTGTTGCGGGCGACGAATTCGGCGCTGCCGATCGCGGCGCTCTGGATCGGGTTGGAGATGACCAACGTGTCCTGCGTCAGCGGCGCGCCCATCGCGATCAGCAGCCGGGCGGCGTTGCGCATGTTGGTGGTGGTGTGCCGGGCGTGCGGCTCGATCACGATCCGGTCGGCGGGAATGCCATAGCGATCGATGAGCGCCTGGCGCATTTCGACCGCCTCGACGAACGGCGTATTGAACGGATGCGCGCGGCCACCGGAGACGATGATGAACGCCGCGTCACCGCGCGCGAACTGCTGCGCTGCGAGCCGCAGATGATATTTGCCGCCGGGGCTAAGCGGCATGTCCTCGAGCTCCGGCCCGATGCCGGTGACGACCAGCGCGCTGTAGCGGAAGGCACGCCAGTCGGTCTGCCGGGCGCGCGCAAAGGCCGCCTCGTTCAGCCCGCTGCCGAGCGGCAGGAAGGCCGCGGCGTCGGTGCGGGTGCTGCCGTCAAGCAGCGCCAGCGCGAAATCGAACGAGGTGTCGAAGCCCTGCAACGAGCCCGCGCGCGGCGTCTGCGCCATCGACTGCGCGGCGTGCAGCCACGCCCGCCGTTCTTGCGGACTGATGCTGCCCGCGCCGTCGATCACGGGATAGGCAGGCACCTGGCCAAGGCCATAGGTGCCGAGGATCACGTTGACGCCCTGAAGCTCGCGGGTCGCCTGCGCCGCGATCCCATCGTCGAACGCCGGCAAGCCGCCCGGCAGGGCCGCGGTGACCGCGGCGATCTCGTCCTCACGCCACATCAATGCCTGCGCGATGCAGCCCGGCTCCTGCCGGCACGCGGCGACGCGCTCGGCGCGGGCAGCGATCAGCGATGCCACCGCGGGCTGGCGCGACAATGCGGCCAGCGCCTTGCCGTCACTGCCAAGCGCGGTGAACAGCGGAAAGAGTCGCTGCGACAAGGCCTGGAGCGCCTTGTCTGCGACCGGAGCCTGCTCAGCCCTGGCTCCAGACCCAGCCGCAGCCGACGCCGCGCCCAGCGGCACCGCGCAGGCGGCGACGAACGCCGCCGCCTGCATGGAGAACCGCCAGCGGCTCACCAGTTGAGCCCCACGACCAGGCGGACGTTGCGGCCGAAGATCGGGCGGCCATAGATCGCCTCCGTGCTCCCCTGCCCGGCCAGCGCGTCGGTGCGGGTGTTGCCTTCGGTCAGGCCCTTCTGGTTGAACAGATTATCGCCGACGACCTGCAGCTTCCACTGCCCGCGGACCATCGTCACGCCCGCACCGACCGTGCCGTACGCCGGCAGCGCGGTGTTGTTGTAGAGGTCGACGAACCGCTTCCCCATGTAGGTGTAGCGGCCGTAGATCGAGATGTCCGTCTCCCCGCTGGTGAAGTCGAACGACGGGCGGATGTTGCCGTACACCTTGGGCTGGCGGACGATCTGATTGCCCTCGACCTGCTCCGGATCGGCGCCTGTCGCGCTGGCGAAGTTCTTGTACTTGGGGTCACTCACCGTCAGCGAGGCATTGAGCGTGAACCATGGGGTGAGCGAAAGCGCACCGTCCAGCTCGGCGCCCAGGATCTTCGCCTCGCCGATGAAGGGCACGTTCACGTCGTTGCGGCCAGTCGTCGGGTCATAGGCCAGGAACGAGGCGTTCAGCGGGTCGAAGTTTGAATAGAAGCCGGTTGCGTACAGGTACGAACGGCCGCTCGCGAGCTTCAGCCCGACCTCATATTGGTCGGCGACGGTGGTGATGTAGACCGGGTTGGGGTTCACATCCATCGCCGCCTGGACGTTGGGCGGCGTTTCGAGGTGCGAGGCGCGCGCGTACACGCCGATGTTGCCGTTGAAATCGTAATTGGCGCCGACCGTCCAGTTGGTCGCCTCGGTCTTCAGCTTGCGGTTGAGGATGACGCCGGTGAACCCGCGCGTCGCATCATCGGCCAGCGTGGTCCCATCGCCGAGGTTGACCTGATCGGTGAGCGCGCCCCAGCCGCGATAATCATAGCGTTCGTGCCGGATGCCGGCATCGAGCCGCAGCCCCGGAACGATCTCCCACGTGTCGTTCGCATAGATGGCGAACATCGATGCGTCGGAATCGCCCTGGTTGAGCGTCGCGGCATAGTTCAGCACGCCATTGTCGGTGACGCGGCCGATCTCCGTGCCGGTCGGGCCATAGGCCACCAGATCCAGCGTGCGCGGCGTGCCCGCCACCTCGATCAGGTAATTCTGATAGGCGTAGAAGCGATCCTGGCCATAGAGGCTGCCATAGAGACCGGCCGTCAGATCATGGCTGCCAAGCCCGGTTTCGAACCGCTTCGACACCGACAGATTGCCCTGCGCGGAATAGAAATCGGACGCGATGTCGCGATACTGGCCCTGCATGACGAGGCCCGACGCGGCCGACGGATCATAGACGGTATTGGTACCCGCCAGCGTATAGCCGAACGAGCCGATCGGGCCGAATGCGGCGGTCGCGCGCGCCAGGTAATCGGCGGCGAAGCTGCCGGCATCGGCCGGATTGGTGGTCGAATAGAAAGCGGTGAAGCGGTTCTTCCCCTCGGTGTAGCCGAGCTTGGCGGATAGCAGCCAGCCGTCGAAATCGCCCTCATATTGCGCGCCGATGTTGAACATCCGCATGTGGCGGCCGTCCGACAGGTCGGTGGTGCGGCTTTCCGTCTGCCCCTGGCCGTTGCGGTAGGGGATGGTGACGTTGCGGAACGCCGGCGAGTTCATCGTGCCGGTGAAATAATCGATGTACGGATCAAGGCTGACCGAGGGGTCACGCGGGTCGGCGATCGGGATCGGCAGGTAGAAGACGTTCTTGTCGTTGACGTAATTGGCGCTCAGCTTGACGAAGCCATTGCTGAGGTCGTGGCGGATGTTGGCGCGGATCTGGCCGCCGCGATCATTGGGGAAGCCGTTGTCGCGATAGCCGTCATGATGGCGGATGAACCCGCCAACCGCATAATAGGTGTCCTTGCCGAGCGGTCCCGACTGGAAGGCGTCGAGCCGGTAGAGGCCGGTATCGCCCAGCGTGATCTGCGCCCCACCCTCGGCCGTGGCGCTGCCCTCGCGGGTGATCGCGTTGATGATCGCGCCCGAATAGCTGGAGAACACCGGCGCCGGGCCGCCGCGCACCACTTCGACCCGCTTGGTCATCAGATCCTGCTTCAGGATCGCGTCGCCGCGGAAGAAGACGCCGTCATTCTCGTGGAACAGCGGCAGGCCGTCCTGCTGGAAGGAAACGAAGCCGCCGTCGTTCGGCAGGCCACGGATGCGATAGATGTTCTGCACTTCGCCGCCGGTGATCTCGGTCTGGAAACCGGGCAGCTGGCCGATCAGGTCGGCGAAATTGACCGGCGCGATCTTTTCGATTGCTGCCTGGTCGAGCGAGTTGATGGCGTAGGACGCATCGAAGCGGCGTTGTGCCCGCGACGTGCCGGTAACGATGATGTCCGACCCCGCGGTGTCATCGGCAGCCGCGGTCGCGGCGGTGCTGGCAACGGCAACCTGCGCCTGTGCAATGCCAGCCGTAAACGAACAAAGAGCGGCAACAGCGCCGCCCATCAAAAGAGCCTTACGCATTATTTCCCCTGTCAGGATCTTGTCTGATTTACCGCGACCGGTGCGCGTGCCTGTCGGGGGGGAAAATGACGCCGTGATGTAGGCTTTGTTTCACATCCGTTAAACGAAACAATGATTGCGCGGCGCGGGCGATTTCGGTGGCGAGGAAAGCCAAACCTGCGGCTCGGGCTGCGCGTCCCTCTCAGAAGCCGAGTTGCACGCCGACCCGCACGAAACGCGGCGCGCCGGTTCCCACCGAGCTCAGGGAGTTGAAGGTGGAGGCGTAAACCGTGTCGAACAGGTTATCGACGTTGAGATAGGCGCGGGAAGGAACGCGCAACCAGCGGTCGAGATCGTAGGAGACGCCGACGTCGACGATATCATAGGCCGGCGAGAAGAGCGTGCTGGCGGCATCCGCGGCGTAGGAACCGACGTGGCGGTAGGTCGCTTGCAGGCGCAGCCGCGGCAATGGTCGGACGGACGCATAGATCGTCAGCGTGTCGCGGGGGACGCCGGTAACGTGCTTCCCGATCAGCAGCGGGTCGAGGTTCTGCCGCACGCGCGAGGTGGCATGGGCATAGACCGCGCGCAGTTCGACGGCGGCGCTCGGCCGCCACAGCGCGGACGCCTCCACGCCCCGGCGGCGCGTCTTGCCGAAATTGACGAACACGCCCGGCGCCGTGCTGGCGAATTCGTCGGAGGAATCGACGCGATAGACGACCGCATCCAGCTCCAGCCCCTCCGTCGGGGTCAGCTTGCCGCCGACTTCCACCTGGTTGATCGTATTGGGATCCAGCCCCTGCGCCCCGGTCTGGAACTTGGCCTGCGCCTCGGGCAGCGCGAAGCCTTGCGCATAGCTGGTGCGCAGCTGCAGCCAGGGGGTAATCTGAGACCGGATGCCGGCCTTGGGGCTGAGATTGTCGACGGTGCGGAAGCGGCCGCAATTGCCGCCGGGCTGCTCGGGGCCATCGACCGTGCAATCGCCGGTGAACCGGTCATAGCGCAGCCCGAGCGACAGCTGGAGCAAAGGGTCGATCACCAGATTGGCCTCGGTAAAGGCGGAGACGCTGTTCAGCTTCAGCGTCCGGTCGAACTGCGCCGGGGCGGTGCGGCGGCGGAAGTTCAGATCGTCATAGAATTGATACTGCGTGTCCTCGCTGAACCCCTCCAGCCCGATCACGAAATCGAGCCGGCGATCGAACAGGTTGGTGGCGCCGTTCAGACTGGTGCCGACACCATAGACGGAGCGGTCATATCTCTCCTCACGCTGGCGCCAGATCGCGGTCGGCGCCACCGCGCCGCGGGTGAAGAAGCGGGTGAAATCCTGCTGCGTGGTATAGGCGAAGGCCAGCAACCTGACGTCGGGGAGGAGAGTGTAGGCAAGATCGGCGCGTAGCGTGGCGAAGTCCTTGCTGGACCCGTCGTTCTGCACCCGCGGGTCGATGCCATAGGGATCGGCGCGATATTGCGCGAGCGTCAGATAGCCTGGGGATTCGCCCCGGGCATGCTGCCCGCGCGCCGACACCGACAGGTCGAGGCGGTCGCTGAGCGCAAGCGCGAGGCGGGCGGCCGCGGTGATCCGGTGGGCATCCGATTGCGGCCGAAAGCCGTCCGTCCGAAATGCTTGCGCGGCCGCGTTCAGCTGAACCTTGCTGCCCAGCGGCGTGCCCAGCGCGACTTGGGCATCGCCCGTGCCGAACCCGCCGCCGCTGACGTCGCCCTCCCAATAGCGGCCGCCCTTGCGCGTTTCGAACGCGATCAGCCCGCCGCGATTGAAATTGCCGTACAGCGCGGAGACGGGGCCGCGATAGATCGTCATCGCGCCGATCTCGAGCGGGACGAGGACGTTGGTATCGACATAGCCGTCGGCATGGCTGTTGGCTTCGTTGAGCGGGATGCCATCGATCACCATGCCCAGGTCGCCGCCATGCCCGCCGTTGCCAAAGCCGCGGATGACGATCTGGTTGGCGACGCCGGACAGGTTGTAATCGCGCACGTTCATGCCCGGCACTTCGCGGAAAATCTGTTCCACTTCGGTCAGCCGTCGGTCCTTAATCGCCTTGGTATCGAAGCTGGTGGAGGAGAAGGCGTTGTTGGCGCGAAGCCGCTGGCCCTTGACGACGATATCCGTCGCGCGATCGCCGTCCGTGTCATCCCCGGCATCCTGAGGTGCGGAGCTGGCCGGTCGCTCCTGCGCCACAGCCGCCGTCTCTGTAAGGGCCCCGCAGGTGACGAGCCAGGCGAGCGCCCGCGGCAGCAGCGAGCCGTGCGGGCCTGCGGCGCCGATCTGCTGCTGCCCCATGTGCTGCTCGCCCCGGTAAGAGGTTTCCGAGCAACCTTCATACGCATTGCTGAATGGCCGCGAATTCGGCACTTTACGTATGCTTCTTGCCGGCCTCGTGTGATTGGATCACGTCCATGCAGCGCATCACCATTTCCGTCGGCGACCAGCTCAGTGCAGACCTGGACACGATACGGGCCGAGCGCGGGTACCAGACCCGGTCCGAGGCGGTGCGGGATCTGGTGCGCGACGGCATCGATCGCTGGCAGCAGGAAAATGAGATCGCGGCGATCTGCGTCGGCAACCTGTCCTATGTCTTTGACCGGCGCATCCGCCTGCTCGCCAAGCGGCTCGCCGAGATGCAGCACGCGAGCCATGACCTGATCGTCGCCACCACCGCGGTGCGGCTCGACCATTTCCACACGATGGAAAGCGTTCTGATGAGGGGGCCCGCCGCGGCGGTTCGGGCCTTTGCCGATCAGGTGCGCGCCGAACGCGGGGTGCGGTCAGGCGCGATCAATCTGCTGCGCGTCGACGCGCATGAGCATCATGAGCATCACGACGGGGCGGACGTTCATGTCCACGCCGGCCTGGCGCACCTGTCCCCCACCAACTGAGCGTCCGCGCGCGCCACGTCACGGCGCGGCGGCCAGGGTGATGCTGCTGCCCTTCACCTCCCACAGGCGCTTGTCCGGGGTCGCGACAAATACCGGCAGGCGGAGGTTGTAGGATGCGACGACATGCATCTCGGTCGGCACCGGATCGAGATGGTGCGAGACGGTGAAGCCGACCGGCTGCGCGCCCTTCGGCAGCTTGGGCGCCGTCATGTTCATGCAACTGGCGGTATAGGGGCGGGACGCGAGCACCTTGCCGTCGGGACCGATGACGACGCGAAAATGGCCGCCCATCGGATAGGTCGCGGCCTCCTGCTCCGCCGTCAGCAGATAGACCGCAACCGGACCGCCCGCGCGCGGTGGCACGACGACGGTGTTGAAGGGGACGGGCGTGCATGGCTTGAACGCGCGCGCCTCAGCCGTTTGCGCCGCCACGTCGCGCGCGCGGGCAAGCACCGCTTGTTCCGCGCTGAGCGGGACGGGCGTGGCGAGCACTGTGCTGCGCACGACCTTGCCGCCCTTCACCTCGGCCACGAAGACCGCCTGCGCGGCCGCCGGATTGCCACGATAATAGGTGACGCGAAGCATCTGCGGCCCCGCCGGCTCGACGACATAGCCGCCGATGTCCGACAATTGATCCTTCTGCAGCACGGCCACCAGCGCGTCGGAACTGACCCAGGCCGCGCGATCGAACACAAAGATCAACTGGCCAAGCCGCGCTGCCTCGGCGATCCGTTGCTCGGCGGAAGGTGCGGGAGCGGTGTTCTGCGGCGGCGGTGGAGCGTCCGCATCTTGGACCAGCGCCGCCGACATCAACGCTGCAACGACCAGCATCACTTCATCCCCCGTTATACCAAGACGGAGGCTGAACGAGCGGCGCCTGACTGGCAATGGGCAGGAGGGGCTAAATTGCGGTTATCGCGGCGAAACCGTGCCATTCTTCGGCCCAGGCCGGTGGAGCGCGCGCAGCCCGGGCCGACAACTGTTGACGGAAACGCCCGCACCGCCGCACGCACCTGCGCGTCGTTGCGACGGATACTTGCTGCGCGTCGCGGCGGGCCGTACCGGTTGCGTGGAACTGGTTTTCGGAGCCTTCATGCGCGCCATCCTTCTCGCGACGACATTGTCCCTGCTGGCCACCACCGCCGGCGCGCAGACCGCAGCCCCGGCGGCCACCGCTGCTCCCACGATCGCCGCCGATCCCGCCGCGCCCAAGGGGCGGTTGTCGGACGCCGCCATGCCCAAGGCGTACCGGCTCGATTTCACGATCCAGCCGAGCAAGCCGGACTTTTCCGGCCATGGCGAGATCGACGTGACGGTGAAGGCGCCGACCAGCCGGCTCTACCTCCACGGCCGCGACCTCAAGGTAAAGGCGTCGGCGCGCGTCGGCGGGCGGACGATCCCGGCCACCTTCACGCAGGTCGACAAGACGGGCACCGCGCGGCTCGACTTCGCGCAGCCGGTACCCGCCGGCGCCGTAACGCTGGTGTTCGACTGGACCGGCAGCTTCGGCGACAGCGCGTCGGGCCTCTACCGCGTCAAGGTCGGCGACCAATGGTATAGCTGGACGCAGTTCCAGTCGATCGACGCGCGCGCCGCCTTCCCCGGCTTCGACGAGCCCGGGTTCAAGACGCCCTTCACCATCTCGATCACCACCGACCCCGGCTCAAAGGCGATCACCAATGCGCCCGAGCAGGGCGTGACCCGGGTCGGCGGGCTGGAGAAGCACCAGTTCGCCCCCACGCGCCCGCTGCCCACCTATCTGGTCGCGCTGGTCACCGGCCCGTTCGTGCACGAGACCGCGGCGATCGCCCCGACGCCGGAGCGTGCCGAGCCGCTGCCGCTCGGCATCGCCGTCACCCAGCCGCTGAAGGACCGGACGGCCTATGTGCAGGCGGAAACGCCGCGCATCGTCACGCTGCTGGAGCGCTACTTCGGCACCCCCTTCCCCTTCCCCAAGCTGGACCAGATCGGCTCGCCGATCATGCCGGGCGCGATGGAGAATGCCGGCGCCGACATCTACGGCGACGGGATCATCGCGCTCGCGCCCGATGCGCCGGTGTCGCAGAAGAAGGTGTTCGGCATGGTGGTGGCGCATGAGCTTGCCCACCAATGGTTCGGCGACCTCGTCTCCCCCGTCTGGTGGGACGATCTGTGGCTGAACGAAAGCTTCGCCAACTGGATGGGTTTCCGCATCGGTGGCGAATGGCGGCCGGAGCTCAACATCGGCGTCGGCGGGCTGGAGGACGGCTTCTCCGCGATGAACACGGATTCGCTCACTGTCGGGCGGCCGATCCATGAGCCGATCACCGAGAATGCGAACATCGATTCCGCCTTCGACAGCATCACTTATGGCAAGGGCGGCCATGTGATCGCGATGATCGCCGGCTATCTGGGGGACGAAAAGTTCCGCGATGGCGTGCGCCTGCACCTGAAGCGCCATGCCTATGGCAACGCCGCGACCGCCGACTTCTTCAAGAGCCTGGCCGATGCGGCGCAGGACCCGCGCGTGGTGACGGCGATGCAGAGCTTCGTCGACCAGCAGGGCGTGCCGCTGATCACGCTGAAGCGCGACGGCAACCGCCTGGTCGCCAGCCAGTCGCGCTACACCTTCATCGGCCAGACGCCGCAACCGACCCGCTGGACGGTGCCGTTCTGCTACAGCGTCGCGGCGACGCGGAAGTGCACGTTGATCGACGGGCCGTCGGCGGTGATCGACGCGCCGGCGGGCAATGCCGCGCTGATGCCCAACGCGGGCGGCACCGGCTACTACCGCTTCGATCTGGAGCCTGCCGACTGGGATCGCCTGATCGCGACCTTCCCCACGATGTCGGGCGCGGAGGCGATTGCCGCCAGCGACAGCCTGTGGGCGGCGTTCCGCGCCGGGCGGATGGATGCGCCTCTCCTGCTCGCCGGCACGGCGGCGCTTGCGGCCAACGCCGATTCGAACGCTGCGCTCGACGGGGCGCAGCGGCTTGCCGGGCTGAACCGCCGCGGGGTGATCCCTGCCGCCGCCGTGCCGGCGTATCGCGCCTATCTCGACCGTACCTTTGCGCCGCGCCTCGCCGCGCTCGGCTTCGATCCGGCGGCTGGGGCCTATGCCAGCGACGATCCCGACCGGCAGAAGCTGCGCGCCGACCTCGTCTCGCTGCTGGCGCATGAGGCGGAGGACAAGGCGGTGCTGGCGAAGCTGTCCGCCGCGGCGCAGCGCTACATCGCGGGGGACAAGGCCGCGCTCG
This sequence comes from Sphingomonas sp. Ag1, assembly GCF_000980895.1. GTDB lineage: Bacteria > Pseudomonadota > Alphaproteobacteria > Sphingomonadales > Sphingomonadaceae > Sphingomonas > Sphingomonas panaciterrae. The sequence continues at coordinate 18,032 of NZ_LAZX01000081.1, read as the reverse complement.
ACCCGACCTATCTTGCCGATGGCTTCGCCGCGATCGTCGGGCAGGGCGGCCTCCCCGCGGCCAAGAAGATCATGGACCTTGGCCTCACCAGCGAGGACCCGGTGGTGCGCAGCGCCGCGCTGACCGCGGTCGCCGACAGCGGCCAGCCGGAAATCGCCACCTGGGCGCTCGGCTTCGGCGATGCGCGGCTTCGCTCGCTCGAGCGGGCGACGATGCTGCTGCGGCTGGCGCAGGCACGGGGCTCCAGCGCGATGACCGGCGACTGGATCGTCGAGAATATCGATACGCTGCTGGGCAATGCCAACGGCATCTTCGCCGGCCGCCTCGCGCAATCCTTCGCCACGCAATGCGGCGCCGATCGTGCGGCGCGCATCGATGCCGCGGTCGGCGGCAAGATCCGCGAAGCAGGTGCCGGCGTGCTCGATTACGAGCGCACGCTGGAGGGGATCCGCCTGTGCGGCGCGCTGCGCGATGCGAAGTCGGCCGAGCTCGGCGCCGCGCTGACCGCGAAGAAGTGAGCGCCGCCAGCGATCGACTGACCGACCCTAAGCCTTGCCACCCTTGATAGGAGCCATTGTGCAGCCCTTCCTCCTTGCCACTGCGATCGCCTCCCTCGCCACCAGCGGACTGGCCCTGCCGGCTGCCGCGCAGACGCCGGCGGCGACATCCGCCAACGCCGAGGACGCGCGGCTTACCGCCTTCCTCGACGCCGAATTCGCCGAGATGCTGAAGTTCCAGCCGCAGACCGCGACCCGGCTGGGGCTGAAGGACGGCGGGGACCGGTGGAACGACATCAGCGATTCCGCCGCCGACGCCTTTGTCGCGTGGCGGCAGGCCAGCGCCGCGCGGCTGAAGGCAGGGTTCGATCGCGCCAAACTTTCCCCGCAAGCGCAGGTCAATTACGACATCTGGCTGCTCGAGGCCGAGCGTGCGGCGATGACCAATGCCAACCGGCGGTTCAAGCCGCCGCTCTATTCGCGCCTTTATTCGACGCACAGCCAGCTGCCCGATTTCCTGATCAACACTCATGCCGTCGCCGATGTGACCGACCTTAGGAACTACATCGCCCGGCTGCGCGGCCTGCCCGCCGTGCTCGACGTCGCGATCGAGCGGACCCGCGCGAGCGAGGCCGCCGGCATCCGCGTGCCGCGTTTCCAGATCGAGACGATCATCGCGGGCAGCGAGAAGCTGACCCAGGGGGCGCCCTTCGGCACGGGGCCGGACGTCGCGCTATGGGCGGACGTCAAGGCCAAGACCGAGAAGCTGGTCACCGCCGGCAAGCTCGACCGCGCGCAGGCCGACACGCTGCTGGAAGAGGCGCGCACCGCGATCCTCGCGCTGCAGCCCGCCTATGGCCGCGTGATCGCCTGGGCGAAAAGCGCGCTGCCGACCGCGCCCAGTGGCCGCGTCGGCGCGGTCTCGCTGCCCGGCGGCGCGGCCTTCTACGCCGATGAGCTGAAGCTCAACACCACGACCGATTATACCGCCGACCAGATCCACGCGATCGGCCGGTCGGAAGTCGCGCGGATCGAGGCGGAGCAGGACGCGCTGGCGCGCAAGGCCGGGCTGAAGGACCGCCAGGCTTATTATGCCGAGCGCGCCCGCCTCTTCCCCTCGCGGCCGTGGACCGACGCCTCGCGCGCGGAATATCTCGCCAACGCCAATGCGTTCGTCGCCCGCACCCGCACGCTGCTGCCCAATTACTTCGGCACCCTGCCGGAATATCGCATCGAGGTGGTGCGCGAGCCGTCGTTCAGCGAAGTACCGGGCGGCGCGGCACATGCCTCGGCGCCCAGCCCGGACGGGGCGCGCCCGGCGCGCACCTATGTGCACATGGTCGGCAACCAGGAAGATCCCGCCGCAATGTACACGCTGATGTGTCACGAGGCGATTCCCGGCCACAACATGCAGGGCGACATCCAGGTCCGGCAGAAGGGCGGACCCAAGTTCCGCTCGGTCACCGGCTATGTCGCGTTCGGCGAAGGCTGGGGCCTGTATGCCGAGGCGATGTGCAAGGAAATGAACGCCTTCCCCGACATTGCGGCCGATTTCATGCGCCTCGATGCCGAGCTGTTCCGCGCCGCGCGGCTGGTGGTGGACACCGGCATCCACGCGCTCGGCTGGACCGAGGATCAGGCGGTCGACTATCTGCACAAGACGGGCCGGCAGCCGATCGAGAAGGCCCGCTCGGAAGTGCGCCGCTACATCACGCTCCCGGGGCAGGCGACCGGCTACAAGATCGGCATGCTCAAGATCGTCGAGCTGCGCCGCAAGGCGGAGGCCGCGCTGGGGCCGAAGTTCGACATCAAGGGCTTCCACGACCTGCTGATCGCGTCGGGATCGCAGCCCTTGTCGATCCTGGAGCGCCGCGTGAACGACTGGATCAAGTCGCGCGCCTAGCCTGAATGCCGCCATCGTCGTTCCGGGCGTCCACCCGGAACGACCGCGGCTCAGCCGATCGTGGCTGACACGGGCGGCAGCCATGAGATAGGTCGCGGCGGACGAGACCTGCAAGGCATGACATGACCCCAACGACCAATGCCGCCTTCGACACGCGATGGGCAACCAATGCCGACCTGCCGGCACTCGAAAGGCTGATGAAGCGGGCGATTGACGCCTTGCAGACCGGCCTGCTCACCCCTGAGCAGGTCGCCGCCAGTCACGCGATCATGGGGCTGGACACCCAGCTGATCGAGGATGGCACCTATCTGATCGCAGTGCGCAACGGGATCATCGCAGGCTGCGGCGGGTGGAGCAACAGGGCGACGCTGTACGGTGGCGATCACAGCACCAGCCTGCGCAATCCCGCACTGCTCGATCCCGCGCGCGACCCCGCGAAGATCCGCGCGATGTACACCGACCCCGATTTCGCGCGGCAGGGAATAGGGCGGCTGATCCTGGACGGATGCGAAAGGGCCGCTGCCCGCCACGGCTTCGCCAGCGTCGAGTTGATGGCGACGTTGAGCGGCGAGCGTCTCTATGCCACCGCCGGCTATGTCCCCGTCGAGAAGGTGGAGGCAGTCGTCGACGGGATCGCGATACCGCTGATCCGGATGCAGAAGCAGCTGTGACACCGGCGGAAAGCCTGTGCCCCGCAATCGGACGTCATTGAACGGTCAATAATCGGCTGGATCGCTGCGCCGACCCGGTCATAGCGTGATCAGCCGGTCATTCCGTAATCAGGTTGACGACCGACGCCTGTTGCGGCGTGCGGATGCCGGCCCAGCTGCCCGTCCAGCGACGCTGCGGCGTTTCGATCTCCATCGTCTGAATGGCACCCCCCGCCACGATCCCCGGGTTTCGCTGGAATGTTGGCGAGGCGTAGAGGCAGGGGTCCGCAAGGGCGCGGTCCAGCGCGCGGCCCTCGTCCACCGACAGGTCGCGCTCAAGCGTCAGAGGCGGAGGTGGCGCGATCGACGGAAGCCCCGGCCCCTGTTCACCGATACCGCTCGTCCGCCACCTGCCCTGCGCGTCGCGTACGGCAATGACGCTGAAGTCGAAGCTGGTGTGGTGCGTGCCCGACGACCAGAACAGGATGCGGCTGGTGCCTTCCGGCAGCGGTATCTTCATGCGCGTGCGAAGCGCCCGATGCTCGGCGAGACGGCTGGCCTGCGGCGCCCATGACACGTCCGTCGCGGTCGCCAGCGCGTCCGCGCCCGGACAGCTGGCGAATGTCCGCTTCGCATCGTCCGGCGCGCGAAGATCGCTGCCGCGCCCGACGTTCTCCCCTGTCAGGCAGCCGGTCAGCATGAGAGCAGCGAGCGGGATCAACCGTGCGAGCATCCGCCTGTGATAGTTGATCAATTCCCCGTCCGCCATGGCGCGTTTTCTGCCAGCGCAGGCCGGCACGCAACAGTCCCAGCCACTTTCCTCCGGCTCGTGCGTTGTGGGCGCGCAGGAGACCGTTCATGACCACGCCGTCGACCAGACCTTCGCGCCGCCGCGCTGCTGCCCCGCCTCGTCAACCGGGTGCCGGCTCGGTCGGTCGCGACCACAGTTGACGAGCGGGCGCCGCGGATGAAGGGACGAATGAAGGTCGGTCATATTTGTGATGTTCAGCCGGCGCGGCATAGGCGCGCTGCTGATGATTATTCGGGCGAGATGATGACGGTACGTGCGAACCTTGGCTGGGGATTGCTGGGCGGGATGGCGATCGCGCTGTCGGGCTGTGCGACGGCGCCCGCGCCTGTGCAGCCGCCGGCCGTGGTCCCCACGGTGACGCCGCCGCCCCCCGTCATGCCGGCGGGCGGCTATATCGGGATGAAGATCCCGCCCAAGCGCACCACCGACGGAAAGTATTTCACGCCCAATCTGGACAATACCGATCAGGCCGCGGTCTGGCATTTGCGCAATGCGTTGAATGTCGCGGCGCTCGGATGCGACCAGGCGGGCGGCGGGGTCGCGGAACTGTACAGCGCGTGGGTCACGACCCAGGCGGCCGCGATCGATCGCTATTACAAGGCCTATATCCGCGAATGGCAGGCGCCCGGCTGGTGGGACTGGCAGCGCGTCTATGACGACAACCAGACGCGTATCTACAATTTCTATGCCCGGCCGGCGGTCCGCCAGGCGTTCTGCGCGGTGGCCCGCGAGGAGGTGGCGAAGGTAGGCCAGGTCGCCGAGGCTGATCTGCCCGCCTTTGCGCGTGAATCCCTGCTGCGGCTGGACCGGCCGTTCGTCGAGTTTTTCGCCGCCTACGACAAGTGGCGCGATTATTATAAGGCGTCGCTGCCACCGGAGGAGCCACCCGCTGCGGTGGCGGCGGTCGGCGTGGCCGCGCCGGTCGGCGGCGACATGCCGGCCGTCGGCACCGCAACGCCAGAGACCGTCATCGAGGCGCCTGCCGCGGGCGCAGCCATGGCGGAAGGCGTGATCGAGGCACCGGCAGCGGGCGCGGTCATGCCGGAAACGGTCATTGAGGCACCGGCAGCAGGCGCCGTCATGCCGGAAACAGTCATCGAGGCGCCAGCGGGGGGTGCCTCCACGCCGGAGACGGTCGTCCAAGCGCCGCCGGCGGTCGCCACCGAAAACCCGCCGCCCGACGTTGAGCCGCTCCCGGCGCCTCCTCCCGGCGACGCCCCGGTCGCGGCGCCCGCGCCGCCGCGGTGACAGGTCGCCGCCCGCAACCCTACAGGGGAACACCGGAAGACGGCAGGCGACACGATCCTCGAGGGGAGCGGCGACCATCGCGCGGCTCATGCGTCTTCGCTGCAGACTTCGTTGCCGCATGAAGAGGTGCCGATGATCACGACCCTTGCCCTGATGCTCCTCGCCGCACCGGCTCCGTCGCCGCCGCGCTGCTCATCCTTCGCCACGCTGCCTGCGACGGATCAGAAGCAATATGGATCGCGCTATCGCTTCCGCGTGCGGACAAAGGGCAAGGCAGTCGCAGAGGAATGGGTCCGCACCCAGGTATGCCCGGAGGCGCGCGCCGCCTTGCGGGCAAAGCGCAATGCATCCCCCACCGACAAATATGGTCGCCCCTGCACCAGGACGCGCACCGAAATGCGCCCCATCACGAGCGATGGCAGCATGACGATGATCCCGCGGCAGGTCTGCGTCCGATAACGCCGGGCAGGCCGGACGCGACCGACGCCCGGGCTGCCCGATCCGCCGCTTGGCGTCAGCCCCGCTTGGCGCGCGGCTTCGGCGCGGTCGCGCCCTCGGCCGTCTTGCCCGCCTTGCGGCCGAGCCCGATCTTCTTCGCCATCGCACGGCGCGCTTCCGAATAGCTGGCCGCGACCATCGGATAATCCGGCTTCAGCCCGTAACGCGCGCGATATTCCTCTGGCGTCAATCCGTGGCCGGCAAGATGGCGCCGCAGCGTGCGATAGGGTTTGCCGTCGATCATCGACAGGATGTGGTCCGGCGAAGCGAGCGACTTTCTGACCGACACGGCGGGAATATAGTCGAGCGTTGCTTCCGCCGGCTCCTCGGTTTCCTTTGGCCCCGAAAGATCATCGACCGCGCGATGCATGTTCTGGAGAAAGGCCAGCACATCATCCTCCGACGCGCGCGTGCTGGGGTTCGACAGCCATGCGGTCGTCAGCTGAACCGCAAAATCAATCGTGTCGAGCGTCCCGTCATAGGGGGAATTGTCCGTCATTATGTTGTAATCTTTCACAGGGGGATAAGCAGAAGTGGCAGCCTAATATAGCCGGCGCAAGTTTAACATATCTTAAAGTATATGCACGCCGGTAATACCGTCACCTCTTCTTGTCGTTCCTGAGCGGCGGGATTTTCGGCGCTGATCCGCGCGGCGCCTTGCTGCCGGAGGTCATCAGATCGGGCTTGGGCGGCGGTTTCCATCCGGGCGGCGGCACGGGGCGCTGCCGGCTGGTGCCGAGGCCCATCGCGCCCGGCTGCTGCCGCGCGAGGCCGGAGGTGTCGGCCCGCGCGGCCTCGTCACCGCTCGCGCCGCCGCGGATCAGGTTGATGCGATCACGCAGACGACGCGCCTCCTCGAAATCGAGCGCGTGCGCTGCCTCCTCCATCCGGCGTTGAAGATCCTCGATCGTCTCGGTCATGCCGGCTCAACGCGCATATGCGCCTTCGGGTGGCACCCTCCCCCCATTCCCCGGCGCCGCCGCACGCGCTGGCTGGCGCCGCGCCGGCGAAGCACCTAGCATCACGCGCGACAACACCGTCCGCAAAGGACGGGTATCGGGAGAGATGCCATGAAGGACCTGCGTGGAAAGACCGCGTTCATCACCGGGGGCGCGAGCGGGCTGGGCTTCGCCATGGCCGAGGCGCTCGGGCGCGACGGCATGAACATCATGATCGCCGACATCGAGGCCGAGGCCGCGCAGCGGAAGGTGGAGGAGCTGCGCGCACGGCAAATCCGCGCCGAATGGGTGCAGGTCGACGTCACGAGCCGCGATTCGGTGCGCAAGGGCGCGATCGAGACGATTGCCCGCTTCGGCAAGGTGCACCTCGTGGCCAACAACGCCGGCGTCGGCGCGGGCGGTGCGCTGGGCAGCGTGCCGGAGGGCGACTGGGACTGGGTGATCGACGTGAATTTGAAGGGCGTGGTCTATGGTGTCGAGGTGTTCGTGCCGCTGATCGAAAGCCACGGCGAGGGCGGGCACATCGTCAACACCGCCTCGATGGCGGGGCTGATCAGCCCGGCGGGGATGGAGCCCTATTGTGCCAGCAAGTTCGCCGTGGTGGCGATGAGCGAGGGCTGGCGCCAGCAGCTTGCCCCCCGCAACATCGGCGTCTCGGTGCTGTGCCCCGGGCTGGTGAGCACCAACATCTATGCCGGCCGACGCAATCGCCAGCATGCGGTCTATGGCGAGCGGGACAAGGATTACGGCCAGGCGGACATCGAGCGGCAGCGCGAATGGATGGCAGGCGGCATCGACCCGCTGATCGTTGGCCAGCGCGTGGTCGAGGGGGTCCGCGACAATGACCTCTATATCCTCAGCCACGTCGAATATGAGCGCGTGGTGCGCGACCGGTTCGACCAGATCATGGCCGGGTTCGACAAATCGAAACAAAGCCCCGCGCTGAACACCCTTCCCCGCGACCGCCGGCTGGACGTGGTGAGCATCGACGGCTGAGCGGTCGGGGTGGTCGGGGCGGGCACCATCCTCCGTGCGCCGCGTTGCAGTCGCAGCGAAACGACAGGAGTGAGGTCATGAGTATCTTCGGCTCGATCAAGAAGGCGATCTTTGGCGATCGCGGGCCGCTTGGTGGCCAGTTCTCGGGCAAGCCCGCCCCTGCCCCGCAAGCCGCTCCCGCGCCACAGGCCAGCCCGGCGCCGCAGACCTCCCCGCAATCCTCCGCGCCGGGCGGTGCGCCGGCCGCTGCCGCCCCCGCGCCTGCCGCCGCCCCGGTCGATGTTGAAAAGGTGCTGAGCGATCTCGCGGCGAAGCACGGCGGCCCCGCGCTCAACTGGCGCACCTCGATCGTCGACCTGATGAAGCTGCTGGGGATCGATTCCAGCCTCGCCAACCGCAAGGAACTGGCGACCGAGCTTGGCTATACCGGCGCCAAGGACGGGTCGGCGGAAATGAACATCTGGCTGCACAAGGCGGTGATGCGCGAGCTGGAGAAGAACGGCGGGATCGTGCCCGCCAGCCTCAAGGACTGAGCCGGAACGGCGGGCGGGGGCGCCCGCCCCCGCCCGTGCCGCCCCGTTACCGGATCCAGCCAAGGGCGTAGAGCGCCAGCCCCGCCGCCGCGGTTGCGAGCAGCGTCGTGATGACCCCCGCCCGCAGCACGAAGATCGCCACAGCGGCACCCAGCGACAGCGCCAGGGCCGCGGGGTCGATGCTGGACAGCACCGGCGCGTCGAAACGCAGCGGGCCCGCCGAAATACTGGCCGTCTCGCGAAACAGCGTGTGGAGCGCGAACCAGATCGCCAGGTTGAGCACGACGCCGACCACCGCGGCGGTGATCGCGGAAAGCGCGCCCGCCACCGCCACATTGCCGCGCAGCCGCTCGATGAACGGTGCGCCGAGGAAGATCCACAGGAAGCACGGCACGAACGTCACCCAGGTCGCGAGCAGCCCGCCGAGCGTACCCGCGAGGAGCGGCGACAGCGCGCCGGGATCCCGATAGGCGCCAAGAAAACCGACGAACTGGAGCACCATGATGAGCGGCCCGGGCGTCGTTTCGGCCAGTCCCAACCCGTCCAGCATCTCGCCCGGCGCCAGCCAGCCATAGCTCTCCACCGCCTGCTGCGCGACATAGGCAAGCACCGCATAGGCGCCGCCGAACGTCACCATCGCCATGGTGGAGAAGAAGGTCGCGATGCGGCTGAACACATTGTCGGGGCCAAGCGCCGCGACCAGTGCGGCGACCGGCACCAGCCACAAGGCCAGCCAGACGATCGCGGTGCGCGCCGCCGCGCGCCAGCCGGGACGGGCATGGTCGGGCAGCTCCTCGCCCAGCACGGTGTCGGCGTCGGCAACGATCGTCCCCGTCGTGCTGCCATGGCCGCCCGCCCGGAACGCCGCGCTGCCGCGTCGCGCCGACCACCATCCGATGATGCCGGCACCCAGAACGATCAGCGGAAACGGCACGCCGGCGAAGAAGATGAGTGCAAAGGCCGCCGCCGCCAGTGCGCGCGCGGCGCCGCTGCGCAGCGCGCGGCTGCCGATCCGCACCACCGCCTGCACCACCACCGCCAGCACCGCCGCCTTCAACCCGAAGAACAAGGCCGAGACGATGCCGAGCCGGCCGTAGAGGACATAGATCCAGCTCAGCACCATGATCGAGATCGCGCCGGGCAGGATGAACAGCACGCCGGCGATGATCCCGCCCCTCGTCCGGTGCAGGAGCCAGCCGATATAGGTCGCCAGCTGCTGCGCCTCGGGGCCGGGCAGCATCATGCAGTAATTGAGCGCGTGCAGGAACCGATGCTCGCCGATCCAGCGCTTCTCGTCGACGAGGATGCGGTGCATTACCGCGATCTGCCCGGCCGGCCCGCCAAAGGACAACAGCGCGATGCGCAGCCACACGCGGACGGCCTCACCCAGGGTCACCGGCGGCGGCGCTGTCACGATGCGACCGCGGCGCTGCACGACGGAGGCGATGGCCGGTCACGGACAGCAGACATGGCGCCCCCTCCCTCGCATGATCATGCCGGGACGAGCGCGGCCCTGTCCCGAAAGGACGAATGAGCCACGCCGCCCGGCCCGTGTCAATCGGCGGCGCGGCTGCGTGCACGAGGGTTGGCAGGGCGGTACGCCTGACGCATGATCGCGGCATGAAGATCACGCCGAGTAGCCGCTGAATCGCGCCCTTCCGTCGATGACGGGAGCGGCCGCGGCAGGGTATCCATGCGATCCCCTGCCCCGTTGCTCTGCCAATTTCCTACGGATCTTCACCCATGCAGCAGGTTTTCGAAAGCCCGTTCAAGGGCATCACGCTCGACCAGCAGGTCACCAATCCCAACATCTCGGTCGGGCGCTACAGCTATTATTCGGGCTATTATCACGGCCACGGCTTCGACGATTGCGCCCGCTATCTCCTGCCCGATCCGGGCGTCGACCGGCTGATCATCGGCTCCTTCTGCTCGATCGGATCGGGCGCGGCGTTCATCATGGCCGGCAACCAGGGGCATCGCAGCGACTGGATCAGCACCTTTCCCTTCTATTGGATGCCCGAGGTCCCCAGCTTTGCCGGCGCGGCGAACGGGTTCCGGCCGGCAGGCGACACGGTCATCGGCAACGACGTGTGGATCGGGTCGGAGGCGGTGATCATGCCCGGCATCACCATCGGCGACGGCGCAGTCATCGGCACGCGCAGCCTCGTGACCAGGGACGTCGCGCCCTATGCGATCGTCGGCGGCAACCCGGCGCGCGTACTGCGCCACCGCTTCGAGCCGGCGGAGATCGCGCGCCTCCTGGACATGCGCTGGTGGGACTGGACCGACGCAGCCTTGCAGGAGGCGATGCCGATCCTGACCAGCGGCGACATTGCCGCGCTGTACGACCATTGGCATGCGAGGGTGCGCGGCGCACGCTAGCGGGGCCGCTGCGGGGCGCCTAGCGGCTGTTGAGCGTCGCCAGCGCCTCGTCGAACCGCCCCTCGCGCTCGGCATCGCGCAGGAAGCCGACCCGCTCGACCAGGATCTCGGGCGGGGTCGGGTCCTGCGCGAACAGCGTCATGACCTCATCGATGAACGCGCCCAGCGGCAGATATCCCTCGCGCGTTTCCTGCCCCGGCGTCAGCCCGGTCTGCACCGCCGGGGGCACCAGCTCGATCACCTCGACCCGGCCGGCAAGCGCATGGCGCAGCGCGACGGTATAGGAATGGATCGCGGCCTTGGTCGCGTCATAGGTGGGCGTCGCGACCAGCGGGACGAAGGCGAGGCCGGAGCTGACGTTGACGATCGTGGCATCGGGCTGACCGACCAGATGGTCGATCAGCGCATCGATCAGCCGGATCGGGCCCAGCAGGTTGGTGGTGATCGTCGCCTCCGCATCGCTGAGGTCGCGTGCCCGGTCGAGCGGCTCCATCCGCATGATGCCGGCATTGTTGACGAGAACGTTGACGTCCGGATGCTCGGCCAGCAGGCGCCGCGCGAAATCGGCGATGGCTGGCGCGCTCGTCACGTCGAGCTCGATCGCATGCATGTTGGCGCGGCCGGCGATCGACGCCTCCAGCGCCGCGCGCCGCCGCCCCGCGACGATCACCGTATTGCCGGCATCGTTGAACCGATGCGCCAGAGCCTCCCCGATCCCCGATCCGCCGCCGGTGATGAGGATCGTGTTGCCGCTGTTCTTCATCGTCGTTCCTGTGCGCTGAGGGACAAGGCGTCAGTCCGGCAGGCCGGGCAGCAGCTTGTCGAGCGTCACGGGAAACTCCCGGACGCGAACACCCGTTGCATTGTAGATCGCATTGGCCACCGCCGCGCCCGATCCGCAGGTGCCAAGCTCCCCCACTCCCTTCAGGAGCAGCGGATTGGCGATGGAATCGCGCTCGTCGAGGAACAGCACGTCGATCGCGGGAATGTCGGCATGCGCGGGGACGTGATATTCGCCGAGGTCGCGATTGACGACCTTGCCGGTCCGCGCGTCGTGGACCAGTTCCTCGGTCAGCGCCGCGCCAATGCCAAAGACGATGCCGCCGATCGCCTGCGACGTGGCGGTGCGCGGGTTCAAGATACGGCCCGCAGCGAAGACGCTGTTCCAGCGGGACAATCGCGTCTCGCCGGTCACCGCGTTGACCCGCACCTCGCAGAAATGCGCGCCATAGGCCGCCTGGCTGTAGCGCGCATTGTTCTCGCCCGGCTCGGTCGACCCCTCGACGCTCATCCCCTCACCGGCGAGCCGCGCCAGCGGATGCCGCGCGCCGCGCGCGATCAGCGCATTGTCGGCAAAGCGCGCCTCCGCCAGCGGGACACCGGCCGCCGCCGCCAGCTGCGCACGCAGCGCCTCGCACGCGGCATAAACCGCCGACCCGGCCGTGGCCGCGCCCCAGCTGCCACCCGACCCGGCGCTGCGCGGGCTGTCGGTATCGCCCAGCCGCACCTCCACCCGGTCGGACGACACGCCCAGCAAATCGGCAACGATCTGCGTCAGGATCGTATAGGTGCCGGTGCCGATGTCGGTCATCTCGCTCTCGATCGTCACCTGGCCGTTGCCGCCGATCGACACGCGCGCCGCGCTCGGCCCGTACAGATTGCCGCGCACCGATGCCGCCATGCCGTGCCCGATCAGCCATTCGCCGTCGCGCATCGCGCCCGGCGTGCGGTTGCGTTTCGACCAGCCGAACCGCTCGGCGCCCCGCTGCAGGCAATCGACCAGCGCGCGGCTGGAAAAGGGCATGCCGTCCTCCGGGTGCCGATCCGGCTCGTTGTGCAGGCGCAGATCGACCGGGTCGATACCGAGCTGCTCGGCCAGCTCGTCCATCGCGCATTCCAGCCCAAGCTGCCCCGCCGCCTCGCCCGGCGCGCGCATCGACACCGCCAGCAGCTTGTTCACCCGCACCACCTTGTGATCGACGAGGCGGTTGGCCCCGGCATACAGAAGGTGCGTGGCGATGCCGGCGGGCTCGAAGAAGCTTTCGCCCGCCAGCTGGTCGGTGATCGTCTCATGCGCGATCGCGGTCAGCCGGCCGTCGGCGTCGGCGGCCAGCCGCAGCCGCTGGTGCGTGGCGGGGCGGCGGCCCGTCGTCTCATAGACGTTCTGGCGGGTCATCGCGACCTTGACCGGCCGGCCCAGCTGCTGCGCCGCGATCGCTGCCGCCGCGGCCTCCGGCATCAGGCCCAGCTTGCCGCCGAAACCGCCACCGACGAAGGGCGACCGGACGCGCACGTTCTCGGGCGCGATGCCGAGCACGGTGGCAAGCTTGTCGCGCGAGGTGACGGGCGACTGATAGGATGCGTCCAGCGTCAACCGGTCGCCCTCCCAGGTGGCGACCGCGGCATGCGGCTCCATCGCCGAATGGCTGTGGCTGGGCGTGGTCCAGACCGCGTCGACGCGATGCGCCGCGGCCTCCATCGCCGCCTCCACATCGCCCTGTTCGGTGTGGATCAGGAACAGGCCGAAGATGTCGTCGGTCGGCGGCGCGGCGCGATCCAGCGCGGCTTCCATGTCGAACACGCCGTCATCGTCGGCGGCGCAGTCGATCGTCACCATGAGCGCGGCGGCCCGTGCCTGCTCGAACGTCTCGGCCACCACCACGCCGACCGGCTGGCCGAAATAGACGACCTCTTCCACCCCCTGCACCGGCGCGGCCGATCCGGCGAAATCGCCGCCGTTGCGGATCAGCCGCGGGTCGGTGACGACCGCCAATACCCCGGGCATCGCCCGCGCCGCCGTCGCCTCCAGCCGGGTGATCCGCCCCTTGCCGACGGGCGCGCGCAGCAGCACGCCATGCGCGAGGCCGTCAGGGAAATGCTCCGCGGCATAGCGCGCCTGCCCGGCCACCTTGCGCGGGCCATCGACCCGCGGCAGCGGCCGCCCGACCTGCGGATCGGCGGCGTCGTCGACCAGGCTGTGGCTGAACGGCGCGTCGAGCTTGATCGTCGCGCTCATCGGGCACTCTCCTGGGCAAGGGACGCAAGGCTGGCGACAAGCGTGCGCCTGAACAGCGGCAGCTTGAAATCGTTCGCGCCGCTGCCCCGCGCCTCGGCGAGCACCGCGTCGGCGACACGGGCGAACAGCGCGCGATCGGGTGCCTCGCCCACCAGCATCGCCTCCGCTGCGCGATCGCGCCACGGCATCGTCCCGACCCCGCCAAAGGCGAGCGCGGCATGGCTGATCCGCCCGTCAGCAACCGCGACAATCCCCGCCACCGACACCAGCGCAAAGGCATAGGACGCCCGGTCGCGCACCTTGCGATAGCTCTGGCGTCCGGGCGGCGGCGGCGGCAGCGTCACTGCGGTGATGAGCTCACCCGCTGCCAGTATCGTCTCGCGCTCCGGCGTATCGCCCGGCAGGCGGTACAGCGTTTCGAGCGTCAGCGTGCGCGGGCCATCGTCATGCCCGACCGTCTCCACCCGCGCATCGAGCGCGCGCATCGCCACCGCCATGTCCGACGGATGCGAGGCGATGCAGGCCGGCGAGGTGCCGAGGATTGCCATGATCCGGTTGAACCCGCCGATCGCGCTGCACCCGCTGCCCGGCTCGCGCTTGTTGCAGGGCGTCGCCGGGTCATAGAAATAGAAGCAGCGCGTGCGCTGGAGCAGATTGCCCGCGGTCGTCGCCTTGTTGCGCAGCTGCGCCGACGCCCCCGCCAGGATCGCGCGCGACAGCACGGGATAGCGCGCCCGCACGCGGGGGTCCGCGGCAAGATCGGCATTGGTGACGAGCGCGCCGATGCGCAGCCCGCCCTCCGCCGTTTCCTCGATCGCCTTCAGATCAAGGCCGTTGATATCGACCAGCTGGCGCGGACGCTCGATGCCAAGCTTCATCAGGTCGAGGAGGTTCGTTCCCCCTGCGATGAAACGGCCTTCCCCCCGCGCACCCTGCGCCGCGAGCGCCGCGTCGACGGAGGCGGGGCGGATATAGTCGAACGCGATCATGCCGCCGCCTCCGCCGCCTGCTGGTCGGCAACCTGCGCGATTGCCTCCACGATGCGCGGATAGGCGGCGCAGCGGCACAGATTGCCGCTCATCCGCTCGCGGATCTGCGCGGCGTCGAGCGTCACCGGCGCCTCAAGGTCGTCGCTGACATGGCTCGGCCAGTTCTCCGCCACCTCGCCCAGCATGCCGATCGCGGAGCAGATCTGGCCCGGCGTGCAATAGCCGCACTGGAATCCGTCGGTAGCGACAAACGCCGCCTGCAGCGGGTGAAGCGCCTCGGGCGTGCCGATGCCTTCGATCGTGGTGATCGCATCGCCCTGATGCATCACCGCCAGCGTCAGGCAGCTGTTGATGCGGCGGCCGTCGACCAGCACGGTACAGGCGCCGCACTGGCCATGATCGCAGCCCTTCTTGGTGCCCGTCAGGTGCAGATGCTCGCGCAGCGCATCGAGCAAGGTTACGCGCGCGTCGATCGCCAGCCGGTGCGTCGTGCCGTTGATCGTCAGGTCGATATCGGTGGTCGCTTCCGCGTCGATCCAATCCACAGTCACTCCCTCGGCGCCCGCGTTTCCGGGCTCCATTCCTCTGTGCGATGCGATCGTATCGCATGGCCGACGCCCGCCGTTCCGCGCCGATTTGTCGACGCAGCGGGGACAGAATTGTCAATCGCGGGCGTCGCGCCGCGGCGCTTTGGCGAGCGCGGCCTTGAACGCTGCATTGTCGAGAAAGGCGGTGACGCGGGTCACCCGATCGCCGCGCACGGTCATGATCCACAGATAGGTATTGCGATAGGTGGAGCCGTCGGCGAGCGGCGCACTCCCGTCCCAATGGACCAGCACGTCGTCGCCGTCGCTCCAGATACGCCGCACCGTCGGGGTGAGCGGCGCGGTGAGCCGCGCGGCGAGCGGCCGCGCCGCCCCCGCGAGCAGCGCCTCACGCGACCGGTAGGTGGTGGCGACCGCCGGATCCTGGCCGGTGATATGCCAGACCACGTCATCGGTGAGCAGGTCGAAGATGTCCGCCTCGCCGCGCGCCCATTGCGCAAAGGCCCGCTCGATCAGCGCGCGATTGGCCGGTTGGCGATTGACCGGTTCGCGGCTGGGCGCCGCCACCGGATCCTGACGCGGCACGGCGGCAACGGGTGTGGCAACGGGGGCGGCAAGCAGAACCGCCGCCAGCGCGGCAGGCATGATGGACGATCGCAACGACTTGTTCTCCCGGATGCTGCTGCAAGAACAGCGCAGCGGGCGCGCGAGTTCGTCGCCGAAATGTCCCCCCTGGCGGGACGGGCCGCAACGCGGCCAGATCGGGCTAGGCCTGCGCCGCGACGGGATCAGGCCGACAGGCGCCTGCGCACGAACCCCATGAAAGCCTCCAGCGCGGGGGAGCGATGCGCGTCGTCGGGGGTGTAGAGATAGGCCGGCCAGCGCAGGCAGTTCCACTCCGGCAGGATCTCGACCAGTTCGCCGGTCCGCAAGGGGCCTTCCGCCACCACGTCGAGCAACCGGACGATGCCATGGTCACAGCGCGCCGCGGCGATCAGCGAGGCGGCGTCGTTGACGGTCAGGCCGCATTCGGGCGCGATCGTGCGCGTCTCCCCCGCAGCGTCGATGAAATGCCACGCGTGGGGGCGCCCGGTCACATCATCGATCAGGCGGACGCAGCGATGCTCCTCGCCAATGTCCTCCGGCACCATCGGCGTGCCATGCCGGGCAAGATAGCCCGGGCTGGCGCAGGTGAGTACCCGGCTCTTCATCAGCAATTGCTTGTCGAGCCCGCGCGCATCGGGATCGCCAAAGCGCAGCGCGACGTCGAACCCGTCGGTCAACAGATTGTCGATCCGGTCGCGCACCAGCACGTCCAGCCGGACGCGCGGATGCTCAGCGAGGAAATCGGGCAGGATCGGGATCAGCACATCGGGCCCGAACGCCCCGTCGGTCGACACGCGCAGCCGCCCGCGGATCTCGGCCGGCGCCGCTGGCGTGGCGATGCGACCCAGCGCCTCCAGCATCGGCGTCGCCTCGTCGAGGAACAGGCGTCCCTGGTCGGTAAGCTTCAGCGCGCGGGCATTGCGATCGAACAGCCGCAGGCCGGTACGCTCCTCCAGCCGGCCGATCGCCTTCCCCACCCCCGAACGCGACAGGCCAAGCAACTCGCTGGCGCGCGCATAGCTGCCCGTGCGCGCCACGGCGACGAACACGGTGATCCCCGCGATGATCCGGCCGTCGAACAGCAATGGCGCTCCCTTCCGGTGCGAAGGCTATCATAGATGCACCGCGCGCGGCATGGCGCCTTTGCGTCGCGCGAAGCGCGACGGATCGGGCACGATCTCCCCTGACCGCAACCTTCACCATGGGAGCCTAACCTGTGTTCGGGCGTATAACATGGATAGACAAGGGGCAGGGGCGATGATCGAGATGCGATCGACAGGATGTCGTGACCGGCGCTGAGGTCGCGATTGCGGTCCCGGTGCGTGACGAGGCGGACCGGCTTCCCCGGCTGCTCGATGCACTGGCGCGGCAAGTCGGCGCGTCCCGCTTCACGCTGGCGCTGTTCTTCGACAATTGCGCCGACGACAGCCTTGCCATCGCCCGGCGGCTGGCCCCGACGCTGCCCTATCGCATCATCACCGACTGTTGCGACGCAGGTCGCCCGTCCAATGCCGGGCTCGCGCGCGGGCGGGCGATGGCGCTTGCACTGTCGGTCGCGCCTGACGGACTGCTGCTGACCACCGATGCCGACAGTTGCCCCGCGCCCGACTGGGTCGCGGCGACCCTGGCAGGGCTGGCTGAGGCCGACGTGGTCGCCGGGCGGATCGTGCAGCAACCCGGCCACGCCGCGCCGCTGCAGGCGCGGCTGGAGGTCTATTACGATCGCCTCCACGCCCTTCGCCGCCGGCTCGATCCGGTCCCGTGGGAGGCGGGCGACACGCATCACTGGACCAGCGCCGCCAGCCTGGCGATGACGAGCGCAGTGTATCGCGCGGCCGGCGGCTTCCCGCCGCTGGGGCATGGCGAGGATGCAACCTTTGCCGATGCCGCGGCGCGGCTGGGCTTCGCGCTGCGCCGCGATGGCGCGGTACGGGTGGCAACATCGACCCGGCGCGATGGCCGCGCCGGCGGCGGCTTTGCCGCGCATCTCGCGACGCTCGACACCGCGGAGCAGCCGCCGCTGGTGGCGCATCCGGCGGACGAGGCATGGCGCTATGCGATGCAGGCGGAGGCACGCCAGCGCCACGGCTGCGACCGGCGCTTCTATGCCCGGCTCGCCGCCCCGCTGCGCCTGCCGCTGGCGGAGATCGTCGCGGTGGCCGCCGAATGTACCAATGGCGAGGCGTTCGCCGCCCGGATCGTCGGCGCCCCGCCGGGCGGGATGCGCACGGTCACCCTGCCCGATGCCGAGCGGCTGATCGCGGGGCTGGAGCAGGACCGGCTGGAGGGCGCGGCATGATCGCCCCGCTGGACCGCGCCGACATCGCCGCGCTCACCCCCCGGCTGGATGGCCTCGCCGACCCTGCTGATCCCGACGCGCTGCTGCGCCTGCTGCGGCT
>NZ_LAZX01000080.1 GCF_000980895.1 Sphingomonas sp. Ag1 | reverse complement strand
CCCCGCGCGGCTCGGCAAAGCCACGCGTCGATCGTCCCGACGGGCCACCGCGCAACGCCGGCCCCGCACGTCCCGGCGGCGGACGGCCGCGGTCACCGGGCGCTGGCTCTGCTCGCCCCGGCGCATCGCGCTCGGGCCCGCCCCGCCCGCGGGGGAAGCGCTGATGCGGATCATCGCAGGCGAATGGCGCGGCCGACCGCTCGTCGCGCCCAAGGGCGATTCGACCCGTCCCACCGGGGACCGCACGCGCGAGGCATTGTTCTCGATGCTGGCGAGCCGCCTCGGCAGCTTCGACGGGTTGGCCGTCGCGGATCTGTTCGCCGGATCGGGCGCGCTGGGGCTGGAGGCGCTATCGCGCGGTGCGGCCTCCTGCCTGTTCGTGGAGCAGGATCGTGCCGCGCTCGACGCATTGCGCGCCAATATTGCCGCGCTCAAGGCGAGCGGGGCGGAGGTCCGCGCCGGCAGCGCGCTGGCACTCGGCCCGACGGCAAAGCCGCTCGACCTCATCATGATGGACCCGCCCTATGGCACCGGCGCCGGGGCGGTGGCACTCGACAAGCTCGGCCGGCTCGGCTGGGCCGGCCCGGCGACCTGGATCTCGATCGAGACCGCCAAGCAGGAGGACGTCGAGGTGAAGGGTTTCGTTGTCGACGCCGAACGCGTCTACGGCAAGGCAAAGATCACGCTGCTGCGCGCCGCCTGAGGCAGCGAACTTACGGCTCCAGCACGACGGCGTGGGTGCGCGGCCGCGGCCTCGTAGCGACCAGGGCCACCAGGCTCAGCGCGGCGGCCACGCTGCCGTACCATCCGACCGCGGACAGGCCGACATTCTCCGCCAGCGCCTGGGCGAACAGCGGCGTCAGGCCGCCGCCCAGCACGCCCGCCACGTTGAACGCCATCGACGCCCCGGTGTAGCGGACCCGTGGCGGGAACAGGCCGGGCAGCCACGCGCCCAGCGGGCCGTACACGAACCCCATCAGCAGCAGCGCCAGCGCCAGGAAGGCGAACACCAGCACCAGCGACCCCGCGCCCATCATCGGCCCCAGCAGGAAACCGGCGAACACCACCGCGACGCACCCGCCCGCTAGCACCCGCCGCTCGTCGAACTTCTTGTCTGCCAGCCAGGCGGAGGCATAGATCCCCACCGCCATGAACAGGATGGCGCCCAGTTGCACCAGCAGCATGGACTGCATCGAATAGCCCAGCGTCTTGGTACTGTAGCCCAGCGCAAAGGCCGTCGCGATATAGTAGAGCGCGAAGCAGGCGATCGCGCCGACGGTCCCGGCCAGCGTGGCCAGACCGTGGTGGCGCAGCAATTCGGCGAACGGCACCGCCGGTGGCGGCGCTTCCTCCAGCGCCGCGGCGAACTCGGCCGTTTCGGTCAGCTTCAGCCGGATCCACAGCCCCAGCCCGACCAGCAGCGCGCTGACCAGGAACGGAATACGCCAGCCCCAATCGCGGAACTGCTCGGGCGTCAGCCACAGGCCCAGCAGCAGGAACAGGCCATTCGCCGCGATGAATCCCGCCGGCGCGCCCATCTGGGGGGCGCAACCGAAACGAGCGCGCCAGCCCGGCGGCGCATTCTCCACCGCCAGCAACGCCGCCCCGCCCCATTCGCCGCCAAGGCCAAATCCCTGGCCGAACCGCAGGAGGCACAGGATGAACGGCGCCCACCATCCCGCCTGCGCATAGGTCGGAAGAAAGGCGATCAGCGTCGTCGACAGCCCCATCGTCAGCAGGCTGGCGACCAACGTCGACTTGCGGCCGATACGATCGCCGAAATGCCCGAAGAAGGCCGCACCCACCGGCCGCGCGAAGAACGCCACCGCCAGCGTGGCGAAGCTCGCCATCTGCTGCATCCCCGGCTCCGCGACCGGGAAGAATATCTGGCCGAACACCAGGCTCGCCGCCGTCGCGTAGATGTAGAAATCGTAGAATTCGACGCCGGTGCCGACGAAGCTCGCCAGAAGAACGCGGCGCGACGAATTGCCGCCGGAGACGATGGTGCTCATGCCTCCCTCTCCCTTCACGCCGCGCCCGCGTCAACACGGCCGCCGTGCAACAACTTTGTCCCTACGCGACACAATTGCGCAACATTCGCGCTGTAGAGGCTGCCCTGTCGGTCCAGCCCCCTATCTGACACCGACAGCCGCCGGCCTCTGGTCGCGGCACTCCCTGAACTGCGGGGCAGTCGATCGTTAGCGGCTGCCCCTTCTTTTTTGCCCGTTTCAGCCCAGCCGCCAGCGCTTCAGCTGCGCCAGCACGTCACCGGCGATCTGATCCTGCGAAAAATCGGTCAGGTCACGGAAACGTGGATCGCTGTTGGTCTGCGCCGCCAGCGTCCAGGTCACGCTGCGGCGCCCCTCCGGCGCCTCCAGCGCGGTATAGGCGGCAAGCGGGCGGGCACGCGGAAACAATCGATAGACGAAGCGCCGCTCGGGCTCCGTTCCGACCGTCAGCACGATCTCACCGTCCTCCACGTCCAGTCGGCATTCGCTGGGCATGTCCTGCTGGAGCGCATCATAGACGGAACGCAGCGCCGGCTCCCCCTGTTGCTGCAGCTGGCGCATGATCTCGCCGCGCCGCGCCGGAACGAACAATCGCTTCAGCCGCTCGCTGACAGGCGCGGCCTCATCAGCCAGCGTGATCCCTTCCAGATCGGCATTCGCCTGCCGCACCAGCCCGAACGCCAGCAGCAGCATGATGAAGCAGAAGGGCAGCGCAGCCATCAGCGTCGCCGCCTGCAATCCGCCCAGACCGCCCGCGACCAGCAGCAACGTCGCTGTCACACCCAGCAGCACACACCAATAGACCCGCTGCCAGCGCGGCGTTTCTTCCGCACCGCCCGACGTCAGCGTATCGATCACCAGCGCGCCCGAATCCGCCGAGGTGACGAAGAACACACCGACCAGGATGATCGCCAGCGTCGACGTAAAGCCGGCGGCCGGCAGATATTCCAGGAACTTGAACAGCGCCGTGGACAGGTTCGCCTGGACCGCATCGGCAATGCCGCCCGATGCTGCGCCAAGATCAAGCGCGATCGCCGTATTGCCGAATACCGTCATCCAGACGAAGGTGAAGGCGGTAGGAACGAACAGCACACCGGTGACGAACTCGCGCATCGTCCGCCCACGCGAAATACGCGCGATGAACATGCCGACAAACGGCGACCAGGCGATCCACCACGCCCAATAGAACAGTGTCCAGTCCGCCATCCAGGCGCGCGGTTCATAGGCGTACAGCGTGAAGGTGCGCTTTACGAAATGGTCGAGATACAGGCCAAAATTCTGGATCAGCGCACGCAGCAGGAAAAGCGTCGGGCCGACCGCCAGCACGAAAAGCATCAGCAGCACGGCGAGCACCAGGTTCAGTTCCGACAGTCGCCGCACACCCCGGTCCGCGCCGCTCAGCACCGACAGCGTCGCTGCGCCCATGACAATCAGGATCACCACCAGCTTGGTCGCGGTGGTGTCCGGCACGCCGTAATTATAGGCCAGCCCCGACGTCATCTGCGACACGCCAAATCCCAGCGACGTCGCAATGCCGAAAACGGTGCCGCACACTGCGAAGATGTCGATCACATCGCCCAGCGGGCCGTTGATCCTTTTACCCAGGATCGGTGCCAGGCCGGACCGCAGCGTCAGCGGCATCCCCTTGCGATAGGTGAAGAACGCCAGGCTCAACCCCACCAGCGCATAAATCGCCCAGGCATGGACGCCATAATGGTGGAACGTGATGGCCATCGCCTCGCGCGCCGCGAGGATCGTGCCGCTCTCCACCTCGGGCGGCGAGATGTAATGCTGGATCGGCTCGGCCACCGCGAAATACATCAGGCCGATGCCCATGCCCGCGGCGAACAGCATCGCCAGCCACGAGACATAAGGGAAGTCCGGCTCGGCATCGTCCGGCCCCAGCTTCAGCTTGCCGGCGGGCCCGAAGCCCAGGATCAGCGCCACGACCAGGAACACGGCGACCGACGCGATGTAGAACCAGCCGAACGTATCGATCGTCCACGCCTGCGCTGCCTTGAACGCCACGTCCGCGTGGCCGGGCATCAGCAATGTCACTGTCAGCAAGGCGACGACGATCGCCGACGCCCCCCAGAACACGCGCGGCACGATTTGAGCTTTGATCATCAGGGCGGCTGAACGCACCAGGGGCGCGTTTGGATCATCCAGATCATTGATGCCGATCAGGGCATCGGACGTCTCCCTGATTGCCACGCTTTTTGAACGGGCATAGGGCGGCACCCGAATTGTGATTGCCGGAGCTGTTTGCGAGTGATGAGGGAGGAACCAGCCGCGTTCCGTCGCCGCCTTGGGGTCGGCGCATTGGCGCTGGGGATGCTGGTGTCCCCGGCCCAGGCCTTTGCCCAGGCGAAAACGCCCACCGTCGAGGACCTCCAGCGTCAGATCGACGAGCTGAAGGCGCAGATTCGCGTGCTGACCCAAAATCAGCGCGCCGCCGCGCCGGCCGCGTCTGTCAACCAGCCTGCCGCCAACCAGTCCGCCGCCACCATTGCTCCTGCGCCCGCGACGACGAATCAGGCGCCCGCACCGGACGCGCAGGTAGCGGCCACCGCGCCTGCCACCCCCGCGTCCCCGGCACAGACTGCCACCCCGGCCGCTACGCCCACCGCCGCTCCGCCGGTAGCGCTCGCGGCCGCCACCCCGCCGGCCGACAAGCCGTGGTACGAACGGATCAACGTGCGCGGCTATACGCAGCTGCGCCTCAACGAGATCATTTCGGGCGACGCCACCGCCCGGGACGGCGTGTCACGGCTGCGGTCACCCGGCGACGGCGGCATTACCGACGAAGGCAATTTCACCTTCCGCCGTATCCGCCTCGTCTTTTCGGGCGATCTGTCCGATTCGGTATCCTTCTACTTCCAGCCCGATTTCGCGGTCGCGGTCAGCAACCAGTCCGCGGGCGAGCGTCGCGAGGGGTTCGCCCAGCTGCGCGACGCCTATGTCGACTGGTCGCCATGGGCCGATCGCCGCTTCCGCTTTCGCTTCGGTCAGCAGAAGGTGCCATTTGGCTGGGAGAACCTTCAATCATCCTCCAACCGGCTGACGCTCGACCGCTCGGACGGGATCAACAGTGCCATTCCCGGCGAACGCGATCTGGGCGTGACCGCATTTTTTACGCCGGCCGCGGTGCAGCGGATCTGGGACCGGCTGGAGGATGACGGGCAGAAGCTGTTCGGCAATTACGGCGCCTTCGGTCTCGGCCTGTATAACGGTCAGGGCGTCAACCGGCCGGAACGCAACAATGACCTGATGAGCGTCGCCATGGCGACCTGGCCGTTCGAGCTTGACGGCCTGGGCACCACCTTCGCCGGCCAGGTACTCGAAGTGGGCGCGTCCGGGATGCGCAACCGTGTCCGCCCCGAAATCCGCACCGGCGGCGTCAGCGACGCCAGCTTCCGTGACGATCGGGTCGGCGTTCACCTGATCCTCTACCCCCAGCCGTTCGGCCTCCAGGCGGAATGGAACTGGGGCCGCGGCCCGGAATATGATCCCTTGCTGGGGACGATCCGCACCCGCTCCCTCAGCGGCGGCTACGTCCAGGCGATGGGCCGGGTTCGCCAGAGCCCGCTCGGCCCCTTCATGCCCTATGTTCGCTGGCAGACGTATCGCGGCGGGTGGAAGGCGATCGTCAACGCGCCCCGACTGGAAACGGACGAGATCGAGCTGGGCATTGAATTCCAGCCGATCGAGGAACTGGAGCTGACGCTCGCCTATGCCGATATGACGCGGCGCGAGGCAGACGAGCGCCGCTTCGGCCGGGCGGAGGGCGATGTCATCCGCGCGCAGCTACAGTGGAATTATTGACGGCCGCGTCAGTTCGCGATCGTCAGTCGAGCGGGATGGCGCCCGTCATCCAGGTTGCGTCGGCGCCATAGCCGGCCACCTTTGCCGCCAGCGCATCGGATGTCGCCGCCTCCGTGAACCCCAGCGTGCGCCAATAGGTCGCGGCGCCGCCCACCGCGATCAGCTCGGCGCGCCCAATGCCCTGCCCCGCGGCGCACATGAAGGCCGCTTCCATCAGCGCCCGTCCGGCCGACAGCCCGCGCGCGTCAGGGGAGACGGCCATGTCGTGGATGAACAGCACGTCGACCTGCGGCGGCTCGGCGAGCACGGCTCCCACCGGCGGCGGCGACCCCTCCGGCCAGCCATGCGCCAGCACATAGCCCGCCATCGTGTCGCCCTGCATCGCGACGAAGCAGCACGAACTCGCCAGTCTCACCCTGCTGCCGAAGGCGGCTTCATCCTCCAGCAGGAACGCGGGAAAGCAGACTGCCTGAATGGCAAGCGCCGCCGGCACGTCGCTCTCGGCGAAGCGGCGGATGGTCAGTGAAGAGGCCTGTGACATCATCGCTCCACTTTCGCCGATGACCGTTCAACCGGCAACAGCCGCACGCAGCTCCTGCGCGCCCCGCCGGCGTCAGTCCATGCTGGGATAGGCGTTGAACGCCGGCAGGTCGGCGATGCCCGAGGCCCAGCCCAGCCGCTCCTTGACCATGATCTGTGCGTCGGGCGGCAGCCGTTCGGGGTCGTCGAGCGTACCGGACTGTATGTCGACGATGCCTGGCAAGGTCTCCGGGTTGCGATAGAACAGCCCCGTCCCGCAGGCGCTGCAAAACTCTCGCGTCCCGTGCCGCGACGAATGATAGCGCGTCGTCGCGCCTTCGACGGTCAGTTGATCCTCCTGCCACGCGATCCACCCGACCATCGGCGCGCCCGACCAGCGCCGGCAATCCTCGCAATGGCAGATCGCATGATGCTGCGACTCACCTTCGGCCGACCATGTGACCGCCCCGCAATGACAGCGTCCCGTCGCGCTCATCACCCTTCTCCCAATCGTTTCACCTTTGTTCTCATGCATTGCGCTGTCGCGCAACCCTGCCTACGTGGCTCTCGTGACCGAATTGTCGACGCAGAGCCAAGCCAGCGAGCCGCCCTATCTTTCCGGCCTGAATCCGCCGCAACGCGAGGCCGTGCTTACCACCGACGGGCCCGTCCTCGTCCTCGCCGGTGCCGGCACCGGCAAGACGGCGGCGCTGACCGCGCGCCTCGCCCATCTGCTCTACACCCGCCGCGCCTATCCCAGCGAGATCCTGTCGGTGACCTTCACCAACAAGGCGGCGCGCGAAATGCGCGAGCGGGTTGGCCGCCTCGTCGGCGATGCGGTGGAGGGGATGCCATGGCTCGGCACCTTCCACGCGATCGGCGCAAAGATGCTTCGTCGCCACGCCGAACTCGTCGGTCTGCAGAACAATTTCACCATCCTCGACACCGACGATCAGCTGCGCCTGTTGAAGCAGCTGGTCCTTGCTGCCGACATCGATGAAAAGCGCTTCCCCGCTCGCAGCCTCGCCGGCCTGATCGACGAATGGAAGAACAAGGGGCTCACCCCGCGCGAAATCGACGCTGGCGAAAGCGAGCGTTACGCCAACGGTCGCGGCGGCGAACTCTACGAGCAATATCAGGCCCGCCTGCGCGCAGTGAACGCCTGCGACTTCGGCGATCTGCTGCTCCACGTGCTCACCATCCTGAAGAACAATCGCGAGGTGCTGGAGCTGTATCAGCAGCGCTTCCGCTACATCATGGTGGACGAATATCAGGATACCAACGCCGTCCAGTACCTCTGGCTGCGGCTGCTCGCGCAGGAACGCCGCAACATCTGCTGCGTCGGCGACGATGACCAATCGATCTATTCCTGGCGCGGCGCGCAGGTCGAAAACATCCTGAAGTTCGAAAAGGACTTCCCCGGCGCCAAGGTCATCCGGCTGGAGCAGAACTACCGCTCCACGCCGCACATCCTGGGCGCCGCCGGCGGCGTGATCGGCAACAACACGGGGCGGCTCGGCAAGCAGCTGTGGACCGAGCTCGACGTCGGCGAAAAGGTCCGCGTCGTCGGCGTATGGGACGGGCCTGAGGAGGCGCGCCGCGTCGGCGACGAGATCGAGGCGTGCCAGCGTGCGGGCAAGAGCCTGGACGACATGGCGATCCTGGTCCGCGCACAGCACCAGACGCGCGAGTTCGAAGACCGCTTCATCGCCATCGGCCTGCCCTATCGCATCGTCGGCGGCTTCCGCTTCTACGAGCGGCAGGAAATCCGCGATGCACTCGCGTACCTGCGCATCGTCAACCAGCCGGCGGACGATCTCGCCTTCGAACGCATCGTCAACACGCCCAAGCGCGGCCTTGGCGACAAGGCGATCGCCAAGCTCCACCAGCTTGCCCGCGCGGAGAACCTCCCGCTCAGCTTCGCCGCCGCGCGTATCCTCGACACCGACGAACTAACCCCGCAGGCGCGCCGTGCGCTGGGCAATTTCGTCGGTGACATCGCGCGCTGGCGCGACATGGCGCGCGATCTTCCGCACCCCGAACTCGCCCGACAGATCCTCGACGAATCCGGCTACACCGCCATGTGGCAGGCGGAAAAGTCCGCCGAGGCCGCGGGCCGGCTGGAAAACCTAAGCGAACTCGTCCGCGCGATGGAGGAATATGAAAGCCTCGGCGCATTCCTCGAACACGTCAGCCTCGTCATGGACAATGAAGGCGCGCGGGAGGATCCCAAGGTCACGATCATGACGATCCACGCCGCCAAGGGCCTCGAATATGACACCGTCTTCCTGGTCGGCTGGGAAGAAGGCCTGTTCCCCTCGCAGCGCTCGCTCGATGAAACCGGCACCCGCGGGCTCGAGGAGGAACGCCGCCTCGCCTATGTCGCAATCACCCGCGCGCGTCGCCAGGCCACGATCCTCCACGCCGCCAATCGGCGCATCTATGGCCAGTGGACCAGCTCCATCCCCTCGCGCTTCGTCGCCGAGCTGCCCGACGATCACGTTGAGACGGAAACCACCATGTCTGGCGGCGAAAGCCTGTGGCGCGCGAATTGGTCGGAACGCGCCGATCCCTTCGCCGACGTGGGGCGCGGCACCGGCCGCGGCCCGGGCTGGCAGCGCGCGGCGGGGACGCTCGGCGGCAAGCCCGGCGGCGACTGGCAAAGCCGCACCTTTTCGCGCGAACCGTCGCGCGTGGTCGAAAGTCGCACGCCGGCGGTCAGCCTCGGCAACAAGGGGCGCACCGACCTGTCGGTTGGCCTGCGCGTCTTCCACCAGAAGTTCGGCTACGGCACGATCGAGGAGATCGAGGGCAACAAGCTCGAGATCGAGTTCGAGAAGGCCGGCCGCAAGCGCGTCATGGACAGCTTCGTCACCATCCCCTGATCCTCAGTGCTATTTACCTGCCGGGTTGATGCCGCAATAGTCCGGCCATGGCCCTTCCGCGTGCTGATGCCGACCAACTCGCCCGTCAGGGGCTCGATGCCCTGCGCAATCGCGACGGCGCCCGCGCCCGCGCCATCTTTGATCGGCTGGCGGTGGAGGCCCCGGCCGACGTGCCGCGTCCGTGGTTGCCGCTCGCCCAGGCCTGCCGACTGATCGGGGACACCCCGGCCGAGACGGAGGCGTTGCAGGCGCTGCTCAGGGAACAGCCTCGCAACCTCGCCGGGCTGTTGCTGATGGGGGATCGCAAGCGGCTCGATAGCGACGATCGCGCCGCAACCGTCTTCTACACCGCGGCGCTCAATCAGGCCGCGGCCATGCGTGAGGTTCCGGCCTCGCTCCACCCGCTGCTACGCCAGGCGGAAGCGTTCAAGCAGGAAAGCGCCGCGCGCTTCGCCGGCCATGTCGAGGCGGCCGTGGGCGCGCTTCACGCCGGCCGCGTCGCCCAATCGGTCGACCTGCTGCTCGGCCGCCGCGAACTTCACCTGCAACAACCCTCGATGTTCTATTTCGAAGGGCTGCCGCAGCGCCCCTTCTACCGCCGAGACGAGTTCGACTGGGTCGCCGAGCTCGAGGCCGCCACACCCGCCATCCGTGCCGAGCTGGAAGCCGTTACCGAGGACTTTCGCCCCTATGTGGAGGGTGATCCCAACCGCCCGCTCCCCAACAACCCCCTGCTCGACGATCCGGCATGGAGCGCGCTGCATCTGTGGCGCGGCGGGGAGATCGTGGCGGAGAACGCCGATCGCTTTCCCGTCACCATGGCGGCGCTGGCGAAGCTGCCCATTCCGCGCATTGCCGGCCGCTCACCAATGGCGCTGTTCTCGAGGCTGACGCCCGGCGCGCATATCCAGCCGCATCACGGCCTGCTCAACACCCGCCTGATCTGCCACCTGCCGATCATTGCCCCGCCCGGCTGCGCGCTGCGCGTTGGCGCCGACACGCACGAATGGCGCGAGGGTGAGCTCGTGACCTTCGACGATTCCTTTGAGCATGAGGCATGGAATCGCGGCACGTCGACCCGCACGGTCCTGCTGTTCGAGATCTGGAAGCCGGAGCTTGCGCCCGACGAACGCGCCGACCTGACCCGGCTGTTCGAGGCGATCGACGCTTATGGCCCGCCGATGGTTGATCAGGGCTGACGGCAGCTGCGCACGGCCCCGCTCGCCCGCAGCGCCCACCAGATGATCAGTGGTTGGAGCAGCAGGCGCACCACATGATATCCGATCGGCAGCCCCGTTCCGCTCGACAGGTCGTTCCACGCATGCTGCATGTTCGCCGGCCACACGCAAAGCGCATAGGCCGCCAGCGCCCATCCCGCCGCGCGCCGGTACCGCGGCGTCACAAGGGCCGCCGCGCCTGCCAGCTCGGCGAGCCCGGTTGCCAGCACCACCAGCCGCGGCGCCGGCACGAACTTCGGCACGATCCGCACCATCGCATCGATGAACAGCAGATGCCCGATCCCCGCCGTCAGATAGAAGGCGATCAGCAGCCAGCGTGCCACGCGTCTGCCGCCGCTCTCCCGGTCCATCATCGATCCTCCTGACCAACGGAACGATGCGCCGATGCAACCGTATCCGCCTTGCCCTCTATGTGGGGCGCGCTTGCGGGCGCCCGGTTTTCAGGATTGGGAGAGGATCGCGACATGTCGTTCCGTCACATCGCCGTCACCATGGCTGCCGCCGCGGCGGCGGTGGCAACCCCCGCACTCGCGCAAACCGCCGCTGATGATGCGCGCTTCCGCGCCGCGCAGGAACGGTTCGAGCGCGAGCTGGAAACCTTCCGCAGCGAATATGATCGCTACCAGTCGGTGCGCCGGGTGCCGGGATCCGGCTATCGCACCGCGCCGGCCGACCCCCGGTACGACGACCCGCAATGGCGCGATGAGGCGATTATGATCCCAGCCGCTATTATAGCCCCGGCAACCAGGAACGCGCGCTCGGCCCCAACGACCGGGTCTATACCGGATCGGACGGCCGCTATTACTGCCGGCGCTCCGACGGGACGACCGGGCTGATCGTCGGCGGCGCGCTGGGCGGCGTGCTCGGCAATGTCATCGATGGCGGCCGCAGCCGCACGGTCGGAACGCTGCTGGGTGGCGCGGCCGGCGCACTCGCCGGGCGCGCCGTGGATCGCAGCAATCAGCAGATCCGCTGCCGCTGACGAACGGATCGTCGCGGCGCTGCGAGTCAGCCGTCGACGGCCAGCAGCGTCACCCCTTCGTAGCGCTCTTCCTTGGGATTGAAGAGCTCGCTCGGCGTGAAGCGCCGCGGCGTGACCCGCATCCCGCCCAGGCCAACGATCTTGAACGCGCCGATCTTCGGCTCGCGCGGCGGCTTGCCGTCGCGCTCCAGCGTCACTGCGTCGAGGTAGAATTCACCGTGCTTGGTGTAGACGATGTGCGGCGCCAGCGTCACGTCGCCGCGATTGTAGGTCGCGGCGAGTGCCTGCTGCTTGACGATAGCCTCGAACACGACGGGCATGGTGGCCGGCGGCGGCGACGGTGCGACCTGATCCTGGTCGGTATTCAGCTTCATGTTCAACGGCAATATCCACACTGCTGCACCGCAGCAACATTCGTTTTCTGCAACTCTGCGTAACCTGTTTGCACCCGTAGATGCGGCTGCTCACTCCTGCTCGGGCATCAGCTTGCGCGCAAAATAGGTCATCTGCAGCGCCTGCAGTCGCGCACCCTGCGCAATGTCGGCATCACCCGAATGGCCACCCGCCGTGTCCTCGTAGAACAGGTACGGCAAGCCATATTCGCGCATCCTCGCCGCGAACTTGCGGGCATGCTGCGGCCCGACCCGATCGTCCTTGGTCGTCGTCCAGATATAGGGTTCGGGATAACGCCCACCGCGACGCAGCGCATGATAAGGCGAGATCCGCTCGAGGAACGCGCGCTCCTCGGGGACGCTGACCGAGCCATATTCGTCCACCCACGACGCGCCCGCCGCAATTCCTTCGTAGCGCAGCATGTCGAGCAGCGGCACCTGGATCGTCACCGCGCCCCACAATTCGGGGTGCTGCGTCATCTCGACGCCCATCAGCAGGCCGCCGTTCGACCCGCCATAGATGCCGAGCCGCGAGGCGCTGGTGATCCCGCGCGCAAACAGGTCGCGCGCGATGTTGGCGAAATCGTCATAGATCAGCTGGCGACGCGTCTTGCGCCCTGCCTCATGCCATGACGGGCCGAACTCCCCGCCGCCGCGGATGTTGGCCAGGACAAATGCCCCGCCCCGCTCCAGCCACAGCTTGCCGGTGATGCCCGAATAATAAGGCGTGTTCGATACCGCGAAGCCGCCATAGGCCGTCATCAGCGTCGGCGTGCTGCCGTTGAGCGGGGTGTCCGCCCGGCGAACGACGAAATACGGGATCTTGGTGCCGTCAGACGAGGGCGCCTCGTGCTGCTCCACCACCAGCCCGGTGGCATCGAAGCGCGCGGGCGCCGACTTGACCGTCGCTGGCGCCGCATCGCTCGCCGCGTTGAATGACATCAGCAGCGTTGGCGTGGTGAAACCCGACACCGCCAGATAGGCTTCGTCACTCGCGATATCGCTGGCCACCAGATCGACCGACAGATTGTCGGGCAGCTTGAGGCTGCGGCTGCTCCACCCGTCCCCGGACGGCGTGAACACCATCGCGCGGCCACGCACATTGTCATAGATCGCCGCAACCACCGCATTGCGCGTCACGCGCACATTGCCCCGGTCGACCGCTTGCCGTTCCGCCGGCGCGAAGATCACCGTCGGCGTGCCCGTTCCCGCCATCGCGTCCTTCAGCGGCAAGGAGGCAAGGGCCCCCTCCGGCACCGCGCCCCACGGCTCGCTCGTGCGGAAGATCAGCTGTCCCTTGACCAGCCCGATCGCCTCCACCTTCTCCGGAATGGCGATCTTCTTCGCGGTCTTGCCGTCCCACAGCAATGTCTCGGAGGTGAAGAAGGTCTTGGCGCGCGTGATCACCACCGCGCGGTTGCCGTCGCCGTCGACCATCACCGATGGAAACACGCCCAGGTCATCTTTGGTCCCGCGGTACAGCTCGCGCGCCTCGCTCAGCGGCTGGCCCCGCTTCAGGATCTTGACCACGAACGGATAGCCGGACTTCGTCAGCGATCCGGTACCCCAGTCGCGCGACACGATCAGCGTGTTCTCGTCGATCCAGTCGGCATTCTGCTTCGACGTCGGCAATGCAAAGCCGTCCTTGACGAACCGCCCGTCGACCAGGTCGAACTCGCGCAGCGACGTGGCGTCCTCGCCCCCCTCGCTCAGCGTGATGAGGCAGCGGCGCTCGCCCGGTTCGAGGCAGACGACCCCCTTCCACACCCACTTCTTGCCTTCCGCCTGCGACAGCGCGTCGACATCGATCAGCGTCTGCCAGCGCGGCGTTGCGGTGGCGTACTCCTTGGCGCTCGTCCAGCGCCAGATGCCCTGCGGGTGCTTCTGGTCACGCCAGAAGTTGAAGATCCGGTCGCCCAGCATCTGCGGCATCGCGATCCGGTCCTCGGCGGAGGCGATGGCCAGCGCCTCGTCATAGAAGGTGCGATAGCGCGGGTCGTTCTCCAGGCGGGCAAGCGTCCGGGCATTTTCCGCCTCTACCCATGCCAGTGCCCGCTTGCCGTCCTTGTCCTCAAGCCAGATATACGGATCTTCAGTCATCGATGCGATTTGGGCGGCGCTTTGCGGTGCTGCAAGCACTCCGAGTGCGATAGCCACAAGATGTTGCAATGCGGGACGTGTCTTCATCGGGCGTCGATATACTGTCTCCTGCCGATCGAACAACCCTGAGCTGGCGCTGATTCAACGCTTTAGCGCACACCCCGCGGCACCCCGCAATCGCCGGCTTGTCCACGACCATCATCCGCGTATGACCGCCGCAATGTCCGATGGCCTTCCGCTTCCCCGCCGCCTGTTCGCGATCGGCGCGCTTGGTTGCGGGTCCGCGCTGGTGATCATCGACGGCGGCATCGCCAACGTCGCCTTGCCGACGATCGCGCGGGATCTGGGGGTGGCGTCCAGCGCCGTGGTGTCGATCGTCACCGTTTATCAGGTCACGCTGGTCATGCTCCTCCTGCCATTTTCGGGGATGGCGGAGCGTATCGGGCTCAAGCGGACCTACCAGGGCGGGCAGATCATCTTCACCCTATCGACCCTGCTCTGCTTCTTTGCCGAGAGCTTTCCCTTCCTCCTCATCGTGCGGACGATGCAGGCGATCGGCGCGGCTGGCGTGCTCAGCGTGTCGTCAGCGCTGATCCGTCACACCTATCCCACCCGGCAGCTTGGCCGTGGGCTCGGGATCAATGCCGTCATCGTTACCAGCGCCGCCGCCGCCGCGCCCACGGTCGGCGGCCTGGTGCTCGCCGTCGCGCCCTGGCCCTGGGTCTTCGCCTGCACCATCCCGCTCGCGATCGTCAGCCTGATCCTCGGTCGCTGGCTTCCCGATCCCCCGCCCCGCCTCACCAGGCTCGATCTTGCCGGCGCGATCATGTGCGCGGCGATGTTCGGCCTCGTCATTGGCGGCGCGGAAAGCTTCGTCCACGGCGACAGTCCGGTGGTCAGCGCGGCGGTCGTGGCCGCCGGCGCGACCATCGGCTGGTTCTTCGTGCGGCGCGAACTGGGCATCACCGCGCCGATCCTCCCCGTCGACCTGCTCGCCCGCCCGATCATCGCACTGTCCGCGGTCGGCAGCCTCACCGCGTTCATGGCGTCAATGACGGTGCTCGTCTCCACCCCCTTCCGCCTGGCCGCACTGGGTTTCACCCCCGCGCAGATCGGCACCTGCATCGCCCCCTGGCCGCTCACCAACATGGTCGTCGCACCGCTCTCCGGCGCATTGTCCGATCGTATCCCAGCGGGCATCCTGGGGGGCATCGGCATGGCGGTCTCGCTCATCGCGCTGGTGCTCCTCGCCACCATGCCGGCCGACGCGGGGATACTCGACGTGGCGTGGCGCATGGCGCTGTGCGGATCGGGCTTCGGCCTGTACCTGCCGCCCAATTCGCGGCTCGTGGTCGGCTCCGCACCGCACCATCGCGCTGCTGCCGCGGGCGGCCTCATCTCCACCCTTCGCCTGACGGGGCAGACGATCGGCGCCACGCTGGTCGCCGCGCTTCTCGCCGCGGGTGTCGGGACCGGTGCCGTCCCGCCTCTGGTGGCCGCCGGGCTCGCGCTCATCGCCGGCCTGTGCAGCATCGCCCGGCTGCGCCCCTCGGTAAGCAGCCCCGCCGGCTTTGAAACTCCTGCCGAGGCACCAACCCTCCGCCCCTCGCGCTGACCGGAACGCGGCTCGCATCCGCTCGTTCACGGCAAGGCACTAACCGGAGTTAATCATGCCCTACGTCAAGACACGTGATGGAGCCGACATCTTCGTGAAGGATTGGGGCGAGGGTCGTCCCGTCGTGCTGATCCACGGCTGGCCGCTGTCGGCCGACAGCTGGGATCCTCAGGCACTGGCGCTGGCGGAGGCCGGCTATCGCGTCATCTCCTATGACAGGCGCGGCTTCGGCCGGTCGAGCCAGCCGTGGACGGGTTATGACTATGACACGCTGACCGACGATCTGGCCGACGTGATGAAAGCGGCCGGCGTCGAACAGGATGCGACGCTGGTCGGCTTCTCGATGGGCGGCGGAGAGGTCGCGCGCTACATGAGCCGCCATGACGGCCGCGGCGTCAATTCGGCCGTGCTCGTCGGGTCGGTCGTGCCGTATATGCTGAAGACGGAAGACAATCCGCACGGCGTGCCGGAACATCAACTCCTCGGGATCGCCGCCGGCATCCAGGAAGACCGCCCGAACTTCTTCCACAATTTCTTCAAAGACTTCTTCGGCGTGGGCTATGTGACCAGCCCGGTCAGCCAGCCTATGCTCGAATGGGCCTGGCGACTTGCGATGCAGGCGTCGCTGCGTTCGACGCTGGAATGCGCGAAGAGCTTCAGCTTCACCGATTTCCGCCCCGACCTGCCGGCGTTCCGCGTGCCGACGCTG
Organism: Sphingomonas sp. Ag1; assembly: GCF_000980895.1. Lineage (GTDB taxonomy): Bacteria > Pseudomonadota > Alphaproteobacteria > Sphingomonadales > Sphingomonadaceae > Sphingomonas > Sphingomonas panaciterrae. The sequence goes on along the minus strand of NZ_LAZX01000080.1, from coordinate 56,357 downwards.
GTGATCCACGGCACGGGCGACAAGACGGTGCCGATCGACGCCACCGGTCGCGCCGCGGCCGCCGGCATCGCCGCGAGCCAGCTGGTCGAATATGACGGCGCCCCCCACGGGCTGTTCGCCACCGAAAGCGAGCGCCTGACGGAGGATCTGCTGACCTTCCTCAGCCGCTGACCGCTGGCTCATGAAAAAAGGGGCGGTGGAGGTTTCGTCCTCCACCGCCCCTTTTCGATTCCGGGATGGCGATCAGATGTGCAGCGCGCGGCCGTAGGCGCTCAGCACCGATTCATGCATCGCCTCGCTGATCGTCGGGTGCGGGAACACCGTCTCCATCAGTTCCGCCTCGGTCGTCTCCATCGTCTTGCCAATCGTGTAGCCCTGGATCATCTCGGTCACTTCGGCGCCAATCATGTGCGCGCCCAGCAGTTCGCCGGTCTTGGCATCGAACACCGTCTTCACGAAGCCTTCCGGCTCGCCCAGCGCGATCGCCTTGCCGTTGCCGATGAAGGGGAAGTTGCCAACCTTCACCTCATAGCCGGCCTCCTTCGCCTTCGCCTCGGTCAGCCCGACGCTGGCGATCTGCGGCCGGCAATAGGTGCAGCCCGGGATGTTGCGCGGGTCCATCGCATGCGGGTGCCCGCCCGCGATCGCCTCTGCCGCGATCACGCCCTCATGGCTCGCCTTGTGCGCCAGCCACGGCGGCGCGGTGATGTCGCCGATCGCCCAGACGCCCGAAACGTTGGTGCGGCACATCGCATCGGTCTTCAGGAAGCCGCGCTCGTCCATCTCGACGCCCAACTCCTTCAGGCCGATGTCTGCGGTATTCGGCACGATCCCGACCGCCACGATCACATGGCTGAATTCGGCAGTCACTTCCTTGCCCGATGCGTCCTTCAGCCTGGCAGTCACGCCCTTGTCGCTGACGTCCAGCGCGCTGACCCCGGCGGAGGTCATGATCGTCATGCCCTGCTTCTTCAGCGACTTTTCCAGATGCGCGGAAATGTCCGCATCCTCGACCGGCACCAGCCGGTCGAGCATCTCGACGACCGTCACGTCCGCGCCCATGTCGTTGTAGAAACTGGCGAACTCGATCCCGATCGCGCCCGATCCGATGACCAGCAGCTTGCTGGGCATCTCGGTCGGCGTCATCGCGTGGCGATAGGTCCAGATCCGCTTGCCATCGGCCATGGCGAACGGCAGGTCGCGCGCCCGCGCGCCGGTGGCGACGATGATGTTCTTATAGCCGATCTCGGTCGCCTTGCCGTCCTCGGCGGTGACGGTCAGCTTGTTCTTCCCCGTCAGCTTGCCCGTGCCCATGTAGACCGCGATCTTGTTCTTCTTCATCAGGTGCGTGACGCCCTGGTTGAGCTGCTTGGCAACGCCGCGCGACCGCTTCACCACCGCATCCAGGTCAGCGACGATGCCCTCCGCCTTCAGGCCATAATCCTTGGCATGGCCCATCAGGTGAAACACCTCGGCCGACCGCAGCAGCGCCTTGGTCGGGATGCACCCCCAGTTGAGGCAGATGCCACCCAGCAGTTCACGCTCGACGATCGCGACCTTCAGCCCGAGCTGCGCGGCGCGGATCGCAGCGACATAGCCGCCTGGCCCCGAGCCGAGGACGACGAGATCATAAGTGTCTGCCACTTTTCAGTTCCTTGGTTTGCGCGCGGCTTTCATCAACGCCGGCACGCTCATCGCCAGCAATGCCAGCATCACCGCCCAGCTCACCGGCTCCAGCGAGTCGGCGCCCTGCGGATAGGACCAGATCGCCGCGCGAAAGACCGCCTGCGTCGCCACCAGCGCGATCGCCAGATAGATCAGCTCGACGGCCGCCGCGCGGTTCATCTCAGGCCAGCATGCCCAGCGGGTTTTCGCACAGCGCCTTGAACGCCTGCATCAGTTCGGCACCATCCGAACCATCGATCGCACGATGGTCGAAGCTGCCGGTCGCGCTCATCACGGTCGCGATGCCCAGTGCGTCGTCGATGATGTACGGGCGCTTCTCGCCCGCACCCACCGCCAGGATCATGCCCTGAGGCGGATTAATCACCGCCTCGAACTGCTTGATCCCGTACATGCCCATGTTGCTCAGTGACGCGGTGCCGCCGGTGAATTCCTCCGGCTTCAGCTTCTTGTCGCGCGCACGCGCGGCCAGATCCTTCATCCGGGTGGAGATCGACGACAGCGACGCGGTATCGGCCTCGGTGATCACCGGTGTGATCAGCCCTTCCGGCGTCGACACCGCGACCGAGATGTCGGCGCGCTTGAACGTGACCAGCTCGTTCGGGGTGTACATCACGTTGCACTTGGGCACCTGCACCAGCGCCGCGGCCAGGGCCTTGATCATCAGGTCGTTGACCGACAGCTTCACGCCGCGCGCGCCCAGGCTCTCGTTCAGCTCGGCCCGCAGCTTCAGCAGCTTGTCGAGGCGCACGTCCACGGTGAGGTAGATGTGCGGCACCTGCTGCTTCGACTCGGTCAGGCGGCGCGCAATCGTCTTGCGCATGTTGCTGAGCTTGGTCGTCTCATGCGGGATGTCGGGGATCTGGGCCGGGGCAGGTGCAGCGGCCGGCGCGGCGGTTGGCGCGCTGGCGGCCTGCGAAGGCGCAGCCGCGGCCGCCGGCTGCGCGCCTTCCACATCGGCCTTTACGATCCGGCCGTTCGGCCCCGATCCCGCCAACGTCGCCAGGTCCACGCCCTTCTCGGCGGCGATGCGGCGCGCCAGTGGGCTGGCCTTCACGCGCTCGCCATCGCGGCGCGGCGCGGCAGCGGCCTGCGGCTGTGCTGATGCCTGGACCGGAGCCTGGGCCTCAGCGGCCGGCCGCTTGTTCTCGGGGTTTTCTGCGGACACCTTCTCGCCGGTTTCGCGATCGACCGGTGCGTCGACCTGCTCCTTCTTCGGCGCCGGGGCGGCGGTCTCGGCGGCAGCGTCCTTCTTCGCCGGCGCGCTTTCCTCGCCCTCACCGTCGAGCAGCATGATGACCGTGCCGACCTTCACGCCATCGGTACCCTCGGGAACCACCAGCTTGCCGACGACGCCCTCGTCGACGGCCTCGAACTCCATCGTCGCCTTGTCGGTCTCGATTTCGGCCATGAGGTCGCCCGCCTTGACGGAGTCGCCCTCCTTCACCAGCCATTTCGCCAGCGTGCCTTCCTCCATCGTGGGGGACAGCGCGGGCATTTTGATCTCGATCGACATGAAGGTCCTCAGCGGTTCCTGGCGGGGCGCCCGTCTCTTGCGCCGAGGCCTTGCGCGGTCAACCCCGCAGGCGGATAAGTGACGCCTTACAGGGGCGAAGACAATATAATGCGCATCTATCTGACCGTGATTGATGAAACCCCGGAGGCAGAGATCGCGCTTCGCTTCTCCGCCCGGCGCGCCGTGAAGACCGGCGGCGGCGTGGAAATCCTCGCCCTCGTCGAACAGCAGGAGTTCATCGCCTTTGGCGGCGTGCAGGCCACGATCGAGGATGAGGCCCGCCGCCATGCCGAGGGGCTGGTGGCCAAGGCCGCCGGTACCTTGCTGGAGGAATCGGGCCTTCGCCCCTCCATTACCGTGCGGCAGGGCGATGGTCCCAAGATCATCCGGGAGATGCTGGCCGCCAATCGCGAAGTCGCCGCGCTGGTGCTTGGCGCGGCCGCCGACGGGCCGCCCGGACCGCTCGTCACCCACTTCGCAGGTCAGGCCGGCACGCTGCCGGTACCGCTGATGATCATCCCCGGCAACCTCGATCGCGAGGCAATCGACCGGCTGAGCTGATCCACCCGCGTCGCCCCTGCGAGACGCGGCGGCGCGGGCGTCAATCTCAGCGGCGCCCCTGGCTTGGCGACGTGGTGGTGGTCGTCGTCGTCACCGGCTGCCCCTGCACCGTGATCGTCGTGATGCTCGTCCCCGGATAATAATAGCCGTTGGCATAATAGCCGGGCGTCGGCGTCGTGGTGGTCGTGCTGAGCACCCGCGTGCCCGGTGCCGCCGTCACCACGACGGGCGCCGCACCCGTTACCTGCTGCACGGGGGGCGGAGCGGCTGCCGGCGAAGAGGCCGGCGCACGCGTTGCCACGGCCGGAGGATAGCCACCGGTCGCCGCCGAATAGCCTGCTCCCGGAACCGGATAGTCCGCGCCGTAGCGGGGCGCCGGCGCGCGATAGGGTGCCGCAGGCTGACCAGTGCCCGCGACCTGCCCTGCGCCAACGCTCGTGACCGTCCGTTGCGCCGGGGCGGGTTCGGGTGTGCGCGCTGCCGCTCGGCGCGGTGCATCATAGGGCGCACCCTGCGACGACGACGGCCGGGTCGGTGGCGGTGGCGGTGGCGGGGCGGCATAGGCCAATCGGTCATATCCCGGCATCGCGCCGACATCGGCATAATCGACCAGCACATCGTCAAACTGGTCCCAATCGACGCCGCCGATCGTGTCGTGCACCGATCCGCGCGCATCGATCATCACCGCGTCGTCATAATAACGCGACCAGACATAGCCCTCCGGCGGCCGCGGCAAGCCATAGGTGGCCCAGTCGTTCACCCGCCAATCGGGCGACAGCCAATAGGTCGGCAAGGCCCAGCCCCGCAGCGGCCGGCGATAAGCGTCCCAGCCACCCGGCGCGCGATGCCCGGCCCACCAGCGTCCCTCGGACCGCTCGCCCCAGCGCGACGGTGACGTGACCGCGGCCTGCGACGCGCTGGCATCACGCCGCGCCTCGGCCGAGCGGCGGCTTCCCGGGGGCGGCGGCACACGCGGGCCGCTCGGTCGCTCGGCGGCGGCGGCGCGCAGGTCGGGGCGATCGGGACTGCCAGCCGCCGCGCTCGTCGCGATCGACAGGATCGCCGCCGTCGCCAAGAGTGCGCGCATCGTCCATTCTCCCAGAACTCATTCAACCGGCAAGGCAACTGCCGACGCTCGTCAGGAAGAATGATATCAAAATGGATAAGGACTAGCCACAATGGCCAATGTCCCGGAATGATGCATCCGGAACAGGTACCGTGGCGCGACCATCGTTCGTCTCAGGCGATCCGCGGCGCCAGTAACGCGACGATCGCCTCGCACCCTCGCGCATCCTGCGCGTCGAACCGCCCGGGAATGGGGCTGTCGAGGTCAAGCACGCCGACCAGTCGGCCCTCATGAATAATCGGGACCACCAGTTCTGACGCGCTTGCCGCATCACAGGCGATATGGCCCGGGAAGGCGTGAACATCGGCCACCAGCTGGGTCTCGCGCGTCGCCGCCGCGGCGCCGCACACCCCCGCGCCGACCGCGATACGAATGCACGCCGGCTTGCCCTGGAACGGCCCCAGCACCAGCGTGTCGTCCACCATGCGGTAGAAGCCGGACCAGTTCAGGTCGGGCAGATATTGCCACAGCAGCGCCGCGGCATTGGCCATGTTGGCGATCGCGTCCGGCTCGTCGGCGGTCAGCGCGTCCAGCGCCGACAGGATGTCACGGTAAAGCTCGGCCTTGTCGCCGGCTGCAATGTCGAACTGATACATGGTGCGCGATGTAGTCGCCCCCGCTCCATCGCGCGAGGGCCTTCCTTCATGCGCCGCTTACCATTGTTGCGCTATTGTGGTGGCATGATCGCCGATTCCATCGTTGCCGCTGCCGGCCGCGCCGAGCCCCGCCCGGCGTCCGCCGTGTCGCATGGCGTCGGGCTTGCCGGGCTCGCCGGGGTGATCGTCTGGATCGCGATTGCCCGCGCCTACGGCATGGACGGGCCTTATGCCGCGCTGGTCAACCTGCTCGCCTGCGGCATCCCGATGATCGTCTGGTCGATCTTCGTCGACAAGGTCCATCGCCGTTCGTCGACCGGGATCGACTGGGCAGCGGCGCGGCCGTGGCGCGACACCATCGATGTCAGCCTCGTCAAACTCGCCGGCCTGTGGGCGACCTGGGCGGGCATCGCGCTCATCTACGCGACCTGCCGGTTCTACTGGGAGGGCAATTTCGCCTTCGCCATGTGGTGCCTCGGCACCGCCGCCCCCGCCCTCTTCCTGCTGTCGATACCCTATGTCCTGTGGCTCGACCGCTATCTGGTCGAGCCACGCGATGGCGCCTGGGCGCTCGGCGCATGGCTCACCAACACTGCCCGGCCGGAACCGGACGTGATCTACGGCCACCTGCGCGCCTGGGGGGTGAAGGCCTTTTTCCTGGCGTTCATGCTCGCCATCGTCCCGCCCGGTTTTGCCGAGTTCATCCAGACGCCGACCTTCGGCATCCTCGCGGATCCGGTGCGCCTCGCCAATTGGCTCATCACCTTCATGTTCGTGATCGACGTGGCATTCGCGACGGTGGGCTACATCCTCACCATGCGGCCGCTCGACGCGCATATCCGCAGCGCGAATCCCTACGCCGCCGGCTGGGCCGCGGCGCTGATCTGCTATCCCCCCTTCATCCTCATGGATGCCGGCGGCCCGCTCGATTATCACCCGGGCACCGCCGACTGGACCTATTGGCTTCAGGGATATCCCGTCCTGCTCGCGCTCGTCGGCGCGCTGCTGGTGCTGCTCACCGGCATCTACGCCTGGGCGACGGTCGCCTTCGGCCTGCGCTTCTCCAACCTGACGCACCGCGGCATCCTGACGCATGGTCCCTACGCCTGGTCACGCCACCCGGCCTATCTGACCAAAAACCTGTTCTGGTGGGTCTCGACGATCCCGCTGCTCTCGACCGGCTCGCTGGCCGACGCGGCGCGTGCCACGCTGATCCTCGCGGCGGTCAGCGGCGTCTATTACTGGCGTGCCCGGACGGAGGAGCGGCACCTGTCGGCCGACCCCGCCTATCAGGAATATAGCGCCTGGATGAGCCGCAACGCGCCGGTGCCGCGCTTCTTCCGCTGGATCGGCGGGCGCTGACGTTCAGCCGCGCACCTGCCCCGTCCCCACGCCGACCCATTTGTAGGTCGTCAGCCCCTCCAGCGCGACCGGCCCGCGCGCATGAAGCCGGCCGGTCGCGATGCCGATCTCGGCGCCCAGCCCGAACTCGCCGCCGTCGGCGAACTGCGTCGACGCATTCCACAGCACGATCGCGGAGTCGACTTCGGCCAGGAACTGCTCTGCCACCGCCTCGTCCGACGCGACGATCGCATCGGTATGGTGCGAACTGTGCCGGGCGATATGCGCCAGCGCGCCCTCAAGCCCATCGACCATCGCGACCGAACAGATCGCGTCGAGATATTCGGTGTCCCAATCCTCCTCGGTCGCCGGGACAACATCGGCAACCGACGCGATCCGCTCGTCGCCCCGCACCTCGCACCCCGCCGCCGCCAGCGCGGCGATCAGCGCACCCGGCTCGGGGTAGCCAGCGTCGATCAGCAACGTCTCGGTCGCCCCGCAAATGCCGGTGCGCCGCATCTTCGCATCGACCACGATCCGGGTTGCCATCACCGGATCAGCGGATCGGTGGATGAACAGGTGGTTGATCCCGTCGAGATGCGCCAGAACCGGCACCCGCGCCTCCGCCTGGACGCGTGCGACCAGGCTTTTTCCGCCGCGCGGCACGATCATGTCGATCAACCCGTCCGCCGCCAGCATCGCGCCCACCGCCGCGCGATCGGTCGTGGCGACACGCTGCACCGCATCGGCCGGCAGACCGCCCGCCGCCAGCCCCTCGCAGAAGGCCTGATGGATCGCGGCATTGCTGTCACGCGCCTCCGATCCCCCGCGCAGCAGCACGGCATTGCCCGACATCACGCACAGCGCGGCGGCATCGGCGGTCACGTTGGGCCGGCTTTCGTAGATGATGCCGATCACCCCGATCGGTACGCGCACGCGCGACAGGCGCAGCCCGTTGGGGCGCGTTGCCGTGTCGATGATCTGGCCGACGGGATCGGGTAGCCCGGCCACCGCTTCGACCGCATCCGCCATCGCCGCGACCCGCGCCGGGTCCAGCCGCAGACGATCCAGCATCGCCCCCGACAGCCCCGCCGCCTCCGCTCGCGCAACGTCCTGTCGATTGGCGTGCAGAATGTCTTCGGACGCCGCTCGCAGCGCCTGCCCGACCTGACGCACGCCGGCGCGCCGCTCCTCCGTGCTGGTGCGCGACAGCACGCGCTGCGCCGCGCGCGCTTTGGTGGCGAGGTCGGCGATCAGGGCAGACGGGGACAACGGATCCAGCATGGCCGACATCTACCATGCCAGGGCGTTGCGGACGAGTAGCTGTGGTCCCCCGGATCAGCGCGCACCCCGGCCGTCGGGCATCGTGGCAGCGAAACAGGCACCCGCCAGCATTCCAGTAACGCCGGCACCTGGGCTCCTCGCCCGATCACCTGACGCTGGACGCGCGCTTCCCAGCCCCTGTGATGCCGCGCCTGCCCGCACTATATCGAAACCCATGTGGCAGACGCTCGATCGACGGCAGATGCTGGCTGTGCTCGGCGCGGGAGCCGCGGCAACGGCACTCGGCGCCTGCCGCGCCTCACCCGCCGCCGCGGAAAGCTTCCCCGTCCGCTTCAGCGACGAACAATGGCGCCAGCGCCTGTCGCCCGCGGCCTATCGCGTGCTGCGGCAGGAGGCGACCGAGCGCCCCTTCTCCAGCCCGCTGGATCGCGAGAAGCGCCCCGGGATCTTTCGTTGTGGGGGTTGTGGCCAGCCGCTGTTTTCCTCGCGCACCAAATTCGACAGCGGCACCGGCTGGCCCAGCTTCTATGCGCCGCTGCGCCATGCGGTGGGAACGCGGCGGGATTTCTCGCTCGGCATCCCGCGGACGGAGGTGCATTGCGCCCGCTGCGGCGGCCACCTTGGTCACGTCTTCGACGATGGCCCGCCGCCGACGGGGAAGCGCTATTGCATGAACGGGGTCGCGCTACAGTTTCGCGCCGCCTGATAGGCGCCGCAGGCGGTCAGGAACGGGCGCTCTGGCGCCCGCCCGGGATCAGTCCGAAACCGAAACGCCGCCGCTGACCGGCACCGATGCGGCCGATGCGATCGCCAGATTGGCCAGCCGCGTCTCGTCGGCACCCTCGCCCTTGCCGGCCTGGATCACCGGCGCACCGGCAACGCCATCGGCATAGATGAAGCCGTTGGTCGGATAGTCGGACGTGCCAAGGCCGCCATTGGGCGCATACCACACCTTGACCATGCTCCAGTCACCGGCCGGGGACACGTCGATCGCGCGCACATCGCGCTCGATCTTGCCACGGCGCGACCAATTGGCGTGGGTCAGGCGCACTTCGCGATCGCTGACGACCTGGCTGACCATCGCGACATGGCCGACGCGCATGCGGCGGGTCGACTGGAAGGAAAGCACCGCGCCGACCTTGGGCGTATTGCCGCGCTCGTAGCGACCGGCAGCCTGGCCCCACCAGGTATTGGCGTTGCCGTGAATCTGAATGCCAGAGATCTCACGGGCGTAAGGTGCGCACTGCCAGAACTGTGCATTGGCTGCGGTCGCGGTCATCAGGCCGCACGACACCACCAGCGCCAAACGCGCCGTCAAAGACTTGAAATTCACTGCGACCCCCCGGCCAAACCGACGTTCGTTGCAGTCCAGCTACGGGGGGTTCCGCTGAATACCAATAGTTGCGGGAACCAATTCCGATGAACGGTGTTGCGGCGCCGACGAACAGCAAAACTACCCGTATTTTAACCATCCGGCGGCGGCCGCCCGCCGCTTCTCACGCTTCCGCAGGCTGAAAAACCGCCGTTTCCGCCTGCATTTACTCCGATTGGATTCGACGCAGAAAGAAGAGCCCCCGGGATGATCCCGAGGGCTCCTCCACCTCATCGCTGGCGCAGGTGCTTACGGCACCGGGTCGATCCGCTCCGCGTCCAGCGCCTGCATCCGGAGCGCCTCCAGCCGCGCGGTATGCTCCGCCCGCCCGAAGGGGAAGGCGCGGTAGGTGAACGCCGCGATCAGCGCGAGCACCGTGGCGCAGATGATGTAGATAATCGTCAGGCGATCCAGCACCGCGACCGGCACCTGCCCCGGCACCGCCTTCGCCGGGAAGTTCGCCGCCGCCAGGATCAGTCCGGTGGCAAAGATCCCCACGCCGCTGGTGCACTTCTGGATGAAGAAGCTGCCCGCAAAGAACACGCCCTCGGAACGTCGCCCGGTGCGCTGCTCCGAATCCTCCACCACATCGGCCATCATCGATGCGCCCAGGATGTGCGCCGTCACGCTCGCCGCCGTCCCCGCCGCCAGCATGCCGAACAGCAGCGGCAGCATCATCGGGTTCTCCGGCCCCGGGAACATGCCGGCCAGCCGCAGCCAATAAGGCGTGGTGCCGATGATGATCGCCAGGATCGCTGCGGTCGACGCCGCCTTGGGCTTGCTCGTCACCGCCCCGATCCGCGGCGCGACGACAAACGCCACCAGCACGCCGCCGAACAACACCATGCTCAGCGGCACGAAGGTCGGCACCGTCAGCCCCAGGAAGCTGACCGTCGTGAACCCCCACACATAGGTGTAGAGATAGTTGGAGATCGCGTAGGTGATGCCCTGGTTGGTGAACACGAACAGGCCGGCGATCATCAGGATCACGAATGCCTTGTTGTTCAGCGTCTGGAACAGGTCGGCGAAATTCTGCTTCAGCGTCTGCTTCTCGATCACCGGCGACGGAAGGTTCGGGATCTCGCGATGGGTGCCCATCGCCGACGTCAGGATGGCGATCCCCATGAAGATCGCGCCGGCGACGGCAAATCCCTTGTACCCCGCGGGATTGAGCAGGCCGTTGGGATATTCCGGCGTCGGCGACAGGAACACCCAATAGGCCGCGATGAGCATCACCAGCCCGCCGGCCCAGCCGAACAGGTAGCGATAGGCCATGATCCGCGTCCGTTCGTCATAATCGGCGCTCAGCTCCGCGGCCATCGCCTGGCTCGGCACTTCATAGGCGCTGACGGCGCTGCGCACGAGCACGGCGACCGCGAACAGCCAGCCGAGCGTCGCCGCCTGCGACGATTGCGGCGGGTTCCACAGCAGGATCCAGCCCAGCATGATCGGCAGCGCCGATCCGTACAGCCAGGGATGCCGCCGGCCCCAGCGCGTACGCGTGCGATCGGACAGGAACCCGATGGTCGGATCGACAAAGGCGTCGATGATCAGCGCCAGCATGATGACGAAGCCGACCGTCGCGGCCGGCACCCCGATCACCTGGTTGTAGAACAGCAGGAGGAACGTGCCGAAGCCCGAATCCTTCACGCCATAGGCCGCGGCGCCGAAGCCATAGCTGGCCATCGTTCCCGGGCGCAGGCGACGCGCCGGCGCCGGACTGGGCACCGCGACGCTGGCGGTACTCGCGATTGTGGCGTTCATTGAAATGCCTCCAGCGCCGCGAACAGCCCGGGCTGTTCGGGATCCCAGCTTTGCCGTGTGCCGATGGTGATGCCGCCGTCGACGACCAGATGTGTGCCCGTGACGAACCCGGCCTCGTCGCTCAGCAGGAACGCGACCGCCGCGGCGATATCCTCCGGCCGCCCCGCCCGCTTCACCGGCTGCGCGTGCGCGGCCACCTGCGCGATCGCCTGGTTCGCCAGCTCCAGCTTGTCGGCCGGCACGTTCAGGTGCCGGGTGAAGATGTTGGTGGTGATGAAGCCGGGGATTACCGCGTTGACGCGGATATTGTTCTTGGCAAGGTCCGCGGCGGCCAGCTTCGACAGGTGCAGCACCCCGGCCTTGGCGGTGGAATAAGCGATCGGCGCATAGCCGGTGCCCAGGGCAGAGACGCTTGAGGTGTTGACGATCGCCCCGCCGCCGCGCTTCGCCATCAGCGGCGCGGCATATCGGATGCCCAGCGCCACCGATCGCAGCAGCAATGATTGGGTGCGGTCCCAGCCATCGGCCGGCATTTCGTCGATCTTTTCCGGCGCCCCGCCGGCGCCGGCATTGTTGAACAGGACGTCCAGCTCACCCGGCGCCTCGATCAGCGCCTTGATGTCACCTTCGTTGGTGACGTCGCATCGTCGGAAATGGATCTTGCCGTTGGAGGTGCTCGCCAGCTCCTCGCCACCTTCCTCGTCGATGTCGCCGATCCAGACCTCGGCTCCTTCTTCCGCCAGCCGCAGCGCAGTCGCACGTCCGATGCCGGACGCGCCGCCTGTCACCACGGCACGCTTACCCGAAAAGCGCATCCTCTCGTCCTGTCTTTCTGTTTTCGGCAGCATAGTATGGCGCTGCCCTTCGTCAATCATAACCTGTTCGAAAAAGCGGTAGGCCGCTTGCCGTCTTTCGGCGCGCTCGCTAGCCCCACCGCAAACGAGGAGGGATCACGATGAGCCTGAACAATCTTTTCAGCCTGGAAGGGCGCACCGCGCTGGTCACCGGCGGCAGCCGCGGCATCGGCAAGATCATTGCCAAGGCGTTCATCGAACAGGGCGCGAAGGTCTATATCTCGTCGCGCAAGGCGGCAGCGTGCGAGGAAACCGCGGCCGAGCTCGGCCCCAACTGCATCCCGCTGCCGATGGACGTCTCGACGGTCGACGGCTGCCGCGCGCTGGCCAAGGCGCTGGCCGAGCGGGAGGACCATCTCGACGTCCTGGTCAACAATGCGGGCGCGGCCTGGGGCGTCCCGTTCGAGGAGTTTCCGGAGGCCGGCTGGGACAAGGTCATGGACCTGAACGTCAAGTCGCCCTTCTTCCTCACCCAGTCGCTGCATGAGTTGCTGAAGGTGAAGGCCAGCCATGACGCCCCGTCAAAGGTGATCAACATCACCTCGATCGACGGCCTGCGCCTCAATCCGTGGGATACCTACAGCTATCACGCCTCCAAGGCGGCGCTGATCTATCTGACGAAGCGGATGGCGGCGCGGCTGATCAAGGACGGCATCATCGTCACCAGCCTCGCCCCCGGCGCCTTCGCCAGCGAGATGAACCGCGCCGCGCGCGACCATGGCGACACGGTCGCAAAGGGCATTCCGATGCGCCGGATCGGCAATTTCGATGACATGGCCGGCGCCGCGATCTTCCTCGCCAGCCGCGCCAGCGATTATGTGGTAGGCGATACGCTCGTCGTCGACGGGGGCCTGGTCAACGCGTCGCTCGGCACCAGCATCGACGCCTGAACGGTCCTCGATTACCCAAAGAACGGGGCGGATGGCTCGGCCACCCGCCCCATTTTCTTACCAGAAGATGTTCTGGATCACGTCGACCACTTCGCCGGTGTAAACGTCCACCAGCAGCGCATCATTGTAATAGCGCACCCAGCGGAAATCGTCATACGCCTCCGGCAGGCGATAGGCCCAGGGATCGTTGATCCAGTAACTTTGCGCGAACAGCCCGGCGGTCAGGACCGCACCGATGCCGAACGGGCGATACCCCTGGTTCCAGCCATAGGGCGCATAATAGCGCGGCAGGCGGAAGGCGTTGCGGTTGCTGTTGCGCCAGCGTGCCCAGTCATAGCGGCTGTCGCGCCGCCAGTCGCGGTTCCACCCGCCCCGATCCCGATTGCGGTCCCAGTTGCGGTCCCAATTTCGATCGTTGCGATAGCCACGGTCGAAATTCCCCGCACGCCAGCTGTTGCGCTGCCAACCGTCGCGATCATCACGGCCGCGCTGGCCATCCCAGCGGCGCTGCTCGTTCCACTGGGCACGGCGGGCGGAATCGCGGGCCTGGTCATTCCAGTCCGCGCCGCTGCGTGCCCAGTTACGCTGCGCCTCCGCCTGGCGGTTGCGCTGCCACGCCTCGCGGTCACGTCCCGCATTGCGGTCCGGACGGACCTGCTCCGGGCGCGGCGCCTGCGCGCCCTGCTGCGGACGGATCGGCCGGTAATTGCGAGTCGGCGCCTGCTGCTGCGCACGTTGCCATGCGTCCGCCCGTCCGCCATCGGGCCGCGCGGGGCGCTGGGCCGGTGCGGGACGTTGCGCCGGGGTCGGCCGCTCCGCGCGCTGACGCCCGCCGCCACCGGGCTGGCCACCCTGCCGCTGCTGCCAGCTGCCGCCAGGCTGCCCGCCCTGGCGACCCTGCCAGCCGCCGCCCGACTGCGGGCGCTCGGCACGCCGCCCGCGATCACCGCCGCGGTCGCCGCCACGATCCTGCGCGGTCGCGATACCCGGAACCAGCGCCGCGGCCGCCATCAGTGCCGCCATGAACTTCCTGGCCATCTTTGATTACTCCATCGCCGGCACACTTCGCCGGCCCTGCCTATGACGAACCATTAGGCGAGCCGTGGCGAATACCGGCTGAATGCAGCAGACAGCATTATGAAAGGATTGGCGCCGCCCGCGCCGTTACATGGCAATGACTGGCGGGGCGGCCCTGCGCACAGGCGCAACGCCCCGCCCAACCCTGTCAGGCAACGCCCGCCAGCGCCTTTGCCTTGGCATAATCCGCCTTGCCATTGGGCGCGCGGAGCGACTGGTCGGTGGCGATGATCGTCTTGGGCAGCTTGTACCCCGCCAGCCGCTGGCGCAGCACGTCGCGCGCGGCATCCTCGTCAAAGCCGGTCGACTGCACGACGGCCGCAACCGCCTGCCCCCATTTCGGATCGGGCACGCCGAACACCAGCGCGTCGTCCACCTTCGGGCACAGCTTCAGCGCCTCCTCGACTTCCTCGGGGAAGATCTTCTCGCCGGCCGAATTGATGCAGGCGGAACCACGGCCCAGCAGGATGACGCTGCCATCCTCCGCAACCTGCGCATAATCGCCCGACACGGTGTAGCGCACCCCGTCGATCAGCCGGAACGTGCGCGCGCTCTTCTCCGGGTCCTTGTGATATTCCACCGGGTTGGGCGGCCCCAGCACGACCTTGCCGGTGACGCCCGACCCCGGCACCACATCCTTGTCGTCATCGTCGAGCACGCGGCACCGCGGGCCGACCACGAACTTGGCCGTCTCGACCGTCCCGTCCTTGGTGGTCAGCGACACGCCCATGCCGATTGCCTCGGAGGAGCTGAAATTGTCCTGGCACGTCGCCTCGGGCATGTGCCGGATCAGCCCGTCCTTCACGCCCTGCGTCCACATCACGCCGGACGAGTTGATCAGCCGCATCGCCGACACGTCCCACCGGCCGGGCTCGGCGTCCAGCGCCTCCAGGATCGGCCGTGCAAAGGCGTCGCCCACCACCACCAGCCGGTTCGCCTGCCAGCGGTGGATCGCGTCCAGCGCCTCTTCCGGCTGGAAGCTGCGGCTCGGCAACGTCGCGACGAACCCGCCCGCGAGCAGCGAGCCATAGGACGTCAGCAGCCCAGTCCCGTGCATCAGCGGCGGGCCGCAGACGGTGCGCGGATAATCGGGGTTCGCCGCCGCCATCGCCGCCGCTTCCTCGACCGTGGTCGGCACCGGCAGCCCCGCCGCCGCCGCCGCGCCATGCGCGATCGCGTTCAGGTCGGCATGGCTCCACACCACGCCCTTCGGCATCCCCGTAGTGCCGCCGGTGTAGATGAAGAACCGGTCCTGCGGATCGCGCGCGATTTGCACCGGCGCGCCATCGCCGGCGACCAGATCCTCGAACGCCTCGGCGAAGGGCGGCAGACTTCCGGGATCGCCGCCGATCTCGACATAGCTGCGCACATGCGGCGAGCGGTCCACCACATCGGCCACGCAATCGCGCAGCCGCGCATCATAGACCAGCACCGTCGCGTCGCTGTCGGCGAGGATGTACGCCAGCTCCTCCGCCACATAGCGGTAGTTGACGTTGACGTGAGTCCCCCGCGCCTTCCAGCACGCCATCAGCGCGACCAGATAATCGGCCGAATTATAGGCGTAGAAGGCGAAGCGGTCGCCCGGCTTCAGCCCGCGGTCGATCAGCGCGCGCGCCAGGTTGTTCGACTGGACCCGCAGCCCGTCCCAGTCGATCACCTGCTCGCCATGGGCCAGCGCCACCCGGTCACCCGGCACTGCGGCTTCCACCGCCTCGATCAGGTCACCGAAGTTGAAGCTCATGCCGCCTGCTCCGAAGGGGCCGGCGCTGTCTCGGCGGGCTTCGTCTTGCCCCAATATTCGTCGCGTAGCAGCCGCTTGTATAGCTTGCCCGTGTCATGCCGCGGCAACTCGGCGCGGAAATCCCACCGCCGCGGGCATTTGACGTGACTGAGGTTCGCGCGGGCGAACTCCGCCAGCTCGCTCGCCAATGCTTCCTCATTCGCGCCCGGATCCTTGGGCTGGATCACCGCGACCACCTGCTCGCCCATCTCCTCGTGCGGCGCGCCGATCACCGCCACATCGGCGACCTTGGGATGCGTGATCAGCAAATTCTCGATCTCGGCCGGATAGATGTTCACCCCGCCCGAAATGATCATGAAGCTCTTGCGGTCGGTGAGGTAGAGATACCCCTCCTCGTCCATCCAGCCCACATCGCCTAGCGTGGTCCAGCCCTTGGCGTTGGTGCTGTCCTTCGTCTTCTCGGGATCGTTGTGATAGCTGAACGGCGCGGCACCGGTCGGGTTCAGGTCCGTCACCGGCGCCTCGAAATAGATCGTGCCCTCGGTCCGCGGCGGCACTTCGTTGCCGTCCTCGTCGCAGATGTGGGTGATCGTGGTCAGGTTGCGACCGACCGATCCCTTGTGCGTCAGCCACTCGGGCGACAGGATGTTGTGGAAACCATTACCCTCGGTCCCGGCATAATATTCGCCGATGATCGGGCCCCACCACTCGATCATCGCCTCCTTGACGGGGATCGGGCACGGCGCGGCGGCATGCCACACCGCCTTCAACGAGGAGACGTCGTACTTCCGCCGCACGTCCTCGGGCAGCTTCAGCATACGGATGAAGTGCGTCGGCACCCATTGCGCATGGGTCACCTTGTACGTCTCGATCGCCTCCAGCGCCTTTTCGGGATCGTAGCGTTCCATCACCACCACGGTGCCGCCCAACTGCTGCACCGCCATCGACCAGCGCAGCGGCGCGGCGTGATACAGCGGCGCGGGCGACAGATAGACCATGTCCGGGTTGAAGCCGTACAGCCCCTGCCCGATCATCATCAGCGGGGAGACATTCTCGCCATAGGGCTCTTCGGGCAATGCGAAGCGGACGCCCTTGGGCTTGCCGGTCGTGCCGGAGGAATACAGCATGATCTGCCCCGGCGACGGATCGGCGATCGGCGTGGTCGGCTGGCTGGCGCAGGCCTCTTCCCAGCTCTGATAACCCTCGATCGTACCGTCGACCATGTAATGGACCAGATCGCCGATCAGCGGCAGCACGGCCTCCGCACAGGCGGCGCACCCCTTGGACGCGATGAACACGCGGCAGTCGCCGTCACGGACGATATATTCCGCCTCGCCGGCCATCAGCTTGGACGAGATGCAGGTGAGATAGACGCCGGCGCGCTCGGCCGCCCAGGCGACCTCGAAATAGCGCGGCGAATTGTCCATCATCATCGCCATCGCGTCGCCCCGCTTCAGGCCCAGCGATCGGATCAGATGCGCACCCTGGTTCGCGCGCGCATCGAGCTGGGCGAAAGTGACCGTCTCGCCGGTCCCCGCCATCACATAGGCGGCTTTGTCGGGCGTGGCGGCGGCATGTTTGTACGGGTGCGTCATCATTCTCTCCGCCGCGGCGGGCGCTCTCGGCCCGCTCGCGGTCTTGCTTCTGCTGTGATCAGGCGGCCAGGCGTTCGACGATGATCGCCGGCGCCATGCCACCTGCGGCACACATGGTGACGAGGCCATAGCGCTTTTCCTGGCGCTCCAGCTCGTCGACGATGGTGCCGATCAGGATCGATCCGGTCGCGCCGATCGGGTGGCCGAGCGCAATCGAACCGCCGTTCACGTTCACCTTGTCACGCGGCAGTTCCAGGTCGCGGATGAACTTCTCGGAAACCACCGCGAAGGCCTCGTTGATTTCCCAGAGGTCGATGTCCTCCTTCGTGAGGCCCGCCTTCTCCAGCACCTTCTTCGCCGCCGGCACCGGCGCGTTCAGCATCAGCGTGGGATCATCGCCGACGTTCGCCATCGCCACGATCCGCGCGCGCGGCTTCCAGCCCATCTTCTCGGCATATTCCTTGGACGCCAGCAGCACTGCCGCCGCGCCGTCGACCACGCCCGACGAATTGCCGGCATGGTGGAAATGCTGGATCTCCAGGTCCGGATACTTGCGGTTGATCTGCTTGCGGAACGTGTCGCCCGCCTTGTTGTACGGCATGTCGGCCAGCGCCGCGAACGACGGCTTCAGGCTGGCGAGCCCTTCCGCCGTGGTCTGCGGACGCGGGAATTCGTCATGGTCGAGGACCACATTGCCCTCGTCGTCCAGCACCGGCACGATCGACTTGTTGAACCGGCCCTCGGCGATCGCCTTGGCGGCCTTCTGCTGGCTTTCCAGGCCGGCATTGTCGAGCTGCTCGCGGGTGAAGCCTTCCATGCTGGCGATCGCGTCGCCGCAAATGCCCTGGTGCGACTGCGGGTGGCTCAGGTTCAGCCGCTCGTTGCCCGAGCCCATGCCCAGCGGCGGCTTGCCGCTTTCCATGTCCTCCTGGCTCATCGCCGCGGTCAGGCTCATCATCTCGGTGCCGCCGGCGATGACGAGGTCTTCCATGCCGCTCATGATCTGCGCCGCAGCGAAGTTCACCGCGGTGATGCCGCCGCCGCAGAAGCGATCGAGGGTCGTGCCCGACGCCTTGACGTCATAGCCCGCGTCGAGCGCCGCCATGCGGCCCATGTCCCCGCCCTGCTTGCCGCGCTGTGAGCTGGTCGACCAGATGATGTCGTCCACTTCGGCGGTGTTCAGGTTGTTGCGCTCCTTCAACGCCTTCAGCACGGTGGCGGCGAGATGCTGCGGGTGCATGTGCGCCAGCGCGCCCTTGCCCTGCTTCCCGATCCCGCGCGGCGTACGGACGGCGTCGATGATGTAAGCGTCGGCCATTGCTTCCAAACCTCTCCAAGAATCTCACCCCGACCGGCCCTTTACCGGCGCGGATTTCCGGCATAACCTTCGTTATGGTAGACAGGATGTCAAGCGTGCCGCCCGCCGCTTCAGCACCGGTGGTTGCGCCGCGCTCAACCGATCTCACGCCACGCGATTGGCTGGAGGCGGGTCAGTCGCTGCTGCGCCGCGGCGGGCTGCGCGCGCTCAAGCTGCGCCCCTTGGCGGAGGAGCTGAAGGTCTCGACCGGCAGCTTCTATCACCATTTCCGCGACTTCGATGATTACCAGGGGAAGCTCGCGGCCTATTTCGCGGAGGATCAGGTCAGCGATCTCATCGCCGCGCTCGAACGCGCCACGCCCGAACCGATCGACCGCATCCGGCTGCTCGGGCAGACCGTGCGCCGGCGCGGCTCGTCGCGAATCGCGGTGGCGATGCGCGCCTGGGCGGAAAGCGACCCGCGCGCCCGTGTCGCGGTGGAACGCCATGACGAACTGATGCTCGATTTCCTCGCCCGCAACCTCATGGCGACCGGCTTCAGCCGCGAGGAGGCGGAGATACGCGCCTACGGCCTCATCACCCTCGGCCTCAGCAAGGTGCACGCCCCGCACCTTGAAATGTCGAGCCTGTTCGAATCCCTGCTCGACATCCTGGTGGCGCGTCCGTGAGGGCATTGGTCGTCTCACAGCTTTCGCCTGACCTGTCGGGCACCGCGCTTCGTGACGTGCCCGATCCCGTCGCCACGCCGGGCAAGGTGCTGATCCGAGTCAAGGCGGCGGCACTGAACTTCCCCGACCTGTTGATGACCCGGGGCGAATATCAGCTGAAACCACCGCTCCCCTTCGCCCCCGGCATGGAGGTGGCAGGAGAGGTCATCGACGGCGACGGCTTCACCCCGGGCGACGCAGTCGTGGCCGGCACGCGGCTCGGCGGCTTTGCCGATATGGTGCTGGTCGATGCCGCCGCGGTCCGTCCCAAGCCGCCGCACCTCTCCTTTGCCCAGGCCGCCGGCGTCGGCGCTGCCTATCTCACCGCTTATGTCGCGCTCGTCCGGCTGGCGAAGGTACAGGCGGGCGAATGGGTGCTCGTCCACGGGGCGACCGGCGGCGTCGGGTTGGCGGCGGTCGATCTCGCCAAGGGGCTCGGCGCGCGCGTCATCGCCACCTCCCGCTCGCCCGAGAAGCTCGCCGTGCTGGCGGAGGAATATGGCGTCGACGCCACCCTCCCCGCGCCCGGTTTTCGCGACGCGGTGAAGGAACTCACCGGCGGCGGCGCTGACGTGATCTACGATCCGGTTGGCGGTGACGTGTTCGACGAATCGGTCCGCTCGATCGCCTTTGGCGGCCGGCTGTGCGTGGTCGGCTTCACCTCCGGCCGCATCGCCAGGGTCTCGACCAACATGCCGCTCATCAAGGGCTTCTCCGTCATCGGCGTGCGTGCCGGCGAATATGGCCGGCAATTCCCCGACAAGGGCCGCGAGAATCAGGAAGCGATCTGGGCGCTCGCCAGCGAAGGCCGCATCCGCCCGCGCGTCCATGCCGAATATCCGCTGGCCGACTGGCGCGCCGCGTTCGACGCGATGGCGCGCAGCGACATGGTGGGAAAGATCGTCCTCGTGCCCTGAACGGGCCACGTCCGGGCTGGCATCGCCACCGCGACTTCAATAGCATCATCAAGCCAACAAGAATCCCGCCCAACGGGATCGCAGAACAGAAAAAAGTGGAGAGGCAAGATGCCCGGTTTCGATTACGTCATCATCGGCGGGGGTTCGGCCGGCTGTGCGCTGGCGGCACGGCTCAGTGAGGATCCCGCGGTCAGTGTCTGCCTGCTCGAGGCGGGCGGCCCCAACAAGGAATTGCTGGTCAGGATGCCGGCCGGCGTCGGCAGCCTGATCAAGGCCAAGGGCAAGCACAATTGGGGCTTCTGGACCGAGCCCGAACCGCATCTCGACAACCGCCGCCTGTGGTGGCCGCGCGGCAAGGGGCTGGGCGGATCCTCCTCGATCAACGGCATGGTCTATACCCGCGGCCACCCGCAGGATTTCGACGAATGGCGCCAGATGGGGCTGACCGGCTGGTCCTGGTCCGACGTCCTGCCCTATTTCCGCAAGCTGGAGGGGCATCACCGCGGCGGCGAGCATCACGGCGCGGACGGCCCGCTCACTGTCTCGCCGGGTGAGAGCGACAGCCCGTTCCACGACGCGCTGGTCGACGCCGGGGTGCAGGCCGGCTACCGCTCGTGCGACAATTTCAACGGCGCCGACCAGGAAGGCTTCGGCCGCTACGACCTGACGATCGCCAATGGCCAGCGCTGGTCCACCGCCGCCGCCTATCTGCGCCCGGTGCAGCACCGCAAGAACCTGACCGTCATCACCGACGCGCGCACCACCGGCATCGTCGTCGCGGGCGGCCGGGCGGTCGCGGTCACCTACCTCCACGGCAGCCAGCCCGAACGGGTCGAGGTCGCGGGCGAGGCGATCCTGTGCGCCGGCGCGGTGCAGAGCCCGCAGATCCTCCAGCTCTCCGGCATCGGCAACGCCGCGCAGCTGCGCGAGGTCGGCGTACGCCCGGTCCACGACCTCCCCGGCGTCGGCGAGAATCTGCAGGACCATCTCGACATCATCATGAGCTGGCACAGCAAGGGCCTGCTCACCGCCTACTCACAGACCAAGGGGCTGGGCCAGCTTCGCGTCGGCCTCGAATATCTCCTGCGCGGCACCGGCCTCGGGCGTCAGCAGTTCCTGGAATCCGGCGCCTTCCTCTGCTCGCGCGAGGGGCTGTCGCGCCCCGACGTGCAGATCCACGGCGTGCTCGCGATCATGAAGGATCACGGCAAGACGCGCATCAAATCGGACGGCTTCTCGCTCCATTTGTGCCAGCTGCGCCCGGAGAGCCGCGGCCGCATCACCATCGGCTCGGATGATCCGACCGCCGATCCGCTGATCTACGCCAATTACCTCGCGAGTGAGGTGGACCGCCGCGTCATGCGCGATTGCGTCCATATGGGGCGGGAGATCGCCTATCAGGCGGCGCTCGATCCCTATCGCGGCGCCGAATATGCGCCCGGCCGCGATATCCAGTCCGACGACCAGATCGACGCCTGGATCCGCGCCAATGCCGAAACGATCTACCACCCCGTCGGCACGTGCAAGATGGGCACCGATGGCGATCCGATGGCGGTGGTCGATGAGAAACTGCGCGTGCGCGGCCTCACTGGCCTTCGCGTGGTCGACGCTTCGGTCATGCCGACGCTGGTGGGATCGAACACCAATGCACCGACGATCATGATCGCGGAGAAGGCCGCCGACATGATCCGCGGCGTGGAACGGCCGGCCGCGCTCGCGGCCTGACCGATCGGCCGCTCCCCGGATCATGTCCGGGGAGCGGCCAGTCTCGTCAGCGCATCAGTTTCGTCAGCGCATCAGCGCCGCAACACCCGGCAGCTCGCGCCCTTCCATCCACTCCAGGAACGCGCCGCCAGCGGTCGAGACGAAGGTGAAATCGTCCGCCACGCCGGCATGGTTCAGCGCCGCCACCGTGTCGCCGCCGCCGGCGACCGATACCAGGCTGCCGTCAACCGTCAGCGCCGCCGCCGTCTTGGCCAGCGCCACCGTCGCCGCATCGAACGGCGGCGTCTCGAACGCGCCCAGCGGCCCGTTCCACACCAGGGTGCGGCAATTCTTCAGCACGTCGCCCAGCGCCTCGACCGCGGCGGGCCCGACGTCGAGGATCATCTCGTCCGCGGCCACCTCATGCACGTTTACCGTGCGCGTCGGCGGGTTCGGCTTGAACTCCTTGGCGACCACCACGTCATAGGGCAAATGCACGGTGCAGCCGGCGCGATCGGCCGCTTCCATGATCTCGTCGGCGGTGCCGGTCAGGTCATGCTCGCACAGGCTCTTGCCGACATTGACGCCGCGCGCCGCCAGGAAGGTGTTGGCCATCCCGCCGCCGATGATCAGGTGATCGACCTTGCCAACGAGGTGCTTCAGCACCGCCAGCTTGGTCGACACCTTGGCCCCGCCGACCACCGCGGCCACCGGATGCTCCGGCTCGCCCAGCGCCTTTTGCAACGCGTCCAGCTCCGCCTCCATCGCCCGCCCGGCATAGGCCGGCAGCTTGTGCGCCAGCCCCTCGGTCGAGGCGTGCGCACGGTGCGCCGCCGAAAAGGCGTCGTTGACGTAGATGTCGCCCAGCGCGGCAAAGCGATCGACCACCGCCGGATCGTTCTTTTCCTCGCCGCCGAAGAAGCGCGTATTCTCCAGCACCGCGATATCGCCCGGCTGGAGCATCGCGACATTCGCCGCATCGCCTTCCCAGTCGATATAGCGCACCGGGCGGCCCAGCACCGCCTCATAGGGCTTCACGATCTGCGCCAGTGACAATTCGGGGCTCGGCACGCCCTTGGGCCGGCCGAAATGCGCCAGGATCAGCACGATCGCGCCCTTGTCGGCCAGCTCGCTGACCGTCGCCACGGTGGCGCGCAGCCGCGTGTCGTCGGTCACCTGCCCGTCGGCGAAGGGAACGTTCAGGTCCTCGCGGACGAGTACGCGCTTTCCGCGGATGTCACCGATGTCGTCGAGCGTCCGGAATGACTTGGCCATGATTCCTCGATCCTGATTGCATCACCGACGGCAATATGGCCGCCCTTTATCACCATCGCGCACGCACCGCCGCGCCAATCGGGGGTCAGCGCCGCGCGCAGCCCGTCGGCCAGCGCTTCCATCCGCTCGCACGGATCGCATTCACGCGTGATCTCCAGGATCACGTCCGCGCCGATCCGCACCCGGCAGCCCGCCGTCTGCGGCAGGTCGAACCCATCGACCAGCAGGTTCGCGCGCCGCTCTTCCCAGCCGATGGCGTGCGCGACTTCCGCCATCGCCCGGTCCCAGTCGCCGCGCTCGATCAGGGTGATCTGCCGCTTGTACGGCTTGCCCTTCATCGCGCCGCGAAAATCACCGACGATGCCGCCCTCGGGCGTCACCTCGGCATTGGTCAACACCTCCATGGGTGCTCGCGATCGCGCATGGCGCGCGATTCCAACAAGGATCCCGTTTGCCATGCGCGTATCGCGTGACCACCCCGGCGTGGCGCCGGGGCGGCCCGACGGATCAGCCCAGCTTCGCCATCAGGGTCGCGGTGTCGACCATGCGGTTCGAGAAGCCCCATTCATTGTCGTACCAGCTGACCACGCGGACCAGCTTGCCGTCGATCACTGCCGTCTCCAGGCTATCGACGGTCGACGAATAAGGCGTGTGAACGATGTCGATCGACACCAGCGGCTCGTCGGAGAAGTGCAGCACGCCCTC
Source organism: Sphingomonas sp. Ag1 (assembly GCF_000980895.1). Lineage (GTDB taxonomy): Bacteria > Pseudomonadota > Alphaproteobacteria > Sphingomonadales > Sphingomonadaceae > Sphingomonas > Sphingomonas panaciterrae. The sequence continues at coordinate 32,331 of NZ_LAZX01000080.1, read as the reverse complement.
CATCGGGCCTTCCGCCGCCGCCTTCAGCAGCGCGTTGACTTCCTCGACGCTGGTGTCGCGCTTCGGCGTGAAGGTCAGGTCGACCAGGCTGCCGTCCGGCACCGGCACGCGGATCGCCGAACCGTCCAGCTTGCCCTTCAGCTCCGGCAGCACCTCGCCCACCGCGCGCGCCGCGCCCGTGGTGGTCGGGATCATGCTCATCGCCGCGGCGCGTGCGCGGCGCAGGTCCGGGTGGATCTGGTCGAGGATCTTCTGGTCGTTGGTATAGGCGTGAACGGTGGTCATCAGGCCACGCTCGATGCCGATGGCATCGTTCAGCACCTTGGCGACCGGCGCCAGGCAGTTGGTGGTGCACGATGCGTTGGACACGATCGTGTGGCCGGCCTCCAGCTTGTCATGGTTGACGCCATAAACGACGGTCAGGTCGACATGCTTGCCGGGCGCGGAAATCAGCACCTTCTTGGCGCCTGCCGCAATGTGCTTTTCGCACGATGCGCGATCGGTGAAGAAGCCGGTGCATTCCAGCACCAGGTCGACGCCCAGTTCCTTGTGCGGCAGGTTCGCCGGGTCGCGCTCCGCGGTCACGCGGATGTGCTTGCCGTCGATGACCAGGTCGTTGCCGACCGCCTCGACGGTGCCCGGATACTTGCCGTGAACGCTGTCACGGCTGAACAGCCATGCGTTGGACTTGGCATCGGCGAGATCGTTGATCGCCACCAGTTCGAGATCGCTGCCGCCGCGCTCCAGCATCGCACGTGCCACCAAGCGTCCGATGCGGCCGAAGCCGTTGATCGCAACCTTCGTCATAATGCCGACTCACCTCTCGTTCAGATTTTGGCGCGCTGTCGCAAGAGAAGCATGATGCGTCAACCGGACGGCCGCCAGCTGTGGGTTACGCGCACAAGCCCGGGGGTTGCCGTTGCGGCACCGCGATCCTAATCCGGTCCCATGACACAAAACGACGCTGTGACGCGGATTCATGCCGCGATCAGGCGCATCGAGGCGGCCATGGACAGCCGTGAGCAGCAGACCGAGACATTGCGCAAGCGGCACGCCGCCTTGCGTGGCGAGGTCGCGCAGGCGGTCGCCGCGATCGACGCACTGGTCGCCGCGCAGGACGCCACCGATCAGGACAGCACCGGCAATGCCGCGCCGGAGGGCGATCGCTGATGGCGCGCGTCTCCCTCGACATCGGCGGCACGCGCTGGACGGTCAACACCCGTGAGGGCGGCGAGGCGGAGGTGCAGCGCCTCGGCCGGATCGTGGCGGAACGCTGGCCGCAGGCGCTGCGTGCGGCCGGCGACGGCGGCGTCCCGCAGGCGCTGCTCCTCACCGCGCTGATGCTCGCCGACGAGGTGAGCGAGGCGCAGGCGCAGCTCGCCGATCAGGCCACCCGGCTGGAGGCACAATCCGTCCAGATCGAGGAGCAATCGGCGCTGCTCGATGCGCAGGCGTCGCAGCTGGAGGAACAATCCGCGCTGCTCGATGCGCAAACCGCGCAGTTCAACGATCAGGCGGCCCAGCTGGCGACGCCGTCCGTCGCATCCGACAGCGCGCAGGCCGAGGCGGTCGACCTCGATACGCTCGTCGCAATCGCCGAACGGTTGGAAGGATTGGCGGAGGCCCTTGAGCAACCCGCCCCGAATGACTAGTTTGGTCGTGACGGGTACTGCCCGGTACGAGCCTAGACTTATCCCTGAGGCTATTCATCATCCATGGGGGCTGTCCCTGCCCGGGCCCTGGCCCGACGCACATGGTCCCCACCTGACGTACTGGGCGTCAGTGGATATCCCGGCAAACGGCCATGGCGGTCCCGTCACCCGCCCCCGTGCATCATGAACGACGCGCCGCTGGACAAGCAGGCGCTGCGCCGCGCCGCCCGATCTGCGCGCCAGGCGCTCGGCCGCCATCCGCCGATCATCGCACCGCCACCGCCCTTCACCGCGTTGCTCGCGCCGGGAATGATCGTCGCCAGCTATGTGCCCGTCGGCAGCGAGGCGGATCCCACCGCCCTGGTCAGCGCGGCGCGCGCGGCGGGATGCCGGATCGCGCTGCCGCATGTGATTGATCGCGAAACACCGCTTCGCTTCCTCGAATGGCAGCATGACGCGCCGCTCGCGACCGGCCCGTTCCGCCTTCGCCAGCCCGACGCCGATGCGCCCGAACTGGTGCCCGACCTGATCCTCACACCATTGGTCGCGTTCGATCGGACGCTCGCCCGGCTCGGCCAGGGTGCCGGCCATTACGATCGCGCCTTTGCCGCCTACCCGAATGCGCACCGCATCGGGGTTGCCTTTTCGGTGCAGGAGGTCGAACGGCTCCCGGTCGATCCGTGGGACGTCCCGCTCCACGCGATCATCACCGAACAGGAATGGATCACGTCATGACGCCGTCCTGGCGCAAGCCGGTGGGGATGCTTGCCATCCTCCTTCTCATCACCGTCTGGTGCGCGCTGATCGTCAGCCTTTCCGGCACCGTCGGCGAATGGCACGCGCTGGTGCAGGCGCTGTTCTACGTGGTGGCCGGCATCATCTGGATCGCGCCGCTCAAGCCGTTGCTGCGCTGGATGGAAACCGGCCGCTGGCGCTGACCTGATCACCGCGGGGCGGTTCTTCCCGACTGCTGGCCACGCTCGGGCGATCGCTGGCCGAATTTAGCCGGAGACAGGCCGGCCTTCGCCGACTTCAGCGCTTTATGTTCCGTCTTTGTTCCGCTATATCGTGGTTCGGACGATCATGCGCAAACCACGCCCCCATCGCGGCGCGACCATCAACCCGGTCAGCGATCGCTTCAACCTCGCCGCGCGAGAGGCCGACGGCGACTGGCTCGACATGCGCGACATGATCGACGGCCCGCCCCTACCCGTCCGCACCACCGTCCAGCAACTGTCCCCCAAGACGATCATTTCACACAATAAAAGCCCCGATATTCCGTTCGACCGCAGCATCAATCCCTATGTCGGCTGCGAACACGGCTGCATCTATTGTTTCGCCCGTCCCACCCATGCCTTCCATGATCTATCGCCCGGCATCGATTTCGAAACCAAACTCTTCGCCAAACCTGACGCACCCCGCCTGCTGCGCGAGGAACTTGCCAAACCCTCCTACCGCTGCGCCCCCATTGCGCTGGGCACCAACACCGATCCCTATCAGCCGATCGAGGCGCACTGGCAGATCATGCGCGGCATCATCGAGGTGCTTTCGGCCTACAGCCATCCGCTTGTAATCACGACCAAATCTGACCGCGTGGTGCGCGACATCGACCTGCTCGCCCCGATGGCCGAGCGCAATTTGGTCAGCGTCGCCATCTCCGTCACTTCGCTCGATCCACGGATCGCCATGACGATCGAACCCCGTGCGCCGCATCCCGAACGCCGCCTCGCCGCGGTCACGAAGCTGACGGCGGCAGGCATTCCCACCTACGTCAACATGGCCCCCGTTATTCCCGCCATCACCGATCATGAGGTGGAGACGATCGTCGCGCGTGCCGCAGCGGCTGGCGCGCTGGATGTGTCGTTCATCCCCGTGCGGCTGCCTTGGGAGGTCGCTCCGCTGTTCCGCGCGTGGCTCGACGAACACTTCCCCGATCGCGCGGCCAAGGTGATGGCGACGATCGCCTCGCTGCGTGGTGGCAGGGACAATGACCCCGCCTTCTTCTCACGAATGCGAGGCCAAGGTCCGTGGGCAGACCTCCTCCGAACCCGCTTCGACATCGCCCGGCGGCGGCACGGCATCGTCCGTCGCGCCGAGCGCCTTGGGCTCAGGACCGACCTGTTCCGACCACCGCTGGGCGCCCAGGGCGAGTTGTTCGGCTGAGCGTCGCTACCAATCAAAACCGTGCGGAGCCGCTCACGAAAATTGTTGCCCGGTCGGGATCCCCGCTGAACCGATCCGCAACCCCAAGCCGCAGCTCCACGGGGGATGTCGAGTGTGCGGCTCCGATCACGGGCTAGCGCATATTCCGCCGCGCTCATGAACATGCCCCGGATCGACCGTATATGAACTCTCGGTCATGTTCGGCCGCTCGGGACTGATCTCCGGCATTGCCTCGAGCGGGGTTGGTTGGAACAGCGAGCAGACCGGCTGGGCCCCGCTTCCCGCCCCTCCTCTGGCAGTTCCCCGCCGCCAGCGGCGAGGAGGAGCGCGGCGAGGGACATCAGCCGACCAGCGAGAGCCGGGTTTCGGATTGGCGCAATGTCACGGTGCTGACGCCCGGCAGTTCCTCGATCCTGTGCACCAGTTCAAGGTCGAGAAGAAAGTCCCGCCCGAGCAGCACCGTCGCCTCGCCACTGCCCGCAGCCTCGCCAACGGGCGCGCGCAGGAGCACTTCGCCGCGGGCGCCGCGTTGATGTTCCAGCACGGCGGCCAAGGCGGGCAAGGCAGCCGCGGAGGTTACCGCAACTTCAACGACAAACCGCGCCTGCGAGGCGAGCGTCTCGAATGGCTGCAGCCGCTTCACCGTCACCCGCGGTGTTTCCTCGCCCGGTCGCCGGTCAAGCTCGACCGTGGCAAGGCCACAGCCCCCCGCCCGCGCTGCCTCTTCAAGATCGGCCGCCACCGCATCGTCGAAGCAGGTCGCAACGAACTGGCCGCTCTGGTCGCTCAGCGTCGCCATCAGATAGCGCTTCCCGCGCGCCGACGTTCGCCACCGCGCGTCCTCGACCAGTACGGCCATGGTCGCGCCCGCGCGGGTGCCATCATCCGGGATCGCCAGTTCCGCCAGTGCGGTATAGAGCCGCGCGCCGTGCGATTTCGCCAGATGGGCATGCCGGTCGACGGGGTGCGCCGAGAAGTAGAAGCCGAACGCTTCCTTCTCCTGTTCCATCCGCTCCGACATGCTCCAGCGCGCTGACGTGGGCAGCTTGATCGCATCTCCGGCAGGCTCGGCATCGCCGAACAACCCACCCTGCCCGCTGATCCGCGCGTCGTGGGTGCGCGCCGCGACCGCAAGGATCGTCTCCGCAACCGCGTGAACACCGGCACGGTTGGGTTCGATCGCGTCAAACGCGCCCGCGGCGGCGAGCGTTTCCAGCTGCCGCTTGTTGATCAGCCGCGGATCGACGCGGTGCGCCAAGTCGTCCAGCCGGGTGAACGCGCCGCCCGCATCACGCTCCGCGACCAGTCGCTCCATCGCGCCTTCGCCAACGGATTTCAGCGCGGCGAGCGCGTAGCGCACCGCCGGCCCATCCTCATCCACCTCCACGTCGAAGTCCGCCTGACTGTGGTTGATGTCAGGCGGCAGCACCCTCACCTGCATCCGGCGCATATCGTCACAGAAGATCGCCAGCTTGTCGGTCTGATGGATGTCATACGCCATCGACGCGGCGAAGAATTCGTGCGGGTAATGCGCCTTCAGCCACGCCGTCTGGTACGCGAGCAGGGCGTAGGCCGCCGCGTGACTCTTGTTGAAGCCATAGCCGGCAAACTTGTCGATCAAGTCGAACAGGGCGTTCGCGCGGTCCGCGGGGATCTGGTTGTGGTTTGCGCAGCCTTCGACGAAGGTCGCGCGCTGCGCGTCCATCTCCGCCTTGATCTTCTTGCCCATGGCGCGGCGCAGCAGATCGGCGCCGCCGAGCGAGTAACCGGCCAGCACCTGCGCGGCCTGCATGACCTGTTCCTGATAGACGAAGATCCCGTAGGTTTCGGCCAGGATCGGCTCCAGCAGCGGATGCGGATAGTCGATCGCCTCCGTGCCCTGCTTGCGTCGGCCGAAGGACGGGATGTTGTCCATCGGGCCCGGGCGGTAGAGCGACACGAGCGCGATGATGTCGCCGAAGTTCGTCGGTCGGACGGCCGACAGCGTGCGCCGCATCCCTTCCGATTCGAGCTGGAACACACCGACGGTGTCGCCCTTCTGCAGCAGCGCGTAGACCGCCTCGTCATCCCAGGACAGCGCATCCAGATCGACATGGATGCCGCGCTTCTGAAGCAATTGCACCGCGCGCTTCAGCACCGACAAGGTCTTCAGGCCTAGGAAGTCGAACTTCACCAGTCCCGCGCCCTCGACATATTTCATGTCGAACTGGGTGACTGGCATGTCCGATCGCGGATCGCGGTAGAGCGGCACCAGCTGCGAGAGGGGGCGGTCGCCGATCACCACACCCGCGGCGTGCGTCGACGAATGTCGCGGCAAGCCTTCAAGCTGCATCGCCAAGTCGAGGAGGTGCCGGACCTGATTGTCGTTGGCATATTCCCGGTGCAGTTCCGCCACCCCGTCGATCGCCCGCTTCAGCGTCCAGGGATCGGTCGGATGGTTGGGGACCAGCTTGGCGAGGCGATCGACCTGGCCATAGCTCATCTGCAGCACGCGGCCGGTGTCCTTTAGCACGGCGCGGGCCTTCAGCTTACCGAAGGTGATGATCTGCGCCACCTGATCGCGGCCGTACTTCTCCTGCACGTACCGGATTACTTCGCCGCGCCGCGTTTCGCAGAAGTCGATGTCGAAGTCCGGCATCGAGACGCGTTCCGGGTTGAGGAAACGTTCGAACAGCAGCCCGAGCTGAAGCGGATCAAGATCGGTGATCGTCAGCGCCCAGGCGACGACCGAGCCTGCGCCCGAACCACGCCCCGGACCCACAGGAATGTCGTTCGACTTTGCCCATTGGATGAAGTCGGCAACGATCAGGAAGTAGCCCGGAAACCCCATCTGGATGATGACGTCGAGCTCGAAGTCGAGCCGCTTGCGGTAATTCTCCTGCCACCCGTCCTCGAGCGGTTCGGTAGCCAGTTCCGCGATGCGCTTCAGGCGCGCGTCGAGGCCGGCGTGCGACCGTTCGCGTAGCATCGCTGCCTCGCCCTCGCGGTCGCCGGCGAGGCTGGGGAGGATCGGCTTGCGCTTGGGCGCCGCGACGGCGCAGCGCTGCGCCACCACCAGCGTATTAGCGATCGCCTCCGGCAGATCGGTGAACAGGGCCTTCATCTCCTCCGCCGGCTTCATCCAGGCGTCGGGCGAACTGCGCGGACGATCCTCGCTTTCGACATAGGTCGAATTGGCGATGCACAACATGGCGTCATGCGCCGGCCCGAACCCCTGCTCGGCGAAGCAGCATGGGTTGGTGGCGACGAGTGGCAGGTCCTTGTCATAGGCAAGGTCGATCAGCGCCGCCTCGGCGCGCTCCTCCACCTCATTGCCGCGCCGGCTGATCTCGACATACAGCCGGTCGCCGAACAGCGCGGCCAGCCGCTCGGCGTAGGCGAGTGCACGTGCCGGCTGATCCTCGGCGAACAGCCGCGCCAGCGTTCCCTCGCCGCCAGCGGTCAGCGCGACCAGGCCGTCGGTGAAGCGCGCGAGCGTCGCCAGGTCGACGTGCGGCGCCAGATCGATGGGGCGATCGAGGTGGGCGCGACTCACAAGTTCACAAAGATTGTCGTAACCGCGCTCGTTTTGGGCATAGAGCGCCAGCCAGTCGACCATCGGCGCCACGCCCTCCGGCAGGTCCGGGCGCGCCACGCCCAGCATGGTGCCGATGACCGGCTGCACGCCCTCTCCAAAGGCCGCGTCGGAAAAGGCCATGGCCGCGTACAGCCCGTTGCGATCGGTGAGCGCGGCGGCGGGGAAGCCGCGCTTGGCGGCCCGCTTGGCAATTTCCTTCGGCTCGATCGCCCCGTCGAGCATGGTGTAGGAGGAGAAGATGCGAAGCGGAACGAACCCGGAATGCGGCATCGCCTGAGGCTACCGTAATTGTCCTGATTCGACCAGCGGAACCGCAGATGGCACTGTGCGCTTTCATCGACGCGCAGGATCAGGAGCATCCAGCCATGACCGACACTCGGCAACGCGAAACGTTCCTTGGCAACACTGGCAGAGTGGGGGGCGGCTGGGGCTGGCTCGTCGCCTATGGCGTGGTGTCGACCCTGCTTGGCATTTCCGCCCTTGTCTGGCCCTTCCCGGCGACACTCGCCGCGACGATGGTGATCGCCTTCGCCTTCATCGTATCGGGCGTGTTCTCGCTGATCGCCGGCATACGCGGCACGGGATCGGACAGCCGGGTCTATTCGATCCTGCTGGGCCTGCTGTCGCTTGTCGCAGGCGGGATCATGGTGGTGCAGCCGCTGACGGGCGCCATTTCACTGACCGTGGTGGTCGCCGCCTGGCTGATGGTGCGCGGTGTGATGGAGATCGTGTTCGGCGTTCGCGTGCGGCGGCAACGCTGGCTGATGATCGCGCTGGGGATCGTCAACATCCTGCTGGCCATGCTGATCGTGGCGACGGTACCCATGTCGGCGCTGACGCTGCCCGGGTTCATCCTGGGGATCAGCTTCCTGCTCGGCGGGATCACCGCGATCATGGCCGGCATCGATCATCGCAGCAACGCATCGGCCTTCACCTTTCCCGGGTGAAGAGCCGAGCGGAGCGCCGCGTCAGAGCAGCTTCTCGATATCGCGCCGGATGTCCTCCGGCTTGGTGGTGGGCGCATAACGATGCACCACCGCCCCATCGCGATCGACCAGGAACTTGGTGAAATTCCACTTGATCGCCTTGGAGCCGAGCACGCCGGGCGCCTCCGCCTTCAGCCGCTCGAACAGGGGATCGGCGTTGGGGCCGTTGACCTCGATCTTCGCGAACACGGGGAAGGTCACGTCATAGGTGAGTGAGCAGAAGTTCGCGATCTCCGCGGCATCGCCCGGCTCCTGCGCGCCGAACTGGTTGCAGGGAAAGGCCAGCACCTCGAACCCGCGCGCCGCATAGTCGCGATGCAGCGCCTCCAGCCCCTCATATTGCGGGGTGAAGCCGCATTTGGAGGCCGTGTTGACGATCAGCAGCACCTTGCCACGGTAATCGGCCAGCGACGCCATGCCGCCCTCAGCGGTCTTCACCTCGAAATCGGTGATCGCAGTCATCAGCCCCACTCCCTGTTCACCGCCGGTTTGCCCGGGCAGCGTCTCTCAATACGGCGCGACTCAAGCAGGCTCGATCACCCCTTCGTGCAGCCGCACGACACGGTCCATCCGGCCGGCCAGCCGTTCATTATGGGTCGCAATCAGCGCCGCCGATCCTTCCTCGCGCACCAGCCGCAGGAATTCGCCCAGCACGCGATCGGCGGTATGTTCGTCGAGATTGCCGGTCGGCTCGTCAGCGAGGATCAGCGCCGGGCGGTTGGCCAGCGCGCGCGCCACCGCGACGCGCTGCTGCTCGCCGCCCGACAATTGGCTGGGGCGGTGCGTCAGGCGGTGGCCGAGCCCCAGCGCAGTGAGCAGCGCAGCGGCACGATCGTTCGCAGCCTCCGTCGTGGCACCATGGATCAGCTGCGGCAGGACGACATTCTCAACCGCGTTGAAATCGGGCAGCAGGTGATGAAACTGGTAGACGAAGCCCAGCCGGTCGCGCCGCACCTGCGTGCGCCCGTTGGCGTCGAGCCGTGCGGCCTCCTCGCCGGCAATGCGGATCGACCCGTCGAAGCCACCCTCGAGCAGTCCGACCGCCTGCAGCAGCGTGGACTTGCCCGAACCGGAGGGCCCGAGCAGCGCGACGATCTCCCCCGGCGCGACCGCCAGGTTGACGCCGCGAAGCACCTCGATCGTCTCACCGCCCTGGGTGAAGCTGCGCGACAGCCCCTCGGTTTGCAGGACGGCGGTCATCGGCCCATCACTCATAACGCAGCACCTGGACAGGATCGGTGCTTGCCGCCTTGTAAGCCGGATAGACGGTGGCAAGCAGCGTCATCAGCGCCGTGATCAGCACGATGGCGACAATCTCCACCGGGTCGGGCTTTGACGGCAATTCGGTGAGGTAGCGGATCGATGGATCCCACAATTCCTGGCCCGTGACGAACTGCACGAAGTTCACCACCGCCTGACGATAGAACAGGAACAACGCGCCCAGGATCAGGCCCGCGATGATGCCAAGCGCACCAATCGTCACGCCCACGGTCATGAAGATGCGCATCATCGCGCCGCGTGTCGCGCCCATCGTGCGCAGGATGGCGATGTCGCGGGTCTTCGCGCGCACCAGCATGATCAGCGAGGAAGCGATGTTGAACGCCGCGACCAGGATGATGATGCACAGCACCACGAACATCGCGATCCGCTCCACCGCCAGCGCCTCGAACAATTGGGCATTCATCTGGCGCCAGTCGCTGATCACGGCAAAACGGCTGACCTTCTCCGCCAGCGGCGCCAGGATCTGCCCGACCCGATCGGCGTCCACCGTCTCCAGCTCGATCATCCCCACCGCGTCGCCGAGCAGCAGCAGCGTCTGCGCATCCTCCATCGGCATGATCACATAGGCCTTGTCGAAATCGTACACGCCGATCTCGAACACCGCCGACACAGTGTAATTGACGTAGCGCGGCACGGTGCCGAACGGGGTCGTCTGGCCCGCCGGGTTGATCAGCGTGATCTCCGACCCCACCGTGGCGCCGAGCGATTCCGCCAGCCGCGACCCGATCGCGACGCGCCCCGCACCAGGCGTGAGCGAGCTGAGCGTACCGGTGATGACCTTGCTGCCGATCGTCGTGTTGGAGCGGATGTCCTGAACGCGCATCCCGCGTACCAGGACCGCCTCCACGCGCCCGTTATAGGTCGACATCAACGGCTGCTCGACCAGCGGCACGGCGCTGACGATACCCGGGGTCGCATCAGCCTCCCGGATGACCTCCCGCCAGTCGGTCAGCCGCCCGCCGACGCCCTGCACCACCGCATGGCCGTTCAAGCCGACAATCTTGTCGAAAAGTTCGGCCCGAAAGCCATTCATGACGCTCATCACGATCACGAGCGCCGCGACACCCAGCATCACCGCGCCGAGGCTGAACCCAGCCACGAGGACAATGAAGCGTTCACCGCGCCCGGGAAGCAGATAGCGCCGCGCGATCATTCGTTCGTAGCGCGACAGGATCATGTCGCGCGCTGTATCGGCGCGGGCCGGCACTGGCAATGTTGCTGTTGCGGAATCATCACACGCCCCGATCAATCTGTTTAGCTGCGGTTCATTTTCGTGGACGCGCCACCAAGGAGCACGTAGCAACGAGCCACTGGCACACAGGCAAAGGCCGTGGTTCGGGGAAGCTTTCTGCCCCGCCTCCCAGTTGAGGCGCGCGGGCGGTAGCACAAGGGGGCTGACGAGCAATCGTCACGCAGGCGCCCGGATCGGAAACGATCCGGGCGTTTTCCTTTTGGGAGATCCGCGCGTGATCGCTGCAGATAAAATCAACTTATCCTGATCTATATCGTTGTTCGCCATGGTACCGCGGTTACGGTGAACGACATGAGCAGCAACGCCGCCATCCTGGCCATCGACCTACTGAATACCTTTGATTTCAATGGCGGAGACGCCCTGAAGCACGCTGTTGCCGCAATGATGGAACCGGTTACCTCGCTTAGACGCCAGGCGGCCGAAGCAAAGGTCCCCGTCATCTTCGTCAATGACAATTATGGCCGCTGGCACGATGAACCGCATCAACTGATCGCGCATGTCGCGGACAGCAAGGGCGGCGACCTGCTCGACCAGTTGAGGCCGCAACCCGACGATTACTTCGTCATCAAGCCCGAATCCTCCGGCTTTTACGCCACCACGCTGCCCGCCCTGCTGCCGCGGCTGGGCGTGTCGCGGCTCGTCCTGATCGGCGTGGCGGCGGATATCTGCGTCCTTTTCACCGCCGCCGACGCGCACATGCGCGAATATGACCTGTGGGTTCCGCGCAACGCGGTCGCCTCGCAGCATGAGAAGCGCGCGCATTGGGCGCTGGAGATGATGGAAAACGGGATGAGCGCCGAGACTCGCCCCACCAGCGAACTGTCGCTCGCGCAATGGCTTGCCAGCGAACCCAAGGTGCAGCCGGGCGGTCGCCGCTGACCAATCGGGCCGGCTGGCGGAACCGGGCCGCTGCTGCCAGACTTTGCAGTGCATGAGCCGGCTATCCCCCGATGACGACGACGCGCGTTTCATTCGCCGCCTGTTCCTGACGCTTGGCGTCATAGCGCTGGCAGCCACGCTGTACTTCATCGGGGATCTGCTGATCCTCGCCTTTGGATCGGTCCTCGGCGCGATCGTCATTCACGCGATCGCCGAGATCTACAATGAACGGCTACGCGTACCGGCCCGGCCCGCCCTGGTCGCTGCGATCCTCACCGTGCTGGCGCTGATCGTCTTTCTGGGCTGGCTGTTCGGGGTGGAGTTCCGCACGCAGGTCAACGTGCTGGTGACCCGCCTGCCCGGCATCCTGGACGAGATCGGTGATCAGCTGTCGATTTCGCCAGTCGGAGCCAAGGTGGTGGACGCGGTGCGCGCCGCCTTTGCGGGCAGCCGCGTGGCGCAGGACATCGGTGGCCTTGCCGAAGGGGCGGGCCAACTGGCGATCAACGCGCTCCTGGTCCTGGTCGGCGCGATCTTCTTCGCGGTCGATCCCAAGGTGTACGAGCGCGGCTTTCTGCTGCTGATGCCGCCCTCCAAGCGCGCCGTCGTGGAGGACGCGCTGGGCGACACGGCATCGACGCTGCGCCTGTGGCTGCGCGCGCAACTGATCCAGATGACGAGCATGGGGGTGCTCGTCGGGCTCGGCCTGTGGTGGCTGGAGGTGCCGTCCGCCGCGGCGCTGGGGCTGTTGTCGGGGCTGAGCGAGTTTATCCCCTATGTCGGCCCGGTGGCGGCGATGATCCCGGCGCTCGGCCTGGCGGCGACCCAGTCGGTCAGCCATGTGCTTTGGGCACTGGGTGTCTTTGCCGCAGTGCGGGTGATCCAGACCAACTTCATCACCCCCTTTGTCACCAGCCGCGTGGTGGCCATCCCTCCGGCGATTACCTTGTTCTCGGTGCTGGCGATCGGGGCGGTGTTCGGATTGTTCGGCCTGTTCTTTTCGGCCGCGCTGCTGGTCGTGATCTATACGTTGATCCGCAGCCTCTATCTGCGCGACACACTGGGCGAGGACATCCCCCGCAGCCGGCATCGCACCTTGTTCGATTCAGCCGGCAATGAACGCGACTCGCCGGAAAAGCTGGATTAATGTCTTATTTACCTTTTGCGTTCAGATGTTGAATGGTTAATGGATCGCTTGGGGTGTGTCGCTCAGCCACACGCTCGCAAACGGGGGACTGACGTATGCGCGTGCTGTTGATCGAGGACGAGCCGACGACCGCCAAGGCCATCGACCTGATGCTTTCTGCGGAAGGCTTCAACGTCTATTCTACGGATCTGGGCGAAGAGGGTTTGGACCTCGGAAAGCTCTACGATTACGACATCATCCTGCTCGACCTGAACCTGCCGGACATGCACGGCTACGACGTGCTGAAAAAACTGCGCGTGGCGCGGGTGTCGACGCCGGTGCTGATCCTGTCGGGCGTGAACGAGATGGATTCCAAGATCCGCAGCTTCGGCTTCGGTGCGGATGACTATGTGACCAAGCCGTTCCACCGCGAGGAACTGGTGGCGCGAATCCATGCCGTGATCCGCCGCTCCAAGGGCCATTCGCAGTCGGTGATCAAGACCGGCAAGCTGTCGGTGAACCTCGATGCCAAGACCGTCGAGGTCGACGGCGCGCGCGTCCACCTGACGGGCAAGGAATATGCGATGCTGGAGCTGCTGTCGCTCCGCAAGGGCACGACGCTGACCAAGGAGATGTTCCTCAACCATCTCTATGGCGGCATGGACGAGCCCGAACTCAAGATCATCGACGTCTTCATCTGCAAGCTGCGCAAAAAGCTCAGCATGGCGTGCGAGGGCGAAAATTACATCGAAACCGTCTGGGGCCGCGGCTACGTGCTGCGCGAACTGGACGAGGTGCCCGCCAAGGTCGCCTGACGCTTCCCATTCGTGGGGAAAGAGGCCGCGGCGTCGGGGGGCGCCGCGGCTTTTCTTTTGGCTCGCCCGTCAGCCCGCCTGCTCGCGCCGCTTTGCCACCAGCCGCAGCAGGTGATCGCGCAATGCAGCCGTGTTCGCCGCCCATGTGAACCGCGCCGCATGAGCGCGCACCTCGTCCGCTGGCAGGGATGCGGCGAGAAGATCGTTGATCCCTTCCGCAAATGCCGCCGGCGTTCGCGCGACGACCCGCCCGGCGCTGGCGGCCGTCACCACCTCACCCGCGCCGCCGGCGGCCGTGATCACGATCGGCGTACCGCAGGCCAGCGCCTCCACCCAGGCATTGGCCAATCCTTCCGACGAAGAAGCGAGCGCCATGACGTCCGCCGCCGCGATCAGCGCGGGCAGATCGGCGTGCGGCACCGATCCCAGCAGGCGCACGCGAGCGGCAACACCCGCGTGGCGGGCGACCTCCTCGAGCGCGGCATGCTCCGGCCCCGACCCGGCGATCAACAGCGTTGCGCCCGGCACATGCTGCATCGCCTCCACGACGATGTCATGCCCCTTGCGCGGGATCAGCGCGCCGACCGAGATGATGAGCGGCCCATCGACGCCGATGCTTGCCTTCGCCGCTGCCCGGTCGACCGGCGCAAACCGTTCGAGATCAACCCCGGTATGATGCACGCGGATCCGGTCCCCCGGCATGCCGAGCGCGACCATGTCGTCGCGCATCGCGCCAGATACCGCGAGCAGCCCGTCCGTCCCCTGCCCGGCGGCCAGCACCGAAGCGCGGGTGGCAGGCTGAGTCCCCCAGAAGTGAATGTCCGCGCCGCGCGCCTTGATCGACACGGGCACGTCATACCGCCGCCCCATCGCGAGCGCGGCAGGCCCGTCGGGGAAGAAGAAGGAAGCATCGATCACGTCGAACGGGAAGTCGCGCCGCATGTCGTCGAGCAAAGGCGCCAGCGCGCGTATTAACGCCGCGACATGGAAGCGACCCTTCGTTCCCGGCCAAGTCGTGAAACGTGGCCGCACGACGTGCAGGCCCTTCCACGTCTCCGCGCGCGGAAGCGACGCCGGTGCGCGATAATGTCGATGGCGGCGCAGCGGCCACGGCGGCAGGCCGACCGGCGCGACGACCCGCACCGTCACATCCTCTGCGGCGGCCAGCCCCAACGTCTGGCGTTCCACGAAGACGCCGAAATTGGGGCGCGTCTCATCGGGGAAGAGGCTGGACAGGGTCAGGACACGAAGCATCGCGTTGGCTGTACAGCCTATATGTTAAGGCGGCGTGGGCAATCGTGCACTGCGCCTGTTCTGGTCACGTCCGGGAGCCACTGCTAGATTGGCACCATGGGTCACGCGCATCATCACGGCCACGCACACACGCGCGGCCACGGCTCCGCCGCCGCTGGCTCTCATGATGATGGGCATGGGCATGGGCATGGGCATGGGCATGGGCACGCTCATGACCACGGGCACGCTCATGGCCATGGTCACCATCATCACCCCGCCCCTCCCGCCTCCTGGGACCGGGCGTTCGCGATCGGGATCGGGCTCAACCTGGTCTATGTCGTGGCGGAGGCGGGCGCCGGGCTGTGGACGGGCTCAGTCGCGCTGCTGGCGGACGCCGGGCATAATCTGTCGGATGTTCTCGGCCTGGCCGTGGCCTGGGGGGGCGCGGCGCTGGCCCGCACCCCGCCGTCGAAGCGATTCACCTATGGCTTGAAGGGATCGACGATCCTCGCCGCCCTCGCCAACGCATTGCTGCTGCTCGTCGCGCTTGGCGCGATCGTGCTGGAGGCGGCGCAGCGCTTTGCCGATCCCGCCCCGGTGCCGGGCCTGACGGTTTCGGCGGTGGCGGCGGTCGGCATCCTGATCAATGGCCTGACCGCCTGGCTGTTTGCGCGCGGGCGCAAGGGCGACGTCAACATTCGCGGCGCCTATCTCCACATGCTCGCCGATGCGGCGGTATCGGCCGGCGTGGTGGTCGCGGGGATCGGCATCTGGCTGTCCGGCTTCGGCTGGATCGATCCGATCGTCAGCATCGTCATCGCAGCGCTGATCTTCTGGCAGACCTGGGGGCTGCTGCGCGAGACGGTGGAGATGAGCCTCGCCGCGGTGCCGCGCGCGATCGATTATGATCGGGTACAGGCCGCGCTGGCCGAACTGCCGGGCGTGTCCCAGGTGCATGACCTGCATATCTGGCCCATGTCGACGACTGAGCCGGTCCTGACCGCGCATCTGCTGATGCCCGCCGGTCATCCGGGCGACACCTTCCTCGCGGAGGCACAGGACATGCTGCACGATCGGTTCAACATCGGCCATGCGACGTTGCAGGTCGAAACCGGGGAGAACCCCTGCGTGCTGGAGCCGCACGGGTCGGTCTGATCGCCAGCGGGGCGCTGACCCCGCCGACGCCATCGATCAATAGGCGCGCGCCACCGCGAATTCGACCGCCTCGATCATCGCGTCCTTCGCCGCGCCGGCCGGGAACGGGGCGATCGCGTCGATCGCCTGCTGCCCGTAATGGCGGGCGCGCGCCATGGTGTCGGCCACCGAGTGGCTCGACTGGACCAGCGCGATCGCCTGGGCGAAATCCTCGTCGCTGTCGCGGCGCCCCTCCACCGCGTCCTTCCAGAAGGCGCGCTGCTCCGCATCGCCGCGGGCATAGGCGAGGATGACCGGCAGGGTCATCTTGCCCTCGCGGAAATCGTCGCCCGCGTCCTTGCCCATCGTCCCCGCGTCCGACGTATAGTCGATCGCGTCGTCGACCAGCTGGAACGCGATGCCAAGGTTGCGGCCATAAGCGTCGAGCGCCGTTTCCTCCGCTTCGGGCCGATCAGCGACGACTGCGGCGATACGGCAGGCCGCGGCGAACAGCGCCGCCGTCTTGGCGTTGATGATCTCGAGATAACGGTCCTCGGCGAGATCGACGCGGCGTGCGGCGGTCAGCTGATTGACCTCACCCTCGGCGATCACGGCGCTGGCGTTGGACAGGATCTTCAGCGCGCGCAGGCTGCCCGATTCCACCATCAGCTCGAACGAGCGGGAGAACAGGAAATCGCCCACCAGCACGCTCGCCGGATTGCCCCAGATCGTATTGGCCGTGCGCTTGCCCCGGCGAAGGTCGGAGCCGTCGACGACATCGTCGTGCAGCAGCGTGGCGGTGTGGATGAACTCAACCGCGGCGGCGAGCCCGTGATGCCTGCTTCCCGAATAGCCGACGAGCCGCGCGCTCGCGAGCGTCAGCATCGGGCGCATCCGTTTGCCCCCACCGGCGATCAAATGACCGGCAAGTTCGGGGATCAACGGGATCTCTGACGTCATCCGGTTGCGGATCGCGTCATTCACGCGAAGCATGTCATCCGCGACGAGGTGAATCATCGGGTCTAGCGACGGCTGGGTGCCGGCAAGGCGTTGGACGGTGGCGCTCATCTGCGACAGCCTCTACGGACGCGCGGGCAAGGCCGCAACTGCGGGGAACGCCATGGGAGGGCGCGAATGACGGACGAAGTGCTGAGAGGTTATCGTAAAAGCATCGACAATATCGATGCGGCGCTCGTCTGCCTGCTCGCCGAGCGGTTCAAGGTGACGCAAGCGGTGGGTCGTCACAAGGCGGAGGCGGGGCTGCCCCCGGCTGATCCGGGTCGCGAGGAAGCGCAGATCGCACGACTCCGCGCGCTGGCGGAGGAGGCCGAGCTGGACCCCGAATTCAGCGAGAAGTTCCTGCGCTTCATCATCGACGAAGTGATCCGCCACCACGAGCGGCTGCGCGGCTGAGCCTCTGGACGCAGCCAATCAGCTGCACCAGGGGCGGCGGCGTCCTTCCCACGGGCGCGCCAGCCCCTCGGCGATCAGCGTATCGCCCAGCGACTGGCCGTCACGCGTGACGATCGCCAGCCGGCGGCCGTAACGATCGGTCGGGCGATCGGCGTCAGCCAGCGTGACGGGGCCGGCGTTGAGCAGTTCCTGCAATCGTCGTGTCGCCTGATCGCCGAGCGCCGCCTCCTGGGCGCAGCGAGGCGGGTGCGTTTCGGGTGTGTCGATATCGGCAAGGCGCACCTTTTCGCCGCCGATCCAGATGGTGTCCCCATCCACGACGCAATTCTCGCCGCCGCCGCGATGGCAGAGCGAAAAGTGGCGAATCGCTGATGTGTTAGCGGTGGCCGGCGTGCCGGGCTCGGGAACGAACCAGACGCCGGTGGCAAGGCCAGTGGCGATCGCGAGGACAAGTGCGGCCGCAAACGGCAGCTTCCGCCGTCGGCGCGGCGCGGGCCAGAAGGAAATCGGCTTGGCGGCGCGGCGCGTGGTGCGATGGAAGGAACGATCGTGGCGCATACGGGCGCTCGTGCCCGCCGATGGTAAGCGATCGATCAATCATCATCGTTAATGCGGGCGATCGGCGCCGCGGGATGATGACCGCGGCGCCGCGCCCGGGGCGTTACTTGCCGGTGAACTTTGCCGGACGCTTTTCGAGGAAGCTTGCCATGCCCTCGCGGAAATCCTGGCTCTGGAACAGCGGCAGCAGCTGCAGATATACGTGCTGCACATGGGTATCGAAGGTTTCCTCCATCCCCATGCGCATCAGTCGCTTGGCGCCCTGCACCGCCATCGGCGCGTTGGCGGCGATCTCCAGCGCCAGCTCGCGCGCGCGCGTGGCGACCTGATCGGCCGGCACGACTTCGTTGACGAGCCGCTCCTTGAGGCAATCCTCCGCCGACAGCGTGCGGCCGGTAAAGACGATCTCAGCCGCCTTGGCCCAGCCGATCATGCGCGGCAGGAACCAGGTGCCGCCCGATTCGGGGAGGACACCGCGCTTCACGAACGCCGCGGCGAGCTTTGCCTCCGACGCCATGACGCGGATGTCGCAGCCGAGCGCCAGGTCCATACCATAGCCGGCGGCCGAGCCGTTGAGCGCGGCGATCACCGGCTTGTCGAGCGCGTGGAGCACGGTCGGCGGCGTGTTGCGGAGGTCGATCGTCGCGCCGAAGGTGGCCGACGATGAACCGATCCCCTCCCCCTTCGATGCCGCGTTGAGATCGAGCCCAGCGCAGAAGGCGCGCCCCGTGCCGGTCAGCACGATCACCCGCACCACGCGATCCTCGCCCGCCTTCACCAGCAAGCGGGTGAGTTCGTCCAGCATCGGGCCGGAGATGGTGTTCATCCGCTCCGGGCGGTTCAGCGTCAGCGTGGCGACGCCTTCGGACACTTCATAGGTTACGTCTTCGCTCATTCTTCCTCTCCCCTCACGCGGACCGCGGCAGGCGCGCGACCGTCGCTTCATATTCCGCCATCGTCTCGTCGAAGATCTGCGCGACCGGCTTCACCTCGCGGATGCGGCCCGCCACTTGGCCGGTGAGCGCGATGCCCGCCTCCAGGTCGCCGCCGAAATAGACCGCCTGGGTGTCGGCGAACTCGCCGAAGATGTTGGGCGTCCCTTCCTTCTCGATCCGGGTCGTGCGCTCGGTACGCAATGCGCGGAGCGCTGGGCCCGGGCCGCTGCGGTTGAGGAACACGGTGTCGGTGGAATCCGCCTCGACGATCGCCGTCTTCCAATTTTCGTGCACCGGGCTTTCGGCGGAGGAGAGGATGCGCGTGCCCATCAGCACGCCCTCCGCGCCCAGCGCGAACGCCGCTGCCATGGTGCGCCCGTCCATGATCCCACCCGCGGCGACGACCGGCACGTCGACGGCCTCGACCACCTGCGGCACCAGCACCATGGTGGAAACGTCCTTCGGGTTCTTGAACCCGCCGCCCTCGCCACCCTCTACGATCAGGCCGTCGACGCCGGCCTCGACCGCGCGGAGCGCACCGGCGAGGTTGGGCACGACGTGGAACACGGTGAGTCCCGCCGCCTTCAGCATGGCGGTATATTTCATCGGGTCCCCGGCGGAGGTGGTGACGAAGCGGATGCCCTGATCGATCACGAACTGGATGATGCCCGGATCGCGGACGAACGCCTGGGCGACGTTCACGCCGAACGGCTTGTCGGTCAGCTGCCGCATCTTGAGGATCTCGTCGCGCACAGCATCGAGCTCACCCGACGACGTCTCGATGATCCCCATGCCGCCGGCGTTCGACACGGCCGACGACAGGTGTGACCGCGCGATCCAGCCCATCGCCGCCTGGATGATCGGCTTCTCGATCCCGAGCATCTCGGTGACGCGCGTCTTCAGCGCCATTTCCCTCTCCCGCTTACAACGATTCGAAGATCGGGTTCGCACGAGCGGCGCCTTGGCGCCAGCCCCTTTCAAACAGTGAGTGCGAGAAGCGCGAATGTCGCCAACCAGTGCGTGCCCATGTAATCGTCGGCAAGGTGCGGCAGGCTGGCGGCAAGATGATCGTCCGCCGCGGCGCGCGCCACCGGCGCGATGGGATGAGCCGGCAGCGCGGCGGCGATCGAGCGCCAGCACCAGGCGCGGCTGAGATTGAGCCCGTCGAGATGCGCGATCTTCCCGTCGCTGCGATCCGAAACCATGGCCGGCGTGAACAGGCTCTGCGGGCGACCGGCGACGGCATCCGGCAGGAAGACATCGAACCAGCCGGCGAAGCCGTCACCCAGCACGCGGCTCATCAGCAATGCCTCGCAAAGGGCCGAGGACAGGAACTCGTCCCCGCCCGGCTCCCATGCCTGGCAGCCGCGATCCTCGCCGAACCAGTCGCGGGCGCGCATGTCGATCAGCGTCACCAGCGCGGGATCATGGTCGAGCGCCCAATCGCGCGCGAGCGTCAGCGCGAAGGCGGTGTTGAAATGGGTGCCGATGCGGATCGGATAGGTGAGCTTGGGCAGGTGCTGGTGAAACCGCTCGGCAAAGGCACGCGCCAGCGGCTCCAGCGCCGCGCCCCAGGCGGCGTCATGCCGCACCGCTTCGCCGTGCAGCGCCAGCGCCCAGGCCCAGCCGTACGGCCGTTCGAACCCGGCTGCGTAGGGCCGCGTGAGCACCGCCAGTTCGCCGGCCACCTTGTGGGGCACCAGCATTTCGTCCGCGCGGCGGCGGACCTCCGCCACCTCCGGCAGATCGGGAAACAGCCGAGCGATCGTCAGCAGCTGCCACCAGCCATGGACGCAGCTGTGCCAATCGAAGCTGCCGTGGAAGATCGGGTGAATCTCATGCGGTTCGCGCAGATCCTCCGGCCCAGTCAGCACCTGATCGAGCTTGAAGGGATAACGCTGCCCGACATGGCCCAGCGTGAGCCGGGCGAAGCCGGCGGCGACATCGGGCGTCAGGGTCATGCAACGATCCACCACAACAAAAGCACATTGAACACGAGCAGCGACAGCGCTGTGGGCACCTGCGCGCGGATCACGCCGTTGCGATCCTTCAGCTCAAGAAGCGCGGCGGGGACGAGATTGAAGTTCGCCGCCATCGGCGTCATCAGCGTGCCGCAGAAGCCCGCCAGCATGCCAACCGCCGCGACCGGCGCGGGATCCGCGCCATAGGCCTGCACCAGCAGCGGAATGCCCACCGCCGCCGCCATCACCGGGAAGGCCGCGAAGGCATTGCCCATCACCATCGTGAACAGCGCCATGCCAAGCCCGAAGGCAAGCACCGCGCCGAGCACGCTGCCGGTGGGGATGGCGACGCCGACCAGCCGGCCGACCACCTCACCGACGCCCGCCAGCGCGAACACCGCGCCGAGGCTCGCCAGCATCTGCGGCAGCACCGCGGCCCAGCCGATATCGTCCATCAATGCACGGCCAGCGCGGAACGGCTCGGCGGGGGCGGGCCGGAGCCAAGCGTAGCAAAGCGCCAGCGCCAGCAGCACGCCTGCCGCCAGCGCCACCAGTGTCGCCTGCTTGCCGTCGAACACCGCCGGGAATTGCTTGAAGACGAAGGTGCCGATCAGCGCGGTCGCCGGGATCACCAATGCGGGCACGAACACCATCGCGCCACGCGCTGCTGGCTCCCCCGCCGGTACGCGCCGCTTCATCCGCCCGCTCGCGGCGATCGCCACCAGCGCGAGGACGAGCACGCCATTGCCAATGTCGCCCAGCCAGTCGCCGACGAGGAAGCTCGTCGCCACCAGCGCGTAGAAGCCGGTATTGGCCCAGCGCCGCTCGCTTAACGAGAGGATCGCAAAGGCGAGGAACGTCAGCCCGGCGACGAGATAGACGAAGTTCAGCCCGATCATGCGCGCCGCGCCTTTCGATCGAGCAGCCACAACCGCGTGCCGTGGATGGCGAAGGCGGCAATCGCGGTGGGGATCGCCCAGACGGACATGTGCAGCGGCTCGACGAAGATGCCGTAGCCTTCCAGCACGCCCTTCATCAGCAGGATCGATCCGATCGCGATGAAGATATCCTCGCCGAAGAACAGCCCGATATTGTCGGTCGCGGCGGCCATGGCCTTCACCTTTTCGGGATCATGCGCCTCCCCCGCCGCCGCCTCCGCCATCGGGGCGATCAGCGGGCGGACGGTCTGCGCGGGCCCGGCGACGGAGGTAAGGCCAAGCGCGGCGGTGATCTGGCGGAAGGCGAGATAGGCCATCAGCAGCCTTCCGGTCGTCAGCCCCTTCAGCCCGCCCACCAGCGAACGCGCGCGCGCCTGCAGGCCATTGCGTTCAAGCAGGCCGATGACGGGAAGCACGATATAGATGGCGGTGACGTAGCGCGTGTCGTTGAACGCCTTGCCGAACGCGGCGAGGATGGCGACCGGATCGATCCCCGCGGCTAGCCCCGTGACGAGCGCGGAGGCAGCAATCACCAGCATCGGATTGAAGCGCAGCAGGAAGCCGAGCGCGATGATCGCGATGCCGGCCAGGACGAGCATCAGGCCACGCCCCGCGCGTCACTCCGCCGCCGCCCCGGGCGCCGCCATGTCATGGAAACCATCCGCCGATCTGTGCGGCAGCCGCGAGGTTGGGACAAGCCCGAAGCGGCGAAGTGGTTCGGCGCGACTGGTGCGTACCGATCAGTTGCTGCAATGCTTGATAACCGTCACCGCTCGTGAAAGCGGACCGGCAGGAAGCGCCCACTTGCTGCCGCTGGACGAACCGATAGGTTCCTGATGATGCGAAGCGCTGCTGTCCTCATTGCCATGATCCTTAGCGGCTGCGGTGGGCTTTTCGGACAGCCGTCGCGCGAGGAGGTCGCTTGGGCCAACTCACCTGATCGGCGCACCCACGCGATCCTCTTGGAAACAAACGGAGGCGCGACAACTTCGTTCGGCTATGTGGTCGAACTACACCCTGCCGATCACCAAGGCGAACGGCCGGTCTCCGCAGGAACCCTATACGGGGCGACGCGCAGTGAATGTGCCTACGGCGTCGACCTTCATTGGCTGAACGCTTCAACGCTCGCGCTTCGGTTCGACAGCGCCAAGAAGGTATCTGTGCTGCCCTCGGTCAATGTGGGCGGCCGAAGCATCCGGCTCGTCGTCCAAGCAGGAAGACAGAACGACGCTGCGCCTTGCGGCGGGATGGCCAAGGACCGTCCAAAGCGGACGGGCAGCTAACCACCCCGAAGCGGACCTTCACGGTCGGTGCCGAGGCCCGGAAGTTAGCGTTTTAACACCCGACGCAGCGCGGCAATTCGGGACTGGTTCGCCTCGCGCGTGATCGCTGCGTCGGGGGCGCCGTCGAAGCCGTGGATGGCGCCGGGCCAGATGTGGAATTCGGTCGGCACGCCGGCGGCAAGGAGGCGCTGGGCGTAGGCGATGTTCTCGTCGCGGAAGAGATCGAGGCTCCCCGTCGCGATATAGGTGGGCGGCAGGCCGGTGAGGTCCTCCGCGCGCGCCGCGGCGGCATAGGGTGAGACGCCCTCCCCGCCCGGCGCTTGGCCAAGCATCGCCTGCCAGCCAAAGCGGTTGCTCTCGCGGCTCCAGATGAACTCGCCGGTCAGCGGGTCGCCTTCGATCACGCCGGTGCGATCGTCGATCATCGGATAAAGCAAGTGCTGGAAGGCGAGGCGATAGTCGCAGCGGTCGCGGGCGAGCAGCGCCAGCGCGGCTGCCAGCCCACCGCCGGCGCTTTCGCCCATCACGCCGATCCGCGCCGGATCGATGCGGAGGCGCGCGGCATTGGCGAAGGTCCAGGCGAGGCCGGCGTAGCAATCCTCGATCGGGCCGGGGAACGGCGTCTCCGGCGCGAGGCGATAATCGACTGAGACGATGACGCAGCCAAGCGCGGCGACCATCGGGCGCAGCCGCGCGGCGCTGCCCTCCGGCGCGCCGAGCACGAAGCCGCCGCCGTGCATGTGGCAGATGCCGCCGGCATTCGGCACCGGCTCGGCCGGGCGGAAGATGACGAGACCGAGATCGGGTGCGCCGGCCGGGCCGGGCACGCTGATCCGCTCCATCACCACGCCGTCATCGTCAGCGGCCTGCGGCGGGGCGGGCCAGCTGCGCGCCTGCTCCAGCACCTCCGCCGACATGGTCACGGCCGGCCACAGGTCGAGCAGCGGCAACAGTTCGGGATCGACCAGATGCCGCGTGCTCATGACGCCGTCTCCTGTAGCTGCTGCGTCCTTATGCCGGCTGGAGCAGGCCCTCGCGGGCGATCTTCTCGCGCCACACGAGTGGGGCGAGCTGGTGGACGTTGTTGCCTTCGCTGTCGACCGCGACGGTGACCGGGAAGTCCTCCACCTCGAACTCGTAGATCGCCTCCATCCCGAGATCCTCGAAGCCGACCACCTTCGATCCCTTGATCGCGCGCGCGACGAGATAGGCCGCACCGCCGACCGCCATCAGATAGGCGCTCTGGGCGTCCTTGATCGCATCGGTCGCCGCCGGCCCGCGCTCGGCCTTACCGACCATCGCGAGCAGGCCCTGGTCGAGCATCATGCGCGTGAACTTGTCCATCCGCGTGGCGGTCGTGGGGCCGGCCGGGCCGACCACTTCCTCGCCGACCGGATCGACCGGGCCGACGTAATAGATCACGCGGCCCTTGAACTCGACCGGCAGCTCCTCGCCGGCGTCGAGCATGTCCTTGATCCGCTTGTGCGCGGCGTCACGCCCGGTCAGCATCTTGCCGTTCAGGAGCAGGCGATCGCCCTGCTTCCACGAGCGGACCATCTCGGGCGTCAGCGTATCGAGATCGACGCGGATCGCGGCCTTGTCCGGCGTCCAGTTGACCTTGGGCCATTCGTCGAGTTTCGGCGTCTCGAGATATGCCGGGCCGCTGCCGTCGAGCGTGAAATGCGCGTGGCGGGTGGCGGCGCAGTTCGGGATCATCGCCACCGGCTTGCCCGCGGCATGGCACGGCGCGTCCATGATCTTCACGTCGAGGATGGTCGACAGCCCGCCGAGGCCCTGCGCACCGATGCCCAGCGCATTGACCTTGTCGAAGATCTCGATGCGCAGCGCCTCGATATCATTCTTCGGGCCGCGTGCCTTCAGCGGGCCCATATCGATCGGCTCCATCAGCGCCTTCTTGGCGAGGAGCACGCAATGCTCCGCCGTGCCGCCGATGCCGATGCCGAGCATGCCCGGAGGGCACCAGCCGGCGCCCATCTGCGGCAGCATCTCCAGCACCCAGTCGACGATCGAGTCGCTGGGGTTCATCATCTTGAACTTGGACTTGTTTTCGCTGCCGCCGCCCTTGGCCGCGACGTCGACCGAAACCTTGCTGCCCGGCACCATCTCGACGTGGAGCACGCAGGGCGTGTTGTCCTTGGTGTTGCGGCGGGTGAAGGCGGGATCGGCGAGGACGGAGGCGCGCAGCTTGTTCTCCGGGTTCAGATATGCCCGGCGCACGCCCTCATCGACGATTTCCTGCATCGAGCGATTGGTGTCGTCGATGCGGCAGTCCATGCCCCATTTGACGAACACGTTGACGATGCCGGTGTCCTGGCAGATCGGCCGGTGGCCTTCCGCGCACATGCGGCTGTTGGTCAGGATCTGCGCGATCGCGTCCTTCGCGGCAGGGCCCTGCTCCGCCTCATAGGCGTCGCCCAAGGCGCGGATGTAATCCATCGGGTGATAGTAACTGATGAACTGGAGCGCATCGGCAACGCTCTCGATCAGGTCTGCGGCGCGGATCGTCGTGGTCATGACGCGCTGCACTATGGCCTCAGAATGCGCCGCGCAACGGGGCGTGCGGGCACCACAAGCCATAAACGTTTTGCCAATCCTCTCCCCCTAGGGTCGGCGGAATGGGATTCGTACGCCGTACACCGCGCCCGCTCGCGCCGGAGCAGCCCCGCCTCGCTGAGGCGCTGGGGCTTGTCGCCACCGGCCATGACGCGATCAACGAGGCGACCGAAAAACGGCTCAATGACGTCGCCGCCTTGTGGCCCGTCGTTGCCGCGGTGCTGCTGCTGGGTACGGCCGGGCTGGCGCTGGCGCTTGGCCTGAGCGGCACGCCCACTGCGCGCACCGTGGGGCTGCTGCCGCTGCTCGCGGTCCTGCCGCTGATGATCTGGGGATTGCTTGCCCTCCCCGCCGCCCGGGCGCTGCCGCCGCATCGCCGCGTGACGATCCTGACGACTCTGGTCGCTTTACTGTCCGCGGCGCTGTCGCTGCAGCTTGCGGTGATACAGCATCTGCCCGGCGGATCGCTTCAGGTCACCGCCTTCGTCACCTGCTTCGGCGCGATCATCATGGCGGCGATTGTGCTTCATTCTGTGCGCGTCGCCTCGCTCGCCCTGGCGCTCACGCTGGCGATGCTGGTGCCGGTGAACGCGGGACTGGGCGCAGCGTCGGCCGCCGCGATCGTGCTCGCCACCTTGTTGCTGGCCGGCGTGTTGCGCATGGCGCGGCGCGATCATCGGGCGCTGGGCACGCGCGAGCAGGAGGAGCGTGACCGAGTCCTCGCGGTCCGGCTGATCGCGGAATATGAAAGCCACAGCACGGGCTGGTTCTGGCAGACCGACCGTTATGGCTGCCTGGTTCACCTCAGCGGCAAGCTGGTCAACGAGTTGCAGACGCTTGGCTTCATGCCGCTGGGCCAGCGGCTGGTGGAGGTTTTCCGCGTCGATTCGACCATGGCGGATACCGAGCGGACGCTGACCTTTCACCTGTCGGCGCGCACCAGCTTCTCCGATTATTCGGTGCGCCCCGCGTTCGAGGCGGGCGGCGACCGATGGTGGTCGATCTCCGGCCGGCCGCTGCTGGACGATCTTGGCCGATTCCACGGCTTCATCGGCTTCGGCTCCGACCTCACCGAAAAGCGTCGTGCCGATGCGGAGATCACGCGGCTGGCACTGTTCGACAGCCTGACCGGCCTCGCCAATCGCCAGCGGATGCGCCTGTCGCTCGATCAGACGCTGGCGCCAGTCACGGGCGCACGCAGCACCAACGCGCTGCTGCTGCTCGACCTCGACCGGTTCAAGGCGGTGAACGACACGCTCGGCCACCAGATGGGCGACGAACTGCTGAAACAGGTCGCCCATCGGCTGCAGCAGAGCGTCGGCGACGCGGGCCTCGTCGGGCGCCTGGGCGGCGACGAGTTTCAGGTCGTCCTGCCGCGCGAGGGCAATCGCGAACGTCTGGGCGCGCTGGCGCAGCAGATCATCGCCGCCTTGTCGCAGCCCTATTTCCTGGGCGGCTCGTCAGTGTCGATCGGCTGTTCGATCGGCATCGCCATCGCGCCCGAACATGGCAATGACAGCGAGACGTTGATCCGCAATGCCGACCTCGCGCTCTACGCCGCCAAGGCGGACGGCCGCGGCGTTTCACGCTTCTTCCGCGAGGAGATGCTGGCCGGCGCGCAGAACCGCAAGCGGCTGGAGGACGACCTTCGCCAGGCGCTCGCCAACGACGAATTCCACCTTGTCTATCAGCCCGTCGTTTCAACCAGCAGCGAGCGCGTGGTCGGCTATGAAGCGCTGCTGCGTTGGGTGCATCCGATCCGCGGCGCGGTCAGCCCGGCCGACTTCATCCCGATCGCGGAGGAATGCGGGATGATTGAGGCGATCGGCGAGTGGGTCCTGCGCACCGCCTGCGCGGAAGCGGCGCAATGGCCCGACCCGGTCCGCATCGCCGTCAACGTCTCGGCGATCCAGTTCGCCAATCCCGCGCTGCCGGCGATCGTCACCAGCGCGATTGCCTCCGCCGGTCTCGCCGCCAGCCGACTGGAGCTGGAAATCACCGAAAGCGTCTTCCTGACCGACGATTCCTCCTCCAGCCACATGTTCCGGGCGCTGAAGGGGATCGGGGTTCGCCTGGCGCTCGACGATTTCGGCACCGGCTATTCCTCGCTCGGCTATCTGAAGAAGGCGCCATTCGACAAGATCAAGATCGACCAGAGCTTCGTGCGCGGTGCGATCCAGGCCGGTAACCGCAACGCGGCGATCATCCGCGCGATCGTGACTCTGGCAGAGACGCTGGGGATGGAAACCACCGCCGAGGGCGTCGAGCAGCAGGACGAGATCGCGCTGATCCGAGACCTTGGCTGCAGCCACATCCAGGGCTTCGTCTATGGCCGCCCCGGCCGCGCCGCTGAGATGCTGGCGCTGTTCCGCGAACAGGACGGCGCAGCGCTTGCGGTTGGCCATCGCGTCAGCCGCGCCGCGCGGTCTACCGTGCTGCGATCGGCGCGGCTCGAGGTCGGCAGCGACACCGGTGAGGTGCGGATCCGCAACCTGTCGGCGACCGGGGTGATGATCGACGGCGTCGACTTTCCGGAAGAGGCGGTCGGCGCCGAGGTGCGGATCGAGCTGGTCGAGGAGGAGATGTTCCCCGCCGTGATCCGCTGGGTCGACGAGGACCGCGCCGGGCTGGAATTCGCCCGCCATTTCGACATGGAGCGCCTGTCGCCGGCGCAGCCGCGCACGCTGCGCAAGGCAGGCTGAGCGCCGCAGTTCTGCGCTGCTCGGGAGCGCGAGCGGCGCGTTAGACCCGCCCCGGCCGCATGTCCGGCGCCGCGCCACAAGCCCGGGAAAATTTTTCCCTCGCGACCTTCAGCCTTGCAATTCGCGAACCCCGCGGAAGTCCACGCGTCGCCGCATGGCGAGGCGACGGAGCGGCACTCAAATGGCCGCTTCGAGACCACCTTCCCCCTTGCCTCTTCGCGCGCTCTGCCACAATCTGTGGGGGTAGACTGCTACGGCGGGCGCTAGTGCTGGTAGAACAGATAGCGGCCGCTCTGCCGCTGAAGGGAACGGACATGCGGGCGAGGCACCCACATTGATCCCTTTTTGTTCTTAGTGAAGCGCGTTCGGGTGTAGCATGATGGCTCGCCTCCGATTCGGACGAGCTCAACTGGGGGAACGGCGGCGATGGATTTTAGAGACGCGAACGAGGCGAACATGGCAACCGACACCTTAGTAGCAAGTGCCGAGGGCACGGGCGCAGCGGAAGCGAGCGCGACCAAGGGTGCGTTGCGCAAGCCGTACCCGATCGAGGTCGATCATTCGCGCGATGCGCTGTTGACCGATTTCGGCAAGGACACGCTGCAGGATCGCTACCTGTTGCCGGGCGAATCCTATCAGGATCTCTTCGTGCGCGTCGCGAGCGCCTACGCCGATGATGCCGCGCATGCGCAGCGCATCTACGATTACATCAGCCGCCTGTGGTTCATGCCGGCGACGCCCGTGCTGTCGAACGGCGGCACCGGGCGCGGGCTGCCGATCAGCTGCTACCTCAATTCCGTGCCCGACAGCCTGAACGGCATCGTCGACACCTGGAACGAGAATGTCTGGCTCGCGTCGCGCGGCGGCGGCATCGGCACCTATTGGGGCAATGTGCGCGGCATCGGTGAGCCGGTCGGCCTCAACGGCAAGACCAGCGGCATCATCCCCTTCGTGCGCGTGATGGACAGCCTGACGCTGGCGATCAGCCAGGGTTCGCTGCGCCGCGGCTCGGCCGCCTGCTATCTCGACGTGTCGCACCCGGAGATCGAGGAGTTCCTCGAGATCCGTAAGCCCTCGGGCGATTTCAACCGCAAGGCGCTGAACCTGCACCACGGCGTGCTGATCCCCGACGCGTTCATGGAAGCGGTGCGCGACGGCGGCGAATGGGAGCTGAAGTCCCCCAAGGATGGCACCGTCCGCGGCAAGGTCGATGCGCGCAGCCTGTTCCAGAAGCTGGTCGAGACTCGCTTGGCGACCGGCGAGCCGTACATCGTGTTCGCCGATCACGTGAACAAGAACATGCCCAAGCATCACCGCGACCTGGGCCTGAAGGTCTCCACCTCGAACCTGTGCAGCGAGATCACGCTGCCGACGGGCCGCGACCATCTCGGCAATGATCGCACCGCGGTCTGCTGCCTCTCCTCGCTCAACCTGGAGACGTGGGACCAGTGGAAGGACGACAAGCAGTTCATCGAGGACGTGATGCGCTTCCTCGACAATGTGCTGCAGGATTATATCGACCGGCATGAGCCGGGCATGGAGCGTGCGGCTTACTCCGCGGCGCGTGAGCGCTCGGTCGGCCTTGGCGTCATGGGCTTCCACTCCTTCCTCCAGGCACGCGGCCTGCCGATGGAAGGCGCGATGGCGAAGAGCTGGAACCTGCGCATCTTCAAGCACATCAATGCGCAGGTGAACCAGGCATCGATGACGCTGGCGGCCGAGCGTGGCCCCTGCCCCGATGCGGCCGACATGGGCGTGATGGAGCGGTTCAGCTGCAAGATGGCGATCGCGCCGACCGCGTCGATCTCGATCATCTGCGGTGGCACGTCCGCCTGCATCGAGCCGATCCCGGCCAACATCTACACCCACAAGACGCTGTCCGGCAGCTTCGCGGTGAAGAACCCGTATCTGGAGAAGCTGCTCAACGAGAAGAGCAAGAACGCGGACAGCGTCTGGAACTCGATCCTCGAGCATGGCGGCAGCGTGCAGCACCTCGACTTCCTCAGCCAGGAAGAGAAGGATTGCTTCAAGACCAGCTTCGAGATCGACCAGCGCTGGCTGCTGGAACTGGCCGGCGATCGTTCGCCTTATATAGACCAGGCCCAGTCGCTGAACCTGTTCATCCCGGCGGACGTCGAGAAGTGGGATCTGCTGATGCTTCACTTCCGCGCGTGGGAACTGGGCATCAAGTCGCTCTATTATCTGCGCTCCAAGAGCGTGCAGCGCGCCGGCTTTGCTGGCGGCGTGGAGGCCGACAACACGATCGAGAAGCCCAAGTTCGATCTGGGCGAAACGACCGATTATGACGAGTGCCTCGCCTGTCAGTAAAAGAGTTTGTAAATGTCTCATTGTGCGAGACGGACCGTATTGCAATGATAAGTGGATCCTTGACGGTGCTCTAAAATGCGTGGCAGCTTGCGGTGTCTCATCGGAAACTGCCACGTGGACCTTGTTTTCACCCGATTCGAGCTTCTGGATCTCGACCTTCCTGAGCATGTTCTCGGAAAGCGATTTGATGACGCTTGGCGCTCAACATTCCGGGCGACAGCTAGGCGCGCATTGGTCACCGCTGGCGTGGATGATCGCGTGCCGTTCATCCTTGCTAACGACGGGACGATCGACACCTATCTAACCGGCGTGTTGCGGACGTTCTCCGGCCAGACATCCGGGCGCACCACCATGTCTAGCTACGGGCGGCATGCAGTCCGCCTGATCCGCTTCCTCAGCGAGCAAGGCCTTGATTTTGAGTCAGTGAAGTCGACGGACCTCGCTCGCTACAAACGCGTCCGGATGGGATCAGGCATAGAACCGATCTCATGGAACAGCGAAGCATCGGCACTGAAGTCCCTCTTCGACGCCGTCATTCTTGAGGGGTACCGAACCGACAACCCATGCAGCTCGCCTGCCTTGGCTGGGTACAACAGGGGCGCCCAGTCGTCGCG
Organism: Sphingomonas sp. Ag1; assembly: GCF_000980895.1. Classification (GTDB taxonomy): domain Bacteria; phylum Pseudomonadota; class Alphaproteobacteria; order Sphingomonadales; family Sphingomonadaceae; genus Sphingomonas; species Sphingomonas panaciterrae. The sequence continues at coordinate 927 of NZ_LAZX01000080.1, read as the reverse complement.
TGAAGACCCCGATTTGATTACGCTAAAGCAATTCGAGCGGTTTAGGGATGTCGGCCTCGCGTTTGGTCGGTACGGGCTGCGCAATGTCGCGTTCGCCAACTTCCTCCTGACCACCGCAGCACGGCTAACAGAAGGCAACGAGTACAGAATCGCGCAACTGCCTACGCGTCAAGCCGTTCGTGATACGCCAAGTCGCAGCATCTCTTACGACGTCAGCCCCAATGCCGCAAAAGGATACAAGGGTCGACAGGTTCGGATCTCTAAGACAGCCGTCGACAGTATGCGCTTGTACAGCGATTTACTTCGAGAGGATCAGGTCGCCCGAGCGATCGAAAGCGGTAAATACGTCGAGGATCCTGGCCATTTCTGGTTGAACCAGGAAGGGCTTCCAATAGGCACGATCGGATGGGGGGATGTCTTTCGTCGCGCCGAGGCGCGTTCCGGGGTCAAAGCGACGCCGAAGACATTGCGGCACACCAGTGCGGTATACCTTCTCAGTTCGCTGATAAGGAGGACGTTATCAGCCTCCGAGGCGAGTCGCGAAGTCGAGAAGATCAAGGGGGCGTCAACACCGGAAATTTACAAAGCGTCTTCGGAGACCCCCTAAGAAAAGTGCAAAAATACCTAGGGCACAAAAGTTACGAAACGACCTTCGTCTATCTCGACGTCTTAGGCTCGCACAAAGGCCTAAACGACGAGGATCTCGCCGTTTTCGATAAGGTCATAGGCGCTGAGGAAAGCTACGATGACGTTGCCTTCTGACCAGTCGTTAACGACTGACAATGTAGATAGAACTTATCAAAAGTGGCAGTTTGATTTCGAACCTATCCGGCTTCGATATGGTCACTAGACCGGGTTCTTCTAGTTAATATTGGACTATACTTCCTAGCCTCTGGACCGAGATTAGACCTGAACCGCCCCGGGTTT
>NZ_LAZX01000092.1:192500-205761 GCF_000980895.1 Sphingomonas sp. Ag1 | reverse complement strand
CAGGGGCCGTCCAACCCATCACGTCACCAATGCGAGCGGGATTGATAATCGCCGACCTTGAAAAACGTCGAAGATTTTGGCGGTTTGTTCGACGAACCAGTCTAGCGGCTCTGAGTCGATTGTTGACCCGCACCTTCTGCCGAAGAAGCATCGAAGATCGTGGCTGCGACGCTACCAAGCCTAGCCGCGCATGTTGGCGAGACATGGCTGTCGGGTAGCCGTCCAAACGGCGTCTTGCTCACGCTTTACCCCGAATGCTCCAGCACGGAGGATTCGATGAAGCAGATGTACGAGCAACCGGTTGAGGCGCACGGTCACGCTTCGATCGGCCACAACAGCAACGGCAGCGATGCGGCAAGTAGCGTAACTCAGGGCAAGAGCGTCAAAGCACTGCCGCCCGAACACATAGCGATCTTGCCAGCGATCGTCGGCTCGGTGGAGGAAGCCATCGCGAGCGATCTCACCGAAGAGGTCGAAATCCTGAAGGCGGACGGGCAGCGCCTCCCCGTGATCGTGAGACCTCTGCCGGGCGGCCAGTACGAGGCCGTCGTTCGGGCGGGACTGGTGGCGGTGATACTTGAGCACAACCGGCGCTACCCGGACGACGTGCGCGATGTCGCAGTTCAAGTCTCGCCGCTGAGCGATGAGGACGCGTTTCGGCACGCAGCGAACGAAATCGCGCCGGCGAGTGAGGCAAGCAGTTACGCGCGCGGCTGGTTCTTCAACGCCGCGCTCGATCATTACCGGACCGCTGAAGAAGTCGCGCACGTCTGCCGTGTCAGCAAGGCAGCAGTGAGCAAGAACCTCGACGTGTACCGCGCCGTCGCCGTCCTTGGCGACAAGATCCTGGTCAAGCGCGACGTTTCACAACGCGCGGCTAGCTGGCTCATGGGCGTAATCGGTCGCGTAGGCGACGGGTCGGACGCACCCAGCGAGGATCAGCGCACCACCGTGTTGCATGCACTCGAACAGATGCCGCCGGGCTCCGCCACGAAGGTTTTCGCGGGCCTGCGCGCGAGCGTGAAGACGAGCAAGCCGAGGCGCAATGAAGCCCTCCTCAAGCACAAGGGGGTGTGCATCGGAACGCTGCGGCCGACATCGCATGGGGGCGTTCGCATCGACCTGCCCAATGCGGACGACGTGCCGGCCAACGACCTGGCAACCATCATCCAGGAAGCATTGGCGGCTTTGCGACGGGTTACGCTGAGCTGACGCGTTGGCGGGCGGTTTCTCATGCGAAACCGCCCCACATCCCCAGCCAGCATGAACCAGGTCCAGGCAGATAGAGAAGGGTAAAGTTATGGGGCGCGCGATAATGAGTTCTGTTTTTTCCGCAGGTGCGGACAGAACGACATGGCCCCATAATCTTTGCGTAGAACACCGGTGACGAACAAGACGTCCTGGAAAGTGCGGGGTCGAGAAGCCAGCCGCCGCGACGTTGCCGAGGTGCTGGCACTCGGCCGTCAGCACAAGAAGCGTGTCGCTGACGCTGACCGGGAAGCGCGCGAGCGCGATCAGGCCGCGCGTGCGGTGGGCGCAGCGCTGCGGCGTGCGGGCAGGGAAAACGACCATGCAATCACCTGCCGGCCTGCGGCTGTGCGTGGCAGCCGCAAGGGCACCACGCGCATGCGTGGGTTCGAGCTCAGGCTCAACCTGCTTGTACCCAAGCGATCCTACGTCGGCAGCAACGGCTTCTCGTCATTCCACCTGAAGTTCGCCCCGCGGGGACGAGGCAGCCATCGCCGCGCCAAGGATCGGCCATACCGCCAGGGGGAGGCGGTGGTGTCCGTACGTTACATCTTGCGCGATGCAGCGCGTGAAATCGAAGGCGGCGGTGTCGTCAGCAACATCGCTCGCGCTCCCGACACGATCGCATCCTTCTTTGCCGCACTTGAAGAACTCGAGCTCGCAGGTCGTGCCAACGGCAACGTCTATACCGGCATCATCGTGTCGCTGCCGCATGAGCTTGATGGATCGGGCCGCGAAGCATTGCTGCGCGACATCTGCCGGCCTGTCGCCGATCTCGGTTTGCCTTACGTCGGCGTGCTTCACGCGCCTGACCCGGAAGGCAGCTCGCTGAATTTCCATGCGCACGTCATGTTCAGCTGGCGGCCGTTCGCCGTGCTCCCCGACGGCTTCTCCTTCGCTTCGGCTACGCTGGGATCGCTCAATCAGAGAGACTTCGTGTCCGACTTTCGCGAACGCGCGGCTGCCGCGATGAACACGGCGATGACCGCGGCCGGGCACCCGCGCCGCTTTGCGGCAAAGCAGCGTGACCGCAAGGACGCCGACGTGTCGCAGGACAAGCACAAGGCGGGGCGCAAACATGCCGATCGTCGTCGCGAGAACATCGCGCTTGGCAGGGCTGAGAAAGGCTGGGTGGACGAGCGATTGGGCGTGCTGGCCAAGGCGCGCAATGTCGCCCAGGACGTACTGCTGCTCGACGTAGTCGATCGCAGCGGCACCCTCGCGGCACTCGATCAACGCGAGATCGATGTGCTGCGTCAAAAGCGTCGTCGCATTGAAACGGCTTCGCGGCAGACACCGCAGGTCGGGATGACACCGTCGCCAGTTTCCCATGAGAAACCTGCCGTACCTGCCATACAATATAGCGTGAATACCGTTCAACGCTCGCCACAAATGCGCCTGCCAGGAGAGCAACAGACCCAAGCACCTGCACAGGCGGTGGTGGCACCGTCCATCACAAGGCGGGCGATCAGGCGTGCCGGCGACGCGTGGCGGGCCAAGCAGTTCGCGGCCCAGCCAAGCGGCAGCCTTATGCCACCCATTTCATTGGCGAGGGCCCCCACAATCTCCGACTTGCCAGGACTGAGTAAAGCTGGAGCATTACGCGACGCCCGCATCCCCGGCGTGATCTTGCGTGGTGATAGGCCAGGCAAAACAGTCTCGGCCATTGCGCCGATGGTCGATCCGATCGTCAAGGCTACTGTCGCCGACCTGCCCGCTGAGGGTATCAAGACAACGCCATCCCCACCCCACCCTCTGAAGGTGTCATCAACGGCGCCGAAGCCTGAGCAGGAATACGTCAGTGAGAAAGGAACTGCTTCGTCGTTTCATGTGAAGGCCGAAGAGGTTGATGCGATCCTGGCGGCTCTCAGCGCCATGTCGTTTCTGCCGTTACGCCCTGTCCCAACCGATGAAAGCCACAACAGGGTTCGATCTTTCGACCTCATCCTTGAAGATGCGCGCCCAGAAGACAGGGACGTCTTGCGGCAGGCTGCAGCGCTCGATGATGAGCGCCTTACCTTGCTTTATCGCCAGCGGTGGATGGCGATGCTGGAGCGCGTTCGCGCGTTACTCATGAAGCGACCCGCAAGGCCTCCAACCACTTTGACCAGTGCCCTGGGGCGCGGCGACGTGCGCGCGGCCTCGGCGCTGCGGGCCGAAGGCTGGGACACGCGACTGGTCGCGGCCGTCAGGGCGGCAGGCGGGAGTCGTGAATTCGGAGCGATCGTCAAAGAAAGTGAGGCCTATTGGAATAAGCGCGCGCTCACGCGCCGCACGGCGGCTCGGACGAGCGGCAGCCACGCAGCGCTGCGCGCAGAAGTGAAACGCAGGTCAGTCCAGCATCAGGCGACAGACGAACATCAGGCAGCAGACGAGCAAACCTCGGACACGGACCTCGATATACTGGCTGCTTACATGCAGGGCCGCGGTCTAGGTCGTTGACGCTTGGGTCCCACCGTGCCGCACGGCTGGGAAGGCAAGATGCACGGCGAGGATCCCGATCATCGCAATGTGTCGCCTTGTGACTTGGAGTCCAGTCCAGAGGGTCGGTGGCAAACATGCTGTCGCCCTCAGGCATCTCCGAGCGTTCAGATTCCCGCTGGGAGGCGGCCGGCCTTGAACGAAGGCGCGCCTTCCACTGACTGCTGAACGTGGCCAACGGCCGCGGCGCCGATCCATGACGTGCACGGCGTGACGAGCCGCCGCGTGAAAGGGCGGCGGGTCAGACCACGCCGCCCATGAGAATGATGAAGGTGGTGATCTAGAGCTCACGAGCGAGAAGAAATCGCGAAGAGCTTGTTTCGCGTCAGCCGACGCGAGACCACCAAGTCTCAAGGCCTCTTTATGACCATCGACATTCTGCCAACGCGCGACCTGGAATCGGCTGTACTCGGCTACCTGCTCTACAGCCTCAGCGTGCTCGACACTTATGCCTACGCCCGCGAAGCGGCACTCCCTGATGCGACGATCTTCGTCGAGGCTCGGGGTGCCGTGCTGGCTGCGACGGTCGCACCTGCCCCCTTGTTCCGTGACGCGGTGACGGCACTGGCGGCCGACTTGCGCTATGATGTGGTGCTCGTACGGGTCGCCGGGGTCGATGTGGATTTTGTCCGCACGAGCATCGACCTGACGCTTGGGTTGCTGCCTGGCGCAGCGCCGTGGTCGATGCGCGCACTGGAGCCGTGGGTGTCGCGCGATGGCGCGTTGTGGCTGGTCCCGCAAACATTCGGGCCGGTCGTTTCTGTCAGCGCCGATGGCTTCGTGCTGGAACTCGTACCGCCCTACAAAACGATGGCGCAGCGCACAGCCGGTGTGTTGCGCGCGGCAGGCGAACTCGCCGGCCTCATGCTTGCGATGAGCGAAGCGCGGAAAGACCAGGCCTTTTTTTGTGAATAAAGGTCACGTTCGACATGAGAACCAGCCGCACACGCACCTCAACCTGCTCGGTGAGCCCCCAGGTACAAAGGGCCCGCGGTGTCTCACCGGCACCCTGCGGCCGATGCATCAGGGCTGTCACAATAGCGCCGCGGCCTTCGTGCGCACCAAGCTCAACCCGGTTGCCGGCTCGGCACCTGACGACTGGACTATTCGGGCACACCGCGCGGAGGTGATCCTGCCGCGGCACGCCGACGACAGTTTGGCCGACCCGAGAACCTTGTTCAACGCTATTGACACCGAGCACCCGGACCGGGGCGCGGCGCTGCTCGCTTATATTACGCTCACCTGGCAGCCCGAGCGGTTGCATCTGCAATGGGCGGTAGGCAGGCAACTCGCGATTGAGTTGGCTGACGCCCACGATGTGGCGTTGTTGCTCGTCCAGCACGTGCCTGGCCAGGCCGGACGCGGCAACGACCCGCATCTTCATCTGGCAATCGCAGGACCGCGGCGCATTAAACGATGGTCCGGCTTTGGCAGCTACGTGACGCCCCTGATGGGCGATCGCATGTGGGCGATGATCCGATCGAAATTCCATGCCCTGTTGGCGCCAGCGGACAAGCCCGGCTCCTGAGCGCGCTGCTCATCAAGCGGATCTACTTCATCTGACGCTCGCTCGGGGAACGGAGCACGCGCCAGAGACCTGCAGGTGGCGCGTCGCCGACCGCTACCAACATTACCAAGGGATATCTATCATGACACATGAACCTGCGACCCGGCGGGCCGCCGCGGCGCGCGCGCTCAAACTGTCGCTTGCGGTCGCGCGACAGGCCGGCTGGCGATTTGAGATCGCCGGACCAGCACTATCTATGCCCTTTGCCGGGTATCTCTACGTCGACAGTGCGCGATTGCTGCTCGTACCCACTGCGGCCGGGCTTACCGACGCCGTACGGCTCGTCGAGGCGGCAGTACGGGAGGCGCGCTCCCACGCGCTGATCGTCAGCACCGCTGATTCTGAGCCGGCCTTTGCGCTGGGCCTTTGGGAAAGAGCGGATACCCGCTGGCATGTGCCAGTCACTCCCTGGCTCGGCGCTGACGGCAAGCTGTGGATGGTGACTAGGCCTCTCTCCACCGCCGCGCCGGAAGTCGCAGGTACCAGCTTCCCGCTTGAACCCAACCCCGCACGAGGCCTCGCTGCACCTTGGCACACCGAAGACGAGCGGCGGGCCGGCGAGCGGCGCGCGACCACTTGGCAGGACGCACTCAGATGACCGGGCGTCCGACGCGCGGGCTGAGCAGTCGAGCAGAAGCAGGAGGATCAGCGAGCCCGCGTTCCATATGGTTGCAAAAAGAACACTTAATAAACTTTAAAGGAACGGACCAAGAATAAGCGAATGACGAGTTCGCAAATGCAGCTGCATAATAGCTTCAACAAACAGAGAGATCGGAAACAGAGATGGGATTTAAGGTCAGGAAGCCGGTGATCGCCGGACACGCGGCTCGGGGTTGGGTTTTCACCGGCGACGGTACGCGTCCCTGGGGCATGGACGATCCCGAGATCGGTGTGCACGAACTGACGCCGAACGTGGTTATCCTCAGCGACCCGATCGGCAATTGCCACGAGAACATGCGGGATCTGTTCCGCACGTTCCGTCTCAGGAGTTGCCGTTGCGATCGGCAGACCGATCAGCTCGATCAGCTCCAGCGCGGCTTGCGTGCACTCGACATCGGGATGCACCGTACGGACCAGGTCTTCATGGCCGACGACATCTTCGACGGGAGCCGGTCGTACCTCGAGGAATACCTCTACCTTCTCGAGCTTCAGGGATTTGCCACCTGCGCCGGTGAGACGATCGCGGACGTGAAGCTGTCAAAGGAGGGTCGCGCGGTGCTGCACATGCTCGACATTACTGCGCCCGGCAGCAACATCGACACCTCACCTCACGCGATCATTCGCATGCGTCGCGAAAATCTGGTTCCGACGCGCTGACGTCGGCTTCTCGACTGGATCGGTCGGGCAACGACGATCCTTGAATGATGTGTGCGCGAGCGGATGCGAGGATGAGCACAACCATCATCGCCCCTTATTCGCGGCACATCGATTGGCAAGACGTGGAAAGCAGATGCGGCGGATCGACAAAACGCTGGTGCGTCGGAAGCGTGATCAAAGGACATGACGGATGAGGATGGATCACTATTTCGCCGAGAATATATCGGCGCCAGCGGATCTTCGGGAACTTGATGAACATATCCGTCGAGAGGTGGCGAGCATCCGTTCGTCTCGCATATCGCGCGTCCAACGCCGCGATCTGCTGCTGCAAGGGGCAGCGCTCCCTGCGCGTGCCTTGGATCTCACAATTTCTGGGAGCGTACCGGCGATGCCACCCGGAGCGCGGTCCTTCGCGGCCATTGCCACCCGCCTGCGGCACCTCATCATGCCCGAGGGACAAGGGGACGCCCGCGTTGCGTTCGTCGAAGCGCTCATGATTGACAATCCGGAGGATACCGCCGCGCGCCTGATGAACTTACAGCAGGACTGCCCGGAAGCTGTGACCGCCCTGCTCGAACTTCGTATCGGCGACGCGTACCGGGAGATGCGTAATAATCCGCAATGGTGTCAACGCCCTCGGGAGTGCCGGGAAATCGTCACCGCCATGTGTCACATCCGCCTTGCCTACTGGCTTCGCAGCATCGCGATGGAAGGCGCGGCGAGCCTTCACCGCCCGTACGGCTGGGCACCGCTTGACACCGCTGATGCGGACGATGCCGTACGCTACGGCCCCGTCTACAAACGGTTCGGTCGGGAACTGGATCGCGTGGCGGCCGTCGTAGAACTCTATAAAAGCGGCCAGGCCGTATCAATCAAGAAGCTTCTGTCATGGAACGGCGATCGGGAGGCATCGGCAAGGCAGTGGAACAACATCTGCTTGCGTGCGCATGTTCATGAGCAGGAGTGGAGGCGCGTCCATGGCGACGATCTGGAAAATGTGCTTCGGACTTCGATCGCGCGCGCCACAGCCCGATATGCCGATATGAAGGCGCGCGCGCGCTGGCAGCGGCCGACTAACAAAACCGGTAACATGCGCGTGGCGAACCTGAGCGGTGTCGCGCCGCAAGAGCTTTTGTTCCACGCCGCCCGCCAGGTCGTAGCGTGGACGACCGTGCCGAAAAACATCGATGAGCTTGTCACCTGGGTCATGACGGCACCCCGTTTCCGGGAGCGGTGTCCGCTACCGGATTTCGGGAGGGATCAGGCTGAAAACGCAGCGAGAACGTATATCACGCTGCGCTTCGCTTTTATCGATGATGATAATATGTTGCCCATGAGTTTGCGAAAGTTCACCAGATCGGACGGATCGAGCGTCGAAATGCGCTCGCAGGCTGATGCGCTGCGAGAGCGAGGACGGCGCTTCACGTTCGATGAACTGATGACCGCACTGCCCGACAAGCCACGGTTAGAGGTCGCGCGCAAGAGCGAGACGCGCACGCATCAACGCGTGGCCGATCTCACCCCTCCGATGCGCATGGTGCTTTCGAGGCATCTTGCCTGGTTGCAGGATGGATTGACCTGAGCTCGCTGGTCGGGGGGTAGCCCACCAAAGGCACCCGCGCAGATCGGCCAAGGTGTTGGCATGACCAAAACCCAAACCATTGCCGACCAGTTGCGAGTGGCAGCTGCACTGTGCTTTGCCGGCCTTGGCGAAGCGGAGAAACGCGCGACTGCGCGCTCCGCCGACCTGGATCAGCTCATCCATGATACCGAGGCGCGCGACCATCGCCGCGCGGCGTTCAACGAACGTGACGCCGCCTGTTACAGGCTCGGCGCGGCCTTCGAGCCGAGTGACGGACTTGCGCTTGATCCGGTGACGCTCACCGGCTTCCTCGCACTGAACGAAGTTGGATTGCTGCTCCTTGTCCGGAGCGCACTTGCCAGCCCGGGCGGCAGCTTGGTCGATGCATTGGCCGCGCTGTTCCGCTCGACCGCAGGCCGCGAGATCCGCGACTATGGCACCTGGGTGCGCTGGCAGTGGTTGCGCGAGCTGTACCTCGAAGAAACCGAGCGCTTCCTGGCCACGCCGAAAGGTTCTGATCCGAAGGCACGATGGCGCGGTGATCCGCCGACACACGCGCAAACCTATCTTGTGGCGCAGATCTGCCTCGACCTGCAGCTGGCGTACCGAACCTTTCCCACCAAGGGCGAAGCGTTCGAGTGGATCCTCGAGCGCGGCAATCCACGTTTCAACCATGAGCCTCGGCGGCCGAGCCTGGACGCGCTCGCGGAGATGGTCGCGTGATCGCGGTCGAAGATTATGCCGCCCAGACCATCGCGATTGCGGAACGTGGGGCCGAGCTGGAGCGACAACTTGCGCGCTACAATGCCTATTCGTCGCGATTCATGGATGTGCGCGCCGCGATTGATCGGTCGCACGCCAGCAGTTCACCAGCGGGCGAACAGCTGGTGCAGCTTCACCGGCTGGCGAGCGCGCTGGAGCAAATCGAGCGGGAACTCGTCAGCGCTGCGGAGCATCTGCACGCCGCTGTACACGCGAGTGCGTGCGATGGCTGAAGACCAGGGCTGGCGGGATGTGCTTTGCCTTGAAGCAGCCGAGACGGAGAATGAAAGTTGGCAAGAAGGATTGAGCGCGCTCGTCCGCTTGGTGGCTCGTCAGGCGGCCCGAGAACATGTCCGCAAGTTGCGGAACACGAACGAACTGGAGCGTTGACCGCCAATGCTGATGAAGACCTGTCCTCGCATCGCTCTATATGGTCGTCATTCCACGGCCATGCAGACGGCCACGTCGAGTGCTGATCAGGCCGCGTCGTGCATGAAGCTCGTCGACTACCTCGGCGGTACTGTGGTTGAAACCTATCTCGATCCTGAACAGTCGGGCTATCGCCGGGACAGGCCCGCCCTCAAGCGGCTCCTGCGCGACGTCGAAGCGGGCATGATCGACACGATCGTCTGCGATTCGCTCGATCGCCTGGCGCGAGATGCCGAGGACGTGGCGTTCCTCGGCAAGAAGCTGGTCTACCATCGTGTGGCGCTGCACACGGTGTCCGAAGGTTATGTCGACGAGATCAAGTTTGCCGTGGCCGGGCTGCTTGACGCGATCTTACTCAAGAACCTAGTCGACAAGACTGTGCGCGGCATGGAGGCGGCGGTGCTCGCAGGCCGCTTTGCCGGCGGGCGCGCCTATGGCTACAAGCGGGTCATCAGACTGGATGCACGTGAAGAGGTCATCCGCGGCTTGCTCGATATCGACGAGCAGCATGCTACAATCGTGCGCCGCATCTTTCTCGAGTTCGCCGCGGGCGCTTCCTCGATCCAGATCGCCACCCGTCTCAATGCGGAGGGCATCCTGGGTCCACGCGGCGGTCAATGGAATGCCTCCACCATTCGGGGTGATCCGAAGAAGGGCACCGGCATCCTCAACAACGCGCTGTACGTTGGTCGGCTGATCTGGGGGCGGCGCCAGTGGCGACGTAATCCCGACAGCGAAAAGCGCGAGCGCCGTTACCGGCTGCGAGATTGCTCGGAGTGGGTCGAGGTAGCCGTGCCGGATCTCCGGATCGTGACTGATGAGGTGTGGACATCCGTACAACAGCAGATCGAACAGCGCCGGCGCCCTGATGAACAGGTCCCAGTCGGCCGACAGAATCGCAAGAAGCACCTGCTTTCGGGACTTATCCGCTGCAGCAGCTGCGGCTCCGGGTATACGATCTCCGGCAAGGACTATTACCGCTGCGCCGGCCATAAGGAGCGTGGTACCTGCTCCAATAAGGTGTCGGTCCGCAAGGGTCCGCTCGAGGCAGCGAGCCTTGCTATTCTCCAGCATAGCCTGCTGACTGAAGATCACGCGCGCCTGTTCGTGGAGGAGTTTGGGCGGGAGATGGCCCGGATCACTGCGAGCACCTTGCAGCAGGACCAGGCGACGAGCGATCGCCTGAGCGCCGTCGTACGCGAGATCGACAATCTGGCCGCGAACATGCTGACCGGCGTGCTCAGTCCCACGCTGGCCAAGCTCCTGTCGGATCGGGAAGCCGAAAAGCAGCGTTGGGAGGCCAAGCTCGCCGAACAGGCAATCAATGCGCCCACCGCCACCATGCTGCCGCACCCGACACTGCTGCGCCTGTTTGAAGAGAAGGTCGGACAGCTCCGCGAAACGCTGAACGACGAGACCGCCCGCGGCGAAGCCGCGGAGATCCTGTCGACGCTCATCGAGAGCGTGACGATCTACCCCGCAGGACCGCACGGCCCCGAAGCGGAGGTGGTCGCCAGGGTATCCGACCTTCTGATCTGGGCCACAAACGACAACGCCGCCCCGGGGGGCGGCGTATCGAGTTCTGTGGCGGTGGTTGCGGGGACAGGATTTGAACCTGTGACCTTCAGGTTATGAGCCTGACGAGCTACCGGGCTGCTCCACCCCGCGACACTGTGTTTTTGTCCGTTATGGAAACACGAACGCCTCCGTGATTAGCGGAGGCGACGGTGTGTCCTTGATGGACGACAAGATGAATGGGTTCGTTTTATCGTACACACGCAAGCTGCAATGCCTGGCGACGCCCTACTCTTCCATCGCTTAGGCGATAGTACCATTGGCGCAGTCGGGTTTCACGGCCGAGTTCGAGATGGGATCGGGTGGGACACCGACGCTATGGTCACCAGGCAATGAAGCCTGCGGTGTACCCCATGAAGTGGTACTTCATGGGGGCCCCGGACAAGCTGGGCCTGGCCGGGACGTACGGTTCTAAAATCGATGCACACTTTACGTATGTGTTGTTTCTGGCGTCGAGCTTTCATCATCCGACCGTCTTGGACAGCCAGGGCTGTCGTTGATGGTGGGACTCTCAAGCGCGAATAGGACGATTAGTATCGGTTAGCTCCATGCGTTACCGCACTTCCACATCCGATCTATCAAGGTCGTGGTCTCCGACCGTCCTGTGAAATCTTATCTCGAGGGAGGCTTCCCGCTTAGATGCTTTCAGCGGTTATCCCGTCCGTACATAGCTACCCTGCTGCGCCGTTGGCACGACGACAGGTACACCAGAGGTACGTTCAACCCGGTCCTCTCGTACTAGGGTCAACTCCTCTCAAATTTCGACGCCCACGGCAGATAGGGACCAAACTGTCTCGCGACGTTCTGAACCCAGCTCACGTACCACTTTAATTGGCGAACAGCCAAACCCTTGGGACCTGCTCCAGCCCCAGGATGTGATGAGCCGACATCGAGGTGCCAAACAACCCCGTCGATATGAGCTCTTGGGGGTTATCAGCCTGTTATCCCCGGCGTACCTTTTATCCGTTGAGCGATGGCCCTTCCACGAGGGACCACCGGATCACTATGACCGACTTTCGTCTCTGCTCGACTTGTCAGTCTCGCAGTCAGGCGGGCTTATGCCATTGCACTCTAACAGCCGGTTTCCAACCGGCCTGAGCCCACCATCGCGCGCCTCCGTTACTCTTTAGGAGGCGACCGCCCCAGTCAAACTACCCGCCACAGAGGGTCCCTGTTCCGGCTTCACGGAACGAGGTTAGACATCAGAAAACAACAGGGTGGTATTTCACCTATGGCTCCACATCGGCTGGCGCCAATGCTTCAAAGCCTCCCACCTATGCTACACAGTTCTTTCCTAATGCCACTCTGAAGCTGCAGTAAAGGTGCACGGGGTCTTTCCGTCTAACCGCGGGTACTCCGCATCTTCACGGAGAATTCAATTTCGCTGAGCATGTCCTGGAGACAGTGGGGAAGTCGTTACGCCATTCGTGCAGGTCGGAACTTACCCGACAAGGAATTTCGCTACCTTAGGACCGTTATAGTTACGGCCGCCGTTTACCTGGGCTTCAATTCAGAGCTTGCACTCCTCCTCTTAACCTTCAGGCACCGGGCAGGCGTCAGGCCCTATACGTCGTCTTGAAGCCGACTTAGCAGAGCCCTGTGTTTTTGCTAAACAGTCGCTACCCCCTGGCCTGTGCCCCCTCAAAACGCTTGCGCGCAATGAGGGCCTCCTTCTTCCGAAGGTACGGAGGCAATTTGCCGAGTTCCTTCAGGACACTTCTCTCAAGCGCCTTGGTATACTCTACCTGACCACCTGTGTCGGTTTCGGGTACGGTCTATACGGTGGGGCTATTTCCCGGGACAGTTTCGAAGCACGTCCAATCCGATAAGGACGTACAACACACACCATCCGTCACACACCACCAGGCTGCGGAATATTAACCGCATTCCCATCGACTACCCCCTTCGGGCTCGTCTTAGGGGCCGGCTCACCCTGCGCGGATTAGCCTTGCGCAGGAACCCTTGGTCTTTCGGCGAGAGGGCATCTCACCCTCTTTATCGCTACTCATGTCTGCATTCGCACTTCCGATACCTCCACCACCCATTACCAGATGGCTTCGCAGGCTTACGGAACGCTCCGCTACCGCGTGTACAAAAGTACACACCCTAAGCTTCGGTGCACGTCTTGAGCCCCGTTACATCTTCGCCGCAGGAACCCTTGTTTAGACCAGTGAGCTGTTACGCTTTCTTTAAAGGATGGCTGCTTCTAAGCCAACCTCCTGGTTGTTTTGGGATTCCCACATGCTTTCCCACTTAGACGTGACTTGGGGACCTTAGCTGTAGGTCAGGGCTGTTTCCCT